>NZ_VDZH01000010.1 GCF_007673235.1 Curtobacterium pusillum
TGTCGAACGACGAGCACGTTGTCGCACCATGCACGCGCAACCGTTGCACGCACAACAAGCGACAAAGCGGCTGTCGAACGACGAGCACGTTGTCGCACCATGCACGCGCAACCGTTGCACGCACAACAAGCGACGAAACGGCTGTCGAACGACGGCCGTCTTGTCGCAACGGGTCGGCACAGCACGCCGCCCCGCCCGGCAGCCCAGCCCGCCCCACCGCCCCGCTGCCCCGCCGCCCCGCCCCGCGTCAGCGCGCCGCGCGCACCGACCGCAGGTACCGCCACGGCCCACCGAGCGCGGCGACCAGCTCGACACGCTTGAGCCCTGCCGTCGCCGCCACGAACTCGTCGTCGACCGGCCAGCCCCCGAGCGCGTCCACCGCGGCCGACACCTGCCCGTCGCCCTGCCCCAGCGCCCCGAGCTGCTTGAGCGCACCGAACGCCCGACGGAACACCGCGAGCGCCGTCCGGGGTCGCAGCATCAGCTTCGCGACCCAGGCCCCGAGGCCGGTGCCGTACCCGAGCGCCTGGGAGCGCAGCGCGGCACGGTCCGGACGGTGCTTGTGCCACACGATCGCGGAGGGCTCGACGGCGAGCGCCCCGCCGGACAGCAGGACACGGGTGAACAGGTCGGGGTCCTCCCCCGCACGGGACGGCGTCCCCGGGCCGAGTGCCACGTCGAACCCGCCGAGCGCGAGCGCGGCCGAGCGCCGGAGGGACATGTTCGCGCCGGTGCCGAACGCGCCGACCGAGAACGGGAAGAGCGGCAGGTCCTCCGGGGGTGCCGACGTCCGGAACACCCGGCGGTCGAGGTTGCGCGCCCAGGTCACCCGCTCGTCGAAGTAGCGCTGCGTGGGGGTGCGGAGTTCCCCGCTCGGCACGAGTCCGGTCACGCAGACGACGTCCGCGTCGCGGGCGTACGCGTCGGCGAGCGCCGCGAGCCAGTGCCGGTCGACGACCACGTCGTCGTCGATGAAGGCGACCACGGCCCCGGAGGCGAGGGCGAGACCGGCGTTCCGTGCCCGTGAGACGCCGGGTCGGGCCTCCAGGACGTAGTGGAGCCGCGGATCGGCGAACGCGGCGACCACGTCGCGGGTCGCCGAGGTGGTCGGCGCGTTGTCGACGACGAAGACCTCGAAGTCCGGGTGCTCGGACGCGAGGACGCTGCGGACGCAGCGGCGGACGTCGTCGGGTCGGTCGCGGGTGCCGATGACGACGGAGATGCGGCCGGACGGGTCCCCCTGCGGGGCGGCCGGGAGGCCCGTGGTGCGCAGGGCGCGCAGGGCCGGACCCAGCTCGGCCGGGTCCACCTCCCCGCTCGCGTCGACGGTGACGTCGACGAAGCCGGCGACCTCACGACCGTCGCGCACCAGGAGGCGGGCGCGGCGGAACCCCTCCGCGCCGGCGAGCTCGACGGCGGAGGCGGCGAGCGCCTCCTGTCGGTCGATCGCGCCCACCCAGGCGGCTCCGGGCCAGGCGGGGAGGTCCGGCGACGGCATCGCAGGCGCGATCATCAGCACGGGCACGGCGGTGGCCTGGTGGTCGGTCATGGTCCGATGCTCCGGTGGGGCACCGGCACGGTCAACGGGCAGGTGATCGGGATGCGGCGACGGACGTCCCTCTTGCGGTTTGCCGCCACCGGATGCCGCTCGGCCCGTAGGATCGGGAGGACGACCCGGCGGCAGCACGCCGGGCACGAGGAGGACGAATGCCGCTGGGCCCCACGACCGAGCTCGGCGCGGACCTCCCGTCGGAACGGACCGTCCTCGTGGTCGATGCCGCGACGTGCGTCTGCGGTCACGTGCAGGAGGCGCACGAGCACTACCGCCCCGGCACCGACTGCGCGCTGTGCGACTGCCCGCGGTTCCGCAAGAAACGCTGATCAGGGCCGTTTCGGGGGTCGCGGTGCGGGAAACCGCCGCTTCCCCGCAGCAGCCTCGGGCTCCCTTGTCGGCCCCGGAACGGCGCGGTTAGCGTCGCGTCCATGGCCATCTCCCCAGCGGCGCCCGCCTCACCCGCGGCACTCGCGTGCATCGTCCTCGCCCACGAGGACCCCGAGCACGTCCGCCGACTCGTCGAGGCGCTCGATCCGTTCCCGGTCTTCCTGCACTGCGACGCGCGCACGTCGGAGCCGGTGTTCCGCGCGATGACGGACGGCTTGCCGAACCGTGTCCGGGTCCTGCCGCGCATCCGCACCGGCTGGGCGAAGTGGGAGAACGTCGAGGCCGAGGTGGAGGGGTACCGAGCGGCCCTCGCCGGGTCGGAGGCGTCGCACGTCGCGGTACTCACCGGCAGCGACTACCCCCTGGCGGACCCGGCCGAGATCGTCGCGCTGCTCGAGGCGCACCGCGAGGAGTCCTTCATCGCCGCGCACCCGCTGCCGTTCCCGGAGTGGGGCCGGGGTGGCGGGGTCGCACGGATCCGGTACCGGCACTGGGCGTGGCGGAAGCGGATGATCCGGCTGCCGATCCCCCGCCGTGTCCCGAAGGACGTCGTGTTCGCGGGCGGTTCGCAGCTCAAGGTCCTCGCCCGCCGACACGCTGCTGCGGTCGTGGACACCGTCGACAGCCGACCGGACCTGGTCCGATTCTGGCGCCGGACGTGGGTGGCCGACGAGACCTTCGTGCCGTCCGTGCTCAGCACCCCCACCCTGACGCCGGGGTTCGCGGACGAGCACGTCCCGAGTCCGCTGTGGTGGATCGGCTGGGACGGGACGGCACGGAAGAGCCCGCCGTGGCTGACGACGGCCGACGCGGGCGCACTGCTCGAGCGTCGGACGATGCCGGACCTCGAGCACCCCCACGTGTTCGCGCGCAAGTTCTCGACGGCGTTGAGCTCGGACCTGCTCGACATCGTGGACGGGGCGTTCGGGTTGCGGCAGCACGGGGCCGGTTCGCCGTCGGTGGTGGTCGCGCCGTGACGCTCCCGCCGCAGACCCGCCGCGAAGCCCGCGCCGCACGAGAAGCCGCGGCGGTGGACACCCCCGCCGAGGTGGAGGTCGGCGACCCCGCCGAGACCGTCGCGCCCGTCCCCGAGTCGCTCGACACCGGAGCGGTCGCGGTGCGCAAGGGCTCGTCCGTCCTGTTCGGCCGCGGCCTGCTGTACGTCGTCGTCTGGTCGATGCAGCTCGTCGTCTCCTCGCTCATCTCCCCTGTCCTGGCGCACCTCATGCCGCCGGCCGAGTTCGGCGTGCTCGCCTCCGCGATCGCGCTCTACCAGGCACTCGTCGTGCTGGCCGTGGCGGGCATCGACCAGGCCGCCGTGCTGCAGCGTGCCGAGGACGGTGACGACCGACGCGCCCGCGGACTGCTCGCGGTCGGCATGATCACGGCGAGCATCGTCACCGTCATCGCCCTGACGACGATCCCCGCGTGGGGTGACGCCGCCGGGTTCGTGGGCTCGCACCCGCTGCTCCTGGTCGCGGTGCTCTGGACCGGCCCTGCCGCGATCGTGCAGATCTCCCTGGCGCTCCTCGTCGCGCAGGACCGCATCAAGGTCTTCGCCGTCACGAGCCTGCTGTCGTCGATCGGCGGCTCCATCATCGGCCTCGGCCTGCTGACGTTCGTGCACGCCGACGCCACCACGTACGCGTGGGGCGGGGTCGTTGCCCAGGGCGTGGCCATGGTGATCGGCATCGCGGCGACGAGGCCCCGGCTCGCCGGCCTGTTCGACCGCCGGACGAACGCGCGCGCGTTCCGGCTCGGCATCCCGATCGCCCTCGGCAACCTGTCCTACTTCGTGCTGAACGCCGGCGACCGTGTCGTCGTACAGCGGCTGCTCGGCCCGGAGGAGGTCGCACGCTACCAGATCGCCTACGTGGTCGGGTCCGCGGTGATCCTGCTCCTGTCGTTCACGAACCAGGCGTGGGCGCCGCACTTCGCCGCCCTCCGCGACGCCGTCGCCCGTCGGCAGCTCGCGATGCACTCACGGAACGAGCTCTACCGGATGCTCGCACCCGTGCTGCTCGCGGTGACCCTGGTGTCCCCCGTGGCGCTGCCGATCCTCGCGCCGGCGTCCTACCGCGTCCACGAGCTCACCATCGTCGTGTTCATCGTCGCCGTCACGGCCTTCCCGGTCGTGGCGAGCGGTGCGACCGGTCGTCTGCTGCTCATCGAACGCCGAGGGGTCGCCGTCGGCGTGATCGCCGCGATCGCCGGCGTCGTGAACATCGGCGCGAACCTGCTGCTCGTACCCGTGTTCGGCATCGCCGGCGCCGCGATCGCGACCGTCGTCGCGTACGTCGGCCTCGCCGCCATGCAGCTCTTCGCGTTGTCCGACCGCCGCGAGTGGCGCGGGCCGGGTCTGCGGATCGTGCTGCCGATCGTGGCCGCCCTCGTCGTCGCGGCGGTGTCGACGGCCGTGCCGCAGGACGCCCTCTGGAACTGGATCCGCGTCGCCGGGGTGCTCGCCTGTCTCCCCTGGTTCATCCGACGACTACGGGCCGCACGAGGAGGTGCGTCGTGACCGACCGCAAGCGAACGGCCGACCGGAGAGGAACCGCCGACCGGAGACGAACCGCCGACGGGAGCAGACCGCTGCGGATCGGCGCCGTCGTCACCGGGCTCGCCCTGAACGGTGGGCTGGAGCGCTGCGTGCTCGAGGACACCGCCGACCTCGTCGCAGCCGGCCACGAGGTCGAGGTCTGGCACCGCGACGCACACGCACCCCGACCCGGCGAGGGCCGCGCACCGTACGAGCGACTCGGCGTCCCCCTGATCGACGCGACCGACTACCGCTTCGGCGTCCGGACCGCGCTCCGCGACGCCTGGCGCTTCGCCCGCGAGGGACTCCGCATCCGCCGCTCGCGCCTCGACGTCCTCTGGCTGAACCGGCCGGAGTACCTGCCGTTCGGTCGCATCGCGTCGTTGGTCGCCGGCGTCCCCCTGGCCGTGCACCTGCACCACGCCCCGAACTACCGTCGCATCCGCGCGTTCTCCGGCGGCCGCACACGGTTCTTCGCCGTCTCGAACGCGATGGCCGCGGCATGGCAGGCGGCCGGCGCACCCGCGGACAAGATCACGATCGTGCCGAACGGCGTCGACACGGATGCATTCCGCGCAGCGACCCCCGACGAGACCCGCCGTGCCCGGGCGACGCTCGGCATCGACGACGCCACCCCCACGGTGCTCTACTACGGCCGACTCACCCGGTCGAAGGGAGTGCTCGCACTGCTGGCTGCCTGGAGTCAGGTGCTCGCCACCGCGGACGCCCGGGCACTGCAGACCGTCCCCGCCTCCTCCGCGGGGCCGCGTCGCGCGCCGCTGCTCGTCCTCGCCGGCGCGCTCTACCCGAGCGAGGCGGACGCCGTGAACCGCGCGATCGCCGAGCTCCCGGAAGACTCGGTGCTCGTCCTCCCCGAGCGGGACGACGTCGTCCCGCTGCTGCACGCCGCAGACCTCGTCGTCGCACCCTCGATCGAACCCGAGGGCTTCGGCCGCGTGGTCGTCGAGGCGATGTCGACCGGCCGCCCCGTGGTCGCCGCCGAGTCGGGAGGAACCGGGGAGATCCTCTCCGGCGAGTGGGCGCGCTGCACGGTCGACCCTGCGGACACGCGGGCGCTGGCTCGGAAGCTGCAGGACGTCCTCGACGAGGCGGTGCACGACCCGTCCCTCGGAGCCCGTGGCCGGGAGTTCGTCCGCGCACACCACGGACGGGAGCCGCACGTCGCCGCGCTGCTCGGCGCGCTCCAGGAGCACGCCGGGCGCTGAGCGCGCGGCTGTCGCCGTCGGTTGCTGTCGCGAAAGCGACAGGAGTGCGCCGACGTTCCGCGGCAGACCGTCGCTTTCGCGACGGGACGCGACGGACATCGGACTGGAGGCACGGTGCGGGCTGAGTCCGTGCCTCCAGGCCGACAGTGCGTCGCGAACGCGACAGACCCGCGCGAGCGTCAGCGGACCCGGACCCGGACCCGGCCGCGAAAGCGACAGAGGTGCGCGCAAGGATCGCGGCAGACCGTCGCTTTCGCGACGGACATCGAACGGGAGGCACGGTGCAGCCTGGATCCGCGCCTCCAGGCCGACAGAGCGTCCCGAACGCGACAGATCCGCGCGAGCGTCAGCGGAGCCTGCCGCGAAAGCGACGGAGGTGCGCGCAAGGATCGCGGCAGACCGTCGCTTCCGCGTGCGCGGGCTCAGCCCGCCTCGGGATCCTCGTCGCCCGCTGTCCAGCTGCCCCGCGCGGGAGGCACGGCACCGGAGGGCAGGCTCGCCTGCGGCTCGGCGCCGGCCGCCGGCACGTCGATCGTCATCCAGTCGATCAGGAGCGAACCGGCCGCACTGCGCGGCGGCAGCCCCTCGTTCGAGCCCGCCTGCACGACGAGGTGCATGGGCGAGGTCGGGATGTTCTCCGTCGTCGTCCCCACGACCTCGTCGTCGACGAGGAAGGACATCCGGGAGGGCGTCCACTCGATCGTGTAGGTGTGCCAGTCGGCGAGCGAGGCACTCGTCTCGTAGTGGACGCACTTCTCGGCGGGGTCCTCGAGGCAGTGCACGTTCAGGTACGCCGGAGCGCCGAGCGCGCCCTCGGGGAAGTCGATCTCACCGTGCTCCCACACGTTCTCGTCGCTCCAGAGCAGCATCGCGACCCCGTAGCCGTCGACCTCGTCGCTCTTCATCCGGACGGAGTACCGACCGGACGTCTGCCCGCCCCACTGGCCGTCGACGAGCGGCACGATCCCCCCGGCGAGCGGTGTACCGCCCTTCGTGGTGCGCAGCCGCATGTCGAGGAGACCGTCGTGCGCGCTGAGGACCGAGGCCTGGTACCGACCCGTCCCGGCGGTGTCCGCGAAGCCGTGGTACACCGAGAACCGGTCGGAGTAGTCCGCCTCGAAGCCGCCCCGCGAGGAGCCGTCCGCGAAGTCCTCGGAGAACACCCGGTCCCAGCCGGTGCCGTCACTGGTCGGCATCGTCGCTCCGCTCGGGTCGATGGGGTCGACCACCAGGGGCGTCGCGGCCGTCGCGGCGACCGCCCCGGCCGCGATCACGAGCGCGCCCGCCACGACGGCGATCCGGCGGCCGGCACGTCGGACCGGACCACGGTGTCTCGCGAGCCCGATCCCGTGTGCGGGTGGTGCCCCGTGGTCGACGGCGGCGTCCCCGTCGAGCGACGGGGTCACTGCAGGGCCCATGCCCGGATCTCCGACAACCCGATGTTGACGGTGGTCCCGGAGACCCCGGTGGTGGTGAACCGGACCCACGTGACGTTCCGGGCACTGAAGTCGACCGTGAGTGCCGTGCCGTCGTTCGGCAGCTGCCCGACGGTCACCGTGCTGCCGTCCGAGAACGTGAGCGTGCCGCTCGTGACCCGGTCGGCGGTGTTCGGGCGGTCGTGCAGCACGATCCGTTGCAGCGGCACGGCCTTCGCCCAGGTGAGCTGGTACCAGACGCCCGTGCGGCCCGAGGGCGCCACCCACTCCTTCGTCGGGTCGACGGGGTAGCCGGACACGACGCCGTCGACGGCCTTCGCGACGGTCTGGCCGTCGGCGGGGTTGTCGGCCTTCGCGGACGGTGTGGCCGTGCCGGTGACGTCGGACAGCTTCGGAGTCGGGGCCGGCGTCGGGGTCGGCGTCGGAGTCGGGGTCGGGGTGGGGGTCGGGGTGGGGGTCGGCGTCGGCGTCGGGGTGGGGGTCGCCGTTCCGTACACGCGGATCTCGGCGAGCCCGATGTTCTTCGTCGCCCCGCTCACCGCCGTCACCGTGAACCGGACCCACGTGGCCTGCCGGGCGGTGAACGCCACGGTCTGGAGCGCACCGCCGTTCGGAAGCGCCGGCACCGTGACGGTCGACCCGTCGGAGAACGACAGCGTCCCGCCGAGCACCTGGTCGTCGGTGTTCGGCCGGTCCGCCAGGTGCACCTCGCTGAGTGTCTTCGCGCTCGACCACCCCAGCTGGATCCAGGTCCCGACGCCACCGTTCGGTGCAGCCCACTCCTTCGTCGGGTCGGCCGGGTAGCCCGAGACGACCCCGTCGACGGCCTTCAGCGCGGTCTGCCCGTCCGCGGGGTTCTCGGCGCTCGCGGTGACGGTCGCGCCGGTGGTGATGTCGGTCGGGGCGGTGGCTGGCGGCGTGGTCGTGCCGGCCGGTCCGAACGCGCGGAGCTCGGCGAGTCCGATGTTCTCGGTGGACCCGCTCACGGCCGTGACGGTGAAGCGCATCCAGGTGACCTTCCGGGCACTGAACGTGACGGTCTGCGCCGCACCGCCGTTCGGCAGCGCGGGCACCGCGACGCTCGACCCGTCGGAGAACGTCAGGGTGCCGCCGAGCACCTGGTCGGCACTGTTCGGACGGTCGGACAGGTCGACCTCGGTCAGGGTCGTCGCGCTCCCCCAGCCGAGCTGGATCCACGTGCCGACGCCACCGCTCGGTGCCGCCCATTCCTTCGTCGGATCGGCCGGGTAGCCCGAGACGACCCCGTCGACGGCCTTCAGCGCGGTCTGCCCGTCCGCGGGGTTCTCGGCACTCGCGGTGACCGTGGCGCCGGCGGTGACGTCGGTGCGCTGCGGGTCGGACGGGACGGTCGGGTCCGTCGAGCCCACGGTGTACTGGCGGTTCAACCAGGACGACTCCGGCCGGGAGGCGCACGCCTCCCAGGACGCGCAGGTCAGGTCGTCGTACGCGGCGTAGGTGAAGAACGCGTGCGCCTTCGCGTCGACCTGCGCGGTGGTGAGGTTCGCGGGTCGGTCGGCGATCGGGTACCCGAGGTACCCCGTGAAGTCGTGGGTGCCGCTGTACTGCTGCTGCACCTCGTCGGCGAGGTACCCGACGGTGTGGTGGTCGCTGTGGTCGCCGTCGCCGTAGGAGCCCTCGTAGTCGAGGGTGTGGATGTGGCTCGGCGCGAAGTCCTGCACGACGCCGAGCAGCGTCGAACGGAGCTGCGGCAGCGTGTACGTCGCGCCGTGCAGCGCGTCCGCGACCGTGCTGATCGTGCTCGTGTCGCCCGTGTACAGGCGCTGCAGGCTCTGGTACCCGTCGGCCCAGAACCCGTTGCCCTCGACGTTGCCGTCCGGCAGTTCCAGGAACACCATGCTCACGCGCGGGTCCGTCGTCAGCGTCTCGGTGTGGAGGGTCCGGCCGGCGACGGTCAGTGACCCGGTCGACCAGTCGGACGCGACCCCGGCGATGCCGGCGTAGGACTCCATGAGTCCCTCCTGACGGCTCTGCCAGTACCAGGCGGGGTACCCGGCGTCCGCGGCCGTCACCACGACGGACCGCACGCAGCGCCCGGCGTCGATGTCCGCCCGGAGCGCGGTGCCCTGGAAGAGCAGGTCGTCGTCGGGGTGCGCGACGACGTTCAGGACGCGTCCGGCACTGCAGTCCGCCGTCGTCGCGGCGTCCGCGGCGGGGACGACGAGTGCGGGTCCGACGACGAGCGCTGCGACGGTCGCGAGCACCGCCGCGGCGGACACGGCGATCGTTCGCCGTGTCCGCCGCCGGTGCGTGGGGTCATTCGGTCGCATGGCGCAACCCTTCCTGGGTCAGCTCGTACATCGCCGTCGTGCCCGACGACCAGATGCGGTGCCAGTACGGCGACGAGGCCATCGCGGCCGCGAGCTGCTGGTAGTCGGCGTCGCTCTGGTACCCGTAGCGCTCGTCGTAGGCCCCGAAGGGCTCGGCGACGAGGGCGTAGTACTTCGTCGCGGTCCAGTTCTCCACGAGTTCGCGGGTGATGTCGGAGACGTCGGTCGTCGCGTCGTAGGTGCCGGCCGGGTCGGGGTAGGGACCGAGGGCCTCGCGGGAGAGGTACCCGACGTCGAAGTACCGCGCACCCGTGTTGCTCGGCACGGCGTTGGCCGAGCCGGTGAGGAGCATGACCGAGCCCTTCGGCGCGGTGCGGTCGTACAGCTGCGTCGCCTCGGACTGGCTGCGGGTCACGACGCGGTTCCAGTCGAGCGCCGTCTGTCCGAACGCACCGACGGCGACGAGTGCCGCGACGCCGAACCCGGCCACCGCGAACCGCACGGCGGTCGGGCGTGTCACCCGCCGGACGAACGCGCCGGCGGGGGCCAGCCTGCCGGACGGCATCGGGAGCGCGGCGGCGAGGATCGCGATCCACGGGGTCGCGAACAGCACGACACGGAAGATGCCCTCCTGTCCGTAGTTCGTGGCGACGAGCAGCGAGATCGGACTCGCGGCGGCGGCCAGGAGCGCCCAGTGCACGCGATCGCGCCGGATCAGCACGGTCAGGAGCGCGGCGATGCCGAGGACGACGAGCGCGGCGGCCGGGATGTCGAACGCCAGCCGGGTGACGAGCGGCTTCGGCAGGACGGTCATGTCGTGCGACGGCGGTTGGACGTTGTCGAGGACCCGTCCGACCGCGGCCAGCGACAGGAACCGGCCGAGGATGTCGCCGTTCATCGCGGCGAACGCCACTGCGGGCACGAGGACGACGACCGGTAGCCACCAGGGGCGGAGCATCCGGAACACGATGAGCGCGACGAGTGCTGCGACCGTCAGGTACGGCGAGATCTGGTGCGTCACGACGAGCACGACGCCGATGACGGTGATCGCGATGATCCGGGAGAGCCCGACCCGGCGGGCGCGGGGCTTCGCCGGCACCGTCCCCTCGGTGCTGCTCGCGGCGGCGTCGCGGAGCGGACCGGTGGCGAGCACGAGGATCACGATCGAGAGCAGGATGCCGGTCGACTGCGGCGAGAAGTAGGTCGTGTTGAGCGACCCGGTCATCGCGGTGAGGAACGCGGCGATCCACGGGCGACGGGCACCGGGCAGCCAGTGGGCGGCGAGCACGCCGACCGCGATCGTCGTGCTGAAGGCCAGCAGGACCGGCACCCACGCGGCGATGAGCATCGCGTTGGCGATCCCACCGACGTCCGCGACCCACGCCCCGGCGGCGAACAGGCCCGACCACGTCTGGAAGATGTCGGCCGCCGGGTTGGTCCCGCCGAACTGCCGGATGTACTCGAGGACACCGATGTGCCGGGCGGCGGCGGCGACCGTCGGAACGCCGTAGGTGATCGCCTGGGCGAGCTGCACGACGCCGCCGAGGACGACGACCGGCACCGCGAGCCCACGACCGCGCACGAGGGCGACGACGGCAGCGGCGACGATGATCGCGAGCCCGATGACCAGGCCTGGTCCGAGCGAACCGAAGAGCCCCGCGGGAACCGGGTCACCGATGTGCGTCAGCGCGGCGACGACCACGACGACGAGCCCGACGAGCGACGCCACCGTGACGGAGGCCGTCGTGTCCCACGACCGGCGAGGACCGCCGGACGGGCCACCCGCAGCCGCTTGCGCGAGCCGGTCGAGCCGCAGCTCGGCGAGGTCACGGGGCACGGCGATCGCGACGGCGACGGCGGTGAGCACGACGACGGCGACGAACGGGACGACCGGCGCCCAGACGTGGAACGTCGCCATCGTGTACCCGATGCCGATCGTGCCGACGAACGAGCCCGTGACGGCGAAGACCGTGAACCGTGCGAGGGGCATCGGGCGGACGAGCAGGAGCGGCGCGACGCCGAGCAGCGCGAAGAGGAAGACGCCGATCGCGCTCCCCCGCAGGACCGGCAGCCCGGAGACGGCACCGACGGCCGCGACGACGAGGGCGAGCACCGGGAGCGCGGCGGCGGTGAGTCGTGCCGCTGGGGTCATCGCACCGCGCACGCCGGGCCGCGCGGGACCGGCGGTACCGAGGCCGCGTCGGAGCTCGTGACGCCCACGGGCGGTCCGGTCGATCGTCCCGGCTCCGCCGAGGCGTTCCCGGAGCGCGAGGAACGGCGCCGTGGCCACGGAACGTCGCTCGACGCCGCGCAGCTTCCGCGCGGTGGCGGCGAACTCGGCGTCGACGGCGTCGACCCCGTCGATCGCCGACGGGCCGCCAGCAGCAGGCCCACCCGCAGGAGTCCCACCCGCGGCGGCCCCGGCACCCCCGTCCGACACGTCGGCAGCGCGGTCCCCCTGCTCGAGTCCGAGGCGTGCGAACGCGCTGAGGGCATCCGGGAGGGCGTCGACCGAGGCGCCGAGCGTCTCGTGGTCGAGGGCGTTCTTGGTCATCCAGGCTCCGAGTCCGTGGCCGTGCGCTGCCGCGGCACTGCGGAGCGACGCGACGTCGTCCGCCGTCCGCTGCCACGCGATCGCGGCCGGTTCGACGGCGATCGCGGATCCGGCGACGAGCAGTCGTGTGAAGAGGTCGAGGTCGTCGCCGCCGCCGACCCGGGTGCCGGGTCCGAAGGCGGTGTCGAAGCCGCCGATGCGCAGGGCGGTGGCCCGGTGCACGGCGAGGTTCGCGCCGGTGCCGTACTCGGCGGCGGCGAACGGGTGTCGGGGCGTGCCCGGCGCCGCGGGCTCGGCGTCGTCGAGCCGGTACACCCGGCGTCGGACGGTCCGTGCGGCGGCGGTGCGGTCGTCACGCCAGCGCTGGGCGGGCGTGCGCAGCTCGGCGGTCGGCACCAGACCGGTGACGCAGGCGATGTCGGGAGCGGTCGCGAACGCCGCCGCGAGCGCGTCGATCCAGCCCGCGTCGACGACGGCGCCCTCGTCGACGAACGCGACGACGTCGCCCGAGGCGGCGAGGAGTCCGGCGTTCCGTGCGGCCGCGAGTCCGCCGGCCGGTGCGGCGATCGTCGTGACGCGGCGTCCGCCGATCACGATCGTCGTGGGGTCGTCGCCGTCGGCACCGTGGGAGACCACGACGACGTCGAAGAGCGGGTAGCCGTTGGCGAGGACGGACCGCATGGTGTCCCCGGCGGCGCCGTCCGTGCAGAGCACCACGGAGACGGACGGCAGGTCCTGACCTGCTGCCGGCCGTCGTTCGGGTGCCGGCATCGGCCGGATCGCGCGCTGGAGGGCGCGGACGTCGATCGTCGGCCCGATGCGGCGCCGTTCGGTGACGTCGGCCTCGACGAAGCCGAGCGGCTCACCGTGGTCGCGCACGAGGAGGCGGGCTCGCCGGTACCCCTCGGCCCCGGCGAGCGCGATGACGTCCCGGTGGCTCGACGCGTGCACGTCGGCCCGGTCGACCTCGCCGACCCACAGGGCGCCGTCCCACGTGGGGGCGAGCGGTCCCGCGACGATCGGCGAGACGACCATCGCCAGGGTCGCGCGGGTCACCGTGTCACCACCGGTGCGCGTGCGGCACGGGCCGCGGGTGCGGTGACGACGACGCTGCCGAGCAGGCGGCCGACGGCGTACCCGGTGACGGTCGACACGACCGACACGACGATGGCGGCGGCACGGGGTGCGCCTCCGCGGCCGACGGCGCGCAGTTCGCGGAAGAGCGCGCCTGGCAGGACCTTCGTGAGGTACGTCTGTTCGCTGGACAGCGAGTCGCCGGTGCCGACGCGGCGGCTCAGCACGGCCTTGGAGATGCCCTCGTAGTAGCTGCGACGGCGGAGGTACCGCATCGTGACGCGGTCCGGGGAGACCCGGTGCGACACGTTCGACCGCGGTTCGTGCCGGATGCGGGCGCCCGGACGCGCCTGGGCGATCCGGATGCACATCTCCGTCTCCTCGCAGCCGAGGGGCTGGTTGCCGACCCGGCCGATGCCGGACCGGAAGCCGCCGGCCAGCAGGATCGCCTCGCGGCGGAACGCCATGCTCGACCCGATCACGTTGCGGACGTCGCCGGCGGTCTCGGGGAGTCCGCGGTAGCTGCAGCCGACGATCCAGAGGAGCTCGTCGGTGTACGGGCCGGCGCCGGTGGCGTCCGGCCACGAGGGGGTGGCACGGCCACCGACACCGACGACGTCCGGGTCGTCGAGCGCGGCGAGCATGTGGCCGAGCCAGTCCTCGTCCGCGGTGGCGTCGTCGTCGAGGAACGCGACGACGTCGGCCTCGGTGAGCGCGACGCCGGTGTTCCGGGCGCCGGAGAGTCCGCGGTCCTCGGTGTTCTCGACGACGCGCAGCTCCGGCCAACGGGCCACGGCGCGGGCGAACAGCTCCGGCTCGTGGTCGATCACGACGACGACCTCGGGGGCCTCCGGCTGGCGCTTGGCCGACTCGACGCTGTCCTGCAGGTCACCCCATCGCTGCTGCGTGTACGCGCAGATGACGACGGCGACGGTCGTCACGCGGCGTCCCCCTCGAGTGCGGAGACCGTGGCGGGGACGACGGGCGTGACGTCCGGCGAGGTCGGTACCGCAGCGACGGAGCCGAGCACGGCACCGCCGGACAGCGCGGCACCACCGGACAGCACTGCTCCCCCGGACAGCGTCGCGACCCGGGCACGGGCACGACCCTCGGCGGCGCGGCGACGCTCGTGCATGATCGACTTCAGGACGCGGATGCCGTCGGTGACCGCATTGAGGTTGCTCGTCCCGTGCACCCGCAGCTTTTCGTGGCTCCCGACCTCGGTGATCGCCAGTTCGGCGGCCGACCACCGGCACGTCAGCACCGTCTCGATCTCGAACCCGTCGCCCCAGAGCATCGAGCCGTCGGTCGGACGCGGCAGGGTCGACGACAGCAGCCCGATCTTCGGCAGGACGTCGGCCCAGAAGGCGTTGTAGCCGTAGCAGAGGTCGCTGTAGCGGGTGCCGAGGATGACGTTGCAGAGGATGTTCAGCCCGCGGTTCCCGACGTTGCGGAGCAGGGTGATGTCGTCGCTCCCGCCACCGTGCGAGTACCGGGTGCCCTTCGCCACGTCGGCACCGTCCACGAGCGCCTGCACGAAGCGCGGGATCTCGTCCGGGTCGGCCGAGCAGTCGGCGTCGAACATGACGACCACGTCACCCGTCACGGCCTCGAACCCGCAGGCGAGCGCGTTGCCCTTGCCCTTGCGGGTCTGGTGCACGACGCGCACGTCGGGCATGAGGCGCTGCGCCGTCGCGATCGTGTCGTCGACCGAGTTGCCGTCGACGAGGATGACCTCGTACACGGGCGGGAGCTTCGGCAGGATGATCTCGAGGTTGCGGGCCTCGTTGCGGGCCGGGATGACGACGGAGACCCTCGGGTCCTTCGGTCGGGCGGTGGTGGCGGACATGGTGCTCCTGTCGGGTTCAGGGTGCATTCGGGTCGCTCGGAGGTCCGGCGAGGCCGCGGTGCGGTCTGCGACGACGCGGGTACGAGCGTCGCGGGTGCCGGCGGGGCGCGGGTACGACGCCACCGGGTGCGGGCTGAGTGGGTACGTCTCACCCCGCGGTCCAACCCTCGCCGTGGGCGGGGTGGCGGTCAATGCGGTCTGCGGTCCCTTGCGGCCCCCCGAGTGCGGATACGGAAAGCCGCAACGCGAGCGGGCGTCGGCTTCTGGACTGCGGGTTCCGGACTGCGGCAGCAGGACGGCCGGGAGGCACGGTGCGGGCCCGCACCGTGCCTCCCGGCCGTCACCTGGTCGCGCTGCGCGACCCGCCCTGCGTCAGCCGGCCGCGTCCTGGGCCGCGCCCTCCGCTGCGAGCGCGTCGCGCACCACCGGCGCGAGCTCCGCGACGTGCGGCTCGCGCAGCAGCGACGTGTGCTCGCTGGCGATGCGGACCGTCCGGTTGTCGCCCTGCAGCAGCCCGCCCCACCCCTCGGCGTCCGGGTTCGCGTCCGCCTCCACGTAGGTGGACGGCCCGGTGAACGGCGTCGGACGGTGCCGTCGGCTGGAGACCGCGGCCTGGTCGAAGAACGCGTCGAAGTCCTTCTGCCCGCCGAAGCGGAGCACGCCGGCGGTGTACGCGCGGAACCGCTTCGCGGCCTTCTCGCCGTAGGGCACCCCGGCCGGCAGGACGCGGCGCGCGAGGCGGTCCAGGCCGTTGCGGACCACGCGCACCGTCGCGTTCGACGGCTGCTGCGGCCGCAACCGGCCGAAGTCGAGGCGTGCCTGCTCCGCCCGGCTCCGCGGCAGGTAGGTGTCCAACAGCACGACGTGCTGGACCCGCTCGCCGCCCTCGGTGAGGAGCCGTGCGATCTCCAGCGCGATGAGCCCGCCGAGCGAGTGACCGACCAGCAGGTACGGGCCGCGCGGCTGCACGATCCGCATGAGCGCGAGGTACCGGCGGGCGCTGCGGGTGACGGACCAGTCCGGGACGCCACGACGCTCGAGGGCGTGCTGCTGGAACGCGTACACGTCGTACTCGGGCAGGTAGCGCGACAGCGGCAGGAAGGTCAGGGCGAGCGCTCCGGCGCCGGCGAAGCAGAACACCGCGGGGTTGCCCGAGGCGCGGGCCTCGGAGACCTTCACGACGTCGGGGTGGCTCGGCAGGGCTGCGGTGCCGACGCGGACCCGGCGCGCGAAGGCCCGCAGGGTGGGGTGCTCGAGGACGTCGGAGCCGCGCAGGTCGACGCCGAGCCGCTGGTGCACGATCGCGAGCATCTCCTCGGCGGTGAGCGAGTCGCCGCCGAGCGCGGAGAAGTCCTCGTCGAGGTGCACGCCGTGCAGCCCGAGGACCTCCGCCCAGATCTGCCCGACGACGAGCTCCCACTGGTCGTACTCGTCCTCGGTCATCTCGGCCTCGATGCTCGGAGCCCCGGGGAGCGCCGCGCGGTCGACCTTGCCGCGCTCGGTCCGCGGCAGCTCCGTCATCGGGACGATGGAGGCGGGCACCATGTACTCGGGCAGGCGGTCGCGGAGCCCGCGGCGGATCGCCGCCGGCGCCGGGGTCCGGCGTCCCGGACGGCCGACGACGTAGGCGACCAGGCGTGTCACCGCGGGCGGCGCCACGAGGGCGGTGACCGCGGCGTCGTAGACCTCGGGCAGGGCACGGAGCGCCGCCTCGATCTCGCTCGGCTCGACGAGGTAGCCGCGCACCTTCACGGCGTCGTCGGCGCGGCCGAGCAGCACGAGGCGGCCGTCGGGGTCGATGCGGGCGAGGTCGCCCTGCCGCCAGGCGGGCATCGCGTCCGTGCTCGCATCGGCTGGTCCGGATCCGTCGTCCTCGGGGACGGCGTCGGCTCGTGTCAGGTGCTCGGCGGTGAGGGCCGGTGCACCCCAGTACCCGGTGGTCATCCCGTGGGACAGCACGACGAGTTCACCGCTCTCCCCTGGTGCGGCTGGTGTCCCGTCCTCGCGGACGACCCGGACGCGCTTGCCCGGCAGGGGCCACCCGGCGGGGACGACCCCGGCGGGCAGGGCGTCGTCCGGGCCGACGGGGCAGTACGCCACGCAGCCCATCTCGCTCGACCCGAACCCGTTCCAGAACGTCGTCGACGGTCCGAGGTGTGGCCGGGCCGCGGCGATGTCGGTCCCGGTGACGGGTTCTCCCACGGTCACGACGAAGCGCAACGCGCCGAGGACCCGTCGGTCCGGCACGTCGGGCTGCGCCCGCACGATCGAGCGGACCAGGTGCGGGGTCGCCGCCAGGCCGTTCACGCCCTCGGCGTCGAGCCGCTGCAGGAGCCGCTCGATCCCGAGGTCGCGCGGGTCGAGCAGCACCACGGTCCCGCCGTTCAGCAGCGTGTTGAACGTGTACGAGAACCCGGCCGCGAACGACAGCGGCAGCACGAGGCCGACCCGGTCCCCCGGGCGGAGACCGAGGGCGATCGCGTCGTGCTCGGCGTTCTCGAGCGTCTGCCGGTGCGTGACGGCGACGCCCTTCGGCAGGCCGGTGGACCCGGAGGTAAAGATGAGCACGAGCGGGTCGGTGCCGCCGGGTGCCGATGCCTCCTGTGTCTGCGTCTGCGTTTGCGTCTGCACAGCGCGCTCCAGCAGAGGCGTCAGGCCGTGGACGCGTCCGCCGGTCTCGGCGACGACCGATGCCGCAGCGTCCGCGCGGTCGACGTCCGCCAGGACCTCCTCCACCCCGGCGAGCCGGACCACGTGCGCGAGACGAGCGGGCGGCAGGTGGTCGTCGAGCACCACCACGGTGCGCCCGGCACGGATCAGCGCGAGCACGCCGACGACCGCCTCGGTCGTCTGGCCGGCCATGATCCCGATCGGCTCGGACGCTCCCCCGGCGACCGCCCCGACCCCGGCACCGGTCCGACCGTCCGGGCGGAGGGTCTCCGCGAGAGCGACCGCGAGGCCGGACACCAGCCGGTCCGTCTGCGCGTAGGTCAGCGCGCGCCCTTCGCCGGCGAGGGCCGGTTCGTCGCCGTGCGCCGCGACGACGCGGTCCCACCGGTCCAGGACCGAGTGGTCGTCCGCCACCGGCACGACGGCGGTGTGGTCCCAGTGGTGGTTCGTGGTCAGCGGTTCTGCAGCGGTCACAGAAGACCCCCCGAGTGCTCGTCAGCGGCCCGCCACGGTGTCGCAGCGGTCCTTGGACGGTAGTTCCGCGTGTCGTGGGCGTGCGAGTGTGATCGCGCCGGGTGCGGGCATCCTGCGGTTCGCCGCAACGGAGCACCGCCACGTCGCTCGCTCCGCTCGGGCGTGTCTCCTGCTGCAGGCCGGCGTGTCGCTCGGCAGCTCGGGCCGGAAACGGAACAAGCCCCCGGGAGATCCCGGGGGCTTGTTCGACGAGTGCTGGGGTACCTGGACTCGAACCAAGAACGACGGTACCAGAAACCGCTGTGTTGCCAATTACACCATACCCCAAAGGCCCGAAGGCCTTCGGTCCCGGTTGCCCGGGGCACGATCAACTACTGTACAGCATCCCGGAGGTCCGTGAGACCACCCACGAGGTCACGGTGCACCGCAGCCGCCGTCACCGCGCCGTGGCCGGCCGCGACGATGAGCTGCTCGGGGCCGGGAGGCGTGACGTCCCCCACCGCGTAGACCCCGGGGACGCTCGTGCGGCCGGAGCGGTCGACGACGACCAGGCCCTCGGCGTCACGATCCAGCTCGGCGACCAGCCAGTCGAGGTCGGCGTGCCACCGCGGTCGGACGAACCCGCCCGTGCGGGGCTCCACGTGCCCGTCTGCCAGTCGGACGCCGGTCATCCCGGACCGGTCCCCCTCGAGGTCCGCCACGGGCCGCTCGTCGACGCGCACGCCCGCGGCGACCAGGCGTGCACGGCCGGCGTCGTCCAGGGGTGCCACACCGTTCGTGTAGACCACGAGGTCGTCCGCCCACGCCGCGATGAGCAGAGCGCGATCGACGACGTCGTCGGTCTCGCAGATGAACGCCAACGGCTCGCCGGCCTTCTCGTACGCGTCGCACTCGACGCAGCTGTGCACGGCCGTGCCGTAGAACGCGCGGAGCATCGGCAGCGCCGGGAACTCCTCCCGCAACCCGGTGGCGATGACGACCGCGCGTGCCGAGGCCTCGACCTCGGCGCCCCGCCACGACCCGTGCACGGACCATCCGTCGCCGTCCGGTTCGACCCGGTCGACGACGGCCTGCACCACGGTCGATTCGGCGTAGCCCTCGACCTCGAGGCGCCCGAGCTTCCGGAGCTCGAGCGGCGAGACCCCGTCGCGCGTGAGGAATCCGTGCGAACGCAGCGTCGCCGCGTTCCTCGGGCGGTTCGCGTCGACGAGCAGCACGGTCCGCCGGGCGCGGACGAGGTTCAGCGCAGCGCTGAGACCCGCCGGGCCGGCACCGATGACGACGACGTCGACCGCGATCCGGTCCGGCGCGGTCACGTCAGCGGTCCGCGAGGCGACGCAGCCGCGTCACGGTGGAGTCCTTGCCGAGGATCTCCATCGACTCGAACAGCGGCGGGCTGATGCGACGGCCGGACACGGCGACGCGCAACGGTCCGAACGCCAGCCGCGGCTTCAGTCCCAGCCCGTCGATGAGCGATGCACGGAGCGCACCCTCGATCGACTCGGTCGTCCACTCGTCGAGCGGCTCGAGCGCGGCGATGCTCGCACGCAGGACGTCGCCGGCGTCCGGCTTGAGGGTTCCGAGCGCGTCGTCCTCGATCACCAGGTCGTCGTCGGCGGTGAACAGGAACCCGAGCAGGCCCGGAGCCTCGCCGAGGAGCTGCATCCGCTCCTGCACCAGCGGCGCGGCCTTCGTCAGGACCTCGAGCTGCTCCGGAGTCGCCGGGTCCGACACGAACTCGGTCAGGTACGGCAGGAGTCGGCCACGGAAGTCGTCCCCGTCGAGCAGACGGATGTGATCACCGTTGATCGCCTCGGCCTTCTTGTGGTCGAAACGCGCGGGGTTCGGGTTGACGTCGGCGACGTCGAACGCCGCGACCATCTCGTCGATCGTGAAGACGTCGCGGTCGGCGCCGATCGACCACCCGAGCAGAGCCAGGTAGTTCACCAGGCCCTCGGGGACCATGCCCGCCGCCCGGTGGTGGAACAGGTTCGACTCCGGGTCGCGCTTCGAGAGCTTCTTGTTGCCCTCCCCCATCACGTAGGGCAGGTGTCCGAAGACGGGGATGAACGCCGCGAGGCCGATCTCGTACAGCGCCTCGTACAACGCGATCTGACGCGGGGTCGACGACAGGATGTCCTCGCCACGCAGGACGTGCGTCACGCCCATGAGCGCGTCGTCGACCGGGTTCGTGAACGTGTACAGCGGCTTGCCGTTCGGCCGGACCACCACGAAGTCGGGGAACGTGCCCTGCTTGAAGGTGATCTCGCCGCGGACGAGGTCCTGGAAGCTGAGGTCGCGATCCGGCACCCGCAGTCGCAGCGCCGGCTCACGGCCCTGGTCGCGGAAGGCCTGACGCTCGGCCTCGGTCAGGTCACGCTCGTGGTTGTCGTAACCCTGCTTGGGGTCGCGCCCAGCGGCCTTGTTGCGGGCCTCCATCTCCTCCGGCGTGACGAAGGACTCGTACACGTGACCGGAGGCCTTGAGCTTCGCGATGACGTCCTCGTAGACGCCGGAACGCTCCGACTGCCGGTACGGGCCGTGCGGACCGCCGACCTCGACCCCTTCGTCCCAGTCGAGCCGCAGCCAGCGCAGCGCATCGAGGATCTGCTCGTACGACTCCTCGCTGTCACGAGCGGCGTCGGTGTCCTCGATCCGGAAGACGAGCTTGCCGCCCGTGTGCCGCGCGTACGCCCAGTTGAACAGGGCGGTGCGGATGAGTCCGACGTGCGGCGTGCCCGTCGGACTCGGGCAGAAGCGGACACGGACGTCGGAGCCGGAGGCAGTGGTGAATGGCGCAGTCATGACTCGTTGATCCTACCGGCCCGGCACCGACCGCCACGAGGCCTGTGGACAGCCCCTAGAACGCAGAAAACCCCTGACCAGTACTGGTCAGGGGTTCCCTGGTCTTGCAACGTTGAGTCCGGCGGCGTCCT
>NZ_VDZH01000011.1 GCF_007673235.1 Curtobacterium pusillum
CGGCGAACCGACCGAGGTCCTGACCCGCACCTTCACCACGGTCGCACCCACCAAGTAACACCCACTCCAACGCAACACGCGAGGCCCCCGACACCACCCAGGTGCCGGGGGCCTCACCACTTCCGGAACAGATAAGCAGGCACGAAGTCGAACGTGTCCTGACAGTGCTCCTGTTCAGCGCGGCGGCCGCCAGAGCACGACCTGCGTGTTGCGCTGCGGCCGCGCGCCGGCTCGTAGAGAGATCGCCGCACCGGTGGTCGTCGCCGCGAACACCCGCGCGCCCGGTCGGTTGATGAGCTGGTCGGCGAGGGCGGTCTCGAGTTCGCTCACCCGCTGGCGCAGCGCCCGGTTCTCGTTCTCGAGGTCGAGCACCCGACGGATCCCCTCGAGCGAGACGCCCTCGGACCCGAGCCGCGCGATCTCGCGCAGCTGCGCGACGTCGCGCATCGAGTACCGACGCGACCCGCCGCGTGTCCGGCCCGGCACGACCAGGCCGAGCCGGTCGTACTGCCGCAGCGTCTGCGGGTGCATCTCGGCGAGCTCCGCCGCCATCGCGATCGCGAAGACGGGCGAGTTCTCGTCCATGTCGGTCATGGCGTGTTCCTTTCCGTCGTCCGCATGGTCTGAAAACCAGCCTGGAGGCACGGCGCGCGTTCCTGACGGAGCCGCGCCGTGCCTCCAGGCCGGGTTGTACTGCTGTTGTTGCGTGACGCTAGCTGCGCGCCTTGGCGAGGAGGTCC
Organism: Curtobacterium pusillum; assembly: GCF_007673235.1. Lineage (GTDB taxonomy): Bacteria > Actinomycetota > Actinomycetes > Actinomycetales > Microbacteriaceae > Curtobacterium > Curtobacterium pusillum_C. Next base: position 741 of record NZ_VDZH01000011.1, read on the forward strand.
TCGCGGGGATCTTCATCGGGCAGGGTCTCGGCGAGGGCCTCGACGGCCTCCCGCTGCTTGTCCGACAGGTGCGACGGCACCGCGACCTGGACGGTGGCGAGCAGGTCGCCCGTCCCGTTCTTGGTCGTGACGCCGCGGCCCTTGACACGGAGGACGCGACCCGACGGCGTGCCGGGCGCGACCTTCAGCTTCACCGGGTCGCCACCGAGGGTGGGGACCTGGATCGTCGCGCCGAGCGCTGCCTCGACGAACGTCACGGGGACGTCCAGTCGGAGGTTCTGCCCGTCGCGCTCGAACACCGGGTGCTTCCGGACGGTGACGGTGACGACGAGGTCACCGGCCTCACCGCCGTCGGGCGAGGGTTCCCCGCGCCCGCGCAGGCGGATCTTCTGACCGTCGGCGACACCCGCGGGGATGCGGACGTTCACCGGGCGGCCGTTGCCCTGCGAGAGCTTGACGGTGTCGCCGGCGATCGCGGTGGTGAAGTCGAGCGTGGTCGTCGCGGAGACGTCCCGGCCCTTCGTCGGTCCGCCGAAGCCGCGGTAGCCGCCGGAGGACTGGCCGAAGCCGCCGCCCCCGCCGAACATCCCGCCGAGGATGTCCTCGAAGCCGCTGGCACCGCCTGCTCCGCCCTGGCCGAAGCGGACGCGCTGTCCGCCGCCGCCCTGCTGACCGAACATGCCGCCGAAGACGTCTTCGAAGCCGCCGCCCTGGCCCGGGCCACCCGCGGTGAAGCGGGCGCCCGAGCCCATGGCGCGGACCTGGTCGTACTCCTGCCGCTGCTCCTTGTCGGAGAGCACCGAGTACGCCTCGCTGATCTCCTTGAAGCGGTTCTCGGCGGCGGCGTCACCCGGGTTGGAGTCCGGGTGGTACTGCCGCGCGAGCTTGCGGTACGTCTTCTTCAGCTCGGCGTCGGAGGCGTCCTTGGAGACCCCGAGGACCTTGTAGAAGTCCTTGTCGAACCAGTCCTGACTGGCCATGGATCACCTACCTCCTGTCCGGGTTCAGGCCGGGACCGCCACGGCGACCTTGGCCGCACGGAGGACGCGCTCACCGAGCTTGTAGCCCGGCTCGACGACGTCCGCCACGGTCTGGCCGGTGGCGCCCGGGGTGGGGAGCTGCACGATCGCCTCGTGGATGTTCGGGTCGAAGGACTCGCCCTTCTCGCCGATCTGCACGAGCTTGAACTTCTCGAAGCCGCCGCGGATCTTCTGACCGATGACCTGCATGGGGCCCTCGGTGAGGTCGCCGTGGGCCTCGGCGCGGGTCAGGTCGTCGAGCGCCGGGAGGAGTGCACGAACGACCTCGGCGATCGCGACCTCGCGGTTGGCCTCACGGTCGCGCTCGACGCGCTTCCGGAAGTTCACCAGCTCGGCCTGCGCTCGGAGCATGTCCGCACGCATCTCGGCGACCAGGTCGCGGTCCTCGGTACTCAGCTTGTCCTCGGCGATGCCGCGGGCGGCGTCGGCGAGGAGTGCCTCGTCCTCCGGAGAGAGGTCGGTGGCACCCCCTGCCGGCGCGTCCGTCGGGACCTCGACGTCGGGGCCTTCGGCCTCGATGAGGTCCTCCGGCTGCTCCGCGTTGGTGGCGTCCCCTTCGACCTGGGGTTCGTCCTCGTTCGGGACGTTGTCCTTGGGGTCCGTCATCTACTTCTTGTCCTTGTCGTCCTCGTCGTCCACGACCTCGGCGTCGACGATGTCCTCGTCGTCCTGTGCTGCCTGGTCGTCGGCGGTCGGCTGCTCGCCACCGGCCGCTGCGCCCGCGTCCTGCTGGGCGTAGATGGCCTGGCCGAGCTTGCCCTGCGACTCGTTGAGCTTGTCGAAGGCCGTCTTCACGGCGTCCTCGTCCTCACCCGCGAGGGCGGACTTCAGCGCGTCGACGTCGGCCTGCACCTCGGACTTGACGTCCTCGGGGAGCTTGTCGTCGTTCTCCTTGATGAGCTTCTCGATCGAGTAGACGAGCTGCTCGGCCTGGTTGCGACGCTCGTTCGCCTCACGACGGGCCTTGTCCTCGGCCGCGTGCTCCTCGGCCTCGCGGACCATGCGCTCGATGTCCTCCTTCGGCAGCGACGAGCCGCCGGAGATGACCATCGACTGCTCCTTGCCGGTGCCCTTGTCCTTCGCGGACACGTGCACGATGCCGTTGGCGTCGATGTCGAACGTGACCTCGACCTGCGGGACGCCGCGGGGAGCCGGCGCGATGCCGGTGAGCTCGAAGGTGCCGAGCGGCTTGTTGTCGCGGGTGAACTCGCGCTCGCCCTGGAAGACCTGGATCGCGACCGACGGCTGGTTGTCGTCAGCGGTCGTGAAGGTCTCGCTCCGCTTGGTCGGGATCGCGGTGTTGCGGTCGATGAGCTTCGTCATCAGGCCGCCCTTGGTCTCGATGCCGAGCGACAGCGGCGTGACGTCGATGAGGAGGACGTCCTTGCGCTCGCCCTTCAGGACACCGGCCTGCAGCGCGGCGCCGACGGCGACGACCTCGTCCGGGTTGACGCCCTGGTTCGGGGACTTGCCACCGGTCAGCGACTTGACGACCTCGGCCACGGCGGGCATGCGGGTCGAGCCACCGACGAGCACCACGTGCGCGATGTCGTTGACCGAGACACCCGCTTCCTTGATGACGTCGTTGAAGGGCTTCTTCGTGCGGTCGAGCAGGTCGGAGGTCATCTGCTCGAACTGGGCGCGCGAGATGGTCTCGTCGAGGTTGAGCGGACCGTCGGCCGTCAGCGTCAGGTACGGGAGCTGAATGCTCGCGCTGAGCTGGCTCGACAGCTCCTTCTTGGCCTGCTCGGCAGCTTCCTTGAGGCGCTGCTTCGCGATCTTGTCGGTCGAGAGGTCGACGCCGTGCTCGTCCTTGAACTTCTTGATGAGGAAGTCGACGATGCGCTGGTCCCAGTCGTCACCACCGAGGCGGTTGTCGCCGGAGGTCGCGCGGACCTGGATGGTCGAGAAGTCGTCGTCCTTGCCCACCTCGAGCAAGGAGACGTCGAACGTGCCGCCACCGAGGTCGAAGACCAGGATGAGCTCGTCTTCCTTGCCCTTGTCGAGGCCGTACGCCAGCGCAGCAGCGGTCGGCTCGTTGATGATGCGGAGGACGTTGAGGCCGGCGATCTCACCGGCGTCCTTCGTGGCCTGGCGCTCGGCGTCGTTGAAGTAGGCCGGCACGGTGATGACCGCGTCGGTGACGTCTTCACCGAGGTACTGCTCGGCGTCGCGCTTGAGCTTGCCGAGGGTGCGGGCCGAGATCTCCTGCGGCGTGTACTTCTTGCCGTCGATCTCGGTCGTCCAGTCGGTGCCGATGTGGCGCTTGACCGACGCGATGGTGCGGTCGACGTTCGTGACGGCCTGGCGCTTGGCGGTCTCGCCGACGAGCACCTCGCCGTCCTTGGTGAAGGCGACGATCGACGGCGTGGTGCGGAGGCCCTCGGCGTTCGCGATGACCGTGGGCTCACCGCCCTCGAGCACGCTGACGACCGAGTTGGTGGTTCCGAGGTCGATGCCTACTGCTCGTCCCATGTGGTGTTGCTCCTTCGATTGGTGCGGAAGTCGTTGGACTTGCGTCCGATGGACTCAACTCTACTCCGGACGGGAGGCGCGTCAACCGTGGGTCGGCAAAGTTGCGTTGTTCGCACTCAACTCACAGTAGGTCTCGAGTCGGGATCGCCGTTAGTATATTGGTATGTCACGTGATATTCTGGATGTGCATGCCGTGACGGCCCAGCCATCACGTGTGTGTTTCCCTCCCGTACAGCCGCCATCGCGTGGCCTGTCCTGAAAGATGCACATGTCTCACAAGAACAGGGCTCGAGCCCTGAAGTCCATCGGTGCGGCTGGTCTCGCCGCGGCCACCGTCGTCTCCGGCCTCAGCTTCGGTGCCGCCGCTTCTGCCGCGACCGCCGCATCACCGGCACCGCAGGCCGTGACCCAGGCGAACAGTTCTCGCGTCGTTGGCCCCTGGGTTAGTCGGTCGTCTAGTGATGTCTACACGGCTGTCACGACTCCGTCGCAGGGGGCACAGCTTCTGGGGTATCACGGTAATTCGCTATCCGCAGTCGCCTCTCGCGCCACGGTCTGGTCCTTCCCTGCTGCGGGAGCCACTGGGCCCGTGCGATTCGATGGTTCCGACCTCTGCCTCACCTACTCCGGCGAACGGTACGACGTCAAGACCGCTACCTGCGACGGGTCGCCTGGCCAACAGTTTGTGACGTCTCCGGTGAACCACAGGTTCGCTGCGGGGTACGGCGTTCGCGCAATCGAACCCAAAAACGGAAAGTACGCCTGGATTTCCGAGTCGACCAATGGCAATCCCGCGAACTTCCAGTTCGTTGAAGGTTCGGCTGATGGTCGCGACCCGTGGATTGACACGATTGTGGGTGTTGAGAACTTCGATCCTGCCTTCAGTGCTTCGGTCGAGGCGGGTTCGGTCGACGTGGCTGCTCGAACCGCCAAGCTCGTCGGCTCCTCGGAGCCGAATGCGGATGTGATCATCAATGACACGATTCCGGTGAAGGCGAATGCTGAGGGGGCGTGGTCGAAGGAGCTGACTGGGCTGAAGTTGGGGAAGCAGTCGGTCAAGGTTGAGCAGTTCCTGAACAATGAGCGGGTTGGGGATCCGATCCAGGTTGAGGTGGATCTCGCGGTTGCACCGTTGACGGCGTCGGCGGTGTTCTCGTCGGATCCGAGCGTGCCGGTGCTG
>NZ_VDZH01000012.1 GCF_007673235.1 Curtobacterium pusillum
ACAGACGACGGATTTGCCTATCGTCAGCCCTACATCCTTACACCAGGTTCACCTTACGGATACCATCGCCTGGCTCAGCTACCTTCCTGCGTCACACCTGTTCATACGCTAACCGCACCAGCATGGGGTCGAGCGTTAGACCGGACCGCATCACCCCGAAGGGATCCGCTGATACCGGGTTAGGACTCTTAGCACCACTGGATTAGCTTGGGCGGTTGTTCGCCGGTACGGGAATATCAACCCGTTGTCCATCGACTACGCCTGTCGGCCTCGCCTTAGGTCCCGACTTACCCAGGGCGGATTAACCTGGCCCTGGAACCCTTGGTCTTTCGGAGGACGGGTTTCTCACCCGTCTTTCGCTACTCATGCCTGCATTCTCACTCGTGTAGCGTCCACGGCTGGATCACTCCGCCGCTTCACTCGCCACACGACGCTCTCCTACCACTCCGCACGACTGAACCACGAAGGCTTATCGAGTGTGCGAAATCTACAACTTCGGCGGTGTGCTTGAGCCCCGTTACATTGTCGGCGCGGAATCACTTGACCAGTGAGCTATTACGCACTCTTTCAAGGGTGGCTGCTTCTAAGCCAACCTCCTGGTTGTCTATGCAACTCCACATCCTTTCCCACTTAGCACACGCTTAGGGGCCTTAGTTGGTAGTCTGGGTTGTTTCCCTCTCGACGATGAAGCTTATCCCCCACCGTCTCACTGCTGCGCTCTCACTCACCGGCATTCGGAGTTTGGCTGACGTCAGTAACCTGTTGAGGCCCATCGGCCATCCAGTAGCTCTACCTCCGGCGAGAAACACGCAACGCTGCACCTAAATGCATTTCGGAGAGAACCAGCTATCACGAAGTTTGATTGGCCTTTCACCCCTATCCACAGCTCATCCCCTCCATTTTCAACTGAAGTGGGTTCGGTCCTCCACGACGTCTTACCGTCGCTTCAACCTGGCCATGGATAGATCACTTCGCTTCGGGTCTAGGACATGCGACTGAATCGCCCTATTCAGACTCGCTTTCGCTACGGCTGCCCCACACGGGTTAACCTCGCCACATATCACTAACTCGCAGGCTCATTCTTCAAAAGGCACGCCGTCACCCCTACAAGGAGGCTCCGACGGTTTGTAAGCAAACGGTTTCAGGTACTATTTCACTCCCCTCCCGGGGTACTTTTCACCTTTCCCTCACGGTACTTGTCCGCTATCGGTCATCTGGGAGTATTTAGGCTTATCAGGTGGTCCTGACAGATTCACACGGGATTTCTCGGGCCCCGTGCTACTTGGGATACACATCCGGCCATAACACCATTTCGTCTACGGGGCTGGCACCCACTACGGCCCGGCTTTCAAACCGGTTCGACTATGATGCGCTGTAACCGCCCCAGTCCGGCAGAACTGAGCGACGTGTCCCACAACCCCGACCATGCAACGCCCGCCGGCTATCACACATGATCGGTTTAGCCTCATCCGCTTTCGCTCGCCACTACTCACGGAATCACAT
>NZ_VDZH01000013.1 GCF_007673235.1 Curtobacterium pusillum
AGTCCCCGCCATAACGCGCTGGCAACATAGAACGAGGGTTGCGCTCGTTGCGGGACTTAACCCAACATCTCACGACACGAGCTGACGACAACCATGCACCACCTGTACACCGACCACAAGGGGGCGACCATCTCTGGCCGTTTCCGGTGTATGTCAAGCCTTGGTAAGGTTCTTCGCGTTGCATCGAATTAATCCGCATGCTCCGCCGCTTGTGCGGGCCCCCGTCAATTCCTTTGAGTTTTAGCCTTGCGGCCGTACTCCCCAGGCGGGGCGCTTAATGCGTTAGCTACGACACAGAAACCGTGGAAAGGTCCCTACATCTAGCGCCCAACGTTTACGGCATGGACTACCAGGGTATCTAATCCTGTTCGCTCCCCATGCTTTCGCTCCTCAGCGTCAGTTACGGCCCAGAGATCTGCCTTCGCCATCGGTGTTCCTCCTGATATCTGCGCATTCCACCGCTACACCAGGAATTCCAATCTCCCCTACCGCACTCTAGTCTGCCCGTACCCACTGCAAGCCCGAGGTTGAGCCTCGGGATTTCACAGCAGACGCGACAAACCGCCTACGAGCTCTTTACGCCCAATAATTCCGGACAACGCTTGCACCCTACGTATTACCGCGGCTGCTGGCACGTAGTTAGCCGGTGCTTTTTCTGCAGGTACCGTCACTTTCGCTTCTTCCCTACTAAAAGAGGTTTACAACCCGAAGGCCGTCATCCCTCACGCGGCGTTGCTGCATCAGGCTTTCGCCCATTGTGCAATATTCCCCACTGCTGCCTCCCGTAGGAGTCTGGGCCGTGTCTCAGTCCCAGTGTGGCCGGTCACCCTCTCAGGCCGGCTACCCGTCGTCGCCTTGGTGAGCCATTACCTCACCAACAAGCTGATAGGCCGCGAGTCCATCCCCAACCAAAAAATCTTTCCACCACCAGACCATGCGGCCGGCAGTCATATCCAGTATTAGACGTCGTTTCCAACGCTTATCCCAGAGTCAGGGGCAGGTTACTCACGTGTTACTCACCCGTTCGCCACTAATCCACCCAGCAAGCTGGGCATCATCGTTCGACTTGCATGTGTTAAGCACGCCGCCAGCGTTCGTCCTGAGCCAGGATCAAACTCTCCGTAAAAAAATTACAACCAACACTCCGAAGAGCATCAGCGAGTTGATTCTGACTGT
>NZ_VDZH01000014.1 GCF_007673235.1 Curtobacterium pusillum
TCGGTGGAGGGCGTCGCGCACCTGCTCCGGGACTGAGGCCCGGCCGGCGACACGCCCGGGGTCACGTTTTCGTCGTCGTGCTGTCAGGATCGGGCCCGTGTCCGACACCTCAGGGTGAAGGAGGTGGGAAGTGGGCGTGACGACCGAGTCGGACGAAGCGATCATCCGTGCGATGGCACAGGGCGACAAGGGCGCCCTCGCGCGGGCGTTCGACCGCTACGCGGCGACGCTCACCCGCTACGCCTGGGCCCTCGCCGACGATCGGATGGACGTCGAGGAGATCGTGCAGGACGCCTTCCTCACGCTCTGGCAGCGTGCCACGACACTCGAGCTCCCCGCGGACACCATGCTCCCGTGGCTGCTCGTCGTGTGCCGGAACCACGCCCTGAACGCCGGGCGCAAGCGCATCAAGCACCGCGGGGACGAACTCCCCGAGAACCTTCCCGCCCCCGAGGACCACAGCGAGGCCCGTGAACGGCTCCGTTGGGTCCGCGACGAGATCGCCGCGCTCCCCGAGACCGACCGACGCATCTGCGAACTCTGCCTGCTCGAGGGCCGCTCGTACGCCGAGGCCGCCGAACTGCTGGGCCTGAGCGTCGGGGCGGTCACCCAGCGGGTCTCCCGCAACCGACGCCGACTCAAGAAGGTGGTGATGCACGATGAACACTGAGCCTCCCGAGGGAGACGACCTGCACCGCATGCTCGTCTCGATGAAGCAGAACGTCCTCGAGCGCGCCACCCCGCACCCGAAGCGGCGTCGTGTCCGCCCGGGCATCGTGATCGGCGTCGTGGGTCTCCTGGCGATCGGGACCGCGACCGGCGCCGTCGCCCTGTCGCTGTCGCAGCAGGAGCAGCCGACCGCGGCACCGACGCAGAGCCAGCAGCCCGAGCCGGCGCCGTCCGCCACGACGCCGACGTCCGCCCCGATCAC
>NZ_VDZH01000015.1 GCF_007673235.1 Curtobacterium pusillum
CGATCTAAGATGCTCGCGTCCACTGTGTAGTTCTCAACATACGATCGGCACCACACTCCCCCAACACTCTCGTGTCAGCTTCATGTGGCCCACCGAAGAACCGTGACGGATCACTCCGCCGGCTCAACCCCCAGTCCGTAGACCGGGAAGCCTGGTCCCTCAGGACCCAACAACGTGCACCAGCCCTCCCGCTCCCCACCAACCCGTTCCCACCCGAACCCGAAGGCCCTGGCGTACTGAGGTCGGCAGCTGCGCTGACGACTGCACTGTCAATGTTCCACCCATGAGCTACCGGCGAGAACGTTCGTCTCGATCCGGCGCCTGGACCCACCCCACCCCGAAGGGCACGACGAGCCAGATGCTCCTTAGAAAGGAGGTGATCCAGCCGCACCTTCCGGTACGGCTACCTTGTTACGACTTAGTCCTAATCACCGATCCCACCTTCGACGGCTCCTTCCACAAGGGTTAGGCCACCGGCTTCGGGTGTTACCGACTTTCATGACTTGACGGGCGGTGTGTACAAGGCCCGGGAACGTATTCACCGCAGCGTTGCTGATCTGCGATTACTAGCGACTCCGACTTCATGAGGTCGAGTTGCAGACCTCAATCCGAACTGAGACCGGCTTTTTGGGATTCGCTCCACCTTACGGTATCGCAGCCCTTTGTACCGGCCATTGTAGCATGCGTGAAGCCCAAGACATAAGGGGCATGATGATTTGACGTCATCCCCACCTTCCTCCGAGTTGACCCCGGCAGTCTCCTAT
>NZ_VDZH01000016.1 GCF_007673235.1 Curtobacterium pusillum
TGTTGAAATACCACTCTGGTCACTTTGGATGTCTAACGTAGGACCCTGATCGGGTTCATGGACAGTGCCTGATGGGTAGTTTAACTGGGGCGGTTGCCTCCCAAAGAGTAACGGAGGCGCCCAAAGGTTCCCTCAACCTGGTTGGCAATCAGGTGGCGAGTGTAAGTGCACAAGGGAGCTTGACTGTGAGACTGACAGGTCGAGCAGGGACGAAAGTCGGGACTAGTGATCCGGCAGTGGCTTGTGGAAGCGCTGTCGCTCAACGGATAAAAGGTACCTCGGGGATAACAGGCTGATCTTGCCCAAGAGTCCATATCGACGGCATGGTTTGGCACCTCGATGTCGGCTCGTCGCATCCTGGGGCTGGAGTAGGTCCCAAGGGTTGGGCTGTTCGCCCATTAAAGCGGTACGCGAGCTGGGTTTAGAACGTCGTGAGACAGTTCGGTCCCTATCCGCTGCGCGCGTTGGAAATTTGAGAAGATCTATCCCTAGTACGAGAGGACCGGGATGGACGAACCTCTGGTGTGTCAGTTGTTCTGCCAAGGGCACCGCTGATTAGCTACGTTCGGACCGGATAACCGCTGAAAGCATCTAAGCGGGAAGCCGTCTTCGAGATGAGATTTCCATGCACCTTGAGTGTGAGAGGCTCCCAGCAGACTACTGGGTTGATAGGCCGGATGTGGAAGCGGGGACTAACGACCCGTGGAGCTGACCGGTACTAATAAGCCGAAGACTTGACAACACAA
>NZ_VDZH01000017.1 GCF_007673235.1 Curtobacterium pusillum
TACTTGATCTTGGCGGTGATGGTGGCGGTGCCGACGAGGAGGCCGCTCTTGACGGCGTCGGTCTTGAAGGTGCTGTTGAGCAGCTTTGCGGCGTCAGCGGACACGTGCACCGTGGTGCCGGTCAGGATCGCGTTGTCACCCTCGAGCTGCAGCGGCTTGAGCGTGCCACCGTGCAGCGAGAACAGGTACGCGTTCGCGACCGCGACCTTGCCGTTGACGAGGACGTCACCGTAGAGCTTGGACGAACCCGGGTTCACCACGAAGTTCTCCAACGTCACCGTCGTGTCACCAGCCGACAGGGTCAGACCCGAGTCGTCGTGGTTCAGCAGACCCTGCACGTACGGACGGTAGTTGCCGTCCGGCGACCAGTACGTCACCGAACCGGCGGTGATCGGGAACGACACCGAACCGTCAGCGAGCTTGGCGTTGCCGGACACACCCGGGGTCAGCTTCAGCGCGGTCAGCGCGTCGGTGAAGCCCGAGTCGAGAGCGACGGCCGTGCTGCCACCGAGGACCTCCGGCACCGAAGCGACCGGAGCCGGGATCTTCGACGAGCTGGAGGAGACGGTGTGCACCGTCGGCGTGGACGCCTGGGCGGAGGAGATGCCGAACGCGGCACCACCGAGCACGAGCGCACCGGTGGTCGCG
>NZ_VDZH01000018.1 GCF_007673235.1 Curtobacterium pusillum
CGACTCCACGAACACTAGCGTGCCCGCTTCACAGTCTCCCACCTATCCTACACAAGCCACTCCGAACACCAATACCAAACTGTAGTAAAGGTCACGGGGTCTTTCCGTCCTGCTGCGCGTAACGAGCATCTTTACTCGTAGTGCAATTTCGCCGAGTTCGCGGTTGAGACAGCTGGGAAGTCGTTACGCCATTCGTGCAGGTCGGAACTTACCCGACAAGGAATTTCGCTACCTTAGGATGGTTATAGTTACCACCGCCGTTTACTGGGGCTTAAATTCAGAGCTTCGCCCAAAGGCTAACCCTTCCTCTTAACCTTCCAGCACCGGGCAGGCGTCAGTCCGTATACATCGTCTTGCGACTTCGCACGGACCTGTGTTTTTAGTAAACAGTCGCTTCCCACTGGTCTCTGCGGCCTTCAACGCTCACGGAGCAAGTCCGGTCACGTGTCCGGCCCCCCTTCTCCCGAAGTTACGGGGGCATTTTGCCGAGTTCCTTAACCACGATTCTCTCGATCTCCTTGGTATTCTCTACCTGACCACCTGAGTCGGTTTCGGGTACGGGCGGCTGCAACCTCGCGTCGATGCTTTTCTCGGCAGCATAGGATCACTGATTTCCCCTTACGGGTACGCGTCGGATCTCAGGC
>NZ_VDZH01000019.1 GCF_007673235.1 Curtobacterium pusillum
CGGACGCTGGCCCGCGACATCGTCGCGGCCCGCGTCGTGTGAGGTTCCCCACCGACGGACTGGAGGCACGGGTCATCCCCGCCACGCGCCTCCAGGCCGTCAGTCCCCCCAGATCTCCCCGACGACGGCGCCGAGCAGGCCGCTGGTCGGGAAGGCGGCCTGCCGGATCACGATGAACGTGTCGTCGCGGATGAAGACCGTCGTCGTCTGGTCGACCGGGTACGGCTCGGCCCTGACGGTCAGCTGGCACATCCGACCACCGTCGCGTTCCTGGCAGTCCCACGCACTCTCCGCGAGCCGCTCGGCCGCCCCGGGACCGGTGGTCCCGATGTCCATCGTGAGGCCGGTGACGTCTGCGCTCGGATCGGCCCACACACACGTGATCGCCGCGGAACCACCCGTCCAGAGGATGTCCGGCGAGTCCGACCCCGTCGACTCCTGGGTCTGGTCGATCTCCGTCAACGGGGTGGCCCCGAAGAAGCGGTCGTAGTCGTCAGCCGGGACCGTCCCGCGGCAGGTCGTCGGGATCGTCGCGACGGTGTTCCGGGTCGGCGTCGCCGTCGGCGTGATCGGGGCGGACGTCGGCGTCGTGGCGGACGGCGCCGGCTCGGGCTGCTGGCTCTGCGTC
>NZ_VDZH01000001.1:0-45062 GCF_007673235.1 Curtobacterium pusillum
GCCCCGACCCACACGCACCCGCCGGCGGACGGGAGGCCCGCGGCGACACTGCCACGGGCCTCCCGTCCGTCGGACGGACGCGTCTAGGGCCGGAAGCGCCCCTCCTCGACGTCCCGCCAGAACCGACGGCTCCGGAAGTACGCCGCCGGGCCAGCCGGGAAGCCACGGAACTCGTGGTACGCCAGCGAGCGGGGGATCTGGGTCGTCGACGCCTCGGTGATGGTCTCCGCCGCCGCGTCCCGCTTCCCGCGCAACCGGGACACCAGCTGGGCGAGCTTGATCTTGCCGGCACGCGGCATCAGGCGCGCGAGCACGAGCGCGTGCCGCCGGTCCTTCGCGATCAGCTCGCACATCAGCGCCGTGAAGCCGACGCCGTTCGAGTGCAGCTGACCGTGCAGCCCCTCGAGGTCCTGGCGGTGCCGGTGGTGCACGACCGCCCTTGGTTCGAAGCCGATCCGGCCGCCGCCCCAGAGGATATCGATGAAGATCGCCAGGTCCTCGCCCCCACGTGCGGGCACGCCGGCACCGAGCACGGGGTCGAACCCGCCGACGGCGTCGAACGCGGAGCGGCGGACCGCCCAGTTCGCGCCGGCTCCGTAGCCGCCGATGCCGTAGATCGCGAAGTGCTTGCGGACGGTGCCGTCCGGTGCGATCGCGGAGGCCTGCGCGTGCCGCATCACGCCGGGGACGTCGTCCGGGACGATCGTCACCGGGTCGAAGGTGCGCTCGCCGCTGAAGCCGCCGTAGTAGGCCTCGTACCAGATCTGCGCGGGCGTCTCGAGCTCGACGGGCAGGATCATGCCCGTGACCGCCTGGACCTCGGGCTCGCGGACGAACCGGGTGCCGATCGAGCGGAGCCACTGCGGGTCCACGCGGACGTCGTCGTCGGTGAACGCGATGATCTCGCCCTTCGCCGCGGCGACGCCGGAGTTCCGGCCGACCGAGCAACCGGGGCGTCGCTCGGTGACGAGCCGCACGTTCCGCCCCTCGAGCAGCCCCGGGAGCGCGTCGATGTCGGGCACCTTCACGCGGTTGTCGACGAGGACGACCTCGTAGTCCGGGTAGTCCAGGTGCTCGAGGAAGTCGAGCAGCTTCCCGATGTCCTCCACACGGGCGACGATGGTCGACACGACGATCGAGATCATCGGCAGGTCCGCGTCCGGCACGTGGGCCGGGAAGGCGTCGACCGCGCCCGGGTGTCCGTCGACGAGCGGTGCGAGCGCGCGGGCTGCATCGGCCGGGTCCGCCGTGAGCAGCACGTCGAGGGTCGTGACCGGGAAGCCGTCGCGGTAGCCGACGACCAGCGCTGAGTCGCCGGTCTCGTCGGCGACGAGGGTCGGCAGCGGAGCGTCGAGGTCGACGCTGACGACCCGGCGTGGGCCGGGGACGGTGACGGGGGAGAGCAGGGCCATGCAGCGGACGCTACGGGGCCGGATCAGCGCGGACAACGGCGGGCTGACCCCGTGGCGGGGATCGTGCGGGGTTCCGCACTCGGTCGCCTCGACCGTCGTGAGCGCTCACCCAGGAAGTCACCGGAACTCCGAAGGTCACGCTCAGGTCACGGAATCTTTGCAACCGGTTGCGAAACGCCATGAGCGGGCGTAGCTTCCTCCACCAGCAGGCAGCGTCGCCTGCTCCAGGCAGCGTCGTCGACACCCGATCGACGTCACCTGGTGATCTCATCGAGGAGACATCGCTGTGAAGACAACACGCGCCAAGGTGCGGTTCGCGTCGGTAGCGGGGGTCGCGGTCATCGGCCTCGTACTCACCGGCTGCTCGAGCGGGAGCTCGGCATCGAACGACGCCCAGAACGGGCAGGACAGCCGCGGCCCGATCACGTACGTGCAGGGCAAGGACAACTCGAACGTCGTCCGACCGCTCATCGCGAAGTGGAACAAGGCACACAAGGACGAGAAGGTCACCTTCAAGGAGCAGTCCGACCAGGCCGACCAGCAGCACGACGACCTCGTGCAGCACTTCCAGGCGAAGGACGCCAACTACGACGTGGTCGACGTCGACGTCGTGTGGACGGCGGAGTTCGCCGCGAAGGGCTGGCTCACCCCGCTCACCGGCAAGATGAAGATCGACACGTCGAAGCTCCTGCCGGCGACCGTCAAGACGGCGACGTACAACGACACGCTGTACGCGGCACCGCAGACCTCCGACGGCGCGCTGCTCTACTACCGCAAGGACCTCGTCAAGACGCCCCCGACCACGTGGGCCGACATGATGAAGGACTGCGACATCGCGAAGCAGGCCGGCATCGGCTGCTACGCCGGACAGTTCGCCAAGTACGAGGGCCTGACCGTGAACGCCTCCGAGGCGATCAACGGCTCGGGTGGCTCGGTCCTCAACAAGGGCGGCACCCCGGACGTCGACACGTCCGACGCGAAGGCCGGTCTGCAGAACCTGGTCGACGCCTTCAAGGACGGGAACATCCCCGCCGAGGCGATCACCTACCAGGAGGAGCAGGGCCGCACCGCCTTCGAGGCCGGCAAGCTGCTGTTCCTCCGCAACTGGCCGTACGTGTACAGCCTCGCGAAGACCGACGGCTCGTCGAAGGTCAAGGACACCTTCGGCATCGCTCCGATCCCCGGCAAGGACGGCACCGGCGCCTCGACGCTCGGTGGTCACAACGCGGCGATCAGCGTGTACTCGAAGCACAAGGCGACCGCGCACGACTTCCTCGAGTACCTGGAGTCGAACGAGACGCAGAAGTTCTTCGCGACCCAGGGCTCGCTGGCCCCGGTCGTCGGTGACCTCTACACCGACTCCGAGCTCACCGCGAAGCTGCCCTACCTGCCCACGCTGCTCAAGTCGATCGAGTCGGCCGAGCCGCGCCCGGTCACGCCGTTCTACCCGGCCGTGACGAAGGCCGTCCAGGACAACACGTACGCCGCCCTCAAGGGATCGAAGAGCGTCGACGAGGCCCTGAAGGACATGCAGGCGGCCCTCAAGACCGCCACCAGCAGCGGCAGTTAGCCCGGAAGTACGCGGCGTTCGCCGCATCGGACTGGAGGCGCGGGTCGACCCCGCCCCGCGCCTCCAGTCCGCCCCATCCTGCGTTCCGACACCCGGCAAGGAGGCCGTCACGTGTCAGCAGCAACCGAGATCCCCGCAGCCATCCCCAACCCGACGGGGATGGAGCCGCAGAAGCGGCGCAAGGGCGGACTCAACGCCGAGCACGGCCGGTGGGCCGTGTACCTCATCGGCCCGACGATCGTGCTCCTCGCCATCGTCATCGGCTACCCGGTGGTCAGCGCGATCATCCAGTCGTTCCAGCTCGACGCCGGACTCGACAAGGCGACCGGCCTGTTCGTGCAGGGCGGCTTCGCCGGCGTCACGAACTACGTGCACTGGCTCGCCCAGCAGTGCGGCAACACGACGTGCCCGCCCGGCAGCATCGGCAGCCAGTTCTGGGTGTCGATGGGCAACACGTTCTTCTTCACCGTCGTGACGGTGCTCGCCGAGACGCTCATCGGCGTCTGGATGGCGATCATCATGAACCGCAACTTCAAGGGCCGCGCGCTCGTCCGTGCCGCGATCCTCGTGCCGTGGGCCATCCCGACCGCCGTGACCGCGAAGCTCTGGTACTTCATCTTCGACGCGAACGGTGTCCTCAACCACGTGCTCGGTCAGCAGATCCTCTGGACGAGCGGCGAGTGGGCGTCCCGGTGGGCGGTCATCATCGCGGACACGTGGAAGACCACGCCGTTCATGGCGCTGCTCATCCTGGCGGGCCTGCAGCTCATCCCGGAAGAGGTCTACGAGGCCGGCAAGATGGACGGAGCCTCCACCGTCCAGCGCTTCATGCTCATCACGCTCCCGCTGCTCAAGCCGGCGCTCATGGTCGCCGTCCTGTTCCGCGTGCTCGACGCGCTGCGCATGTACGACCTCCCCGCGATCCTCACCGGCGGTGGCGGTGGTTCGGGCAACGCGACCACCACGCTGTCGATCCTCGTGGTCGACCAGATCCGGCAGGGGTTCAACTCCGCGTCGGCACTCTCCACGATCACCTTCCTCGTGATCTTCATCGTCGCGTTCGTGTTCGTCCGGTTCCTCGGGGCGAACGTCGTGCAGACGCAGGCAGCCCAGCAGAAGGGTGAGCTCAAGTGACCCTCGCAGCCGACCGCCCCCGGTCCAACGCCCGTGCACGCGACATCGCCGTCGACCGTTCCGACGTACGGGTCCAACGTCACACGGGCTCGAAGCTCCGCACCGGGATCCAGGCCACCGTCATCGCGGTGTGGTGCCTGCTGCCGTTCTACTGGATGGTGGTGACGAGCTTCCGCGACGTCGGGTTCACCTTCGACGCCACGCCCTGGCCGACGCACGTCACGCTCGACAACTACGCGACGGCGTTCTCGACGGCGCTCGGCAACCACCTCGGCCGGGCGCTCGCGAACAGTCTGCTGATCGGCGGCGTGGTGACGATCATCGCCCTGCTCGTCGGCACGAGCGCGGCGTACGCCCTGGCCCGCCTGGAGTTCAAGGGCAAGTCGCTCATCGCCGGTGCGATCCTCGCCGCGTCGATGTTCCCAGGTGTCGCGCTCATCTCCCCGCTGTTCCAGCTGTTCACGGACATCGGCTGGATGGGCACGTACCAGGCGCTGATCCTGCCGAGCATCTCGTTCGTGCTGCCCCTCACCGTCTACACGCTCGCGAGCTTCTTCCGCGAGATGCCGTGGGACCTCGAGGAGGCCGCACGCATCGACGGGTGCACCCGTGTGCAGGCGTTCCGGCGGATCATCATGCCGCTGGCCGCCCCCGCCGTGTTCACCACCGCGATCCTGGCGTTCATCTCGTCCTGGAACGAGTACCTCATCTCGTCCCAGCTCTCGAGTGACGCCACCCAGCCGGTGACCGTCGCCATCGCGTCGTTCGCCGGGACGCAGCCGCACCAGGAGCCCTACACGGCGGTGATGGCGGCGGGGACGATCGTGACGATCCCGCTCGTGATCCTCGTGCTCGTCTTCCAGCGGCGCATCGTGGCCGGCCTCACCGCCGGTGGCGTGAAGGGCTGACGGCCATGGCACAACGTGCTCCGTCCCGCCCCACCGCCCGCATCGAGGAGGCGATCGGCTTCGTCGGGATGTTCGGGGTCCTGTTCCTCGGGGTCACGGTCTTCTGCGAGGTCACCGGGCGTCCGGCCCTCGGATGGGCGCTCACCCTGCTCGTGTGCGTGCTCGGCATCGTCGCCCTCGACCGGTGGCGGGTGTCGGTGCTCCGGCGCACGGCGTCGGTCGACGGCATCGGCGGCGCACCCGCGGCACCGGCATCCACGGCACCGGCACGGGCACCCCGGTCCGCCGTGGTCCCGTCGACGGCGCCCCCCGTCGGCGCCCGCGTCCACCGGCACGTCGGCTGGGACGAGCTCGCACCGGCCGGCCGGCGGCAGACCCGCGCGACGCGACCCGTCGTCGCGCCAGCGCGGACCGGCCCCGCGGCCGACGTGACCCGGTCGTCGGACGGCTGACGGGCCTCCAGACAGTGGCCATGGGGATCCAGGAGATCGCGACCGTCACCGGCCTGTCCAAGTCGACGGTGTCCCGCGCACTGCGGGGCATGTCGACGGTCGCCGACTCCACCATCGACCAGGTGCGGCGGGTCGCCGACGAACTCGGGTACGTCCCGAGCTCGGCGGCGGCCGGCCTCGCCACCGGACGGCAGCGCGCCGTCGGGGTCGTCGTGCCGGTCATCGACCGGTGGTTCTACGTGAAGGCGCTCGGCGGGGTCGACGCCGAGCTGCGGCGGGCCGGGTACGACCTCGTGCTGTACAACCTCGGCGGACCGGGGGGCGACCGGGACCGGGCGTTCCGACGGTCCATGCTCCGACACCGCGTCGACGCCCTCGTGCTGCTCTCGCTCGTGCTCGACGAGACCGAGCGCGCCGAGCTCGAGCTCGCCCGGCACCCGATGATCGTGATCGGCGGGCCGGCCGCAGGCCTGCGGAACGTCGGGGTCGACGACGTCGTCGTCGCCGGGATCGCCGTCGACCACCTCTGCGGACTCGGGCACCGGGACGTCGCCTACGTCGGTGGGCAGGACGAGGCCGGGATGAACGTCGCCGTGCCCTGGCTCCGACGCGACGGGTTCGTCGACGCGATGGCCGCCCGTGGTCTCGGCGTGCGGGACGAGTGGGTGCTCGACGGACGGTTCTCGTTCGCCGGTGGTGTCGACGCCGGCGCAGCGCTCTTCGGGGGTGGGCCGCGACCGACCGCGGTGTTCTGCGCATCCGACGAGATGGCGCTCGGTGTGGTGCTCGCCGCCCGCCGCGCCGGACTCGCGGTACCGGAGGACGTGTCGGTGATCGGCATCGACGGCCACGAGTACGGCGAGGTCGTCGGGCTGACCACCGTCGCCCAGGACCCCGAGGCCCAGGGCCGGACAGCCGCCCGGGCCGTGCTCGCCGAGGTGGACGGGGCGGCTGCGCGGGCACTGCCGGCGGCGCCGGCGCACCTCGTGGTCCGGGCGACGACGGGGCCGCCGCGGGCGTGAGGTGTCGCGCGCGCCCGGCGCCGCGGGCCCGCAGCCCGCGTAGGGTCGGCCGCATGGAGGTCACCAAGCTCGAACACGCCTGCCAGATCGTCACCGAGGGAGACGCTCGCCTCGTGATCGACCCCGGCAACTTCACCCGCCCGGTCGAAGCCGAGGGCGTCGTCGCCGTCGTCCTCACCCACGAGCACCCGGACCACGTCACACCGGAGCAGCTCGCCGGGATCGTTTCGCGCAACCCCGACGCGGTCGTCATCGGCCCGGCCGGGGTCGCCACAGCGATCGCCGAGACCGGGATCCCGATCGACGTCGTCACGGACGGTGACCAGCGCACGGTCGGCCCGTTCGACCTGACCTTCCACGGCACCCGCCACAACGTCATCCACTCGAGCATCCCGGTCATCGACAACACCGGCGTCCTCGTGAACGGCAGGCTCTTCTACCCGGGCGACTCGTACACCGACCCGGGCGTCCCCGTCGAGGTGCTCGCCGCGCCCGTCGGCGCCCCGTGGCTCAAGGTCGCCGAGATGATGGACTACGTCACCGCGATCGCGCCCCGTCGCGCGTACCCCGTCCACGAGGCCACGCTCTCCGAGATCGGCTACGGCATGCACACCGGTCGACTGCGTGAGGTGGTCGAGCCCGACGGCGAGTTCGTGCTGCTCGCGCCCGGCGAGCCGCTCACGGTCTGAGCGGGTGCGGCGGACTCCCTGGAGGCACGGATCACCCGCCGCCGTCGGCCCGCCTGCGCAGACGGTCGGCGACGAGGCGGTCGAGCGCGAGCGCGTCCCACGGCGCGTGCCGCTCGGCGTCGTTGTCGAAGTACACGAACGTGTCCCGCCCGGCGTCGAGGTGATCGACGATGGTCGTCGCCCACCGCCCGAGAGCCTGGGGAGAGTACCCGTCGTGGTAGGTCCGCGGCGCACCGTGCAGGCGGAGGTACGCGATCGGAGCGCCGGTGTCCGCCCGGAACCGCGGGAAGTCGCCCGCGTGTGAGTCGACCAGGGCGACACGGTGGCGCCGGAGCACGTCGAGGTGGTCGTCGCCGAGGCCCGCGGCCCGGACCTCGAGCGCGTGATCGATCCGTCGGGACGGTTCCTCGGCGTGGACCGACGGGTCGGCCACCTTGTCGTCGTGGCGTTCGGCGAGTTCGGCGGCGGAGCCCTGGGTCCGGGGAAGCAGCGCGAGGAACTCGTCGAGCACCTCGGGCGTCGGCAGGAGGGCTTCGGGGAGCTGCCAGAGGACCGGTCCGAGCGTCGCACCGAGCTCGAGCGGGCCGGACGCGAAGAAGTTCGCCAGCGCCGTGTCGACGTTCCGGAGCCGCAGCATGTGGGTGACGTACCGCCCACCCTTCAGCGCAAAGCGGAACGAGGGCGGCACCGATGCCCGCCATGCGCGGTACCGCTCCGGGCGCTGGAGCGAGTAGAACGACCCGTTGACCTCGACCGTCCGGAACCGTTCGGCCGCGTACTCGAGCCGGCGTCGCTTCGGCACTCCGGCCGGGTAGAAGTCGCCGCGCCAGGAGTCGTACTGCCAGCCTGACAGACCGATCCGCAGCGTCATCGATCCACCGTATTCCGACCGCGGCATGACGGCACACCCGGGCGACACGCCTCGTTTTGGCAGGGCGAGGGGCTTGTGCAATACTTGTCGAGTTGTCGGAACGGCCCCATCGTATAGCGGCCTAGTACGTCGCCCTCTCACGGCGGTAACGCGGGTTCGAATCCCGCTGGGGTCACCACAGGTGGCTTGCCTCCGACTCCGGCAACGAGCACGAGACCCCCGCTCCAGGGCGGGGGATTCGCATGTGTGACGGCCCCATCGTATAGCGGCCTAGTACGTCGCCCTCTCACGGCGGTAACGCGGGTTCGAATCCCGCTGGGGTCACACCGACACGAAAGCCCTCCGGTCCGCCGGGGGGCTTTCGTCGTTCCTCGGCTACCGTGGCCGCATGAGCGACTTCTTCATCGCGGGGAGCTGGCGCAACCGGGATGCCGTCCTCCAGGTGGTGGGAGCACTCGAACGCACCGGAGCATCGACCTACAGCTTCGTCCGAACGCAGTACGACGACGACGCGTCTGCGTTCGCAGCGCCGGGCGGAGCGGACGAGGCGGCACTCGACGACCCGGGGATCCGGGAGCTCTTCGCGCAGGACCTCGAGGCCCTCCGCGAGGCCGATCAGTTCGTCCTCGTACTCCCGGCCGGTGCCGCGGCGCACATCGAGGCAGGGATCGCGTTCGGCCTCGGGAAACGGTGCTTCGCGGTGGGCCCGGTGGACCGATCTGAGACCCTCTACCGGATCTTCGACGCGATGACGGCGGACGCTGCGGGGCTCGTCCGACACCTCGACGCCGCGGAGCGCTGACGATCGGTCACCACGAGCTCGGCCGGTAGTCCTTCAGGAACACCCCGAACAGGTCGTCGCCGGACTCGCCCCGGACGATCGGGTCGTACACGCGGGCGGCGCCGTCGACGAGGTTGAGCGGGGCGTGGAAGCCCTCTTCTGCCAGCCGGACCTTCGTCGGGTGCGGGCGTTCGTCGGTGATCCAGCCGGTGTCGACGCTCGTCATCAGGATGCGGTCCGTCTCGAACATCTCCTGGGCGCTCGTGCGGGTGAGCATGTTCACGGCGGCCTTCGCCATGTTCGTGTGGGGGTGCCCCGGTCCCTTGTACGCCCGGCCGAACACCCCCTCCATGGCACTGACGTTCACCACGTACGTCCGGTCCGCAGGGCTGGCCGCCAGTGCGGGCCGGAGCTTGGAGATGAGGATGAACGGCGCCGTGGTGTTGGCCAGCTGGACCTCGAGCATCTCGAGGGGGTCGACCTCGTCGACGTGCTGCGTCCAGGAGTTCACGTCGTGCAGGTCCGGGACGAGACCGCCGGCGTCGATGGCGGTGCCCGTGGCGAGGCGTTCGAGCGAGCTCGACCCCGGAGCCATTGCCAGCTCGGTGAGTTCGTCGGCCCGGGCGGCGGCCGCGGCCAGGATCGGGTGCGCCGAGACCGAGCGGGCGAGCGCCTGCGGGTGCTGGTCGTTCGTGTGGCCGAAGGTCACGAGCTCGGGCAGTGGTCCGTCCGGCAGCGGCGCGAGTTCGGCGTCGACGAGGGGCTGGTACGCGCCGGTCGACCGGCGCACGGTCTGGGTGGCGTTGTTGATCAGGATGTCGAGCGGGCCGGCCGCGGCGACGTCGTCGGCGAGACCGATGACCTGAGCGGGGTCGCGCAGGTCGATGCCGACGACCTTGAGGCGCGAGATCCACTCGGCGGAGTCGGGGAGGCTCGTGAACCGGCGGACCGCGTCGCGCGGGAACCGCGTGGTGATGGTGGTGTGCGCACCGTCCCGCAGGAGCCGGAGCGCGATGTACATGCCGATCTTCGCGCGTCCGCCGGTGAGCAGGGCGCGCTTGCCGGTCAGGTCGGTCCGGGCGTCGCGCTTGGCGTGGCTCATCGCCGCGCACGAGGGGCAGAGCTGGTGGTAGAAGGCATCGACGACCGTGTACTGCTGCTTGCACATGTAGCACGGGCGCGACTTGAGCAGGGTGCCTGCGGTCGACGCCGTGGTCGAGGAGCTGATCGGGACCCCGCGGGTCTCGTCGTCGATCCGGTCGGCGGCCCCGGTGGCGGTGGAGGCGATCACCCGGCGGTCGGCTTCGGCGATGACCGCCCGCTTCTCGAGTCGGTGTGCTCGCTTGACCGCCTTGAACATCTTCGCCGTCGCCTGGCGGACCCGCACGAAGTCGGGGTGCGTCTCGTCGATGGACGGCATCTGCTCGAGGACCCGGAGCGTGACGATCAGGTCCTCGGGGAGGATGCCGCTGGGTCCAGGGGTCTCGGAGATCACACGAGATTCTACGTGCGTCAGACCGCGTCGAGCTCCCGCGTCAGTGCGGCCACGAAGTCGTCGATGTCCTGCTCCGACGTGTCGTACGCGCACATCCACCGCACCTCGTTGCGGCTGGCGTCCCAGTCGTAGAACCGGAAGTGCTTGCGCAGGCGTTCGGCCACCCCCGCGGGCAGCGTCGCGAACACCCCGTTGGCCTGGGTCTCCTGGCTGAACCCGACGCCCTGGATGCTGCCGTCCGCGATCCCGGCCTCGAGTGCACCGCGCAGTCGTGTGGCCATCGCGTTGGCGTGGCCCGCAGACCGGAGGTACAGGTCGTCGGTGAGCAGCGCGATGAGCTGCGCTGAGACGAACCGCATCTTCGACGAGAGCTGCATGTTCATCTTCCGGAGGTAGTGCAGGCCCTCGGACGCCGCCGGGTTCAGCACGACGATCGCCTCGCCGTAGAGCATCCCGTTCTTCGTGCCCCCGAAGCTCAGCACGTCGACGCCGGCGTCGGTCGTGAAGTCGCGGAGGGGAAGGCCCAGGGTCGCCGCGGCGTTCGAGATGCGGGCGCCGTCCATGTGCAGCGTCATGCCGAGCGCGTGGACGTGGTCGGCGATCGCGCGGATCTCCTCCACGGTGTACGCGGTGCCGAGCTCGGTGGTCTGGGTGATCGACACGACGAGCGGCTGGGCACGGTGCTCGTCACCCCAGCCCCAGGCCTCCTTGTCGATGAGCTCGGGGGTGAGCTTGCCGTCGGGTGTCTCGACGGGCAGGAGCTTGATCCCACCGATGCGCTCGGGTGCGCCGGCCTCGTCCGTGTGGATGTGCGCGGTCGTGGTGCAGACGACGGCACCCCAGCGGGGGAGCATCGACTGCAGGCCCACGACGTTCGCGCCCGTGCCGTTGAACACCGGGAAGGCTTCGGCCTGCGGACCGAAGTGCTCCTGGACCACCTCGCGCAGCCGTGCCGTGTAGACGTCCTCGCCGTACGCGATCTGGTGGCCGTCGTTGGCCGCGGCGATCGCGTCGAGGATCTCGGGGTGGACGCCGGCGTAGTTGTCGGAGGCGAAGCCCCGCAGGTCCAGGTCGTGGAGTCGAAGGGTCACGGATTCATCCTAGGGAGGGTGGGGAGAGGGGGATGCGGGCGCCGTTCACGTCCGCCGGTGACGCCGACCAGAGCCGGACGACCTCGTCGGCGAGGCGGTCCTCGAGGCCGGCCAGGGACCGGACGACGAACACCGTGGCGGCGGCGTTCGGTGCGTCCTTCCGGAACCCCTGGGCGACGGCGCGCACCCAGGCGTCGCCCGCGGCCTTCGCGGCGGCGTAGTTGGCGGCCCCTGCGGTGGGGGAATCGACGGCGGTGGACGACACGAAGGCGAGCCGGCCGGCCGGGGACGCCACGAGGTCGTCGACGAACACCCGCGTGGTGTTCCGGAGCGTGCGGAACGCCCGGTCGAAGAACGCCCAGTCGTCGTCGGACTGCCCCGCGATGTCGCCCCCGCCGCGCCAGCCACCGACCAGGTGGACCAGGCCGTCGATGCGGCCGGACTCGGCGTGGACGGCCGCCGCCAGCGCGGTGACCGCACCGAGGTCCGAGAGGTCGCACGTGTGGGTGGTGACGCCCGGGACGGACGCCTGCAGTGCCTCCAGGGCGTCGGGTCTGGTGCCGACCGCGACGACGGCCGCACCGGCGGCGGTGAGTGCGCGCGCGACCGCTGCGCCGCTGGCGCTGGTCGCACCGGCGACCAGCACCAGGCGGCCGGCGAGGGAACCACCGGTCACGCGGCGACGTCCTCGACGGACGAGGCCCCGGTGATGCCGGCCGTCGACGCGATCACCGTCGCCATCTTCTTGTTGAGCGCCTCGTAGAACATCGAGAGCGGGAACTCGTCGTCGAGCACCGCGTCGGTGTAGCCCTTCGGTGGGCCCGCGAGTGTCTCGGCGGGGAGACCGCGCGCCCAGGCGGAGGCCGGGTGCGGCGTGAGCGTCCGGGTGAGCATCTCGTACGCGGCGAGCCAGTGCGCCGACTTCGGCCGGTCGATGGAACGCCAGTACAGCTCGTTGATCTCGTCGCTGAGGGCGATGATGACGTCCGGGACGGCCTGCCAGTCGATCGTGAGCCGCGTGTCCGTCCAGTGCAGGACGTCGTGCTGGTGCATCCACGCGAACAGGAGCTGGCCGCCGAGCCCGTCGTAGTTCCGAACGCGGCTGCCCGTGATCGCGAACCGGAAGATCCGGTCGAAGACGACGGCGTACTGCACCAGCCGTGCGTGGTCACGGATCGCGCGATCTGCGTCGGACAGTTCGTCGTCCGGCCGCGACGACAGTTCCCGTTCCAGACGCACCGATTCGCGGAATGCGGTCAGATCGCAACGCAGTTCTTCGAGCGAGTAGAGGAAGAACGGCATCCGCTGCTTGATCATGAACGGGTCGAACGGCAGGTCACCGCGCATGTGGGAACGGTCGTGGATGATGTCCCACATCACGAACACCCGCTCGGTCAGTTCTTGGTCGTCGAGCATTGCCGCAGCGTCGTCGGGGAGGTCCAGTTTGGTGATCTCCGCGGCGGCGCGGACGACCCGGCGGTAGCGCGCGGCTTCGCGGTCCTGGAAGATCGCGCCCCACGTGAACGTCGGGATCTCGCGCATCGCGACCGTCTCCGGGAACAACACGGCGGAGTTGGTGTCGTACCCCGGCGTGAAGTCGACGAACCGCAGAGCGACGAACAGTTTGTTGCCGTAGTCGCCGGCCTCGAGTTCGGCGATGAAGTCCGGCCAGATCACCTCGACCAGGACGGCCTCGATCAATCTCGAGGAACTGCCGTTCTGCGTGTACATCGGGAACACGACCAGGTGTCCGAGTCCGTCGACACGGTGCTGCTGGGGCTGGAATGCATTGAGGGAATCGAGGAAGTCGGGAATGCCGAACCCCTCGTCGGCCCACCGTCGGAAATCGTTTTGGACCGCCTCCAGGAACGACGCGTCGTGCGGGAAGAAGGCGGCCAGTTCGGCGATGGCCGGGAGGATCGTGGCCAGGTGCGCGGTCGCGGTCGCGTGGTCCGACTGGTCGGGGACCGAGCCGTCCTCCGTCTGCAGCGCACGGAACGACACGACGGCGGCCTTCAGCCGCAGCCATGCGGGGTGCGCGGCGAGCGCACGGACGGTCGGGTTGTCCTCGACGACCTCGGGTTCTCCGACGATGGCGTCCTGCGAGAACCTCTGGACGAACTGCGACATGTCGAACCTCCCGTCGTTGGGTTTCCCCCGAGCCTAGGGAAGATCGGCGGACGCATTCTTGCCCGTTTCCGGCGAAGTCGTGCGTGCATGTCGGTTCTACGCGCCGCCTGGAGCGCGCCGCGCAAGAAAGCGTTGCTGCGAGCGTCAGTCGGACGTGCGCGGGGCGTTCGAGGCCTTCGTCCGGGCGTCGTCACGGCGGACCCGGACGACGCTGGCGACGGTCGAGACGGCCATCGCGCCGACGATCACCAAGAGGGACACCGTCGTGCTGA
The DNA here is from genome assembly GCF_007673235.1 of Curtobacterium pusillum. Classification (GTDB taxonomy): domain Bacteria; phylum Actinomycetota; class Actinomycetes; order Actinomycetales; family Microbacteriaceae; genus Curtobacterium; species Curtobacterium pusillum_C. The sequence continues at coordinate 13,828 of NZ_VDZH01000001.1, forward strand.
TCTCCGGCGCCCACTCGATGTGCTCGCCACCGTTCAGGAACGGCAACTCATTGGCGTGCAGCGCGTGCAGGACGAGCTTGACGCCGATGAAGGCGAGGATGAACGCGATGCCGTACTTCAGGTAGACGAGCCGCTCGAGCAGACCCCCGAGCAGGAAGTACAGCTGCCGCAGGCCCATCAGGGCGAAGACGTTCGCGGTGAAGACGATGAACGCGCTCTCGGTGATGCCGAAGATCGCGGGGATCGAGTCGAGCGCGAAGAGCAGGTCGGTCGTGCCGATGGCGATGAGGACGACCAGCAGCGGCGTGAAGTGCCGCACGCCGTCCTCGGTGGTCCGGAACTTCATCCCGTCGAAGGTGTCGGTGATCCGGACCCGGCGGCGCAGCACGCGGACGATGAAGCTGTCCTTATCGTCGTCCTCGTCTTCACCACGCAGCTGCTGGATCGCGGTCCACACCAGCCACGCGCCGAAGATGTAGAAGATCCAGGAGAAGTCCTCGATGAGCTGCGCGCCCACCAGGATGAAGATCCCGCGCAGCACGAGCGCGATGATGATGCCCAGCATGAGGACCTCTTGCTGGATCGTCTTCGGCACGGAGAAGCGCGCCATCAGGATGACGAAGACGAAGAGGTTGTCGATGCTCAGGCTGTACTCGGTCAGCCAGCCCGCCAGGAACTGCCCGGCCGGCTCGGTCCCGGCGAACACCAGCATCGCGACGGCGAACACCAGCGCCAGACCCACGTATATGCCGACCCAGACCGCCGACTCCCGCAGCGTCGGCACGTGCGGGCGCCGGGCCACGATGAGGAGGTCGGCGAGCAGGATCAGAACGAGCGCGATGATCGAGCCGACTTCGAACACGAGCGGGAGCTCGGGCATGCGGAGCACTCCTAGGGGCAGGGGAGGGACGGACGGCCGGAGGGTCGCCATCGTTCCAGTCTCCCGGAAAGTCCGGGCCGCTGTGACCGCGCGCTCTGTCAGGCTTGCTCCGTGACCAGTGTCGTGCAGCTCATCCGCTCCACCGCCCTCAGCGACGTCGCCGAGTACGCCTACGCCGCGACCGCCCCCGCCGATGCGCGACTGGTGTTCCTCGCCGGCGCCTGCCCCCTCGACGCCGACGGGGCGACCGTGGCGGTCGGGGACGTCCGCGGGCAGGCCACCCAGTGCGTGGAAAACCTCCGGACGGCGCTCGCTGCTGCCGGAGCCGGAATCGAGGACCTCGTGCAGACCCGCGTGCTCGTCGCGTCGTCACGCCAGGCGGACCTCGTCGCAGCGTGGGAGGTCGTGCGCGCCGCGATGGGGGACCACGACGTCCCGAGCACACTGCTCGGTGTGACCGTCCTGGGCTACGACGACCAGCTCGTCGAGCTCGAGGGCACCGCAGCGGTCGTTGACTGACCGATCGACGGCACGGTGCACCGTCGCGGTACGCTGACGGGGTCGTCAGACCCGGCAGTGGGGCCTGCCGGACCCAACCGCGGACAGCCGCCAACGGTCCCTATCCCGAGAACACCGCACGCGCGGAGACGATCCGGCGTGCTCGGCGATAGGAGCACCGTGCCCGGCGAACGCCCACCCCACCTCCGCTGGTCGATGCTCGGCCTCGTCGCGCTCGGCGGCGCGATCGGCACCGCCGTCCGTGCGCTCCTCGCCGAGGCGTTCCCCGCGCACGACGGGATCAGCTGGACGATCCTGGCGATCAACGTCGTCGGGGCGTTCTGCCTCGGACTCCTGCTCGAGGCGCTCGCCCACCGTGGCCCCGACGTCGGTCGGCGTCGCACGTTCCGGCTCGTCGTCGGCACCGGCGTCCTGGGTGGGTTCACGACCTACAGCACGCTCGCGGACGACACGGCGCAGCTCCTCGACGCGGGGCACTGGACGGCGGGTGGCGGGTACGCCCTGCTCACCGTCGTGCTCGGGCTGCTCGCCGTCGGCGCGGGCGTCCTGCTCGCCGGGGCCGTCCGTCCGAAGCGGGCCGTCCGTCCGAAGCGGGCCGTCCGCTCGAAGGGGGGCGCACAGTGAACGCCGTCGAACTGGTGCTCGTCGCGGTCGGCGGGGGAGTCGGTGCCGCGCTCCGGTTCCTGCTCGACGGCCTCGTCAAGGCCCGGGTGACCGGCTTCCCGCTCGGCACCCTCGTCATCAACGTCTCCGGATCCCTCGTCCTCGGGCTCCTCACCGGCCTCGGGCAGGCGGGAACGATCCCGCTCCAGTCGGTCGCCGTGCTGGGAACGGGCATGATGGGTGGGTACACGACGTTCTCGACGGCGAGTGTCGAGACCGTGCAGCTCCTCCGATCCGGCAAGCCCCGGCTCGCCGTCCTGAACGGCCTCGGGATGCTCGTCGTCTCGGTCGGCGCAGCCGCGCTCGGCCTCTGGCTCGGAAGGAACACATGACCTCGGAACGCCCCGGCGAACTCGTCCTCGTCCGTCACGGAGAGACGGAGTGGTCGAAGAGCGGGCAGCACACCGGCCGCACGGACATCCCGCTGACGGACAACGGCATCGAGCAGGCGAAGCGCGCCGGCCGGTACCTGGCGGACCGCACGTTCGCGTTGGCGCTGTCGAGTCCGCTGCAGCGCGCCCGGGACACTGCGGCGCTCGTCGGCGTCGATCCGGACCTCGACGAGGACCTGCTCGAGTGGGACTACGGCGCGTACGAGGGGCTCACGACGCCGCAGATCAAGGTGCTCCGGCACGGCCCGTGGGACCTCTGGACCGACGGGGTCCCGGCCGGTGACACGCCCGGCGAGAACGCCGCCGAGGTCCGGGTCCGCGTCGAGCGCATCCTCGATCGTGCCCGTCCGGTGCTCGCTGACGGGCAGGACGCGATCGTCGTCGCCCACGGGCACGTCCTCCGCGCCCTCGGTGCCGCGTGGATCCGGCTCGCGCCGCAGGACGGTGCCGTCCTGAAGCTCGGGACCGCGTCGGTGAGCGTGCTCGGGTACGAGCACGGCCGCCCGGTCATCGACACCTGGAACCTCCAGCCACGCGACTGACGCGGGCGTCGCGGCCGCACTGTGCGAGGTTCCGTGTCCCGTGGGACCCACGCGACTTCGCACACCGCGCGGAACCTCGCGCGCTGCGGAGCCCTCGCGCGGCGCGACCGTGCCGGCGCCTCGCGCGAGCGCCGCGTCACCACCTGACGGACGGGAGGCCCGTGGCGGGACCGCCTCGCGCCTCCCGTCCGACGTCCGCGCCCGTTCTCTCCCAGAACGCGCGGGATGGAAAGTGGAAACGGGCGTACCTGGTCGGAAGGAACGACCAGGTACGCCCGTTTCCACCGGGGAGACGGCGCGACGGCGCGACGGACGCGACAGACCCGATGGACGCGCTCAGACCGTGCGGATCGCGCTCGTCGCGCCGAGCGCCCGGCCCCGGCGACGCTCGATCGCCCGGCCCACCAGGAGCAGCGCGACGCTCACGAGGGCACCCAGGGTGGTCTGCGCGACGCGATCCAGTGCGAGGAGCTCCGGCGCCTCCGGCAGGCTCAGCCACGACACCGCGAGTGCGAGCGGCGTGAGGAACAGCAGCGTCACGGCGTAGTTCCGGGCGACGAAGATCTCGGCGAAGAACTGCCCGATGACGGCGATCACCACGATCCACCACGCCGAGGGCTCGAGCAGCAGGATCCCCACTGCGATGACCGTGCCGCCGATCGTGCCGATGAAGCGCTGGAACGCCCGGACGACCGTGTGCCGCTGCCGGAGCGCCGGCAGCGTCGACACCACAGCGATGACCGCCCAGTACGGGTGCCCGAGCCACGGGATGGTCTCGGCGACCGCCCCGGCCACGAGGGCCCCGACCACGTTGAGGCCGACGGTCTCCCACAGCGCGGGCGTCCGCAGCACGGCGAGCGAGCGGTGCTTGCGCGGCGCGAGCGGGCGGAAGCGGTGCGGTGCCCGCGGGTGGAACACCAGGCGGAGGACCGACCCGGACATCGCGACCAGCCAGGCCCAGACGACCGAGCACACGATGATCGTCGCGACGAGCGGCAGATCAGACTGCTTGAGCGGCACGAGGGCCGACACCACGAACGCGAACGTCGGGAAGATCGGCTGCGCGGGGATGGTCTGCAGGGCGCTCAGCGTGCACACCGCGAAGACGAGCACCGCGACGAGCCCCACCGTCTGCAACCAGAGCTGCGAGCCGGCGAGCGAGACCGCGACCCCGGCGAACATGCAGAGCGCCTGCATCACGCCGGCGACCCCGGTGGTGACCGCGCGCTGCCAGTAGGGCTCGGTGGCGCCGAAGATCGCGGTGAACCCGGCGAACATGGCGAACGCCGCGTAACCGGGCATCCCGAGGGCGATGAGCAGGGCGAGGGGTGCGCCCCCGGCGATCGCGGCGCGTGCTGCGCCTTCGAGGTTCACGGTCCGGGTCGAGTGCACAGGTGTCGTCATGTCGCGACCATCTTCCCACCGCGACAGGTGTCGCGGACTCGACCCGTGCCTCCAGGCCGACCTGTGAAGACGGACGCACGTTGGTATACCAAGCTGCTAGACTCGCCCGATCACGCCGCGACAGCGGCGCCGGACGACGAGAACGAGGAGGTCGAGGTCATGGGAAAGACGCTCGCCGAGAAGGTGTGGGACGACCACGTCGTGGTCAAGGGCGAGGATGGGAACCCGGACCTCCTCTACATCGACCTCCACCTCGTGCACGAGGTCACGAGCCCGCAGGCGTTCGACGGCCTGCGTCAGGCCGGCCGTCCGGTGCGGCGCCTCGACCTGACCATCGCGACCGAGGACCACAACACCCCGACCCTCGCGATCGACCGCCCCATCGCGGACCCGACCAGCCGCATCCAGATCGAGACCCTCCGTCGCAACTGCGAGGAGTTCGGTGTCCGCCTGCACTCGCTCGGCGACAAGGAGCAGGGCATCGTCCACGTCGTCGGTCCGCAGCTCGGCCTGACGATGCCCGGCATCACGGTCGTCTGCGGCGACTCGCACACCAGCACCCACGGCGCGTTCGGCGCGATGGCGTTCGGCATCGGCACGTCCGAGGTCGAGCACGTCCTCGCGACGCAGACCCTGCCGCTCAAGCCCTTCAAGACGATGGCCATCACGGTCGAGGGCACGCTGCGCCCGGGCGTCACCGCGAAGGACATCATCCTCGCCGTCATCGCGAAGATCGGCACCGGCGGCGGGCAGGGCTACGTACTCGAGTACCGCGGCTCGGCGATCCGTGCGCTCTCGATGGAGGGGCGCATGACGATCTGCAACATGTCGATCGAGGCCGGTGCCCGCGCTGGCATGGTCGCCCCCGACCAGACCACCTACGACTACGTCCAGGGTCGCGACCACGCCCCGACCGGCCAGGATTGGGACGACGCCGTCGCGTACTGGGACACCCTGTCGACCGACGACGACGCCGTGTTCGACGCCGAGGTCTTCATCGACGCCGACGAGCTCGAGCCCTTCGTGACCTGGGGCACCAACCCGGGCCAGGGCGTCTCGCTCTCGGAGAACGTGCCGAACCCCGCCGACTACAGCGACCCGAACGACCAGGCCGCCGCACAGCGCGCGCTGGAGTACATGGACATCGCCGCCGGTACCCCGATGAAGGAGATCGCGGTCGACGCGGTGTTCATGGGGTCGTGCACGAACTCACGGATCGAGGACCTCCGGGCCTTCGCGTCGATCATCCAGGGCCGCAAGAAGGCCGACGGGGTGCGGGTCATGGTCGTGCCGGGGTCCGCCCGGGTCCGGCTCGAGGCCGAGGCCGAGGGGCTCGACGTCGTGATCAAGGAGTTCGGCGCCGAGTGGCGGTTCGCCGGGTGCTCGATGTGCCTCGGCATGAACCCCGACCAGCTCGCACCGGGGGAGCGCTGCGCGAGCACCTCGAACCGCAACTTCGAGGGGCGCCAGGGCAAGGGCGGGCGCACCCACCTGGTGTCGCCGCTCGTCGCCGCCGCCACCGCGATCCGCGGCACGCTGTCCAGCCCGTGGGACCTCGAGAACTCCGAAGTGGAAACCGTCCTGGAAGGGGCCATCTGATGGACAAGATCACCACCGTCACCGGCATCGCCGCGCCCCTGAAGCGGTCGAACGTCGACACCGACCAGATCATCCCCGCGGTCTACCTCAAGCGGGTCACGAAGACCGGCTTCGAGGACGCCCTGTTCTCCGGCTGGCGGCAGGACCCGGAGTTCGTGCTGAACCAGCCCGAGTACCAGGGCGCGAAGGTGCTCGTCGCCGGTCCGGACTTCGGCACTGGGTCAAGCCGCGAGCACGCCGTCTGGGCGCTCCGTGACTTCGGCTTCGCGGTCGTCATCTCGCCCCGGTTCGCCGACATCTTCAAGGGCAACGCGGGCAAGCAGGGCCTGGTCACCGCGATCGTGACCGAATCGGAAGTCGAGGCGCTCTGGGCCGAGATCGAGCGGAACCCCGGGGTGTCCGCGACGGTCGACCTCGTGGGCCAGCGCGTGTCGCTCGGCGATGTGGACATCCCGTTCGAGATCGACGCTTACACTCGTTGGCGGTTGATGGAAGGGCTCGACGACATCGGGCTCACCCTCCGTGACGAGACCTCGATCACGGAGTTCGAATCCCGCCGCTCCAGTTGGCGGCCGAAGACATTGCCGGTGAAGTAGTGAACTCTCTCGTACAGGACGCAGCAGCCGCCGGGGCGCGCGTGGGCCTCAAGTCGGACGAGATCGTCATCCGCGGGGGCAAGCCGCTCGTGGGGCGGATCGAGGTCCGCGGGGCGAAGAACCTCGCGACCAAGGCCATGGTGGCGTCGCTGCTCGGTGACACCCCGTCGATCCTCAAGGACGTCCCGGACATCTCCGACGTCAAGGTCGTCCGCGGGCTGCTCGAAGTGCACGGCGTGCGCATCACCGATCCTGCACGAGGCGAACTCATCCTCGACCCGTCGAACGTCGAGTCGGCGCACTTCGCCGAGATCGACGCCCACGCGGGTTCGAGCCGCATCCCGATCCTGTTCTGCGGCCCGCTGCTGCACAAGCTCGGCGAGGCCTTCATCCCCGACCTCGGCGGCTGCCGCATCGGCGACCGTCCGATCGACTTCCACCTCGACGCGCTCCGCGCGATGGGCGCCGTCGTCGACAAGCAGGTCAACGGGATCCACCTGACCGCGCCGAACGGCCTCAAGGGCGCGTACATCGAGCTGCCGTACCCGAGCGTCGGCGCGACCGAGCAGGTCCTGCTCTCCGCGACCCTCGCCGAGGGCGTCACGGAGCTGCGGAACGCCGCGATCGAGCCCGAGATCATGGACCTCATCGCGATCCTGCAGAAGATGGGCGCCATCGTCTCGGTCGAGCCGAACCGCGTGATCTTCATCGAGGGCGTCCAGTCGCTCCGCGGCTACACGCACCGCGCGATCAACGACCGCAACGAGGCCGCCAGCTGGGCCTCCGCCGCGCTCGCGACCAACGGCGACATCTTCGTCGAGGGCGCGAAGCAGCAGGAGCTCATGACGTTCCTCAACGTCTTCCGCAAGGTCGGCGGCGGGTTCGACATCCAGGAGGACGGCATCCGGTTCTACCGGGAGCTCGAGACCCTCAAGCCCGTCGTCATCGAGACCGACGTGCACCCCGGCTTCATGACGGACTGGCAGCAGCCGCTCGTCGTCGCCCTGACGCAGGCCGAGGGCCAGAGCATCGTGCACGAGACCGTGTACGAGAACCGCTTCGGCTTCACCGACGCCCTCAACGAGATGGGTGCCGACATCGTCGTGCACAAAGAGGGGCTGCCCGGTCACGACCGTCGCGTCGCCCGCCGTCCGTTCGAGCAGGCCGCGGTCGTCACCGGCCCGACGACGCTGCACGCCGCGAACGTCCGGGTCCCCGACCTGCGCGGCGGCTTCAGCCACCTCATTGCGGCGCTGACCGCTGAGGGCGAGTCGCACATCACGAACGTCGGCATCATCAGCCGCGGCTACGAGCACTTCATCCCGAAGCTGCGGAAGCTCGGGGCCGACTTCGACTTCGCTGGTTGAGCGCGGTGTCGGCTCCGCAGTCGGGTGACGGTCCGTCGCGTCCTGGTGACGGCCTGGAGGCGCGTGGTGCGTCCGGCACGTCGGTCGCGACCGGCTTGCCGGTGCCTGGGCGACGATGGAAGCGCGGGGAACTCAACCGCGCGTTCCGCATCACCGCCTCGGTCGTGATCCCGGTCTTCCGGTTCTCGTCGAACTACCACTGGGTGGGCCCGAACCGCCTGCCGGAGGACGGTGCGTTCGTGCTCGCGCCGAACCACTTCACGAACATCGACCCGCTCGTGGTCGGCACCGCCGTGTACCTCAGCCGACGTGCGCCGCGGTTCCTCGCCAAGGCGTCGCTCTTCAAGGTCCCCGTCTTCGGCAAGCTCATGTCCGGCATGGGGCAGATCCCGGTCGAGCGCTCCGGTCGCACGCGGTTGAGCGACCCGCTCGGCGGCGGGCGGTCGCTCATCGAGCAGGGCGGGGCGATCATCGTCTACCCCGAGGGCACGCTCACCCGTGACCCGGACCTGTGGCCGATGCGCGGAAAGACCGGCGCGGTCCGGATCGCGCTCGAGAACGACGTGCCGCTCATCCCGATGGCCCACTGGGGCACGCAGGGGATCATGGCGCGGTACTCGAACAAGCTCCGGCTGTTCCCGCGTTCGCGCGTGGACGTCATCGTCGGCGACCCCGTCGACCTGTCCGCCTACCGCGGGCGGCCGATCGACCAGCAGATGCTCGTCGAGGCCACCGAAGTGCTCATGCAGCGCATCACGGCGCTGCTCGAGCAGCTCCGCGGCGAACAGGCACCGGCGACCCGCTGGGACCCGGCGGCGAACAACCAGAAGGAGACCGGCAAGTTTGAGTGACCAGGGACCGGGCCTCCGCCCGCACGAGGACCACCCGGACCCCGCGGTCGCCGCTCCGGGCGCGGTCGACACCGCTGCGATCCGCGTCGTCATGCAGTCGACCGACAAGCCGCGTGTCGCCGTCATCGGTGCCGGCAGCTGGGGGACCACCTTCGCGAAGGTCCTCGCCGAGGGCGGTGCGCAGACCGTGCTGTGGGCCCGCCGCCCCGAGGTCGCGCGCGAGATCACCGAGACGAAGCGGAACTCCGAGTACCTGCCCGGCATCAACCTCCCGCGCACCCTCACCGCGTCGACGTCGCTCGAGTCGGTGCTGTCCGGCGCGGAGCAGGTCTACGTCTCGGTGCCGTCGCAGTCGCTGCGGTCGAACCTCGCCGCCATCCGTGACCTGCTCGGCCCCGACGTGCCCGTCGTCAGCCTGATGAAGGGCGTCGAGAAGACGACCGGGCTGCGCATGAGTGAGGTCCTGCACGAGGGCCTCGGCCTCGACCGCGACCGGATCGCCGTGGCGAGCGGGCCGAACCTCGCCCTCGAGATCGCCCGACGGCAGCCGACCGCGGCAGTGGTGTCCTCGACCAGCTCGGAGACCGCCAGCGCCGTCGCCGCCGTCGCGACGAACCCCTACTTCCGCTCGTTCATCAACACCGACGTGATCGGCACCGAGTTCGGCGGCGTGCTGAAGAACCTCATCGCCGTCGCGATCGGGATCGTGGACGGCGTCGGCTACGGCGAGAACACGAAGGCCTCGATCATCACCCGCGGCCTCGCAGAGATGACCGACTTCGCGGCGTCGTTCGGCGCCCAGCCATCGACACTCGCCGGGCTCGCCGGGCTCGGCGACCTCATCGCCACCTGCCAGTCGCCGCTCTCGCGGAACAACACCGCCGGGCGCCTGCTCGGTCAGGGGTACCGCTTCGACGAGGTCGTGCGGCAGATGAACCAGACCGCCGAGGGTCTGGCGTCCGTCGCCCCGATCCTCGAGCTGGCCGCGGCCAACGGCGTCGACATGCCCATCGTGGGGCAGGTCGCCGAGGTCCTCGCGGGTAGGCTCGATCCGCGCAACATCGCGCCGCACCTCACCGAGACCGACGAGCCCCAGGGCGAGTGACCGGTCCGGTCCCGACCACCAGGGGGACTGCCATGCCCACGATCGCTCCCGCTCCGACGACCGTCGCCGTGCTGTTCGGCGGCCGTTCCAGCGAGCACGAGATCAGCTGCGTGACCGCCGGCGGCATCATGGACGTCGTCGACCGGTCCGTGTACGAGATCGTCCCCGTCGGCATCACGAAGGACGGCGCGTTCACGCTCCAGCCCGACGACCCGGCGCAGCTGGCGATCCGCGACGGCGCGCTGCCGACCGTCCCGGACAACGGCACGCGCGTTGCCTTCCCGACGTCGCCGGCCACGAACGAACTGGTCGTGTCGCACCCGGACGGCTCGGTCACGACGATCGCCGTGGACATCGTCTTCCCGATCCTCCACGGCCCGTTCGGCGAGGACGGCACGGTGCAGGGGCTGCTCGAGATCGCCGGCCTGCCGTACGTCGGCGACGGGGTGCTCGCCAGCGCCCTCGCCATGGACAAGCACGTCGCGAAGGCCGTCCTCGAGCACGCCGGTCTCCGTGTCGCGCCGTGGACCACGGTGCTCCGCCGTGAGTGGGCTGCCGACCCGGTGGACGTTGCCGAGGCCGTCGCGGCGCACGGCTGGCCGCTGTTCGTGAAGCCGGCCCGCGCCGGGTCGAGCATGGGCGTGTCCCGTGTCGACGAGCCGTCGCAGCTCGGTGCCGCGATGGCCCTGGCGTTCGAGCACGACTCCAAGGTGATCGTCGAGCCGCGGGTCATCGGCCGCGAGGTCGAGGTCGCCGTGCTCGAGGGTCGCGACGGCGTCCCGCGCACGAGCCTGCCCGGCGAGATCGTCGTCGACGAGGCCGGGTTCTACGACTTCGAGTCGAAGTACCTCGGCGGGGACGAGTCCCTGCTCTGCCCGGCGCCGCTCACCGAAGCGCAGACGGACGAGATCCGGTCGATCGGCGCCCGCGCGTTCGAGGCGATCGGCGGCGCCGGTCTCGCCCGGGTCGACTGCTTCCTGACCGATGACGGTTTCGTCGTGAACGAGGTCAACACCATGCCGGGGTTCACCCCGCTGTCGATGTACCCGCGGTGCTGGGCGGCCTCCGGGGTCTCCTACGCCGAACTCGTGGCGGAGCTCATCGAGCTGGGGCGCGCAGCGGTCCGCTGACCTGAGGTGGGCAGCGGTCCGCTGACCGGCGGGCTGGTGTCAGCCCTGCACCTCGGACGCGTCGAGGCACTTGTGCCCGTCCTTCGGCAACGTCGAGACAGCGTCCGTCAGGTCCTGGACGACCTGCGACGTGGTCAGGGACGTGTCGATGACCACCTGCACGGCGGGGGAGCGGCCGAACGTCGTGTAGACGATCTGCTTTCCGCGGTCGTCCCGGATCCAGTCGACGCCGCCCTGGTCGAAGCAGGGCAGGTCGGACACCGTCGGCACCGTGACGCCGCAGTGGTAGATCGCCGCCTCCGGGTCGCCCCACGCGGCGGTCGACTGCGCGTTGGTGTTGCGGAGGTCGAACTTCGTGTCGACGGCGGCCGGCAGGCGCACCTGGGCCGCGGCGCACGCGGCAGCGTTCGCGGAGGGTGCGGGAGACATCGCGACGGCGTTCGTGCAGCCCGTCAGCCCGGCGGCGAGTGCCACGACGACGCCCAAGATCGCGATCGTCCGGGAGGGTCGGCGCACGGTGTCCATCGACGTCCAGGCTACCGTTCTCGTGTGGACGCGACGTACGACGCCTGGGCCGGACCGACCGTGGGGGACCTCGGTGAACTCGTCGTCCTCGACCGCATCGTGCGACGGCTGCCCGCCGGCTCGCCGCTGCTCGGCCCCGGTGACGACTGCGGAGTCGTCGCCGCCCCGGACGGCCGGTTCGTCGTGACCACCGACATGATGGTCCACGGTCCGGACTTCCGGTGGGCGTGGTCGTCGCCCGAGGACGTCGGCTGGAAGGCCGCCGCCACTAACCTCTCCGACGTCTGTGCGATGGGCGCCGTGCCGTCCGGACTCGTCATCGCGCTCGCGGCGCCCCAGGACACCCCGGTCGCGGTCCTCGAGTCCTTCGCCGACGGGGTGCGCCTGGCCGTGGACGCCCTCTCGCCGGGCTGCGGCGTGGTCGGCGGGGACCTGTCCACCTCGGCGACGTTCACGGTGTCCGTGACGGCGTTCGGTGATCTGCTCGGACACGATCCGGTGCTCCGGTCCGGTGCCCGCGTCGGCGACGTCCTGGCCGTGTCCGGCGAGCTCGGCCGAGCGGCTCGCGGCCTGACCCGGCTGTTCCACGAGGGCGTCGACGCCGCCGGCGAGCCGTCCCGTGCCGCGACGCTCGCGAGCGGCGCCGATGCCGACCCGGACGTCGCACGACAGCGGCGCCCGGTGCCGCCCATCGCCGACGGGCCACTGGCCGCCACCACCGGTGCGACGGCGATGCTCGACCTCTCCGACGGCCTGGCGATCGACGCCGGGCGGCTCGCCCGCGCCAGCGGGGTGACGCTCTCGCTCGAGGCCGCGCTCGACGGTGCTGTCCTCGACGAGGTCGCGCTGCACGGCGGCGAGGACCACGGCCTGCTCGCGACCTTCCCGCCCGACACAGCGCTGCCCGGGGGCTTCCGACGGATCGGCGTCGTGCTCGACCGCGGCGACGCGGACCTCGTGCGCGGGGGTGTCGCCGTGCCGACGACCGGCTGGGATCCGTACGCCGACTGGGACGGCGCCGCCGGCTGACGAGCCGGCAGGCGCCGGCGCCGTCCCGGAACGACATCGTCGATGTCGTACGACAGCGGATTCGTCGCTACCGCGCGCCTGCGACTGTTGCACGGGCGTGCTTGCGACATCGCGGACGTCGTACGACAACGGAGACGTCGCTTCAGGGCGACAGCCAACAGGCGCGCGACGACCGCGCCGCGCCCCCGGCGGCGTCCGCCACGCCTACTCGGCCGAGACGACGGCCTCCCACGCCACGGTCTCGCCGTAGCTGCGCTTGCTGAACGGCTCCAGCCCCGCGGGCCACGCGGGCTCCGCCGAGCGCTTGCTCCGCTCCACGATCACCACGGCGTCCTTCGTGAGGCGCGGCACCAGGGCCTCGAGCACCTCGGCGATCTCGTGCTCCGTGACGTCGTACGGCGGATCGATGAACACCAGGTCGAACGTCCGCACGGTCCCGCGCAGGTACCCCAGCACGGGCTGCGGCTGCACGTCGATCCGCACGCCCGGCACGCGCTGCTGCACGGCCTTCGCGTTCGCACGGCACGCCTGTGCCGCCGCCGAGGCACGGTCGACGAGCACCACCTCGACCGCACCGCGCGACGCTGCCTCGAGCCCGAGCGCACCCGTTCCGGCGTAGAGGTCCGCGACCGAGGTGTCGTCGACCAGCCCACGTGCCTCGAGCGACGAGAACAGGGCCTCGCGCACCCGGTCGCTCGTCGGTCGGGTGCCGGACTTCGGCACCCGGAGCGTCGTGGAACCGGCGGCGCCGGCGATGATGCGGGTCATGCAGCCACCGTAGCGGGCCGCCGGGTGCTCCAGCAGTTGTCCACAGGCCTGCCTGGAGGCGCGGGGCACGTCGGTCCTGCCGGGTACCGTTGACGTGTGGTCACGACCGGAACGACAACCGAGCCGGCGGTGCCGGACCTCGGTCCCGCACCGCTCGACGCGCGGTTGGCGAACGTCCTCGGCGGCCGGACGGCGGCCGCCGTCGAGAAGGCGTTCGGGTACCGCACGGTCGGCGAGTTCCTCGAGCACGCGCCACGCAGGTACGCCGAGCGCGGGGCCCTGACGGCGCTCGACTCGTTGGCGATCGGCGAGTCCGTGACGATCGTGGCCGAGGTCGTCGACGTGCGCGAACGGACGATGCGTGCCCGGCGCGGGTCGATCCTCGAAGCGAAGATCGGCGACGGCAAGGGGTTGCTGACCCTGACGTTCTTCAACCAGGGCTGGCGGACGAAGGACCTGGTGCCCGGTGCCCGCGGCATCTTCTCCGGCAAGGTCGGCGACTACCGGGGTGCTCGACAGCTCGCGCACCCGGACTACGAGCTGTTCGACCGTGACGACCCCCGGGCCACCGCTGACCCCGAGTCCGAGGAAGCGATCCGCTTCTCGCGCCAGCCGATCCCGATCTACCCGGCGACGTCGACGTTGACCTCGTGGCAGATCGCCAAGTCGATGGCGATCGTGCTCGACACCCTGCCCGACGTCCCCGACCCGATCCCCGGTCGCGTGCGGACGCGGCTCGACCTCGTGCCGTTCCGTCGCGCCCTGGAACTGCTCCATCGCCCCGAGAAGGTCGCGGACTTCAAGCGCGCTCAGGACGCGCTGCGCTACCGCGAGGCGTTCGTCCTGCAGACCGCCCTCGTGCAGCGCCGCATCGCCGCGCGGGCGACGGCTGCCACTCCTCGGACGGCGTCGCCTGGCGGCACCCTCGCGCGCTTCGACGCCACCCTGCCGTTCACCCTCACCGAGGACCAGCAGTCGGTCGGCGCCGAGATCGCGCACGACCTGGCGGCGGACTGGCCCATGCACCGCCTGGTGCAGGGCGAGGTCGGTTCCGGCAAGACCCTCGTGGCGATCCGCGCGATGCTCACGGTGGCAGAGTCGGGCGGGCAGTCCGCGCTCATCGCCCCGACCGAGGTGCTCGCGGCGCAGCACCTCCGGTCGATCGTGAAGTTCCTCGGCCCCGACCTCGCGGCGGAGCTCCGACCGGTGATCCTCACCGGCTCGCAGTCCACCGACGAACGCCGCCGTGCCCTGCTCGCCGCGGCGTCCGGCAGCTCCCGGCTCGTCGTCGGGACGCACGCGCTCCTCGGCGACCGGGTCGACTTCGCCGAGCTCGGGCTGGTGGTGGTGGACGAACAGCACCGCTTCGGTGTCGAGCAGCGCGAGGCGCTCCGCACGAAGGGCGTGACGCCGCCGCACGTGCTGGTCCTCACCGCGACGCCGATCCCGCGCACGGTGGCGATGACGGTGTTCGGCGACCTCGACGTCTCGACCATCACGGGCCTTCCCTCCGGGCGCGCCGGCGTCGAGACCTTCACGGTGCCGCTCGCCGAGCACCCGGGCTGGGAGTCCCGCATCTGGACCCGCATGGCCGAGGAACTCGCCGACGGGCGGCAGGCCTTCGTGGTGTGCCCCGCGATCGACGACGCCCACACCGAGGACGACGGCGAGCCCGACCCCGAGAGCGACGACGCCCCCAAGCGTGCCCCTGCCACCGTGCTCGCCACGGCGGAACGGATGCGGACCATGCCGGTGCTCGCCGGCCGCCGCATCGAGGTGCTGCACGGCCGTATGACCTCGGAGGAGAAGGACCGCGTCATGACGTCCTTCGCCGCGGGCGACGTCGACGTCCTCGTCGCGACGACCGTGATCGAGGTCGGCGTCGACGTGCCGAACGCCTCGATGATGGCGGTCCTCGACGCCGACCGGTTCGGGGTCTCGCAGCTCCACCAGCTCCGCGGACGCATCGGTCGCGGGCAGTGGGCGGGCGTCTGCCTGCTCGTGACCGCGGCCGAGGCCGAGACGACCTCGCGGGAACGGGTCGACGCGGTGTCGGCGTCCGACGACGGCTTCGAGCTGGCGCGGGTCGACCTCGAGCTCCGGCGCGAAGGCGACGTCCTCGGTGAACGGCAGTCCGGCGGTCGGTCGTCGCTCAACCTGCTGCGGGTGGTCGAGCACGCCGACCTGATCATCGACGCGCGCGAAGAAGCCGAGCGCGTCCTCGAGCCCGACCCGCAGCTCGAGGGCCACCCGGCGCTGCGCGAGGCCCTGGCCCGGCGGCTCGACGAGTCGGACGCCGCGTTCCTCGGCAAGAACTGATCGAGCCGGACGCCCGGGGACGACCGGTATCGTCACTGCCATGGCGCAGATCGCGGTGGTCCCCGGTTCGTTCGATCCCGTGACCCTCGGGCACCTCGACGTGATCGGGCGTGCGGCGGGATTGTTCGACGAGGTGCACGTGCTCGTCGTGCACAACCCGGACAAGAAGCCCGCCATGTTCGACGCCGTCGACCGGGTGCGCCTCATCGAGGAGTCCTTCGTCGAGACCGGCGTCCCCGACAACGTCCGGGTCGGGGAGTGGACCTCCGGTCTGCTCGTCGACTACTGCCGGCAGGTCGGCGCGACGGTCCTGGTCAAGGGTGTCCGTTCCGGCGAGGACGTCGCGTACGAGACCCCGATGGCGATCATGAACCGGCACCTCGCCGACGTCGAGACGGTGTTCCTGCTGCCCGAGGCGTCCCGTGCGCATGTGTCGAGCTCGCTCATCCGTCAGGTCGCCTCGCTCGGCGGCGACGTCGCCCCGTACGTCCCGGCCGTGGTGGCCGCGGCGTTGCACGAGCACACCGGCCGCTGATCGCCGGACGGAACGGGACACGCCCGCCCCTGCCTCGACTCGTGGGCCGGAGCGATGTAGGCTTGTCGACCGTGTCTTCCCACGTGAACAGCCCCTACGCCCTGCGCGTGCGCGATCTCGCGCACCGGCCGGGTGAGATGCGCGAGCACACGCTCGACATCGAGGTGCCGGACGCGATGGGGGCCGGCGTCATCGCCGTCCGACAGGGCGCGTCGATGCAGATCGACCTCCGCCTCGAGGGCCTGCACGAGGGCGTCCTGGTGTCCGGGCACGCGAGTGCCGAGGCTGCGGGGGAGTGCTCGCGCTGCCTCATCGAGATCAGCGAACCCGTTGAGGTCGATTTCGCCGAGCTGTTCGCGTATGATGCCTCGGAGGATTTCGACTTCTTCGTTCACGATGACCACGTGGATTGTGAACAGGTCGTTCGAGATGCGGTGGTGCTGGCGCTGCCGTTCCAGCCGGTCTGTCGACCGGACTGCCCAGGACTCGACCCGGTGACGGGTGAGCGACTGGCCGACATCGGCGAGCAGCGCGCTCACGAGGTCCTGGACCCGCGATGGGCTGCCCTGCAGTCCTTGACGTCCGACAGCACCGACACCCAGACCACCGAGGGTCAGGAGCGGTCCGAAGCCGACCAGGCCGACTGACCGCCCGTCCCTCGACACTGACCACCGACCAACCGAAAGAGAACCACCATGGCCGTTCCCAAGCGCAAGCAGTCCCGTGCCAACACGCACGCCCGTCGTTCGCAGTGGAAGGCCGCGCCGGTCCAGCTCGTGAAGACGATCGAGAACGGCAAGGTCACCTACAGCCTCCCGCACCGTGCCAAGGTCGTCGAGGACTCCGCCGGCACCCCCCTGTACATGGAGTACAAGGGCCGCAAGGTCGCCGACGTCTGATCGGACCGCACGCATGACAGCGACGTCCGGCGTTACGGGGTCCCGCCCCGTGGGGCCGGACGTCGTTCGTCTGCGGGAGCAGCTCGGGGCCGACATCGACCTCGAGCTGCTCCAGCTCGCCCTGACGCACCGTTCGTTCGCGTACGAGCACGGTGGCATCGGGCACAACGAACGCCTCGAGTTCCTCGGGGACTCCATCCTCGGCCAGGCCGTGACCGTGAAGCTCTACCGGTCGTTCCCCGAGCTCGACGAGGGTGACCTTGCCAAGCGGCGGGCGAGCCTGGTGTCGACGGTGGCCCTCGCCGAGATAGCCCGCATGATCGGGCTCGGCGCGTACCTCCGCCTCGGCAAGGGCGAGGAACAGACCGGCGGTCGCGACAAGTCGTCGATCCTGGCCGACACCGTGGAAGCCGTCATCGGCGCCACGTACCTGTCCGCCGGCCCGGACCCGGCGACCGACCTCGTGCTCCGGCTCGTCGAACCGCTGCTGGTCGACCCGGACCGGTTCGGTGCCGCGATGGACCCCAAGACCAGCCTGCAGGAGCTCGCGTCGAGCCTGTCGCTCGGCAACCCGTCGTACCGCGTGACCGAAGCCGGTCCCGACCACGACAAGACCTTCCACGCGACGGTCGTGCTGCAGGGCGAGGACGTCTCCACCGGCTCCGGGTCGAGCAAGAAGACCGCCGAGATGGCCGCCGCGCTCGAGGCGTGGACGCGGCTCTCCGGCCGGGCGGCCTGACCGCGTGCCCGAACTCCCCGAGGTCGAGGTCGTCCGCGCCGGCCTCGAACCCGCCGTCAGCGGTGCGCGTGTGCTGCACGTGGACGTCGTCGACGACCGCGCCCTCACCCGGCACGACGGGCCCGCCGAGGACTTCGCCGACCGGCTGACCGGCCGCACGATCGCCGCCGCGGTCCGCCGGGGCAAGTTCCTCTGGATGCCGCTGCAGCCCGAGCGCGACGGCGACGCTCCAGAGGCCCTCGTCGCGCACCTCGGGATGAGCGGCCAGATCCTGCTGGGTCGGGGGCGCGAGGCGGCGAAGCACCGCCGGATCCTCATCGACGTGCAGCCCGCCGGCACCGACCGCGACGGGACACCGGAGCCCCCGGTCGAGCTCGAGTTCGTCGACCAGCGCACCTTCGGGTCGATGGCGATCGACCAGATGGTCCCGACGATCGACGGCGCGCCCGCGGGCTTCGGCGGTCAGGTCGACGGCGCCGACCCCGACGCCGTGTGGCGCCGGAACATCCCGAAGCAGGTGTCGCACATCGCCCGGGACCCGCTCGACCCCGCGTTCGACGACGACCGGTTCGTCCGGATGGCACGGAAGCGATCGAGCGGCATCAAGCGGGTGCTGCTCGACCAGGGCGTGGTGAGCGGCATCGGGAACATCTACGCCGACGAGTCGCTGTGGGCCGCGAAGCTCAACTACGGCCGACCGGCCGACCGGCTGCCGCGGGCGTCGCTGCAGCTGCTCCTCGACGAGGTCCGCAGCGTCCTCGCACGGGCGCTCGAGGACGGCGGCACGAGCTTCGACGCGCAGTACGTCAACGTGAACGGGCAGTCCGGGTACTTCTCGCAGCGGCTGAACGTGTACGGACAGCAGGGGAAGGCATGCCCGCGTTGCGGGACGACGATCGTCCGTGAGGCCTTCATGAACCGGTCGAGCCACATCTGCCCCGTGTGCCAACCCGCCCCTCGGTCGCGCAGGCGTTAGCAGAACTGGAACTCTCGACGGCTCGGAACACCTAACGACATACACGCCTGGTTCATTGAACTAGCGCCCCGAAAGTCGTTGGTGGCACCGCTACGATATAGCGTCCCGTAGTTATCCACCTTGACTGCCGTATCCGCGCTTGCGAGGCGCAGCGCTTGACGTCGGGCGCACGTTCTTATAGCTTTACGAGGGACTTGGGGGTACTCGACTTGTTGATTCTGCTGCGCGCATTGCTGACCTTCAACGCAACATCGCTACTGTTAGTCATTTATTTCGTCAAGAGCGTGAGTTTTGACGCAGACTCACCCAATCCTTGGGGCTATGCGTTGCCGGTCAGTCTCGTTCTGGTACCGCTACTGTCGACGGGGGTCAGTGTTAAACTTGCGGGTCGATTGACCGCTGATAATTTCCCAGTGGGAAGTGTTACATCACTGTCTCATGCGAGTAATGTTTTTCTGCCAAGTTACTTAGGGTACTTTTTTGTGGCGCTGAGTGTCCCGAATTGGCCAACGTTGATCTTTGTTTACGCGATACTGTCAGTGTTCACTTACTTCTCTCAAGCGCTTTACTTCAATCCCCTATTTCTACTGTATGGTTACCGCTTTTATTCGATCCGGACGATCGATGGGCTGGAAGCGTTCCTTATAAGCAAGGCCGATTGGCGGACGCCGGCACAGGTGTATGTGAAGTTTGCGCATCGCGTCAATGGCTTCACGTTCATTCATGGAAAGGCTTGAAATGGATCACGTGTACGCGAAGCTGCAAAGGCAGCGCGTAGCACCCTACCGCCGCATTATGTCGAATTCGACGCTATTCGATGAGGCCGACCTGGGACTGAGTGCTCGCGCGCCGTACGATCCGAACACGCTTCTGGAAGAGGGAGAGTGGTTTGCACTCCAAGACTTCCGCGACCAAGATTTTTCCTTGGACGTACTGCGTGATGGCCTTGCTTCGACGAGTGTGGCAGAGTTGAAAAAGGATGAGTTCCGCAAGATCTCTTATGTGATGTCGGTCCAGGGTGGTAATTTCCACTTTCAACGTGTCCGTCCGGCTGCCTTCATACGCAGGCGGTCCATAGTTTTCGGCGATGTTGCCTTGGTTGAGGAGCCTCGCAACAGGATCGTTCTCAACGAGCGTCCGGATGCAGTGTTTGTTGCCTCCGAGAACACCCTTCTTTTCCGGGATCTGGTAGCAATCTCGGCTATTTTCAAAGGTATTGACGTCCTTTATCAAGAGGCAACATCCGCGGAGGTGGAAACCTTCTTAGGGCAGAGTTTTGTCGCCAGCGATCTCGCGGTCAGTGGCGTGTCGAAACCAAACAGGAAGCGTATCGCGCTCGCTGCCGCGTCTCTCGACCAGATGACTGATGATGAGAAGAAGGAGATCTTCGATTATATCAGTGAGTACGGCGACGGTCGTCTCGACTATGACGAGGCAGCGCAAACCTTCCTCATTCAGACTGATGAAGAGTTGAAAATGCTGCTGTTCGGGATTGAGCAGCGCTTCTACACGACACAGGTAGGGGCTGAACGTCGTCTTGCAAACTCTGTAATCAAGCTTTAGGGGCGAAGGGTGATGTGTGCAGGAAGGATCCCAGTGCCGTAGCGAGGTTCGATATGTTCTCGGCGCATGGAGCGCCTGCCGACTCTCGATGCGCTCGGGCGTTACGCTGGCGCGGACCGCAATCGCCGCACGAGCGAGCACACCCGGAGACCGCATGTACTTGAAGAGCCTGACCATCAAGGGGTTCAAGTCCTTCGCGCAGCCAACGACGTTCGCGTTCGAGCCCGGCGTGACGTGCATCGTCGGTCCGAACGGCTCCGGGAAGTCCAACGTGGTGGACGCCCTCGCCTGGGTGATGGGGGAGCAGGGGGCGAAGACCCTCCGCGGCGGCAAGATGGAGGACGTCATCTTCGCCGGCACCTCGACGCGTGGGCCGCTCGGGCGCGCGCAGGTGCTCCTGACGATCGACAACGCCGACGGCCTGCTGCCGATCGAGTACTCCGAGGTGACGATCTCGCGCACGCTCTTCCGCAACGGTGGCAGCGAGTACGCGATCAACGGGGAGAACTGCCGGCTGCTCGACGTCCAGGAGCTCCTGAGCGACACCGGCCTCGGCCGCGAGATGCACGTCATCGTCGGGCAGGGGCAGCTCGACAAGGTCCTGCACGCCACCCCGGAGGACCGCCGCGGCTTCATCGAGGAAGCAGCGGGCATCCTGAAGCACCGGCGCCGCAAGGAGAAGACCC
Source organism: Curtobacterium pusillum (assembly GCF_007673235.1). Lineage (GTDB taxonomy): Bacteria > Actinomycetota > Actinomycetes > Actinomycetales > Microbacteriaceae > Curtobacterium > Curtobacterium pusillum_C. The sequence goes on from NZ_VDZH01000001.1 coordinate 34,915, forward strand.
TCCGCAAGCTCGACGCGATGCAGACGAACCTGACGCGGTTGTCCGACCTGGCGGGGGAGATCCGCCGGCAGCTGAAGCCGCTCGGTCGCCAGGCCGAGGTCGCTCGCAAGGCGCAGTCCGTCGCCGCGGTCGCCCGTGACGCCAAGGCACGCATCCTCGCCGACGACGTGGTCCGGCTCCGCCGTGAGCTGCACGAGCACCAGGAGGTCGAGGCCGGCCGCAAGTCCGAGCGCATCGTCCTGCAGGAGCGACTCGACCAGACGCGGGTGCGACAGCAGCACGTCGAGCAGAGCATGGTCGGCGACGACGTCGACCGCGCCCGGACCGTGGTGCACCGGCTGGAGAGCGTGCAGGAGCGGCTCCGCGGGCTGTCGAGCCTGGCGAACCAGCGCCTGATGTTCCTCGCCCAGCAGGCAGACGCACCACAGCAGGGGCCCACGATCACGCCCGAGCGGGTGCAGGGCGTCCGGAACGAGGCCGACCGGCTCGAGGCCCAGGCGGCCGCGATGACGGGCGGCATGGCGACCGCGGCGCAGCAGGTCCAGGAGGCCCGGGCCGCGCTCGACGCCCTCGACGAGCGGATCGCCGCCCAGGCAGCCCTCGTCTCCCAGCACGACCTCGAGGCCCAGCGGCTCGCGTCCGCGGTGGACGTCGCCCGGTCGAAGCGCGGTTCGGCGGTCGCGGACCGGGAGCGCCGGGAACGGGCGCTCACCGAGGCCGGGGAGCGCGCCGAGCGTGCTGCTGCGGCCCTCGCCGAGCTCGGGACCGACCCGTCCGAGGGCGTGGACGACGCGGCGCTCGCCTCGGCGCTCGAGGCCGCCCGCGAGCAGCAGGAGGCAGCCCAGACCGCTCGCGACGAACGCCGCGACCGGCTGCACGCCCTGGAACGCGAACGGGACGCCCTCGACGCCCGCGTGGCCGCGCTCGGCATGTCGATCGACGTGCGTGACGGTTCGCAGGCGCTCATCGACGCCGGTCGCGCCGGCATCGTCGGTCGTCTGGCCGACAGCCTGACGGTCACGCCCGGCTTCGAGGGAGCGATCGCGGTCGCCCTCGACGGCCTCGCCGACGCCGTGCTCGTCGACGACCGCACGGTCGCGCTCGACGCCGTCGCGCACGCCCGCTCGGAGGACATCGGCCGCATCGACGTGGTCGTCGCCGATGCCCCCGGCCCGACGAGCGCGCTGCCCGATCGGCTGCCCGCCGGGGTCCGTCGCGCCCTCGACGTCGTGCAGGGGCCGCCGGCCCTCGCCGCGATCCTGCGGGACACGCTCATCGCGGACGCCTCCGCTCACGCGGACACGGACGATGCGGTCGACCTGGAGGCAGTGCTCACCGCCGCCCCGCAGGCGACGGTCGTCACGCGGTCCGGTGACCTGGTCCGTGCGGTCCGCGTGACCGGCGGCGGTGCGCGGGTGACCTCCCGCATCGAACTCGTCGCGGAGCGCGACGACGCCGTGACCCGGCGCGAGGCCATCGCGAGCGACGCGGAGGACGCGGCCACGCGCCTCCAGGCCGCTCGCAGCGCCGTCGAGGACGCACGCCGCCGGGCGGACGAGGCCGACGCCGCGTCCCGCGCGTACGCGAAGGCGACGGCCGAGTACGACCGGGCGAGCGCGTCGACGCGTGCGAAGGCGGAGAACGCCGCGGCCGAGGTGGAGCGGCTCAGGGCTGCCCTCGTCGAGACGGACGGTGCGGTCGAGACGGCCCAGGCGACGCTCGACGAGGCGGAACGCACGCACCGCGAGTTCACCGAACGGCCGCGACCCGTGGTCGACGCGTCCGGACGCCCGGGCCTCCAGGACGCGCTCGAGGTGGCGCGTGCGGCGGAGATCGAGCAGCGGATCCAGGTCGAGACCGTTCGCGAACGGGTGCGCTCGGAGCGCCGCCGGGCCGACCAGTTGGAGCGCCAGCTCGAGGCCGAACGCGCCGCCGCCGAGGAAGCCGCTCGCCGCGCGGTCGTCCGACGCGGGCAGATCGCCGTGGCCGAGGGCGTGCTCGCCGACCTGCCGGGGCTGCTCGGCGCGGTGGACCGTTCGCTCGCCGAGGCCCGCGTACAGCTCGCGACCGAGGAGTCCGAGCGGTCGAAGCGGAACACCGAGCTGCAGACGATCCGGAACGAGGAGCGCGAGCTCCGCGACCGACTGCAGACCATCACCGACGGGGTGCACTCGCTCGAGATGGAGATCTACGAGAAGAAGCTGCACGTGTCCGGCGTGCTCGACCGGGCGCAGAGCGAGCTCGGCCTGGTCGAGGCCGTGCTCGTCGCGGAGTACGGGCCGCACGTGCCGGTGCCGGTCGACGTGCTCGTCGACCCCAGGGTCCTCGCCCGGAAGCACCGCGAGGCCGAACGGGCCGCGGCCGCCGCGGCGGCGGAGGCCGCGGGCGTCGAGCCCGAGACGGACGCGACCGACACCGAGACCGAGACCGACACCGAGACCGACGCTTCGACGGACGCCGAGACCGTGACGGACGCCGACGACGTGCCCGAGCTCGTCGACGCCGAGTCCACCCTTCCCGGCGGCCCGGCGCTGCCCGAGTTCGACGCCACGGACGAGGTCGACCCCGCCGACGTCGAGACCGTGCCGTACAACCGGGCCGAGCAGGAGCGCCGGCTCAAGTCCGCCGAGCGTGACCTCGGGCAGCTCGGCAAGGTGAACCCCCTCGCGCTCGAGGAGTTCCAGGCGCTCGAGCAGCGGCACGCGTTCCTCGCCGAGCAGCTCGAGGATCTGCAGAAGACCCGCACGGACCTGATGACGATCATCGACGAGCTCGACACGAAGATGCAGACGATCTTCGAGTCGGCGTTCGACGACACCAAGGAAGCGTTCGACGTCATCTTCCCGATCCTCTTCCCGGGCGGGACGGGGTCGATCACCCTCACGAACCCGGACGACCTGCTGAACACCGGTCTCGAGGTCCAGGTGAAGCCCGCGGGCAAGAAGATCGACCGCCTGACGCTGCTGTCCGGTGGCGAGCGGTCCCTGGCGGCGGTGGCGCTCCTCGTGGCGATCTTCACGGCCCGACCGTCGCCGTTCTACATCATGGACGAGGTCGAGGCGGCACTGGACGACGCGAACCTCGGGCGCCTGCTCACCGTGTTCGAGCGGCTCCGGGCGTCGTCGCAGCTCATCGTCATCACGCACCAGAAGCGCACGATGGAGATCGCCGACGCGCTGTACGGCGTCTCGATGCGGCAGGACGGCGTCTCGGCGGTCGTCGGGCAGCGCGTCCAGAAGCGCGAGCCGGAGCCGGTGGACGCGGTCGCGTAGCGCGGTGCCGCCCCTGCCCCACCGCGAAAGCGACAGATCTCCGCGAACGTTCCGCAGCGATCTGTCGCTTCGGCGGACGGGACCGGGGCCGCAGCCGCGATGAGTCGCTTTCGCGACATGGCCGCGACCGGCAGACGGACGGGAGGCGCGGTGCCAGCTGGCACCGCGCCTCCAGTCCGAGGAGGGGTCGCGACTACTTCGCGTCGGCCTCGACCGTCTTCTGCGAGCCCGTCGGGGTGAGCCCGCGCTCGGCGCGCTTCTTCGAGACCACCAGCGACGCGACCGTCGCGACGGCGATCGTCAGCATGATGAAGCCCAGCGAGAACCAGATCGGGATCTCGGGAGCCCACTCGATGTGCTCGCCACCGTTGATGAACGGGAGCTCGTTGACGTGCATGGCGTGGAAGACGAGCTTCACGCCGATGAAGCCGAGGATGACGGCGAGCCCCTGGCCGAGGTAGATGAGCCGCTCGAGCAGCCCCGCGATGAGGAAGTACAGCTGGCGGAGGCCGAGGAGCGAGAACGCGTTCGCGGTGAACACGATGAAGGCGTCCTGCGTGAGGCCGAAGATCGCCGGGATCGAGTCGAGGGCGAACAGCACGTCGGTCAGGCCGATCGCGACCATCACGAGCAGCATCGGGGTGAAGAGCCGCTTGCCGTCGACCTTGGTGGTCAGGCGGTCGCCGTCGTAGTCCTTCGAGGTCGGGATGACGCGGCGGAGGATCCGGATGAGGCGGGAGTCGCCCTCGGACGCGTCGTGCTCACCGCTGCTGCGGGCCTGGGACCAGGCGAGCCAGAACAGCAGTGCGCCGAACAGGTAGAACACCCACGAGAAGTTGTCGATGATCGTCACGCCGAGGGCGATGAACACGCCGCGGGCCACCAGGGCGATCGCGACGCCGACGAGCAGCACCTTCTGCTGGAACTCCTTCGGCACCGCGAAGCTCGACATGATGATCAGGAACACGAACAGGTTGTCGACCGACAGCGCCTTCTCGGTGAGCCAGCCGGCGAAGTACTCGCCACCGGCCTGACCGCCACCGAAGACGAGGATTCCGATGCCGAACACGATCGCCAGGCCGATGTAGAACACCGACCAGAACGCGGATTCCCTGATGTGCGGCACGTGCGGCGTGCGCACGTGCGAGAAGAAGTCGAACACCAGCAGCGCGAGGATGCCTGCGATGGTGAGGAGCCAGACGTAGAGAGGGACGTCCACGGAATTCCTTCAGGTGAGGGCGCAACCAGGTGGTGGGTACGCCGAGGCCTGAAGGTCTCTTCCGCCGGCGGGCTGTGCTGCTGCCCGACCGACCGGCGCCCCGGGTCCGGATCGTTCCGGACCGTACTGACGGGGACACCGAGGAGGAATACTCCCCTTCGTGTCCCCGAGCATACCGGGCACAGGAGACATGCGCCGCGCTCTAAGCTGGGAGCATGGCGAGTTCCTGGTCACTGTCCTCCCGGCTGCGCGGGCTGTTCCAGCGCAAGACGATCGACGAGACGACGTGGGACGACCTCGAGACGGCCCTCATCGGTGCGGATTTCGGCCCGGACATCGCGGACGAGATCATCGAGGACCTCCACGCCCGCGTCGACCGGTACGGCACCACCGACCCCGCCGACCTGCAGCGCATGCTCCGCGAGGTCCTCGAGGAACGGCTCTCCAAGCTCGACACCACCCTGAAGCTCAGTGCGCGCCCGGCCGTCGTGCTCGTCGTCGGGGTGAACGGCGTCGGCAAGACGACCACGATCGGCAAGTTCGCCAAGTTCCTGAAGACCTACGACCGCACCGTGCTGGTCGGCGCGGCGGACACCTTCCGTGCCGCAGCCGTCGAGCAGGTCGCGACGTGGGCGCAGCGTGCCGGCGTCGACGTGGTGCGGCCGTCACAGCCCGGCCAGGACCCGGCATCGGTGGCCTACCAGACGGTCGAGAAGGCCATCCGCGAGGGCACCGAGATCGTCGTCATCGACACCGCGGGTCGCCTGCACACCAAGGCCGGGCTGATGGACGAGCTCACCAAGATCAAGCGCGTGGTCGAGAAGCAGACCGAGATCAGCGAGGTCCTGCTCGTCCTCGACGCCACGACCGGGCAGAACGGTCTGGCGCAGGCCCAGGCGTTCATCGAGGGTGCCGGCGTCACGGGGCTCGTCATCACGAAGCTCGACGGGTCGGCCAAGGCCGGGTTCGTGCTGAGCGTGCAGGAGAAGACCGGCATCCCGATCAAGCTGATCGGGCAGGGCGAGGGCATCAACGACCTCACCGGTTTCACCCCGCACGTGTTCGTGCAGAACCTCGTGGGCTGATTCCGAGTAGCGTCCCTGTCGGCCCGGGCATCCGCTCGGTCTCGTTCCAGGGATAGGAGACCCTCATGCCCGCACTGCTGATCATCGCGATCATCGTCGGCCTCGTCCTGCTCTTCAGCGGCATCTTCGTCGGTGCGCTGAAGTTCCTGCTCTGGGTGGGCATCGTGCTCATCCTGCTGGCGGTCATCGGCTGGCTCCTCCGGAGCATCCGCGGTCGCGCGTAGCGACCGGCTGTCGCGTCTCGACGCGACCACCTGACGGACGGGAGGCGCGGTGCCAGCTGGCACCGCGCCTCCCGTCCGTCGTGCTGTCGCGTCTGCGGACCGCAGGCCGCTGGTCAGACCGCCTGGCGGCCCGGCGCTGCGTCCAGCAGGTGGGACAGGTGCTCCGGCACCGTGCCGCCTCGGGCGACCGTGGCGCGTGCCCACAGGCGTCCGGCGCGGTACGACGAGCGGACGAGCGGCCCGGCCAGGACGCCGGCGTACCCCATCTGCTCCGCGACCTCGCGCAGCTCGACGAACTCCTCCGGCTTGACCCAGCGGGCGACCGGCAGGTGGCGCGGCGACGGGCGGAGGTACTGCGTCAGCGTGATGATGTCGGTGCCGGCGTCGTACAGGCGCTGCAGGGCGTCCTCGATCTCGATGCGCTCCTCGCCCATGCCGAGGATGAGGTTCGACTTCGTGACGAGCCCGGCGTCACGACCTTGCGTGATGACGTCGAGCGAGCGCTCGAACGTGAAGGCCGGGCGGATGCGCTTGAAGATGCGCGGCACGGTCTCGACGTTGTGCGCGAAGACCTCGGGCCGGGCATCGAACACCTGGCCGAGCTGGTCCGGGCGACCGTTGAAGTCCGGCACGAGGATCTCCACGCCGGTGCCGGGGGAGTGCTCGTGGATCTGACGGATGGTCTCGGCGTACAGCCAGGAGCCGCCGTCCTCCAGGTCGTCGCGGGCGACACCGGTGACCGTGGCGTACTTCAGCCCCATCGACACGACGGAGTCCGCGACCCGCCGGGGCTCGTCGCGGTCGAGCGGCTCGGGCTTGCCGGTGTCGATCTGGCAGAAGTCGCAGCGGCGCGTGCACTGGGAGCCGCCGATGAGGAAGGTTGCCTCGCGGTCCTCCCAGCACTCGAAGATGTTCGGGCAGCCGGCCTCCTGGCAGACGGTGTGCAGCTGCTTGTCCTTGACCAGGGCGGACAGCTCGCGGAACTCCGGGCCCTGGGTGGCACGGGTCTTGATCCACCCGGGCTTCGTCTCGATCGGGGTCTCGGCGTTGCGGGCCTCGACGCGGAGCATCCGGCGGCCTTCGGGGGCGAGGGTCATACGAGGGTCTCCTGTCGTGCGGTGCTGCTGATCCGGTTCCTGGTGTGCATGCCGTCGACCGCGGCCTGGGTGCGGTCGGCGACCACCGCGGCGACCTCGTCCACGGAGGTCGTGCGGCCGGCGGCTGCGCTGAGGGTCGTGACGCCGGCGTCGGCGATGCCGCACGGGACGATCGCGGCGTAGGCGTCGAGTGCGTTCGTGCAGTTGATCGCGATGCCGTGGCTGGTGACGCCTTCGGCCACGTGCAGCCCGATGGCGCCGACCTTCGCGGCGGCGCCGACCTTCGCGGTGGTGGCGGCCTCGGCGGCGCGTCCGCCACGCTGGCTGGTCCAGGCGCCGCTCCGGCCCTCGACCCGTTCGGCGTGCACCCCCACGGCGGCGGCTGCGTCGATGATCACCTGCTCGAGGTCGCGTACCCACGCCACGACGTCGAGCGGCTCGGCCAGTCGGACGATCGGGTACGCCACGAGCTGCCCTGGGCCGTGCCAGGTGATGCGTCCGCCGCGGTCGACCTCGACCACGGGGGAGCCGTCGGTCGGCAGGTCGGACGGCTCGGTACGGCGGCCCGCGGTGTACACGGACGGGTGCTCGCAGAGGACGAGGGCCCCCGGGGAGCGGCCCGCGACGACGTCGGCGCGGAGCTGCTGCTGGAGGGCAAGTCCCTCGGCGTAGTCGAGGAGACCCGGCCGTCGGACGATCTCGAGTTCCGGCATGGGCGACAGGCTACGACAGTTTCTGTACTCCGTCCAACAAAGGGCGACGGCCTGTGGGGTGAGACTGTTTCGCGCGTGGGAGGTCGTTTCGCTCGTAGGGCGCTGTTCTGCGCATAGGAGGCAGGGCGTTCCTGCCTCCTACGCGCAGTTCGGCTTCCTACAGCGCGTGCGATGGGACGGAACGGTTGACCTCAACCCCGGTTGAAGAGGTGGAGTGGGGGCATGGAGATCAGACAGGTCCAGCTCGCGACCCGGGCGCTCGACGAGACGGCACACTTCTACGAGCGACTCGGCCGCCCGGTCGTCGTGGACCGGGATGCTGCACACGTCACCGTCGGCTCGACACGACTCGCCTTCCGGGCGCACGACGACATGTCGGGCGCGCACCACCTCGCGTTCACGATCCCGACCGGTTCGTTCGCGGCGGCGAAGTCGTGGATCGCGGGCGTCGCGACGGTGCTCGGCGTGGACGACTCCGACGAGTTCGAGGGCCCGCCGAACTGGAACTCGCGCTCGGTGTACTTCGAGGGGCCGGACCGACAGCTGCTCGAACTCATCGAGCGGCGTGACCTCAGTCCCAATGGCGCTGCGGACCCGGCCCCGCTCGTCTCGGTCAGCGAGGTCGGCGTCGCGGTGCCCGACGTCTCGGTTGCCGTCGAAACGCTGCGTCGACACGGACTCGAGCCGTACGCGAACGCGCCCGGCCCGGACTTCGCACCCGTCGGCGACGTGCACGGTCTGCTCATCCTGGTGTCGCCCGGACGGAAGTGGTTCCCGACCCTCGACCGCGCGCCGTCGACCGCTCCAGTGGTCGTCGACGTCGGGCTCGGGCAGACCGTCACGGTGGCCGAAGGGGTGCTCCTGCGGTGAACCGTCCGACGCCCTTGTAGAATCGACGGATCATGGCGCAATTCGGTTCACTCTCCGATCGGCTGACCGAGACCTTCCGCAATCTGCGGAGCAAGGGTCGGCTGACTCCGTCCGACGTCGACGGCACCGTCCGCGAGATCCGGCGGGCGCTCCTCGACGCCGACGTCGCGCTCGAGGTCGTCAAGGCGTTCACTGCAGCAGTGCGCGAGCGCGCCCTCTCCGACGAGGTCAACCGCGCGCTCAACCCGGCGCAGCAGGTCGTCCAGATCGTCAACGAGGAACTCGTCGGCATCCTGGGCGGGCAGCAGCGTCGCCTCGAGTTCGCGAAGAAGCCGCCGACGGTCATCATGCTCGCGGGTCTGCAGGGTGCCGGCAAGACCACCCTCGCCGGCAAGCTCGGCAAGTGGCTCAAGAAGGACGGCCACACGCCGATGCTCGTCGCGGCGGACCTCCAGCGTCCGAACGCCGTGCAGCAGCTGCAGGTCGTCGGCGAGCAGGCCGGCGTGCACGTCTTCGCACCGGAGCCCGGCAACGGCATCGGCGACCCGGTCAAGGTCGCGAAGAACGCCATCAAGGCCGCGGTCGACCAGCAGTACGACACGGTCATCGTGGACACCGCCGGTCGACTGGGTGTCGACGCCGAGCTCATGAAGCAGGCCGCGAACATCCGCAAGGCCGTCGACCCGGACGAGGTCCTGTTCGTCATCGACGCGATGATCGGTCAGGACGCCGTCAACACCGCCCGCGCCTTCCAGGAGGGCGTCGACTTCACCGGCGTCGTCCTGTCGAAGCTCGACGGTGACGCCCGCGGTGGTGCGGCCCTGTCGGTCGCCAGCGTGACCGGCCGCCCGATCATGTTCGCCTCCACGGGTGAGGGCCTCGACGACTTCGAGCCGTTCCACCCGGACCGCATGGCGAGCCGCATCCTCGACCTCGGCGACATCCTCTCCCTCATCGAGCAGGCCCAGGGCGCCTTTGACGAGGAAGAGGCCCGCAAGGTCGCGGACAAGATCGCGTCCGACAGCTTCACCCTGAACGACTTCCTGCAGCAGATGCAGCAGCTCCGCAAGGCCGGCTCGATCAAGGGCATGCTCGGGATGCTCCCGGGCGCGAAGGGCATGCGCGAGGCGCTCGACAACTTCGACGAGCGCGAGATCGTGCGCACCGAGGCGATCATCCAGTCGATGACCCCGCAGGAGCGTGAACTCCCGAAGCTCCTGAACGGCTCCCGTCGACTCCGCATCGCGAAGGGTGCCGGCTCGACCGTGACCGAGGTCAACGCCCTCGTGAACCGGTTCGAGCAGGCCGCGAAGATGATGAAGACCGTCGCACGCGGTGGCGTCCCGCAGATGCCCGGCATGGGTCCGATCCCCGGCATGCACGGCGGCAAGAAGCAGCAGCAGGGCGGCGGCAAGAAGAAGTCCAAGGTCGGCAACCCGGCGAAGCGTGCGGCCCTCGCGGCCGGTGCAGCGGCCGCGCCGCAGCAGGCGCCGAAGGGCTCCGGCCTCGGGCTCGGCGGCGGTGCCAAGGGCGGCAAGGCGCCGACCGAGGAAGAGCTGGCGAGCCTGCAGAAGTTCCTGGGTCGCTGACGCGACCGCCAGCAGACGGGAGGCCCGTGGCGGATCCGCCACGGGCCTCCCGTCTGTCTGTGCGCACGTCGCGACGTTC
>NZ_VDZH01000001.1:45161-122206 GCF_007673235.1 Curtobacterium pusillum
CTTTCCCATCGCACGCGCAGTAGGAAGCCGATCCGCGCGTTGGAGGCAGGAAGATCCCGCCTCCAATGCGCGGAACGACCTCCTACGCGCGGAACGGGCACACGGGTGCGACGCACCCAGGTCCGGACGGGAGGCGCGGGGCGGGCTGGCACCGCGCCTCCCGTCCGCCTGTGGGCTCGTCGCGACGTTCTTTCCCATCGCACGCGCAGTAGGAAGCCGATCCGCGCGTTGGAGGCAGGAAGATCCCGCCTCCTATGCGCGGAACGACCTCCTACGCGCGGAACGGCCCACCCGCCGGCGGGTCAGAGGGACTCGCGGAACTCCGTCACCAGGTGCCGGACCACCGCGCGGAGGTCCCCGCCGTTCTCCTGCGCCACCTTGAGCTGCCGCTGGTACGACGCGCCCCGCTCGATCATCGTGTCGAGGTGGTGCAGCTCCTGCTGGCAACCGAGGCGCTCGGCGATCGGGTCGAGCCGTCCGATCAGGTCGTGCACCTCGTCGGTCACGAGCCGTTCGTCGCCGGCGGCGTTCGTGATGATCTCCGCCTCCATGCCGTAGCGGGCGGCGCGCCACTTGTTCTCCCGGACGAACCAGGGCTGCATGGTCGGCAGGGCCTCGCCGGCGTCGAGCCGGTCCGACAACGCCGTGACGAGACACTGGACGAGGGCGGTGACGGCCCCGACCTCGTGCAGGGTCGAGATGCCGTCGGACACGCGGTTCTCGAGCGTGCCCCAGCCCGGCGACGGGCGGATGTCCCAGCGGAGGTCCTTGAAGCCCTCGATGACACCGGTGCGGGCGAGGTCGTCGACGACCTCCTCGAAGTTCGCCCACGCGCCGAGCTGCGGCGGCAGGCCACCCGTGGGGAGCTGCTGGAACATCAGGGCTCGGTTCGACGCGTAGCCCGTGTCGATGCCCGCCCAGAACGGGCTCGAGGCGGTGAACGCCTGCAGGTGCGGCACGTAGGGGAGCATCGCGCCGAGGATCGGGAGCGCCTTGTCGCGGTCGTCGATGCCGACGTGGACATGGACGCCCCAGATGAGCATCTGCCGTCCCCACCAGCGGGTCCGGTCGATGAGGGTCGTGTAGTGCTCGCTGTCCGGCGTGATCTCCTGCTGGTCCCAGACGGCGAAGGGGTGGGTGCCGGCGCACATGACCTGCGCGTCCAGCGGTTCGGCTGCGTCGATGACCTCGCCGATGATCCCGGACAGCTCGCTCGTCGCGTCCTGCACCCGCGAGTGCACGCCGGTGACGACCTCCACGGTGTTGGTGAGGAGCTCCTCGGTCACCCGGTCGCGGTCGCCGAGGCGCTGCTGCACGGCGGAGATGACCGCGGGGGCGCGCGGGGTGAGGTCGCCGGTGTCCCGGTCGACCAGGGGGAGCTCCCACTCGACGCCGATGGTCGACGGGCGGGACTCGGTGAAGCGGATGTCCATGCTGAACATCCTGCCCGGAACCTTGTCGGACACGCACAAGGAACGGCGGCTCCGGTCGTGCGGATCCGATTCACAGTAGTTCCACACCGGGCGTACCGTAGAAGCGCTCAACAGGGAAGAGGTACGCATGCAGTTGGTCGTGCGCGGTACGTCCGCACCGCTCGTCGGAGAACTCGACATCCCGGTCTCGAAGTACCACGCGCACCGCGCGCTGGTGCTCGCGTCGCTGGCGAAGGGGACGAGCATCGTCTCCGGGATCAGTGCCACCCGGCAGGTCGAGTGGACCGTGGGCACGCTCCGTGCGCTCGGCGTCGACGTCAAGCGCCGTGGCAACGAGTACCAAGTCACCGGCCTCGGCGGGCGCTACGAAGCGACCGACGTCGTCGACCACGGATCCCGGGGTGCCGACGGCATCCTGAACATGGGGTCCTCCGGCACCACCCTGTACTTCATGACGGGACTGGCGTCCCTGGCCGACAAGCCGATGACGCTCTCGGGCATGAAGTACTTCCAGCGCCGCCCGATCAAGGCGCTGCTCACCTCGCTCCAGCAGATGGGCGTCGAGCTCGAGGCGACGAACGACTGCCCGCCGGTCACCGTCCAGCCGAAGCGTCCGCGCGGTGGCGACGTCTCGATCGCCGGCACCCTGTCGCAGTGGATCTCCGGACTGCTCCTCGTGGCGCCGTTCGCCGAGCAGGAGACCCGCATCCACATCACCGGCGGGCGGCTCAACGAGCAGCCCTACGTCGAGTTGACCGTCCGGATGATGCGCCAGTTCGGGCTCGCCGTCGAGGTGTCCGACGACTGGCTCGAGTACCGGATCCCCGCGAACCAGCAGGCCACGCCGCACGACTACGTCATCCCGCCGGACATCGGCTCGGCCGCGTTCGGGATCGCCGCCGCGGGCATCCGCGAGTCGAACCTGCTGCTCCGGGGCATGACGGCCTTCACCACCGCCGAGACCGACCACCCGGAGAGCGAGTTCCTCGACCTCGCCACGGCCATGGGCGTCCCGATGCGGATCGACGAGGAGACCGGCTTCGTGCGCATCGAGCACGACGGCTCACCTCTGAAGCCCCTCGACATCGACTGCCAGCCGATCCCGGACCTGCTCCCGATCCTGTCCACCATGGCCACCTTCGCCGAGGGCACGACCCGCCTCTGGAACGTGGCGCACATCCGGCTGAAGGAGTCCGACCGCGTGGCGGCGATGCTCCAGCTGAACCGGATGGGCGGCCGGGCCGAGCAGGGCGCCGACGAACTGCGCGTGACGGGCGTCGGTGCGGGCGAGCTGCACGGCTCCCCGATGTCGTCGTTCAACGACCACCGCGTGCTGATGTCCCTCGCCGTCGCCGCGTCGAAGGCCGAGGGCACGTCGGCACTGACCTACCCGCGGGCGTACCGGATCTCGTACCCGACCTTCCTCGAGGCGATGAACTCCGTCGGCCTCGACATGGAGGTCGGCGACGGCCTCGCCGCACAGATCGCCCGCGACGACCGGGCCGACGCCGCCGAGGCAGCCGCGGACCGCCCGGAGCTTGCGGCGCAGCGCACCGACCTCGGCGATTCCGACGAGACCGATTCCCACGAGACGACGAACCGGATGCCCGAACTGACCGGCGTGGACGCCGACCCGCTCGTCCTGAGCGAGAAGGTCCGCTCCCTGTCGCAGACCGACCCCGACGGCCTCGCGGTCATCGAGGTCGGCGGTCCGGAGCCGGTCAACACGACGTGGAAGGAACTGCAGGACGAGGCCGACAAGGTCTCCGCGCTGCTCCTCGAACTCGGCGTCCGCACGGGTGAGTCCGTCGCGATGCAGCTGCCGAACTGGCGCGAGTTCGTCTCGATCACCCTCGGCGCGATCCAGATCGGTGCCGTCGCGACGCCGATCATGCCGGTGTTCGGTCCGCGCGAGACGACCATGACCCTCGCCCGTTCCCGTGCCCGGGTCGTGTTCCTGCCGAACCTGTTCCGGAAGCGTCGTCCGGCGCTCGAGATGCTCGACGTCATCGACGAGGCGAAGGCGCAGAAGCGTCGGCTGTCGGTCGAGCACGTCGTGGTCCTGCGCTCCGAGGCACGCGGCCAGGGGGACACCCCGACGAACCAGCCGCCGCTGCCGTCGGACGCGATGGACCGTGTGAGCGCGAGCGAGTGGAACTGGCGCTACTTCGACACCGCGCTCGAGTCCGTGCAGGTCGACCTCGACCAGATCGCCGCGCACGCCCCCGGTCCGGACGACGTCTGCCAGCTCCTGTTCACGAGCGGCACCACGGGGGAGCCGAAGGGCGTGCAGCACCCGCACCGCACCCTCGGGCTCGCGACCGCGATGCACGTGGCGCAGTCCGGCCTGACGAGCGAGGACCGGATCTACATCCCGTCGCCGCTCGCCCACCAGACCGGCTTCCTGTACGGCATGCTCCTGGCGTTCCGCCTCGGCGCCCCGCAGGTCATCCAGCCCGTCTGGGACGGCACCGTCGCCCTCGAGCAGGCGTTCGGCGCCGCGGGAGCCACGTTCGTGCAGTGCGCGACGCCGTTCCTCACCGACCTCGTCGACCTCGTCGAGGCGGGGGCACCGGCTCCGGAGAGCCTGCGCATCTTCGTCCCGACCGGTGCCGCGGTGCCCCGCGCGCTCGCACAGCGGGCGAGCACGGTCCTCGGCAGCGCCATCCTCGGCGCGTTCGGCACGAGCGAGACCTGCCTCGGTGCCCTGTCGAGCCCGGGCGACGACCCCGCGGACGCCTACGGGCACGACGGCCGGGCGCTGCCCGGGATCACGATCCGCATCGTCGACGACGAGGGCCACGAGCTCCCGGCGGACACCGAGGGCAACTTCGAGCTGTTCTCGCCGACCATGTTCGACGGGTACCTCGACCGCCCCGACCTGACGGACGACGTCTTCACCGAGGACGGCTGGTACCGCACCGGCGACCTGGCGAAGGTGTCCGAGAAGGGCTTCCTCTCGATCACCGGCCGCATCAAGGACGTCATCAACCGCGGTGGCGAGAAGATCCCGGTGGTGGAGATCGAGAACCTGCTCTACCAGCACCCGCTCGTCACCGACGTCGCGATCGTCGCGATGCCGGACGTCCGCCTGGGTGAACGTGCCTGCGCGTTCATCGTCCCGGCCGCCGGGTCGGAACGGCTCGACTTCGCGGGGATGCAGCGCGCGCTCGACAAGGCCGGCGTGAGCAAGTACTACTGGCCGGAGCGGCTCGAGTACATCGACGAACTGCCGCGCAACGCCGTCGGCAAGGTCCAGAAGAACGTCCTGCGCGAGCAGGCAGCCGCGCTCGTCGCGACGAAGGAGAACTGAACGATGACGATGGTCATGGAGCCCCAGACCGAAGCCGCCTTCCAGCAGCTCAAGGCCGAGGTGACCGAGTGGGTCCGCGGCCGCGGCGAGGAGTGGGCCGAGGAGATCGAGCGCACCGGCCAGGTGTCGCCCGAGCTCTTCCAGGAGCTCAAGGACAAGGGCTGGCTCAGCCTTGCCGCCCCGGCGGAGCTCGGCGGGCGGGGCATCCCGTTCTCGCGGTACCTCGAGATCATGGAGATCGTCTCCCGCTCGCACGCGTCGATCCGGATGCTCGTGCACGTCATCAACGGCACGTGGCGCGCCATGGAGCCGTACGCGACGCCGGAGCAGCTCGAGCAGGTCGTCAAGCCGAGCGTCGCCGGCGACAAGCTCGTCGCGTTCACGCTGACCGAGGCCACTGCCGGCACCGGCGCGGACATCCGCACCACCGTTCGTCGCGAGGGCGACACCTACGTGATGAACGGTGAGAAGCACCTCATCACGTTCGGCGTCAAGGCCGACTACTGGCTCATCGCCGCGCGCCTCGAGGGCACCACGGGCCAGGACGGCACGGTCGCGTTCCTCATGCCGAACACCGGGCTCCCCGGCGCCGAGGTGATCGACGACTCCGACACCATGGGCATCCGCGGCACCGACCACGCGATCCTCCGCTTCACCGACGTGCCCGTGCCCGCCAGCGCGCTGCTCGGTGCCGAGGGCCAGGGGCTCGAGGTCGCCCTCGGCGGCTTCCTCCTGCCGAGCCGGGTGTCCGTCGCGATGAGCGCCGTCGGCCTCGCCGAACGCGCGAACGAGCTCGCCGTCGAGTACGCGAACAAGCGCGAGACGTTCGGCAAGCAGCTCTCCAGCCGGCAGGCGATCCAGTTCTACCTGGCCGAGAACTACGCCGACATCGCCGCCGCCCGCGCCCTGGTGCTCGAGGCTGCGCGCGCCTACGAAGAAGGCCGTCCGGACGCCGGCACGCTGTCCAGCGCCTCGAAGATGGTCGCGGTCGACATGCTGGCCCGCGTCACCGACAAGGCCCTGCAGGTGCACGGCGGCCAGGGCTACTGGAAGCGCAACGCGATCGAGCGCGTCTACCGCGACGCGCGCGCGCAGCGCTTCGAGGAGGGCACCAACGAGATCCAGAAGCTGGTCGTCGGCCGCGCCGTCGTGACCGGCCAGGCCGGGTTCTAGACCGCAACCCACCAGCGGACTGGAGGCGCGGTGCGGGCCCGCCCCGCGCCTCCCGTCCGTCTCCACGCACGCACGCAAAGGACTGAAGTGACCGATTCCACCACCGCACCCATCGCACTCATCACGGGAGCCTCGCGCGGCATCGGCCGCCTGCTCGCGCAGAAGCTCGGCCAGCGCGGCGTGACCGTCGTCGTGACGTACAAGGGCAACGCCGACCTGGCCGAGGAGTCGCTCGCCGACGTCAAGGCCGCCGGCGGCGACGGGATCACGGCGCAGGTCGACATCGAGCAGCCGGAGTCGATCGACGCGCTGTTCGACCTGGTGCGAGACACCTACGGTCGCCTCGACTACTTCGTCGCGAACGCGGCGGCCAGCGCCTTCAAGCCCGTCGCGGACCTGAAGCTGCACCACCTCGACCGCAGCTACGCCACGAACGCCCGCTCGTTCGTGCTCGGTGCGCAGCGCGCCGCGCAGCTCATGGACGAGGGCGGCCGCATCGTGGTGGTCACCTCGTACGGGTCGCTCCGCGCCTTCCCGACGTACGCCGCGCTCGGCGCCGCGAAGGCCATGAGCGAGTCCTACATGAAGTACATGGCGGTCGAGTTCGGGCCGCGGCAGATCACCGTGAACGCGGTCAACGGCGGGCTCATCGACACCGACTCGCTCGAGTACTTCTACACGAAGGTCCCCGGCCAGGCGCCCATCGAGTCCGTGTTCGAGAAGCTCCCGCTGCAACGCCCCGGCACCGCCGACGACATGGCCGACGCGGTCGACTTCCTGCTCTCCGACAAGGCCGGCTACATCACCGGCCAGGTGCTGTCGGTCGACGGCGGCCTGACCGTGATCGCGCCGCCGTTCTGGGCGGACACGACGTCGCCGCTGCGCGACGCGGTCCTGCCGCCTGCAGCCGACGCGGCGTCCGACACGGCAGAGTAGGCGCATGAGCACCGTCGCCATGCCCGACCTCGCCGTCGTCTCCTCGCCGTGGACGCTCGGCCCCCTGCACCTGTCGAACCGGGTGGTCATGGGGTCGATGCACACCGGGCTCGAGGTGCACGACGACGGCGGTGCCGGCATGGCGGCGTTCTACCGTGAGCGCGCCGCTGGTGGTGCCGCGTGCATCATCACCGGGGGCATCGCGGTGAACGACGAGGCCCGTGGTGGCCCGGACTTCGCGGTGTTCGGCGTCGGGGGAGCGGACGAGCGGTTCCGCACGGCGGTCGACGCCGTGCACGAGGAGGGCTCGACGATCCTCGCGCAGCTGTTCCACGCCGGTCGGTACGCCCTCGCATCGGGCATGGTCGACCGGCACGGGGAGCCCCAGCGGGTCCTGGCGCCGTCGGCGCTGCCGTGGGCGGCCGCCCGCGGCGTCGTGCCCGCGGAGATGACCGCCGACGACATCGAGCGGACCATCGAGGACTTCGCCGCCGCCGCCCGGAGCGCCCGCGACATCGGGTTCGACGGCGTCGAGATCATGGCGTCCGAGGGCTACCTCATCAACCAGTTCCAGTCGCCGCTGACGAACCTGCGCGACGACGAGTGGGGCGGTGACGCGGAGCGCCGACGCCGGTTCACCGTGGAGGTCGTGCGGGCCGTGCGCGCCGCGGTGCCGGACCTCGCCGTGACGATCCGACTCTCCGGGGCCGACCTGATGCCCGGGTCCTCCACCGACGCGGACGTCGACGCCCTCGTCCACGATCTGCTGCCGCTCGGTCTCGACGGGATCTCGGTCGGGATCGGCTGGCACGAGTCCCGGACGCCGACCGTGCAGGCCGCCGTGCCGCACGGTGCGTGGTTGTCCTACGCTTCGCGCATCGCCGGCGTCGTGCGCGACTCGGCACACCCGGACGTGAAGGTCATCGCGTCGAACCGGATGACCGACCTCCGGGACGGCGAGACGGTGCTGCAGGACGGGCTCCTCGACGCCGTCGCCCTCGCCCGCCCGTTCCTCGCCGACCCGGCGATCGTGAACCGGTCGCTCGCCGGCGCGTTCGACCTCGTCAACACCTGCATCGGCTGCAACCAGGCCTGCCTCGACCGGTCGATCATCGGCCAGCCGGTGTCGTGCCTGGTCAACCCGCGTGCCGCCCGCGAGGTCGCGTTCCCAGCACGGCCCACGGCGTCGCCGAAGCGGGTCGACGTCGTCGGCGGCGGGCCGGCCGGACTCGCAGCCGCGGTCGACGCCGCACGGCGCGGGCACACCGTGACGCTGTGGGAGGCCTCCGACGAGCTCGGCGGCCAGTTCGGCCTCGCCGCGCTCGTGCCCGGCAAGGAGGACTACGCCGCCACCGTCCGGTCCGCTCGAGCCGAGCTCGACCAGCGCGGTGCGACGATCAACCTCGGCCGTCCCGCGACCGCCGACGACCTGACCGGCAGCGACGCCGTGGTACTCGCGCCCGGGGTCGTCCCACGTGCCGTCGACATCCCGGGAGCCGCGCTGCCCCACGTCCGGTCATACGAGCGGGCCCTGCGGGAGGGTGTCCCCGCCGGCACCGTCGCGATCATCGGCGGCGGGGGCATCGGTGTCGACACCGCTGCCTTCCTCGTCGAGTCGCCCGACGAGGCCCACCGTGCCACCGAGTTCGCCGCCCGCTGGGACCTCGACGTGTCCGAGGCCGTCGTCGGGGACGTGCCACAGCGCCTCCCCGCGGCGACCCGCACGCTCCGCCCCGGCACCGACGTCACCGTGCTCCGCCGTTCCGGCAAGTTCGGGCAGGGCGTCGGGATCACCTCGCGGTGGGTCGCGATCGGGCGGCTGCGGGACGCCGGCGTGCACATGGTCGGGGGCGTGCAGGAGTACCTCCGCATCGAACCCGGCGTGCTCTGGATCCGCGACGAGGTCGGCGAGGAGCACGCGATCCCGGCGGACAACGTCGTGGTCTGCGCCGGGCAGGAACGCGCGATCGACACCGAGGGTGACGCGCCTGACGGACTCGTCACGCGCCTCCAGGACGCCGGTGTGCCCTTCGCCGTCGTCGGCGGCGCGCGCGACGCACGGAGCGTGGACGCGGTCCGCGCGACGTCCGAAGCGCTCGAAGCCGTCCGGCGACTCGCCCCCTAGCGCGTCGACTCGCATCCCGGCCGGGAATCTGTAAGAATGAACGGTCGAATCGCGCCTGCTCGACCCTCTATCCAGCTGTGCGCGACTCATTCCGAGCTTCCACCGTGTGTGCCCCCACGCCCGCGGTTCCGGTTCAACCACAACAACACGCAACAGGAGTAATTGTGGCTGTCAAGATCCGTCTCAAGCGCCTCGGCAAGATCCGTGCGCCGTACTACCGCATCGTCGTCGCCGACTCGCGCACCAAGCGCGACGGTCGTGTGATCGAGGAGATCGGTCAGTACCACCCGACCGAGGAGCCCTCGGTCATCAAGATCGAGTCCGAGCGTGCGCTCTACTGGCTCGGCGTCGGCGCGCAGCCGACCGAGCAGGTCGCCGCGCTGCTGAAGCTCACCGGTGACTGGGCCAAGTTCAAGGGCGAGAAGGACACCGCGTCCAAGGTCAAGGTCGCCGAGCCGAAGCAGCCGTTCACGGTCGACGCTTCCAAGAAGGCCGTCCTCAAGCCGAAGTCGGAGAAGAAGGCCCCGGCCGCTGCTCCGGAGACGGCTGACGAGACCGCAGAGACGACCGAGGCGTAATTCCTTGCTCGAATCCGCGCTGACGCACCTCGTCAAGGGGATCGTCGATCACCCTGACGACGTGCGCGTCGCCAGTTCCACCTCCGCGCGGGGCGAGGTCCTCGAGGTGCGCGTGCACCCCGAGGACCTCGGCCGCGTGATCGGTCGCGCCGGACGGACCGCAAAGGCGCTGCGCACCCTCGTCACGGCTCTGGCCGATGGCAAGCGGGTGCGTGTCGACGTGGTCGACACCGATTCCTAGGGAGACGACCCAGCTCCGGGTGGGTCGAATCACGAAGGCGCACGGGCTCAAGGGCGGCATCAAGCTCGAGCTCTACACCGACGACCCGGACCGTCGGTTCACGCGCGGAGCGGTCTTCACGCTCCAGGTCCCCGACGACTCGCCGTGGGCCGGCAAGACCATCGCGCTCGACGAGCTGCGCTGGTACAACGGCCACCCGGTCGCCTTCTTCGAGGGCATCGGGGACCGCACGGCTGCTGAGACCCTCGCCCGTGCGATCCTCTGGGTCGAGCAGGACGCCGACGCCGAGACCGGCGAGGACGACGCCTGGTACGACCACCAGTTGGTCGGCCTGAAGGTCCTCCGCGACGGCGTCGAGGTCGGCACCGTCGCCCGGGTCGACCACCTGCCGGCGCAGGACCTGCTCGCGATCGACACGCCCGACCGTGGCGAGGTCCTCGTGCCGTTCGTCTCGGCGATCGTCCCCGCGGTCGACATCGCCGCGGGCACCGTCACCGTGACGCCGCCGACCGGCCTCTTCGAGGACCCGGAGGACACGTCGCGTCCCGAGACCGTGACGGACTAGCGCGCGTGCGCATCGACATCGTCACGATCTTTCCGGAGTTCTTCTCCGTGCTCGACGTGTCCCTGCTCGGCAAGGCCCGCACCGACGGGCTGCTCGACGTGCACGTGCACGACCTCCGCTCGTGGACGACCGACCGGCACCGGACCGTGGACGACACCCCGTACGGCGGGGGAGCGGGCATGGTCATGAAGCCCGAGCCGTGGGCGCAGGCGCTCGAGTCGATCCTGCGGCCCGACGGGTCGTCGACGCTCGTCGTCCCCACCCCGGCCGGTACCCCGTTCAAGCAGTCGCTCGCACGGTCGCTGGCCGTCGAACCCCACCTGGTGTTCGCCTGCGGGCGCTACGAGGGCATCGACGCCCGCGTGTTCGAGTGGGCGGCGTCGCGCTGCTCGGTCGTCGAACTGTCGCTCGGGGACTACGTGCTGAACGGTGGCGAGGTCGCGGCGATGGCCGTGATCGAGGCCGTCGGACGCCTCGTGCCCGGCGTCGTCGGCAACCCGGAGTCACTCGTCGAGGAGTCCCACGAGGACGGCCTGCTCGAGTACCCGTCGTACACCAAGCCCGCGTCCTGGCGGGACATCGACGTGCCGGAGGTCCTGCTCAGCGGGCACCACGGCCGCGTCGCCGCGTGGCGGCACGAGCAGCAGGTGGAGCGGACGCGGCGCGTCCGGCCGGACCTGCTGCCGCCGTCCGCGTAGCGGGGGCCTTTGGCGCCGTTCTGCGCGTAGGAGGCTGTTTCGCGCGTAGGAGGTCGTTTCTTTCGACTCCCTACGCGCGTTTCCGCTTTCCAGGTCACGTGCAATGGGCCGGACCGCTCGACGGACTGGAGGCGCGGGGCGGGCCCGCACCGCGCCTCCAGTCCGTCAGTCGCTCGAGCCGGCGCGCTGGGCGCGACGCAGGGTGAGCACCTCCGGACCGGCCTCCGTCACCGCGACGGTGTGCTCGACGTGCGCCGCACGCGAGCCGTCGACGCTCTTGAGCGTCCAGCCGTCCTCGTCCTGGTAGAGCTCGTCGGTGCCCTGCATGAGCCACGGCTCGATCGCGACGACGAGCCCCTTCTGGAGCTTGAGGCCGCGGCCGGGCCGGCCGTCGTTCGGGACGTGCGGATCGCCGTGCATCGTCCGGCCCACGCCGTGCCCACCGAACTGCAGGTTCACGTCGTAGCCGGCGTCCTTCGCGACGCGGCCGATCGCGTACGACACGTCCCCGAGCTTGTTGCCGGTCCGGAACTGCGCGATGCCGGCGGCGAGTCCGCGCTCGACGGTCTCGATGAGGCGCTGGTCGTCCTCCCGCGGCGTGCCGACCTGGACCGTGACGGCGGAGTCCGCGACCCAACCGTCGACGCTCGCGGCGAAGTCCAGGCTCACCAGGTCACCGTCGACGAGCGTCCGGTCGTGGGGCAGGCCGTGCAACGCGGCGTCGTTGACCGACGTGCAGAGGTTCCTGCCGAACGGCGACCTGCCGAACGACGGGTGGTAGTCGACGTAGCAGCTGACGGCACCACGGTCGGCGATCATCCGCGCGGCCACCCGGTCGAGGTCGAGCAGGTTCACACCGACGTCGACCGTCTCGAGGAGCTCGTCGAGGACGTCGGCCACGAACCGCCCGGCCACGCGGAGGCCGTCCAGTTCAGCGGGGGTGCGGAGTTCGATCATGCGTCCATCCTCGCGTGTTTTCCGGTGTGCGTTTTGCGCGGCTGGTCTGCTGTGGCAAGATGGGTAGCCGTGCCCTGGCTGGGCTCTGCCACGGGGGAGTCGCCGACACCGGGCACACCACCCTTCTTACCGAATTCGATCCGCGGCGACCCGTGTGCGTCCGCAGAGAGTGACCCAATCATGAGCCAGCTCCTCGACCACGTCGACGCAGCATCGCTGCGCACCGACGTCCCGGACTTCCGTCCCGGCGACACCATCAAGGTGCACGTCAACATCATCGAAGGCACGCGCTCGCGTGTCCAGGTGTTCCAGGGCGTCGTCATCGGCCGCCAGGGCCACGGCCTCGGCGAGACCTTCAAGGTCCGCAAGGTGAGCTTCCAGGTCGGCGTCGAGCGCTGGTTCCCGGTGCACTCGCCGATCATCGACCACATCGAGATCGTCACCAAGGGTGACGTGCGTCGCGCGAAGCTCTACTACCTCCGCGAACTCCGTGGCAAGGCGGCCCGCCGCAAGATCAAGGAGAAGCGCGACTCCTGATCGCCTTCACAGTGAGCGTCCGCGAGCCGGACGCCGCTGCTCGCCCCTCGCCGATGTACGGTTGTGCATCGACGGGGGGCTTTCCTTTGTGCTGGCTCCCTCCCGGTCGTGGCGTGCGGACCCGGGTGTGCGAACGAGAGTGGAAATGACGGACACGACTGACGAAACCGGGCGCCGGCCCCGTGTCGAGAAGAAGCGGAACGGCGTCCTCACGTTCATCCGGGACCTCGTCATCATCTTCATCGCGGCGCTGCTCGTCTCGTTCCTCGTCAAGACGTTCCTGATCCGCTCGTTCTACATCCCGTCGGCGTCGATGGAGAACACGCTGCAGATCAACGACCGGGTGATCGTCAACGAGCTCGTCCCGGGGATGGTGGCACTCAAGCGTGGCGACGTCGTCGTGTTCAAGGATCCGGGCGGCTGGCTCACCGGGTCGGAAGTGCCGAACGTCACGCCGGACACGCAGCCCGCGAAGTCGATCGACTGGCTCCTCACCCAGGTCGGGCTCGGCACCGGGGACAGCGACGACCACCTCATCAAGCGTGTGATCGGTCTGCCCGGCGACAAGGTGTCGTGCTGCAACGACCTCGGACAGATGTCCGTCAACGGTGTGCCCATCAAGGAGCCCTACCTGAAGCTGCCGACGGGGGAGACCCGCGCATCCGGGACCGACTTCTCGGTGACCGTGCCGAAGGGCACGATCTGGGTGATGGGTGACAACCGGTACGACTCGAAGGACTCCCGCTACAACGGCGACACCCCGTCGAAGGGCTTCGTCCCGATGTCCGACGTCACCGGCCGGGCGTTCGTGATCTCCTGGCCGACGAGCCGGTGGACCTGGCTCGACGACTACCCCGACGTGTTCGCCGGCGTGGAGGAGCGGGACGAGTGACCGCGATCCGTCCGTCGCTCCGGGTCGAGAAGAAGCTCCTGGGTGCCGGACGCGTGACCGTGATCGGCATGGACGAGGTCGGTCGCGGTGCGATCGCCGGTCCCGTGGCCGTCGGGGTCGCTGCCGTCACGATCGACATCGGTCGGGTGCCTGAGGGACTCGCGGACTCGAAGCTGCTCAGCGCCGCACGGCGTGAGGCGCTCGACCCGGTCGTCCGACAGTGGACCCGGACCGCTGTCGGGATGGCGTCCGCCGACGTCGTCGACCAGCAGGGCATCGTCCCGGCCCTCGGTCAGGCCGGGGCCGCCGCCATCAGCACGCTCGTCGACGACGGGCTTTCGCTCGACGGGGCCGTCGTCGTGCTCGACGGGTCGTTCGACTGGCTCACCCGGGCCGTGCCGGCGTCCCTGCGGCTGCCGTCCGACCCGCTCGAGGTCGTCGTGCGGGTCAAGGCCGACCGGGACTGTGCATCGGTGGCTGCTGCGTCGGTGGTGGCGAAGGTCGCTCGGGACGCCCTGATGACGGCGGCGCACGACGAGGCGCCGCACTACGCGTGGGCGTCGAACAAGGGCTACGGGTCGACCGCGCACTACGACGCCATCCGATCGGTCGGTGCCCACGCGCTGCACCGGAAGAGCTGGCTGCACCAGGCGTCGAGTATGTCGCTGGACGGGTTCGAGGAACTGGACGCGCTGGCGGGCTGACGCGGGTGGTCCCTCGTGGGTCCTCGCGCGTCGGGCCGTGTGTCCGGTCGGGTGTTGTGCCGTGGGTGCTCCGGTCGCCGTAGACTGGGGGAGCGATGGATGACGACGAATTCGACGACTACGACCGCGAGGTCGAACTTGCCCTGTACCGCGAGTACCGCGACGTCGTGTCGCAGTTCCGGTACGTGGTCGAGACCGAGCGGCGTTTCTACCTGGCGAACGAGGTCGAACTCGCCCGCCGGGACACCGAGCACGACTTCTACTTCGAATTGACGATGAGCGACGTCTGGGTGTGGGACGTCTACCGTTCCGACCGGTTCGTGAAATCCGTCCGGGTACTCACGTTCAAGGACGTGAACGTCGAGGAACTCACGTCGCGTGAACTCGAGCTCCCGAAGGAACTCGCACTCGACGAGTGATCTTCAACTTGTAATGCAATTGCTGAGAAACACCGCGGCAATTCGACTCCGGTGATTTCTTCGCGCTAATGTGATGGGGAATTCACGTCCCCGATTGCAGGAGCGCGCCATGGCACAGAAGGTCACAGTCCAGCTCGTCGACGACCTCGACGACTCGCCCATCACCCCGGGTTCGGGTCGTACCCTCGAATTCGCATTCGACGGATCGTCGTACGAGATCGACCTGACGGACGACAACGTCGACAAGTTCCGCGAAGCGATCTCCGACTACGTCGCCGCTGCGCGCAAGGTCTCCGGTCGTCGTACCGGCGGTTCCGCTCCGAAGGCGGCCCCGAAGCGCGGAAACTCCGAAGAACTCGCGAAGATCCGCGAGTGGGCGAAGGAGAACGGGTACGAGGTCTCGACCCGCGGCCGTATCTCCACCCAGGTGCAGGAAGCGTACGCAGCCGCGCACTGATAGCGATCGCACAGAACCCGGACGACCTCGGTCGTCCGGGTTCTTGCTTTGTCCTCCACAGTCGCGCGTTCGCCATCGTTCTCCACTGATCGTCCGAGGAGTCGCTCGGGCGACGGCGTTCTCCGCGATGGTCGACGCGGAGGCAACGACATGGAGCAAACACCGCTGCGGAACAGCAGTCTCGGACGATTCGGTGAAGACCGGGCCGCGGAATGGTTGGAAGACCACGGATTCCGTCTGGTCGAACGCAATTGGCGCTGCGCGCGGGGCGAGGTCGACATCATCGCGTGGCAGTCGTGCACGCTCGTGTTCATCGAGGTCAAGACACGCGCTGGCAACTCGACCGGGCACCCGTTCGAGGCGATCACGGCATCGAAGGTCAGCCGGTTGCGGCGACTGGTACCCGCGTGGTTCGAGGACCACCCGGACGTGTCCGCCCGGGCGATCCGGATCGACGCGCTCGCGGTGCACGTCGACGGCGACCGGGTCGGGATCGAACACGTCGCCGGTGTGCTGTGACGACCGGGATCGGACGGGCTTCGGCCATCGCGCTCATCGGGGTGGCCGGCCGTCGGATCGAGGTCGAGGCGCACCTGACCAGCCAGCTGCCCGCGTTCAGCATCATCGGCCTGCCGGACACGTCCTTGGGCGAGGCGCGTGAGCGTGTCCGAGCGGCTGCGGCCAACGCGGGGTGCCCCTTGCCGGCCCGGCGGATCACCGTCAACCTGACGCCGGCCGCGATCCCGAAGCGCGGGTCCGGGTTCGACCTCGCGATCGCGATGGCCGTGCTGGCCGGGGCCGGGATCGCTCCCGCGGTGTCCGAGCGGGTCGTGTACATCGGCGAGCTGGGGCTGGACGGGCGGGTGCGCCCGGTCGTCGGGGTCATCCCGATGCTCCTCGCCGCCCGCGACGCCGGGGTGGCTCGGGTCGTCCTCCCGGTCGGCAACCTCGCCGAGGCACAGGTCGTCGGGGGCGTGGAGGTCCGCGGGGTGGACTCGCTCCGCGCCGCGGCGATCGACGCCGGTGCGCTCCTGCCCGCCGTCGACGTCGAGCCGGTCCTGCCGATCGCGGCACCGGCGGATCCCCGTCCCACCGCGGAACTGGCGGACGTGATCGGGAACCCGATCGGTGTGCGTGCGGTCATCGCCGCTGCAGTCGGCGGACACCACGCCCTGCTGCTCGGGCCACCCGGGGCCGGCAAGACGATGCTCGCCGAGCGACTGCCCGGCCTGCTGCCCGACCTCGACGGTGCGGCAGCGCTCGAGGTCGCCTCGGTCCGTTCCGTCGCGGGACACGGCTCGGCGTCCTGGACCGAGCGACCGCCGTGGGAAGCTCCGCACCACTCGGCGTCGGCGGTCGCGCTCATCGGAGGGGGATCAGGCATCCTCCGACCCGGGGCGGTCTCCCGCGCCACCCGCGGCGTGCTCTTCCTGGACGAGGCGCCCGAGTTCCCCCGTGCGGTGCTCGACGCGCTCCGGCAGCCGCTCGAGTCCGGTCGGATCACCGTGCACCGGGCTGCCGGGGCCGCCGAGTTCCCCGCGCGGTGCCAGGTGCTGCTGGCCGCGAACCCGTGCCCGTGCGGCAACGCGGGCGACAGCCGCCAGCCCTGCGAGTGCAGCCCCGCGACGGTCCGGCGGTACCTCGGGCGGATCTCCGGGCCGCTGCTCGACCGGCTGGACATCCGCGTCCGCGTGCCCCGGGTGACGACGGGCAGCATCCGAGCCGGCGACGGTGCGACACCGACGACCGCCGAGACCCGCCGCGTCGTCGCGGACGCCCGCAGCCGGATGGCCGAGCGGCTCCGCGGGACCGACTGGTCGCGGAACGCCGAGGTCGCCGGGACGTGGCTCCGGGCCGAGGGACGGGCCGAGCCGGGCGCGACCGCACCGCTCGACAAGGCGCTCGACCTCGGCACCCTGACGATGCGCGGCTGGGACCGGACGATGCGGTTGGCGTGGACCCTCGCGGACCTGCAGGGCGTGGAACGGCCGGCGAGTCGCCAGGTGCTCGACGCCCTCGCGCTCCGGAGTGCCCTGTGACCACCAGCGGCGACCTGCTCGGCGCGGTGTGGTCTGCGCTCGGCGTCGGCGCGGGCGAGGTCGATCTCGTCGAGACCGCCTCGCGGATCGCGTGGTCGACGATCGCGGAACCGGGAGACGCCGTGGCCGGGGAGCTCGTCACCGGGCTCGGACCGGAACGTGCGCTCGGAGCGGTGCTCGAGGCGGCTGACGCCGGCGACGTCGGCGACCTGCTCGGTCGCTGTGTCGAGTCGGGGGTCGCGGGCTCCGAGGACACCGTCGCGTTCGGAGCCGTGCTCATCGCCGCGGTCGAGCGGTGGACGCCACGGCTCGGCCGCACGGACGTCGGGGACGTGCTCACGGCCGCCCGGACAGTCGGGGCCACCCTCATCGTCCCGGGCACGTCGGCATGGCCGTGCGCCGTCGACGACCTCGGCCCGCACGCACCCCTCGTCCTCTGGACCCGGTCGGCCGCGGCCACACCGCGACCGGGTCTCGCCGTCGTCGGATCGCGCGCGAACACGGTCGCCGGTGCGGAGGCCGCGGCCGAGATCGCCTCGACGGCTGCGGACGCCGGGTGCTCGATCATCAGTGGCGGCGCGTACGGCATCGACGCCGTCGCGCACCGGGTGGCCATCGCCGCCGGAGCACCGACCACCGCGGTCCTCGCGGGTGGCATCGACCAGCTCTACCCGGCCGGCAACGTCGAACTGCTCCGGAACGTCGCGCGGCAGGGCACGCTGCTCGCCGAGTCCCCGCCGGGCACCCGACCGACGCGGTGGCGGTTCCTGGCCCGGAACCGTCTCATCGCCGCCCTCGCCGACGTCACGGTCGTCGTCGAGGCCGGTGCGCGGTCCGGCGCGCTGAACACCGCGCACCACGCCGCCCAGCTCGGGCGGCCGGTGTTCGCGGTGCCGGGGGCGTTCTCGTCCTCGGCGTCGGTCGGGTGCCACCGGCTCGTGGCACAGGGGAGGGCGCAGCTCGTCGTCCACCCGAGGGACCCCGTCGACGCGGCGCTGGCGTCGAGCGGGCCGCTCACGGCCGACCAGCCGGACGAGCCGCTCGCGGGTGCCCGTCAGGACCCCGAGGTGCTCCGCGTGCTCGATGCCCTGGGGCGACGGGCGATGCCGGAGCACGAGGTCGCCGGGCGGTCCGGGATGTCCGTCGCCGCGGTCGCCGACGCGCTGGCGCTCGCACAGCTGCAGGGGCTCGTCGTGCACGGGTCCGGCGGGTGGGCGCGGGCCTGACGGTGGCCGGACCTACCCTGGTGCCGTGGCGGACCGGACGGACGACGAACTCGCGGGGATCGTGGACGTGTTCCTCGACCACTCCCGGCATGCCCGCGGGCTCAGCGAGCAGACCGTCCGTGCGTACGCGAACGACCTCGGGCAGCTCGTGGCCTTCGCCTCCGGGCGTGGGGTCGACCGCGTCGGCGGACTCGGGCTCGAGCTGCTGCGCGACTGGCTGTGGGACGCCGACCACCGTGGGCTCGCGAGGTCGACGATCGCCCGACGGTCGTCGTCCGTGCGGGCCTTCACCCGGTGGGCGAGCGAGTCCGGCGTGCTCGCCGTCGACCCGGGTGCGCGGCTCCGGGCGCCGAAGGGGGCTGCACACCTTCCCCGGGTGGTGTCGTCCGACCAGGTGCGCATCATCCTCGACGGGCTGGCGGCACGTGCGGCGACCGACGACCCCGCGGCGTTGCGGGACGTGGCGGTCGTGGAGCTCCTCTACGCCGCGGCCATCCGGGTGAGCGAACTGGTCGGCATCGACGTGCTCGATCTCGACCGCGAGCGTCTGACCGTCCGT
The DNA here is from genome assembly GCF_007673235.1 of Curtobacterium pusillum. Lineage (GTDB taxonomy): Bacteria > Actinomycetota > Actinomycetes > Actinomycetales > Microbacteriaceae > Curtobacterium > Curtobacterium pusillum_C. Next base: position 64,014 of record NZ_VDZH01000001.1, read on the forward strand.
GTCCTCGGCAAGGGTGGCCGTGAGCGGGTCGTGCCGTTCGGTGTGCCGGCCCGCGACGCCGTGGAGACCTGGCTCGAACGTGGTCGACCGGTCCTCGCCGCGCGGTCCGACCTCGTGGACCCCGGTGCGCTGTTCCTCGGCGACCGGGGCGCGCGTCTCGGGGTGCGCGGTGCCTACCGGATCGTCGCGCGCGTGCTGCAGGATCTGCCCGGCGAGGGCCCGAGCGGGCCGCACACCTTCCGGCACACCGCCGCGACGCACCTGCTCGACGGGGGAGCAGACCTCCGTGCGGTACAGGAACTGCTCGGGCACGCGAGCCTCGGCACGACGCAGATCTACACGCACGTGTCGTCCGCTCGGCTCCGTGAGGTCTACCGGACGGCGCACCCCCGGGCGTGACCGTCGCCACCCGGTACTGCCGCGCCCGTCACCCGGCCCAGGCGTCCTCGGGCAGGAGCACCGGCCACTCGGCGGCGGGCAGGAACCGTGTCGGGTCGACGTAGCGGTCGTCGAGCCGAGCGCCGAGGTGCAGGCACGGGTCCGATGCCGGGCAGTGTCCGACCGCGACGTGCCCCACGGTGTCGCCCTGCGTGACGGTGTCCCCGGCGGTGACGGCCGGCGTCACGGAGTCGAGCGTGCTGCGGAGTCCTCCGCCGTGGTCGATCGTCACCACGCTCCGACCGGCGACCGGGCCGGCGAAGGTCACGGCGCCGTCGTCGACCGCGACCGCCGCGGCACCGATCACCGCGGAGACGTCGAGCCCGCGGTGCCCCGCTGCGTAGTCGTCGGGCGGCGCCTCCCACGGTCGGCTCACCACCCGGGTCCCGGTCGGCCAGACCCACGGTGCACGCGACTCCGCAGCGGCGACCCCGGCCCCGCGGACGGCCTCGCGCCCGTGTGTCGGAGTCGCGGCACCGGCCGTCAGCTCCGCGCCGAGGGGCACCGCGCCGACCGACACCGCGCCGACCGCAACCGCGACCGCGACCGCGACCGCACAGACGAGCATGCGGGGGTTCGTGCGCGGGTGACGAGGCCGTGAGCCGAAGTACATGGCCCCACCGTCCCGTCTTCCGACGTGTGCCGGGGCGGAGGTACGTCGATCTGTGGGCGGTGGGTCGCGCCTCCAGGCCTGTGGAGGACGGATGGCGCGGGATGGTGCGACAACGTCGATGTCGCACGACGTCGACCTTGTCGCAGCCGCGCGTCCGCAACCGTTGCGTCTGCAAGGTGCGACGACGCGGATGTCGCACGACGTCGGTGTTGTCGTACCGAGTCGGTCCCGCCCCGCCCCGCCCCGCCCCGCCCCGCCCCACACCCACCCCGATTGCGCCCCCGCGCCCATCGGGGAGTACAGTCGGGGCCGCTCCGGAACACGCAACGCCGCTCGGACGGCGAACCAGCCGACCGCCGGGGCACCGTGCAGCATCCCGCACGGCGGCAGAACCCAGGAGCATCGTGTCCAACACGACCACCGGGCACGGCACCGACCGTGCGTTCAAGGGGAAGGTCACCGCGTTCGCCATCGCAGCAGCGGTGGGCGGCTTCCTCTTCGGCTTCGACTCGTCCGTCATCAACGGGGCGGTCGTCGCCATCCGCGACGAGTTCAGCCTGTCCGAGTCCGCGAGCGGCTTCGCGGTCGCGTCCGCGCTGATCGGCTGCGCGTTCGGCGCGTACTTCGCCGGTCGCCTCGCGGACCGCTGGGGTCGCACGCGGATCATGTTCTGGGCCGCGGTCCTCTTCCTGGTCTCGTCGATCGGGAGCGCGTTCGCCTTCGCTACCTGGGACTTCGTGATCTGGCGTCTCGTCGGTGGTCTGGGCATCGGGACCGCCTCGGTCATCGCGCCGGCGTACATCTCCGAGGTGTCGCCGAAGGCCATCCGCGGCCGTCTGGCATCGTTCCAGCAGCTGGCGATCACGCTCGGTATCTTCGCCGCGCTCCTGTCCGACCAGGTGTTCGCGGTCACGGCCGGCGGCGCCTCCGAGGTCGTCCTCGGCCTGCCGGCATGGCGCTGGATGTTCCTCGTCGGCGTGATCCCGTCGATCGTCTACGGCATCCTCGCGATCACGCTGCCCGAATCGCCGCGGTACCTGCTCGCCAAGGGCCGGACGGACGATGCCCGTGAGGTCATGACGAAGATCGTGCCCCGCGACACGGTGAACACGAGCCTCGAGGAGATCCAGGACGGCATCAAGAAGGAGGCCAGCGAGAAGAAGGGCTCGATCCGGGGCAACCGCTTCGGTCTGCAGCCCATCGTCTGGGTCGGCATCATCCTCGCCGTGCTGCAGCAGTTCGTCGGCATCAACGTGATCTTCTACTACTCGACGACGCTCTGGCAGGCCGTCGGGTTCAAGGAGGACCAGTCCTTCCTCATCTCCACCATCACCTCGGTGGTGAATGTCGCGGTCACCTTCATCGCGATCTTCACGGTGGACAAGCTCGGCCGGAAGCCGCTGCTGATCGCCGGTTCGTCGGGCATGTTCGTGTCGCTGCTCATGGTCGCGATCGCGTTCTCGCAGGCGACGATCGTGAACGGCGAGCCGAACCTCCCCGGCGCGTGGGGCATCATCGCGCTGATCTTCGCGAACCTGTTCGTCGTGTCGTTCGGTGCCACGTGGGGTCCGCTCATGTGGGTGCTCCTCGGCGAGATGTTCCCGAACCGCATCCGTGCGACCGCGCTCGGCGTCGGCTCCGCCGCGAACTGGATCGCGAACTTCCTCGTCACGATCACGTTCCCGGTCCTGTCCGGCTTCAACCTCACCGTGACCTACGGCATCTACGCCCTGTTCGCCCTGCTCTCGCTGTTCTTCGTCCTCGCGAAGATCCCCGAGACGAAGGGGCGTTCGCTCGAGGAGATGGGCATCAGCGCCGAGGGCGACACCGTGAGTGCCAAGGCCTGACGCACAGCGACCACCGTCCTGGAGGCGCGGTGCGGGTCCGTCCCGCACCGCGCCTCCAGTCTGTTAGCATCTATCCAGCAGCGCGCTGTGCGCGCTGACTTCGCGCGTCCACAGTGCTCACGATCACGCAGTGATCCAGAGCACGTCACGCGGCCACCGGTCCCACTCTCGTGAGTGGGCGGCCGCGCGGGCAGGGCGCCAGGGGTCACGACCACCGGGTCGCGACCGACACAACCGCAACAGGTGCGCAGTCATGCTGCGCGCCGAGAACACACAAGGAGGACGGCATGGCCGTCGTCACCATCCGCCAGCTGCTCGACAGCGGCGTCCACTTCGGACACCAGACCCGTCGGTGGAACCCGAAGGTGAAGCGCTTCATCCTCGCCGAGCGCTCGGGCATCCACATCATCGACCTGCAGCAGTCGCTGGCCTTCATCGACCGCGCGTACGACTTCGTCAAGGAGACGGTCGCGCACGGTGGCACGATCCTCTTCGTGGGCACCAAGAAGCAGGCGCAGGGCTCCATCGCCGAGCAGGCGACCCGCGTCGGCCAGCCGTACGTCAACCAGCGTTGGCTCGGCGGTCTGCTCACGAACTTCCAGACGGTCTCCAAGCGCCTCGCGCGCATGAAGGAGCTCGAGGAGATCGACTTCGACGACACGACGAAGGGCTTCACCAAGAAGGAGCTCCTCATCAAGAAGCGCGAGCTGGACAAGCTCCACAAGACCCTCGGTGGTATCCGCAACCTCACGCGGACCCCGAGCGCGCTCTGGATCGTCGACACCAAGAAGGAGCACCTCGCGGTCGACGAAGCGCAGAAGCTCGGTATCCCGATCATCGGCATCCTCGACACCAACTGCGACCCCGACGAGATCACGTACCCGATCCCGGGCAACGACGACGCGATCCGCTCCGTCGGTCTCCTCACCCGCATCGTCGCCGACGCCGCGGCCGAGGGCCTGAAGACCCGCCACAACGGTGGCGACGACGAGGCTGCCGCCGAGCCCCTCGCCGAGTGGGAGCAGGAGCTCCTCGGTGGCGAGGCCGCCGCCACGACCGAGGCGCCCGCCGCTCCGGTTGAGGAGAACGACGCCGACGCGCAGGTCGCCGCCAAGGAGATCGGTGAGCCGATCGCCGACGAGGCGAAGAACGCAGAGCCCACGGCCGAGGCCGAGGCCGCTGCGGAGACCACCCCCGCCGAGTGACCACCGGGGGCGTCGGGCCGAACGGCTCGGCGCCCCTTTTCTCTCTCTTTCGAACACACAGTCCAGAAAGGACTCCAGTCAATGGCCAACTACAGCCTTGCTGACGTGAAGAAGCTCCGTGAGGACCTCGGGGCCGGCATGATGGACGCCAAGAACGCCCTGGTCGAGGCCGACGGCGACTACGACAAGGCCGTCGAGCTCCTCCGCATCAAGGGTGCCAAGGCCGTCGCCAAGCGCGACGACCGTGCCACCTCCGAGGGCGTCGTCGTCGCCGTCGCCGAGAACGGCGCCGCCACGGTCGTCGAGCTCGCGAGCGAGACCGACTTCGTCGCGAAGAACGAGAAGTTCACCACCCTCGCGGACAAGGTCGTCGCCGCGGTCGCCGCTGCCGGTGCCGCCGACGTCGCTGCCGGCAACGCCGCGCCGCTCGACGGCAAGACCGTCGCCGAGGTCATCGACGAGAACGCCGCTGCGCTCGGCGAGAAGCTCGAACTCCGCACGGTCACCCGTGTCGAGGGCGACGCCTTCGAGATCTACCTGCACAAGACCAGCCAGGACCTCCCGCCGCAGATCGCCGTCGTCATCGCGTACGCCGGTGACAACGCTGCCGAGGCCCGCTCCATCGCGCAGCACGTCGCGTTCGCGAACCCGACGTACCTCACGCGCGACGAGATCCCGGCCGAGGCCATCGAGAAGGAGCGCGCGACCGTCGAGGCGATCACGCGCGAGGAGGGCAAGCCCGAGGCCGCCCTGCCGAAGATCGTCGAGGGCCGCCTCAACGCCTACCGCAAGCAGGTCGCGCTCCTCGAGCAGGACTACGCGAAGGACAACAAGCTGTCCGTCGCGAAGGCCGCCGAGAACGCCGGCATCACCATCCAGGGCTTCGCCCGCGTCAAGGTCGGCGCGTAGCGAACCCGTGACGGGGTCAGGAACCGATCGGTTCCTGGCCCCGTTTTCGCGCGCACCGCGCGTGTACATTTCCCCAAGACGACGAAGGGTGCACACAGATGACCGACGAGAAGACCGGACGACGCCGCGTACTGCTGAAGCTGTCGGGGGAGGCGTTCGGTGCCGGGACCCTCGGGGTGAACCCGGACGTGATCGGCGCTATCGCCAAGGAGATCGCCACCGCAGCACAGGACGTCGAGATCGCGATCGTGGTCGGTGGCGGGAACTTCTTCCGCGGCGCCGAGCTCTCGCAGCGCGGCATGGACCGTGGCCGGGCTGACTACATGGGGATGCTCGGCACCGTCATGAACGCCCTCGCCCTGCAGGACTTCCTCGAGCAGGCCGGTGCCGCGACCCGCGTGCAGTCCGCCATCTCGATGACGCAGGTCGCCGAGCCGTACATCCCGCGGCGCGCCGAGCGGCACCTCGAGAAGGGCCGGGTCGTCATCTTCGGTGCCGGCGCCGGGCTGCCCTACTTCTCGACCGACACGGTCGCGGCACAGCGTGCGCTCGAGATCAAGGCGGACGAGGTCCTCGTCGCCAAGAACGGCGTCGACGGCGTGTACACGGCGGACCCGAAGAAGGACGCCAGCGCCGAGAAGCTGCACCACGTGACCTACCAGGACGCGCTCCTGAAGGGCCTCAAGGTCGTCGACGCGACCGCGTTCTCGCTCTGCATGGACAACGGCATGCCGATGCACGTCTTCGGCATGGAGGGCGACGGGAACGTCGCAGCCGCCATCCGGGGCGAACGCATCGGCACGGTGGTCAGCAACTGACCTCCGCCGCTGACTAGACTCGACGCCAGTACCGAAGGAGAACCACCGTGATCAGTGATGTCCTGACCGAAGCCACCGAGAAGATGGCGAAGGCCGTGGAGGTCGCCAAGGACGACTTCTCGACCGTCCGAACCGGCCGGATCAACGCCGCGCTCTTCCAGAAGATCCCGGTCGAGTACTACGGCACGCCGACGCCGCTCGCGCAGCTCGCGTCGCTGCAGACACCCGAGGCGCGCACGCTCATCGTGACGCCGTACGACAAGTCGGCGCTCAAGGAGATCGAGCGCGCGATCGCGACGTTCCCGAACCTCGGGGCGAGCCCCTCGAACGACGGCGAGATCGTCCGCGTGACGATCCCCGAGCTCACGCAGGACCGCCGCAAGGAGTTCGTGAAGCTCGTGCGCGGCAAGGGCGAAGACCACAAGGTCGTCATCCGCAACATCCGCCGACGCGCCAAGGACGACCTCGACGCGCTGAAGGGTGAGATCTCCGACGACGAGATCTTGCGCGGTGACAAGGACCTCGAGGCCCTGACGAAGAAGCACGTCGATCAGATCGACGACGCGCTGAAGAAGAAGGAAGCCGAACTCCTCGAGGTCTGATGCCCCGTCCAGACCAGGGCGGCGATGACCGCCCCACAGATCAGAAGCGTTCCGCCAAGGGGCTGCGCCAGGACTTCGACGCACGGGCACGAGCTGCCCGGACGGACTTCGAGGCGCAGCTCCGGCAGCGGAAGGCCGACTTCGGCGCCCGCAACGAGGCGCTGACCGCGCGCACCGGCCGGAACCTGCCGGCAGCGATCGGCATCGCCCTCGCGTTCGCGGTGGTCATGCTGGGCTCCTTGCTCATCTGGACGCCGTCGTTCATGGTCGTCGCGGCGTTCCTGCTCGGCGTCGGCGTGTACGAGCTGGCGAGCGCGATGCGTTTCGCCGGTCGGGACGTCCCGCGGATCCCGAGCGTGCTCGTGGCCGTCGGTGTCGTGCCTGCCGCGTACCTCGGCGGGCAGATCCCGGCGCTGTTCACGCTCCTCGGTGGCATCGTCTTCATCAGTCTCTGGCGTCTGGTCGAGGTGGCCCTCGCCCGGACGAAGCCGCCGGCGGCCAACGTCGTCCGTGACCTCACCAACGGACTGTTCGTCCAGGCGTACATCACGCTGCTGGGCGCCTGCGTCGTGCTGCTCTCCGCCCAGCCGGACGGCAAGCTCTGGGTGATCGCGTTCATCCTCGTGGTGGTGGCCGTCGACACCGGCGCGTACGCGACGGGGTTGAACCTCGGCAAGCACCCGATGGCACCGCGGATCAGCCCGAAGAAGACGTGGGAGGGCTTCGCCGGCTCCGTCGCGGCGAGCATCCTCGTCGGGATCATCGTCAGCTGGCTGATGCTCGGACTGCCGTGGTGGATGGGCATCATCCTCGGTGTCCTCATCTCCGGTTCCGCCACCCTGGGGGACCTCACCGAGTCGATGATCAAGCGCGACCTCGGCATCAAGGACATCTCGTCGTTCCTCCCCGGGCACGGCGGGCTCCTCGACCGGATCGACAGCATCCTGCCGTCGGCCGCCGTCGCGTACGTCCTGTACCTCGTCGTCAACCACTGACCGCGCGTCCAGGTCACACCAGGGTCCGGTCCTGGCAGAATGTCGCCGTGGCCACCACCTTCCCGAACGCAGACCGCTCCGCCCTCGGATACGACGTCGACGAGGTCGAGCGTTTCCTCGAGGACGCTCGTCGTGCCTACACGGCGAACGACAGTGCTCCCGCGATCGAGGCAGCGAAGATCCGTGCCACGGCGTTCTCGATGCGCAAGGGCGGCTACTCGACCGCGCACGTCGACGCCGCGCTGGAGCGCCTCGAGGACGCCTTCGCTGCCCGAGAGCGCGAGCGTGAGATCGCCGACATCGGACAGAAGGCCTGGTACGCCGAGGCCCGCGCGAAGGCATCCGACGTGGTCGAGCGACTCGAACGTCCGGACGGCCAGCGGTTCAGACGGGTCAGTGTCCTCGGCACCGGCTACCACCCGAAGGACGTCGACGCCTTCGCCAAGCGGCTCGGGGGCTACTTCCGCGAGGGCAAGCCCCTCAGCCTCACCGAGGTGCGTTCGATCGTGTTCCGGCCGAAGCACGGGGGCTACCGCGAAGGCCAGGTCGACGCGCTGCTCGACGCCGTCGTCGAGGTCATGCTCGCCGTCCGCTGACGACGCGCTCGCACGGGTGCTTCGCTTTCCGTGATGATTCCGTTACCCTGGTCGTACTCATGGGCAGGCACACGGCAGACCTCAGCTCCGACCGCGATACCCGCGAGCACCTCGGCCTCTCGGCCGCCGGTGAGCGCCGCGCGGCACTGAACCGAACCCGCACGGCGGAGAACTCGGTCCTCACGGCGAACCCGACGGCGGTGACGGCATCGGTGCCGACCGCTCCCGGCAGTGCTCCGAAGTCGGTCGCAGCGAACCGCGTGTCGGACACCGAAGCCGCACAGGCATCCGTGGCGCGGGCGGTCCCTTCGACGCCCGCCGACCCCCGCATCGTCAAGCAGCGCCGCGCCCGAGCGATCGCCGCGCCAGCGAAGCCCAGCAGCGCTCGCGGTGTGAACTCGTTCATGCGGAAGCGTGCGACGATCCCCGCACTGTCGTTCTTCGCGGTCTCCGGCATCGTCGTCGGCTCGCTCTTCAACCCGCTGCAGCCCGACGTCGCGCAGGCCGCGGTCTCCGCACCCGTGCTGGTGAAGGCACCCGTCGCGCCGCAGGAGTACACCACGCACGGCACCTACGCCGCGTTCGACGTCTCGCGTGACGAGTACGGCGTGACCGTCCCCAAGCCCAAGGTCACCGAGGCGCCCAAGACCGACACGACCGACGACGCCACGGACGCCGACGCCACGACGAGCGTCAGCGCCTCGAACACGCTCGCAGCCGTCGCGGCCACGCCCGACCCGGGCAGCGCCCAGGCGATCGCGCTCCAGATGGTCACCGCCCGTGGTTGGGGCACCGACCAGTACAACTGCCTGGTGTCGCTCTGGAACAAGGAATCGGGCTGGCGCGTGAACGCGTACAACCCGAGCGGGGCGTACGGCATCCCGCAGGCGCTCCCCGGCAGCAAGATGGGGACCGTCGGCGCCGACTGGCAGACCAACCCGGCCACGCAGATCACGTGGGGCCTGAACTACATCTCCGGCGTGTACGGCACCCCGTGTGGCGCGTGGGGACACAGCCAGTCCTTCAACTGGTACTGATCGGCAGTTCCGGTGCCGCGCAGCAACCGGCCGCGGCGACCCCGCGGTCGTGACCTCGAGCACGAGGACGAACCGTCCGGCCTCGACCGGTTGATGAGCTCCTGGAAGCGCACCGAGGTCCGCCGGGGCCGTGAGTACCTCGTGCAACCGGTGTCGGCGACGTCGGCGCAGAAGGAGTACGTCTGCCCCGGCTGTGGCGGCACCGTGCTCCCCGGGACCGCCCACGTCGTCGTGTGGCGGGCCGACGGCGTCCTCGGCGACGAAGCCGACCTGGCGTCCCGTCGCCACTGGCACAACCACTGCTGGAGCATCGCGTGACCCACGACACCGCCGCCGAGATCCGCTCGAACACGGAACTGCCTGCCCGACGTACCGACGTCGAGCTCGTCACGGACGACCACCTCACCTTGGTCGGCGAGCTGGCCGAACCCCTCGATCGTCCCGCGCGCGGCACGATCGTGACGCTGCACCCGCTCCCGACGGCGCACGGGTTCATGGACTCGCACGTCCTGAAGAAGGCCGCGGCTCGCCTGCCGGCCCTGGCGGACATCGCCGTGCTGCGCTTCAACTTCCGGTCGGTGACGTCGCCCCGCGGGACCTCCGACGGCGTCTTCGGTGACGGTGTCTCCGAGGGGTTCGACCTCCGGGCCGCCGTGACGGACGTCGTCGACCGCGGCCTCCCGACACCGTGGCTCGTCGGGTGGTCCTTCGGCACCGAGGTGATCCTCAAGCACGCGCTGGAACACGTCGAGGCGGGCCGGGTCGCCGGAGTCGTCCTGCTGTCGCCGCCGCTGCACCGCACGTCCGACGACGAGCTCGCGCGCTGGGCCGACGTCGACGTGCCGGTGGTCGCGCTGATCCCCGAGCACGACGACTTCCTGCGGCCGGACGAGGCGGCACGGCGGTTCGTCCTCGCGCCGAACGTCCGGGTCGTCCCGGTCGAGGGTGCGAAGCACCTGTGGGTTGGGGAGCGCTACGTGCGGATCGTGCTCGACGCGATCGCCGACCTCGTCGTGCCGGGCAGCGCGCCGCTCCCGACGCACGTGCCCGCCTAGCGGTCGGTCGTGTCCTGGCGGTCGTCGTCGGCCGCGCCGTCGGTGTCGATCGCCGGTGCGTTCCCGAGCAGGCCGGTCGCGTGGGTGAGCACGCCCCGGAGGTTCTCGAGGTAACCGGCGACCGCATCACGCTCGGTGCGGATGGCAGCGAGACGGTCCTCGGACTCGGCGATGATGCCGGCGGTGCGTTCCTCGGCGTCGGCGACCATCTTGTGCACGCGGTCCTGCGCGTCCGCGACGATCGTCCGGGCGTGCTCTTGCGCGTCCGAGGTGCTCGACCGTTCGAGGTCGTCGGCTTCCTGCTGGAGACGTTCGGCGCGCTCCCGGGCCTCGGAGGCCCGGCGGGTCGCCTCGGCCAGCTGCAGGTTCGCCTCGTCGAGGTACTTCTGCGTCTCGGTGACGGTGTCGTGGTGCTTCTGCAGGTAGTCCTGCTCCGCGTCGTCGCGACGGGCGGCGAGCTCCGACTCGAGCGTGGTGCGGGCCTCGTCGCGCTCCCGGGCGATCTCGGCGCGGACCTCGTCGCGCTCCTTCGTCAGGTCGGCACGCGCGGTGTCGATCTCCTGGCGGAGGGCGGTGCGCTCGGCCTCGAGGGTGTCGAGCTCCGCGGTGCGTCGATCGGCGATCTCGGTGTCGACCTCGGCGTGCTCGCGCTCCCGGCGGGCGGCGAGCTCGTTCTCGTGCTCGCGAGCAGCGCGCTCGGCGACCGCGGTGGCTTCGGCGCGCTCGCGGTCGATGCGTGCGGCGTGCTCGTCGAGCTCGCGGGCGATGCGGTCGGCGGTCTCCTGCACCAGGCGGGCGTTCTCGGTCCGGGTCTGCTCCTCGTCCACCCGGAGCTGGGCACGGGCTGCCTCGGTCTCCTGCTGCAGGGCCGTGCGGGCACCGGCGAGCTCACGCTCCCACTCGGCACGTGCGGCGGCGAGCTCCTCGTCGAGGACACGGCGGCGGTCGGCGAGCTCGGTGTCGATCTCGGAACGGCGGCGTTCGACCTCGGAGGCGAGGTCGGCGCGCCCGGTCTCGAGTTCGAGCGCGTGCGCCTGCTGCTGTTCGTCCCGCTCGCGGTGCCAGGCCGCGCGGCCCTCGGTCACCTCGCGCTCGAGTGCGTCGCGTCGCGTCGTCTCCTCGTGGTCGAGGTCCTCGACGCGGCGGGCGTGGTCGGCCTCGAAGACGCTCCGACGGTGCTCGGTCTCGCGGTCCAGGTCGGCAGCGGCCTGTCGGGCGCCGGCGGACTCGCGCTGGGCGATCTCGCGCAACTCGGCGACCTCGTGCTCGACCTGGGCGCGGAGGGCGTTGGTCTCGCGGATCGCGATGGAGCGGACCTCGGCGGCCTCGGTCACGGCGGCACCGCGGATCGCGGCGGCCTCGTTGCGGGCGTCCTGCGTGAGGAGCCCGGCCTCGGCGCGGGCGCGCTCGACGGTGTCGGCGGACTCGGCGCGGGCACGGGTCAGCTCGTTCGTGGAACGGGTCCGTGCGTCCTCGAGGGTGTCGCGGGCCTCTTCCTGCGCCTCGCGCAGGGTGCGGTCGGCCTCGGCGCGGCTCGACGCTCGGAGTCGCTGGGCGTCGATGTCCGCCTGGCTGATCAGCCGGGTGGACTGTTCCTCGGCGACGCGGAGCGTGGACTCGAGGCGGGTGCCGAGACCGCTGTACGTGGGGGTGCCCGCCTCGTCGAGCTCGCCCTGGAGCTCGGAGACCCGCGACTGCAGGAGTCGGATCTCCTTCGCGGCGTCCGCCCGGTCGTTGTTCGACTTGATGAGCTCGCGGCGTAGGTCGTTCAGCGAACGGTCCACGTCTTCGCGGCGGTACCCGCGCAGCTCGGTCCCGAACTCTGCCTCGTCGTTCGCCACGTGTTCGCTCCTGGGTGCTCGGCGGAGGGCACAGGGAAGGCCCGGCCACGATTGTAGTGGCGCGTCGAGACCGTCGGCTGTGACCGCGGACAGCGGCGGGGGATGCGCCGTCCAGGCTCGCTCGCTATCCTGGAGCGCTGATTCGCGCGCCGTCACCCCACCCCGGCGCGGTAGGGAGAAGATCCGTGCGATTCGTCCTGGCGATCGTCAGTTTCGTCATCGGTCTGGTGCTCGTCGCGCTCGCGGTCGGCCAGCGGACCGTGTTCGAGCCACCGTCGTCGCTCGTCGCGTCGTCGTCCTCGAAGAGCTCCGCGCCGGTGACGGTGATCCCGGGCTCGACCCTCAACGCGAACCCCGGCTACCAGCGCATCAACGTCGCTGGCTCCGGCAAGGTGTTCGCGGCCTACGGCAAGACCTCCGACGTCGACGCCTGGGTGGGCGACGCGAAGCACACGACCATGCGGTTCGACGCCGACCAGGCGAAGCTCGTCGGCCGGACGACCGGCAGCGAGACCACGGTCCCGGACCCCGCCGGCAGCGACCTCTGGTACCAGGAGTACGACGGCGCCGGGCAGTTCACGGTGCGGCTGCCGAAGGACGTCTCCGTGATCATCGTCGGCGACGGCACGGCCGCGGCCCCGAGCGACGTCTCGGTCACCTGGCCGCGGGACACCGCCACCCCGAGCGTCGGGCCGTTGCTCGTCGCCGGTGGCGTCTTCCTCGTCGGTGGCCTCGTGCTGCTCGTCTGGGCGTTCGTCCACCAGCGCCGAGGCCGCGGTCCGCGTCGCCGCAGCGGCGGTTCGCGTCCGCCGCGTGTGCGTGCGTCCCGTCGGGCCGCCGCCGCCGGCGCGCAGGTCCCCGCCCGTGGTCGGCGAGGTCGGCGCGCGTTCGTGGCGATCCCGGTCCTCCTTGTCGGTGCCCTCGGCCTCGCCGGGTGCTCGGCCGACTACTGGCCCCAGGGCGGTTCCGCAGCGAGCCCGACCCCCACGGCGACGGCGACCGGTGCGGCTGCCCAGACCGAGCCGACCGCCGCGACCAAGCAGCAGATCAGCCGCATCGTCGAACGGGTGGCCGCGGTCGCGAAGCAGGCCGACGCGACACGCGACGGCCGGCTCGCGGGGGAGCGGTTCACCGGCGCCGCGCTCGACCTCCGCAAGGCCAACTACACGATCCGCGCGAAGGACGCCGACGTCGACGCCCCGCCGGCGATCTCCGCCGACCAGGTCTGCGTGGCGCTGCCCCAGCAGACCGACTCGTGGCCGCGCACCGTGTTCGCGGTCGTCGCCGAGGACTGCGACGCCAAGTCCGCGCCCCAGGCCCTCACGCTCGTGCAGGACTCCGCGCGTGACGACTACAAGGTCGCGTACGACGTCTCGCTCGAGGCCGCGGCGAAGATCCCGAGCCTAGCGCCCACCTCGATCGGTGCCGCCCTGCTCGCGCCGAACACGAAGCTCCTGTCGGTCGCGCCGGACCAGATCGGCACGGCGTACGGCGACATCCTGTCGAAGGACAAGGACAGCTCGTACGCGTCGCTGTTCCAGGCGGACGGCGACGGCCTCCGGTCGACGATCGGCAAGGCCTACAAGGACAAGAAGTCCGCGTCCCTGCCCGACACGGCCAAGATCGAGTACTCGTCCGAGGTGCCGGAGGACAGCGCTGTGGCGATCGCCACGGACGGCGCGGGAGCGCTGGTCTCCGCCGAGCTGAACGAGGTCGAGAAGGTCACGCCGACGGCCGCGGGCGCCGAGGTGAACACCGAGGGTGCGGTCAAGGCGCTCTCCGGTGTCGACTCCAGCACGAGGGGCATCAGCGCCACCTACGGCGTGCAGCTGCTCTTCTACGTGCCCCCCGTGGGCACCGATGACAAAGTGGTCCTGCTCGGGTTCACGCAGGGCCTGACAGCAGCGAGTGAGGTGCAATGACCAACGTCCCCCCGACCCCGTCCGGTCTCCGCGGAGCCGTCGACCTGTCGTCCCTCGTCGACCGCGCGCAGCGGCCGCCCCAGCCCCCGGCACCCGCCGGCGGACCGGCGGGCATTCCCGCCGCCGGCGGCCCCGGCAGTGAGACCGGCGCCGACCTGACCGTCCCGTCGCTCGTCCTCGACGTCACGGACCAGTCCTTCCAGGACGTCCTGCAGCTCTCCACGATCGTCCCGGTGATCGTGGACATCTGGGCGGAGTGGTGTGGGCCGTGCAAGCAGCTCTCGCCGATCCTCGAGCAGCTCACCGCCGAGTACGACGGCCGCGTGCTGCTCGCCAAGGTGGACGCGGACACCAACCCCCAGCTCGTGCAGGCCTTCCAGGCGCAGTCGATCCCGACCGTGGCCGCGCTCATCGGCGGACGCCCGCTCGGGCTGTTCGTCGGCGCACTGCCCGAGGCGCAGGTCCGCGACGTGTACGAGCAGGTGCTCGCCGCCGCGGCCGAGAACGGCGTCTCCGGCCGTGTCACGGTCGACGGAGCGGCCCCGGCCGACGCCGTGGAGCAGGGCGAACCCGAGCCGGAGCCCTTGCCGCCGCACCACCAGGCCGCGTACGACGCGATCGAGCAGGGCGACTACGCGACCGCGATCCAGGAGTACAAGACCGCCATCGCGCAGGACCCGCACGACCAGATGGCCGTCGCGGGGCTCGCGCAGGTGTCGCTCCTCGACCGACTGAACGGGCACACCGCGGACGAGATCCGTGCCGCGGCCGCCGCCGACCCGTCGGACGTCGCGGCGCAGCTGGCCGTCGCCGACCTGGACATCTCCGGCGGCCACGTCGACGACGCCTTCGGGCGCCTGCTGGACCTCGTGCCGACGGTGTTCGGCGACGCGCGCGAACCGCTGCGCGTCCGCCTGGTCGAGTACTTCGAGCTCATCGGCACCGAGGACCCGCGCGTGGTCGCGGCCCGGCGTCGCCTGGCGAGCGCCCTGTACTGAGCGCACCGCCAGAACGGACTGGAGGCGCGGTGCCAGCTGGCACCGCGCCTCCAGTCCGTCTTCTGGGTACGTCTACCGCGTCTACCGCGCCAGCTTCAGCCAGACGGCGCCGAGCGGCGGCACCACCAGGTGCGCCGACGCGGGGCGTCCGGCCCACGGGGTGTCCTCCGCGGTGACGACGCCGAGGTTGCCGACGCCGGACCCGCCGTACTCCGCGGCGTCGGTGTTGAGGACCTCGTGCCAGGCGCCCGCCGTGGGCAACCCGAAGCGTCGCTCCACCGGGACCCCGGAGAAGTTCACGAAGACGGCCAGCCGGTCGTCGCCGTCCTTGCGGAGGAACCCGAGCGTGGAATGCGGTGCGTCCCCGCCCTCGATCCACTCGAAGCCGTCGGCGGTGGCGTCGTGGGTCCAGAGCGCCGGGGTCTCGCGGTACACCCGGTTGAGCGACGCGACGAGGTCCTGCACGCCCCGGTGTCCCGGGTCGTCGAGCAGCCACCAGTCCAAGCCGCGGGCCTCGGACCACTCGGTGGGCTGGGCGAACTCCTGGCCCATGAACAGCAGTTGCTTGCCGGGGTGCGCCCACATGAAGGCCAGGTAGGCACGCACGTTCGCGAGCTTCTGCCACTCGTCGCCGGGCATCTTGCCGTACAGGGAGCCCTTGCCGTGCACGACCTCGTCGTGGCTGATCGGCAGGGTGAACTGCTCGCTGAACGCGTAGACGAACGAGAACGTGATCTCGTCGTGGTGGTAGCTGCGGTACACGGGTTCGCGCTCGATGTACTGGAGCGAGTCGTGCATCCAGCCCATGTTCCACTTCTGGCCGAAGCCGAGCCCGCCGGCGCTCGTGGGCTGGGTGACCCCCGGCCACGAGGTGCTCTCCTCCGCGATCATCACGATGCCGGGGTAGCGCTTGTACGCGGTGGCGTTGGTCTCCTGCAGGAACGAGATCGCCTCGAGGTTCTCCCGCCCGCCGTGGATGTTCGGCAGCCAGTCGGTGCGCGAGTAGTCGAGGTACAGCATCGAGGCGACGGCGTCGACCCGCAGCCCGTCGATGTGGAACTCCTCGAGCCAGTAGAGCGCGTTGGCGACGAGGAAGTTGCGCACCTGCGGCTGCCCGAAGTCGAACACGTACGTGCCCCAGTCGAGCTGTTCCCCACGGCGGGGGTCCGGGTGCTCGAACAGCGCGTACCCGTCGAACTTGCCGAGTGCCCACTCGTCCTTCGGGAAGTGCCCGGGGACCCAGTCCATGATCACGCCGATGCCCGCCGAGTGCAGACGGTCGATGAGGTACCGGAGGTCGTCCGGGGAGCCGAACCGCGCGGTCGGAGCGTAGTAGCCGGTGACCTGGTAGCCCCACGACCCGCCGAATGGGTGCTCGGACAGCGGGAGGAACTCCACGTGGGTGAACCCGAGGTGCTGCACGTGGCCGATGAGCTGGTCGGCGGCGTCGCGGTACGACAGCCCTGGTCGCCACGAGCCGAGGTGGACCTCGTAGACGCTCATCGGGCGGTCGTGCGTGGTCGTCTTCGCCCGGTGCTCCATCCACTGCGCGTCGCCCTCGGACCACGTGTAGTCGGACGAGGTGATCACGGACGCCGTCAGGGGCGGGACCTCGGTGCGGCGGGCGAACGGGTCGGCTCGTTCCACCCAGCCGGAGTCGGTGAGCAGCTGGAACTTGTAGCGCTGTCCCTCGAGCGCGCCGGGCCAGAACAGCTCCCACACGCCGAGATCGGTCAGGCGGCGCATCGCGGTGGTGCGGCCCTCCCAGCCCTCGAAGTCGCCGATGACGCGCGCGGCCGTCGCCCGGGGTGCCCACACCGTGAACGAGACGCCGTCGACGCCGTCCACGGTCGTGACGTGTGCTCCGAGGTGGTGCCACAGCTGCTCGTCACGGCCCTCGCCGAAGAGGTGCAGGTCGAGCTCGCCGATCGTCGGGGCGAACCGGTACGCGTCGTCGGTCGTCCAGGTCGCGTCGTCGGTGTCGGTGGACTCGTCGTAGTCGTAGTCCGCCTCGACCCGGTAGCGACCGAGTCCGCCCGCGACGGCTCCGGCCCACAGGCCGTCGCCCTCGTGCGTCAGCTCGATGTCATCGCCGTCGGGGCGGACGATCCGGACGGCGTCCGCGAGGTGGCGGACCACCCGGACGCTCGTGCCGCCGTCGACGGGGTGCGGGCCGAGGACGTCGTGCGGCTGCGACCAGCGGGCCTCGGCGACCTGCTGGCGGAGCCAGTCCTCGAGCGGAGCGGGACGCGGCTCGGCAGCAGCATCGGGAGCGGCCGTCGACGGGGCTCCGGGTGTCGGCGCCGCCGTCGGTGCTGACGGTGCTGCGGGTGCGCCGCTGCCCACGGCCTCGGCCGCGATGTGCCGCGGGTGCGCTGCGTCGGAGGCATGGCCGGCCAGCGTCGCGGACTCCGCGACTCCGCGGTCGGGAGCCTCGTGCGGTGCGGCGGGCGCCCCGGGCAGGTCCTCGCCGGGGGCGGAGACGCGCGGTTCGTACCGCTGCGTCGGAGGCGTCGTCGGCCGGGCCTCGTACGGCTCCGGAGCCACCGGTGCGTCCGCCCGTTCGGCGGCGACGTGGTGCGCGGGGTGCGTCGGACGCGGCGTGTCGGACGGCATGCGGCGCGGGAGGACCGGCGGCGGGGGCGGCGGGACCGCCGGCCCGCCGGGGGAGTCGCCCCGGGCCTTCCGTGCGTCGTCCTCGGGGTGGGTGTCGGTCATCGGTGGGGTCCCTCCACGACGAGCAGGTGCACGGGTTCCTGGAACGCGTCCAGGCGGACGTAGTTCGACGATCCCCAGACCCAGCGCTGGCCGGTCACGACGTCGCGGACGTCGAACGCCTGCTCGGAGTCGAGACCGAGCGCGGCGAGGTCGAGGTGGACCGTGGTCTCACGGGCCGAGTGGGGGTCGACGTTCGCGACGACGATCACGGTGTCGTCGCGGCCCGACCGGATGAACCGGCCGGGAAGGTGCTTCGAGTAGACGACGATCGCCGGGTCCTCGGCGTCGTGCACGTGCAGGTTCCGGAGCTGGCGGAGCGCGGGGTGCGCCTGCCGGAACCGGTTCAGCATCGTGACGTACGGCGCGAGGCTCGCTCCCTCGGCCTCGGCCAGGGCGAAGTCGCGGGGCTTGTACTCGTACTTCTCGTTGTCGATGTTCTCTTCCGAGCCGGGACGGGCGACGTCCTCGAAGAGCTCGTACCCGGAGTACATGCCCCACGTCGGCGCGCCCGTGGCGGCGAGCGCCGCTCGGATCTTGTAGCCGGCGCGACCACCGAACTGCAGGTACTCGGTGAGGATGTCCGGCGTGTTCACGAACAGGTTCGGGCGCAGGTACGCGCTCGTCTCGTGGGAGAGCTCGTCGAAGTACTCGGCGATCTCGTCCTTGGAGTTGCGCCACGTGAAGTACGAGTACGACTGCTGGAAGCCGACCTCGGCGAGCGCCCGCATCATCGCCGGGCGCGTGAACGCCTCGGCGAGGAACACCGTGTCCGGGTGTTCGTCGCGGACCTCGCGGATGACGCGCTCCCAGAACCAGAGCGGCTTGGTGTGCGGGTTGTCGACGCGGAAGATCCGGATGCCGAAGGCGATCCAGTGGCGCAGGACCCGGAGGACCTCGGTGACCAGGCCCTCGGGGTCGGAGTCGAACTGGATCGGGTAGATGTCCTGGTAGCGCTTCGGCGGGTTCTCGGCAGTGGCGATCGAACCGTCGGCGCGCTGGGTGAACCAGTCCGGGTGCTCGGCGACCCACGGGTGGTCGGGAGAGCACTGCAACGCGAAGTCGAGGGCGACCTCCATCCCGGTGTTCTTCGCCGTCTCGACGAAGTCGCGGAAGTCGTCCTCGGTGCCGAGGTCGGGGTGGATCGCGTCGTGTCCGCCCTCCGGCCCACCGATGGCCCAGGGGCTGCCCGGGTCGTGCGGCCCGGGGGTCAGGGTGTTGTTCGGCCCCTTGCGTGCGGTCGTCCCGATGGGGTGGATCGGCGGCAGGTAGACGACGTCGAAGCCCATGCGGGCGACCCCGGGCAGGCGGCGGGCCGCGGTGCGGAAGTCGCCGCTCTTCCAGGAGCCGTCGGCGTTCTTCTTCGCGCCCTCGCTGCGGGGGAAGAACTCGTACCAGGCGCCGACGCCCGCGCGGGTCCGCTCGACGTCGAGCAGCTGCGTCGGGGAGTGGGTGCGGAGGGAGGTCAGCGGCGCCTCTTCGACCTCGGCGGTGATGCGCGGGTCGTCGACCGCGGCGAGGCGCTCGGCCGGGTCGAGGTCGGTGTCGCGGATGCGTTCGGCGGCGCGGGTGGCCGCGGGGGAGTCGGTCTCCGCTGCCAGGCGATCGAGCAGCACGGCGCCGTCGAGCAGGGTCGCCTCGGTGTCGACGCCGGCGGCGATCTTCAGCCGCGCGCCGTGCAGCCAGCTCGCCCAGTCGTCGGCGTAGGACTCGACGTGCCACGTCCACACACCGGTGTGGTCGACCTGCACCGTCGCCTCGTAGCGGTCGGTGCCGGCGGCGACCAACAGCAGCGGCACGGTCCTGGTGCCCCCGTCCGGTCGTTCGAGGACGAGGTCGGCGCCGATGACACCGTGTCCTTCGCGGAAGACGGTGGCGCCGAACGTGATCACCTCGCCGTCGAACGCCTTGCCGGGGAATCCGTTCGGCGTCGTGGGGGCGAGTTCGGTGATCGGGATGCGCCCGATCTTCGGTCGGCGGGGTCGGTCTGCGGTGGCCACGGAGCCGACGCTACCCGGCGAGGGCCTCCGCGTTCCCCGGAACGTGCCGTCTGTGGAGAGCCGGGCGCGCCGTGGAGTTGTGGAGGGACGGACTGGAGGCGCGTGGCGGCGCCGCCACGCGCCTCCAGTCCGCCCGTCTCGCTGCCCGCGCGTTCTTGCCCATCGCAGTCGCAGTGGAAAGCGGAATCGCGCGGAGGAGGCAGGAAGGAACGCCCTCCTACGAGCGGAACGGCCTCCTAGGCGCGGAACGGCCCCCGACGCGCGGAACGGCCGGACCGTCAGGCGATCTCGAAGACGTGGATCCCCGGGCCGTACGCCGTGAAGACCTGCCCGGCCGGCCGGAGCCGCTCGTGGTCCCGGTGCTTCTCGCTCGACCACGCGAGGCGGTACCCGACCAGGTCCTCGCGCACGGGCAAGGTGATGTCGCGCGTGCGCCCGCTGCCGTGCACGACCACCAGGACCCGGTCGAACGGCTCGTGCTCTGGCGTCGACTCGGCGAAGTACTGCAGGGCGCGGTGGATGGGCTGGTCCCAGCCCTCGAGCGTCATCGGCTGCCCGTCCGGCCCGTACCAGGACATCCGCGAGGCTCCAGGTGTCTCCTGCCCCTCGACCCCGAAGCGCGTCGGCCGGAGCGCGGGGTGCGCCGCCCGGAGCCGCGCCAACGACGCGACGGCCGACGTCATGGCCTCGGCGTCCTCGTCGTCGGACCAGTCGACCGGGGTGAGGTCGTCCGACACCACGTACGCGTTGTTGTTCCCGTGCTGCGTGCGGCTGCGCTCATCACCGGCGGTCAACATGGGGACACCGGCGGAGAGCATGAGGGTCGCGGCGAGGTTCCGCATCGACCGCCCGCGGGCCGCGCGGACCCCCCGGTCGGCGGTGTCGCCCTCGATCCCGTGGTTGAACGAGCGGTTGTCGTTCGAGCCGTCGCGGTTCTCCTCGCCGTTCGCCTCGTTGTGCTTGCCGTCGTACGACACCAGGTCGAGCAGGGTGAAGCCGTCGTGGGCGGTGACGAAGTTGATGCCGGCGAGCGGTCCGCGTGCCGTGTCGAAGAGACTCCTCGATCCCGTCAACGCATCAGCCAGCCGGCCGATGCCGTGCGCCGGGGCACCGTTCCGGCGTTCCTCGGCGATGTCGGTGAGCCAGAACTGCCGCACGGTGTTCCGGAAGCCGTCGTTCCACTCGCTCGTGCGGGTGCCGAACGATCCGGTCTTCCAG
Source organism: Curtobacterium pusillum (assembly GCF_007673235.1). Lineage (GTDB taxonomy): Bacteria > Actinomycetota > Actinomycetes > Actinomycetales > Microbacteriaceae > Curtobacterium > Curtobacterium pusillum_C. The sequence continues at coordinate 84,823 of NZ_VDZH01000001.1, forward strand.
CCGTCGGGTCCGACGTCCCACGGCTCGGCGATGATGAGCGTGTCCCGCAGGTCCGGGTGGTTCCGGATCCGGTCGAGCAGCGGGTGCGCCGGGTCGAACACGTGGTCGGCATCCCGGCCGAGCGCTGCCATGAGGTCGAAGCGGAAGCCGTCGACCTGCACGTCCCGTGCCCAGTACCGCAGGCTGTCGACGATCAGGTCGGCCGTGGCCTCGACCGAGGTGTCGAGCGTGTTCCCGCAGCCGGTCGTGTCGTAGTAGGCCGCCGGCTCGCCGTCCGGAAGGCTCGCCCACCGGTACCGGTTCGCCCCGTCGATGCCCCGCAGCGAGCTCGTGGGGCCGCCGAGTCCTTCCTCGGCGGTGTGGTTGTAGACGACGTCGAGCACGACCTGGATCCCGGCAGCGTGCAGCAGCCGGACCATGCCCTTGAACTCGCGGAGCACCGCCGACGCGCCCTCGGCACGCGCGCCGGGGGAGGCGTGGGCGGTGTGCGGCGCGAAGAAGCCGAGGGTGTTGTAGCCCCAGGCGTTCTCGCGTCCGGCGTCCCGCAGCCACCGCTCGGTGTCGAACGCGTGCACCGGCAGGAGCTCGAGCGTGGTCACACCGATCCGGTGCAGGTGCGCGATGGTGCTCTCGTGCGCGATGCCGGCGTACGTGCCGCGGAGGTGCTCGGGGACGGCGGGGTTCGCGGCCGTCAGGGTCCGGACGTTCGCCTCGTACACGACGGTCCGGTCGAGCGGCGTCGTCGGCTTGACCACCCCGCCCCAGTCGAACGCGTCGTCGACCACCACGCCCGTCCACCGCGAGTCCGCACCACGGACGATCCCGCGGGCGTACGGGTCGAGCAGCGGACGGGTGGGATCGAACGCGTGCCGCGGGCCGGCCGGTCCGTCGACGAGCAGGTGGTAGGTGTCGCCCGCCTCGACACCGGGGACCTCGCCGCTCCAGACGTCGCCGGACTGCGTCAACGGGACGGTCCCGCGGCCGTCGACCACGACCGACACGGCCGTCGCCGAGGCGGAGCGGACCGAGAACCGCGGGACACCGGCCCCCAGGGTGAACCCCTGGGTCTCGTCGATCGCGGTCTCGTGCATGCCCACCAGGGTACGAGGACCCGCGGGTATCCTGGAAATGCTCGTTCAGGGGGTGCAGATGCCGGTCTACCTCGACCACGCCGCGACGACGCCGATCCTGCCGGAGGCGCTCGCCGCGTTCACCGCTGCGCTCGGCACCGTCGGCAACCCGTCGTCGATCCACAGCGCCGGGCAGCAGGCGAAGATGCTGCTCGAGGACGGCCGTGCCGCGGTCGCCGCCTCGCTCGACGCCGACCCGGTCGAGGTCGTGTTCACCTCGGGCGGCACAGAGAGCATCAACCTCGCGGTCAAGGGCATGTTCTGGGCGCGGCAGCAGGACCGGCCGCGGCCCCGCATCGTCGTGCCCGGCGGCGAGCACCACGCGACCGTCGACACGGTCGAGTGGCTCGAGCGCCACGAGGGCGCGGTCGTCGACGTGGTCCCGTTGGACGCGCAGGGTCGCGTGGACCTCGCCGGCCTGGAGGCACGACTCGCCGACGCCTCGGACGTCGCCCTGGTCACGTTCCTGTGGGCGAACAACGAGGTGGGCACCATCCAGCCCGTGTCACGGATCGTCGAGCTCGCGCACGCCGCGGGCGTGCCCGTGCACAGCGACGCGGTCGCCGCCTACGGGCAGGTGCCGGTGTCGTTCGCGGCCTCCGGCCTCGACGCAATGAGCGTGTCCGCGCACAAGATCGGTGGTCCGGTGGGCATCGGCGCGCTCGTCCTCGGGCGGAAGGCCACGGTCGAGCCGCTCATCCACGGCGGGGGTCAGCAGCGCCAGGTGCGGAGCGGCACGCAGGACGCCCCGGCCGCTGCGTCGTTCGGTGTCGCGGCGGCGATGCCCCACGCGGACGTCCGGGCGCTGCGGGACCGACTCGTCGCCGGGGTCCGGGCCGCCGTGCCCTCGGCGGTGCTCATGGGGGACCCGGTCGACCGGCTGCCGGGCAACGCGCACTTCACGTTCCCGGGGTGCGAGGGCGACTCGCTGCTGTTCCTGCTCGACGCCGCCGGGGTGGCCGTGTCGACCGGTTCGGCGTGCCAGGCCGGCGTGCCCGAGGCCTCGCACGTCCTGCTCGCGATGGGGCTGTCCGAGCAGGACGCCCGCGGAGCACTCCGGATCACGCTCGGGCACACCACGACCGACGCCGACGTCGACGCGTTCCTGGCTGCGCTGCCGGACGCGGTGGCGCGGGCGGGGGCCGCGGGGATGGCGTCGCGTGAACCGATCCTCGGACGCTAGGCCGCGCGCTGTGTCCCTCCGCGTGTCCGCCGCCGTGCTGCTGGCCGTGCTCGTCGGGACGACGGTGGCCGGCTGCGTCGCCGCCGGCCCGCGCGACGGCTTCCTCACGCTGTCGGGGTCGGATGCGACCGAGCCGCCGACGTGCACGGTCGCTGCGCCGGTGAGCGTCGAGACGCTGGACGGCACGGATCTGCAGTCGTGCCTGCCGTTGGGCCAGGAACTCGTGTTCCCGGACGGGTACCGGGAGATGCTCGGCGAGACGTCGGGCAGTTCCGCCAGCGCTCCCGGTGCGGGGTTCGTGTACAACTGGGTCTCCGTCGGACGATGGGGCCTCGTGGCTGCCCGGGCGTCGGACGACTGCTCGGACGTGCAGGAGTGGGGGCACCCGGAGGCGCTCCGACGTGTCCACGAGGCGTTCGGCGCCGACTGGGCGTGCGACGACGCGACCGCGTCTGCCCGGTGACCGGCGTGGCGGAGGCGAGCCGCGCCTCCAGGCGGTCAGCCATGTGGAACGCACGCCGGTAGGATCGGTGACCATGGTCGAACTGGACTTCACCGAGCAGATCTCCGCCCTCCGCGAGACCTTCGGCAACATCCGCTCGGTGGTCGACGTCGACCGCCTGCAGCGCGAGATCGCCGACCTCAGCGAGCAGGCCGGGGCCCAGGACCTCTGGGACGACGTCGAGCACGCGCAGCAGGTGACGAGCGCGCTCTCCCACCGGCAGTCGGAGCTGAAGAAGGTCAACGACACCGAGCGGCGCATCGACGACCTCGAGGTGCTGGTCGAGATGGCGAACGAGGCCGACGACCAGGAGTCCGCCGACGAGGCCGCCGCTGAGCTCAAGGCGATCCAGAAGACCATGGGCGACCTCGAGGTGCAGACGCTCCTCGACGGCGAGTACGACGACCGTCCCGCGGTCATCACGATCCGTGCTGGTGCCGGTGGCGTCGACGCCGCGGACTTCGCCGAGATGCTGCTGCGCATGTACCTCCGCTACGCCGAGCAGCACGGCTACAAGACGACCGTGATGGACACCTCCTACGCGGAAGAAGCGGGCATCAAGTCCGCCACGTTCGAGGTCGACGCGCCGCACGCGTTCGGCACCCTGTCAGTCGAGGCCGGCACCCACCGACTCGTCCGGATGTCGCCGTTCGGTGCAGCGGGCAAGCGCCAGACGTCGTTCGCCGCGGTCGAGGTCATCCCGCTCATGCCGGAGACCGCCGTCATCGACATCCCGGAGAACGACATCCGCGTCGACGTCTTCCGTTCCTCCGGCCCCGGCGGCCAGTCGGTCAACACGACGGACTCCGCGGTCCGCCTGACCCACATCCCGACCGGCACCGTCGTCTCGATGCAGAACGAGAAGTCGCAGATCCAGAACCGTGCCGCCGCCATGCGCGTGCTGCAGTCGCGACTCCTGCTCCTGAAGAAGGAAGAGGAGAACGCGAAGAAGAAGGAGCTCGCCGGCAACATCACGGCGAGCTGGGGCGACCAGATCCGTTCCTACGTCCTTGCGCCGTACCAGATGGTGAAGGACCTCCGGACCGAGCACGAGGTGAACAACCCCTCAGCCGTGTTCGACGGTGACCTCGACGGGTTCATCAACGCGGGCATCCGCTGGCGCAAGCAGTCGGTCGATTCCTGAGCCGCGCGCCTCGGTTGATTTCCTGGCGGGGCGACCTACCCTGATCCGGTCATGATCAAATTCGACCAGGTCACCAAGGTGTACTCGGGCAACCCGAGTCCCGCGCTCGACGCCATCTCCCTCGAGATCCTCAAGGGGGAGTTCGTCTTCCTCGTGGGCGCGTCCGGGTCCGGCAAGTCCAGCTTCCTCCGCCTCGTGCTGAAGGAGGAGAAGCCGTCGCGCGGGCAGATCCACGTGCTCGGACAGCGTCTGGGCGCCCTGTCGTCGCGCAAGGTCCCGTACTTCCGCCGCAACCTCGGCGTGGTCTTCCAGGACTTCCGGCTCCTCCCGAACAAGAACGTCTTCGACAACGTCGCGTTCTCGCTGCAGGTGATCGGCAAGAGCAAGGGCTTCATCAGCGAGGCCGTCACCGACGTGCTCAAGCTCGTGGGCCTGGCCGGCAAGGCGACCCGCATGCCGCACGAGCTCTCCGGTGGTGAACAGCAGCGTGTCGCGATCGCCCGCGCGGTGGTCAACAAGCCGGCGATCCTGCTCGCCGACGAGCCGACCGGAAACCTCGACCCGACGACCTCGGCCGGCATCATGGCGCTCCTCGAACGCATCAACCAGGGAGGCACCACCGTGCTCATGGCGACCCACGACGCCAGCATCGTGAACCAGATGCAGCGCCGCGTCATCGAGCTCTCGAACGGGACCATCCTGCGCGACGAGCAGTCGGGTGGTTACCAGACCCAGGCGGTGCCGATCCAGCGCGGTGGTGGCGTCTCGAACACCACCGGCATCCAGACCATCCCGGGGATCATCCGATGAGGCTCGGGCTCGTCATGTCCGAGGTCGGCTCGGGCCTGCGGCGCAACGCGTCCATGGTGGTGTCCGTCGTCCTCGTGACCTTCATCTCGCTGACCTTCGTCGGCACCGCGATCCTGCTCCAGATGCAGATCAACCAGATGAAGGGGTACTGGTACGACCGGGCGCAGGTCGCGGTGTACCTCTGCACCGACACCGACACCACCGGCAACTGCACCGGCGCCAAGGCCACCGACGACCAGCGGCAGCAGGTGCAGGCGCAGCTCGATTCCTCGACCCTCAAGCCGTACATCGAGAAGACGTACTACGAGGACCAGGACCAGGCGTACGACCGCTTCAAGCAGCAGTTCAAGGACTCTCCCGCCACGGAGTTCGTCAAGCCCGAGTACCTCAACGAGACCTTCTGGGTGAACCTGAAGAACCCGTCCCAGGCGGACGTGCTCGTCGAGAGCCTGTCGAAGGTCGCCGGCGTGCAGAGCGTCGTGGACCAGCGCGGGTACCTGCAACCGATCTTCAACCTGCTCAACGCGTCGTCGTACACGGCGATCGGCATCGCGTCGCTGATGCTCATCGCGGCCGTGCTGCTCATCGCGACGACGATCCGCCTGTCGGCCTTCAGCCGAAGGCGGGAGCTCGGCATCATGCGCCTCGTCGGGGCGTCGAACCGGTTCATCCAGACACCGTTCGTGCTCGAGGGGGTGATCGCCGCGGCCATCGGGGCGGTCCTCGCGGGCGGGGCGATCGTCGCCGTGGTGTGGTTCTTCGTCCGGAACTACCTGGCGCAGCGGTTCTCCGGCACGGCGTTCATCGGGATGGGGGACGCGGCGGTCGTGGTCCCGGCGGTGATCGTCATCGGCATCGTCCTGGCGGGGCTGTCCGCCTTCGTGGCGATCCGCCGGTACCTCAAGGTCTGACGCGCGGCCGCGTCGGCCCGCGCGGTCGTGTTCGCTCGGCACGGTCTGATGCCTGGTCGCGTGTGCGGCGCGCCGGGAAGGTGCGCCGTACGCCGTGCGTTCGGTAGTCTGTAGGGCTGCGCATCCGCAGCGACCGCCCGGGAGGAGACACGCATGGCGAAGGAACGCGGCGAGAAGATCGTGGCGACGAACCGTCGCGCGCGTCACGACTACCTGATCGAGGACACGTACGAGGCCGGCATGGTCCTGTCCGGCACCGAGGTGAAGTCCCTCCGTGAGGGGCGCGCGTCGCTCGTCGACGGGTACGCCTTCATCGACGGCGGCGAAGCCTGGCTCGACGCCGTGCACATCCCCGAGTACACCGAGGGCACGTGGAACAACCATGCGCCGCGGCGGAAGCGGAAGCTGCTCCTCCACAAGCAGCAGATCGTGAAGATCTCGCACAAGACGGCCCAGGGTGGCTACACGCTCGTGCCGCTGCAGATCTACTTCCACGACGGCCGGGCCAAGGTGGAGATCGCGGTCGCGAAGGGCAAGCGTGAGTTCGACAAGCGCCAGGCCCTGCGCGAGAAGACCGACAAGCGCGAGGCCGAGCGGGCCATGCGCACCCGGAACCGCGTCGGCGAGTAGCGCTGATCGGTCTCGGTCGGTAGACTGAGGGACTGCTCCGAACGGGGCATTGGCAACTCAACAGCGTGACAGCGGCTCGCACGTCCGGCCCGCATGGGGATGATCGGTTTCGACATTGCCTGTGTGCCGACGGGAAGCGGGCCGAGGACCCACGGTTATCTCGTTAACGATCCGTGGAAACCAACAAGTGCCAATTCCAAGCGCACTGACTTCGCTCTCGCTGCGTAAGCAGCCCAGCACATGAAGTCCGTCGGCCAGGTGATCGTCTTCTAACCTGAGTTCCGGCGTCATCCAGAGGACTTGCTGCACGGTTGCGCCTCAGGGCCGTGCGGGACTTGCACTGAGACTGGGCCCGTCGTCCTAGAAGCCGGTAGCAAAGGACGGGGCCGAGCAGAACGAACCATCCGGATACGCCCGTAGAAGACGTCGAATTGCAGCGATGGACGGGGGTTCGATTCCCCCCATCTCCACCATTCGCCGAACGCCGAGCCGCTGTCACGCTGACGCCACACCGAACGCCCCGACGCCGTCCCTGGATGGTCTCGGGGCGTTCGCTGTTCCGCCACCCGCGCGGACTACGATCCGGGTCAGGTGCGGGAACTCGCCCGCGCTGATCCCGAACGAGAGGTCCACGCGTGGTGCAGGAGATCGCGATCCGAGTCCGTCTGCGAGAGCAGGAGCGAGTGGTGCTCGCCGACTACGAGCGGGCGGTCGCCTCAGTCGCGACGGTCGCTGCGTTGGCCGCATGGCTCCCGACGCCGGACGCCCGGTTGGTCATCCGCGGGCGCGGGGCCGAGCCGGTGCGTCTCGAGACGGTGACCTACGGGTCCGTGATCGAGATGCTCGTCGTGCTCGACCAGCGGTCACCGGCGGTGGAGCGGGGAGCCGCTGCCATCGCGGCGCTCGTCGAGTCGGTGCGGCACGAGCACGTCGAGGACGACGTCGCCGGGGTCGCCGGCGAGCTCGACCGACTGGACCGGTCGGCGCCCCGCGGGCGGTCGGTGGTGGAGCGGACGCTGCGGGCGTTCCTCGAGGGCGCGCGGGCGGACGTCCTCGCCAGGAAGACCACGACCCGGGTGCGGGCGGCGCAGGCGCTCCTGCGTCTCGCCGAGGATGGGGCATCGCTCGTCGTCGAGCGGGTGGACGATGCACTCGCGCCGGTGGTCGAGGAGCACGCGGTCGACGTCCTCACCGACACGGGCAGCGCGGTCGTCGTCGAGCCCGTGGACGGCATCGGGTCGCCGGAGCAGGAGCCCGAGCCGGAGCCGGAGCCCGAGCCGGAGAAGGCGTCGAAGAAGGCTGGCAAGAAGAAGTCCGACAAGAAGAAGTCGTCCGACAAGAAGAAGAGCAAGAAGGACGACGGCAAGAAGAAGGCGAAGAAGGACGACGGCGGGAAGAAGGCGAAGAAGAAGTAGCCTGAGTGCTTGTACAGCACATTTGTTTCCATTGTGTTAAACAATCCGGCGAAAGTGCTGTCACGGTGCCAGAGTCGATGAGCGCGGCCCCCGTTCGCGGGACTGCGCTCATCGACAGGAGCAACAGTGGCTACAACGACACAGGCGCTGCCGGACTCCGGCCTCAAGCGCAACGTCGGCTTCATCGGGCTCATCTGGGCCTCGACGGGGTCGATCATCGGCTCCGGCTGGCTCTTCGGCTCGCAGGAAGCCCTGAAGACCGCTGGACCCGCCGCGATCATCTCGTGGCTCATCGGCGGCGTGGCGATCCTCGTCCTCGCCCTCGTGCACGCCGAACTCGGCGGCATGTTCCCGATCGCGGGTGGAACAGCGCGGTTCCCCCACATCGCGTTCGGTGGCGTCGCCGGAGCCTCGTTCGGGTGGTTCTCGTGGCTGCAGTCCGTGACGGTCGCCCCGATCGAGGTCGAGGCGATGATCAAGTACGCCCAGCACTGGGAGTTCGCACACCCGTGGTTGCACACGACGACCGTCGACGGTGAGACGCAGCAACTGCTGACTGGCGCGGGGATCGCCGTCGCGGTGGTCCTCATGGCCGTGGTCACGGTGATCAACATGCTCAGCGTGAAGATCCTCGCGAACACGAACTCCGCGGCGACGTGGTGGAAGGTCGCGATCCCCCTGCTCGTCATCATCGTGCTGGCGTTCAGCGGGTTCCACGGCTCGAACTTCACGGCGGCCGACGGCTTCATGCCCGAGGGTGCGAAGGGCATCCTCGCCGCGGTGTCCACGTCGGGCATCATCTTCGCGTTCCTCGGGTTCGAGCAGGCCGACCAGCTCGCCGGTGAGGCCAAGAACCCGAAGCGCGACATCCCGCGGGCGGTCATCGGGTCGGTGCTCATCGGACTCGTGATCTACCTGCTGCTCCAGGTCGTCTTCCTCGGCGTGCTGCGCTCCGACGCGGTCCAGGGCTCCTGGGCGACCGCGGACTTCACGAAGTACACCGGTCCGTTCGCCGACATCGCGATGGCGGCCGGCATCACCTGGCTGGCCGTGATCATCTTCATCGACGCGATCATCTCGCCCGCCGGCACCGGTCTGATCTACGTGACGGCGACGAGCCGGATCTCGTACGGGCTGAGCCGCAACGGCTACTTCCCGAAGGCGTTCGAGTGGACGACGAAGCAGGGCGTGCCCTGGGTCGGCCTCATCGTCGCGTTCGTCGTCGGGTGCGCGTGCTTCGCCCCGTTCCCGTCGTGGCAGGGACTCGTCAGCCTCATCACGAGTGCGTCGGTGCTGATGTACGCGGGTGCTCCGCTGGCACTCGGTGCCTTCCGGAAGCGCATCCCGGAGATCGAGCGGCCCTACCGGATGCCGGCCGCGACGGTGCTGTCGCCGATCGCGTTCGTCGTCGCGAACCTCATCATCCTCTGGACCGGGTGGGACACCGACTGGAAGCTCGGTGTCGCGATCCTCATCGGTGCCGTGGTGATCATCCTGAACAACGTGTTCCGCGGCGCTTCGAGCGTCCGGCCGCGCTGGGACTGGAAGGCGGCGCAGTGGCTGCTGCCCTACCTGATCGGCATGGGCCTCATCGTGTTCCTCAGCGACTTCGGCCCGCTGACGCACCCGGTGTTCCCGCTGTGGATCGACATCGTGGTGGTCGCGGTGTTCTCACTGGTGATCTACTACTGGGCGATCAACTCCGCCTCGGACCGCGAGGAGATCCTCCGCACCGCCGAGGACGTCCGTGACGTCGAGGAGAGCGGCGTCGTCGAGCCGGTGCACCACTAGAGCCGAACGACTAGAAGTCGAACAGGTTCTGCCGGATGCCTCCGGCGCCGTACTCCCGTCGCAGGAGCCCGCGGCGCCGGAGCACCGGCACGAGGTCGCCGAACATCCGGTAGACCTGCGCCGGGTGCAGGTCGCCCGAGAAGATGATGCCGTCGTTGTCCGCGTCCGCGCCGAGCTCCTCGATGAAGTCGGCGAACTCGTCGGCGGTCCCCACGAACCCTTCGCGCGCTGACACCCGACCCTTGCGCGCCTTGCGTTCCAGCAGTGAACGCAGCGGCGCGTCCGGAGTGTCACCGACGAGGCCGCGGATCGTGCCGGCGGACACGTGGTCGCCGAACGTCCCGGCGGGGATCGGTGCGTCGAGGTCGAGCGTCAGCAGGTCGGTTTCGGAGTCGCTCGACCACGCGATCGCCGCGGTGCGCAGGTCGTCGTCGGACGGGTGCGTCGACGCCGACACGATCCGCTCGGCCTCCTCGGGGGAGGACACGATCTCGGGCTTCAGGACGAACAGGATCCGGAGGTCCGCGGCGGACCGGCCGGCGAGGGCAGCGGCCGAGACCACCCGCTCGCGGTAGTCCCGCACGGCAGCGGCGGACAGCGGCGCAAGCGCGAGCTGCACGTCCGAGTGGGTCCCGGCGAACGCCAGCCCGCGCCCGGAGCCACCGGGGGAGACGACCACCGGATCGGAGTCGAGCGGGAGCGCGTTGAGCGGCCCGTCCGCGGTGAAGTACTCGCCCTCGTGGTGGAACGCGTCGAGCGCGTCCCCGTTCGCGAAGCTCCAGTCCGAGGGATCGCCGACGTACCCGTCCGAACCCCAGGAGCGCCAGAGCCGACGCAGCAGCCCGATCCACTCCTCGGCACGGTCGTACGCCTGGTCGTGGGGCAGCGGCGACAGCCCCGCGTGCCGCGCGCTCCCGGTGTCCGTGACCACGTTGATGCCGAGGCGCGACCCGGACAGGTGCGCCAGGGTGGCGAACTGCCGAGCAGCGAGGTACGGCGGCGTGAACCCGGCGTTCACGGTCGGGGCGATGCCGATGTGCGACGTGGCGGCGAACAGGTACGGCGCCAACAGGAGCGGGTCGTGCTTGGGCCCGCCGTACGCCTGCCGGATGCGCAGGTCGAGCGTCGACGGGTTGCCGAGCGAGATGGCGTCCTCGGCGATGACGAGGTCCATGCCCGCCTGCTCGAGGGCGCGGACGGACTGCTGGTACAGCTCGGGCTTCGTCCAGTCGTGTCCCCAGTCCCAGTCGGACCGGCCCCACGCCTGCGGGCCGAACCCGCGTGAGAAGAAGTACCCGAAGTGCTGCAGTTCGGCCATTGCCTAGAGTTCCTCCGCGATCACGTGGTTGCCGGGGACGGCGTGTTCCAGGGAGGCGAGCTCCGAGTCGGAGCCGACCCGTGCCTCCAGGCCGACAGCGCCGACGGCGCCGACAGCGCCGACACCCGCACCGCGCAACGCGGCGAATCCGCGCGACAGGTCGCGAACCAGGTCCGCGACGTCCTCGATCCCCACCGACAGCCGGATCAGGCCGTCGTCGATGCCCTGGTCGGCGCGCTCCTGGGGCGTCTTGCCGGCGTGCGTGGTCGTGGCGGGGTGCAGGATCAGCGAGCGGACGTCACCGAGGTGGGTCATCCGGCTGAACAGCTGGACGCTGTCGATGAAGGTGCGCGCGGCGGCTTCGCCGCCATCGAGCGTGAACGCGAAGACGGAGCCGGCACCGCGCGGCAGGTAGCGCTGGGCGAGGTCGTGGAACGGACTGGAGGCGAGACCCGCGTAGTCGACGCTCGTCACCTCCGGCTGCTGCTCCAGGAAGGACGCGACGGCCAGCGCGTTCGCGCTGTGGCGTTCGACGCGCAACGACAGCGTCTCGATGCCCTGGCGGAGCAGGAAGGAGTTGAACGGCGATGGCGTCGGGCCGATGCGGGAGGCGACGACGTCGCGCGCGAAGACGATGAACGCCCGGATGCCGTAGCGGTCGACGTAGCTCTCGCCGCCGAGCGACCGTTCCGGGCTGGTCAGGTGCACCCAACGCTCGGGGGAGGCGGACCAGTCGAACGTGCCGCCGTCGACGACCACGCCGCCGAGGCCCGCGCCGTGCCCGGAGAGGAACTTCGACGCGGAGTGCACGACGATGTCGGCGCCGTGCTCGAACGGGCGGACGAGGTACGGCGTCGCCAGGGTGTTGTCGACGATGAGGGGCACACCCGCACGGTGCGCGGTGTCGGCGACGCCGGTGATGTCGAGGACGTCGTTCTTCGGGTTCGGGATCGTCTCGGCGAAGAACGCCTTCGTGTTCGGGCGGACCTGCCGAGCCCACTCGTCGAGGTCGCGCTGGTCGGCGACGAAGTCGACCTCGATGCCGAGACGGCCGAGGTTCTGCACGAGCAGCCCCTTCGTGCCCTCGTAGATGCTGCGCGCCGCGACGACGTGGTCGCCTGCCTGCAGCACCCCGAGGAACGCGATGGTCGCTGCCGCCTGCCCGCTGCCGACGAGGATCGACTCCACCCCGCGCTCGAGCAGGGCGATGCGACGCTCGACGTCCGCGTTCGTGGGGTTCCCGAGGCGGGTGTACGTGTAGCCGTCGTCCGTGCCGGCGAAGCGGTCCCGTGCCTGGTCGAAGTCCTCGAACAGGAAGCCCGAGGACATGTGGATCGCGGGGACCCTCGCACCGTGGCCCGCGTCGGGCTGGAACCCGCCGTGCACCTGCTCGGTCGCGAAACCGTGCGCCTCGTCCGTCATCGGTCTACCTCCTGCCGTGGTCGTCCCGGTACTCTCGCAGGCCTCGCCCGCCAGCCGCCGATTTGCGGCGTCCCGTTACGGTGGAGGCATGGTGGACGAAGACGCGACCCTGGTCATCCGTGACGTGCGACCGTGGGGAGGGGAGCGCGCCGACGTGGTCGTCGCCGGCTCCCGCATCGCCGCGGTCACACCGCCGGGCGCGGTGGCGCCGGGTTCCACCGCCGTCGCGGGCGCGACCGAGGTGCAGGGCCGCGGGCAGGTCGCCCTCCCCGGCCTGGTGAACACCCACGCCCACGTCGACAAGAGCTGGTGGGGCCACCCGTGGGAGTCGTACGGCGGCGAGGGCGGGACGCAGGGGCGCATCGCCCACGAACGGGCCCGTCGAGACGCCCTCGGCATCCCCGGCGAAGCCGTCGCCACCCGGGTCCTGCGCGAGTCCCTCCGTACCGGCACGACCCGGGTGCGGACCCACGTCGACGTCGACCTCGGGGTGGGGCTCCGCGGCATCGAGGCCGTCCGTGCAGCCGGTGCTGCCCTCGACGACGCGATCGAACTGTCGATCGTGGCGTTCCCGCAGGACGGCGTGCTCCGACGCCCGGGCGTGCTCGACCTGCTCCGGCAGGCGGCGCTCGCCGGTGCCGAGCACATCGGCGGCCTCGACCCGTCGCTCATCGACCGCGACCCCGTGGGACAGCTCGACGGCCTGTTCGACATCGCCGCCGACACCGGGTGCGGGATCGACGTCCACCTGCACGAGCCCGCCGACCTCGGGGCGTTCTCGTTCGACCTGATCCTGGACCGAGTCGAGCGGCTCGGCATCGCACCGGGCAAGGTCAACGTCGCGCACGGTTTCGCGATCGTCGACGTCGACCCGGTCCGGCGCCGCGACCTGCTCGCCCGGATGGCGGGCCTCGGCGTCACGATGACCACGGTCGCCCCGGTCCGCATGAAGCAGTTGCCGTTGCACGAGTTCGACGAGGCCGGCGTCCGGTTCGGCTTCGGCACGGACGGCATCCGGGACCTGTGGAGCCCCTACGGCGAAGGGGACGTGCTCGGCATCGCCTGGCAGTACGCCCGGGCCGGCGGGGTGGTGCGGGACGAGGACCTGGTGCGGGTGGTCGAGATCGCCTCGCGCGACGGCGCCCGGTTCGTCACCGACGAGGAGCACGACCTGGTGGCCGATGCCCGCGCCGACGTGGTGCTGGTCGACGCGGAGAACCCGATGGACGCGCTGGTGCGCCGCGTGCCGCGGTCGCTCGTGGTGGCCGGTGGCCGGATCTTCGACCCCGCGGAGCTGGCGCAGCACCCCTGGGAGTAGCGCGGCCGGCGGCGGGCGGTCGGTTCGCAGGCCGTTCGCGACACCGCGCTCGTCGATCGACGTGTGCGGTGTCGCATCATGCGCGTGTACACGGTGCGTGCGCATCGTTCGACACGACGCCGGTCGATCGACGCGCGTGGTGTCGGAAGGTGCGCACGCATCGGACTGGAGGCGCGTGGCGGCGCCGGCACGCGCCTCCAGTCCGGTGTCAGTCGGGTTGCGCGACCGTGGCGACCACCGCGGCCAGGCGTGCTGGCAGCCCCGGCGCGAGGCCGTCGGGCAGCGCGTCGAGGGTGAACCACCGGACGTCGTCGCTCTCGTCGCTGACGGTGGTCCGCCGAGCGGGATCGACCACGGCGACGAAGCCGACGTCCCAGTGCGCTGCGCAGGCGAAGCCCCCGTGCAGGTCGTGTCGGTCGAGGTCGGCGATGGAGGTGTCGAGCAGGTCGAGGTCGGCGATGCCGGACTCCTCGCGGGCCTCGCGGCGGGCTGCGTCGGCGAGGGACCGGTCACCGGGTTCGAGGTGGCCGCCGAACTGCACCCAGAACCGGCCCTTGCCGTGGAGGCACAGCATCACGCTGCCGAGGTCGGGCGAGAACACGAAGCACGACGCGGTGAGGTGTTCCGGGCCGCCCTCGCGTCGGAGTGCCGCGTCGCCGTGGGCCCGCACGAAGGACTCGAACCCGTCGCGGTGCGGAGCCTTCGTCGCGGCGAGGGCGGTGGTCACGGCGTCGAGGTGCACGGCGTCATCCTCGCAGGGCTCTCGCGTCGCTCACCGTGCCACGCGGGGGCGCGCCGGCTGCGGGGCAGTGCGACAAGTCCGATGTCGTACGACAGCGGAGTCGTCGTTCCGAGTCGGAACCCGCCCCCGCCCGCGCCCCCGCCCGCCCGCGTCAGAACAGCGCGCGCACGCCCGCCTCGACCGTCGCCCAGACCTCGAGCAGCGGCCCGCGCGCGAGCCACACCGCCACGGCGTTCACCGCGACGAACAGCACGAACCAGACGCCCGCCGGCACCCGCATCTCCGCCGCCGCGATGTGGAAGTCCGTCTGCACCCGTGCCCCGGTCACCAGCCACCGCGCGACCTGCACCACCGATCGCAGGCCGTCGACCACGAAGAACGCCCCGACGGCGGCGACGACCAGCACGGTGGTCTCCGACGGGCGCAGGGCGACCCAGAGCGCGAGCGCGTCGAAGCCGAGCACCACGAGGATCCCGAACCAGTTCCGGACGAACGCCAACGCCACGAGCCCGACGACGCCCAGGACGACGACGGGCAGCCACCGCGACCCGTGCAGCACCCCGGTGACGAGCAGCACGCCGGCCCAGAGCGGTGCGCTGTACCCGGCGTAGAGGTTGAGGACCCGGACGAGCCAGCGGATCCCGCCCGGCACCCGGCCGAGCTGCACCCAGGCCTCGCCGGACCCGTCCGCGTGCAGCTCGATGCGCTGGATCCGCCCGCCGAACGGCACGACGACGACCGCGTGGCCGACCTCGTGCGCGACGGTCGCGGCGATGCGGGCCACGCGTCCGACGAACGGCACGAAGGGCAGGAGAGCGCCGACGAGGAGCGCGACGAAGACGAGGGGCGGGGCTGCGGTGGTCAAGGCACCAGGATCGCAGCCCCGCCCAGGAGGAAGCCGAACGGACTCAGCCGACCAGGGCCGGCACCACCGCCACCGCGATCACGATGATCGTGGCGACGATGGCGAGCGCGGTGAGGACGGCGAGGAACACCGTCAGCCGGTTCATGCGCGTGTGCCTGGCTATTCGACCGTCACCGACTTGGCGAGGTTCCTCGGCTTGTCCACGTCGCAGCCGAGCTGGAGCGCGAGTTCGCGGGCGAGCATCTGCAGCGGGACGACGGCCTCGAGGGGACCCCACGGCGCGGTCGCGCGACCCCAGGCGAGGTCACCGGCGGCCCGGGGGGTGAGCGCCGGGATGTCCGAACCTTCGCCGCCGACCGTGATGACGAACCCGCCGCGGGCGCGGACCTCGGCGATGTTCGCCTGCAGCCGGTGCTCGCCGTGGTCGATCACGACGACGGGGGTGCCCTCGTCGACGAGGGCGAGCGGTCCGTGCTTGAGCTCGCCCGCCGGGTACGCCTCGGCCCACCGGTAGCTGAGCTCCTTGAGCTTCAGGGCACCCTCGGCTGCGTACGGCAGACCGGCACCACGGCCGAGGAACAGGAACCCGGTGGCGTCCTTGACGCTCGACACGAGCAGGGGGATGCGGTCGGCGGCGATCGCAGCGGCGTGGTCGATGCGTGCAGGAAGGTCGGTGAGTTCGGCGACGAGTGCTTCGGCCCGTGCCGTGTCGATCCGCCCGGAGGCCACGAGCGCGGAGATCACCGCGGCGACCCCGACGACGACCTGCGCCGTGAACGTCTTCGTCGCGGCGACTCCGATCTCGGGCCCGGCGTGGCAGTCCAGGACCGCGTCGGCGCGGCGCGCGAGCGAGGAGTGCACGTTGTTCGTGAGGGCGAGCACCGGGTGCCGGTCCTCGAACCGGTCGAGTGCGCGGAGCACGTCGGCGGTCTCACCCGACTGGCTGATCGCGACGACGAGGGTGCCGGATCCGAGCACGGCCTGGTCGGCCTCGCTCGCGACGACGATGTCGGTCGGGACGCCGCCGATGCCGCGGAGCGCCGTGGCGATCACCTGCCCGGCGTTGAGGGAGGTCCCGCACGCGACGATCGCGAGCCGGTGGAATCCCGGGAGGCCGAGGCCGACCCACATGCTGCCGTCGGCTGCCCGGCGGGCGACGCGGTCGAGGATCGAGGCGACCACGGCGGGCTGCTCCTCGATCTCCTTCGCCATGTGGTCCGGGTGGTCGCCCAGGTCGAGCGCGGTCGCGGCGAACGGCGACGGCGTCGGGAACGGCACCGGCACGGCGATGCCGTCGGACGACCAGGTCCAGGCCTCGCCGAGTTCGACGACGTCGCCGTCGCGGAGCGCCACGAACGTCTCGCACCACTCGGCGATCGCACCGATGTCGCTCGCCACGAAGTCACCCCTTGCTGAACGGGCGACGACGAGCGGGGAGCGCTGCGCCGCGACGACCATGCGGCCGTCCCGGGCGTCGAGCACGACGATCGCCCACGAGCCCTCGAGCTGCGCGGTCGCGATCTGGACGGCGAGCATGAGGTCCGGATCGACGGCGAGCGCTCGCTCGACGAGGTGCGAGATGACCTCGGAGTCGACGTCGGACGAGAACACGTGCCCCTGCGCCTCGAGGGTGGTGCGCAGCCGGTCGGCGTTCTCGACGATGCCGTTGTGCACGATGCTGATCCGACCGGTGCAGTCGGCGTGCGGGTGTGCGTTCGCCTCGCGGACCACCCCGTGGGTCGCCCACCGGGTGTGCCCGATGCCGACGCCGGTCAACGCGTCACCGGACCGCGCGGACACCAGCGTCCGGAGGTCACCGACGCGGGAGACGGAGCGGATCGTCGCGGTCCGACCGGAAGCGGTGCGGACCGCGATCCCGGCGGAGTCGTAGCCGCGGTACTCGAGTCGTTCGAGGCCGTCGAGCAGGTAGGGCGTCGCGTCGTCGGAGACGCGGGCCGCGATGATGCCGCACATCTGGGTTCCCTTCGGGTGGGGAGGAGCAGCGAGTGTGGAGGAGCAAGCAGTGGGGGCGTGCTGTGGGGGAGGTGCGGCACCGACCGCCGCCGGGTCTGCCGTGCGTCCGGTCCGCCGGCCCGGACCGCCGCCCGTCCTCGGATCAGGCGAGGACGGATGACGGCGTACGTGGGCCGACGGTTCGGGTACCGGACGGGGTACCACGGGCTGGCTCCGGGGGGAGCACGGCGGTCGGTGCAGGAGAAGCCTCACCCGGCGTCGGTGACACGGCAACGGTCCCGCCCCGCTCTTGCGGTTCCCCGCGTGCGGGCTGCGAGCACCTGCGGACGCGTGCGGTCTCCCGCAACCACGGAACGGACTGGAGGCGCGGTGCCAGCTGGCACCGCGCCTCCAGTCCGTCAAGGAGTCGCGTTCAGATCACGTGAGCAGCGCGACCAGGTGCGACCGCGAACGCGCCCCCACCTTCCGGTAGATCTGCGTCAGCCGCAGCTCCACCGTCCGCTGCGACATGAAGAGCGACGACGCGATCTCGCGGTTGCGGTACCCCTCCGTCACCTTCTGCACGACGGCGCGCTCCTCCGCGGTGAGCGAGGTGAGCACCGCCGAGGCGTCCGGCGCGCTCCGGGGCGTGCCCGGCATCGCCGCGGACAGGACCGGACCGGAGCGCAGCGACGTCGGCGAACCGAACGACGGCATCGCGACCGTCGCTGCGGGCGTGGCGAGCGGACGCCGGAGCCCCGCTGCCTCGTACGCTGCCGCGGCGGCGGCACCGAGGCGCGGACGGTCCGTCGGGCTCCCCACGGCGGCGAGCGCCGCGAGCGTCCGGGCCCGCTCGAACTGCGAGTCGTGCGGCTGGAACAGTTCCAGCGCGCGACGACGTGCCGTGTCGCGGGTGGTGTCGTCGGCGACGAGCGCGAGGCTGCGGGCCAGCACGAGCGCACCCCAGCGGGAGGGTCGTGCGTGGTGGTCCGCCGCCAGCCGTGCCGCGATGGTCCGGGCGTCGTCGATCCGGTCGAGGCGCGTGTACGCCTCCACCAGGTCGCCGAGGTGCCGGAGCACCGCCGGGTTCCGCAGCGACCGGCCGATCGCGTCGGCGGCCTCGAGGGACGCCGCAGCCTCCTCGATCCGTCCGTCGAGCAGCAGCACCCGGCCACGTAGGGCGTGCAGCTTGGCCGTCGCGCCCCACAGGCGGTTCGTGGACCGCTGCGCCAGGCACCGGTCGACGACCTCGAGCGCCTCGGGGGAGCGCCCCTCGGCGAAGTGCCGCCACGCGATCGCGATCGCCCGGGACGGCTCGCGGAGCCGCTCGACGACCGACGAGCCGGCCTCCCACACGTCGATCGCGCGGAGCGCCTGCCGGAAGTTCCCGGAGCGCACCTCGTTCTCGGCGGACAGGTAGCGGGCCGCCTCGGTCCACACCGGCATCGCCTCCTGTCCCCGTGCGAGGACGAGAGCGAAGACGCGGCGTGCGCTGCGGTACCGCTCGGCGATGCTCAGCGCGTGGGCGAGGAGCAGCAGGGCGGGGTCCGACATGCCGAGGAGCGTCGCGGTGGACAGCCCGTCGTGCAGCTCGGTGTCCGCCGGCAGGGTGCCGTCGACGGCGGCGATGAGCTCGCGGGCCGTCGTCGTGATCTCCCGGGTGTGCTCGGACGCGGACCGCCGGAGCAGTTCGGCCCGGGCCAGGAGGTCCCGTGCGTGGTCGAGTTCCCAGGCCTCGGCCCGGAAGCAGGCGACCATCGCGAGGAGCCCACCGACGGCGTCGGCCTCGGCAGCGTCCTCCGGGTCGACCGGCACGAGGAGTTCGTCCGCGTGCACGGCGTCACCGCTGAGGTACTGCACCGAGTACTCCAGGCGGAGCCGACGGGTCTCGTCGGCCATCGTCCGGAACGGCCGGATCGCGGCGAGGTACCGCGCGGCGAAGCCGAGCAGCCGGTTCGCCAGCAGTGCCTCGGTCACGCCGAGGAGCGCCACGTGCTCGTCCTCGGCGCCCCCGCCGATGTGCAGCGCACGCTCGGTGAGGACGATCGCGGCCTGGGCGTTGCCGTCCACCACGTAGGACCGCGCCGCACGCAGCAGGGCGGCGACGTCGGGGACGTCGTCGACGAAGCTGCGGTGCCAGGCGGTCGCACGCGGGTCCGACTCGGCGCTCGCCGCGGCCAGCTCCGTGTGGGCTGCCCGTCGGTCCCGTGCCGGCATCCGCCAGTACAGCGCGGAGCGGACGAGGGGATCGCGCACGGAGACGGTCTGGCCCTTGACGGACGTGAGTCCGGCGTCGGCGAGGTCGTCGAGTTCGTCGCGGTCCCACCCGGCGGTCTTCGCCACGGGGACGAGCGCCAGTCGTGCGAGGACGTCCAGATCGCGTCCCGCAACGGAGCCGAGCGCCAGGGCCGCGATGGCCTCGGTGGTCGGCGTCGGGCGGAGCGGCAGCACGAGCGGCTCGGAGCCGTTCAGCTGCTCGCGGCTGAGCACGGCGAGCTGCTCCTGCAGTGCGCCGGGGTTGCCGCCGGTCTCCTGGGCGAGGACCGCGAGGACGCCGTCGTTCGCCTCCTCGGGAGCCATGGCACGGGCGAGCACGAGCGCCTCGTCCGCGGGCAGCGGTTCGATCCGCAGCATCGGCAGGGCCGCGAGCGGTCCGTCCGACGGCACGGTGCGGACCGTGGCGACGACGCGGAGTGCGGTGCCGGCGAGCCGGGACGCGACGAACGCGATGAGCTCTTGGCTCTCCACGTCCATCCGGTCGAGGTCGTCGATCAGCACGAGCGTCGGCGGCAGGGTCAGGGCGTGCACGGCATCGAGGAAGTCGTGCGCCGCGGCGAGCCCCGGCGTCTGCCGGTCCTCGGGCGCGGTCCCCTGGAGGAGGTGCGCGATGTGTGCCGTCGCCCGGGGGTCGTCGAGTGCGGTGAAGAGCGAGGTGACGCCGGCCAGTGGCCAGTGGGACTCGCTCCCGTTCACACCGACGCGGACGACGGGGAGGGAGACGCGGTTCGAGACCGCGTCGAGGACGCTGCTGCGTCCGGAACCAGGGTCGCCGACGACGACCATCGCTGACTCACGAGGGAGTACAGCGAGGGTCGCGATCCGGTCGACCTCGAGACGGCGACCGGTGAGTCCCATGACTCACCGGCCTCCGGGTCCGGAAGCGGATGCGGCGGAGAGAGACCGGGTGCCGACGCGGTGGTTCGCCGCGTGGAGGGCCGGACGTGAGGCGGCGAGGGAACGCGCGCCGGAGCTGTCGGTAGTTGAATGCGGTCGACGAGTGAGGGTGCACTCGGTTCCGCTCGGGAACGATGAAGTCATCGTCTGTATCACCCCTCGGGTTAGGGTCTTCGGACGAAGCACGACCGGTCCGGTGGTCCGTTCGGAGCTAGGGACTCCGACGCGGCTCCTGACCTGTCGCCTGCAAGCAAGATAACTCAGGTTTCGACCGGGTTGGCCAGTCTCCGCAATCCGATGTCACCCCCCGTTGCCCCCAGTCCGGGGGGCCGTGTGACCCCCACGGGGGTGACTTCCGGGGCGCCGTGGTACGAAAACGGGGTACAGGGGTGTCCTCTCCGGGGTGGACCTGCGGCGTCAGCGCCGGATGACCTCGACCACGGCGTCGTGCACGAGGCCGTTCGTCGCGAGGGCGCTGCCGTGCCACGGCCCCGGGTCGCCGTCGAGTGAGGTGAAGCGGCCGCCGGCCTCCTCGACGATCGGCACGAGTGCCGCCATGTCCCACGGCTTGAGGTCGGGCTCGCCAGCGATGTCGAGGACCCCCTCGGCGACGAGCATGTACGACCACATGTCCCCGTACGCCCGCGTGCGCCAGACCTTGCGGGACAGTTCGATCAAGGTGTCGAGCCGGTCGTCGTCGTCCCACTGCTGGATGCTGTTGTAGCTCAGGCTGGCGTCGGCGAGGGTGTCGACGCCGGAGACCCGGAGCGGGCCGTCGAACGAGTGTGCACCCTGCCCCTCGGCCGCCCACCAGCGCTTGCCGAGGGCGGGGGCGCTCACGACGCCGAGGACCGGACGGCCGTCGACCGCGAGCGAGATGAGCGTCGCCCAGACCGGCACGCCACGGAGGTAGTTCGCGGTGCCGTCGATCGGGTCGACGACCCACTGGCGGTGCCCCTCGCTGACCGCCTCGGCACCGGTGTCCGCCGTGGTCTCCTCGCCGAGGAACGCGTCGTCCGGGCGCTCGGTCGCCAGCCGCTCGCGCAGCGCCCGCTCGACGGCCTGGTCGGCGTCGGTGACGTGTGTGCTGTCGGCCTTCTTCGACACGTGCAGGTCGGCGGCACGGAACCGCTCGAGGCTGATGGCGTCCGCGGTGTCGGCGAGGGAACGGGCGAAGTCCAGGTCGGCGCTGAGGTCCACGCCCGCAAGCGTAGCGGCCTACGCCGCCACGACCTCTTCTTCCTCCAGCGCGGTGACCTCGCGGTCGCGGGCGATGCGGGCCCGGCGCGCGACGAGCCCGTGCACGACGACGCAGAGCAGCACGGCGACGGCGAGCCAGAGCGCGAGGACGAGGGACGACCGGCCGAGCGAGGCGCCGGGGAAGTACTGCAGGTCCTGGGCTGCCTGCAACCAGGCGGCGCCGCTCCAGAAGGTGTTGAGGCCGGCGAAGAAGCCCGGCTGGAACGCTGGCTGGAAGATGCCGCCCGAGGACGTGAAGTTGAGCATCACGAAGAGCATCGTGAGGATCGGGGTCGTCCACCGCCCGAGCAGCGGGTGCAGGCCGACGCCGAGCGCGACGATGATCGCGTCGTACATCCACGCGAACAGGAAGATCTCCCAGCGGTGCGTGGTGATGATCCCGTAGAGCGGGCCGGCGATCACGATCCCGATGCCGGCGACGACCCCGGCGGTCGCGAGGCCGATCACTGCCGTCCACAGCGGGCGGAGACGGGCGGCGAACGCGGCCACGGCGATCGCGGACGCGTAGCCGCCGACGCTCAGTGCCACGAGGAGGAAGAAGAGTCCCTGCCCGGTGGTGTCCTGCTCGCCCGAGGGGACGACGTCCTGCACGGTGAAGGGCAGGTGCGCCTGGTACGCGATCGGCATGAAGATCTTCTGCGCAGCGGTCGCGGTGGTCTCCGATGCGGCGGTGGAGACGTAGAGCGTCGCACCGGACGTCCCGGGGGCGTAGACCGCGGCGAGCTCGCGGTCGCGGACCTGCCGCTCTGCCTCGGCCGTGGAGGACACCACGTGCGTGACGAGGGCGCCGTCGGACTGGTCGGTGACGGTCTGGGCGAACACCTGCGTCGCCGCGCCCTGGCCGACGATGCCGACGGGGAGGTCGTGCGGCGTCGGCGCGTGGAAGGCGCCGAGGTAGGCCAGGCCCATGCCGACGGCCAGGAACAGCGGCACGAGGATGTGCGAGCCGAAGCTCAGCAGGATGCGACCGAGGCCCTGCGGACGGATGACCGACGGGCCGATCGGCTGCCGCGGACTCCTGGAGGACCGGGGTGCGGCGTGCGAGTGGGGCTGGGCGGGGGAGGTGTGCACGTGCGACGTCGTTGTCGTCATGGTGGAGGACGGGGCGTCGACGGCGGGGGTCGGCGCAAAGTTGTACTTTGCAACTTCAGACACGAAGGGCAACTGTACAACGCCGGTGCGCACCTGTCGACCCGGGTCGCCCTCGCACCGTGCGAGGTCGGGTTCGGAGTGTGCGAGGTTGCGTGCACCGTGGGAGGGCTCCGGCCTCGCACGCAGAGCGGAACCTCGCACACTGCGCGGAGCCGGGCTACTCCAGGCCGGGGTCGGACGCGCCCATGCCGGTCAGGAGCGCCCGGAAGGAGTCGAGCCGCTCGACGCCCGTCGCCCCGAGCTCGCCGTCCTGCACCCGGTCGACGATCTCCCAGTCGTGCGCCTGGTCGAGCGGGATGCCGTCCGCGGGCTCCCGGACGGGGACGGCGTGCGAGGCGAAGGCCCGGAAGACGTTCGCGGGGTCGACGTGTCCGAGCCCGAAGGACCGCACGCCCGGTGTGTCGATGATCCAGCCGCCGTCCCGCACCTGCAGCGCGATGGACGACGACGAGGTGTGCCGCCCCCGACCGGTGACCGAGTTGACGACCCCGGTCGCGCGGGAGGACCCGGTCAACGCGTTCACGAGCGTCGACTTCCCGACGCCCGAGTGCCCGACGGTCACGGTGACCTTGTCGTCGAGGACCTCGTGCAGGGCGTCGAACGGCACGTCGTCCGAGCGGCTCGTCACGATGCGCAGGTCCAGGCAGGCGAAGTGCGCGAGGAACGCCGTGGGATCGGCGAGGTCGGTCTTGGTGATGCAGAGGATCGGGTCGAGGCCCGCGTCGAACGCGGCCACGAGGTACCGGTCGATCAGGCGGGTGCGCGGCTCGGGGTCGGCGGCGGCCACGACGATGAGCATCTGGTCGGCGTTCGCCACGATGACGCGCTCGACCTCGTCGGAGTCGTCGGCGCTGCGGCGCAGCAGTGTGCTGCGCTCGGCGACCTTCACGATGCGGGCGAGTGACCCCGGTTCCCCGGAGACGTCGCCGGCGAGGTGGACGGTGTCGCCGGTGACGACGGACTTCTTCCCGAGTTCACGCGCCTTCGTGGCCGTGATGACCCGGTCGCCGACCAGCACGCCGAACCGGCCGCGGTCGACGTTCGTCACCCAGCCGGTCGGGGCGTCGTCGTACGTCGGCCGGACCTTCGTACGTGGTCGGTTGCCCTTCGGGTTCGGACGGACCCGCACACTCGACTCGTCGTACTGCCCGTACGGTTCGTCCGCGTCCGTGTCGTCCCCGTCGACGTCGTCCCACCAGCTCATCGGATCACCTCTCGGCCGGAGCGGACGAAGCCGGACCCGACGACGCCACCAGCGCCGCCCACAGCTCCGGGAACTGCGGCAGCGTCTTCGCGGTCGAGCCGATGTCGTCGACGGCGACGCCGTCGACGACGAGGCCGACGATCGCGCCGGCCGTCGCCATCCGGTGGTCGTCGTACGCGCCCCAGTCACTGCCGTGGAGTGCGGCAGGCTCGATCCGGAGGCCGTCGTCGAGTTCGTGCACCGCGCCTCCAGACCGGTTGACGTCCGCGGCGAGCGCGGCGAGACGGTCCGTCTCGTGCCCACGCAGGTGACCGATCCCGGTGATCGCCGTGGGTCCGCCGGCCAGCGCCGCGAGCGCGACGAGCGCCGGGGCGAGTTCACCGCCGCGGCTGAGGTCCAGGTCGAGACCCGGGAGGGAGGCGCCACCTCGGATCCCGACGCCGCCGTCGAACACGAGGTCGTCGCCGTCCCGCGTGACGGTCGCGCCCCACAGGGGCAGGAGCGTCTCGAGGTCGGCCCCGACCTGCGTGGTCGACGTCGGCCAGGTGCGGATGCGGACGGAGCCGCCCGCGACGAGCGCGGCGGCCGCGAACGGTGCGGCGTTCGACAGGTCGGGCTCGATGGTCACGTCGCGCGCCGCGATCGGCCCGGGGTGCACCACCCACTCGCCGACGGCGGGCTGGTCGACGCGGACGCCGCGGGCGCGGAGCACGTCGACCGTCATGTCGATGTGGGGCAGGCTCGGCAGGTGCTCGCCGACGTGCGTGAGGTGCAGCCCTTCGTCGAACCGCGGAGCGGACAGCAGCAGCCCGGAGACGAACTGGGACGACGCCGACGCGTCGATGGTCAGGGCGCCGCCACGGACCGAGCCGGTGCCGGTGAGCGCGAACGGCATCGCGCCGTCGCCGTCGTCGGTGACGTCCACTCCGAGGTCGACGAGCGCCTGGATGATCGCGTGCATCGGACGCTTCCGCGCGTACGGGTCGCCGTCGACCGTCACCGGGCCGACCGCCAGCGCGGCGAGGGGCGGCAGGAAGCGCATGACCGTGCCCGCGAGCCCGCAGTCGAGCCGCACGTCGCCGTGCATCGGGGCTGGGGTGATGCGGAGGTCCGGGCCGTAGGGGTTGTCGCCCCGCAGCTCTTCGATCCCGACGCCGAGCTGCCGGAGGCCCGCGATCATCAGCGCGGAGTCGCGGGAGTGCAGCGGGAGGTGGATCGTGGACGGGCCGTCGGCGAGGGCGGCGAGCACGAGCTCCCGGTTCGTCAGCGACTTCGACCCGGGCAGCGACACGTCGCCGCGCAGGGGACCGCGTGCGAGCGGTGCGATCCAGGGCTCGGTCCGGGACTGGGAATGCGTCGTGGCTGCCATCGGTTCACAAGGGTACTGAACGCACCGGGAGGATCATTGGCGACAGCAACACTCGCACGGCCCCGAACCGCCGTGCCCGCCGAGCCGACGACGCTCGGGGACGCCCGCGGCCTAGACTTGGCGGCGATGACGACCGACGAACCGCAGGCAGCACCGCACGACCTGGTCGCGGAGACCGAGGCGCAGCTCGACGCGGTCTCCGAGGAGCAGGAAGCGCTCGAGACGGACGACGTCGTCGACGCGAAGACCGTCTCCGACGCCGAACTCCGCTCCCTCTTCGAGGACCAGGCGCTGCCCTTCATGGACCAGCTCTACGGTGCCGCGATGCGGATGACCCGCAACCCGGCCGACGCCTCCGACCTCGTGCAGGAGACCTTCGTCAAGGCGTTCGCCGCGTTCCGGCAGTTCAAGCAGGGCACGAACCTGAAGGCCTGGCTGTACCGGATCCTCACGAACACGTTCATCAACACGTACCGCAAGAACCAGCGCAACCCGTACCAGGGCACGATCGACGAGCTCGAGGACTGGCAGCTGGGCGGCGCGGAGAGCGTGACGCAGTCGATCTCGGCGCGTTCCGCCGAGGCCGACGCCATCGACCACCTGCCGTCCTCCGCCGTGAAGGACGCGCTGCAGGCCATCCCTGAGGACTTCCGGATGGCCGTCTACTTCGCCGACGTCGAGGGGTTCTCGTACCAGGAGATCGCCGACATCATGAAGACCCCCGTGGGCACGGTCATGAGCCGTCTCCACCGTGGACGCCGACTCCTCCGGGGGCTCCTGGCGGACCACGCACGTGAGACCGGCATCGTCCCGGACGCAGCGTCGACGGCGACGATGCGCGGACGTGGCCGGAAGGTTGCTGCGACCTCGGGTCGCGTCGAAGGGAAGGAAGCACGATGAGCGGCTGCGACTGCTCGAAGGCGAAGGCCGAGCTCGAGGAGTTCCTGCACGGGGAGCTCTGCCGCGAGGACGCGGCGGACATCCGTGAGCACATGGAGGACTGCGAGGACTGCACGACCGAGCACCGCGTCGGCGTGGTCCTGATCGAGACGGTCCGTCGCGCGTGCAAGGAGACGGCTCCCGACCAGCTGCGGAGCGAGATCCTCGCCCGGATCCGGGTGGAGCAGGCGACCCACTGACTCCGCTGCCGGGCGTCAGCGTCCGGCTGCGAAGTGCTCGGCGACGGCTGCGGCGTCGAGCACGCGGTCGTAGACCCGGGCGCTGTCGACGTCCCCGGTGAAGTTGTACGTGCCCGCACCCGGCCAACCCGCGAGTGTTCCCCGACCAGTTCGCCAGTGGCCGTCGTACTGCCGGAGAGTGATCGCGTCCGTTCGGCGCGCAGCGAACTGGCCGTCGACGTACAGTGTCATCGACCGGGCTTCGAAGGTCGCGACGGCGTGGTGCCACGACCCGTCGGCGACGGTACCCGCGCCGATGGCGAAGTTGAACGCGTTCGAACCCTGCACCCCGAAGCGCAGGACCCCGGTGGAGTCGACGTAGAGGTGGCGATCGCGGTACGTCGACGCCGGCGCGGTGTCGGACGTGAAGCCGAAGATCCGGCCCCCGGATGAGTCTGCGGAGCGGAACCACACCTCGATCGAGAACACCTGCGGTCCGGCGACCTTCGTGTCGGTGAGGGCGTAGTCGTCGGTGCCCGTGCTCGGGTAGGTGCTCCACGGGTCCCCGGAGCAGTCCTGGTCGACCCGCGATGCCTGACCGACGAACCGGCCGTCCGCGCCGTGGCCGCTGACGTCGCGGACGAGCGGCCCGTCCTTCTCCGCGAAGTCCCACGCCAGGACCGCGCCGTCGGTGTCGCGGTGGAAGCACGCGAACGACTCGGCCGTGCCCAGCGCGGCGGCCGTCCCCGTCGCACCGCTGAACCCGGCCCCGGCGGTGCTGCCGGTGACGGCGACGAGCAGGGCCGCGGCGATCACGGGGAACGCCATCGCGTTCGTCGATCGCTCCTCCGCTCCGATCGCGGTGGCGTGCAGGTCCCAGCGCGGCGCGCCGCAGCGAGGACACGGTTCGCCGGACCGCAGGGCTCGGTCGCTCCGAGCGATGACGGCGAGTGCGCCGGCGGCGAGGGCGGCCGTGACGAGGGTGAGCCAGTCGCCGTTCCGGATCCACACCGACGGCAGGCCGACGAACGGGAAGCGGAGGACGCCGACGCCGAGCACGGCCCCGGGACGGACGGCTGTCCGGTCCGGTTCCGGGTTGGCGTCGCCCCGGAGTCGGAGCCCGCCGTCGGTCTCGATGCGTTCGAGGCGGTGCAGGCGACGGCGGTCGTCGTGGTCCGGGTCCTCGACGAGGAGCACTTGGCCGGCCGAGACGGACGTGCCGTCGACGGGCAGGGCGGCCACGACGTCTCCCGCACGGACGGCGGGAGCCATCGACTCGGAGACCACGGTGGTCACCCGCCAGTCGACCGCGGCCGGGAGCATCGCCCACACGGCGAGGAGGAGCACCGACCAGAGCACGGTCCGAGCGGTGACCGCGAGGAGCAGCCGGGGCAGGTCGCCGGCGCACCGTGCGGTGGTCGGGTTCCGGGTCATCGGCTGCTCCTCGGGGTCGGGCGGGCTGCTGCTGTCGGTGTCCGGTCGGGTCAGGCCGTCTGGGCTTCCCAGACGAACGTCGTGCCGACCTCGGACTCCTGCGCGGTGTTCGGGGTGGCGTCGTCGAGGTCGTAGCTGAACCGGTAGGTCGTGCTCGTCGTGCCGACGGCGGGCTGCCAGTCGTCGACGCCGCTGCCGAACGCGTCCGTGTCCATCAGTTCGGCGAGCGTGCCGTCGTGCACGGTCGAGCCGGCGGTGAAGGTGCTGCAGTCACCCGGCGTACCGAGCGTGCCGCGCTCGACGGTCATGCCGAGGTACTGCCCGATGTCGGACGGGTCGGTCTGGTCCGCCGTGTACAGCTTCACGGTCGAGGCGTTCGTCGTGTCGGCGGTGACGGTGATGCAGTTCTGGCCGGAGGACCCGGGCACGAGGTCGTCGGCGGAGAACAGCGCCGTGCCCTGGTCGTCGTCGGTCAGCGATACGGCGCCGGTGCGCCAGGCGTTGCCGGCGTTCTCCGTGGTGTCGGAGAAGGCGGCGTACGAGGCCGTCGCGATGACGGCGGCGCTGGCCACGACGGCGAGGGGGAGGGCGATCCAGGCCGCGGTGCGGCCGTGACGGGCGGAGAGGTGCATGGTCGGTCCTGTCGTCGGGAGGTTCACCTGTTTGGTGATATGCCAACAGTGTATATCAATACGGAATGCGATGGAACAGCACACGTCGCAACACGCCCACCACGCCGGGTAGGGTCGCGTCCATGACCCTCTCCGCCGAGTCGATCGCCGCCTGGTCCGACACGGACGTCGCCGACGTCGCCGCCCTCGTCCGCCTGTTGGGACACGAGGTCGACGACGCCTCGATGCGCGCCCGCCTCGAACGCCTCACGCCCGAGGCGGGGCACCGGACGTGGCTGATCCGGGACGAGGACGGGCGCGCGGTCGCGGTCGCCGGCGCCCAGGTCACCTGGGCGTACGCGAGCGACGAACCGACGGCGCAGCTCCTCCTGCTGGTCGTCGACCCGTCAGCCAGGAGGCTCGGCACGGGTTCCGCGCTCATCGGTACCTTCGAGACGTGGGCGGTCGAGCAGGGCGCGCGTCGCCTCAGTGCCGTCAGTGCGGCCGCGACGGACAGCGCGCACCGCTTCTACCAGAAGCGCGGGTACCACGACGCCGGGGTGCGCTACACGAAGATCGCGTAGCCGTCACATTCCTCGCGAAGATCGAAGCGCCCGGTGCCGGACGTCGCACCGAGCGACGGACGTCGCATCCGGATCGGACACCGCGCCCGGAAACGGACATCGCGCCCCGCAGGAGCGGGGCGCGATGTTCGCGACGGGGTGCAGGAGGGTCAGCCGAGCGCCGTCGCGATGACCTCGGTGGCCTCCTGCGCGGATCGCTTCGAGGACCCCGTGGCCGGTGCGGCACTCGCGGCACGTGCGGCGACCGACAGCGGCCGGCCGTCCAGGTGCGGTGACAGGTTCATGCAGACGAACGGCCAGGCACCCTGGTTCTCCGGCTCCTCCTGCGCCCACACGACGTCGGCGTCCGGGTAGCCGGCCAGGACCTCGAGGATGCGCTCGAGGGGCAGCGGTGCGAGCTGCTCGAGGCGCACGAGGGCGACGTCGGTGGCCCCGCGCTTCTCGACCTCGGCCCGCAGGTCGTGGTGCACCTTGCCCGAGTGCAGGACGACACGGCGCACGGCGGACTTGTCGGCCACGCGGTCGTCGTCGATGACCTCCTGGAAGGTGCCGGTCGTGAAGGCGTCCACCGCGCTCGTCGCCTGGCGCAGCCGGAGCATGGCCTTCGGCGAGAAGACGATGAGCGGCTTCTGCGGACGCTCCCAGGCCTGGCGGCGCAGCAGGTGGAAGTACGACGCCGGGGTCGACGGCCGTGCCACCACCATGTTGTCCTCGGCGCAGAGCTGCAGGTACCGCTCGATGCGGGCGGACGAGTGGTCCGGTCCCTGG
The DNA here is from genome assembly GCF_007673235.1 of Curtobacterium pusillum. Classification (GTDB taxonomy): domain Bacteria; phylum Actinomycetota; class Actinomycetes; order Actinomycetales; family Microbacteriaceae; genus Curtobacterium; species Curtobacterium pusillum_C. The sequence goes on from NZ_VDZH01000001.1 coordinate 114,631, forward strand.
CCCTCGTAGCCGTGGGGGAGCAGGAGCACGAGGCCGGAGCGCTGTCCCCACTTCTGCTCGGCGGAGGAGATGAACTCGTCGATCACGGTCTGGGCGCCGTTCGCGAAGTCGCCGAACTGCGCCTCCCAGAGCACGAGTGCCTCGGGACGCTCGACCGAGTAGCCGTACTCGAACGCCATCGCCGCGTACTCGCTGAGGAGCGAGTCGTAGATGTACAGGCGTGCCTGGTCCTCGGTGAGGTTCGCGAGCGGCAGCCACTCCTGGCCGTTCACCCGGTCGTGGAACACGGCCTGGCGCTGGACGAAGGTGCCGCGACGGGCGTCCTGGCCGGCGAGCCGCACGGGCTTGCCCTCGACGAGCAGCGAACCGATCGCCATGAGCTCGGCCATCGCCCAGTCGATCCCGCCGTTGCGCGTCATGTCGGTGCGCTTCGACAGGAGCTGCTGGAGCTTCGGGTGGATGGAGAAGCCGGCCGGCGGGTTGCTGTGCGCATCGCCGATCGCGTGCACGAGTTCCTCGGAGACCGCGGTGTCGTGCACCTCGTTCTCGGAGTCGTCGCGCTGCGCGGCCGGGCGTTCGAGCCCCTGCACGGCGCCGTCGTCGTCCACCGTGATCACCGGGATCGTGCCGGTCTGCGCCTCGTGCGTCTCCGCGAAGGCACGCTCCAGGCGGTCCTGGAAGTCGCGGTGCGCCTCGTCGTACTCCTCTTGTGTGATGTCGCCACGACCGACGAGGGCCTCGGTGTAGAGGGTCCGGACGGAGCGCTTCGCCTCGATGAGGTTGTACATCATCGGCTGCGTCATCGAGGGGTCGTCGCCCTCGTTGTGGCCGCGGCGGCGGTAGCAGATGAGGTCGATGACGACGTCGCGGTGGAACTCCTCGCGGTACGCGAAGGCGAGCTCCGCGACGCGGGCCACGGCCTCGGGGTCGTCGCCGTTCACGTGGAAGATCGGCGCCTGGATCGTCTTCGCGACGTCGGTGGAGTACACCGAGCTGCGGGCCGACTCGGGCGGGGTCGTGAACCCGACCTGGTTGTTGATGACGAGGTGCACGGTGCCGCCGGTGCGGTAGCCGCGCAGCTGGGACATCTGCAGCGTCTCGACCACCACGCCCTGGCCCGCCATGGCCGCATCGCCGTGCACGAGCACGGGGAGGACCCCGAACGTGCCCGGCGCCTCCCGGTCCTGCTTGGCGCGGACGATGCCCTCGAGCACGCCGTCGACGGCCTCGAGGTGGGACGGGTTCGCGGCGATCGTCACCGGGATCGCGGTGCCGTCCGACGCGCGGAACACGCCCTCGGTGCCGACGTGGTACTTCACGTCGCCCGAGCCCTGGCCCGACACGGAGCCCGGGAGCGAGGAGCCCTCGAACTCGCGGAAGATCTGCCCGTACGTCTTGCCCGCGATGTTCGTGAGCACGTTGAGGCGTCCGCGGTGCGCCATGCCGATGGCGACCTCGTCGAGACCGGCGGTGGCGGCGTGCTGGATGAGGGTGTCGAGGAACGCGATGGTCGACTCGCCGCCCTCGAGCGAGAACCGCTTCTGGCCGACGTACTTCGTCTGCAGGAAGGTCTCGAACGCCTCGGCCTCGTTGAGCTTGCCGAGGACCCGCAGCTGCTCGTCCTTCGACGGCTTCGAGTACGGGACCTCGATGTGGGCCTGCACCCAGCGACGCTGCTCCGGGTCCTGGATGTGCATGTACTCGATGCCGACCGTGCGGCAGTAGGCGTCGCGGAGGATCCCGAGGACGTCCCGCAGCGGGGCGTTCGTGGTGCCGGCGAGGCCACCCGTGACGAACTCGCGGTCGAGGTCCCAGAAGGTCAGCCCGTGGCTCTCGATCTCGAGGTCGGGGTGCGTGCGCTGCCGGTACTCGAGCGGGTCGATGTCCGCCATCAGGTGCCCGCGGACGCGGAAGCTGTTGATGAGCTCCTGCACGCGCGCGGTCTTGTTGACCCGGTGCGCCAGGTCGACGTTGATGTCGTTCGCCCACTGGATCGGCTTGTACGGGATCCGGAGCGCCGAGAAGATGCCCTCGTAGAAACCGTGCTCGCCGATGAGTCGCTCGTGCACCTTCTTGAGGTACTCGCCCGAACCGGCACCCTGGATGACGCGGTGGTCGTAGGTGCTCGTCAGCGTGATCGTCTTGCCGATGCCGAGTTCGACGAGGGTCTTCGACGCCGAGCCCTGGAACTGCGCGGGGTACTCGAGGGCGCCTGCGCCGATGATCGCACCCTGCCCCTTCGTCAGGCGCGGGACCGAGTGCACGGTGCCGATCCCGCCGGGGTTCGTCAGGGAGATCGTCGTGCCCTGGAAGTCGGTCGGCGTGAGCTTGTTGTCGCGGGCGCGCTTGACGAGGTCCTCGTAGGCGGAGAGGAACTGGCCGAACGTCAGGGTCTCGGCGCGCTTGATGCTCGGGACGAGCAGGGAGCGGGAGCCGTCCTTCTTCGGGACGTCGATCGCGATCCCGAGGTTCACGTGCGCCGGTTCGACGACGAAGGGCTTGCCGTCGCGCTCTTCGTAGAACACGTTCTGGCTCGGGAAGTCCTTGAGCGCCTGGACCATCGCCCAGCCGATGAGGTGCGTGAAGGAGATCTTGCCGCCGCGCGCCCGGCGCAGGTGGTTGTTGACCACGATGCGGTTGTCGATCATCAGCTTCGCCGGGATCGTCCGCACGCTCGTCGCCGTCGGGACGGTGAGCGAGGCGTCCATGTTCGACGCCAGGGTCTTCGCCATGCCCCGGAGCGGGGTGGCGACGTCCTCGTGGGTCTCCTCGTGGTCGTCGGCCTCGTCGTTCGCCTCGGCCGGGATCGGCTGCGGCGTCGGCTGGCGGGACGTGGTCTTCGCCTGGATGGGGCCGGACTTCGCCTCAGCGGGGGCGTCACCGGTCGCGGGCTGCTGGGTCGTGGACTGCTGCTCACCCGAGCCGGACGGAGCTGTGGGAGCGGGCGCTGCCGGAGCGTCACCACCCTGCGTGCGGTGGTAGCTCTCGAGGACCGGCCACCAGGACTTGTCGACCGACTCCTTGTCCGCGACGAACTGCTCGTAGAGCTCGTCGACGAGCCACTCGTTCGCCCCGAATTCGCCCGCGGTCTCGTCCGTTCCGGTCAGATGGCTCGACACAGCCGATCGCCCACTCTCCGTCGATAGATGCTCGTGTGTGTCGTGCGCGGCAACCCTGCCCCGCACAGGTCCCAAGCCTAGCCGCTCACAGATGACCGTTCGGTGTCAGGACGAGGCGGGTCGCGCCTCCAGTCCGCCCGTCGCGCGTGTCGCGCCGGAGGCGTGCCGACCCGCCCAGACCGGCCACCCGACGGAGCCGTACAGTGGGGCGCATGAGGTTCTACGAGACGCGGCCGACACACGACCTGACCTACTCCGACGTCTTCCTCGTCCCCAGCCGGTCGGCGGTGACGAGCCGCTTCGACGTGGACCTCTCGACGAACGACGGCACCGGTGCCACCATCCCGATCGTCAGCGCGAACATGAACTCGGTGACCGGCCCGCGCCTCGCCGCGACCCTGGCCCGCCGCGGTGGTCTCGGCGTGCTGCCGCAGGACATGCACCTGCAGGACCTCGACGCCGCCATCCGGTGGGTGAAGGACCAGCCGGTCGACTTCGACACCGCCTACGACCTCGGCGCGGACACCACCGTCGCCGAGGCCCTCGAGCAGCTCCTGCCCGTCGCCGGTCGTGGCGTGGTCGTGCGGGACGCGTCGGGGGAGTACCTCGGCTGCGTGCCCGCCGGACGCCTCGGCACCGCCGGCCCCGACGCCACGCTCGGCGACCTGCTGCACGGCGCCTCGACCGCGATCGACGCCGAGGACGCCGGCACGCCCCGGCACGTGTACGACGTGCTGAGCGGCGCGGAGGTCGACTTCGCACCGGTGATGCGGCACGGCAAGGTCGTCGGCACCGTGAGCCAGACGAGCGCGATCCGCTCCGACATCTACACGCCGGCCGTCGACGCCTCCGGACGGCTCCGGGTCGCCGCGGCGGTCGGCATCAACGGCGACGTCGCCGCGAAGGCGCAGGCCCTCGCGGCCGCCGGGGTCGACGTGCTCGTCCTCGACACCGCCCACGGACACCAGGAGGGCATGCTCCGCGCCCTCCGCACCGTCGCTGCCCTGGGGCTCGACATCCCGCTCGTCGCCGGGAACGTCGTCACCGCCGACGCGGTCGCGCACCTCGTCGACGCCGGTGCGAGCATCATCAAGGTCGGTGTCGGGCCGGGCGCCATGTGCACCACCCGCATGATGACGGCCGTCGGTCGGCCGCAGTTCTCGGCGGTCCTCGAGACCGCGGCCGCAGCGCGGTCGCTCGGCGCGCACGTGTGGGCTGACGGCGGCGTCCGGTACCCCCGCGACGTCGCACTCGCGCTGGCCGCCGGCGCCTCCGCCGTGATGATCGGTTCGTGGTTCGCGGGCACGCTCGAGGCACCCGGAGTGCTCCGTCGTGACGCTGCGGGCAAGGCGTACAAGGAGAGCTGGGGCATGGCGTCGGCGAAGGCCGTGCGCGAGCGCTTCGAGCGGCTCGACCCGTACGAGCGCGCCCGCAAGGCGCTCTTCGCCGAGGGCATCTCGTCGTCGACGATCTACCTCGACCCCGAGCGGCCCTCCGTGGAGGACCTGCTCGACATGATCACCACCGGCGTGCGGAGTTCCGCGACGTACGCTGGCGCGTCCTCGCTCGCCGAGTTCTCCGAGCGGGCGCTCGTCGGCATCCAGTCGGCCGCCGGCTACGAGGAGGGCAAGCCGCTCCCCGTGAGCTGGTAGCGCGCGCCGCGCGCCGCCACTGTTCGCGAAAGCGACAGATGGACGCGGAAGGTTCGCGGCATTGTGTCGCCTTGGCGGGACGGACGGCGCCGCTCGGCGGCAGACTGTCGCTTTGGCGGGGTGGTCGCGACCACGGTCGGACGGGAGGCGCGGTGCCAGCTGGCACCGCGCCTCCCGTCATTCTGACGCGGGGTCTACCGCCGTCTGGTCGCGTCCTCGACGGTGCCGACGAGCTCCTCGAGGATGTCCTCCAAGAAGAGCACGCCCAGCGTCCGGCCCTCGGCGTCGAACGCCCGTGCCACGTGACGGCCGGCGGCGCGCATCGTGGCGAGCGCGTCCTCCAGGTCCATCTCCGTGTACAGCGAGATGAGCTGCCGGATGCGCTTCGGCGGCACCGGGTCGTCGTACTCGTCCGGTCGCAGGTCGATGACGTCCTTCACGTGCACGTAGCCCGTGGGGGAGCCGTCCTCGCCGACGAGCACGTACCGGGAGAACCCGCGCTGCGCCACGGCACGCTCGACGTCACCGGGGGTGGCGTCCTCGGGCAGCGTGACGAGCTCGCGCATCGGCACGGCGACGTCCTTGACCTTCTTCTCGGTGAACTCGAACGCGAGGGCGAGCTTGCCGTCGTCCGTCAGGGTGCCCTCGCGGCGGGACTGCTCGACGATGGTCTGGACCTCTTCCACCGTGAACGCGCTCACCGCCTCGTCCTTCGGCTCGACGCGGAACAGCCGGAGCACCGCGTTCGCGACCTCGTTCAGGCCGACGACGACCCAGTGCAGGCCGTGGCCGATGTACCAGAGCGTCGGCACGAGGAGCAGCGCCGCACGGTCGGGCATCGAGAACGAGATGTTCTTCGGGACCATCTCGCCGAACACCACGTGCAGGAACGACACGAGCAGCAGCGTGAACACGAACGCCACGATGCCGATGACCTCGGCGCTCCACCCGGTGAGGTGCAGCGGGACCTCGAGCAGGTGGTGGATCGCCGGCTCGGAGACGTTCAGGATGAGCAGCGAGCACACGGTGATGCCGAGCTGCGTGGTCGCGAGCATGCGTGTGGCGTGCTCCATCGCCCACAGGGTCATCTGTGCTGCCTTCGAGCCCTCTTCGGCGCGGGGTTCGATCTGGGAGCGGCGTGCGGAGATGACGGCGAACTCGGCCGCGACGAAGTAGGCGTTGCCGAGCAGCAGCACGACGAGCCAGAAGATGCCCCACCAGTCGGAGCTCATCGGACGCCACCCTTCGTGGTCGACTTCGTGGCCGGGATGATGATCCCGGTGGCCGGCGTCTCCGGCGGGGTCGGCGTCCAGCGGATCCGGTCGATGCGACGGCCGTCGAGCCGTTCGACCCGGAACACTCCGCCGTCGAGCGGGACCTCGTCACCGACGACCGGCAGACGGCCGAGGGTCGACATGACGAACCCGCCGACGGTCTCGTACGGGCCGTCCTCCGGGACCTTCACGCCGGCGCGGTCCTCGAGCTCGTCCGGGCGGAGGAGCCCGGGGAAGGTCAGCCAGTCACGGGACCGCACGACGTCGATGCGTGCGCGGTCGTGCTCGTCGGAGACCTCGCCGACGAGTTCCTCGACCAGGTCCTCGAGCGTGACGACCCCGGCGGTGCCGCCGTACTCGTCGACGACGATGACCATCTGGTAGCCGCGGCCACGGACCTCGGCGAGCAGGGTGTCGCCCGGCATGGTCTCCGGCACGCGTTCGGCGTCGGTCATGAGCGCCCCGACGGGGACCTCCGGACGCTTCTCGCGCGGCACCGCGACGGCCTGCTTGACGTGCACGATGCCGACGACGTCGTCCGCGTCCTCCTCGATGACGGGGAAGCGGCTGAACCCGGTGCGGCGGGCGAGGGCGATGACGTCCTCCGCCGACTCCGACACGCGGATGGTGGAGACGCGGGGGCGCGGGGTCATCACGTCGCTCGCGCTGAGCTCGGAGAACGAGATCGTGCGTTCGAGCAGCGTGGCGGTGTCCTGTTCGAGCGAACCCTCGGAGGCGGAACGGCGGAGCAGCGAGGTGAGCTCCTCGGCGCTGCGTGCACCGGAGAGTTCTTCCTGCGGCTCGATGCCCATCGACCGGAGCACGGCGTTCGCGGTGCCGTTCAGCACGGCGACGGCCGGCTTGAACACCGTCGTGAAGGCCACCTGCAGCGGGACCACGAGTCGGGCGGTCTGCAGCGGGAGCGCGAGCGCGAAGTTCTTCGGGACGAGCTCACCGAGGATCATCGACAGCAGGGTCGCGATGACGAGCGCCACGATCGACCCGACGGTCTCGACGATCGCCTCGGGCAGCCGCATCGCGAGGAACGGGGCCTCGAGCAGTTTCGCGATCGAGGGCTCGAGCAGGTAGCCGGTCAGCAACGTGGTCAGCGTGATGCCGAGCTGGGCGCTGGAGAGGTGCGTCGAGGTGACCTTGAGCGCACCGATGACGGGTGCGAGGCCGCTCTCGCCGCGGTCCCGGCGGGCCTCGACTTCGGCGCGGTCGAGGTTCACCAGCGCGAACTCGGACGCGACGAAGACACCCGTGCCGAGTGTCAGCAGGATGCCGCCGATCAGCATGACGATGTCGATCGGACTCATGATTCACCTCCCGCAGGGCGCGAGGGAGTGCAGCTCACCGAGTGAGCGGCGGATGAGTGAGGCGAAGAACTATTCGGGGGATCGTCCACAGTGAGGTCAATCGTACTGCCTGGCGCGCGGCCAGGCCGAGAAGACGTACAGAAGGCGGGTCGGCCTACGCCCCCCCCCCCGCGCCCCGGTCCCCCTCCCGCTCGTAGGCCACCGCCCCGCCG
>NZ_VDZH01000001.1:122216-252463 GCF_007673235.1 Curtobacterium pusillum
GCGGCGGGCCGCCCCCCCGGGCCGCCCCCGGTGCGGCCGGGGGGGGCCCGACCCGCCTTGCTCGGGTCGGCCTACGCCGTGACGCGCGCGCGGTGGTACTGCTGCGGCTCGTAGTCCACGGTCACGCCGAGCTCGACGGCGGCGCGGAGCGGGAACGCCGGGTCGCGGAGGAACTCCCGTCCGACCATCACGACGTCCGCCTGCCCGGTGGCGACGATCTGCTCGGCCTGGAACGCCTCCGAGATCATCCCGACCGCGATCGTGCCGATGCCGGCGTCGCGCTTGATCGCCGCGGCGTGCGGGACCTGGTAGCCGGGCCCGACCGGGATCGGGGCGCTGGCCGCGTTGCCGCCTGTCGAGACGTCCGCGAGGTCGGCACCGTGCTCGGCGGCCCAGCGTGCGACCTGCGTGGTCTCCTCGAGCGTCAGCCCGCCCTCGACCCAGTCGGTGGCGGAGAACCTGACGACGACCGGGAAGCCCTCGCCGACCTCGGCGCGGACGGCGTCCAGTACCTCGAGCAGGGCGCGGGCGCGGTTCTCGAGCGAGCCGCCGTACGAGTCGGTCCGGTGGTTGCTCAGCGGCGAGAGGAACTGGTGCAGCAGGTACCCGTGGGCGGCGTGCAGCTCGACGAGGTCGAACCCGGCCTCGACCGAGCGGCGTGCGGCGGCGGCGAAGGCCAGGGCCACGACGCGGATGTCCTCGGTGGCGAGCTCGCGCGGCTCGGCGTACCCGTCGAAGGCGACCGCCGAGGGCGCCACGGTGTTCCAGCCGCCCTGGTCCGCCGGGACGGAGCCGTGCGTCGACTCCCACGGTCGGAACGTCGACGCCTTGCGGCCGGCGTGGGCGAGCTGGACGCCGGCGGCGGCACCCTGCGAGTGGATGAAGTCGACGATCGGACGGAAGGCGTCGCGCTGCTCGTCGTTCCACAGCCCGAGGTCCTGCGGGCTGATCCGACCCTCGGGCACCACGCCGGTGGCCTCGACCACGACCGCGCCGGCACCGCCCTTGGCGAACCCGCCGAGGTGCACGAGGTGCCACGGCGTCGGCACGCCGTCCTGCGCCTCGACCGAGTACTGGCACATCGGGGAGACCCAGATGCGGTTGCGGACGGTCAGGTCGCGGATGGTGATCGGTTCGAACAGGGCGTGCGTCACGCGGACTCCTTCTCGGCGGTCGCGCCGCTGTCGGCGAGTCCCTGGAGGAACGCGCGCAGCCCGGCGGGCGACGTGTAGTGGTGGCCGACCGCCCCGATCGCTTCCGCACCGGCGGCGTTCTCGGCCCTGTTGTCGACGAACACCATCTGCGCCGCGTCGATTCCCAGGCGCGCACACGTGTCGCGGTAGATCGAGGCGTCGGGCTTCAGGACGTGCTCCTCGGCGCTCACCACCACGGTCTCGAACAGCGAGCCCATCGGGGACCGACGGTACGGGTCGCCGAAGTCGAACCCGGCGTTCGACAGCAGGGCGACCCGGGTGCCGGCGTCGTGCAGTTCCTCGACGATGGCGAGGGTCTCCGGCTCGACCTCGAACCAGCCCGTGAAGTCGATCGCCCAGAAGCGGTGGATGTCGGTGGTGCTCCACGTCCGGCCGGTGCGAGCGGCGATCGCCCGCCAGTAGTCGAGGACGGACAGGTCGCCGCGGTCCAGGTCGTGCCGGAGCTCCTGGTAGACGGGGAACAGCTCGTCCGCCGGCACCCCGGTCGCTGCGACGAGGGCGTCCCGCGAGGCGTGCGGTGTCCGGCTGATCACCTCGCCGTAGTCGAAGACCACCACGCGACCAGGCAGGAACAGGCTCATGCGCTCCACCGTAACGTGGCGTTCGTGAACGACTTCGTCCCCTTCGCCCCGACCGACGCCGCCGCCTGGACCACCGCCCCGCACGGCGACTCGACGAAGTACCGACGCGGGGTGCTCGGCGTCGCCACCGGCTCCGACCAGTACCCGGGTGCCGCTGTCATGGGCGTCGACGCCGCGGTGCACACCGGTGTCGGCATGGTCCGGTACGTCGGCCCGTCGCGGGCGTCCGACCACGTGCTCGCACGGCGTCCCGAAGTCGTCGCCGGGATCGGGCGGGTGCAGGCCTGGCTCGTCGGCTCGGGGATCTCGGCGTCGTCGCTCGGCGACCTGGACGACACGACCGCCTCGGGCTTCACGCACGCCTCGGACGACGGTGTCCCGGTCGTCGTGGACGCCGGTGCGATCCCGCTCGTCGAACTCGGACCGCTGGCGGTGCTGACGCCGCACGCGGGGGAGCTCGCCGGCGTCCTGCGCGAGTCGCGGGAGTCGATCGAGAAGGACCCGGCAGCGGCCGCACTCCGAGCCGCGGCGCAGACCGGGAGCGTCGTGCTCCTGAAGGGGTCCGCCACGCACGTGGCGACGCCGGACGGATCGGTGCGGCTGGTGGCCTCGTCGGCGACGCCGTGGCTCGCGGCCGCGGGGGCCGGTGACGTCCTCGGCGGGGTGCTCGGGGCGCTCGTGGCGGCTCGGCAGGGTGCCGCGGAGGCGTCCGGGTCGTCGTTGTCGCTGTCGGACCTGGCGCACCTGGCCGCTTCGGCCGCGGTGGTGCACGGGATCGCGGCGCGGCGGGCGTCCGGCGGCGGGCCGTTCACGATGGCGGCGCTGATCGAGCAGCTGCCGGGCGTGGTGCGGGACCTCGTCGTCGAGGGTGACGCGCGGGGGTAGGCGCGGGTGCGGGCCCGGCGCGGCCGACTCGGGACGACAAGTCCGACGTCGTACGACAGCGCGGAAGTCGTTCGTTGCGGACGCAAGAGTCGTGCGCGCGCGGCTGCGACAAGTCCGACGTCGCACGACAGCGCGCATGTCGCCTCGTAAGACGCGACCGGATGCCGGACTGGAGGCGCGGTGCGGGCTGGCACCGCGCCTCCAGTCCGGTGGACGGGAACGCCCGGCGTCAGCTCCCGGGGGTGGCGTGCACGAGGAACTCGACGGCACCGGCGTCGTCGACCTTCACGAAGCCGAGGCTCGGGGCCTGCACGCCGTAGTCGGAGAACGTGATCGGGATCGAGCCGGAGATGTCGACGCCGTCCCCGTTCAGGCCGACCTCGAGCGTCGCGGTGACCGCCTTCGTCACGCCGTGCAGGGTGAGGTTGCCGGACGCCTCGACCTTCGTCGTGCCGGAGCCGCTCGGCACCGCGTCCGCGACCGGCTCGGTGAGCTCGAACGTCGCGGTGGGGAACGCCGACGTGTCCATCGCCGAGTCGCGGAAGTACGAGTCGCGCTGGTTCGAGTCCGTGGCGAGGTCCGCGACCTGCACGGTGATGGTCGCCTTCGTGATCGAGGTCCCGTCGACGGTCGCGCTGCCGGTGACGCTGTCGGTGCGACCGGTCACGGTGACGTCCGAGCCGTTGAGGACCTCGTGGACGCGGTAGCCGGCCTCGGAGTCCCCGCCGACGGTCCACTCGCCGGACAGGTCCGAGTCGTCGATCGTCGACGGCGCACGACTCGCGGCGACGGACGGCGTTGCCGAGGCCTTCGCGTTCTCGCTGCTCGTGTAGAGGTTCGTGCCGACGATCGCCGCGACGACGCCGATGACGACGACGGCGGCGATGACGGATATCCAGATGACGGCCTTGCGGCGCTTGCGCGGGGTGTCGGTGGTCACGAGCAGAACGGTGACACGTCATGCTCGGGAAGCGCTGTGTCTTCCCAGTGCTTGTCTTCCGAGCGGCTCGCGTGTGTGCTGCCGCTACGCTCGTCCGGTGCAGAGGACGCGGTGGCTCGAGGTGGTCGGCTTCGCCGTGGCGTTCGTGGCCGTGCACGCGGTGCTCTGGTGGCTGACGTCGATCTCGGCGAACCTGCCGCTCGGCGACGTCACCATCACCTACCGGCGGTGGATCGAGACCGGGCACGCGTCCCACTTCTGGGTCGGCATCGACGAGGACTGGGTGTACCCGATCCTCGCGATTGTGCCGATGGCCGCCGCGGCGCTCGGCGGCGTCGCGTCGATCGGCACCGGCTGGCTCGTCCTGATGATCGTGCTGGACGCGGTCGCGTGCGGGTTCCTCTGGCGGTTCCGGGGCCTCGGCGTGCGCGTCGTGTGGTGGTGGCTGGCGTTCCTGCTCGCCCTCGGACCGATCGGGCTCGGGCGCATCGACACCGTCGCCACCGTGCTCGCCCTGATCGGCGTGGCCTTCGTCGCGACGCGGCCTGCGGTCGCCTCGGCGCTGTTCACCGCCGGAGCCTGGACGAAGGTGTGGCCCGCGGCGCTCGTCGGGGTGCTCCTGCTGCTCCGGCGCGGGCACCGACGCGGGGTCCTCGCCGGTGCGCTCGTGCTCACGGCGCTCATCGTCCTCGTCGACGTCCTGTACGGGGGAGCGGCGCACCTGCTGTCGTTCGTCGGGCAGCAGACCGGGCGTGCCCTGCAGATCGAGGCGCCCCTCGCGACGCCGTTCATGTGGGCGGCGGCCTTCGGGGTGCCCGGGGCCGCGGTCTACTACAACCAGGAGATCCTGACGTTCGAGGTCTCCGGCGCCGGGACGCACGCAGCCGCTGCGGTGTCCACGCCCCTGATGGCCGCGGTCGTCGTGGCCGGGGTCGTGCTCGCGCTGTGGGCCGTCCGCCGCGGTGCCCACCGCGCCGAGGCCGCGCCGCTGCTCGCACTGCTGTTCGTCGCAGCGCTCGTCGCCACCAACAAGGTGGGGTCGCCGCAGTACATCGGGTGGTTCGCCGTGCCGATCGTGTGGGGGCTCGTCGCCGGCCGTCCGAGCGCCCGGCGCTTCCTGCCGGTCGCGGTGGCCGCGATCCCGATGGCCCTGCTCACCCAGGTCATCTACCCCGGGTTCTACGACCAGGTGCTCACCGTGCAACCGTGGATCCTCGTCGTGCTGACGCTCCGGAACGCCCTCGAGGTCGGCGTGCTCGTGTGGAGCGTCGTCGCGATCGTCCGGCTGGGACTCGGGGCGGCGCGCCCGGCGGCTGGGCGTGCGGTCGTCACCCCGGGCAGGATGGACGCATGATCGTCGCGTTCTCCGTCGCCCCGTCCGGTGGTCCTGCCGCAACCTCGGACGGCTCCGTCCATGACGCCGTCGCCGCGGCCGTGCGGGTCGTGCGCGAGAGCGGCCTGCCGAACCGCACCTCGTCGATGTTCACCGAGGTCGAGGGGGAGTGGGACGAGGTCATGGACGTCGTCAAGCGCGCCACCGAGGCCGTCGGCGCGTACGGCACCCGGGTGTCGCTCGTGCTGAAGGCCGACATCCGCCCCGGTCACACCGGTGAGATCGACGGCAAGCTCGAGCGGCTCGAGGCGGCGCTCGGCGAATGACCGTCGTGCTTGCGCTGAGGCGACACGCCGGGCGCCTCCCACGGATGTCGGTGGTCGGGTGTGTCCTGTCGGTGTCGGACGCGAGTGGCGTCCACACGACGACGACGAGGAGCGCGTGATGATGCACGACGGCTGGTGCCCCGACTGCGACCTGCGAACGGTCGTCATCGACACGGACGAAGCAGGGAAACACGCTTGGGCGAGCTGCACCGAGTGCGGCGCCGGCTGGGTCCACCGTGACGAGCTCCCCGGGCTCGTCGCCGCCGCTCCTGCGCAGGTCGAGCGTCGCGCCGCCTGACACGGGTCGAATCGATTCGTCCGCCGGACTTCCGTTGGGGGTTTGGAGCGGTCTACACTGCTGAGACCGGACGCTCGCAGCGCCCGGTCGTCCCCGTTCGCCGCTGAACCAGGACCGCCCTCCACCTGGTCGGGTCGCGGCGCAGGCTGCTCCGGCCCCGTCGTCCCGAGACCATCGGATCGGAGGCCCGGTGCGGCGACCACGCGCACCGACGTTCCCAGCCGACTCACGCGAGTCGACGTCCGGAACCCGTCCCGCTCCTCCCGTCCCGAAACAGGCACCATGTCCCAGCTCACGCCTGCGCGCCGCGCACTCGCGCTCATCGCCCTCGCCCTCGGCGGGTTCGCCATCGGTTCGACCGAGTTCGTCGCGATGGGCCTCCTGCCGAACATCGCCCAGGCGCTCCTGCCGCACCAGTACGGCATCGACCCGGACGCCGGGATCGCCCACGCCGGCTGGCTCGTCAGCGCGTACGCCCTCGGCGTCGTCGTGGGTGCGCCCACGATCGCGGCGATGTCGGCGAAGTTCCCGCGCAAGGGCCTGATCCTCGTGCTGCTCGTCGGGTTCGTCCTGGCGACGGTGGCGAGCGCAGTCCTGCCGTCGTTCGGCCTGGTGCTCGTGGCCCGCTTCGTCGCGGGGCTGCCGCACGGCGCGTACTTCGGCATCGCGTCGATCGTGGCTGGCGACATCATGGGCCCGGGCAAGCGCGGCAAGGGCATCGCGATGGTGCTGCTCGGCCTGTCCGTCGCGAACGTCGTGGGCGTGCCGTCGATCACCTGGGTCGGACAGGTCGCCAGCTGGCGGATCGCGTACGGCGTCGTCGCCGTGCTGTTCGCGCTGACCTTCCTCGCGGTGTGGGCCTTCGTACCGCGCAGCGCCCGGGACGAGCACGCGACGATCGGCCGGGAGCTCCGCGCCTTCCGCGTGCCGCAGGTCTGGATGGTCATGGGCCTCGGCGCGGTCGGCTTCGGCGGGTTCTTCGCCGTCTACTCGTACATCTCGCCGCTCGTGCAGAACGTCACCGGGCTGTCGGAGTCGTTCGTGCCGCTCGTCCTCGTGGTCGTCGGCATCGGCATGGTCATCGGCGGGATCCTCGGTGGCCACCTCGCCGACCACAGCGTCAAGCGCACGATCTACGTCGGCATGTTCGCGCTGATCGGGGCCCTCCTCGTCACCGTGCTCACCGCGCAGTGGGTGTGGGGCATCTTCCTCGGAGCGTTCCTGCTCGGGGCGACGTCGTCCGCGATCCCGCCGGCGGTGCAGTCCCGCCTGATGGACGTCGCCGGTGACGCGCGCACCATCGCGGCGGCGCTCAACCACTCAGCGTTCAACATCGGCAACTCGATCGGTGCGGCCCTCGGTGGCGCGGTCATCGCGGCCGGGTTCGGGTTCAAGGCCCCGGGGTGGCTCGGCATCGTGCTGGCGCTGCTCGGAGTCCTGATGACGATGGTCAGCTACGGTGCCGAACGCCGCAGCACCCGCCGTGCGGCCCTGCGTTCGCCGTCGCCGTCCACCGGCCCGATCACCGCGCCGATCCCGCTGGTCTGACGCGCGCGCAGCGCGCGGCGTCGCGTGGGGCGCGACCACCCACCGGCCTGGAGGCACGCGTCCGCCCCGCACCGCGCCTCCAGGCCGTCACGTGGTGCGGCAGACCGCATCCAGTGAGCAGAAATCGTCGGGTCTCTTTTCGGGACCCGACGATTTCTGCTCAGTCGAACGAGCGCACTACAGGCCCAGCGGGCTGCCGTCCTGGACGATGATGCCGTCGGTGATCGCACGCTTCCGGAGCGCCACCTTCGTGCCGACGTCGAAGCCGGCGACGCGGTACTTCTCGCGGATGCGCTTGAGGTAGCTCTTCGCGGTCTCCTCGGAGATGCCGAGCTGGTACGCGACGCTCTTCACGGGCTCGCCGCCGCCGTACAGGGCCATGACGCGACGCTCCTGGGCGCTGAGCTTCGGCACGCCGCCGACGTCACCGCTGTTGATCGCCAGGTCGAGTTCTGCCGACACGTACTGCTCGCCACGCTGGGCGGCACGGATCGCCTCGACGATCATGTCCGCGTCCTCGCTCTTCACGAGGTAGCCGAGGGCGCCGGATGCCAGGGCCTCGCGGACGACGTTCGGCTCGGAGTACGTGCTCATGACGACGGTCTTCACGCCGGCGGTCTTGAGCGTCGAGATCTTCAGCGAGACCGGGATGGAGTCCTTGAGGTCCAGGTCGAGCAGCACCACGTCCACCGGGAACGCCGGGCTGGTGAGCAGCTCGGGCCAGGTCGTGACAGCGGCGACGAGCGTGATGTCGTCGGCGGCGCTGCGGATCCACTCGGTGAGCGCGCCGAGGAGCATCCTGTGGTCGTCGACGAGCGCGAGTCGGATCGGTTCCTCTGGAGTCGCCATGGTGGCGTCCTTTCTCGGGGGCGGTCGTGGCCGATCCTAGGGGGACGGGCCACGTGACACGGGCAGGCTGGTCAGGGTGTCCGGCAGTTCGGGCCCAGCCGGTTCCGTGCGACGACTACATCGACGGATGTCGGTTCACGACGCAGTGCGCGACGACGTGGAGTGCTCCGTCACGGACGGAGTCGGTGTAGGGGCCGATCCGCTGGAGCGCGCTCCAGGCGGTCGGACCGAGTCGGCGGCGGGGGACGCCGCGGGACTCGAAGACGATCGGGACGTCCATGGTCTCGTCGGTGACGGGGTGCCCGTCCGAGCCGACCGGGCCGAGGGTGACCGAGACGACGGGCGACCCGGCCTGGGAGCTGCGGCCCTCGGCGACGCCGACCATCTGCCAGAGCGCCTGCAGCAGACCGTCGCGCTGTGCGGGGGAGAGGTGGCCGGCGAGCGACTGCGGATCGGCGACGCTGACGGACCGGCCGAGGTTGTCCGACTCGGTGATGGCGTGGTACAGCCAGGTCTCGCGACGGCCCTCGATGAGGTGCAGACGGAGCTCGGTCGCGAGCGAGGACGCGACCGAGGCCGAGGCGTCCGACAGTGGCAGGGGGTCGCTGCCGTTGGCGACAGCGTCGAGGAGCTTCTCGGCGGCGAGGTCGAGGCGGGCGAGCTCGTCCGAGGCGAGCATGCCGACGGCGAACTGCGGTGCCTGCACGTTGCTCTGCGTCAGGACGCGGTCGAGTTCCCGCTGCACGAGCTGCCGGAACCGGTGCACGACGAAGATCGCGATCGACGGCGGCACCGTGACCAGTGCGAGCGTGGAGACCAGGGCGGGCATCGTGTCGCTCGTGATCGGGGTCGAGGCGATCGCCATCCCGACGAACGCCAGGCCGAGGACGGCGATGGCGGCAGCGACCTCGCGGGCGGGCCGCAGTGTCGCCACCGGGAGCAGGGCGAACCCGGCCGCGACCGAGGCGGAGGCGGTGTGTGCGAGGTCGTGTTCGGGCCAGATGCCGACGAAGTCGAGTGTGACCACGCAGGCGAGGACGACGCAGATGAGGACGAACGCGAGGCCGGTGAGGCGCTCCCCGTACGTGAGGAGGCTCAGCCCGACCCCCACGGCCGCGACGAGGTACAACGCCCAGGCCGCTGCGGGCAACCACGGGTCGGTGAACTCGGTCCAGCGGATGAGGAAGAAGACGATGCCGGCGACGGCCTCGATCCCGGTGAGCACCGCCGCGCCGAGACCGAGGTACCCGGCGCCGAGCGAGGCACCGGGCTTCGCGGCCTGCCGCAGCGACCGCGCACCGGTGGAGGTGGAGGGGAGGCCGCGCGCCTGCCGACGCTCGCTTCCCCGGTAGCGCTCACGGGCCTCCCGTCGGGTCCGCGGGGCGGGCTGCACGGTCTCGCCGGGGAGGCCGTGGCTGATGGTGTCCTCGGGGATGCGGGTCATCGCGGCGCCTCCAGCACGACGGTCGTGCCGGAGCCCGGCGCGGAGAAGAGCTTCGCGTCGCCGCCGACCTCGCGGAGCCGGTTCACGACGCTCTCCTTGAAACCGAGACGCTCGGCGCTGACGTGGGTGAGGTCGAAGCCGACACCGGAGTCGGTGACCATCGCCCGGACCATCTCGTTGTCGTGCACGATCGTGACGTGCGCCTCGCCGACCCCGGCGTGACGACGGACGTTCTCGAGGCACTCACCCAGGGCGAGCAGGAACGCGTCGAGCACGTGGGACGGCAGCAGCACCTGCCCGGTGCCGTGCCAGCTGACCTCGAGGCCCATGCGGCCGAAGCGCTGCTTGACGGACTCGAGGGTCTGCCCGAGGGGGGACTCCTCTTCGCGGGTGAGCGAGTAGTCGCCGGACTGCTGTGGCTGCGGCGTCGCACCGAGGCGGAGGTGGCGGAGGAGTCGGGCGTCCTCGGCGGCCTGTTCGCGCATCGCCTGCTCGGAGACACCGACCCCGGAGTGCGCCAGGAGCGTCAGGGTCGCGAGCACGGTGTCGTGCAGGAGCCGGGCGCCCTGGCGTCGCTGGGCCTCGGTCTCGCTGGCCTGGCGTTCGGCGCGGTGCGCGGTGCCGATGCTGTAGATGCGGCGTGCCACCCTCGGGATGGCGCGGGAGATCCAGATGGTGACGACCGCGATGAGGACCCAGCCGAGCAGAGCACCGGTGACGGGCGCGGCGAGGATGCTGCCGCTGGCCCAGACGATCCCGACGACGACGGCGGCACCGGCCGCGATGGTGAGGCCGAGTCCGACGGGCTGGCCGCGCTGCGCCATGAGCGGGGCGGAGATGCTGCCGGCCGCGAGGGGCACCACGGCGCTCGCGATGACCGGACGGACCGTGTCGTCGACGCCGAAGAACAGGAGCGCGAGTGCGCCGAGCCCGGACGCGAGGATGAGCGCCGTCCACCACACCGACCCGTTCCACCCGAAGACGAGGAAGCCGCCGACCATGATGGCGATGCAGGCCAGGGCGCCGAGCAGGGGGATGATCGGCACCGCGAGGGCGCTGACGATGCCGATGACCGACACCAGGGCGCAGACGATGCCCACGACACGGGTCGTCGACCGCAGCAAGCGGTCGCGTTCCTGTGCGATGAAGTCCATCGGTGTCCTGGTTGGTGACGTGGTGTGAGGGAAAACCGAGCCTCGGTCAGCCCGGGCACCACGCCATCATTCCACGCGCGACACCCGTTGGGGGGTGTTCGGCGCGCCTGGTCGTGTCGGATGGTGTCGGGATCGTTATTGCACGCGTTATGTGAATGGGTGAGGGTCCTCAGTCCAACAGGCGACGCAGGTGTGCACCGACGGCCTCGTGCTCGATCAGGAACCCGTCGTGCCCGAACTCGCTCTCGATCACCGCGGCACGGTCGCCGTCGAGCGTGTCCGGGACGCCCGCCGCGATCCGGTGCTGGTCCTCGATCGGGAACAGCCGGTCGCTCGAGACACCGACGACGAGCGTCCGCGCCGTGATCTGCGCGAGGGCAGCCGACACCCCGCCGCGGCCGGCCCCGACGTCGTGCGAGTCCATGGCGTGGGAGAGCGTCACGTACGTGGAGGCGTCGAAGCGCCGGGTGAACTTGTTGCCGTGGAAGTCGAGGTAGCTCTCCACCGAGAAGCGCCCGTCGTCGCCGAGCGGGGAGACGTCGCTCTGCCACGACCGGGCGAACCGGCCGTTGAGCTCGTCCGAGGCGCGGTACGTCATCAGGGCCATCCGCCGTGCGAGGGCGAGTCCGCGGTGGGGTCCCTCGCCGGCATCGGCCTCGTAGTAGTCGCCACCGGCGAACGCGGGGTCCATCTGGATCGCCGCGCGCTGGAGCGAGTTCGCCGCGATCTGGTCCGCCGTGGTCTGCGCCGTCGAGGCGAGCACCGCCAACCGCTGCACCCGTGACGGGTGTGCGACGGCGAACTCGAGAGCGTGCATGCCGCCCATCGAGCCGCCGACGACCGCCGCGAACGTGTCGATGCCGAGCCGGTCGGCGAGCTGCGCCTGCACGGCAACCTGGTCGCGCACGGTCACGAACGGGAACCGCGACCCCCACTCGAGACCGTCCGGGGACACCGAGGACGGACCGGTCGTGCCCTGGCAGCCGCCGAGCATGTTCGGTGCGATCACGAACCAGCGGTCGGTGTCGATCGCGCGGCCCGGGCCGACGACGTCGCCCCACCAGCCGGCGGTCCGGTGGCCCGGCCCCGGGAGCCCGGCGACGTGCGAGTCGCCCGTCAGCGCGTGGAAGACCAGGACGGCGTTGTCACGCTCCGGCGACAGGGTGCCCCAGGTCTCGTACGCGACCCGGACCGCGGGGATCCGGCCGCCGCGCACCCACTGCTCGCCGAGGGCCTCGAAGTGCCGCGCACCGGGGTGGTCGCCCGGGCGCCACGCACCCGTCACGGGAGGCTTCCCGAGCGTGCCGAGTTCGGTGCCGGGCACGAGGGTGGACGGCACGGAGTCCTCGGGTGTCGTCTGCCAGTCCATCGGGTCCAGTCTGCCGGGAGGCGCGGCTCGCGGCCGCCGTGTTACGTCACGCCCGGCGCGTCGCGGCTCCACGGCACGTGGTCGGGTCGGGTCGGCGGGCGGGCGGGCGGGTGCGGCGAGCGGGTGCGGCGGTCGACGTGGTGCGACAACGTCGACGTCGTACGACAGCGGTCTTGTCGCAACCGCGCTCGCGCAAGAGTTGCATGCGCGCAGGAACGACGAAACCGCTGTCGTGCGACAGCGGTTTCGTCGTTCGGAGTCGGCAGGCGGCCAACGGCAGGCGGCCGGCGGCCGGCGTGCGCCGACGCCAGCCCGGGACGCTACGCGCGCAGCCCCTCCTGCGAGACCGCACGGGCCGCGGCGAGCCCGGCCTCGAGGTCGGCCTTGAGGTCGTCGATGTTCTCGATGCCGACCGACAGGCGCACCAGACCCGGCGTGACACCGGTCGTGAGCTGCTGCTCGGGCGTGAGCTGCGAGTGCGTGGTCGACGCCGGGTGGATGACCAGGGAGCGCACGTCGCCGATGTTGGCCAGGTGCGAGAAGAGCTGCAGGTTGTCCACGAAGGCCTTGCCCGCCGGCACGCCGCCCTTGAGCTCGAACGACAGCACCGCGCCGACGCCCTTCGGCGCGTACTTGTTCGCCGCGGCGTACCAGGGCGACGTCGGCAGTCCGGCGTAGGCCACCGTGGCGACGTCCGGGTGACGGTCGAGCCACTCGGCGATCTCCTGCGCGTTCGACACGTGCCGCTCGATGCGGAGCGACAGGGTCTCGATGCCCTGCAGCAGGGCGAACGCGGTGTCGGCGGAGTTCGACGCCCCGAGGTCGCGCAGCAGCTGCACGCGCGCCTTCACGACGTAGGCGAGCTCGTTGCCGACCGCCTCGGCGAACACCGCGCCGTGGTACGACGGGTCGGGCGTGTTGAACTCCGGGAACTTGTCCGGGTGCTGCGACCATGCGAACTTGCCGCCGTCGACGATGATCCCGCCGATGACCGTGCCGTGCCCGCCGAGGAACTTCGTCGCCGAGTGCACCACGATGTCGGCACCGTGCTCGAACGGACGGATGAGGTACGGCGTCGCGATCGTGTTGTCGACGATGAGCGGGACCCCGGACTCGTGCGCGACGTCGCTGACGCCGGAGATGTCGAGGACGTTGATCTTCGGGTTGCCGATGGTCTCGGCGAAGAAGAGCTTGGTGTTCGGGCGGACGGCGCGGCGCCACTCCTCGAGGTCGTCCTGGTCCTCGACGAACGTCGTCTCGATCCCGAGCTTCGCCAGCGTGTACTTGAACAGGTTGTACGTGCCGCCGTAGATCGACGACGACGAGACGATGTGGTCGCCCGCACCGGCGATGTTCAACACCGCGTACGTCTCCGCGGCCTGCCCGGACGCGACGAGCAGGGCACCGCTCCCGCCCTCGAGCGCGGCGATGCGCTGCTCGACGACGTCGTTCGTGGGGTTCATGATGCGCGAGTAGATGTTGCCCGGCTTGGCCAGGGCGAACAGGTCGCGGGCCTCGTCCGAGTTCGCGAAGACGTACGACGTCGTCTTGTAGATCGGGGTGGCGCGGGCGCCGGTGGTCGGGTCCGGCTGGGCGCCGGCGTGGACCTGGGTGGTCTCGAACCGCCAGGGGGCGGCGTCGTTCGTGCTCATCTTGGTGCTCCTGTCCGGTGCAGCTGGTCGTCGGGTCGCCTTGCGCTCGGCCTGGAGGCACGGCGCAGCTTTGCGTCGCACGCCACGGTACGCAGGTGGTCGCGCTGGTACCAGCGCACCCGCCTCGGGACGTAACGCACCCGCCGGGCCCGAGCCGCGCCTCCAGTCCGGGAGTGTCCTACGGTCTGGCGGCGGCGGCCACGGGAGATGGTCGCGGCCTGCCGCGATGTCGCGCGCCGCCGACTGAGCGCAGCGAAGACGACGGCTTGCGCGGGGATGTCACCTGAACAACCAGCGCACGTTCGGTTCCAGCAGCCAGCGCATCCCGCGCCGCACGAAGGGCTGCGCGAGGAACAGACTCACCGCGCAGGCGATCCCCACCATGAGCAGCACGTACGGCCACGCCGAGTGCTGCCCGGCCAGGATCCCGGACTCGCGGATCGGGTAGAGCAGGAACGTGTGGAGCAGGTAGACGTACATCGTCGCCGCGCCGAACTGGGTGATCCAGACGTTCCGGCGGGGCACGAGGAGCAGGAAGCACGCCGTCAGCAGCGCCGCGAGCAGCATCAACCCGAAGCGGACGGCACCGGCCCACCAGGCGTCCTCACCGAGACCCGAGTAGGAGTCGTCGTAGAAGAACCAGTGGTGCAGGTCGAACTCCTTGAACTGCGGGATCCAGATGGCGCACGCCACCGCCCACGCCGCGAACACGGCCGCGGCGGCGATGCGGATCCGGACGACCACGCGCCTCGGGGCCTCGTACCAGCGGTCGAACAACCCCCACTGCTTCACCTGCCAGCCGACCAGGAAGAACGGCAGCAGGCTGATCGCCCGCGACAGGGACAGCGTGGAGTCGACGTTGTCGAAGTAGCCCACGCCGATGCTGAACACGACCGCCCAGAACAACGGCCACCGCAGCTGCGCCAGGTACGGCAGGATCAACCGGAAGATGCCGAGGGCCAGCAGGAACCAGAGCGTCCAGGTGGGCTGCGTCGGGTTGAACTTCTTCCCGCCCTCGACGAGTCCCTGCACCACGGTCCAGATCGTCTGCATGATGATGTACGGCACGACGATGTCCGTGATGGTCCGGCGCATCCGCTTCGCCGTCGGGGTGTCCGCGGACGAGAAGTACCCGCTGATGACGCCGAAGGCGGGCATGTGGAACGCGTAGATGAATGTGTACAGCGCCAGGGCGTGCTCGCTCGCCGTCGTCTGCCGCTGGATCGCGTGGCCGATGACCACGAGCGTGACCGCGAGGAACCGCGCCGTGTCCCACATCGGGATACGACGCTTCGCACGACCCGGTTCGAGCTGCGTGGCGGGCGCCGAGGGCGCGGGAGGAGCGGCATCCGTCGTCATCGCCCGTCACGTTACCTGATCGTGACCTTGCCTGATCGGTACGGTTGTCAGGACGTCCCACCCGATCCCTGGAGGAACCACATGGCATCTCGTGCCGAAGCCGCACCTCGTCGCGCGGTCGTCACCGGAGCGAGCTCGGGCATCGGGGCGGCGACCGTCCGGCTGTTCCGCTCGCACGGGTGGGACGTGCTGGCCGTCGCCCGTCGTGCGGCGAAGCTCGAGGCGCTCGCCGCGGAGACCGGCGCCGACGTGCTCGTGGCGGACATCACGGACGCTGCCGACGTGTCGGCCCTCGCCGCCCGCGTCGAGGAGCTCGGGGGAGCGGACGTCCTCGTGAACAACGCCGGCGGTGCGTTCGGGTCGGCGAGCGTCGAGGAGTCGGACGTCGACGACTGGCGGGCCATGTTCGAGGTGAACGTGATCGGGACGAAGCGCGTCGTCGCGGCCCTGCTCCCGCACCTGCGCCGTCGTGCGGCGACCGCCGGCAGCGCGGACATCGTGACGGTGACCAGCACCGCCGGGCACGTGGCGTACGAGAACGGCGGCGGGTACAACGCCGCGAAGTTCGCCGAGCACGCGCTCGTCGGTGCCCTCCGGCTGGAACTGAACGGGGAGCCGATCCGCGTCGTCGAGATCGCGCCGGGCCTGGTGAAGACCGACGAGTTCGCCCTCACGCGCTTCCGCGGCGACGAGGACAAGGCGGCGGCGGTGTACGACAACGTGCCCGAGCCGCTCGTCGCTGAAGACGTCGCGGAGGCGATCGTGCACTCGGTCGAGCTGCCGCCGCACGTCAACCTCGACCTGGTGACGATCCGGCCGGTGGCGCAGTCGGCGCAGCACAAGCTGGCGCGGGGGACCCTGACGCCGCGCGTCTGACGGGTCGGTGCGCGGGTCCGCACGCGCCCGGGCGTGCGTGCGGGTCGCGGGCGTGGGGTCCGTGCCGGTACCGTGGTCGGATGCCGATCAGCAGCGAATCCGGGCCACCCGCCCAGGCTCCCTCGACCGTGACCGTGACGAGCGGGCCCGAGGTGCTCGGCTGGCTGGAGTTCGGGGACGCGGCGCGCCTGCTCGCGAAGGACGTCCTGTCGTCCGGCTTCGAACCCGAGGTCGTCGTCGCCGTGGCCCGCGGTGGCCTCATCATCGCCGGTGCCGTGGCCTACGCGCTCGGCACCAAGGAGTGCGGCTCGATCAACGTCGAGTTCTACACCGACGTCGAGCAGCGCCTCGACGAGCCCGTCATCCTGTCGCCCGCCCTCGACGCCCCGAGCCTCGCCGGCAAGCGCGTCCTGGTCGTCGACGACGTGTCCGACTCCGGCCGCACGCTGCGCCTGGTGGTCGACATCATCCGGAACGCCGGTGCCGACGTCCGCAGCGCCTGCCTGTACTCGAAGCCCGGTACCGTGCTCGAGCCCGACCACGTCTGGCGTCGTGTCGACGGGTGGATCACCTTCCCGTGGAGCGCGCTTGCCCCGGTGACGGCCGAGTCGTGAGCATCCACCTCGTCGGCGGCGGACCCTTCGCCGCCTCGGACGCCGCTGCGCCGTTCCTCGCCGAGGCCACCGCGCGATCCGCGGCGGTCGGCCGGACCGTGCCGCGCATCGGACTGCTGTCGGTCGCCGGGCCGTCGGCCGCCGGCGTCTCACCGTCCACCGCGGACATCGCGGAGGTCCTCGGCGGCGCACGCCAGGCCGAGGTCCTCGTCACCGAGATCGCCCCGGGCGAGGTCTTCAGCACCACCGTGCTGAGCGACGTCGACGCCCTGGTCGTCGGCGGCGGGGTCACCCCGCACTACCTCGACGCCGTCGCCCCGCTCGTCGACCAGATCCGCCTGCTCGTGTCCGACGGCCTGCCGTACCTCGGCTACTCGGCGGGCGCGATGATCGCCTCCGACCGTGCCCTCATCGGCGGCTGGCGCATCGGCGGCGTGGAGATCTGCCCCGAGGACGCGTCCGAGGGCCTCGACGAGGTCGAGCTCCGCGAGGGCCTCGGGCTCGTCGACCTGACCATCGACGTGCACGCGGTCCAGGCCGGCACGCTCGCTCGACTCATCGCGAGCGCCGAGGCCGAGTTCGTCACCGCGGGCATCGCGATCGACGAGGACACCACGCTCGTCGTCGGCGAGGGCGCCCTCGAGGTCCGCGGCACCGGCAGCGTCTGGCGAGTCGTCGCCGGCGAGGAGTCGGTCGCGGTCGCGACGATGGGCGCCTAGCGTCGTGCAGGCCCACCCGCTCGCCGACCTGGTCGACCCCGGTTGGGCCGGCGCGCTCGCCCCGGTCGAGGAGGACGTCCACCGGATGGGCTCCTGGCTCCGGGACGAGGTCGCCGCCGGCCGCCCCTACCTGCCCGCCGGGGACCACGTCCTCCGGGCCTTCGCCGACCCGTTCGACGCGGTGAAGGTGCTCGTCGTCGGGCAGGACCCCTACCCGACGCCCGGGCACCCGATCGGCCTGTCGTTCGCGGTCGACCCGCTTGTGCGACCGGTGCCACGGAGCCTGGCGAACATCTACCGCGAGCTGGAGTCCGACCTCGGCCTGACGCCGCCCGCCCACGGTGACCTCCGGGCGTGGTCCGCGCAGGGCGTGCTGCTCCTCAACCGCGTGCTCACCGTCCGGTCCGGCGAGGCGGGCAGTCACCGCGGCAGGGGCTGGGAAGCCGTCACCGACCAGGCCGTCCGTGCGCTCGCCGCCCGGGGGAAGCCCCTCGTCGCCGTGCTCTGGGGCAACCAGGCGGGCTCGGTCCGGCCGCTCCTCGGCGACACCCCGGTCGTGGCGTCCGCGCACCCCTCGCCGCTCAGTGCGTCGAGGGGGTTCTTCGGCAGCCGGCCGTTCTCGCAGGTGAACGAGCTGCTCGTCGCGCAGGGCGCGTCACCCGTGGACTGGACGCTGCCCGCCGAACCGGTCGTACCGCCTGCGGCATAGGCTCGGACGCGTGCTCGAGGAGGAATACCAGCGACGGCGGGTCCTGCCGCGACACCTGCGTGCCCCGGTGCCGGCGGAAGCGGCGTTCGCCTACACGATCCGTGCCGCGGAACCCACGGACCTTCCCGACATCCGAGAGATCCACACGCACTACGTCCGCAACTCGTCGGTGACCTTCGACCCGTCTGCGTTCACCTTCGCCGCGTGGAAGCGCCGGTACGACGACATCCGCCGCCGGGGTCTGCCGTTCCTGGTGGCCCAGAACCCGTCCGGGCAGGTGCTCGGGTACGCCCTCGTCGACGCCTGGAACCCGCGGGACCGTTCGAACCGCGTCGTCGAGGACTCGATCTACCTCGGTGCCGCGTCCGGCGGGAAGGGCCTCGGGCGCGCGCTCATGGAGGCGCTGCTCGACGAGTGCCGGTCGGCCGGCGTCCGCGAGGTCGTCGCCGTCATCGCCGACCGTCAGGCCGAGGCGTCGATCCGCCTGCACGAGCGACTCGGCTTCGAGGAGGTCGGCCGCATGGGGAAGGTCGGCTACAAGTACGACCGGTGGCTCGGCACGGTGACGATGCGGCTGCGCCTGCGCGGCCCGCGGCTCTTCGCGCGCCGGTAGGGGGCCGTTCCGCGCATAGGAGGCTGCTCCGCTCGTAGGGAGCAGTTCCTTCCTGCCTCTTACGAGCGGTTCGGCATCCCAGGTCGCGCGCGATGGGAAGGAACGCGCGCGGGTACCGGCCTGGAGGCGCGTGGCGGGCCCGCACCGCGCCTCCAGTCCGTCAGTTGGTCGCGTCCAGGGCGCCATTCCGCGCGTAGGCGGCCATTTCGCGCGTAGGGAGCAGTTCCTTCCTGCCTCTTACGCGCGGTTCGGCAACCTAGGTCGCGCGTGATGGGAAGGAACGCGCGCAACGCCCACCGCTTCAGGACGCCGGCGCCTCCGCGATGAACTCGTCCCGCGTCACGCGCACCAGCTCGCCCGCGGCCGCCGACGCAGCGACGCCGTCGCCCGCGACGAGCGCCCGCCCCACCGCCTCGTGCCGGGCCGCCGCGTCCCGCGTCCAGCGCGTGATGGTGTCTCGCGACTCCGACGTCCGGGTCCGCAGCAGTGCCTCGACCGTCCCCGCGAAGTGCGCGAACACGGCGTTGCCGGAGGCGGTGAGCAGCGCGCGGTGGAAGCGCACGTCGGCCTCGAGGTAGGCGCGGCTGTCCTCCCGGCCACACGCGTCGAGCATGTCCGACGCCGCCGCGAGCACCGCGGACGCAGCGGGTGTCCCGGCCGCGAGCGATGCCGCGACGGGTTCGACGCCGAGCCGGAGTTCGAGCAGCTCACGTTGCTGGACGAAGTACGACGGCGAGGCGCCGCGCCACCGGATGACCGTCGGTGCGAGCAGTTCCCACGACCCGATGCCGAGCACCTGCGTGCCGACCCGCTGTCGGGGCTCGACGAGGCCGAGGGACTGCAGGACGCGGAGGGCCTCGCGGACGACGGACCGCGACACGCCGAACTCCTCCGCGACGAGCTCGGGCCGGACGACGGTGCCGGGGGCGAGCACCGCGTCGACGATGCGCTGCCCGAGGGTGTCGAGCACGTGGGCGTGCAGGCCGCGTCCGGTGGGCATCGTTCCTCCATGCAGTACGCGTCACGCAGTCGGCGTGACGCGTTGTCCATCGAATCGGCAGACTGCCCGGGAGGGCGAGTGCCGCGCGGTGGATCGTCGTATAGTCTGATTAATCAGATTATTGACGGTGGACGCGCAGCACGCCAGACCGTTCTCGACACGAAGGCGACGGAGCCGCGCGGCAGCGGCTCCAGGAAGGGGCACCGATGCCTCACGCTCTCCTGGCCGATCCGGCCACGACCGGCGCGGTCACGGCCCACACGGCCACGGCCCACGCGGTCTCCGTCCTCGCAGCAGACGGCGGCGGGACCGAGACCGTCGACCCGTCCGGCCCGGTCGCACAGCTGATCATCGCGGCGGTGATCGGCATCGTCGTGATCATCGCGCTCATCACCTGGCTCAAGGTGCACCCGTTCATCGCGCTGACGATCGGTGCGCTCGGCGTCGGCATCGGCGCGGGACTCGCGCCGGACAAGGCGGTCACGAGCTTCGGCAACGGGTTCGGCGCGACCATGACGAGCGTCGGCATCCTGGTCGGCCTCGGCTCGATGTTCGGCAAGATGCTCGTCGACTCCGGCGCCGCCGACCGCGTGGTCGACACCCTCGTGCGGAAGTCGTCGAAGGCGGCGCTGCCGTGGACGATGGCCCTGATCGGTGCGTTGATCGGCCTGCCGATGTTCTTCGAGGTCGGCCTCGTCCTGCTCATCCCGATCATCGTGCTGGTCGCGAAGCGCAGCTCCGTCCCGATCATGAAGATCGCGGTGCCCGCGCTGGTCGGCCTGTCGACGATGCACGCCTTCGTCCCGCCGCACCCCGGCCCGCTCGTCGCGATCTCCACCGTCGGCGCGAACCTCGGCACGACCCTCGCCTTCGGCATCGTGCTCGCGATCCCCGTCATCGTCCTGGCCGGCCCGGTCTTCGCCCGCTTCGCGGCGCGCTGGGTCGACATCCCCGCCCCCGACATGTTCGGCTCGCGCGGATCGGGTTCCGCCTCCGACGACCCGGCACAGGCCGGACGGGAGGCACGGCGCGGCCCCGCCACGCAGGACACCGCCTCCCTGCCCCACGGCAAGAGCGACTTCACCCGCGTCATCAGCGAACCGCGCAGCCCGTCGTTCACCGTCGCGCTCGTCGGTATCCTGCTGCCGGTCGTCCTCATGCTCGCCCAGGCCATCCGTGAGGCCACAGTTCCGAACGCTTCCGGCTCCTGGGTCAGCCTGCTCGACTTCCTCGGGTCGCCGATGATCGCGATCGGGATCGCCGCCGTCTACGCGATGATCTTCTTCGCCATCGGTGGCGGCATGGACCGATCCGCGGTGTCGAAGTCCCTGGAGAGCGCGCTGCCGCCGGTCGCTGGCGTCCTGCTCATCGTCGGGGCCGGTGGTGGCTTCAAGCAGGTCCTCATCGACACCGGGATCGGTGGGGTGATCGCCGACGCCGTGAAGGACTCGGGGATCTCGGTGCTGCTCGTGGCCTGGGTCGTCTCGGCCCTCGTCCGCGTGGCCACCGGTTCCGCGACGGTCGCGACGGTGACCGCGGCCGGCATCATGGCCCCGATCGCGCACGACCTGTCCTCGCCGATGACCTCGCTGCTCGTGCTCGCGATCGGTGCCGGTTCGGTCTTCCTGTCGCACGTGAACGACGCCGGGTTCTGGCTGGTGAAGGGGTACCTCAACACCACGGTCGGGCAGACGTTCAAGACGTGGACGATGCTCGAGTGCCTCATCTCGGTGTTCGGCCTCGCCGGGGTCATGCTCGCGGGGGTGTTCATCCATTGAGCACCGTCGACGCACGCGTCCTGGTGGTGATGGGCGTCTCCGGGTCGGGGAAGTCCACCGTCGCCGCGATGGTCGCCGAGCAGCTCGGGTGGGACTTCGCCGAGGGTGACGCGATGCACCCGCAGGCGAACGTCGACAAGATGCACGCCGGCACTCCGCTCACCGACGAGGACCGCTGGCCGTGGCTCGACGTCATCGCGACGTGGATCCGCACGCACCTCGACGCCGGGACACCGGGCGTCGTGACCTGCTCGGCCCTGAAGCGCTCCTACCGCGACGTGCTGCGGGCGCCCGGCGTGGTGTTCGTGCACGTCGCCGGGGACGGCTCCCTCATCGAGGACCGGATGTCACAGCGGTCGGGGCACTTCATGCCGACGTCGCTGCTGGCTTCCCAGCTCGCGACGCTCGAGCCGCCGCAGGCCGACGAGGCGCACGTCACGATCGCCGCGGACCGCACTCCCGAGGAGGAGAGCGCCGAGGTCATCGACCGGCTCGGCCTGACCCGCTGACGAGGGCGGCTGCCGCGACGGCGAGCTGGACGTTCGACGTCGCGGCGCTGCCGTCCTCGAGGACCGACGTGTCCTCGAGCCCGGTCCGGATCGCGTGCCCTCGCGCGAGCGCCCGACGGCTGACCTGCCACGACGCCGCACCGATCCCGTGGTGGAGCTGGGGGAGGCGGACGTCGGCGGCGGCGATCAGCGCCTCCATCTCGGCGTCGAGCGCGAGCGCCTCGTCGACGTCCTCGAGCAGCGGCTCGACCACGAGGCGCACGAACCGGTCGTGGCCGCCCTTCCGGACGAACCGCTCGGCGTCGGAGGTGCTCAGCACGCAGGCCTCGATCCCGACGCCGCGGCGGGCGAGCACCTCGCTGACCTCGTCGATGCCGGCTTCGCCCTGGTTCGCGGCGACGAGGTCGGGCAGTTCGGTCCACGAGGAGACCAGCGACAGCCGTTCTCGGGGATCGGGGACGATCGCGGCGAACGTCGTGACGTTCAGCGGGATCCCCGGGCACGCGGCGCGCACCGCCCGGAGCATCCGACCCACGGGCCCGGCCGCGAGCGACTCGGTGCCGTCGTCGTCGAAGGCGTGCAGGTGGAGCAGCGTGGCACCGGCCGCGACGCAGTCGGCGGCGTCCCGCGCGATCTCCTGGGCGGTGCGGGGCATCGCCGGGTGCGTCGTGTCGCCGTTCAGCGCGAGTTGCAGGTCGACCATGCCCACGAGCCTACGGAGTCACCGTTCCGTGACCCACCCGACCTCGACCCGCCACTGCCGGTCGAGGCGGACGGTCTCGAGCATCCGGCGGTCGTGCGTGACGAGCAGGAGCGTGCCCTCGTACGACTCCAGCGCCTGCTCCAGCTGCTCGATCGCCACGAGGTCGAGGTGGTTCGTCGGCTCGTCCAGCACCAGGACGTTCACCCCGCGGGCCTGCAGCAGAGCGAGTCCGGCGCGGGTGCGCTCACCGGGGGAGAGCGCGCTCGCGGGACGTCCGACGTGGTCGGCCTTCAGCCCGAACTTCGCGAGCAGGGTCCGGACGTCGGCGGTCGTGTACTCGGGGACGATCGCCTCGAACGCCGCGGCGAGGGGCTGGTCGCCGGTGAAGGCCGCACGGGCCTGGTCGATCTCGCCGATCGCGACGTTCGAGCCGAGCGAGGCAGTGCCCGTGGTCGGTGCCTGCTTGCCGAGCAGCGCCCGGAGCAGGGTGGACTTGCCGGCGCCGTTCGGACCGGTGATGCCGATCCGGTCGCCGCCGTCGACCTGCAGCGAGACCGGCCCGAGCGTGAAGTCGCCCTGCGTGAAGGTGGCGTCAGCCAGGGTCGCGACGACCGCCGACGACCGGGGCGCGCTGCCGATCGTGAACTCGAGCTGCCACTCCTTGCGGGGCTCCTCGACCTCGTCGAGCCGAGCGATGCGGGACTCCATCTGCCGGACCTTCTGCGCCTGCTTCTCGCTCGACTCGCTCGCGGCCTTGCGGCGGATCTTGTCGTTGTCCGGTGCCTTCTTCATGGCGTTCCGGACGCCCTGACTCGACCACTCCCGCTGCGTCCGCGCGCGCGAGACGAGGTCGGCCTTCGTCGAGGCGTAGTCCTCGTAGGCGTCGCGCTTGTGCTGCTTGGCGATCTCGCGCTCCTCGAGGAAGGAGTCGTACCCGCCGCCGAACAGCCGGTTGGACGACTGCGCGAGGTCGAGCTCCAGCACGGCGGTGACCGAGCGCGCCAGGAACTCGCGGTCGTGGCTGACGAGCACGACCCCGCCGCGGAGCCCCCGGACGAAGCCCTCGAGCCGGTCGAGACCGTCGTGGTCGAGATCGTTCGTCGGCTCGTCGAGCAGGACGATGTCGAACCGGGAGAGCAGGAGGGCAGCGAGGCCGACGCGGGCGGCCTGCCCGCCGGACAGCGCCGTCATCAGGGAGTCCGGGCCGGCCCCGTCTCCGTCCGACCCGACCTCGAGGCCGAGGTCGGCCAGCACCGCGGGGATGCGCTCGTCCAGGTCCGCCGCACCCGCAGCCAACCACCGGTCGAGCGCGGCCGAGTAGGCGTCCGCGACCGCGTCGCCCGCGTCGGGCGCACCGAGTGCCGCCGCTGCTGCGTCCATCGTCGTCGTGGCCTCGGCGCAGCCGGTCCGACGCGCGATGTACCCGGCGACCGTCTCGCCCTCGACGCGCTCGTGCTCCTGCGGGAGTCACCCCACGAAGGCGTCCGTCGGTGCGAGCGACACCGTGCCGGCGAGCGGCTCGTCCACGCCGGCGAGGAGCCGGAGCAGCGTCGACTTGCCGGCCCCGTTGACGCCGACCACGCCGATCACGTCGCCGGGCGCGACGGTGAGGTCGAGGGAGTCGAACAGCGTGCGTGCGGCGTAGCCGCCGGCGAGGCCCTTGGCGACGAGCGTGGCGGTCATGCAGCAATCGTCCCATCCCGGCACGGCGGCTCCGGACACACCGTGGCGGACTGGAGGCGCGGTGCGGGCCCGCCATGCGCCTCCAGGACAGCAGAATGGCCGGATGGAACCCTGCACCTTCTGCCGCATCATCGCCGGGGAGGCTCCCGCGACGTGGGTCGAGCGCGAGGAACACGCCGTCGCGTTCGCGCCGCTCCCCGACTCGGCGCTCGCGCCGGGGCACACGCTCGTCGTGCCGGTGCAGCACACGGACGACCTGCTGACGGCCGGGCCGGTGGGGCTCGCCGCCACGTTCGCGCTGGCGCAGCGGGTCGCCCGCGCGATGCGCGGGGCGCTCGGCGCGACCGGGACGGTGCTGCTGCAGGCGTCGGGGACGGATGCCGGGCAGAGCGTGCGGCACCTGCACGTCCACGTCGTGCCGTGCTGGTCGGACGACGGCACCGTGCACTGGCCGGAACCCCCCTCGGCCCACGTCGTGCAGGGGGATCCGCACGCGGCGCTCGCCGAGATGTTCGAGTGACCCGACGCGGGCCTCAGCCGACGAGGCGGAACCGGAACGCGTCGCCGGGGCGGAGCTGGGCGGCGCGGTCGACCGAGGCCGGCGTGAGCACGGCCACGACCGGGTAGCCGCCCGTCACCGGGTGGTCGGCGAGGAACAGGACGGGGTGCCCGTCCGGCGGCACCTGGAGCGACCCGGTCTCGACGCCCTCGCTCGGCAGCTCCCGGGTGACGGCCCGGACGAGCGGGCGTGCTGCGGTGGTCCGGACCCCGACGCGGTCGCTGTCCTGGGTCACCCGGTGCTCCTGGTCCGTCAGCAGGCCGCGCCACGACGGCAGGAACCAGTCGTCGCGGGGCCCGGCCACGACGTCCAGCACGGCGTCGCCGGACACCGGGGGAGCGACGGCGTCGACGTTCGGCCAGGCATCGGCGGCGTCCCCGATCGGCAGGACGTCGTCGACCCGCAACGGTGCCGGGCCGAGCAGCGCGAGGGAGTCCCACGATCGACTGCCGAGCACGGGCTCGACCGCCAGCCCACCGCGGACGGCGAGGTACGCGCGGAGTCCGCTCGTCGGTACGCCGAGCCGGAGGACGTCGCCCGGTGCGAGGTGCAGGACCTCGTACGCGGCGGCGCCGCGGACGCGGCCGTCGGCGGACGCGACCTCGACCGGGCAGGGTGCGCCGGTGGTGGCGGCGACCACGTGCGCATCGGTGCGGAGCGTGACGGAGCCGAGCAGTGCCTCCAGGACGGCCGCGTCGGGACGGTTGCCGACCATGCGGTTGGCGAGCGCGGCGGAACCTCGGTCGGCGGCGCCGGCCGCACCCAGGCCCGTGTCGCTGAACCCGGGGCGTCCCGTGTCCTGCGTGGACGTGCCGGGGCCGACCTGCAGGACGGTGAGGGTGCTCATGCGCGATCCGCCGCGACGAAGCGGAGGCGGGTGCCCGCCGGGGCGAGTGCGGGCGGGTCGCGGTCGAGCGACCACATCGGGACCGACGTGCGGCCGATGAGCTGCCACCCGCCGGGCGAGGTGCGCGGGTACACGGCGCTGAACTCGCCGGCGAGGGCGACGCTCCCGCTCGGGACGGCGGTGCGGGACGTGTCCCGCCGCGCCAGGTCGAGCGACGGTGCCGTGCCGGTGAGGTAGCTGAAGCCGGGCGCGAAGCCGCAGAACGCGCTCGTCCAGACCTGACCCGTGTGCCACGCGACGAGCTCGTCGGTGGTCATGCCGGTCGTGGCGGCGACGGCGTCGAGGTCCTCGCCGTCGTACGTGACGGGGACGACCACCGGGTCGTCGTCGGCACGGGCGCCCGCGGCGACGGGGACGACGTCGTCGAGGCGTCCTCGCAGGCTCCGGGCGTCGGTGCGCGCAGGGTCGAACCGGACGAGGAGCGTGCGGGCTCCGGAGACCACCTCGGTGACGCCCGGCAACGCCGCACGGGTGAGTCCGCCGTGGAAGGCGACGACGTCGGCGAGCGTGCCGAAGGTGACGAGCAGCGCGCTCGTGCCGGCCGGACGGACGTCGACGATCACGGCGTGAACGGCGTGAACGGCGCGATCGTGACGCCGTGCGTGGTGAGCAGCTCGCGGATCGCCCGTGCCATCGCGACCGCGCCGGGGGAGTCCCCGTGGACGCAGACCGAGTCCGCGTGGACCGGGACGTCCGAACCGTCGACGGCGGTCGCCACGCCCTCGGTCACGATGCGGAGCACCCGTTCGGCGACCTCGTCGGCGTCGTCGAGCACGGCACCCGGCCGGCTGCGCGACACGAGGGATCCGTCGGGTTCGTAGGCGCGGTCGGCGAACGCCTCGCCGACGGCGCGGAGGCCGTGGGTGGTGGCCGCTCGGAGGAGCTCGGAGTCGGGCAGGGCGAGCACGGCCAGCGACGGATCGACGTCGGCGACCGCGCGGACCACCGCCGAAGCCTGCCCCGGGTCCGCGCAGGCCGTGTTGTAGAGGGCGCCGTGCGGCTTCACGTACGTCACGGTGGTGCCGGCAGCGCGCGCGGTGGCGACGAGGGCACCGAGCTGGTGCACGACGTCGGCGTACAGCTCGTCCGGCGTGACCTGCACCGCCCGGCGGCCGAACCCGACGAGGTCGCGGTAGGACACGTGGGCACCGACGGACACCCCGCGTGCGGCGGCGGCACGGACGGTGTCGAGCATGATCACCGGGTCGCCGGCGTGGAACCCGCACGCGATGTTCGCCGACGAGACCACGTCGAGCATCGCCTGGTCGTCGCCCATGCTCGAGGCGCCGAAGCCCTCACCGAGGTCGCTGTTCAGGTCGATCGTCGTCACCCGGCCAACCTAGCGTCCGGCTCCGGCACGCTGCTCCCGTATCCTGCGGCAGTGGAAGCGACACAGCCCTCCGGCACGACGAAGCGCCGCGTGGAACTCCGGATCACCCGACCCGTCCTGACGTGGTTCGCGCGTCCGACGGTCACGATCGACGGCGTCGGACACCCGGCGCAGTGGGGCATCGGGACGTGGGCGGTGCCGGACGACGGCGGGACCGTCATCGGCGTGTACCTGTACAACCGCGTGTGGCGGTTCGGGACGGCGACGCGGACCGTGGGGACGGACGAGACCGAGGACCGGGTCGTGTACCGGGCCGGCTGGCTGCCGTTCGGCCCAGGCCGGCTCAGCCCGCGCTGACGGGCGTCGTCGACGGGCTGGTCAGTCGGCGGCGGGCGTCGTCAGGCCGAGGATGCACCCCTCCACCGCTGCGATCCGCACGGCGTCGGTCGCGTCGAACAGCACGCTCTGGCTCACCGCGCCGACGTGCGCCGCCACGACCGCCCTCGTGTAGAGCGCGTCGTCCACCGTCGGCACGCGCCCGATGCGGCGCAGTGCGGCGATCAGCAACGGCTGCAGGGTGTCGTGGAAGCGGTCCGTGTGCGCGCGGAGCAGGGCGTTCACGTCGGCGTCGTGACGCGCCCGGGTGAGGAGCACGGACCGGATCGCGTACCACTTGTCCTCGGGGGGCAGGCCACGGACGACGCCCTGCACCACGTCGTCGACCGTGCGGTGCTC
Source organism: Curtobacterium pusillum (assembly GCF_007673235.1). GTDB lineage: Bacteria > Actinomycetota > Actinomycetes > Actinomycetales > Microbacteriaceae > Curtobacterium > Curtobacterium pusillum_C. The sequence goes on from NZ_VDZH01000001.1 coordinate 149,904, forward strand.
GCCCTCGAGGGCGTCGCCGAGCTCCCGCTCGAGCACTGCGAACACCGCTTCGGCCTGCTGTTCGTAGACGGCGAAGAACAGCTCGTCGACGGTGCGGAAGTTCGAGTAGAACGCCCCGCGGGTGAACCCGGCACGGCTGACGACCGCCTCGACGCTGATCGAGGTCGAGCCGGTCTCGTCGAACAGCGCCTCGGCCGCGGCGATGAGGGTCGCCCGGGTGCTGCTGCGCCGCCGGACGGCCCGGTCGGGTGTGGGGAGATCGCTCACCGGACCAGGCTAGACGGCGGAGTACCCGGTGGCGGCGGCACGCGCACCGAGGTAGTCGTGCGCGGGCTGTACCGGTGCGAGGGTCAGGTCGGTCACGACGTGCGACGCGCTGACGACCTCGAGCACGGGCAGGTCGGCCATCGGGGCGAGCGCGTGTTCGAACAGCTGGAGCCGTGCGGGACCGGTCCAGGCCTCCTTCACGACGACGTCGGTGATCTCGGTCCGCACCAGGTCGGCGGCCCGGAGCTCGCCGGTGAAGACGTTCGGCACGATCTTCACCATGTAGGTCGGCACGGTGATCTGCGCCCGTGCCTCGTCGAGGTCGAGCGGCTCCCACTTGTACGCCATCGTCGCGGTCGCGACCCGTTCACCGCTGCGGTCGAGCGTGCCGACGAGGGCGCCCTGGTCGACGCGCAGCCGGGGCGTCCCGATGACCTTCGGGTAGGCGCTGAGCTCTCGTCCGGAGACCGTCGCGGCGAAGTTGTCGAGGTACATCGTGTGCAGGTACTCGCCGCGCTCGCCGTCGAGGGTGACCTGGATCGCCTGCCCGGACTCGACGTACGGGCCGTAGCCGTCGACCTCGGCCATGTTCATGACCTCGAACCGGACGAGCGGTGCGTCGATCTGCAGGGGCTCCGGCACGACCGCGCGGAGGGCGTCCGGGTCGGTGCGGTAGACGACGTTGAGGTACTCCCGGTCGGTGAAGCGCGTGGGTCGGAGCGGGTACACGGGCGCGGTCAGCGGGGTCGTGAGGTGGTGGAGGACGTCGGCTTCCTGCATGGTGACCTTCCGGAACAACGATACGATCTGTATCGAGTACAGTCTGTATCGAACCAGTACGCCACGCAAACGAGCGGACGATCACCCCACCGAGGGAAGGACCCCCAATGACCCACCAGCTCCCCGAGAGCGTTCGCGACCGACCGGTCACCGTGGTCGGCGGCGGCACCCTCGGGCGTCGCATCGCCCTCATGTTCGCCAGCGGCGGCGCCGAGGCACGCATCCACGACCTGTCCGCCGACGTCCGCGCTGCAGCCGTCGCGTACGTCGAGGAGACCCTGCCCTCGGTCGTCGCGAGCCGAGAGGGCGCCGAGGCAGGCACGATCCGGGCGTTCGACGACCTCGACGAGGCCGTCGCGGGCGCCTGGCTCGTCATCGAGGCGATCCCGGAGCGCCTCGACCTGAAGACTCCGCTGTTCGGTCGGCTCGACGCGACGGTCGCCCCGGACACGATCCTCGCCACGAACTCGTCGTCCTACGCGAGCCGGCACGTCATCGACGAGGTCACGCACCCCGAGCGCGTGCTCAACATGCACTTCTACATGCCCCCGCAGCAGAACGCGGTCGACCTGATGAGCGACGGACAGACCGACCCGGCAGTGATCGAGTTCCTCCGCGGTGAACTCCCGCACTTCGGCGTGCACCCCTTCGTCGCCCACCGAGAGTCGACCGGTTTCATCTTCAACCGCATCTGGGCCGCCATCAAGCGCGAGTCGCTCGCCGTCGTCGCCGACGGTGTCTCCACGCCCGAGGACGTCGACGCCATGTGGACCGTCAACACCGGAGCGCCCGCCGGGCCGTTCCGCATGATGGACCAGGTCGGTCTCGACGTCGTCCTCGACATCGAGGACCACTACGCCGCCGAGGACCCGCACCTGCCGGAGGGGCCCCGTCGCCTGCTCCACGAGTACGTCGACGCGGGGCACCTCGGTCGGAAGACCGGGCGCGGGTTCTACCGCTACGACGACTGACCGACACGCGATCAGCCGGGGGAGCGGACACTGGGCGCATGACCACGAAGATCACGCTCATCATCGACAACCCGACCGACCCGGCTGCGTTCGAGCAGGCGTACCCGGCACTCGAGCAGGCGGCCGCGGCGCTCCCGGAGCTCCGCCGCCTCGAGGCGGGCAAGGTCTGGCCGAAGGAGGACGGCACGCCCACGCCGGCCCACCGCACCCTCGACCTGTACTTCGACTCCTACGACGACGCGTCGGCCGCGGTCGCGGGCGAGGAAGCCGGTGCGCTCTTCGGGCAGCTCGGTGCCAGGGGTGCGACGTTCACCGGCCTGTTCTCGGACGTCGAGAAGGCGTGACCGCGACCGTCCTCGTCGCCGGCGCGACAGGCGACCTCGGCCGACGGATCGTCCGCGCGCTCGGCAGCCACGACACCCGCGTCCGCGTCCTCACACGCGGCAGCAGTCCCGCGGCCGGACGCCTCGCCGCTGCCGACGACCTCGACGTGGTCACCGCCGACTACGCCGACCACGCCGCACTGACCTCGGCGCTCGCCGGGGTCGACGTCGTGGTCTCGGCGGTGAGCGGCACCCGTGCCGTCATCGTCGATGCCCAGCGTGCACTGCTCCGGGCCGCGGTCGAGGCCGGCGTCGAACGGTTCGTCCCGTCCGACTACGCCGCCGACTACCGGTCGATCACCCCGGGCACCAACCGGAACTTCGAACTCCGCCGGGAGTTCGCCGCCGACCTCGACGCCGCACCGATCCGGGCGACGTCGGTGCTCAACGGTGCGTTCACGGACATGCTCACCGGGCAGGCACCCCTCATCCTGTTCGACCGCCAGCGCGTCCTGTACTGGTCGTCGCCCGATCAGCTCCTCGACTTCACCACGAAGGACGACGTCGCCCGCACCGTCGCGCACGTCGCCCTCGACCCCGCAGCACCACGGGTCGTCGAGGTCGCGGGCGACCGGGTCACCTCACGCACGATCGCCGACACGATGTCGCAGCTGACCGGCACGCCGTTCCGCCTGCAGTGGGCGGGCACCGTCGGCACCCTGTCGGCGATGGCCCGGGTCGGCCGGCGGCTGTCGAAGGCGGGCGACGACGAGCCGTTCCCCGCCTGGCAGGGCATGCAGTACTTCGTCAGCATGTTCAGCGGCGAGGCCGAACTGCGTCACGTCGACAACGGGCGGTACGGTGACGAGCAGTGGACGACCGTGCGCGAGGTCCTCGCCGCACACGTCTCCGCCTGACCAGGAGGAGCACCCCGCCGATGGCCGACACCACCTGCCACATGTCGATCTCGCTCGACGGCTTCGTCGCCGGACCCGACCAGCGCCGCGACCAGCCCCTCGGCCGTCGGGGCGGGGAACTGCACACGTGGCACATGCCCGGCGCCGATGTCGGCGAGGCGGACCGCACGGCGGCCGGCTGGCTGATGCGGCCACGGGGTGCGTACGTGATGGGCCGGAACATGTTCGGCCCGGTCCGGGGCGCGTGGGACGAGGACTGGCAGGGCTGGTGGGGCGCCGAGCCGCCGTACCACGCACCGGTCTTCGTGCTCACCCACCACCCGCACGACCCGATCGCGCTCGAGGGCACGACCTTCCACTTCGTGACGGACGGCTTCGACGCCGCCTACGCCCAGGCCGTCGAGGCAGCGGGCGACGGTGGGGTCGACATCGCCGGTGGGGCGTCGACCGTCCGGCAGGCACTCGCCGCGGGGGTCGTCGACGAGCTCACCCTCGACATCGCCCCGGTGCTGCTCGGGTCCGGGGAGCGGATCTTCGAGGACGGTGCCGAGGCGTTCGGCTTCGAACCCGTCGAGGTGCTGCACTCCCCGCTGACGACGCACGTCCGGTACCGCCGCCGCTGAGCGGTCAGGGGCCGTCCGGCACCTGCACGATGCGGTTCTGGTAGGCCCACACGACGGCCTGCAGGCGGGATCGCACCCCGAGCTTCGGGAGCATCCGCGCGAGGTGCGACTTCACGGTGGACACCTCCACCACGAGCGCCGCGGCGATCTCCTCGTTCGACATCCCCTCGGCGAGGAGCAGCAGGACGTCCCGCTCGCGAGCCGTCAGCACGTCGTCCGCGCGGTCGCCGGACACCGGCTGCAGGCTCCGCCGTGAGACGAACTCGCGCAGGACCCGCCGGGTCAGGGTCTGGTCGATGGTCCCGTTGCCCGCGGCGACCTGCCGGACGGCGCCGACGATGACGTCGGGTTCGGCGTCCTTCAGCAGGAACCCGGACGCTCCGGCCTCGAGCGCGCCGAACACGAGGTCGTCCAGGTCGAACGTCGTCAGCATGAGCACCGGCACCGCGGGGTCGGCCCCGGGAGCGCAGAGTTCGCGGGCGACCTCGATGCCGTTCCGCACCGGCATCCGGATGTCCAGGCACGCGACGTCCGGTCGGGTGCTCCGCGCGAGGGCGAGGGCCTCGCCGCCGTCGGCGGCGACACCGACGACCTCGATGTCGGGCTCTGCGGACAGCAGCGCCGAGACGCCGGCCCGGACCAGCGGCTGGTCGTCCGCCACCAGCACGCGGATCACCCGGCCACCTCCGGATCGTGCGCCGACGCGTCGGCGGTGGGTCGTGCCTCCCGGCCCGTCACCAGCTCGACCACCCACCCACCGGGACCGGTGGGACCGGCCTGGAGGCGCGCCCCGACCAGTTCTGCCCGCTCGCGCATGCCTCGGAGTCCGTTCCCACCCGACGGGCTGCTCCCGACGGACGGTGCGGTGGGCACCCCGTTCTCGACGCGCACGGTGAGGTGCGCGGGGTCGCGGTCGTCGACGGTGACGGTGCACGCCGCACCGGCGGCGTGCAGTGCGACGTTGGCGAGGGCCTCCTGCACGGTCCGGTACGCGACGAGCTGCGTCAGGGGGCCGATCCCGTCGGCGAGCGGGTGCTCGCCGTCGAGGACGACGAGCTCGACGGCGGTCCGGTGCCGCGCCTGCTCGACCAGGTCGACGATCCCGGTGACCGTCTCGACCGCGCGTTCGGCCGGTGCGTCGTCACGGAGGAGCCCGACGAGTCGGCGGAGGTCCTCGAGGACGGCGGTGCTCTGCTCGCGGACCTGCCGGACGCCGTCGTGGGCGCGCTCCGGGTCGGTGTCGATCTGCCGGTCGACGACGGCCGACATGAGGGCGATCCCGGACAGGTGGTGTGCGGCGATGTCGTGGAGCTCCCGTGCCATTGCGGCGCGCTCGCGCGAGACCGCTGCGTCGACACGGGCGTCCTGTTCGCGGGAGACGGCGGCGGCCTCGGCGCTGCGGGCGTCGGCCTCGGCGGTGCGGGCTGCTGCCTCGTCCCGCCGAGCAGCGCGCAACTCGCGTCGGGACCGGACGATGAGCGTGACCACGAGCGGCAGGCCGACCGCGCCCACTGCCTGCAGGACGCCCTGGCCGAGTGATCCGGTGAGGCCACGGGCGACCCCGCCACGGAACGCGCCGCTGGTGTCGCCCCATTCGATCGCGGTCCCTGCCACGACGAGGGCTGCCGTGAGCGCGACGGCCGGCCAGAGCCGGGGGAGTGGAACCCGGAGCACGGCGAGCACGACGGCTACGACGACCGGGAGCGCGGTCAGCCCGAACACGGTGCTCGTCGACACGATCGCCAGGGCGACGGGGAGGGCCGCGACCACGACGAGCGTGACGCGGGGCGACCTTCCGGCGGCGAGGAGCACCGCGGACTGGGCGAGGAGCGCCACAGCGAGGAGTGTCCACGCGAGACCGCCGACCTCGGGGTACCGAAGCGCCACCGAGTCCGGGTCGAGCGCGTCGAGCGGCGGCAGGCCGAGCAGCAGGCCGAGCGCGAGGACCGCGGTGCCGACGGCGACGAGGACGTCCGTCCGTCGTGTGCGCGCGTCAGCGGGTGCCATCGTTCGATCCTACGAGTCGGGGGTACCCCAGGCGCCCGCGGGTCGCGACGAGGAGCACGACGGCAGCTACGGTGGAGACGATCGCGAGGCCGTGCATCATCGTGCCGGCGGTCATCCCCGGGTACATGTCGGCCCACAGCGTCGAGATGGTGTTGTTCACGCCGACGTGCAGGAGCAGCGCGACGGGCAGGCTCTCCCCGGTGCGGTTGAACACCCAGGTCATGACGACGTTGAACGTGATCGTGAACAGGGCGAACACGAGCGGCTCCGTCCAGTGCGCGTCCGGCCAGCCGCCCCAGTCGCTGAGGTACAGCGGCATGTGCCACAGCGCCCACAGCGGCCCGAGCACGGCGGCGGCGCCGAGCGGACCGAAGCGCTCCTGGAGACGCGGGAGGGCGAAGTCGCGCCAGCCCGGCTCCTCGGACAGTCCGGTGGTGAACAGCTGCACGACGAGCCCGGGGACGAGGGCGAGCAGGGCGAGGGCGCTCGGTGCCTGGACCTGGCCGCCGGCGAAGGGGAGCCCGGTGGCCACGATGAGCGCGGGCACGCCGACGAGGGCGAGGGCGTACCAGTACCAGGCCACGCGCCAGCGCCAGAGCCGGCCGACCCAGCGGCGGAGTCCCGGTCGGCCGTCCGCGAGCGCGGTCACGAGGAACGCACCGCCGAGCGGGCCGAGGAGCGCACCGGGCAGGACACCCGTGAACTGCGCCGTGCCGAGGAACTCGGGGAAGTGCAGGTCCCAGACGCCGAGGCCGTGCGGCGACAGGATGTACGGGGTCCACGCGAGCCAGCTGAGGCCGAGTGCGAGGGTGGCGAACGCGACGAGGGGGTGCCGGGCGACGAGTCCGCGCACCCCCGGCCGGTCCGCGGGGACGGTGCCGGTGGTGTGCCGGTCTTCGGTGGTGATCGTCATGACATCGACGCTAGGAACCGGCGGCGCGCTGGACGACCGGCGAACGGACGCACTCGGCGGGGTTCCTCCGAAGGATGCAAGCCGTCGGCCTAGGCTCGGGAACCGTGTTCGAACTCCACCACCTCGCCGCGCAGGAACTCTGGGACTGGATCCGACGGGGCGAGGCCACCGCGCTCGAGGTGACCGAGCACTACCTGGACCGCATCGCCCGACTGGACCCGGGCCTCGGTGCCTTCGTGACCGTCACGGCGGATGCCGCGCGCGACCGGGCCGGCCACCTCGGCGACCGCGTGCCGACGTCGCGACCGCTGTGGGGCCTCCCGTCCGCCGACAAGGACCTGTACGACCGCGCCGGGGTGCCGACGCGCAGCGGGACCGCGTCCCTGCCGGTGCGCCCTGCCGGGGCCGACCACCCGCTCGTCGCCGCGCTCGACGCCGCCGGCACGGTGAGCCTCGGCAAGACGACGAGTCCCGAGTTCGGGATGTCCTCGTCGTCGGAGACCCGGTTCGGCGTCACCCGGAACCCGTACGACACGTCGCGGGCTCCCGGTGGATCGTCGAGCGGGGCCGCCGTCGCGGTCGCCGCCGGACTCCTGCCGGCCGCGGTGGGGTCGGACGGTGGCGGATCGGTGCGGATCCCGGCGGCGGCGAACGGGCTGGTCGGCCTCAAGCCGAGCCGCGGTCGGGTGCCGTCGATGTCCGGCCGCTCCGGTGTCGGCGGTCTGTCGGTCGCGGGGCCGCTCACCCGGAACGTCGCAGACGCCGGGATGCTGCTCGACGCACTCGTGGCCCCGACCGGGCTGCCGTCGCCGCAGCCGTACGCGCTTGTCACGCCCGACGTCGGCGACGGGCCGTTCACCGCGGCGGCCGTCCGCGGCGAGGGCCGCTTCGTCGTCGGGGTACTCGACGGGTCTCCGTGGGACGACACCGTCGACGTGGTGGTCGACCCTGCCGCTCGGGCCGCGGTCGAGACCGCGGTGCGGGTGCTCGGCGAGGTCGGACACGGCGTCGAGGACGTCGCCATGCCGCGCGCGCCGTACGCGGACGCGTTCCGGGTGGCGTGGGAGTCGAGCGCGGCCCGGCTGCCGATGGTGCCCGGGATCGACCTGTCCGCGCTCACCCCGCTGGTGTCGTGGCTGGTGGCCCGCGGGCAGGCGTTGACCGGCACGCAGGTCCTCGACGCGATGACCGCCCTCGACACGTTCTCCGCCGCACTGATCGGCACTTTCGACCGGTTCGACGCCGTCCTCACGCCGACGCTTGCCCTGACCCCGCGGCCCCTCGGGTGGTACGGCGACGACCCCGAGGAGGACTTCCGTCGGCAGTGCGCCTACTCGCCGTGGACCTCGATGGCGAACGTCGCGGGGCTGCCGGCGATCACGCTCCCCGTCGGGGTCACGGAGGACGGGCACCCGGACGGCGCCGGTCTGCCGATGGGTGTGCAGCTGATCGGACGGCCGGGCGGGGAGCGTGTGCTGCTGGCGATCGGCGCGCAGCTCGAGCGGCGGCTGCGTTGGCAGCGGAGGCACCCGCCGATGTGGTGAGGGCGGTGCGTGCGGGGTGCGCGGGGCCGGCGTGGTGCGCTGCGATGCGACATCGTCGACGTCGTACGACATCGGAAGTGTCGCAACCGCGCGGCCGCAATCGTTGCAGACGCGGGGGAGCGACAACGCCGACGTCGTACGACATCGGATCTGTCGTTCCGAGTCCGCCCGCGCCGCCGTCCCGCGCCCGCCCCTCAGCCCTGCTTCTCCATCGCCTCGGTGTACTCCTTCCGCATCGTGTTCCCGGCGGCCGCGGTCCAGGTCGTCACGCCGGCCTTCACCGCCGCGAGGTTCGTGCGCCCCAAGACGTAGTCGTTGCAGACGCTGTTGAACGCCTGGCTGGCCGACTGCGTGGACGACGCCGCGGGGGAGTAGTACCCGTCGACGGGGTTCGTGAGCAGCATGTCCTGCGTCGCGACCTGCCACTTGTGCGACTGCCGCAGCTGCTCGTCGATGCGCACCGCGGTGTTGAGGACCTGCGGCCCGGCTCCCAGACGGTAGAGCGCGCTGGCGTTGATCATCTGCTCGCCGGCGCTGGTGAGCGCGGCGTTCGGTCCGCTGCCGGTGTAGTGCACGTTCTTCTTGCCGTGGGTGAGGGTGAACGCCTCCTTCGACCCGAACGGTGCGGAGAGGTAGTCGATCAACCGGAGCTGGGCCGTGATGCGCTCGGGGGTGGTCTTCTTCAGCGCTGCGAAGGAGAAGCTCGAGGTGCCCTGGTAGTTCGCCCCCTTCCCGCCGTCGGCCCCGAACGGCACGATGCCGCCCGTGACGATCCCCTTCGGCATGGTGACGTCGAGCAGCGCCGAGATGCCGTCGAGGTGCATGAGCACGGAGCCGTTGTTGATGTAGGTCTTCGCCTTGGCGCTCTCGAGGCTCGGGGTGTCCGGGTGGAAGACGCCGGCGTTCCAGAGCTTCTTGATGTAGCTCAGGGTCTCGAGCCACGCCTCGGTCTCGTTCTTGTGGACGAGCTTGCCGCCGTCGGACTTCGTCCACTGGTTCGGGACGCCGAAGGTCGCGCCGATGAAGTCGTAGGACCAGTCGACGCCGGACGAGCCACCGCCGCCGGCGATCGCGTAGCGGCCGGCCTTGGCGTCGGTGACGGCCTTGCACAGCTCGAAGAACTCGTCCTTGTCCTTCGGTGCGGGTTCGGCACCGGTGTACTCCTCGATGAGGTCGGGGCGGCAGATCATCACCGATCCGAACGGCGGCCGGTGTTCGGGGACGCCGTAGATCTTGCCGTTGATGCGGGCGCTCCGCCACGACGGGGTGGGGATGTTCGCGAGGTTCGGGTACTCCTTGACGGCGTCTCCGGACAGGTACTCGGACAGGTCGGAGAACTTCGCGTCGAGGAGCTGTGGGAACCGCGGCGGCATCGCGAACGTGAGGAACTCGACGATGTCCGGGATGTCGTTGCCCGCGGTCATCGTCGCGAACTTCGTGTCGAACGAGTCGCCGGGGACGAAGGTGAGGTCGTACTTCGTGTCCGTGACGTCGCCGATGTAGTCGAGGAACGAGTTGTTCGCGGGCGGCGGCGCGGCGTAGGTGACGACGAAACCGGTGGTGGTGCCGCCGACCTTCAGGTCGCGCGTCACGGAGCGGAAGAGCTCGCTGTCCTCGGGGTACGAGTAGTAGACCGGCTGGACCTTGTCGTTGCCCGGCAGGTCGGGCTTCGGCCCCTTCGTGATCGGGACGTAGGTGGGGAGTGCGGCCACCGTGTCGGAGATGGTCGCGGCGCTCCCGCCGCCGGAGCACCCGGCGAGCGATCCGCCGGCGCCGAGCGCGACGAGGCCGAACGCGGCGCCGGAGAACAGGGTGCGGCGGCTGATGCCGGTTGTGGTTTCGGACATGGCTTCTCCCTTGAAGCGAGGGTCGGGTGGTGATGGACGTCGGACTGGAGGCGCGGTGCGGGGCCGCCCCGCGCCTCCAGTCCGTGGACCGTTGCGTCAGCCCTTGACGGCGCCGGTGAGGACGCCCTTGGTGAGGTGTCGTTGCACCATCGGGTAGGCCGCGAGGATGGGGATGATCGCGATCATCACGACGGCCATCTGGATCGACTCGGCCGGCGGCTGCATGGTGGCGTCGGAACCGGCGCCGGACACCAGGTTCGATCCCTGCAGCACGTAGGTGCGCAGGACGAGCTGCAGCGTCCACTTCGTCGAGTCCGACAGGTAGAGCAGCGCGTTGAAGAACGCGTTCCAGTATCCGACCGCGTAGAACAGTCCGACGACGGCGATCACGGCACGGGACAGCGGCAGCACGATCTGCCACAGCACCCGCAGTTCGCCCGCCCCGTCGATCTTCGCGCTGTCGATGAGCTCCTGGGGGATGCTCATCATGAAGCCCCGGACGACGACCATGTTGAAGACGCTGAACGCGCCGGGCAGGATCAACGCCCAGTAGTTGTCGAGGAGTCCCAGCTGCTTGACCATCAGGTACAGCGGGATCATCCCGGGGGCGAACAGGAACGTGATGAGCACGAACGTGAGCAACGGCCGCTGGAAGAGCGAACCCGTCCTGCTGAGCGCCCACGCCGCGAGCACCGTCGACGCCAGGCTGATCGCGGTGCCCACGACGGTGACGAGCAGGGTGACGACCACGGCGCGGGTGACGACGCCGCCGGACAGGATCTGCACGTAGGCGGTCAGGTCGAACGACCGCGGCCAGACCACGTACCCGCCCGCGGCGGTGATGTCGTCCTGGCTCGAGATGCTCGTCGAGAACACGATCAGGAACGGGAACAGGACGACGGCCAGGATCAGCACGATGCCGACCGCCTTGAGCCCAAGCACGACAGGCTTCGGTTTGCCGGCCCATGCCGGACGGACGATGGTGCTCATGATCGCGAATACACTCCCTGCTCGCCGAGCATGTGGGCGGCCTTGTTCGCCGCCATGATGAGGACGAAGCCGACGAGGCCCTTCACCAGGCCGACGGCGATGCCCGTGGACCAGTTCCCGTCGATGACGCCGTGGTAGTAGACGTACGTGTCGAGGACCTCGGCAGCGTTCGCCCCGACGGCGTTGCGTTGCAGGATGATCTGCTCGAAGCCGACGGACAGGGCCTCGCCGAGACGGAGGATCAGCAGCAGGACGATGATCGGACGGATGCCCGGCAGCGTCACGTGCCAGAACCGACTCCACGCCCCCGAGCCGTCGATCGCCGCCGCCTCGTACAGGTTGTCGTCGATCGCGGCGAGGGCGGCCAGGAAGATGATCGTGCCCCAGCCCGCGTCCTTCCAGATCACCTGGCTCGTGAGCAGCAGCTTGAACGTCGACGGGTCGCTCATCACCGTCATGGTCCCCATGTCCAACTGCCGGAGCACGTGGTTGACCACGCCGCCGGACCCGAGGGACTGCTGGAAGAACCCGACGACGATCACCCACGACAGGAAGTGCGGCAGGTACAGCACCGACTGCACGGTCGCCCGGAGCCACGGCCACACCAGCGAGTGGATGAGGAGCGCGAGGGCGATCGGCACCGGGAAGAACAGCACCAGCTGGATGAACGTGATCTCCAGCGTGTTCACCGTCGCGCGCCAGAAGTCGGCGTCGGCGAACATCACCTGGAAGTTCTGGAAGCCGACCCACGGGCTCTGCGAGATCGGGATGTACGGCTGGTAGTCCATGAACGCGATCACGTTGCCGATCAACGGCACGTACACGAACAGCAGCAGCAGGATCACCGCGGGCGCCACCATGAGGAGCAGCGGGTAGTCGCGTCGCAACCTCGCGAGGAACGGGACCTTCCGCGCCACCGGGGCTGCTCCGGACGGGTCCGTCCTCGCCCTGGCGGCCGGGTCGACCAGCGTCGCGCTCATGTGGCTCCTTTGCTCACGTAGCTCGGGTCGCGCAGCCTCGACGGGCTGCGGTTTCGTCATCCTGTGACGTCCGTATGATGACGGTCAAGCGGGCGTATTCACCCGCACACGAAACGAACATGGGAGCAACGGTGCACCCCACGAAACGCCAGGAGCGGATCCTCGCCGAGCTCCGCGTGCACGGCAGCCTGTCCGCGTCCGACTTCGCCGAGCGCGAGGGCATCTCCGCGATGACGGTTCGACGAGACCTGTCCGAACTCGCCGAACGCGGACTGGTCCGACGCGTGCACGGCGGCGCCGTGTCCGTCGAGACCCTGCCCACCGCCGGCGCGCCCCATCGACCACAGCCCCGGCCGGACGCCACGGTGCGACACGGCACCGACCCCGCAGCCCTGTTCACCCTCGGCCTCGTGGTCCCGGATCCCGGGTACTACTTCCCGAAGATCGTCGCGGGTGTCGCCGAACGGACCGAGGCCCTCGGCGGACGGGTGGTCCTCGGCGTCTCCCGGTACGACCCGGCACGCGAGCGGCAGCAGGTCGAACGGCTCATCGCCGCCGGCGTCGACGGCCTGCTCGTCACGACGACCGTCGCGGACGCGTTCGACACCCTCGAGCTCCTCGACCACGCACCCATGCCGGTCGTCGTCGTCGAACGATCCGTCTCCGAGGCCCCCGTCGGCGCCGACCTCGAATCCGTCCGCAGCGACCACGCATCCGGCGCGGCGCTCGCCATCCGCCACCTGGCGTCCCTCGGGCACCGTCGGATCGGCATGGCCGTGTTCGACACGCCGACCACCCCGCAGCTCCGCACCGGGTACGAACGCACCGTCCGCCAGCTCGGCCTCGACGAGGACGCCCCCGTCGAGGTCATCGACGAGACCGCCGGCGTCGGCGTGGCCACCGCCGCGTTCGTCCGCCGCTGCCTGGACACCGGCACCACCGCGGTGTTCGTCCACTCCGACCACTACGCCGTCGAGTTCGTCGAGACCGTCACCGAGATGGGGCTGTCGATCCCCGACGACCTGTCCGTCGTGGCGTACGACGACGAGGTCGCCGCGCTCGCCGACGTGCCCCTCACCGCCGTGGCCCCGCCGAAGCACGACGTCGGCCGGTTCGCCGCGACCATGTGCTTCGAGCGGATCTCGGCCGCCGCCCAGACCGGGTTCGCCCGGCGGCACATGACGCTCGCCCCGACGCTGAGCGTGCGTGAGTCGACGGCTTCGCCGGCAGTGTTCGATTCGTGATCGTTTGACGACCCCGTCTTGACTCCGCACATCCGCGGGCGCTGGCATGGGGAGCGCTGCACTCCGGAGAGGAGCCGTCCGACGATGACGTCACGCCCCGTCACACCGCCCGCCACGACCATCCCGCCGCCGAACGGGCACACCCCGGTGCCCGTGGCCTTCGTGCTGCCCGACGCGACCTTCACGCGGGTGTTCGACACCGGGGACATCGCTGCCCTGCACTCCTCCGCGGCCGTGCGGCTCGTCGCCGATCGGCCGCTCGACCCCGACGACCCGCGCGACGCCGGGCTGTTCGCCGAGGTCGAGGTGATCATCACGGGCTGGGGCAGTCCCGTCCTCGACGGTGCGCTGCTCGACCGCATGCCGAGGCTCCGTGCGATCGCGCACTCCGCGGGTTCCGTGAAGCCGGTGGTGGACGACGACGTCTGGGACCGGGCGCTGGCCGTCACCTCCTCGGCCGCCGCCAACGCCGTCCCCGTCGCCGAGTTCGCCGTCGCCATGATCGTCCTCGCCGCCAAACGGGCCTTCGCCACCGCGGCGGCGATCGCCGCGGACCCCGACGGCGGCCCCGTCGACATCGAGGGGTCCTGGCCGGTCATCGGTATGCACGGCATCACGGTCGGGGTCGTCGGAGCGTCCCGCGTGGGCCGCGCGGTCATCGAACGCCTCCGCGACTACGACGTCCGCGTGCTCGTCAGCGATCCGTTCCTCGACGACGAGGACGCCCGCGCGCTCGGCGTCACGGCGGTCGACCTCGAGACCCTCGCCGGCCGGAGCGACGTGATCACGCTGCACGCGCCGCTCCTGCCGTCGACCCGCGGCCTGATCGACCGGTCCGTTATCGCCCGGATGCGGCCGGGGACGACGCTCGTCAACACGGCGCGGGGCGGCATCGTCGACCAGGACGCCCTCGCGGACCGGCTCGACCACGGCGACCTCGCTGCCGTCCTCGACGTCACCGAGCCCGAGCACCTGCCCGCCGGGGCCCGGCTCCGATCCACGCCGAACACCTTCATCACCCCGCACATCGCCGGCTCGCTCGGCAACGAGCTCCGGCGCCTCGCCGGCAACGCCGTCCGCGAGACGATCGCCTTCGCCACCACCGGTGCGTTCACCGACCCCATCGTCCCCGACGGCTTCGCCGTCCAAGCCTGAGGAAGCCGTTCCCGTCATGACCGTCACCGTCGACGTCCCGACCACCCTCGCTGCGACGTTCGGACCCGCCGCGAGGCGGGCGCTCCGTCCGCGCACGTGGCGAGCCGCGCCTCCCGTCACCGACCGCGCCGCCTGGGCGGGCACCACCGACGCCGACCGGGAGGCACTGCTCACGATCGGGGCGGAGCGTCGCGACGCGGCGCGGGTCGAGTACCCGACCCTCGCCCGCTGGGCGACCTACAGCCGCGACGGCGACCGCCGTCCGTACGAGCGGTCGCTCCGGAACCTCATGGAGTGCGCGGCCACCGCGACCCTCGCTCTCGGCGTCACCGGCGACCAGACCTGGGTCCCGACGCTCGGCGACGCCGTCTGGCAGCTGTGCGAACTCAGTGCCTGGTGCCTGCCGTCGCACTACGCCCTCCCGGAGGACGGCTCAAGACCGTTCCTGCCCATCCCCGGGCGGGACGTCCTCGACCTCAACGACGCGTCACTCGGCGGGATGCTCGCGGCCATCGACACCGTCGCGGGGGAGCGCCTCGAGCAGGACTTCCCCGGCATCCGCGCCCGCGTCCACCACGAGATCCGACGCCGTGTGCTCGACCCCTGGGAGCAGGAGGAGTACTTCTGGCACGGGGTCGACGCGCCGCCGAACAACTGGGCGCCCTGGATCGTGTCGAACGTCCTGGTGTGCGCCGCCGTGGTGGAACCCGACGTCGACCGGCTCGCCGCCACCGTGGAACGCGCCCTCGTGATCCTGGACCGCTTCCGCAGCGGCTACGACCCCGACGGCAGCTGCGACGAGGGCGCGACCTACTGGTGGTGGGCCGGAGCCACGCTGTTCGAGGGACTCGACCTGCTCAGCACCCTCACCGGCGGCGCCTGCGACGGGTTCACCGTGCCGCCGGTCGCGGCGATGGCGCGCTTCCCGATGAGCATGCAGATCGACGCCCGACGCCAGGTGAACTATTCCGACGGGTCGCCGGTCCTGCCCGAGAACGCCAACTGGCACCTGCTCGCGCGCTTCGGCGAGACCGTCGGCGACGACCAGGTCGTCGAGCACGCCCGCTGGATGGGCCGGCAGCACGCGTTGCGGTTCGACGGCCAGCTCGCGCCGCTGTTCCTCCGGACCCTCGCGGAGCTCCGCGCTCCGGGGTGGCAGGACAGTGGTCCCGCAGCCCCCGGCATGCCGCGCTCGCTGTACCTGCCCGGCACCGAGGTCGCCGTCGCCCGCTCCGAGGCGCTCTTCCTGTCCGCGAAGGGTGGACACAACGACGTCAGCCACAACCACAACGACGTCGGGAGCGTCATCGTCTCCCTCGACGGCGAACCCGTGGTCGTGGACGCCGGCGTCGGCGTGTACCACCGCGAGACCTTCATGCCCGAGCACCGCTACGGCATCTGGACGATGCGGTCGAGCTGGCACAGCGTGCCCTGGCCGAACGGCGTGGAACAGCACGAGGGTGCCGAGTACCGAGCCGCCGACACCACGTTCTCCGACGACGGGGACCGTGCGAGCCTGGCGGCGGACCTCACCCGTGCCTACCCGGAGGCCGCCGGACTCGTGCGCGCCGAGCGCACCGCAGTGCTCCACCGCAGCACTGAGAGCGTGGAACTCCACGACGACTGGGCCTTCGTCGAGCCGGGCACGATGACACTCGTCCTCATGACCCTGCACGACCCCCGGCTCGTCGACGGCGGGCTCGCGGTCGGTCCCGCCCGCATCTCCTACGACGCCGAGCGCTTCGAGGCGGTGGTCGAACGCCGTGACCTCGACGACGAGAAGCTCCGCGCCGCGTGGGGTCCGGCACTCCACCGCATCCGGCTCGTCGAGCGGACCGCCGCCCGGTCCGGATCACACACCGTCCGCATCACCCGGGGGACCGCGTGAGCGCACTCCTGCTCGGCGGCACCGGACGCTGGACCGATCCCTGGCACCCGTTCGCCGACACGAACCGCGCGATCGTCGACACCGCGGCCGATGCGGGAGTCCGGCTGACACCCGTGCCCGATGTCGACGATGCACTCGCCGGGTTCGCCGCCGGGACGCTCCCGGACCTCGTCGTGTGGAACGTGGGGCTGCCGCGGGACGGTCTTCCCGTGCCGCTGGCTCGAGCGGACCCGGGGTTCCGGCGACTCCTGCAGAGTGCGGTGCCGATGCTCGCGCTGCACGTGTCGTCGACGTCCTTCGCTGACGACCCGGACTGGGATCGTGCCCTCGGCGGTGTCTGGGTCCGGGGAACGACGATGCACCCGCCGTCCGGGACGTGCACGGTCCGCGTGGTGGACGCCGGGCACCCGGTCACGGCCGGCCTGGAGGACTTCACCCTCGACGACGAGCGGTACTCCTACCAGCGGGTGTCACCAGCGGTCCGGGTGCTCGTCGACCACGACCACGACGGCCGAGCGCACCCGCTCGTCTGGGTCCACCAGCGCCCGGGTGGCGGCACCACGGTGTACAGCGGCCTCGGCCACGCGGCCGCGTCGTTCGAGTCGGCGCCGCACCGTCGGCTCCTGGGGCAGGCGCTCCGGTTCTTGGCGGGGCCTGCCGCCTGACGCGCCGCGCGCAGCGCGCGCCCGCGGCTGTCGCGCGTGCTGGTTGCGTGTGCTGCGCCGCGCGTGCTGCACCGCACGTCTCCCTCGCGAGCGGGTGAAATGTGCGCCGTTCGGCATGCGATCGGGACGTGTTTCGCCCGCTCGCGCGTCGCTCTGCTCGCCACCCGTGCCCCGGCTCGGCGAGCGGGTGAAATGTGCGCCGTTCGGCATGCGATCGGGACGTGTTCCGCCCGGTCGCGCGGTCGCTCTGCTCGCCACCTGCGCCCCGGCTCGGCGAGCGGGTGAAATGTGCGCCGTTCGGCATGCGATCGCGACATATTTCGCCCGCTCGCGAGAGCGGGCGGCGCGGCGGGGCGGGTTCCGTGCACGGAGGGCGACCGCCTGGAGGCATGGGACCGGTCGCGGGGACCGGCGCCGCGCCTCCAGGCGGTCGGGTCAGGCGACCGTGACGTCGCCGACGACGAGCCAGCCGCTCTGCTTCGTGCCCTGCGCGGCGAGCTGGATCGCGGGGACGTTGCCAGCGGTCGTGTCCACGATCGCGATGCCCCAGCGGTACGACCCCTTCGCCACGCTGGACAGCGACGGCCGGAACACGTACGAGGTCGGCGTGCCCCGGAGCCACTTCGACGGGTCGGACGCCGTGTCGACGACGGTCTTCGCGACCGTCCCGTCCGCCCGGAGCAGCGCGAGGGCCGCCTTGTACTTGCCCTGCCAGACGGGGATGTTGTCGGGCAGGTAGCCCCAGCCGATGTTCGTCCACTCGTGCGTGACGTCGACGGTCGCTCCGGCGGTCACCGTGCCCGGCGCGACGACCCTCGACGGGTAGATGCGGTAGCCGCCCTCGGCGTCGAACCGCTGCGTGAGTGGGTACGTCTCGGCGGCGAACCACGAGAGCGTCTCGCCGTTGCGGAGGTCCATCATGTTCACGTGGGCTTCGACCGAGTCGTCGAACTCGCCCTGCCGGACGTCGGCCACCGTCTCGTAGCCGCGAGGGTCCTGCGTGACGTCGTGCTGGGCGGTGACCCATCCGCCCTCCATGATGATCGGCCGCTTGTACCGCCACTTCGCGGCCATCGACTTCTCCCAGTCGGAGTAGTACGTGGTCATCCCGAAGGCGTCGTGTCGAAGGACGTAGCCCTTCTCGTACGCGCCGTCGAGCATCCGCTCGCTGTCCGGGTCCGGGCTGCCCCAGTCCTTCCCGGCACCGATCATCCGGTGGTAGTTCAACGCGAGGGGGACCTTCGTGAAGTGCTCCTGGTACAGGTCGATGATCCAGTCGAACACCGGCTCGCGATTCGCGGCGTCCCGGTAGATCATCGAGTGGCCCTCGCCCCACTTGCCGAGGCCGTACCCGTCGATGAAGTCGGTGGTGGCGGCGTCGTCGTACTCCGCGGCGAAGGCGGCGACGAACGCGGCGTACTTCGCCTGGAACACCGGGTCGTCCGGGTACGGGGACCATACGGTCTTGCTGCCGGTCTGCGTCTCGTACCCGGCGGCACCGGCTGCCCGCACCCAGTCGGGTGTGAAGTTCGACGCCTTGTCGCGGCTGTCGACCACGACGCGGAAGGCCAGGCGGAGTCCGCGGCGGCGGGCCTCGGCGAGGATGCCCGCGAAGGCCGCGTTCGTGTCCCAGCCGTAGACGCCTTCGGACGGCTCGAGGATCGTCCACGACACCCGCATGTACATCACCGAGGCGTAGTCCGACACGGTGATGGTCGTGCCGTCGGGCAGCGGGACGTCGTCGTACTGCGTCCAGTAGTCCGCGGGTGGGGCCGACGACCCGTAGAGCGCCCAGCCGTTGAGCGGGTTCTTCAGGAGCGTGGTCGTGTCGGGCTGGAACTCCTTGCTGACGGTGGCGGCGAGGTGGGGGTCGCCGTGGCCTCGGCCCGGACCCGGGATCGGGTGGCCGGTGCCGTGCGCGGAGGCCGGTGACGTGCCCAGCAACCCGCTCGCTGCCGACGCGGTGGCGACGAGTCCGAGTCCGAGTGCCGTCCGCCTGGTGATGTCGTTCGACGTGCTCATGCGTTCTCCCCTTCGAGAAGCGATCGATGCACGTCGATGCTCCCGAGGGTCCCGCACAGTGGGCAAGGGTTCCCGCCCAGTCGAACAGGACTCGCACACGGGGTGGCGGGGCGGTGGGGGCGTGCGACAAGTCCGATGTCGTACGACATCGGACTCGTCGTTCCTGCGCGTGTGCAACAGTTGCGGACGCGGGACTGCGACAACGCCGACGTCGCACGACATCGGAGTTGTCGTTCCGAGTCGGAAACGCGGCCCGCGCCCGCCCGGTCGCCGCGCCCGCCCCGACCCGCCGCCGGCCCGCGCCCGCCCGGCCGCCGCGCCCCTACGGCAGCGTCGGCGCCGCCTCCACCAACGCCCGCGTCACCGGGTGCTGCGGCGCGTCGAGCAACGACACCGGCCCGTGCTCCACGATCCGGCCCGCGGACATCACCGCGACGGTGTCGCACAACCGCTGCACGACGCCGATGTCGTGCGACACGAGCACGAGCGTCAGCCCGAGGTCGTCGGCGAGCGACCGGAACAGCTCGATCACGCGGGCACGGACCACCACGTCGAGGGCACTCATCGGCTCGTCCCCGAACAGGATCCGCGGTGAGTGCACGACGGCGCGGGCGATCGCGATGCGCTGCCGCTGCCCGCCGGAGAACTCGTGCGGGTACCGGTCGACGACGTCGGCGGGCAGGTCGACCCGCTCCAGCACCGAACGCACGAGCGCGGCGTGCGAACCGTCGATCCGCAGTGCCCGGAGCGGCTCCGCGACGATCGCCCCGACGCGCATCCGCGGGTCGAGCGAGGCGTACGGGTCCTGGAACACGACCCCGGTCTCGCGACGGAACCAGCGCATCGCTGCCGCGGAGCCGGACGCCACCACCGGACGACCGGAGGCGGTCACGGTGCCGGCGGAAGGTGCCTCCAGGCCGGCGAGCAGCCGCACCAGGGTCGACTTGCCGGAACCGGACTCGCCGACGATCCCGAGGCGTGCGCCGGGGGCGACCGTCAGGTCGACGCCGTCCACGGCGGTGCGGACCGGACCCGGTTCGAACGGGCCCCGGCGGGGGAGTCGGTACGTGCGGTGCAGGCCGACCCCGTCGAGGACCCCGGTCACGACGCACCCCCGGTCCGGCGTGCGGTCGCACGGGCGGCGTCGACGAGGGCGACCGTCGCGGGGTGCTGCGGTGCGGCGAGGAGCTGCGCCACCGAGCCCTCCTCGACGATCCGGCCCGCCTCGAGGACGACCGCCGTGTCGGCGATCCGGGCGAGCACGGCGAGGTCGTGGGTCACGAAGACCATGCCGGCGGTCAGTCCCTCGAACAGTTCCAGGATGCGGGCCTCCGTCGTGACGTCGAGCGCCGTCGTCGGTTCGTCGGCGACGAGGTACGACGGCTCGCCGGCCATCGCCATCGCGATGCAGATCCGCTGCCGCTGCCCGCCGGACAGCTGGTGCGGGTACTGCCGCAGCAGCGACTCGGGGTCGGGCAGCCCGACGGACACCGCGAGCTCCAGTGCTGCTGCCGCCGCTGCGCGTCGGTCGAGCCCACGGTGCAGGCGCAGCGGTTCGGCGATCTGCGCACCGACCCGGCGAAGCGGGTCGAGGGCGGTGCCGGGCTCCTGGAAGACCATGGCGATGCCCGATCCGCGGTGCCGGGCGCGCTCTCGGTCGGGCAGGCCGACGAGTTCCGTGCCGTCGAGCAGGATGCTGCCGGACACGTCCGCGCCGGTCGGCTCCAACCCCATCAGGGCGAGCGAGGTCATGGACTTCCCGGATCCGCTCGCGCCGATCACGCCGACGCGACGGCCTGGAGGCACGGTGAACGTCACGTCGTCGAGGATCGTCCGGCGGTCGATGCGGACCGTCAGGCCACGCACTTCGAGTCCGGAGGCTGCGGTCCGGTCCGTGGACGCGCTGCGGTCCGTGGAGGCGCTGCGGTCCGTGGACGCGCCGCGGTCCGTGGGGGCGGTCATGCGGTCACTCCCGTGGTGGTCGCGGTGGGGTCGTCGGCGGCACCCCGTTGGTCGTTCGCGGTCCGGTCGTTCGCACGGTCGTTCGTCGTCAGGCGGGGATCGGTCGCGTCTCGCACGGCATCGCCGAGCAACGACAGCGCCGCCACCACGAGGGCGATCGCCGCACCCGGCCAGGTCGCGCTCCACGGGTGCACGCCGATGTAGGTCTGCAGGTCGGACAGCATGCTGCCCCAGGACGCCGTGTTCGACCCGGCGCCGTAGCCCAGGTACGACAGACCGGCCTCGGCGAGGACCGCGGTCGCCATCGCGAGCGAGAGCTGCACGGTGAACAGGGGCGCCGCGTTCGGCACCAGGTGCCGGAACAGCACGCCGAACCCGCCGACGCCGGACGCCCGCGCTGCCGTGACGTAGTCGCTGCGGGCGATGCGGCGGATCTCCCCGCGGGCGACCCGGGCGATCGTCACGCCGAAGGAGAGGCCGACGCTGACGATCACGACGCCGAGCGATCCGCCGGCGATCGCGGTGAGGAGCATCGCGGTCAGGAGGGTCGGGAACGCCACCAGGATGTCGAGCAGGACGGCCGTGCCCTCGCGGACCCAGCGTGCGGTGAGCGATCCGATCGCGGTGAGGACGATGCCGACCACGCTCGCGATGACCCCGGAGCCGACCGCCACGAGCACCGTCGTCCGGGTGCCGGCGAGCAGGTAGCTGGCGATGTCCCGGCCGGAGGCGTCGGTACCGAACCAGTGTGCAGGGCTCGGCGGTTCCCACTGGTGGAACGGGTCGGTCCGGAACGGGTCCTGCGGCGTCCAGAACAGCGACACCACGGCGAGCACGACGAGCAGGCCGAGGACGACCACGGCGAACACCCCGGTCGGTCGGGCGAGGAGACGGCGGATCACTCGGACACCTCCCGCTGCCGGGGGTCGAGGGTGCGGTGCACGACGTCGACCGCGAAGCCGACGAGCAGCACGAGTCCGGTGAGCACGAGGAGTTCGGACTGCACCTTCGTGATGTCGCGGCGCCCGACGTCGGTGACGAGCATGCGCCCGACACCGGGGAGCGAGAACAGCTGCTCGACGACGACCGCCCCGACGAGGAGTCCGGCGATCTGCACCCCGAGGACGGCCAGCACGGTGAGCGCCACCGAGGGGAGCCCGTGCCGCAGGAGCGCCTGCGTCCGGGTGAGGCCGATCGCTGCCGCCGTCCGGACGTGGTCGGCGTCGAGCACCCCGAGGGTGGCGGAGCGGGTGAACCGGAGGATCACGGCACCCTCGACGGCGCCGATCGTCAGCGCCGGCAGCACGAGCGACGAGAACGCCCGACCGGGTTCGTCCCATCCGTCGAGCGGGAACCCCTGCGTCGGCAGCCAGTGCAGCGTCACCGCGAACAGCGCCACGAGGAGCATGCCGGCCCAGACGATCGGGACCGCGGCGACGGCCTGTGCCACGAACGCGATGACCGCACCGCCGGCGCGACGGCGGAGCACCGCGGCGAGCACGCCGAGCGGCACCCCGATGACGAGCGCGGCGACGAGGGACATGCCCGCGAGCGGCAGCGTGACGCTCAGCTTCTGCGCGATCTCGGGCGCGACCCGGCCGTCCGTCACGAGCGACCGGCCGAGGTCGCCGCGGAACACCCCGCCGATCCAGTCGAGGTACTGCACCACCACGGGACGGTCGAGACCGAGCTGCCGCCGGAGTTCCTCGACCTGCGCCGGGGACGCCTGCGTGCCGGCGACGATCTGCGCCACGTCGCCGGGCAGCACCCGCAGCGTGGCGAAGATGATGATGCTCGCCACGAGCAGGCCGACGACGAGCAGCAGCAGCCGCCCGACCAGGAACCGGGTCACGAGTCCGATGCTACGGGTGGCCGGCCGAGGGCACGCGTCACTTGACCGCGAGCTTCGACAGGTCGAGCCGCGAGTTCGTGCCGTCGTACGGGAAGCCGGTGACGCCCTTCCGCACCGCGGTGATCGACGTGGCCGTGTAGAGCCACTCGCCGGCCGCGTCCTCGCTGACGAGCTTGGCGGCCTTCTGCAGGTCGGCGACCTTGTCGGACTCGTTCGTCGCGGCGACCGAGTCGGCGTACAGCGACTGGACCTCGGCGTTGTCGTAGCCGAAGTAGTAGTCCGGGTTCGCCCAGTTGCCGAAGTCGCGCGACTCGACGTGGTTCACCATCGAGAGGTCGAAGTCCTTCTTCTCGAACACCTGCGACAGCCACGTGGCGAAGTCGACCCGCTTGACCGTCAGGGTGATGCCGACGTCGGCGAGCTGCGACTTGAGCACGTCGCCGATCGTGGCCGAGTAGACGTTCGCGTACGTCAGCGTCAGCTTGAGGTTCGTCGCCCCGGCCTCGGACAGCAGCTTCTTCGCGTTCGCGGGGTCGTACGCGTCGATGTCGGTCAGGTCCTGGTAGCCCGGGTCCAGCTCGGGGATGGGGCCGCCCTGCTCGACGCCGGTGCCGCCGATCGCCTTGATGATCGCCTTCGAGTCGATCGCCTGCCGGATCGCCTGGCGCACCTTCTTGTCGGTGAACGGTGCCTTCGCGTCGTTGAACGCGAGCGTGTACTTGTCGGTCGTCTTGCCGGTGTGCAGCGTGATGTCCGAGCTGTTCTCCAGCTGGCTCTTGAGCGTGCCGTCGACGGCGGTCTGCACGTCGAGGTCGCCGTTCGCCATGGCGTTCACCGCGGTGGACGGCTGGGTGATGTACCGGAAGACGACCTTCGCGACCTTCGCCTTCGTACCCCAGTAGTCGGCGTTGCGCTGGAAGGTGAGCGAGTCGCCCTGCTTCCAGCTGGACACCTCGTACGGCCCGGTGCCGTTGGCGGAATCGGACAGGTCGTTCTTCGCCGACTTCTCGAGCACGAGTCCGGCGCGCCCGGTGAGGTTCCAGAGCAGGTCGGAGTCGGGCTTCGCGAGCTTGAGCTCCACCACACCGGAGGACGGCGAGGTGATCGACAACACGTTCGCGAGCTGTGCGGAGTCGACGTACGACTCGTTCGACTTGACCTGCTGCAGCGACCAGACGACGTCGGCCGCGGTGACGTCCTTGCCGTCCTGGAACGTCGTCCCGTCGCGGAGCGTGAAGGTGTAGGTCAGCCCGTCGGAAGAGACCTCGTGCTTCGACGCGAGCACGTCGCGGACGTCACCGTCCGCGGTACGGCCGACGAGTCCCTGGTAGACGTTGTCGATGAGGACCTGGTCGAGCGCGGCACCGGCCTGCGTGCGGATGTCGAGGCTGGTGGGCTCGAGTACGAGACCGACGCGCACGGTGGCGTCGGCGCCGCCGTCCTCGTTCGACGATCCGGAGCAGCCGGTGAGCACGAGGGCCGAGGCGACGGCGACCGCGGTGGCGGCCAGGGCTGCACGGCCGAAGCGAGTTCGGCCGGGACGGGCACGGTCGAAACGGGCGGAGAGCGGACTCATGGGTGGTGGGTTCCTTCCGGCGCGGTGGCGACGGTCGTCGCGCGCGCTTGGACGAGGTTAGCGGCGGCCGGTGTCGTCCGGCGACGGTTCTTCGATCCGGTGCAACAAACCGTTACGTTCCGCCCATGCCCGAATTGCCGTGGCCAGTTCGAGGGGCGCCTGGTTCTGCACCGCGTGCCGGGCCTCCACGGTCACGATCGAGGCGTCCGGCAGGCGTTCGGCGAACTGCGCGTGGAGCTTCGGGGAGACGTAGCCGCGGTCGCCGCGGACGAGCAGGATCGGCACGTCGAGGGCTTCGAGGTCGGGCCACGCGTCGGCGAACCGCCCCACGGAGGACGTCCGTCCGGCGGGCAGGTGCGGGAAGTGGTGCCGGCGGACCAGCCGACCGTCCGCGCCGAGCCGCGTGGTGTGCCGGGCCTCGCGGAGGAGCACGGCGCGGTCGTCGCCCACCCGGGCCTCGACTGCCCGGTCGACGACCTGGTCGAGAGAGGCGAACGGCTCCTCGGCCTCGAGCGCGCGGGCGATCCGGTCGACCGCGCGCTGGGCGAAGTCCGGCGACATGTCGACGAGCACGAGGCCGGTGACGCACTCGGGCGCGAGGGCGGCGAGGCGGGCGGCGAGGATCGCGCCGAGCGAGTGCCCGACCACGATGCCCGGCGGGACCTCCAGGGCGTCGAGCGCAGCCAGCACGTCGGGGGCGGTCGCGTCCGCTGCGTAGTCGGCGTCGTCGCGCCAGGCGGATCGGCCGTGCCCCGGCAGGTCGATGGCGACCGCCGGCTCGCCGACGGCGAGCGCGGTCTGGTCGAAGCTGTGCGCGTCGATGCCGAGCCCGTGCAGGTAGGTGATCCGTGCCTCCAGTCCGTCCGCCGTGTCCCACCGGATCGCGGCGATCTCCTGTCCGGCCGTGGTGCGGACCACCTGCCTGGAGGCGCGGAGCGGCTCCGCCACGCCGCTCGCGCTGGCGAGGTCGGTCAGGTCTGCGAATTCGTCGTCGGGATCGGTGGGCACGGGCTCGATCCTCGCACCGTCCGGGGGTCTGGTCGCGTTAGGTAAGGCATGCCATACTCGGGGTGTGGCAGCCCGGTACCGTGTCTTCTCCGTCCGCGTGGCCGCCGTCACGTCGCTCACCCCGAGTTTCGTCCGGGTGACCCTGACGGGCGACGCCCTCGCCGAGTTCTCCTCCGTCGGCCTCGACCAACGGATCAAGATCGTGCTGCCCATCCCCGGCCACGGGTTCACCGACCTGCCCGACGGCGAGGACTGGTACGGCGCCTGGCGTGCCTTGCCCGATGCCGTCCGGAACCCGCTGCGTACCTACACGGTCCGTTCGTTCCGGCCCGACGCCCGCGAGCTCGACATCGACTTCGTCGCGCACGGCGACACCGGGCCGGCGTCGCGCTGGGTCTCCTCCTGTCGCGTCGGCGAGGAACTCCGCATCGTCGGACCCGCCGTGCCCGACTCGCCCGCGGAGCTCCCGACCGGCGCCGCCGAGTTCGACCCCGGCACCGCGAACCGGATCCTGCTCGCCGGCGACGAGACGGCCGCTCCCGCCATCTGCGCCATCCTCGAAGCGCTCGACGTCGCCACCGTCGGGCACGTCTTCATCGAGGTCCCGACCGACGCCGACCGGCTGCCCGTGTCCGCGCCCGCCGGGGTCGAGGTCCGCTGGATCGCCCGGAACGGTGCCACGCACGGCGTCCGGATGACCGACCAGGTGCACGCCTGGGCTTCCACCGTCGCCTCCGGACCGGCCTGCGGGGACACCGTCGAGCTCGCGGACGTCGACGTCGACGAGCAGGTGCTGTGGGACATCCCCGCTGCCGCCGACTCTCGCCCCGTCTACGCCTGGATCGCGGGCGAGGCCGGCTGCGTGAAGGAGCTCCGCCGCCACCTCGTGCGCGGTGTCGGACTCGACCGGAAGCAGGTCGCGTTCATGGGGTACTGGCGGCACGGCAGGGCCGAGAACTGAACGCCGCGGCCGGGCTCCCGACCACTGCGCTCGGTGCCCGTGGGCTGACGCTCGCGTACGACGACCGCGTCGTGGTGTCCGCGCTCGACGTCGACGTCCCGGACGGTGAACTCACGGTCATCGTCGGGCCGAACGCCTGCGGGAAGTCCACGCTGCTGAAGTCCTTCGCGCGGACCCTCAAGCCGACTGCGGGCACGGTGTACCTCGACGGGTCGCCGATCTCCTCCCTCCGCCCGAAGGCCGTGGCGCGCCGGGTCGGCATGCTCCCGCAGACGCCCATCGCGCCCGACGGCATCACCGTCCGCGACCTGGTGTCCCGCGGACGCTTCCCGCACCAGGACCTGCTGCACCCGTCCTCCGGGTCGGACCGGATCGCGGTGCAGGCGGCGCTCGAGCAGACGGAGACCGTTTCGCTCGCTGATCGAAGCGTGGACGAGCTCTCGGGTGGGCAGCGGCAGCGGGTGTGGATCGCGATGGTGCTCGCGCAGGAGACCGACATCGTCCTGCTCGACGAGCCCACCACCTTCCTCGACATCGCGCACCAGTACGACGTGCTCGAGCTCGCGTCGGCCCTGCACGCCGCCGGTCGGACGGTCGTCGCAGTGCTGCACGACCTCAACCAGGCCGCGCGGTACGCCACCCACGTGATCGCGATGCGCGACGGGTCGATCGTGGCGTCCGGGCCGCCGGCCTCGGTCGTGACGGCCGACCTGGTCGAGGACGTGTTCGGCCTGCCGTGCGTGGTCGTCCCCGACCCGGAGACGGGCACGCCCCTCGTGGTCCCGCGGCGCCGCGCCGCCTGACGCGCTGGCGGTCGCGCCGCGCGCGCCGAGGTCGCACGAAGTGCCGCTCCCGTGCGCCGCGCGCGGCACATCGTGCGACCTCGGCAACCCGCGCGCGGCGCGTTGTGCGACCTCGACACCGGACGCGACGCGTCTGCCGTGAACGCACGCCGCCCCGGACGGGAGGCACGGTGCGAGCCGGCACCGCGCCTCCCGTCCGGTGACCGGTCGCCGCGACCGCCGCGACCGCCGCGAGGTCGCGAAATTTGCCGCTCGCGCGCACCGCAAGCGGCACTTCGTGCGACCTCGACGACGTGCGCGCGGCGCGTTGCGCGACCTCGGGTCAGCGGTAGTTGCCGTCCTCGAGGCCGGCCTCGATCTCGAAGCGGTTCCGCAGCGGGTCCCGGCCGGCCAGCGCGTAGACGATCGGCATGAGCATGCCGTACCGACGCCACTGGTCGACGTGCACGCGCTCGTGCCGGAGCACCCGATCGCCGTCGTTGTCCCGCGTCAGGTACACCGAGCCGACGCACGTTCCACCACGTCGGAACACCCAGCGCGGCAGGCCGGAGCACACGACCAGCCCGTCGACGACCCGCACCTTCCCGGTGGAGAGCGGGACGCCGACGGCGAGGCCCACCGCCGTCGCGAACAACCACCCCGCCCGGGACACGGGGGAGTCGAGCAGGGGATTCCGCACCGCTACTCCGGGCGGCCGTAGGTCTCGAGCAGTCGGAGCCAGATCTCGTTCATCGTCGGGTAGGCGGGGACGGCGTGCCACAGGCGGTCGACCTGGACCTCGCCGACGATCGCGATCGTCGCGGCGTGCAGCATCTCGGCGACGTCCTGTCCGACGAAGGTGACCCCGACGACGACCCCGCGGTCCTCGTCGACGACCATCTTGGCGCGTCCGGTGTACCCGTCGGCCTGCAGCGAGGCGCCGGCGACGTTGCCGAGCTCGTACTCGACGGCACGGACGTTCAGGCCCTGCTCGCGGGCCTTCGCCTCGGTGAGGCCGACGCTCGCGACCTCCGGGTCGGTGAAGGTGACCTGGGGGACCGCGGCGTGGTCGGCCGTGGCGACGTGCGCTCCCCACGGCTCGGTGTGCAGCGGCGTGCCCTGGTGGCGGGCGGCGATCGCCTCGCCGGCAGCGCGCGCCTGGTACTTGCCCTGGTGGGTGAGGAGGACGCGGTGGTTCACGTCGCCGACGGCGTACAGCCAGTCGGTGCCCTGCACGAGCATCGTGTCGTCGACCTGCAGCCAGTCGCCGGCGGTCAGCCCGACGGACTCGAGACCGAGGTCCTTCGTCGTCGCGGCACGACCGGTGGCGGCGAGGACCTCGCTCGTCACCAGGGTGCTGCCGTCGTCGAACGTGGTGGTGACGAGGCCGTGCTCGTCGCGGTCGACGCGGGTGGGGTTCACGCCGGTGCGGACGTCGACGCCGAGCTCACGGAGCGAGTCTGCGATGAGTTCCCCGGCGAACGGCTCCATGCCGCCGAGCAGCCCGTGCCGTGCGACGAGGGTGACCTTCGCCCCGAGGGACGCCCACGCGGTCGCGAGCTCCGAGCCGGAGACACCGCCGCCGATGACGAGGAGGCTCTCCGGGACCTGCTGGGCACTCGTCGCCTCACGCGTGCCCCACGGCTTCGCGTCGGCCAGGCCGGGGACGTCGGGGAGGGTGTGCAGCGACCCGGTGACGACGGCGATCGCGGCGGCGGCCGTGTAGCTCGTCCCGTCGACCTCGAGCGTCTTCTCGCCGGTGATGCGGGCGTGTCCGCGGATGAGGTCGATGTCGGCGGAGTCGAGCCAGGAGACCTGCCCGTCGTCCTTCCAGTCCGAGGTGAACGAGTTCCGTCGGGCGAGGACGTGCGCGGCGTCGAGGTCACCGGTGACCGCCTGCTTCGCGCCGTCGAGTCGCTTCGCCGCAGCGAGGGCGTGACCACTGCGCAGGAGGGCCTTCGACGGCATGCACGCCCAGTAGGAGCACTCGCCGCCGACGAGCTCGGCTTCCACGATCGCCACCGTCAGGCCGCGCTTCTTGGCGTAGTCCGCCACGTTCTCGCCGACTGCGCCGGCGCCGATCACGATGAGGTCGTAGTCCGTCATGGGGCCGAGCGTACGCGGATCGGCATGGGTCTCGCCGAGCGCGGTGCGTCGGGCGGACGTGCCACCGTGTCAGCGTGCCGGACGCGCGATCAGGCGGTTCGGGACGCGCTCGTCAGGGCGCCGACCGCGCGCAGGATCACGCCCAGGTCGTCGACGGCACGGTCCGGGTCGACCGGTGCGAACCCGGTGAGGGCGGCACCGGCGAGCCGACGCCCACGGGTCGCTGCCTGGATGCGCTCGACGAGCCCGGCACCGTCGAGGCCGAACGGCACCGGTTCGAGCAGTCCGTCGACCTCGGACGGGTCGAGCACGTCGAGGTCGACGTGCACGAAGACGGCGTCCGCGCCGGTGGCGTCGACGGCGGCGGCGATCGCGTGCGGGGTCGCTGCGTCGACGTCGAGGTGCACGATGCCCGCCCGGTCGAGGGCGTTCGTCTCGGCGTCCTCGATCCCGCGCACACCGGCGACGACGACGTGCGACGCAGGCACCACGGGGAGGGCGGGGAAGAGGTCGTCCGGCCGGTCGACGAGCAGTCGGAGCACGGCGGTCTCGGCCGCGACGGGCTGGGCACGGTTCAGGGCACGGAAGCCGCTCGATCCGGCGATGCGCACGAACGCGGTGTCCGGTCCGAGCCCGACGGTGACACCGAGGATGCTCGCGCCGTCACCGCCGACGACGAGGACGGGTTCGCTGGCGACGCCGGTCTCCTCGGCGACCCGGTCGGCCACGGCGAGCACCGAGGTGTACCGGGCGACCGCGGTCTCGAGCCGGTCACCCGCACCCGCCGGGACGTCGATCACGGTGGTGGACGCTCGGGGGAGGTCGGCACCGATCGCCGTCGCTCCGTCTCCGAGGCGCATCGCACGGGACGACGCCGAACCCTGCCACTGACCGACCACGAGGAACTGCATCGTCTCAGTCTGTCAGGTGGGGTCCGACGTCGCCCGTGGACGGGATCAGAAGCTCGACGAGCCGCCGGACTTCAGCGCGGCGAGACGCGCCTCGACCTCGGCGTCCTTGCCGACGTCCTCGAGGCTCTCGAACTGCGAGTCGAGGCTCGACGACTGGAGCTCCTGCTGGCCGAGGACCTTCGCTTCCTCGCGGCGGACCTTCTCCTCGAAGCGACCGAGGTCGCTCGTCGGGTCGAGCACGTCGATGTTGCCGAGCGCGTCGTTGACCTTGGACTGCGCCTCGGCGGTCTTCGAGCGGGCGACGAGGTTGTCGCGCTTCGAGCGGAGCTCCTCGAGCTTCTGCTCCATGCCCGCGAGACCCGCCTTGAGCTTCTCCACGGCCTCGTTCTGCGAGGCGAGGTTCGGCTCGGCGTCCTTGACCTCCTGCTCGGCGGCGATCTGCTTGCCGATGGCGATCTTGGCGAGGTTGTCGAACTTGTCGGCCTCGGCGGTCTTGCCCTCGACGCGGTACTTGTCCGCGGCGACGGAGGCGTTCGCTGCCTTCTGGCCCCACTCGGTGGCGGCCTTCTTGTCCTCCTCGTGGTCCTGCTCGAGCAGGCGCACGTTGCCGATCGTCTGCGCGATCGCGGTCTTGGCGTCCGCGATGTTGTTCGTGTAGTCGCGCACGAGCTGGTCCAGCATCTTCTGCGGGTCCTCGGCGTTGTCGATGAGCTGGTTGATGTTCGCTCGGACGAGGGTCGAGATGCGTCCGAAGATCGTCTGCTTTGCCATTGCTGTTCCCTTTCGTGGAAGGTCTGGTGTGGTGCTGTCGATCTGGTCTGCGGTGCTGCGGGGGGCTAGAAGCGGCCGCCGCCGGAGAACCCGCCTCCGCCGCCTCCGCCGCCACCCCCGCCGAAGCCGCCGCCGCCGAAGCCGCCTCCGCCGCCCCCGAAGGAGCCGCCCCCGAAGCTGCCGCCGCGGCCGCCGAGCAGACCGCCGAGGACGATGCCGGTGACGAGCCCGCCGAGCTGCGCGCCGTTGCCGCCCCCGCCCCCGAAGCCGCCACCGCCGCCCCAGCCGCCCATGTCGTCGTTCGCAGCGTCCATCGCCGCGGCCGCGTACTGCTCGGCGGCCCGGGCGGCCTGCAGCGCCTGACCGGGGTCGGTGGTGGCGAGGTTCACGGCGTCGTCGAGGGCGCGTTCGGCCTCGGACAGCCGGGTCCGTGCGGTGGGTCCGACGCCGCCGCGGTGCAGCGAGATGAACTCTCGGGCCTGGCTGATCCGGTTGCGCGCGTCGCGGAGGGCGTCGTCGAGGGCCCGGGCCGCCCGCTGCTGCTGTTCCTGGGCACCCCGTGCCGTGGCGATCGCCTGGTCGATCTCGGTGTTCGCCTTCGTCAGTGCGTCCACCGCGGCGATCGGGTCCTTCGGGTCGAGGCCCTGGCGCAGGACGGTCTCGGCGCGGGTGACCGCGGCGGCGAGTTCCGGGCCACCGGCCTGCAGGGTGCGAGCGGCTGCGACGTCGCCCTCGATGTCGATCCGCATGGCCTCGGCCCGCGCGGTCGCCTCGGCGAAGGTGGACTCGGCCGCGACGGCGCTCGACGTGAGCTGCTGCACCTGGGCGAGGGCGTGCTGGGCGTCCCGCACGGCGACGACCGCCTCGCCCTTGTCGCCCGACGCGATGGCAGCGGTGGCGGCCTGCGAGCGTTCGGTGGCGTACGCCAGGACCTGCTGCGCCTGGTCGACGCTGTCGGACACCGTGGCGAGGGTCCGGCCGTCGTAGGCGCCCCGCACCCGCTCCAGTGCTGCCCCGGCCGCGCTGACGGACGCCGGCGCTGCGGCGACGGCCTCGGCGAGGGCCACGGCCGCCTCGTCGACGCCGTTCTCGAGTGAGCGGAGTTTGTCGAACGAGTCCGTCTGTTCCTCGATCGACGCGTGTGCCTGCTCACAGATCGCGATGATCTGGTTCGCCCAATCGGCGCGCTGCTGCGGGGTGTCCGGGATCTCGTCGTCGAGCTGCTGCTGGAACGTGAAGGCCTTGCGGACGTTCTGCTGCGCGGCTGCGACGGCCTCGGCGAAGGGCTTCGCTGCGTCGGCGCCGAACTGCGCCGTCGCGAACCCGACCTCTTGTTCGGCGGTGCGCAGCTCGTCGTCGATCGTGACGAGTGCGCCGCCGGCGGTCCGTTCGAGGTCGGCGAGCGAGGCCTCCTGCGCCTTGGTCGCGGCGGCGGTGCGGCGCTTGTTCCGGGCACGGATGACCAGCACGATGACGACGAGCGCGACGACGACCACCAGGAGCAGGATCCACAGCCAGGTGAGGTTCGGCGGGGCCTGCGAGTCGGTCAGGCCGTTCGCGAACGCGAGGGCGGCTCCGGCCCAGTCACCGTTCTTGAGTGCGGGGACCGCGTCGTCGTTGTACGCGGACTCGGCGTCGCTCGCCGAGATCGAGGTCTCGTTCGTCTGCTGGACGTCGGCGATCCGGTCGTCGACCGCGATGGACAGCACGATGCTGTCGGTGTCGATCTGGTTCCGCTGCATCGTGGCGTCGCCCCACGCGGCGTGTTCCGACGGGTTCGTGAAGGTCGGCACGAACACGACGTACAGCTGTGTCTGCGTCTCGTCGTAGAGCTTCTTGATCGCGCTCTCGATGTCGGACTGCTGCGAGGAGCTCAGCACGTTCGCCTCGTCGAGGACGTACGCACCGCCGAGGTCGACCGGCGCCGTCGCCCGCGCCGTCGTCGCCGGCGCCAGCACGAGGAAGACGGCGAGCAGTGCCGCGGCGAGGCGTCCGATCAGTCGCGATGTCCCCCTGTCCGTGCTCGTCCTGCCCGTGGCCGATCCGCCCTGGACCGCTCGCATCCGTCCTCCGTCCGTCGCCGTGGTCGCCGTCCCGAGACCCCCGGAACTGCGCCCCGGAGCGCTGTTGCCCGGAGTCTATCCACGCCGCGCAACGCTCGGACAGACTCCGGGCGAACCCTCGTGGAACCAGGGATCTGTGGACGGCTTGTCCCCCGGACCGGGGTATGCTCCAGGTGCGTTCGACGACGAACGAGACAGGGGAACTGCAATGGAGCGAACAACGAGTACCGAGGTCGTCCCGCTCGAGGACGGCTACCACCGTGTGTCGACGCCCGCGAGTGGCGTGATCGGCTTCGTCCGCGAGCACAACGGCCGCTACGAGGTCCTTCGTGGCCGCGTCCGACAGGCCACCCGTTCCGAGGGCCTCTACAGCACCATGAACGTCGCGCTCATCGCGCTGACGCACGCCTGATCCGCTCGTAGGCTCACCTGTGTGAGTCTCCCGCGCCTCCCGTCCGTCGTCGTGACGCTGGCAGCGCCGGGCGCGACCGCAGCGGACGACCGGGAGGCCCTGCTCGCCGCCGTCGCGACGGCCGCGGGCGTCGGCGTCTCGGCCGTGCGCGCGGGGCGCGTGTGTGCGCACTGTGGCGCGACCGACCACGGTCGTCCCTGGGCCGCGGTCGACGGCTCCGCCGTCGGCGTGAGCCTGTCGCGCACCACGGACCTCGTCGCGTTGGCCGTGGGACCCACTGCGCTCGGCGTGGACGTCGAGCGCGTCTCCCGGGTCGCCGCCG
This sequence comes from Curtobacterium pusillum, assembly GCF_007673235.1. GTDB lineage: Bacteria > Actinomycetota > Actinomycetes > Actinomycetales > Microbacteriaceae > Curtobacterium > Curtobacterium pusillum_C. Next base: position 183,766 of record NZ_VDZH01000001.1, read on the forward strand.
CCCCGCTCGACGCGTTCACCGACCGTGAAGCAGCCCGGGCGAGCGGCGACGCCGCCGAACTCGCGGTGCTCTGGGCGGTGAAGGAGGCCGTGCTGAAACTCGACGGCCGCGGGCTGCGCTTCGACCCGCGGTCGGTGGAGGTCGACCTGGACCGCATGGTCGCCGTCCTCGACGGTGTCGAGCACCCGGTGACGGTGCTGTTCCCGGCGCCGGACACGGTCCTCGCCGTCGCGGCCGACGGCGTACCGGTCACCGTGGCAGGGTCAGCACCTCGACGCCGTCCCCGGTGATCGCGACGGTGTGCTCCGTGTGCGCGGTGCGTGCCCCGGTGGCGCTCCGGAGCGTCCAGCCGTCCGGGTCGGTGACGAGCACGTCGGTGTCCGCCATCACCCAGGGCTCGAGCGCCAGGAGGAGACCGGGCCGCAGGGTGTAGCCGCGTCCGGGTCGGCCGGTGTTCGAGACGTGCGGGTCCTGGTGCATGGTCGACCCGATGCCGTGGCCGCCGAACTCGACGTTGACCGGGTAGCCGGCGCCCGCGAGCACCGTTCCGATCGCGTGCGAGAGGTCCCCGGTGCGCGTGCCTGGCCCGGCGATCGCGATGGCGGCGGCGAGGGCGCGTTCGGTGGCGTCGATGAGGGCGAGGTCCGCGGGGTCGGGCGTGCCGACCACGAAGCTGATCGCCGCATCGGCCGCGATGCCGTCGAGGGAGACGGCGAGGTCGAGGGTGAGGAGGTCGCCGTCCGCCAGCACGCGGTCGTGGGGGAGGCCGTGCAGCACGGCGTCGTTCACCGCGGTGCAGATGTGGTGGCCGAAGGGGCCGCGGCCGAACGAGGGCGCGTAGTCCACGTAGCAGGAGTCGGCGCCGGCGTCCTCGATCATCGCCTTCGCCCAGCGGTCGATCTCGAGCAGGTTCGTGCCGACGCGGACGCGGTCGCGCAGGGTGTGCAGGATCGTGCCGACGAGGGCACCGCTCGCGTGGGCCTTCTCGACCTCGGTAGGGGTGAGGATCTCGATCATGGGATGATCATACCGGTACAGGAAGACCGGTATTAGTATGGCCGCATGGTCCGTCTCCCGCTCAGCCCCGACGAGGTCGCCCGTGGGCGTCGCCTCGGAGCGCTCCTCCGCCGTGCACGGGGTCCGCGTTCCATGCTCGACACCGCGCTCGCGGCCGGGATCTCGCCCGAGACGCTCCGGAAGATCGAGACCGGACGCATCGCGACGCCGGCGTTCTCCACGATCGCGTCGGTCGCCGGGGTCGTCGGGCTGTCGCTCGACGCCGTGTGGGCCGAGGTCAGCTGTGAGCCTGACCTGGCCGGTACCGCGGCCGCGGGTTAGGCGACTTCGGGGACGCCCGGTTCGTCGATCCACGGCGCCGTGACCGCGCGCACCGCGTCGACGGTGGTGCCAGCGGAATCAGCGAACGCGCTGAGCACGTCGTCCGGCTGCACCGTGTCGTGCCGGTGCCGCTCGGTGATCGTCCGGAGCCCCGTGAAGAACGCGTCGTCACCGATCGACCGGCGGACGGCGTGCAGGGCGAGTGCGCCGCGCTTGTAGACGCGGTCGTCGAACATGTCCTTCGCGCCCGGGTCGCCCACCACGAGGTCCTGCGGCTGCTCGAGGAGCCCGTCGCGGTACCGCTGTGCGAGGTCGTCCGCGGAGGCACCGCCGCGGTGCTCGGACCACAGCCACTCCGCGTAGCAGGCGAACCCCTCGTGCAGCCAGATGTCCCGCCACCGGGCGACGGTCACCGAGTTGCCGAACCACTGGTGGGCCAGCTCGTGGGCGATGAGTCGGTCGGTGCCGTGCTCGCCGTCGACGTGGTTCCGGCCGAAGACCGCGAGGCCGTGCGCCTCGAGCGGGATCTCCAGGTCGTCGTCGGTCACCACGACGCCGTACGCCGGGAACGGGTACGGCCCGAACCGGTCGGCGTACAGGGCGAGCATGTCCGGCACCTTCCCGAAGTCCGTCTTCGCGGCGCCTGCGAGGTCGGCGGGGTGGTGCAGGGTGACGGGAACGTCCGAGCCGCGGAGCTTCGTGGTGCGGTACCGACCGATCTGCACGGTCGCGAGGTAGGTGGCCATCGGGTCGGTCGTGGCGTAGGTCCAGGTGGTGCCGGCACGGGCGCGCTCCTTGCCGAGCAGGTCGCCGTTCGCGAGGACGTCGTAGGCGGCCTCGGCGGTGATCTCGAACCGGTAGGTGGCCTTGTCGTCCGGCCGGTCGTTGCACGGGAACCACGAGGGTGCGCCGGTCGGCTGCGCAGCGACGATGACACCGTCGGTCAGTTCCTCCCAGCCGATCTGGCCCCACGGGCTCCGCAGCGGGTGCGGGGTGCCGCGGTACTTCACGTGGACGGTGAACTCGGTACCGGCGGCGATCGGCTCGGCGGGGGTCACGGTCAGCTTGTGGGTCGCGGTCGAGGTCTTCTTCGCTCGGCGGCCGTCGACGTCCACGCGGTCCACCGTGAGTCCGTGCAGGTCGAGCACGATCCGGTCGAGGGCCGTGTCGGCCTGCGCCATGACGGTGGCGGTGCCGTCGAGCCGGTTCGTGGCGACTCGGTACTCGAGGCGGAGGTCGTAGTGTCGGGCGCTCCACCGCCGATCACCGCTGTGCGGGGTGTACGGGTCGGCGTCTTGGTTCGTCGAGGCGGGCTTCACGGTGCCGGCAAGTCTGCCACGCTGACGCCTGCCGCGGACGGCGCGGCGGGCACCGGCGGCGCAGATGTCCACGGAGCGATCGGGTTGCCCGCCCAGTGCGTCCCACCGGGCACCTGCTCGCCGCGCATCACGAGCGACGCCGGCCCGACCGTGGCACCCGTACCGATGCCCGCCGCGGGCAGGACCACGCTGTGCGGGCCGAGCGTGGCACCGGCATCGAGGCGGACCTCGTCGAGCTGCATCACCCGGTCGTGGAACAGGTGCGTCTGGACGACCGTCCCTCGTGCCACCGAGGCGCCGTCGCCGATCGTGACGAGGTCGGCCTCCGGGAGCCAGTACGTCTCGAGCCAGGTGCCGCGACCGATCGTCGCCCCGAGGCTCCGCAGCCACGCGGCCAGTGCCGGGGTGCCCGTGGCCTGCTCGGCGAACCACGGCCGGGCGACCGTCTCGACGAACGTGTCCTGCACCTCGTTCCGCCACACGAACGACGACCACAGGGGGTGCTCCCGCGCGGCGATCCGGCCGACGAACACCCACTTCGCGATCGTCGACACCACGGCGGCCACGGCCCCGGCGACGATGAGGACGGGCCCGGCGAGCAGCACCGTCCACCCGATGCCCACCGCGGACCACAGCGCGAGCAGGGACCCGACGACGCCGAGCGCCAGCCCCGCCGACACCATCGGGGCGACGAGCCGCAGCAGCTCCCAGCAGCCCCGGGCGACCTTGAGGGACCGCGGCGGCCGGAACGTGCGCTCCTCGTCGAACTCCGCCGTGGCGCGACGGAGCCGCACCGGGGGAGACCCGAGCCACGACGAGCCGCGCTTCGCCTTCTTCGGCACGGCGGACAGCACCGCCACCAAGGCCTCCCGCGGCACCGAACGGCCCGCACCCGTCATGCCGCTGTTGCCGAGGAACGCCCGCCGCCCGACCTTCGACCGACCGATCCGCACCCGGCCGCCGCCGAGCTCGTACGTCGCCACCATGGTGTCGTCGGCCAGGAACGCCCCCGACGCGATCTGCGTCAGCGCCGGGATGAGCAGGACCGTGGAGATCTCGGTGTTCCGCCCCACCCGTGCCCCGAGCAGCCGCAACCACACCGGGGTCACGAGCGACGCGTACAGCGGGAACAGGAGCGTGCGCGCGGCGTCCAGGACCCGCTCGGTGCACCACACCTGCCAGCCGATCCGGGAACGCACCGGGTGCCGGCCCTCGTGCAGGCCGATGCCGAGCAGCCGGACCGTGCCGACGACCAACGCCGCGTACACCGCACCGGCGACGACCGTCGCGAGCGGCACCCACACCAGCGCGCGCAGCACCGCGTCACCGAGGGAAGACGCCGACCCCACGAGGAACCACGCCACCGCCACCCCGGAAGCGACACCCAGCACCGGCAACCCGGCCACGGCCACGGACCCGGCCCCGTACGCCAGCAGCCACCGACGTCGCGACGGCGGCCGTGCCTCCCGGTCGTGTCGAGCCGACCCGACGCGTTCCGCCGGCGAACCCGCCCAGCGCTCCCCGTCCGGGACCCGGCCGGCGACGGCCGAACCCGCCTCGACCTCGGCACCCGCACCGACGTGCGCCCCCGGCAGCAGCGTCGTGCGGCTGTGCACCACCGCGTCCGCGTCCACCCGGACCCGTCCGATCCGGAACACGTCCCCGTCCACCCAGTGGCCCGCCAGGTCGACCTCGGGCTCGATCGACGCACGCTTGCCGATCGTCAGCATCCCGGTCACCGGCGGCAGCGTGTGCAGGTCGACGCCCTTGCCGATCCGCGCCCCGAGGGCCCGCGCGTAGTAGCTGATCCACGGCGCCCCCGACGTCGACGGGCCGTCCACCGCCTCGGCGATCCGCTCCGCCAACCAGACCCGCACGTGCACCGACCCACCACGGGGGTGATCGCCCGGACGGACACCGACGAGGATCAGCCGCGCCAGCACGACCGTCACCGCCATCTTCCCCACCGGGGTCACGAAGAGCAGCAGTGCGACCACCAGCACCGGCCACGGCAGCACCGGGACGAACGGCAGCGTCGTGGCGTGCAGCACCGCAGCCACGAGCGCGGTCCACGTGAGCACCCGGAGCCCGCGCAGCACCTGCACCGGCACGCCGAGCAGCGTCATCACCAGACCCGTCGCCGGGGGCACCGGACGGACGTCGCGAGGGACCGACACCACCGGGCCGGAGTCGTCCAGTGCATCCGCCAGCGCCCCGATCCGCGGGTGGTCGTACACGTCCGCCACCGTCGTCGTCGGGAACCGCTCCCGGATCGCCGACACCAGCTGCGCCGCCGTCAGGGACCCGCCACCGTGCGCGAAGAAGTCGTCGTCGACACTCGCCACCGGGACCCCGAGGATCGCCGACCACCGCTCGGCGATCCACGCCACCGTGTCCGGCAGCATCGCCGCGTCGGAGGACCCCGGCAGCGGCCACGGCAACGCCGCCCGGTCCACCTTCCCCGAGGTCCGCGTCGGCAGCGACTCCACCACCGCCACCAGGGGCACCAGCGCCGCCGGGAGCTCCTCGCGCAGCCGGGCGTTCGCCGCCGCCACGTCCACCGACCCACCCGCCACCGGAGCCACGTACCCCACCAGCACCTGGTTGCCCGCCGGCGTCCGCTGCACCACCGCGGCCCCACCCGCGACGTCGTCGAGCGCCTGCAGTGCCGCGTCGATCTCCCCGAGTTCGATCCGCCGGCCACCGAGCTTCACCTGGTCGTCCGCGCGCCCCTGGAAGACGAGCCCCTCAGGGTCGTACCGCACCAGGTCGCCGCTCCGGTACGCCCGCTCCCACCCGAGCTCCGGGAACGGCGCGTACTTCTCCGCGTCCTTCGCCGGGTCCAGGTACCGCCCGAGCCCGACACCACCGATCACCAGCTCACCGACCCCACCGGGCTCGACCCGCTGCCCCGCGGCGTCCACGACCGCCAGGTCCCACCCGTCCAACGGCAGTCCGATCCGGATCGGCGTGCTCCCGTCCAGCAGGGCCCCGCACGCCACCACCGTCGCCTCCGTCGGCCCGTACGTGTTCCAGACCTCGCGGTCCCGGCTCGCGATGCGCGCCGCGAGCTCCGGCGGGCACGCCTCGCCCCCGAAGATCACCAGCCGCACCTGCTCCAGGGCGTCGTCCGGCCACAGCGCCGCCAGGGTCGGCACGGTCGACACCACCGTGATCCCGTGGGCGATGAGCCACGGCCCCAGGTCCACACCCGTCCGCACGAGCGACCGCGGTGCCGGGACCAGGCACGCACCGTGTCCCCACGCCAACCACATCTCCTCGCACGACGCGTCGAACGCCACGCTCAGCCCGGCCAGCACCCGGTCACCGGGACCGATCGGCGCCGGCTGCAGGAACATCCGCGCTTCGGCGTCCACGAACGCCGCCGCGGAACGGTGCGTCACCGCGACGCCCTTCGGCACACCGGTCGACCCCGACGTGAAGATGATCCAGGCGTCGTCGTCCGTCGTCGGGGCCTCGGCGCTCGCCGCGGGGTCGACGACGGGGGAGGGCTCGGCGTCCGGTGCTCCGTCGCGACGGAGCACGCCGCTCGCGCCGATGACCCCGACCACCCGGGCCTCGCCGAACACGAGCGTCGCCCGTTCCTCCGGGTCGTCGGCGTCCACCGGGACGTACGCGGCACCGGCGGCGAGCACGGCCAGGATCGACACGTAGAGGTCACGGCCACCGGACGGGATCCGCACGCCGACCCGGTCGCCGCGCCGGACACCGCGACGCGCCAGGTCGTCGGCCCGCTCGTGCACGAGCCGCACCAGCGTGGCGTAGTCGATCGTCCCGGCGGGGTCCTCGAGCGCGAGGGCGTCGGGGTGCTCCTCGGCCGTGGCCGTGAGGACGTCGAGCAGCGTCCGCGGTGCCGGTGCGTGCTCGCCGCGGGCGAGTTCGAGCTGCGGGTTCCCGGTGGCGCTGGTCATCGAGTCCTCTTCCCGGTCGCGTGCAGGACGACCGGCCGGTGATCCTAGGGGGTCGACGTGACGCGCTGGGGAACAGCCGGGGTCGGCCCGAGTGCGACACGGGCGGCGTCGAGCGCGGCCGCCACACCGATGGAGTCGTCGAGCGAGTGCACCGGCGACTCGGTCCGTCCCTCTTCGACGTACCGGGCGAGCGCGGCGGCCTGCCAGACGAGCCCCTGCCGACCGCGGAGGCCGCTCGGGTCCTCCCAGTGCTCCGCGTCGGCTCCGTGGTGCAGCGCGAACGATGCCGGGAACACGAAGTGGTCGGTCCACCGGACCGTCGCGCGGCTGCCCGCGATGACCGCCAGGCCCGGTGTCCACGCCGTCATCGACGTGGTCACCACCGACTGCGCGCCACCGTCCGCCGTCGACACGGTGACCGACTGGAGGTCCACCCCGCGATCCGACAGCGCCCCCGTCGTGCTGCTGGTCACCGGGGCGCCGGTGGCGAAGCGTGCGAACCAGTGCCCGTACACACCGGCGTCGAGGAGCGCACCCCCGCCTGCGGCGGGGTCGAACATCCGGTCCGACGGGTCGGGGTCGTGCGGCCAGCCGACGTCGACGGTCGCCAGTCGGACGTCACCGAGGGCACCGTCCGCGAGGAGCCGCGCCACGACGGTGGTGCCGGGCAGGTAGCGCGTCCACATCGCCTCCATCGCGAACACCCCGGCGTCGCGGGCCGCTGCCGCGAGGGTGCGCGTGTCGGCCTCGGACGTGGTCATCGGCTTCTCGACGAGGACGTGCTTGCCGGCGGCGATCGCGAGCAGCGCGTGCTCGAGGTGCTGCGGGTGCGGGGACGCGACGTAGACGACGTCCACCGCCGGGTCGGCCACCAGTGCTTCGTACGAGCCGTGCGCGCCGGCGATCCCGTGCCGTGCGGCGAAGGCGGCGGCGCGCTCGGGGGAGCGGGAGCCGACGGCCACGACCCGCTGGTCCGAGTTGGCGTGCAGCGTGCTCGTGAAGTCGCCCGCGATCACCCCGGACCCGATCACACCCCACCCCAGCACGGACCCGCCGCGGAGCGCAGCAACCTCAGGTTCCGGAAACGCCATCGTCATGGTTCGACGGTACCGGAGGGCACCCGGCCCAACCGGCCCCGGAGGGAAGGTCGGCGAAGCCGACATCGCGCGCAGCCGACTGAGCGAAGCGAAGACGTCTGCTTGCGCGGGAATGTGACAGCCTGCGTGGGAATGTAACTGTGCCCCCAGGAGGATTCGAACCTCCGCCCCTGCCTCCGGAGGGCAGTGCTCTATCCCCTGAGCTATGGGGGCCCTGGGTGGGAACAACCGTAGCAGGTCGGCGCCGGTGTCCGAGACCACGCGTGTCGGACGGGAGGCGCGTGGCGGGCCCGCACCGTGCCTCCAGTCGGGTGGTGGTCGGCTCAGCCGGCCGGCGTCGCCGAGCCGTTCGGCTGCACGACCTCCCGCACCGCGTCGATGACGGGCTGCGCGCCGCCGGGCTCGGTGAAGAGCGTGGACGTCGCGGTGATCCAGTACGGGTCCGCGAAGGCGTCGGCGCGGCCGACGCCGTCGGTCAGCGAGAAGTACCCCTCGACGCGGTAGGTCGGCACGGAACCGCCCCGCTCGTAGAGGGCGTCCTTGAGGTTCGTGAGCGACTTCTCAGGCAGGTCCGCGACGGCCAGGGTGATCGTCGTCGAGGCGTCGTCGGCCGCCGTCCAGTGGCACACGCGGCCGCGCTGCTGGGCGATCCGGGCGGCCGGCGACCCCTTCTCGGGCTCGTAGTCGCTGTCGATGGTGAAGGTCGTCCCGTAGACGTCGAGCGATCCCGACGGCAGGAGCTCCCCGCAGGTCTGGGCGACGCGCTTGCCGACCGGTGCCGCGGTCGCAGTGGGGCTGGCGTCGTCAGAACCGCCGCCCCCGGAGCACGCCACGAGGGCGAGGGACGCGGAGAGGGCGAGCGCGGCGACGCTGATCGCCCGGGCGCGGCTGCGGGAGGTCATCCCGACATGATGGTGCACGGGCTCGGGCATCGGCCCGGAGCCGCCTGCGTGTCCCGGTAGACTCGATCCTCGTGACTCCTGCCGAACTCTCCGCTGCGTACCTGTCGATCCTGACCGGGATCGTCGAGCGACGCGGCGCGTCCGACACCGTGACGATCGGGGAGTCCCATGTGGCCCTCGAGCGTCCGAAGAACCGTGCACACGGCGACTGGGCCTCGAACGCGGCGATGCAGCTCGCGAAGCGCCTCGGCACGAACCCGCGCGAGCTCGCGACGGAGATCGCCGGCGAGCTCACCGAGCTGGACGGCGTGGCCTCGGTCGACGTCGCCGGACCCGGGTTCATCAACATCACGCTCGAGGCCGCGGCCGCCGGTGAGATCGCCCGCACGATCGTCGAGGGCGGCGAGTCCTTCGGTCACGGCGACCTCTACGACGGGGTCCGGATCAACCTGGAGTTCGTGTCGGCGAACCCGACCGGCCCGATCCACATGGGTGGTGTGCGTTGGGCAGCGGTCGGCGACTCGCTGGCGCGGGTGTTCCAGGCGCAGGGCGGCCTCGTCACGCGGGAGTACTACTTCAACGACCACGGCGCGCAGATCGACCGGTTCGCCCGGTCCCTCGTCGCCTCGGCGCTGGGGGAGCCCACGCCGGAGGACGGCTACGGCGGCGCCTACATCTCCGACATCGCGGCGCGGGTCATCGCCACGCTGGACCCGTCGATCGACGTGAAGGACCTCCCGCGCGACGAGGCGCAGGAGGTCTTCCGGCGCGAGGGCGTGGACTTCATGTTCGCGGACATCAAGGCCTCGCTGCACGACTTCGGCGTCGACTTCGACGTGTACTTCCACGAGAACGCGCTGCACGAGTCGAAGGCCGTCGAGCGCGCCATCGAGCGGCTCCGCTCGGCGGGCGTGATGTACGAGGCCGATGGTGCCGAGTGGCTCCGGACGACCGACTTCGGCGACGACCGCGACCGCGTCGTCATCAAGTCCGACGGCGAGCCGGCGTACATCGCGGGCGACCTGGCGTACTACCTCGACAAGCGCGAGCGCGGCTTCGAGCGGAACCTGATCATGCTCGGCGCGGACCACCACGGCTACGTCGGCCGGATGATGGCGATGTGCGCCGCGTTCGGGGACGAGCCGGGCAAGAACCTCGAGATCCTCATCGGGCAGATGGTCAACCTGCTCAAGGACGGCGAGCCGATGCGCATGTCGAAGCGCGCGGGCACGATCGTCACGATGGAGGACCTCGTCGACGCCGTGGGTGTGGACGCCGGCCGGTACTCGCTCGTCCGGTTCGCCAGCGACACCGCGATCGACATCGACCTCGACCTGCTCGTCAAGCGCACCAACGACAACCCGGTCTTCTACGTGCAGTACGCCCACGCCCGCACGCAGTCGGTGGCCCGCAACGCCGCGACCGCCGGGGTGGATCGTTCGGCCTTCGACGCCTCGCTCCTGACGCACGACACCGAGGGCGCCCTCCTCGGCGCGCTGGCGGAGTACCCGCGCGTGGTGCGTCAGGCCGCCGAACTCCGGGAGCCGCACCGCATCGCGCGGTACATCGAGCAGCTCGCCGGCCTGTACCACCGCTGGTACGACGCCTGCCGGGTGACGCCCCTCGGCGACGAGGCCGTGACGGACCTGCACCGCACGCGCCTCTGGCTGAACGACGCCACGGGCCAGGTCGTCCGCAACGGTCTGGGCCTGCTCGGCGTGAGCGCGCCGACCCGCATGTAGCGACCGCTGCGCGCCGCGCTGCCGATCGCGCCCCCGCACGAACATCGCGCCCCGTCACAACGGGGCGCGATGTTCGTGACGGGGCGCGAAGCCGCGCACCCGGGCCACCCGCGCACCCGCACGACCCGCGCACCCGCACGACCCGCACGACCGCAGCCGACGCGCCGGACCGGCGCCGTGCCTCCAGGCCCGCCCACGGGACCACCTGGCAGGGTGGGACGCATGTCCGCCGCCACCGAGACCCCCCGGAAGCGCCGTCGCTGGCCCGTCGTCCTGATCGTCGTCGTGGTCGTCCTCGCGGCGCTCGTCGTGATCGCCGAGTTCGTCCTCCGCGGGGTCGTCGACCGCATCATCGCCCAGCAGGTCGAGCAGTCGCTGCCCTCCGGCGCGACCGGTGAGGTCGAGGCGCACGCGAACGGCATCGTCATCCCGCAGCTCATCGGCGGGAAGCTCGACGACGTCGAGATCTCCTCGCAGAAGCTCACCATCGACGGGATCCCGCTCGCCGCCGACGTCACCGCGCACGACGTGCCCATCGACGGCAAGGGCGACGTGCGCGACGTCGACGGGCACGTGACGCTCGCCGCCGGGTCGGTGAAGGAGCTGTCGAAGTACAGCCCGCTGTTCGACCGGTTGAGCCTGGTCGACGGCGGCGTCGAGCTGTCCGGCAAGACCGCGGTGCTCGGCTACGACATCACCTACGCGGCGAAGGGCGACGTCGTCGCGCAGGACGACGGCACGGGCATCACCATCACGCCGAAGACAGTGCGGATCACGAACTCGGCCCTCGGGCTGAAGGTCGACTCGATCCCTGGTGTCACGAACGTGCCCGTCCAGGTCTGCACCGCGCAGTTCCTGCCGTCGCAGCTGCGCGTCCGGTCGCTCGACATCACCGCGTCGGACGCGTCGGTCCGCGTCACGGCCGATTCGCTGCCGCTCAACGAGGCAGGGCTGCAGACGGTCGGGAAGTGCTCGTAGTCGCCTGGCCGCGTAACGCGGCCTGGAGGCACGGCTCGGCTCGGTAGGATCGGGTCCCGTGAGCGAGAACCCCCTTGCCCCGCAGCGACTGCGGTTCCCGACGGACCCCTCCGCGCTCGAGGCGCGCATCTGGCCCGCGTCCGCGACGCGGACCGACGACGGCGACCTCGTCGTCGGCGGTGTGACGGCGTCCGACCTCGTCGCGCAGTACGGCACCCCGCTCTACGTGGTGGACGAACGCGACGTGCAGTCCCGTGCCGTGCGCGTGCGGAACGCGTTCACCGAGGCGTTCGAGCGCATCGGCACCCGGGCGCACGTCTACTACGCCGGCAAGGCCTTCCTGACGACGCAGGTCGTGGCGTGGATGGCCGAGGCGGACCTCCGCGTCGACGTCTGCACCGGCGGCGAACTCGCGGTGGCGCTGGCCGGCGGCATCGACCCGGCGCTGTTGGGCTTCCACGGCAACGACAAGTCCGACGCCGAGATCACACGCGCGGTCGAGGTCGGCGTGGGCACCATCGTCCTCGACAGCCACGAGGAAGTGCAGCGCGTCGCCCGTGCCGCGGCGGACGCCGGGATCGTGCAGCGCGTCCGCATCCGGATCAACAGCGGTGTGCACGCCTCGACGCACGAGTACCTCGCCACCGCGCGGGAGGACCAGAAGTTCGGCATCCCGCTGACCGAGGCGGTGGCGGCGGCCGAGGCCGTCCGTGCGGAGTCCTCGCTCGCGTTCGTCGGCCTGCACTCGCACATCGGCTCGCAGATCTTCGACGAGTCCGGCTTCCGCGAGGCCGCGCGACGCCTGATGGACGTCCACGCGACGCTCGTGGCGACCGGCCCGGTGCCGGAGCTCAACCTCGGTGGCGGCTGGGGCATCGACTACACCGAGGCCGACTCGGCGTTCGAGCCCGAGGACGTCGCCGAGGCGCTCGCCACCATCGTCGCCGAGGCCTGCAGCGAGCGGGACATCCCGGTGCCGGAGATCGCGGTCGAGCCCGGGCGGTACATCGTCGGGCCGGCCGGCATCACGTTGTACCGGGTCGGGACCATCAAGCCCGTGACGCTCACGGACGAGTCGTCCGACGCATCCGGCGCGCGAGGGGTCTCCGCCACGCGCACCTACGTCTCGGTCGACGGCGGCATGAGCGACAACGCCCGGCCCGCGCTGTACGGCGCCGACTACACGGCTCGGCTCGCCCGCACCTCGGACGCCCCGGCGGTCCTCACCCGCGTCGTCGGCAAGCACTGCGAGAGCGGCGACGTCGTCGTGAACGACGAGTACCTGCCCGGGGACGTGCACCGCGGCGACCTGCTCGCCGTCGCGGCCACCGGTGCCTACTGCTGGAGCCTGGCGAGCAACTACAACCACGTCGGCCGCCCGCCGGTCGTGGCGGTCGCCGACGGCACTACCCGTATCCTCGTGCGTGGCGAGTCGATCGACGACCTCCTCGCCCGCGACACCGGGGTCGCGCCGGGGGCCTGACGTCCCCGACCCGACCCGACTCCCCACGAACAGGACCCGCACCAGATGATCGAATACCGCAACGTCCGCGTCGCGCTGCTCGGAGCCGGCTCGGTCGGCTCCCAGGTCGCCCGGCTGCTCCTCGAACACGGCGACGAGCTGGCCTCGCGTGCCGGCGCCGGCCTCGAACTCGTGGGGATCGCCGTCCGCGACGTCGACGCCCCGCGCGACGTCGACCTGCCGAAGGAGCTCTTCACGACGGACGCGGAGTCGCTGATCCTCGGTGCGGACATCGTCATCGAGCTGATCGGCGGCATCGAGCCCGCGCGCACGCTCGTCCTCCAGGCACTGCAGTCCGGCGCCGACGTCGTGACGGGCAACAAGGCGCTCCTGGCGACCCACGGCCCGGAGCTCTTCGCAGCGGCCGAGCAGGTCGGCGCACAGCTCTACTACGAGGCCGCCGTCGCCGGTGCGATCCCGATCATCCGCCCGTTGCACGACTCGCTCGCCGGTGACCGCATCGTGCGCATCATGGGCATCGTCAACGGCACCACGAACTTCATCCTCGACCTGATGGACCGGGAGGGCGCGACGTTCGAGGACGCCCTCGCCACGGCCACCGAGCTGGGCTACGCCGAGGCCGACCCGACCGCGGACGTCGAGGGCTACGACGCCGCGCAGAAGGCCGCGATCCTGGCGTCGCTCGCGTTCCACACCTCCGTCCCGCTCGCCGCCGTGCACCGCGAGGGCATCACCTCGGTCACGATCGAGCAGGTCCGCGCCGCGCGCAAGGCCGGGTACGTCGTGAAGATCCTCGCGACCGCCGAGCGCCTGACCGACGCGGACGGCACCGAGGGCGTCAGCGCCCGTGTCTACCCGGCGCTCGTGCCCGAGTCGCACCCGCTCGCGAGCGTGCACGGCGCGAAGAACGCCGTGTTCGTCGAGGCCGAGGCCGCCGGTGACCTGATGTTCTACGGCGCCGGTGCCGGTGGTGTCGAGACCGCGTCGGCCGTCCTCGGTGACCTGGTGTCCGCCGCGCGCCGGCACGTCATCGGCGGCCCCGGTGTCGCCGAGTCGACGCAGGCCGACCTGCCCGTCTTCCCGATCGGCACCGTCCGCACCCGCTACCAGATCACGTTGCACGTCACGGACGCCCCCGGCGTGCTGTCGACCGTCGCCGGCGTCCTGGCGAAGCACGGCGTCAGCGTCGAGACCGTCGAGCAGACCGTGGCTTCGGGCTCCGACGCGACGGCGACCCTCGTGATCGGGACGCACCTGGCGCGCGAGTCCGACCTGGCCTCGACCGTGGTGGCACTCCGCAACGAGGACGTCGTCGTCGAGGTCACGAGCGTCCTGCGGGTCGTCGGCGCCTGACGCCGACGTCTGACGACACACCAGCTTTCGAACGAAGAAGAAGGGGAGCCTCATGGCCCACCAGTGGCAGGGAGTCCTGCGCGAGTACGCCGACCGTCTCGACGTCACCGAAGCGACGCCCGTCGTCACGCTCGGTGAGGGTGGGACGCCCCTCATCCCGGCGCGCCGCCTGTCCGAGCGCACGGGCGCCGAGGTCTACGTCAAGTTCGAGGGCATGAACCCGACCGGTTCCTTCAAGGACCGCGGTGTGACGATGGCGATCTCGAAGGCCGTCGAGCACGGTGCGAAGGCCGTCATCTGCGCCTCGACCGGCAACACCAGCGCGTCCGCCGCCGCGTACGCCACGCACGCCGGCATCACGGCCGCGGTCCTCGTGCCCGAGGGCAAGATCGCCATGGGCAAGCTCAGCCAGGCCGTCGCGCACGACGCCCAGCTGCTGCAGGTCCAGGGCAACTTCGACGACTGCCTCGACATCGCCCGCGACCTGGCGGCGAACTACCCGGTGCACCTCGTGAACTCCGTCAACAACGACCGCATCGAGGGACAGAAGACCGCCGCGTTCGAGGTCGTCGACGTGCTCGGTGACGCGCCGGACTTCCACTTCCTGCCCGTCGGCAACGCGGGCAACTACACCGCGTACTCGCGCGGCTACCGCGAGGACGTCGCCGCGGGCCGCTCCACGAAGCTCCCGCGCATGTTCGGCTTCCAGGCCGCCGGCTCTGCCCCGATCGTCCGTGGTGAGGTCGTCCGCAACCCGGACACCATCGCGTCGGCGATCCGCATCGGCAACCCCGCGTCGTGGGAGTTCGCGCTCGAGGCCCGTGACGAGACCGACGGCTACTTCGGCGCCATCACCGACGAGGCCATCCTCGCTGCGCATCGCATCCTCTCCGCCGAGGTCGGCGTGTTCGTCGAGCCGGCCTCC
Source organism: Curtobacterium pusillum (assembly GCF_007673235.1). GTDB lineage: Bacteria > Actinomycetota > Actinomycetes > Actinomycetales > Microbacteriaceae > Curtobacterium > Curtobacterium pusillum_C. The sequence continues at coordinate 198,835 of NZ_VDZH01000001.1, forward strand.
GCGATCGGTGTCGCCGGCCTGCTCGAGCGTGCCGACGCCGGCATCGTGCCGAAGGGTGCGAAGGTCGTCATCACGGTGACCGGCCACGGCCTCAAGGACCCGCAGTGGGCCCTCCGCACGCAGGACGGCGGCGAGGTCGCCCCGACGAGCGTCCCCGTCGACACGAAGTCGGTCGCCGACGTGCTCGGACTGGTCGGCTCCGAGTGAGCCTCGACCGCTCGTCCGGACCGGGGGAGGGCATGACCGCCCAGATCGCTGTACCGGCCGGACGGGCGGTCCGTGTCCGCGTCCCGGCCACCTCGGCGAACCTCGGCCCCGGCTTCGACTCGCTCGGCCTGGCGCTCTCGCTCTACGACGAGGTCGTCGTCCGCGTCCGTCCGGAAGCCGGCGCGACCGTCACGGTCGACGGCGTGGGGGCCGGCGAGGTCGCCACGGACGACGACAACCTGGTCGTCCGTGCGGTCCGCCGTGGGCTGGAGCACGCCGGCGTCCCGCAGCCCGGGCTCGAGCTGCACGCCGTCAACGCCATCCCGCACGGCCGCGGCATGGGCTCGTCGGCCGCCGCGATCGTCGCCGGACTCATGGCCGCCCGCGGGCTGCTCGAGGGCGTCGTCGACCTCGACGCCTCGACCCTGCTGACCCTGGCGACCGAGATGGAGGGGCACCCGGACAACGTGGCGCCCGCCCTCTTCGGCGGCCTCACGATCGCGTGGATGACGGCAGAGGGCCCCGCGTACAAGCGGCTCCTGGTACACCGCGGTGTGTCGCCGGTCGTCTTCGTGCCGACGTCCACGCTCTCGACGAAGCTCGCGCGCTCCCTGCAGCCCGCGAGCGTGCCGCACGAGGACGCGGCGTTCAACGTGTCCCGTTCGGCGCTCCTCGTCGCGGCGCTCATCCAGAGTCCCGAGCTGCTGCTGGCGGCGACCGAGGACCGGCTGCACCAGTCGTACCGTGCGAGCGCGATGCCGGAGACCGACGCCCTGATCAGCCTGCTGCGGCAGCACGGTCTCGCGGCCGTGGTCTCGGGAGCCGGCCCGAGCCTCCTGGTCCTCGGCAGCGACCCGGGTCAGCGCCTCACCGCGGCCGAGCTGGTGACGCGACACGGTGAATCCGACTGGCGGGCGCTCATGCTGGCCGTTGATCTGGGTGGTGCTACAGTGGTGCCGCACTCGGCGCTCCAAGCCGAACCCGCGTAGGCAGCAGGAACGTTCCTCGCCATGCAGGGTCCGGTGCGCGGGGGCAATCTCTTTCTGATCACCGAATCCCGGTCCGTCGTCTGAACGGCGGTCGATGCATACCCGTGCATCCGGGACGGTGGAAACTCTCCGCGGTCTGCGGTTCGAAAGGAAACACCGACCTTGACGAACGTCAACGACTCCACCCAGGTGGAGATCCCCAGCGATCTGCGCGCCCTCCGGCTCCCGGAACTCCAGCGCATCGCCTCCTCGCTCGGCATCACCGGGCTCTCCAAGCTCCGCAAGGGCGACCTCATCGCCTCGATCGAGGACAAGCGTCCCGTGACGGACGAGGCCCCCGCGGCCGAAGCGCCCGCAGCCCCCGCGGCGCAGGCGTCGGCACCGGTCGAGCAGCCGACGCTGCCCGAGCCGACCGAAGCCCCCGCCGCCGAAGCGCCCGTGGCGACCGAGACCCCCGCCGACGCCCCGGCCGAGCAGCAGCCCACCTCGCGTGCCCGTCGCTCCCGTCGTGCCTCGTCCGGCGGCACCGTGAGCGCGGAGCCGACCTCGGCCGCCGAGCACACCAACCACGGCCAGACCGGCACCGAGGACCTCCTCGCCGGCCTCGACCAGGTCCGTGCCGAGAAGGACGCCCAGGAAGCAGCCCAGGCCGGCGGTCAGCGCCGCGGCCGTGGGGCTCGTGGCCAGCAGAACGGCCAGCAGAACCAGCAGGCCGAGCAGCAGAACGCGCCGCAGGCCGAGCAGCCGAACGACCAGCAGGACCAGGCCCCGCAGTCCCAGCCCCAGCAGGAGCAGTCCGGCGACGCGCAGGACGGCGCCGACAACGGCGACCAGAACGACCAGCAGGGCGAGGGCGGTTCGCGTCGCGGCCGCCGCAGCCGTGGTCGCGGTCGTGGCCGTGGGCAGAACGCCGAGAACGGCGAGCAGGGCGGCGACCAGAACGGCCGCGACAACGCTCAGAAGAACGACAACGGCCAGAAGAACGACAACGGCCAGAAGAACGGCCAGAACGGCCAGCAGGGCGAGCAGAAGAACGCCCAGCAGGACGACAAGAACGAGCAGAAGCAGAACGGCCAGCAGAACGGCCAGCAGCAGAAGCAGGGCCAGCAGCAGAAGCAGCAGCAGGCCCAGCAGAACGCCGACGACACCGAGGGCGGCCGCAGCCGTCGCCAGCGTGACCGCAAGCGCGGCCGGGGCGGTCAGAACGACGAGTTCGAGCCGGAGATCACCGAGGACGACGTCCTCATCCCGATCGCGGGCATCCTCGACGTCCTCGACAACTACGCCTTCGTGCGGACCTCGGGCTACCTCCCGGGCCCGAACGACGTCTACGTCTCGCTCGGCCAGGTGAAGAAGTACCACCTGCGCAAGGGTGACGCGGTCGTCGGCGCGATCAAGCAGCCGCGGGACAACGAGCAGCAGAGCCGTCAGAAGTACAACGCCCTCGTGAAGGTCGACTCGGTGAACGGGCAGACCGCTGAGGAGGCCGCCGCGCGCGTCGACTTCCAGGACCTCACCCCGCTGTACCCGAACGAGCGCCTCCGCCTCGAGACCGAGCCGGGCAAGCTCAGCACGCGGATCATCGACCTCGTGTCGCCGATCGGCAAGGGCCAGCGCGGCCTCATCGTGTCCCCGCCGAAGGCCGGCAAGACGGTCGTGCTCCAGGCCATCGCGAACGCGATCGCCAAGAACAACCCCGAGGCGCACCTCATGGTCGTCCTGGTGGACGAGCGGCCCGAAGAGGTCACCGACATGCAGCGCACGGTGAAGGGCGAGGTCATCGCCTCGACCTTCGACCGTCCGGCCGAGGACCACACCACGGTCGCGGAGCTCGCCATCGAGCGTGCGAAGCGTCTCGTCGAGCTCGGCCACGACGTGGTCCTGCTCCTCGACTCGATCACCCGCCTGGGCCGCGCCTACAACCTGGCGACGCCGGCCTCCGGCCGCGTGCTCTCCGGCGGCGTCGACTCGTCGGCCCTGTACCCGCCGAAGCGCTTCTTCGGCGCCGCACGCAACATCGAAGACGGCGGCTCACTGACCATCCTCGCCACGGCGCTCGTCGAGACCGGGTCGAAGATGGACGAGGTGATCTTCGAGGAGTTCAAGGGCACCGGGAACATGGAGCTCCGCCTCAACCGCCACCTCGCCGACAAGCGGATCTTCCCCGCCGTCGACGTCAACGCCTCCGGGACCCGTCGCGAGGAGCAGCTGCTCTCCGCGGACGAGGTCAAGATCACGTGGCGCCTGCGTCGTGCCCTCGCCGGGCTCGACCCGCAGCAGGCCCTCGAGATCGTGCTGCGGAACCTCAAGGAGACGCAGTCGAACGTCGAGTTCCTGGTCCAGGTGCAGAAGTCGGTCCCCACGACCGGCGGGCACCACAACGGTCACCAGGAGTAACGCGTGTTCGAGTCGGTAGCAGGGCTGCTGGCGGAACACGAGGACCTGACGCAGCAGCTGTCGGACCCCGCGCTCCATGCCGATGCGGCCCGGGCGAAGAAGGTGAACCGGCGGTACGCCGAGCTCAACCAGATCAAGTCCGCGTACGAGGCCTGGAAGGCGGCGGGGGACGACCTCGCCGCCGCCCAGGAGCTCGCGCGCGAGGACGAGGCGTTCGCGGACGAGGTCCCGACGCTCGAGGAGCAGCTGTCGGAGCGCCAGGAGCGTCTCCGACGGCTGCTCATCCCGCGCGACCCCGACGACGGGCGCGACGTGATCATGGAGATCAAGGGCGGCGAGGGCGGCGAGGAATCGGCGCTGTTCGCAGCCGACCTCCTGCGGATGTACTCGCACTACGCCGAGTCCAATGGCTGGAAGATCGAGATGCTCGAGCGCACCGAGTCCGACCTCGGTGGCTACAAGGACGTCCAGGTCGCGATCAAGTCGAACGCGACCGACCCGTCCCAGGGCGTCTGGGCGCACCTCAAGTACGAGGGCGGCGTGCACCGCGTGCAGCGTGTGCCGGCGACCGAGTCCCAGGGGCGCATCCACACCTCGACGACGGGCGTGCTCGTCTTCCCCGAGGTCGACGAGCCCGAAGAGGTCCAGATCAACCAGAACGACCTCAAGATCGACGTCTACCGGTCCTCCGGCCCCGGCGGTCAGTCCGTCAACACGACGGACTCCGCGGTCCGCATCACGCACCTGCCCACGGGCATCACGGTCGCGATGCAGAACGAGAAGTCGCAGCTGCAGAACCGTGAGGCCGGCATGCGCGTCCTGCGTGCCCGCATCCTCGCGCGGCAGCAGGAGGAACTCGACGCCATCGCCTCGGACGCGCGCAAGTCGCAGATCCGTGGCATGGACCGTTCGGAGCGCATCCGCACGTACAACTTCCCGGAGAACCGCATCGCGGACCACCGCACCGGGTACAAGGCGTACGACCTGGACCGCGTGATGAACGGTGCGCTCGAGCCCGTCATCCAGTCCGCCATCAGCGCGGACGAAGAGGCACGCCTGGCCGCCATCGGCGACCAGGACGCCTAGACCCGCCTGGAGGCACGGATCACCTCCGACAGTCAGCCCACGTACGCAGCGGATCGCCTCCTGGACGAGGCGACCGCTGCGCTCGTCGCGCACGGGGTCCCGACCCCGCGCGTGGACGCCGAACTCCTTCTCGCCTGGGCGACCGACACGTCGCGCGGCGCCGTCCAAGCCCGCGCGCTCACCGGGGGTGCGATCGCCCGCGAGCACGTCGAGCGCTTCCGGCACGCCGTCGCCCGTCGCACCACCCGCGAGCCGCTGCAGCACATCACGGGCGAGGCGTACTTCCGCGCGCTCACCCTGGCGGTCGGCCCGGGCGTCTTCGTCCCGCGGCCCGAGACCGAGGGTGTCGTCCAGTTCGGCATCGACGCACTCCGGGCGGTCGCCGTCCCGGAGCCGGTCGCGGTCGACCTCGGTTCCGGCAGCGGTGCCATCGCGATCGCCATGGACACCGAGGTGCCGAACGCCGTCGTGTACGCGGTCGAGGCGTCGCCCGAGGCGCTCCCGTGGACCCGACGCAACGTCGAGTCCCACGGCGGCACGGTGCGGCTCGTCGAGGGCGACCTCGCCGACGCGCTGCCCGAACTCGACGGGACCGTGTCGGTCGTCGTGTCGAACCCGCCGTACGTCCCGGACGACGCGGTGCCGATCGACCCCGAGGTCCGCGACCACGACCCGGCGATGGCGCTCTACGGCGGGCCGGACGGCCTCGACGCCGTGCGTGCGCTGGCCGAGACCGCGTGGCGTCTGCTCGTTCCCGGGGGAGTCCTCGTGATCGAGCACGCCGAGCCGCAGGGCGCCGGCGTCCGCGAGGTCCTGGCGCGCCGGGGGTTCCGTTCCCCGGAGACGCACCAGGACCTGACGGGACGCGACCGCACGACCACCGCGACCCGCTAGCCCGAGCCGCTCCGCGCCTCCAGTCCGGTGTGGGGTGTGGTGCTGTGGGCCGTTTCGCGCGTGGTGGGCGCTTTCGCGCTTGGTGGGCGCTTTCGCGCGTGGTTGGCCGTTTGTTCCTGCCTGGTACGCGCGATTCCGCTTCCTACTGCACGCGCGATGGGAAGGATCGCGTGGCGGTCCTGGCCTGGAGGCGCGGATCACCCGAGCCGTGAAGCCCACCCCCGTCAGGTGGGCCGTTCCGCGCGTGGTCAGCGTCTTCGCGCGTACCTGGTCGTTTGTTCCTGCCTGGTACGCGCGATTCCGCTTCCTACTGCACGCGCGATGGGAAGGATCGCGTGGCGGTCCTGGCCTGGAGGCGCGGATCACCCGAGCCGTGAAGCCCACCCCCGTCAGGTGGGCCGTTCCGCGCGTGGTCAGCGCTTTCGCGCATACCTGGTCGTTTCTTCCTACCTGGTACGCGCGATTCCGCTTCCTACCGCACGCGCGATGGGAAGGATCGCGTGGCGGTCCCGGTGCTACGCGACGGGGGCTGCGGCGTGCTGTTCCGCGACGAAGGCGAGGACCGCGTCGCGCAGGTCGGTGTGCTCCTCGACCAGGACGGCGTGGATGCCGACGCCCCGGGCGCCCTCGACGTTGATCGGCATGTCGTCCGCGAAGAACGTGCGCTCGGCAGGCACGCCGTGGTGTTCGAGCGCTCGGAGGAACACCTCGGGCTCGGGCTTCCGCGCCCGGAAGTTGCTCGTGGTGTCGAGGTGCTCGCCGAACAGCGGCGGCAGGGACGGCGCCCAGCGGTCGATCCACCGGCCGGCCAATGGCCCGTTGTTCGTGAGGAGACCGACCCGCCCGTACTCGCTCGCCACGCGGACCGCCTCGATGCGCTCGGGCAGCTCGGTCATCGCGGCACCGCGGATCCGTGCCCAGTCGGCCTCGGGCACGTCGCAGCCCATCGCCTCCTCGAACGCGGCGAGGTACGCGTCGCCGTCGGCGTACCCGCCGGCCTCGGCGCGCTGCTCGTTGCCGCAGTCCCACCACCGGCGGCGGAGCTCCTGGAAGTCGTGCCCGGTGAACTCGGCGAGGGCGGCCATCCGCACCTGCCAGTCGTACCGCACGAGGACCTCGTCCATGTCGAAGAGGAACAGGAGTCGGGGCGCAGGCGTCTCGTTCACGATGCCACCCATTGTGTCGCACTATCATCGTCGAGTCATGGCATCCCGATACGACTGCACCGACTCCGACGGGCTCCTGACCGGGATGCGGCTCGCACGTGCCGCCCTCGGGCGCGGAGAACTCGTCGTCGTCCCCACCGACACCGTCTACGGCGTGGCCGCGGACGCCTTCAGCGCGGCCGCCGTCCAGCGCCTGCTCGACGCGAAGGGCCGCACCCGTCAGTCGCCGCCGCCGGTGCTGATCCCGGGTCCGCCGACCCTGGAGGCACTGGCGAGCGACATCCCGCAGCAGGTGCGCGACCTCGTGGCCGAGTTCTGGCCCGGCGGTCTCACCGTGATCCTGCGCGCCCAGCCGTCGCTCGACTGGGACCTCGGCGAGACGCGCGGCACCGTCGCCCTCCGCATGCCGGACTCCCGGATCGCGCTCGAACTCCTGCAAGAAGTGGGGCCGCTCGCGGTGTCCTCGGCGAACTCCACGGGTGACCCGGCAGCGATGGACGCCGACCAGGCCGAGGCCATGCTCGGTGACAGCGTCGCCGTGTACCTCGACGGCGGCCCGATCGAGGCGCACGACGGGTTCGAGGCCTCCACGGGCTCGACGATCGTCGACGCCACGGGCCTCTCCGACGGCGGGAAGCTCCTGATCGTCCGTCACGGCGTGATCTCGGACGACGAGATCACCAGGGTCGTCGGAGCCGACCTCGTCGGATGAAGTACTACCTGCTCGCCGGTGCCATCGCGGCCGTGGTGAGCTTCTGCGTCAGCTGGCTCGTGTGGAAGCTGGGGCTGAAGTACAAGTGGTACCCGAAGGTCCGTGAGCGAGACGTGCACCGCACGCCGACGCCGCGACTCGGCGGGATCGCGATGTACATCGGCGTCATCGTGTCCCTGCTCGCGGCGTGGTTCCTCTTCCCGTCGATCGCCGGGACGGACTACTTCCGTCTCGTGTTCTCCGAACCGGGACGCGTGCTCGCGGTGCTCGGGGGAGCGACGATCATCGTGGTCCTCGGTGTCGCGGACGACATCTGGGACCTCGACTGGATGACGAAGCTCGCCGGGCAGATCATCGCCGCGGGCATCCTGGCGTGGCAGGGCGTGGCGATCGTGTCCCTGCCGATCGGCAACACGCTCGGTGTCGGCTCGTCCTACATGAGCCTGATCTTCACCGTGCTGGCGGTGGTGCTCGTGATGAACGCCGTGAACTTCATCGACGGCCTCGACGGGTTGGTGGCCGGCGTCGCGATCATCGCCGGCGGCGTGTTCTTCCTGTACACGTTCTTCATCAACCGCGTGGTCGTGCAGACCGAGTTCTTCTTCAACCTGCCGTCACTGCTGACCGCGGTGCTCGTCGGCGCCTGCTTCGGGTTCCTCATCCTGAACTGGCACCCGGCGAAGCTGTTCATGGGGGACGCCGGCGCCCTGCTCGTGGGCTTCCTGATGGCGACGAGCGCGGTGTCCGTCACGGGCAACATCGACCCCGCCGCGGTGCAGACGCGCCAGGCGCTCCTGCCCGCGTTCATCCCGATCCTGCTGCCGTTCGCGATCCTCATCGTGCCGATCCTCGACTTCGGCCTCGCCGTCACGCGACGCTTGAGCGCCGGCAAGTCGCCGTTCTCGGCCGACCGGAAGCACCTGCACCACCGGCTGCTCGACATGGGGCACTCGCACTTCCACGCCGTGCTGATCTTCTACGCGTGGACGGCCACGGTCGCCGTCGGCTGTCTGCTGTTCCTCTTCGTGGACTGGTACTGGGTCGTCGTGTTCGTCGCCGTCGGCTTCACGGTGTGCGCCGTCGCCACCTTCGCCCCGCTCGGCCGAAAGCGCGCCGAGTTCGCCGCCCAGGCCGCCACCCGCTCCACCGCCGTGGTGGACGCCAGCCTCGACCCGCTCGACCGGGCCGCCAACGACCGCTCGATCCCAGGAGACATCACGTGACCGCACCGAACGCGCTCGACCACGTCCGGCCGGTGTTCCGCCGCATCATCACCTGGGGAGCGATCCTCGCAGTGGGACTCGCCGTGGTCGGGGGAGTCGTCGGACTGCTCGTCGCCGGCGTCCCCGGGCTCGTGGGCGGCCTGCTCGGTGCCGTCCTGAGCGTGGTGTTCCTCGGGCTGACCGCGGTGAGCGTGCTCGTGGCCCTTCGGGTGTCGAAGGGCCAGATGATCTCCGGTGCGTTCTTCGGCATCGTGATGGGCACCTGGCTGCTGAAGTTCATCGTCTTCATCGTCGTGCTGGTGCTGCTGCGGGACCGTGACTGGGTGGACTTCCCGGTCCTCGCGATCGCGATCATCGTCGGTGTCGTCGGCTCGCTCGTGATCGACGTAGTCGCCGTCGCGAAGGCGCGCATCCCGATCGGGGTGTCCCTCCCCGGAGACTCCGCGTCTCCTGAGAAGGACGCGCCCCGCAACTGAGAGCCCGGGAAGCCTCTCGCACCTGATAGGCTTCTCGGAGTCCGCGTCCGGAGCAATGCTCGGAGCGGACGAGCCTCCACAACGTCCACCATCGCGTGCCATGCGTGCGCGCGCCGACACAGGAGACAGCGCTGCTATCCCACGCTCTTCCCCTGTCCCTCACCGCTGCGGGTAACACCGTCGCGGCGGGGAGCAGCAAGGCCGCCGAGTTCCATGGTCCGTCGATCAACGAGTTCTTCCCGGATGCGATCTTCTTCGCGGGGACGCCCTTCGAGATCGACCGACTCGTCATCATCCGGTTCGTCGCCGTCGCGGTCCTGCTGCTGATCGGCATCATCGGGACCCGTTCGCTCAAGCTCGTGCCCGGCCGCGGCCAGGCGCTCATCGAGTACGCGTTCGACGTCGTCCGCCGGAACACCTTCGACAACCTGGGTGAGAAGGACGGCAAGCGGTTCCTGCCGATCCTCGCGACGATCTTCTTCTCCGTGCTGTTCCTGAACCTCACGGGTCTGATCCCCGGGTTCAACCTGCAGGGCACGAGCCGCATCGCGTACCCGATGATCCTCGCGGTCGTCGCGTACATCGCGTTCATCTACGCGGGCCTCCGCAAGCACCCCGGGACGTTCCTGCGCAACGCGCTGTTCCCGCCCGGGGTCCCGTGGCCGCTCTACATCATCGTGACGCCGATCGAGCTCGTCTCGACCTTCGTGCTCCGCCCGGTGACGCTGACGCTGCGACTCCTGATGAACATGGTCGTCGGCCACCTGCTGCTCGTCCTGTTCTTCGCTGCGACGCAGTTCTTCTTCTTCGACAGCGAAGGCCTGTTCAAGCTCTTCGGCGTCGGGACGCTCGCGTTCGGCATCGCGTTCAGCTTCTTCGAGATCCTGGTCGCGCTGCTGCAGGCCTACGTCTTCATGCTGCTGACCGCGGTGTACATCCAGCTCGCGCTGGCTGACGAGCACTGACCAACGACCTGTACTGACCCCCAATACGGCACGGCATCCGCCGGGCCGCATCTTGAAAGGAAAACACGTGGACGCAACGACCGTTCTCGCGGAAATCTCCGGCAACATCGCGACGGTGGGCTACGGCCTCGCGGCGATCGGCCCGGCCATCGGCGTGGGCATCGTCGTCGGCAAGACGATCGAGTCCGTCGCTCGCCAGCCGGAGCTCCAGGGCCGTCTGACGACCCTCATGTACATCGGTATCGCCTTCACCGAGGCGCTCGCCTTCATCGGCATCGCCACGTACTTCATCTTCACCAACTAAGGCCTCTCGATGCAGAACGCACTCATCATCGCGGCCGAGGAGACGCACAGTCCCCTCGTCCCGCCGCTGTACGACATCGTCTGGTCGCTGGTCGCGTTCATCGTCATCCTGCTGGTCTTCTGGCGAGTCATCATCCCGCGGATCACGAAGATGCTCGACGAGCGCACCGAGGCCATCGAGGGTGGCATCAAGAAGGCGGAGGCTGCTCAGGAGCAGGCTGCTGCCGCGCTCGACGAGTACAACAAGCAGCTCGCCGAGGCCCGTGCCGAGGCGTCGCGGATCCGTGAGCAGGCCCGTGCCGACGCGAACGCGATCGGCAACGAGCTGCGCGAGCAGGCGCAGGCCGATGCAGCACGCATCGCCGCGAACGCCCAGGCGCAGATCGAGGCCGAGCGTCAGAGCGCTCTCCAGTCCCTCCGGTCCGAGGTGGGCACCCTTGCCCTCGACCTCGCGTCCGGCGTGATCGGCGAGTCCCTGAAGGACGACGCCAAGTCGAACGCGGTCGTCGACCGCTTCCTCGCTGACCTCGAGGCCTCGCAGGCCGAGAAGACCGGGGAGCACTGAGCATGCGCAGCGCCACCAGAGAAGCACTGGCGTCCACGAGGGCGGTGCTCGCCGACCTCGGCGGTGCAGCCGACCTCGCCGTCGGTGCCGAGATCCTCGCCGCAGGGCGTGCGATCGCCGGTGCGCCGCAGCTGCTCGGTCTGCTGTCCGACCCGACGGCCGACCCGGCCGGCAAGAAGGTCGTCATCGACCGCGTCTTCGCCGGCCAGTCGGCCGCGACGCGTGCGGTCCTGACCGCGGTGGCCGGCTCGCGCTGGTCCTCGCACCAGGACCTCCTCGTCGGCATCGAGGACGCGGGCATCCGCGCCGTCGCCGCCACGGCACCGTCGGGGACCTCGATCGAGGCCGAACTGTTCTCCTTCGAGACCGCCGTCCGTTCGGACGCCGACCTCGAACTGGCGCTGGGCACCAAGCTCGGCAGCCCGTCGGAGAAGAGCGGACTGGTCGAGCGACTGCTCGGTGGCAAGGTCTCGGCGCAGACGATCGCGATCCTGTCGCACCTCGTGCAGCAGCCCCGCGGCCGTCGCATCGGTGAACTGGTCCGCGACGCCTCGCGCATCGTGGCCGACCAGGCGGGCAAGCTCGTCGCGACGGTCATCACCGCTGCTCTGCTCTCGGACGGTCAGGCGGCTCGCGTCGCCCGCGGCCTGTCCGAGAAGTACGGCAAGGACATCAGCATCAACCACGTGGTCGACCCCTCGGTCGTCGGCGGGGTCCGGGTGCAGCTCGGCGGCGACGTCATCGACGGCACCGTGTCCACGCGGCTCTCGGAGCTCCGGCTCCAGCTCGCCGGCTAGGCGTACCGTCGAAGCCGCTCCTCCCAAGTCCACAACGGGAACTGCTCAAGTCAGCAGCGTCACCCTCTCGGAGCCGAAGGGCCCCGGAAACCAACAAGGAAAATCCCATGGCAGACATCACCATCAGCCCCGATGAGATCCGTGATGCCCTGAAGGACTTCGTCTCGAACTACGAGCCGACGAAGGCCTCCACGGCCGAGGTCGGGCACGTCATCGACGCCGGCGACGGCATCGCGCACGTCGAGGGCCTCCCCGGCGTCATGGCGAACGAGCTCATCCGCTTCGAGGACGGCACGCTCGGCCTCGCGCAGAACCTCGACGAAGACGAGATCGGCGCCATCGTGCTCGGCGAGTTCGCCGGCGTCGAAGAGGGCCAGGAAGTCACCCGCACGGGCGAGGTACTCTCCGCCCCCGTGGGCGACGGCTTCCTCGGTCGCGTCGTCGACCCGCTCGGCGCACCGATCGACGGTCTCGGCGAGATCCCGGCCGAGGGTCGTCGTGCCCTCGAGCTCCAGGCTCCCGGCGTCATGTCCCGCAAGTCGGTGCACGAGCCGCTCCAGACCGGCATCAAGGCCATCGACGCGATGATCCCCGTCGGCCGCGGTCAGCGTCAGCTGATCATCGGCGACCGCCAGACCGGCAAGACGGCCATCGCGATCGACACGATCATCAACCAGAAGGCCAACTGGGAGTCGGGCGACGAGAACAAGCAGGTCCGCTGCATCTACGTCGCCATCGGCCAGAAGGGCTCCACGATCGCCTCCGTCAAGGGTGCGCTCGAGGACGCCGGCGCGATGGAGTACACGACCATCGTCGCCGCTCCGGCCTCCGACCCGGCCGGCTTCAAGTACCTCGCCCCGTACACCGGTTCGGCCATCGGCCAGCACTGGATGTACCAGGGCAAGCACGTCCTCATCATCTTCGATGACCTGTCGAAGCAGGCCGAGGCCTACCGTGCGGTGTCGCTCCTCCTGCGTCGTCCGCCGGGCCGCGAGGCCTACCCGGGTGACGTCTTCTACCTGCACTCCCGTCTGCTGGAGCGTTGCGCGAAGCTGTCCGACGAACTCGGCGCCGGTTCGATGACGGGTCTCCCGATCATCGAGACCAAGGCGAACGACGTCTCGGCGTACATCCCGACCAACGTCATCTCCATCACCGACGGTCAGATCTTCCTGCAGTCGGACCTGTTCAACGCGAACCAGCGTCCGGCCGTCGACGTGGGCATCTCGGTGTCCCGAGTCGGTGGTGACGCGCAGGTCAAGTCGATCAAGAAGGTCTCCGGCACGCTGAAGCTCGAGCTCGCGCAGTACCGCTCGCTCGAGGCGTTCGCGATGTTCGCGTCCGACCTCGACCAGGCGTCGCGTCGTCAGCTCGAGCGCGGTGCGCGTCTGACCGAGCTCCTCAAGCAGCCGCAGTACTCGCCGTACCCGGTCGAGGAGCAGGTCGTCTCGATCTGGGCCGGCACGAACGGCAAGCTCGACGAGGTCCCCGTGGCCGACGTCCTGCGCTTCGAGTCGGAGCTGCTCGAGCACCTCCGCCGCAACTCGGAGGTCCTGACCACGCTGCGTGAGACGAACCAGCTGAGCGACGAGACCGTCGCCGAGCTCGGTTCGCAGATCGACGCGTTCAAGAAGGGCTTCCAGACGAGCGACGGCAAGACGCTCGGGTCCGAGCAGTTCGAGGCCGCTTCGGCCGAGGACGTCGACCAGGAGCAGATCGTCAAGGGTCGTCGCTAGATGGCAGCGCAGGTCCGGGTCTACCGACAGCGAATCAAGTCCGCGAAGACCACGAAGAAGGTCACGCGCGCCATGGAGTTGATCTCGGCGTCGCGGATCCAGAAGGCGCAGGCCCGCATGGCCGCGTCGGGTCCGTACTCGCGGGCCGTGACACGTGCGGTGTCGGCCGTGGCGACGTTCTCGAACGTCGACCACGTCCTCACCACCGAGCCGGAGTCGTCGACGCGGGCAGCTGTCGTGCTGTTCACGTCGGACCGCGGTCTCAACGGCGCGTTCAGCACCAACGTCCTCAAGCAGGGCGAGGAGCTCGCCTCCCTGCTCCGCAGCGAGGGCAAGGACGTCGTGTTCTACCTGGTCGGGCGCAAGTCCGTCGGGTACTTCGCGTTCCGTGAGCGTGCGTCGGAGCAGCAGTGGGTCGGCAACACCGACCAGCCGGAGTTCTCGACGGCGAAGGAGATCGGCGACGCCGTCGTGGCGAAGTTCCTCCAGGACACGGCGGAGGGCGGCGTGGACGAGATCCACATCGTCTTCAACCGCTTCCTGAGCCTCGCCACGCAGGAGCCGCAGGTCGTCCGGCTGCTCCCGCTCGAGGTCGTCGAGGGTGTCGAGGCACCGTCGAACGACGAGCCGCTGCCGCTGTACGAGTTCGAGCCGGATGCGGACGCGGTGCTCGACGCACTGCTCCCGGTCTACATCGAGAGCCGCATCTTCAACGCCATGCTGCAGTCGGCTGCCTCCGAGCACGCCGCCCGTCAGAAGGCGATGAAGGCGGCGAGCGACAACGCCGACTCGCTGATCCGCGACTTCACGCGTCTCGCGAACAACGCCCGACAGGCCGAGATCACCCAGCAGATCTCCGAGATCGTCGGCGGCGCCGACGCCCTCTCGTCGAAGAAGAAGTAGTCCGCGTCGTTCGCGGACAGTTACCCACCCTCAGGAAGGCACCAGCCATGACCGACACCGCAACCACCGCGGTCGAGACGTCGTCGGCGCCCGGTGTCGGCCGGATCGCCCGTGTCACGGGCCCCGTCGTCGACATCGAGTTCCCGCACGACGCCATCCCCGAGATGTACAACCTCCTGTTCACGACCATCACCATCGGTGACTCGTCGCAGGAGATCGGCCTCGAGGTCGCGCAGCACCTCGGCGACGACCTCGTCCGCGCCATCTCCCTGAAGCCGACCGACGGTCTGGTCCGTGGCCAGGAGGTCCGTGACTCGGGCGCTCCGATCTCGGTCCCCGTCGGCGACGTCACCAAGGGCAAGGTCTTCGACGTGCTGGGCAACGTGCTCAACACCGACGAGAAGCTCGAGATCACCGAGCGCTGGCCGATCCACCGTAAGGCCCCGGCCTTCGACCAGCTCGAGTCGAAGACCTCCATGTTCGAGACCGGCATCAAGTCGATCGACCTCCTCACGCCGTACGTGCAGGGTGGCAAGATCGGCCTCTTCGGTGGTGCGGGCGTCGGCAAGACGGTCCTCATCCAGGAGATGATCCAGCGCGTCGCGCAGGACCACGGTGGTGTGTCGGTGTTCGCCGGTGTCGGCGAGCGCACCCGTGAGGGCAACGACCTCATCGGCGAGATGGAAGAGGCGGGCGTCTTCGACAAGACCGCCCTCGTGTTCGGCCAGATGGACGAGCCGCCGGGAACGCGTCTGCGCGTGGCCCTGTCGGCGCTGACGATGGCGGAGTACTTCCGCGATGTCCAGAAGCAGGACGTGCTCCTCTTCATCGACAACATCTTCCGCTTCACGCAGGCAGGTTCCGAGGTCTCCACGCTGCTCGGTCGCATGCCGTCCGCGGTGGGCTACCAGCCCAACCTCGCCGACGAGATGGGTGTGCTCCAGGAGCGCATCACCTCGACGCGTGGTCACTCGATCACCTCGCTGCAGGCGATCTACGTGCCGGCCGACGACTACACCGACCCGGCTCCGGCGACCACGTTCGCGCACCTCGACGCCACGACCGAGCTCTCCCGTGAGATCGCGTCGCAGGGTCTCTACCCGGCCATCGACCCGCTGACCTCCACGTCGCGGATCATGGACCCCCGGTACCTGGGCGCCGACCACTACGAGACGGCGACGCGCGTCAAGCAGATCCTCCAGAAGAACAAGGAACTGCAGGAGATCATCGCCATCCTCGGTGTCGACGAGCTCTCCGAAGAGGACAAGATCACGGTCGAGCGCGCTCGTCGTATCCAGCAGTTCCTCTCGCAGAACACCTACATGGCCAAGAAGTTCACGGGTGTCGAGGGTTCGACGGTCCCGCTCAAGGACACGATCGAGTCCTTCCGCGCGATCGCCGACGGCGAGTTCGACCACGTGGCCGTGCAGGCCTTCTTCAACGTCGGTGGCATCAACGACGTCGAAGAGAAGTGGGCGCAGATCCAGAAGGAGAACCGCTGACATGGCGGCACTCACCGTGAGCGTCGTCTCGGCCGACCGCGAGGTCTGGTCGGGAGACGCCACCATGGTCGTCGCTCGCACGACGGAGGGCCAGATCGGTATCCTCGCGGGACACGAGCCGCTGCTCGCGACCCTCGCACAGGGTCAGGTCCGCATCACCCGAGCCGACGGCTCGACGGTGGCGGCGGACGCCGAGGACGGCTTCCTGTCGGTCGAGCACGACACGGTCACGATCGTGGCGCGGCAGGCCGCGCTGGCGTCCTGACCGGACTGACCGTCCTCCTCCCGCCTTCGGAGACGAAGCGGGAGGGTGGGGACACGGACCGCACGCTCGACCTGCGTGCGCTGTCGTTCCCGGAACTGGCTGCAGAACGGGCCGCGGTGATCACCGCGGCCCGTTCCGTCAGTTCTGAGGAGTCCTCTGCCCGGACGGCGTTGAAGCTCGGCCCGAAGTCGATCGAGGAGCGGTTCCGCAACCTCGCACTCGACACCTCGGGCACGATGCCGGCGATCGACCGGTACACCGGGGTGCTCTACGACCCGCTCGGAGCGCTCGACGCGGACGCCGCGACCCGTGCGTGGTGGTTCGACCACGTCGTGGTGCAGTCCGCGATGTTCGGCCCCCTCGGCGGCGGCGACCCGATCCCGGCCTATCGGCTCTCGCACGACTCGCGGCTCGGCAGCATCCGTCTGGCCTCGCACTGGCCGGGGGTCTCGGCGCGCGTGCTCGCTGAGCGCACCGAAGGTGGCCTCGTGCTGGATCTCCGGTCCGAGGGGTACCAGCAGCTCGGTCCGGTGTCCCATGCCGTCGCGCCGCGCGTGGTGAGCGTGGACGGCATCGGGCGCCGGAAGGCCCTGAACCACTGGAACAAGACCGCGAAGGGCCGCCTGGTGGCGTTGCTCGGCCGTTCCGGTGCAGCGGTTTCGTCGATGGCGGAGCTCGTCGAGTGGGCGTCGGAGCACGGCGTGGTCTTCGAACAGCATGCAGGAGGGTGGGACCTCGTGGCCGAGAGCCTCGAACCCGCCTCGGTCTGACGCCCGCCGACTCGTTCCTCCACAGATCGGGTGGGGCGGGTCGCCTTCCACAGGCGGCCGCCGCGGGCCTGCATGGAGGCGCGGTGTGCGTTTCGATGTCGACATGATCCCCCTGACGACACGAACCCTCGACGAAGCCGCAGTGCGCTACCCGCGTGAGATCGCAGCAGCGGTCACACTCCCGGCAGCGTGCGCGGCGCTCGTCGCGCCCGGCGCGGGGCCGCTGCCGCGCACCGCCGCGATCGCGGTGGTGACCGCCTGCGGGGCGCTCGCGCCCCGCTTCGCGCTGATCGACTTCCTCGCGGCGCGGGATGAACCCGAGCCGCGTGGCATCGTCGCGTTCGACCCCTTCCACGACGAGACCCCGCCGGCGCTGCGTGGCTGGGGGCCGGAGCCGGACCGGGCCCGGGTGCGGATCGCAGGAGACCGGTGCGCGGAAGCCTGGCAGCGGTGGCGGACCGAGGACCCGTCGGCGGACACCGCGACGGGCGCAGCCGGTGCCCTCGCGATCGCCTCGTGGTGCTCGTGGGCACTCGGGTCGACCGCTCGTGCGCAGACCCGCGCGCAGCACGCGCTCGACACCTGTTCGAGCGACCCGCTCGCGGCGGTCGTCCTGCGCTCGGTCCGAGCCGGGAGCGGGCCGGTGTGGGAGCGCCGATGACGACCGGGGGACAGGATCGTCTACGGTGGTGTGCGACCACGCTTGGAGGGCTCGGTTGCGCGACGACGACATCGACGACACCGTCATCCGGCGACCGCGGGTGCAGCCCTCCGGTGACCGGGTGGGCGACGCCCTCGACGACACGGTCATCCGTGCCGCCCCGACGGTCCCCGGCCGGCTGGACATCGGTGCGGACGACGACACCGTGATCCGCCCGGTCGCCGCGCCGCGCCCGACCGACGACGCGCTCGACGACACGGTCGTGCGCGCGCCGACGCGACCGGACGACGGCGCGACCGCGTCCGTCGGAGCCGAGCCGCGCCTCCAGGCCGACCCAGCCGCACCGCAGACCAGGGTGCCCTCGATCCGGATCGGTGACCGCGTCCTCCGCCTCGACCGCCCCGTGATCGTCGGGCGGCGACCCACGCTGCCGCGGATCCTGCGCGGCGCGACACCGGAACTCGTGACGGTGCCGTCGGCGGCCGGTCAGGTGTCCTCCTCGCACGTGCTCGTGCACGCCGAAGGGGAGGCGACGGTCGTCGACGACCTCCGGTCGACCAACGGGACGGTGGTGCGACCAGCCGGCGCAGCGCCGTTCCGGATGCCGTCCGGTGCCTCGAACGTCGTCCTGACGGGTACGGTTGTCGAAATCGGTGACGGCAACGTCATCGAGGTCCTCTCGCCGTACCACCGGGTCGCACCGACGGCGGGGGACCTCCCGCCACTTCCCACGTGGCCGTCCGATCCACCAGCCGGCACGCCCCGAACCCCCAGAGAGCGATCCTGAAACGTGACCGAACTCGGCCGAGCAGCGACTGCGCACGCCATCGACGTCCCCGGTGCCGACGGTGCCACCCTGACGCTGTCGTGGGGAGCGGCGACCGACGTCGGCCGCCGTCGTGACCACAACGAGGACAGCTACATCGTGGGGGCGCCGTTCTTCGTCGTCGCCGACGGGATGGGCGGACACCTCGCGGGCGACCGTGCCAGCGATGCCGTCGTCCGTCGCCTCGAGCAGGCGACCGAGAGCGACTTCTCGTCGCGGCAGGCCATCCAGCGGGCGCTCCTGCTCGCGACGGCCGACATCGAGCGCGCCGCCGGCGGCAACGCGATCGGCGCGGGGACCACCGTCACGGGGATCGCCCTCGTCGCGTCCCACGGTCAGCCGGCCGCCCTCGTCTTCAACGTCGGCGACTCGCGGACGTACCGGATCGAGGACGGCGTGCTCCGTCGTGTGACGGTCGACCACTCGGTCGTGCAGGAGATGGTGGACGCCGGGCTGCTGCGGGCGGAGGACGCCGAACGCCATCCGGACAGCAACGTCATCACGCGTGCCGTGGGCTTCGGCGAGCCGCCGGAGCCGGACTGGTGGACGCTGCCGCTGCGTGCCGGCGACCGCTACATCGTCTGCTCGGACGGTCTGACCAAGGAACTCGGTGACGGCGGGATCGGTCGCATCGCCGCGCGCGAGCCGAGTGCCCAGGGCCTGGCCGAACGCCTGGTGGGCGACGCGGTGGTCGCCGGCGGCCGGGACAACGTGACGGTCGTCGTCCTGCAGGTCGACGACGCACCGGACGACGGCGACGTGGAAGACACGCTGCCGCGCCACTGAGGGTGCCCCCCCCGAACTGGGGGAGTGCCGACCCGCTGCCCGATGCGGTGTGCGGAATGTCGGTCACCCACGGTTCGTACAATGGCAGGGCCGTGACGAGAGAGCTGGCCGCTCGGCCGGGGAGGAGGGCACGATGGCGAGACGCCTGCCGTCCACGCCACCCGTGATCCCCGGGTTCAGCCCAGTGCACGTCCTCGGGTCGGGCGGGTTCGCCGACGTGTTCCTGTACGAACAGGACATGCCGCGACGCCAGGTCGCCGTGAAGGTGCTCCTCGACGAGGTCGTCGACGACCGCGTCCGCCAGATGTTCCAGGCCGAGGCGAACCTGATGGCCCGCCTCAGCACGCACCCGTCGATCCTCACGGTGTTCCAGGCGAGCGTGGCGTCCGACGGGCGTCCGTACCTGGTCATGGAACTGTGCTCGTCGTCGCTCAGCGAGCGGTACCGCCGCGAGCCGATCCCGGTGTCCGAGGTGCTGTCGATCGGCATCCGCATCGGGTCCGCACTCGAGACGGCGCACCGCGAGGGCGTGCTCCACCGCGACATCAAGCCGTCGAACATCCTGCTGACGGCGTACGGCAACCCCGTCCTGTCCGACTTCGGCATCGCCGCGACGATCGGCGGCACGGACCCCGACGAGCCCGTCGGCATGTCCATCCCGTGGTCGGCGCCCGAGGTGCTCATCGACGAGTCCCGCGGCACCATCCAGTCCGAGGTGTACTCGCTGGCGGCAACGGTGTTCTCGCTGCTCGCCGGCCGCAGCCCCTTCGAGGTGCGCGGTGGCAAGAACGGCGCCGCCGACCTGATGAGCCGCATCGACAAGGGTGGCGTGAAGGCGACGGGGCGTACCGACGTCCCGCCGTCGCTCGAGCGCCTGCTCGCCGCGGCCATGTCGCGCAAGGTCGCCGGTCGACCGTCGACCGTGATGGAACTCGTCCGCGGGTTCCAGCAGGTCGAAGCCGAGCTCGGCATCCCCCAGACCGCGGCCGACGTCGCGGTCGAGGCGTGGGCCGTCGCGACCCCGACGCCGGACGGCGACCGCACGATGATCCGGGAGCTCCAGCCACCGACGCGTGTGGGGGCTCGGCGCCGGACCCGCAAGGCGGTCCAGGGCGGATCGTCGGCTGCTGCGTCGCAGAGCGTCGGCACCGTGCACCGCACCGGGTCCGTCACCCGCGCCCGACGTCGGTCCCGTTCCACCCTGGTGTGGGCGACGTCCCTCGCGGTGGTCGTCGTCGCGGCGCTGGCCATCGCCACCGTGGTGGTCGTCGGACGCCTGGGCAGCGGAGCCATCCCCGTCGTGTCGGACGTCCAGGCCGCATCGACCGCGTCCTCCGTCACGTTCACCTGGGACGACCCGGGACTCCGCAACGGCGACACCTACGTCATCTCGTCGAACGGCGCAGCCAGCCAGCAGACCGGCGCCCGTTTCGTCGTCTCCGGGAAGAAGGGCGACGAGGAGTGCATCGCCGTCGCGGTCAACCGGGACGGCAAGACCGGCGTGGCCAGCGCCCAGAAGTGCGCCACGATCGGGAGCGCCGGGTGATCCGCGCGCTCCTCGCCAAGCACCGTTCGGCCGCGGTGACCGTCGCTGCGTCCATCGTCGTCTGCGCGGTCGTCGCGACCGCCGCCGTCGCCTCCACCGGGTACCACACCCAGCGCGTCGACCTCGGCGACGGCACCGTCTGGGTGCCGTCGGCCGAGTACGGCGCGGTCGGTCGCGCCAACACCGGCGTCCTGCAGCTCAACACCGCCGTCGAGACCGCGAGCGACAGCCTCTCCGTCCTGCAGCGTGGCTCCACCGTGTACAGCGTCGACGCCACGAAGGGGACCGTGGCGAAGGTCGACGTCGCCGACGCCACCGTCGCCGACCCGGTGACCCTGCCCGCCGGTTCGCCGCAGGTGTTCTTCGCGGGCTCCACAGCGGTCATCGGCAACGGCGACACCGGGGAGCTGTGGGCGACGCCGGCGAAGGACCTCGGCGAGTTCGACGCGTCGACGAAGGCAGACCTCACACTCGGCGCCGACGCGGTCTTCGACGCCTCCGACAAGCACGTCGCGGTCTACTCCCCGAAGACCGGCACTGCGTCGCTCGTCGACGTCGGCACGACCCTGACGGTGGCCGAGCGCTGGACCGTCAAGATGGACCGCGCCGACGACTTCCAGGTCGCGTCGTTCGGGGACCACGTCGCGGTGCTCGACCGGACTTCGGGCGAAGTGTCCGTCGACGGTGACACGGTGGACCTCGGCGACCGCGTCGGGACGTCCCCCTCGCTCCAGCGGTCCACGGACGACGGCTCCGAGGTCGTCGTCGCGGGGACAGCGGGGCTCGTCCGCGTCTCCGCGTCGGGCAACGTCGACGCGACCGCCCTCCGGGTGTCCGGTCGGGCGGCCCGGCCGACCGTCGTCGGGTCCTGCACCTACGCCGCGTGGGCCGGTGGGCAGGCGATCGACACCTGCCGTGGCAGCGCGCTCCAGCGGTTGGCCAGCACGGCGGGCACGAGCGACCTCCAGATCCTGCACAACGGCGAGACGGTCGTCGCGAACGACCCGCAGAGCGGTCGCTCCTGGGCGATCGACCGCAGCGGTCAGCTGATCGACAACTGGTCCGACCTCATCAAGAAGGACGACGACCAGCAGCAGGAGCAGGTGTCCGACGACGACCCGGAGGTCGAGAAGGACCAGAAGCCGCCGGTCGCGGTCGACGACGACCTGGGCGCTCGTCCGGGACGCACCACGAGCCTCCCGGTCCTGCTCAACGACTACGACCCGAACGGCGACCCGATCGTCATCAGCGAGGTCGGCACGGTCGACGACGCCGTCGGCGACGTCGCGATCGTCGGCGACGGCCAGCGCTTGCAGATCACGCTGGCGGCACGCGCCAGCGGCACGGTGTCGTTCCCGTACACGATCACGGACGGCAACGGCGGATCGGACACGGCGACCGTGAAGGTCACCGTCCGTCCCGACTCGGCGAACGACCCGCCGCGGCAGGCGCGGGACACGTCGGCGGACGTGGTACAGAACGGCCACGTCGTCACGAACGTGCTCGGCGACTGGGTGGACCCCGACGGGGACCCCGTGTACCTGAAGTCGGCGACGGCGGCCGACGGCGACCGGGTGTCGACCACGCCGGACGGTCTCCTCGACTACCGCAACGCCAGCGGTCGGACGGGCGACCGCGCCGTGCAGCTCGTCGTCAGCGATGGCCGTGACGACGGCCGTGGGTCGGTCACGGTCCACGTCGCGAAGCAGGGGAGCGTGCCCCTGTACGCCGATCCCTTCCCGGTGCAGGGGTACGCCGGCAAGGCCTTCAGCGTCGACCCGCTCGACCACGTGCGCGGCGGCAACGGCACCGTCACGTTGACGAGCGTCTCCTCGGCCTCGGGGCTGACCGTCACACCGAGCTACGACGCCGGCACCTTCCGCGTGCTCGGGACCAGCGCCGGCGACCACCAGCTCGAGTACACCGTCACGGACGGCACGAAGACGACCAGCGGCGTCGTGCGGATCACGATCCTCGCGCCACCGGACGCGTCGACCGCGCCGATCACCACACCGAAGACCGTGTTCGTCAACACCCTGTCCACGAAGGACACGGACGTCACCGCGACGGACATCGACCCCGCTGGCGGCGTGCTCCTGGTGACCGCGCTGACCGGGCCGGAGCGAGGGTCCGGCGTGCAGGCGAGCATCCTCGACCAGCACACCGTCCGCGTCACGCTCACCGCGCCGCTCGACGGACCCGTGTCGTTCGGGTACACCGAGACCAACGGGCTCGCCTCGGCGACCGGGACGATCACCGTCGTCGAGATCCCGAAGCCGGACCGCATCCAGCCGCCGGTCGCCCAGCCCGACACCGCGACCGTGCGGGTCGGCGACGTCGCCAACATCGACGTGCTCGCGAACGACACCCAGCCCGAGGGCGAACCGCTCACACTGCAGCCCGAGCTCGTGCAGAACGTCCCGGGCGACGGCGGGCTGCTCTTCGCCTCGGGCGACCACCTCCGCTACCTCGCGCCGAACACGCCGGGCAGCTACACGGCCGTGTACCGCGTCGCCGGACCGGACGGGCAGTACGCCGACGCCACCGTCTCCATCTCGGTGCGGGAGCAGGACGCAGCGACGAACAACCCGCCCGTCCCGCAGACCGTCACCGCGCGTGTCGTCGCCGGGCAGTCGGTCCGGGTGTCGATCCCCCTGAACGGCATCGACCCCGACGGCGACTCGGTGCAGCTCGTCGGCGTCGCGTCCAACCCGGACAAGGGCTCGGTGAGCGACGTGGCGTCCGACTCCCTGACCTACGAGGCCGGCGACTACTCGGCCGGGACCGACGAGTTCACCTACACGGTCGTCGATGCCCTCGGCGCCCGCGCCACCGGCACCGTGCGCGTCGGGATCGCCCCGCGTGCCGAACAGGCGTCGAACCCCGTCGCCGAGGCCGACCACGTCACCATCCGACCCGGCGGCTCCGTCACCGTCCGCGTCCTGCAGAACGACTCCGACCCCGAGGGCGGTCAGCTGACCGTCACCGCGGCGGAGCCCACGGCGAAGGACGTCACGGCGAAGGTCCTGCAGAAGCAGCAGATCCGAGTCACCCCGCCCAAGACCGCCAAGAACGGTGACTACGCCGTCTTGTACACGGTCGCGAACGAGAACGGCGGAGCCAGCACCGCGTTCCTCACCGTCACGGTCGACCCGGACGCACAACCACTGCGGCCCGAGGTCGACGACACGACGCTCGACCTGCAGGACATCCTGCACCGGCAGAGCGTCACCGTCGACGTGCTCGACAACGTGTTCTTCGCCGAGGGCACCACGGCCGACCTGAAGGTCGGTGTCGTGGACGGCTACGGCGACACCGCGCGCACCACCGACGACCAGCGGATCGTCGTCCGCCTGACCGACGACTCGCAGGTGATCCCGTTCTCGGTCGCTCGGATCGACCACCCGGACATCGTGTCCTACGGTTTCATCCACGTGCCCGGCTTCGACGACGCGCTGCCCCAGGTCAACCGGACGGCCGGCGCGATCACCGTCAAGAGCGAGGCCACCGTCCGGATCCCGCTGTCGAAGTACGTGGTGACGGCGAACGGCCAGACGGCGAAGATCACGGACGACGGCACCGTGAAGGCGACGCACGCCAACGGGCAGGACCTCGTCGTCGATTCGTCGAACCTGCAGTTCACCTCGTCGAAGCTCTACTACGGCAACGCCTCGATCTCGTTCGAGGTCACCGACGGATCGAACGCGAACGGCGGGAAGGGTCGCGTCGCGACGCTCGTGCTGCCGATCAAGGTGACGCCCCGGTCGAACCAGCCGCCCGCGTTCACCGGCTCCGCGGTGGACATGCAGCCGGGGGAGTCGCGCACGATCGACCTCACCAAGCTCACCGACTACCCGTACCCGAAGGACCTGCCGGAGCTCCGCTACTCGGTCGTCAGCAAGCCCTCGGACGGCACGACCGCCACGATCTCCGGGCAGAAGCTGACCGTCAAGGTCGCCGACACCGCGAAGAAGAACACCACGGCCGCCATCGGCATCGGCGTCGCCGACGACGCGAACCAGGGCCGGAGCGGCGTCGTGAACGTCGACGTGGTCGCATCCACCCGACCGCTCGTCCAACCCGGTGCCGACAAGTCGGTCACGAAGCGCGGCGAGACGACGACCATCGACGTGCTCGCCAACGACCAGCCGACGAACCCGTTCCCCGAGCAGCGACTGCGCGTCGTGAACATCCGTGGGCTCTCCGGCGGGCTGCCCGGCGGCGTGACGGTCACCCCGAGCGCGGACAAGTCCCGTCTGCAGGTGAGCGTGTCCGCGAACGCCAAGCCCGTCGACACGCACCTGCAGTACCAGGTCGCCGACGCCACCGACGATCCGGACCGGTACGTGTGGGGCGACGTGACGATCTCGGTGCAGGACGTCCCGGACGCACCCGGTGCCCCGACCCGCACCGGGTCGTACGAGGGCGGTCAGGCCACGCTGACCTGGTCGACCCCGCAGGCGAACAACTCGCCCATCACGGGGTACCGACTGCAGGGCACGAACGGCGTCGCGAAGGACTGCGGCACCGCGACGGTCTGCACCATCACGGGCCTCGACCCGAAGTCGTCGTACCAGTTCTCGGTGGTCGCGAAGAACGCGAT
Source organism: Curtobacterium pusillum (assembly GCF_007673235.1). Classification (GTDB taxonomy): domain Bacteria; phylum Actinomycetota; class Actinomycetes; order Actinomycetales; family Microbacteriaceae; genus Curtobacterium; species Curtobacterium pusillum_C. Next base: position 224,213 of record NZ_VDZH01000001.1, read on the forward strand.
CGGTGACTCCGCGGCCTCGCCGAACTCGGCACCGATCAGTGCCGACTTCGTGCCGGCTCCGCCGACCGGGATCACCGTCTCGCCGAGCAAGAGCACCCCGAACCAGCTCGACGTGAACTGGAACCGGGTCGACGCGCCGAACAACGGCACGGCGGTCGACAACTACGTCGTGTCGATCGAGGGTCCTGGGCTATCTACCTCGAAGAACACCGGGACGGCCACGAGCACGTCGTTCACCGGCGCCCAGAGCGCGGCGCAGTACACGGTGACCGTGTCGGCCCGCAACGGTGCGGACCGCAACGGCACGGTGGTTCAGTGGAACTCCGGAGCAGCCACCGGATCTGCGGTCGGGGTTCCTGGCAAGCCAGCGAACGTCTCCGCTGTGTCCGGTGCCCAAGCGGACGAGAACGGCAAGTCGATCGTCTCGATCACCTGGAACGCGGCCGAGAGCGCAGGCGGCCCATCCTCCAGCTACAACGTGTTCCGGTCGTCGAACGTCGACTGCTCGGCGAACCCGGGCGGCTCGATCGGAAGTTCCAGCCCCGCGACTGACCGTGGAGTCGACGGGGGCGGAGCGACGTACGCGGTCACGTTCTCGAACGGCTACTTCTGCAATGTCGCCTACGCGACGGCTGTCACCTACGAGCGGCCGAGCAGCACTCCGAACGCAGCGGTCGGGCTCGTCCCGGCAGGCGGGGACGGTTCGCTGTTCAACCTCAGCGTGAGAGCTCCGGATCAGCGGGTGGACCACTACAGGCTCGAAACCGGCGGCGGGGTGAAGGACCTGGCTCCGGGCGAATCGTGGTCCGGTGTGCCCGGCTCCGGTGCACGGAACGTCGTGAGTTCCTTGACGTTGCGGGCCTGCGGAGGCCCGGGGTCTTCGTTCTGCACCACCGACGCGAGCTCCTTCGTCTTCACGGGCGCAGCCGTCGACACCAGCGGGTCGATCTCGAAGGCGCAGCAGGGATCAGCGATCGAAGTCTCGGGCCCCAGCGGTCAGGACATCGCGGTGCAGAGCTACACCGCAACGTGGTTCGACGCCGACGGCAATGCATCCGTCGTCACGAGTACCTGGTCACCTGGCGGCACCGGACCAACACCGCCGGACTCTCTCCTCTTCTCGGCCAAGTCGGTCAGGGTGTCGGTGCGGGTCACGGTCAACGGCACGGCGCTGAGCGCGACCGGTGATCTGGCGGGCTCGGTGTCCATCGCGGATGCCCCGCCTTCTGGTAACTGAGCACCGACACCACCGCCCCGTACTCTTCCCCTACCGCCATCCCCGAGAACGAGGAACGACACCGCATGAGCATGACCCCGGAGCAGGCCACCTGGTTCGCCGACGTCGCAGGCCGCATCGTGACCAACGTCGAGCAGGTGCTCCTCGGGAAGACGTTCGTGATCCGCCTGGCGGTCACGGCGATGCTCAGCGAGGGCCACCTCCTCCTCGAGGACGTCCCCGGCACGGGCAAGACGAGCCTGGCCCGGGCGATGGCGCAGAGCGTGCAGGGTTCGACGAACCGCATCCAGTTCACGCCGGACCTGCTGCCGGGCGACATCACCGGCATCAGCGTCTACGACCAGAAGACGCAGGAGTTCGACTTCCACCGCGGTCCGGTCTTCTCGAACATCGTGCTGGCCGACGAGATCAACCGCGCGAGCCCGAAGACCCAGTCCGCGCTGCTCGAGGCGATGGAGGAGTCCGCGGTCACGGTCGACGGCGTGAACCACAAGCTCGCCGCCCCGTTCATGGTCATCGCGACGCAGAACCCCGTCGAGCAGGCGGGAACGTACCGCCTGCCGGAAGCGCAGCTCGACCGCTTCCTGATGAAGGCGTCGATCGGCTACCCGGACCACGCCGCGACGGTGAAGATCCTCGAGACGTCCTCCGCGCCGTCGAGTTCGGTGCCCCTCGCGAGCGTCGTGCCGGCCGCGACGATCACCGAGATGGCGACGCTCGCCCGGTCCGTGCACGTGGATCCGGTGATCGCCGACTACGTCGCGCGCCTGGTCGACGCCACGCGTTCGGCGAGCGAGGTCCGCCTCGGCGTCAGCGTGCGTGGTGCGATGGGTCTGATGCGCGCGTCGCGGGTGTTCGCTGCGCTCAACGCGCGGCACTACGTCACGCCCGACGACGTGAAGGCGCTGGCCGTGCCGGTCCTGGCGCACCGTCTGGTCCTCGACGCCGAGGCCGAGTTCGACGGCGTCAGCGCCACGAGCGTCATCGCGCAGCTGCTCGTCGAGACGCCGCCTCCGGCGGACCGGGCCGCGTCGTGACCGACCGCCGGCCCGTCTCCACGCGGTCGCGCCGCCCGTCCTCGACGCGGTCGCGTCGCGGGACGACGGCGTACGAGCGCACGGGGACGGTCGCCGGCCTCACGAACGTCCGCACACGGCTGGTCGGGGACCGTGAGGGCGTGGCAGCGGATGCTGTCGTCGGTCTCGCCAGGGCCTGGTCGACGGCCTGGAGGCTCGTCAAGCGTGGGTGGGCAGAGGTCTCGGCCGTGGTCACCGGCTTGGGATGGACGGTGGCGGCACTCACGCTGGTCGCGTTCGTGCTCGGGTACCGGTTCGGACTGCGCGAGGTCGTCGTGGTCGGCTTCGCGGGTGCGGTCCTGGTGGTCGTCGCCGCGGTCGCGCTGATCGGTCGGTCACGTCTGGTGATCCGGATGCGGTTGCCGCAGCACCGGGTGGCGGTGGGGGACCCGGCTGGTGTCGTGGTCACGGCCGAGAACCCGGTCCGGCTGCCGTCGGTCCCGATCACCGTGGAGGTGCCGGTGGGCGCGGGTCTGGTCGACGTGGCGATCCCGTCGATCGGCTCCCGTGGGACCTTCGAGCAGGAGGTCCCGGTGCCGACGGTCCGGCGCGGTGTGCTCGACGTGGGTCCGGTGACCGGTGTCCGTGCGGACCCCGTCGGCCTGGTGCGCCGCGAGATCGTGTGGACCGCACGGGAGCAGGTCATCGTGCACCCGCGGACCATCGCGATCCCGTCCACGAGCACCGGACTCGTGCGGGACCTGGAGGGCCAGGCCACGACGGACCTCTCGCCCTCGGACATCGCCTTCCACGCGATCCGCGAGTACATGCCCGGCGACGACCCGCGCACGATCCACTGGAAGTCGACGGCGAAGTCGGGCGCGCTGATGGTCCGCCAGTTCGAGGACACCCGGCGGTCGCACCTCGTGGTCGCGTTGGGTCTCTCGCGCGCCGAGTTCGCCGACGACGAGGAGTTCGAGCTCGCGGTCAGCGCAGCGGCGTCCCTCGGCACCCGGGCGATCCGGGACGGCCGGGAGGTCTCCGTCGTCGTCTCCGAGCGCACGCCCGAGTTCGCGAAGCGCGCGGTGTACGCCGTCCGTTCGTTGCCCACCGTCACCCCGACGCGACTGCTGGACGACTTCGCGTCGGTCGGCCTCGCGGACGCCTGCCTGCCGGTCGCCGAGGTGTCGCGCATCGTCGGCAACGACACCGCGGGCATCTCGGTCGCGTTCCTCGTGGTCGGGTCGACCGTCGAGCTGCCCGCACTGCGGCTGGCGGCGACACGGTTCCCCGTCGGGGTCGAGGTCGTCGCAGTGATCTGCGAACCCGAGGCGCAGCCCCGGTTCCTCCGCGTCGCCGGACTCACCGTCATGACGATCGGCTACCTGGACGACCTGCGCCACGCGCTGCACCGATCGGCGGCGGCCGCATGAGCGTCGCAGCGTCCCCCGACACCCGGGCACGGAAGACGGTCCGCCGCGACGCCCGCCGGCTCGCACCGTCACGGCTGGTGGGCGGGACCCTCGCGACCTGGTTGCTGCTCGCCGTGGCGAGCGTCGCCTGGTGGCCGGTCTACCGCGACGACTCGATGATCGTCGCCGCCGTGACCGCGGTGGTCTTCGGCACCCTCGTCGCCCTCGTCGGTACCGTCTTCCGGCTCCCGACCGCGGTCGTCGCCGTGGCGACCGTCGCGGTGTTCGCCCTGACCGGAGTCCCCGCTGCCGTCCCCGGCCAGGCCAACGGGGTCCTGCCGACCGGGCAGGGCCTGGTCGACCTGTTCGCGGGCGTCGCCCTCGGCTGGAAGCGGTTGGTGACCATCAGCCTGCCGGTCGGGTCCTACGAGGCGCTGCTCGTGCCGTTCTTCGTGACGTTGCTCGTCGCGACGGTGACGGCCGTGAGCGTGGCGACCCGTGCCTCCAGGCAGGAACTGGCCAGCATCCCGGCGCTGGTGCTCTTCGCGGCCGGTGTCGTGGTCGGGCCGAGCCGGCTGGACACGTCGATCGTGACCGCAGTCGTGCTCACCGGGATCGCGCTCGTGTGGGCGCTGACCGTGCGGCACGTGCGGCGGGCGGTCGCCGTGGCGACCACCATCGGTGCCCGGGTGCCCCTCGTGCGCTCGGTCCTGCGACCCGCCCTCGTCGGGACCGGGACCATCGTCGCCGCGGCCGTCGTCGCGACCGGGCTCGGGCTCGTCGCACCGCCATCGGCCGGGAGGACCGTCGCCCGGACCGACGTGGTGAAGCCGTTCGACCCGCGGGACTACGTCAGTCCGCTGAGCGGGTTCCGCGCGTACGAGGAGCAGACGGAGGCCGAGACGGCGCAGTTGCGGGTGACCGGGCTGCCGGCGAACGGGTTCGTGCGGATCGCGACCCTCGACACGTACGACGGGGTGGTGTACCGGGTCGGTGGTGCCGACGGTTCGACCGCGTCCGGGACGTTCGAGCGGGTACCGACGTCGGTCGACGTCCGCGGGGTGCAGGGCCGCACCGTCCGCGTCGGCGTGACCGTCGACGGGTACAGCGGCGTGTGGCTCCCCACCGTCGGGGACCTCGAACGGGTGGAGTTCACCGGGTCGGGCGCAGAGAAGGAGCGCGGCGCGTTCTTCTACAACGGTTCCACCGGGACCGGCGCGGTCGTGGGAGGGGTCGGCGACGGGACGCGGTACGACCTGACGGCGGTGGTGCCCGACCAGCCGACCGACGACCAGCTCGCCTCCGCACGACCGGGCACTGCGTCCGTCCCGACACCGCGCTCGGTGCCCGACGCGGTCCGCGACACCGTGGACGCGTCCACGGCCGACGCGGAGACCGACGGCGCGAAGCTCGTCGCGATGGTGCAGGACCTCAAGCGGAACGGGTACGTCAGCCACGGTGTCGGCGACGACCGCGCGAGTCGCTCCGGCCACGGAGCGGACCGGATCCAGGAACTCCTCACGTCGCCGTTGATGATCGGCGACCAGGAGCAGTACGCGGCGGCCGCTGCCCTGATGGCGAACCAGATCGGGTTCCCGGCACGGGTGGTGATGGGGTTCTCTGCCGGCGGTGACGCGGGCGGGAACGCTGCCACGGGGACGACCTCGGGCGGGACGACGACCTTCCGCGGCTCGGACGTCACCGCACGGGTGGAGGTCGACACGGCGCAGTGGGGGTGGGTCATGATCGACCCGAACCCGACCGTGCGCGACATCCCGGACGAGCAGCAGCAGACACCGCAGCCGGTCACCCGGCCGGAGACCGTCGTCCCGCCGCCCCCGGCCGAACAGCAGGACCAGTCGCAGCAGGCGCCGCCGCAGAGTGACCGCAACACGCCGCCCGTCCAGCCGCTCTGGCTGCAGATCCTGCTCGCCGCCCTGCCGTGGGTGCTCGCCACGCTCGGCTTCGTCGCGCTGGTGCTGCTGCCCTTCGGTGTCATCGTGCTCCTCAAGCGGATCCGCCGTCGGCGACGACGCCGGGCTCCGACGCCACGAGCACGGATCGTCGGCGCATGGGACGAGTACCGCGACGCACTCGTGGACCGCGGGCACGACGTCGAGCGTTCCGCGACCCGGCGCGAGGCGGTCGTCGGCGCACCGGGCGACGGCGGTACGGGTCTGGCCGCGCTCGCTGACCGGTCCGTGTTCGGCCCGAACGACGCCGACGTCACCGCGGCCGACCGGATGTGGTCCGCCGCGGACGACGCGATCGCGAGCCTGCGGGCCGGCCGGACGCGCAAGGAGCGCATCCGCGCGGCGGTGTCGCTCAGGTCCCTGCGGATCGCCGACGCCTCGAGATCGGCCGGGGCCTCCGTGGCATCGGTCGTCGGCCGACGCGGTTCGCGCTCCGCTGACGGCCAGGGTCCGGGGGAGCCGCGTGACTACGATGGCCTGCAGGCCGGCGAGCGTCGTGGACGGCCGAGTGAGGACAGAGGCAACCCGTGATCAGATGCGAACACTGCGGATCGATGCTCCCGGACGGAGCGATCTTCTGCGGTGAGTGCGGGCGTGCGGTGACCGCTGCGGCGAGCCGGCGACCTGCCGCTCAGCCGCCGGTCGAACAGGCTCCGCCGCCGCCACTGCAGCAGCCCGACGTGCACGGACGCCGCCAGGACCCGGCCACCGACGCCTGGTTGCCCGAAGCGACCCTCGACCCCGCCACCCGCGCGTGGCTCACCGGCGCGGACCGCGCCGACGAACAGCCGCCGGCCGCCGTGTCCGTCCAACGTCCCGACGACTACGCCCCGCGTACGGCGCCGACGCACGTGCACGGCGCGGGCTCCGGTCTCACGGACTGGTCCGGTCAGCAGCAGCGCGGGGCCGACGTCCCGCCGGCGCCGTCCCAGCCCGAGGCGCCGCGGCCACCGGCGGCCCCGGTGCAGCCGTTCGCGCCGGAACCGGTCGAGCCGCCGCTCGACCCGAACGCCTTCCCGTCCGAGCCGGAGGACCCCGAGGTCACCCGCCTCGCCGAATGGCCCGAGTCGGACACCCCTGTGTGGAGCCGTCCCGAGGAGCAGGCACCGCCCGCCGCCCCCGCCGGGCCGTCCTGGTGGGTCGGGCGGTCGGGAGCCCAGGCTGCCGAGTCCGCCGAGGACACCAGCGTCGAGTCCGTCGAGGCGCCCGCGGTGCCGTCGCCGCCCCAGGCGAACGACACCGCCGTCGTCGAGCCCCTCGTCGACCGTCGTCCACTCCGCCCGACACCCCTCGTGACGCCGGTGAACCAGGCGACCACCTGCCACGTGTGCGGGCACCGACTGGAACCGGACGACATCTTCTGCGCCGAGTGCGGGGCAGTGCGTCCGGCCGTGACGGCTGCCTTCACCGGCCCGATCGTCCCGCTGCCGATGGACCGGCCGGACTGGGCGGCGGACGACTCTGCCGATACCGATACCGATGCCGATGCCGCAGTCGGGGTGGCCGGCGCCGACGCCGCGGGCGAGGCGGCCAGCGCCGCCGACGGTCCGGTCCAGGGGTCCCCGTCGTCGGACGACGTCGTCGAGTCGGCGACCGAGACGGCGACCGACCCGTCCACCGAGGCACCCTCCGACACCGAGGGGGAGCTGCCGGAGACGACCCCGCGTGCCCCCCTCCGACAGCGCGGCGTCCACGCGGCCCCGCTCGCCGACCAGGCACCGGACGACGTCACGGACGACATCCCGCACGCTCCGACGGCACCCGGGTCCGCGACCCACTCGTCATCGGCGCCGTCCGCCCCGGACACCGCCGCGATGGGTGTCCCGGTCGCAGCCCCGCTGCCGCCGGTACCCGGGATGACCGGCCCCGTGCTGCCGCTGCCGACGTCCGACGACGGTCCGACGAGCGCCGACGGCGACCTCGAGGACGACGTCGACGAGACCCGCATCGTCACGAAGACCCCGACCCGCGCGCCGTTCGTCCTGCACTTCAGCACGGGCGAGCGCTTCGGCGTGCACGGCACCGGCCTGGTCGGACGGCTCCCGCGTCCGCAGCCGGGCGAGCGGTTCGACGACCTGCTGACCGTGCACGACCCGGGCAAGTCCGTCTCGAAGACCCACCTCGAACTCGGTCGTGACGGCGACGACCTGTGGGTGTCCGACCGGTTCTCCGGCAACGGCACCGTCGTCCGGCACATCGACGGCTCGATCCGTCGCTGCGAGCCGGGTCGTCGCTACCGGGTGGAGCGTGGCGCGCGCGTGGACATCGGGGAACAGTTCTTCCTGGTGCAGTGACGCAGGGGGCTCTTCCTCAACATGGGAGGCCCTGTGCTGTTCTGTGCACAGCTCACGTCGGATGATCCCGACGCTCGGGTGTTCGTGGTGCGCTGAGGGGATGACAGCCTTCGCCGCTCGTTGCCTCCTGGTGGGGGCGGCGGTCGTCGTGGGAGTCGTCGGCGTCGTGGCACCCGTTGCCGGGCCGTCACGGGTGGCGCTCTTCGTCGCAGCAGCGTGCTGCGCGGTGATCGACGTCCTGCTCGTCCGCGCCACCCGAGCCGCGGCGGCCGGAGCGGAGTGGCCGACCGACGTGCCCGTCGCGACCGACGGCCCAGTGGCGATGGTGTCGGGGCCGTCCGACGACGCCCGGCTGCCCGCGCCGCCGACGATCGTGCTCGGATCGACCGATGACGGGCGATCGATCGGCGTCGAGGGTCCGGGGCACGCCCACATCGCGGTCGTCGGCACCGGCGTGCTCGCGGTGGCGGTGTTCCGTGCGGTCGCCGCGCAAGTCCGCACGGCCACGGTGGCCTCAGGGGCGTCGGCCCGGGTCGCGAGCGCGCCAGACCTCCGGACCGTCGTCGCCGGCCCGGGCGAGCCGTGTCCGCCGATGCCCGCCGGCACCGCGGCTCTCGTCAGCGACGCCGAGGGCCGCCGCACCACGACGGTGGTGCTCGTCGCCGGACTCGGGCAGGTGCCGAGGGTTTGGGACGTCGCGGTCGAGGTCACCCGGTACGGCTGCTCCGTGCGTCGGCACGACGAGCCGATCGGCGTCCCGGTGTCACCGGTGCTTCCGGAACTCGACCCGTGACCTGCGGACCGGAACGGTCAGCGGAGCCCGTCGCCCGCGCGCAGGACGCCCACGGGTACGCCGCCACCGAGGACCTTCTCGCCGGTCGCGGCCATCACGTCCGCCACGCCGGCAGCGTCCACGAAGCCGTTGCGCTCGAGCAGGGTGAGCGCCGCGAGGGTACCCGCGCGCTGCGCACCGTCGAGGGTCTTCACCGCGACGGCCGCACCGCCGGGCAAGCCCATGACCATGACACCCTCGGCGCCGAGCTTCGCGAGCACCCGCAGCCGCTCGATCGTGACGGTGTTCGCCCGGCCGATGCCGTCGATCGCCCACGGGTGGTCGAGCACTGCGTCGGTGAGCGCCGCGGTGTCGGACTCTGCGCGCGCGACGACCCCCGCGAACCCGCGGGCGAGTCCGGCCAGGGTGAGCGGGAACACGGGGGCTCCGCACCCGTCCGTGCCCACCACGTCGACGGTCTCGTGCGTGAACTCCTCGACGGTGGCACGCACGCGCTGCTGCAGCGGGTGGGCGATGTCGAGGTAGGTTTCCTCGTCCCACCCGTTGACGCGGCAGGCCGCGAGCATGCCGGCGTGCTTGCCGGAACAGTTCATCGCCAGACGCCGGGGTTCGGTCATGGTGCGCGCGGTCGACCGGTCGAACGGCAGGTCCGGCGGGCAGCCGAGGTCGGCCTCGACGTGGTCGAACGACTCGAGCATGTGGAGCGCGATCGCCTGGTGCGCGGCGGTACCGGCGTGGCTCGCCGTGGTGAGGACGAGTTCCTCGTCGGAGAAGACCGCACCGGCGCGCCGGATCGCGAGCGCCTGGAACGGCTTCATCGTCGAGCGGGGGTAGATGCTCGCCTGCACGTCGCCGACGGAGTCGATGACGGTGCCGTCGGCGGACACCACCACGCCGGCGCCGACGTGGCGGCTCTCGTCGAACCCGTTGCGGTCGAGGACCGCGAGTTCGACCGACCCGTCGGCGGTGAGAGGATGGCGATCAGTGCGGACGTCGGGGCTCACCGTCATGCCGCAATCGTACCGAGCCGGCGTCCCGCAGTCGTACCGAGCGGCGACCACCGGCCCGTGAACCCGCAGTCGTACCGAGCCGAAGGGGCACACCGTGACCGACCACTCCTACGAGGTCTCCGTCCGCTGGACCGGCGACCGCGGCACCGGCACGAGCGGCTACCGCGAGTACGGCCGCGATCACGACGTCCTGGCCACCGGCAAGCCCGACATCGCGGGCTCTGCCGACCCGACGTTCCGCGGTGACCGCGACCGGTGGAACCCCGAGGAACTCGTCGTCGCCGCCCTCGCGCAGTGCCACATGCTCAGCTACCTGCACGTCGCCGTGACGCAGGGCTTCACCGTCGTCGACTACGAGGACCGCGCGACCGCGAGCCTGAACCTCAACCGGGACGGCTCCGGCGAGCTGACCGAGGCCACTCTGCACCCGGTCGTGACCATCCTCGAGGCGGACCGCGTCGCCGACGCCGAGGCAGCCCACGCCACGGCGTCGGAGCTCTGCTTCATCGCTCGGTCGGTCGCGTTTCCTGTGCACCACGCGCCGCACACCAAGGTGCGTGCGGCAGACTAGGTCCTCGTGAAGCGTCTGCGTCTGCTCCCGATCGCCCTCGTCCCCGCCGTCGTGCTGGGACTCGCCGCGTGCTCCGGATCCGGTTCGTCCGGGTCGTCGGCCACGCCGAGTGCGTCGTCGAGCGCCACCGCTGCGGCGATCACGGCGTGCCCCGATCCCGGTTCGGCATCGAAGGGGATCGACGTCAGCGGCGCGTTCGGGGGCACGACCGCGCCCACCGTGCAGTTCGACAAGGGCCTGTCGGCGAAGAAGCCGCAGGCCAGCACCGTCGTGCAGGGCAAGGGCAAGGCACTCAAGGACGGCGACTACGCGCAGGTGTCGTACAGCGTGTACCAGGCTTCCGACGCCAAGAAGCTCGGCACGGTCGGCTTCGACCAGGGCAACCCGCAGGTGCTGTCGGTCGGCGGCACCGGGTTCGGCGCGCTGCTGGCGTGCGCGAACGTCGGCGACCGCATCGCCGCGGTCGGCCAGTCCTCGGCGCTCGGCTTCAACACCGGCGGCGAGATCGTGGTCGTCGCCGACGTGGTCGCGCAGACCCCGACGAAGTCGAACGGCACCCCGCAGACGCAGGACCCGAAGCTCCCCACCGTCAAGGACAAGGCCGACGGCGAACCGGAGATCACGATCCCGAAGGGCGTCGCGGCGCCGACGAAGACCACGCCGGAGGTCATCAAGCAAGGCACCGGCGCCACGATCGCCGACGGCGACACCGCGCTCGTCCAGTACAAGGGCGTCGTGTACGACACCGGCAAGGAGTTCGACTCCTCGTGGTCGAAGGGTGCCCCGACGACGTTCACGATCTCCGAGGGCTCGCTCATCAAGGGCTTCGTGACGGGCCTGGTCGGCCAGAAGATCGGGTCGCAGGTCCTCATCGTCGTCACCCCCGAGGACGGCTACGGTGCGAACCCGGCCGAGGGCTCGGGCATCCCGAAGAACGCCACGCTCGTCTTCGTCGTCGACATCCTCGCCAAGGGCTGACCCGTGACGACGACCGGCGCCACGGACCGTTCCGCGGCGACCGCGAAGCGCCGCATCGTCATCCTCGGCAGCACCGGCTCGATCGGCACGCAGGCCCTCGACGTCGTCGCTCGCAACCCGGACCGCTTCGAGGTCGTCGGCCTCACCGCCGGCAGCAACCGTGCCCTCGTCGCCGAGCAGGCCGAGCGCTTCGGCGTCCGTGACACCGCGTTCGGCGCCGAGGAGTCGGAACACCTCGTGCGCAGCGTCGAGGCCGACGTCGTCCTCAACGGCATCACCGGCTCGGTCGGCCTCGGTCCGACCCTGGCCGCGCTCGAGTCCGGCGCGACGCTCGCCCTGGCGAACAAGGAGAGCCTGATCGTCGGCGGTCCGCTCGTGCAGGCCGCGGCGGCCCCCGGGCAGATCGTCCCCGTCGACAGCGAGCACTCCGCGATCGCCCAGGCGCTCCGTTCCGGCGCGCCGGACGAGGTCCGCCGGCTGGTCCTCACCGCGAGCGGCGGTCCGTTCCGCGGCCGGTCGCGCGCCGAGCTCCGCGACGTGACTCCCGCGCAGGCGCTCGCGCACCCGACGTGGGACATGGGCCTGGTCGTGACGACGAACTCCGCGACGCTCGTGAACAAGGGGCTCGAGGTCATCGAGGCCCACCTGCTCTTCGGCGTCCCGTACGACCGCATCGACGTCACGGTGCACGCGCAGTCGATCGTGCACTCGATGGTCGAGTTCGTGGACGGTTCGACCATCGCTCAGGCATCGCCGCCGGACATGCGGTTGCCGATCGCGCTCGGCCTCGCGTGGCCGGACCGCGTCCCGCACGTCGGCGTGCCACTCGACTGGACGACGGCCAGCACCTGGACGTTCGAGCCGCTCGACACCGACGCGTTCGGTGCCGTCGCGCTCGCGAAGCGCGTCGGCGAGCTCGGCGGCACGTTCCCCGCGGTGTTCAACGCCGCGAACGAGCAGGCGGTCGCCGCGTTCCACGCGGGTGCGATCGGTTTCCTCGACATCGTCGACACGGTCGAGCGGGTGGTCGGGGAGCACACGCCGGGGGAGTCCTCCCTGCAGGGCGTGCTGGCAGCGGAGCGCTGGGCGCGCACCGCGGCGGACCGCGCGCTGTCCCGCTGACGGACTGGAGGCACGACTCACCTCCCAGGGTGCGCTCGGCTCCGTCATGGCGAGCGTCCCGTACCCTTTCCCGGTGACCGTCGAATCCGTCCTGCTCTTCGTCCTCGGCGTGGTCGTCTTCATCATCGGCCTGTTGGTCTCGATCGGACTCCACGAGCTGGGACACCTGTCCTTCGCGAAGCTGTTCAACGTCAAGGTGACGCAGTACTCGCTGGGCTTCGGCAAGGCGATCTGGTCGTTCCGGCGGGGCGAGACGGAGTACGGCATCCGCCCGATCCTGCTCGGCGGCTACATCTCGATGGTCGGCATGCTGAAGCCGCGGGCCTCGGGGCGGGCGAACGCGATCACGAACACCGGCATGTACGGCGCCTTCGTGCAGGACGCGCGGCAGGCGAGCGCCGAGCAGATCGCGGACTCGGGCGGCGACGACTCCCGGGCGTTCTACCGGCTGATCTGGTGGAAGCGCATCATCGTGATGGTCGCCGGTCCCGCGATGAACCTCGTGATCGGCATCTTCCTGTTCGGGGTGCTGCTCGTCGGGTTCGGCGCGCCCACGACGACGTTCACTTCGAGCGTCGACTGCGTCCTGCCGACGAGCCAGGCCACCACGTGCGCCTCGGGCGATGCGGTGTCCCCGGCGAAGCAGGCCGGCATCCGGTCCGGCGACGTCGTGCTGTCGGTCGACGGCAAGCAGGATCCGACCATCACCGAGGTCTCCGAGGTGTTCCAGGAGTCCGCGGGCAAGGACGTCACCGTGGTCGTGGAGCGCGACGGTGCCGAGAAGACGCTGCACATCACGCCGACGACCGCGACGCGTGACGTCTACACGGCCGACGGCACGGTCGCGAAGAACGACGACGGCAGCACGAAGACGCAGCAGGTGGGCGTGGTCGGGGTGAGCATCGGGCAGTCGCTCGTGCGGCAGTCGCCCGCCACGGTGCTGCCGGCCACGGGGGCGCAGATCTCGGCGTCGGCCCACCTGATCATCGACCTCCCGCAGCGACTCGTCGCCGTGTGGAACGCGGCCTTCGGCGCGCAGGAACGGTCGCAGGACAGCCCGGTCTCGGTGGTCGGCGTCGGACGGGCGATCGGCGAGGTCTCGTCGATGAGCGGCGTACCGGTGATCGACAAGGCGTACACGATCCTCGGGCTCCTGGCGTCGCTCAACATCGGGCTGTTCGTGCTGAACATGGTGCCGCTCCTGCCGCTCGACGGCGGGCACATCGCCGGTGCCCTCTGGGAGGCCGTGAAGCGCCGTTCGTTCAAGCTCGTCGGCAAGGCGGATCCGGGACCGATCGACCTCGCCAAGACCATGCCGCTCACGATGGTCGTGGTGGTCCTGCTCGCCGGCATGAGCGCGCTGCTCATCTACGCCGACATCGTGCGGCCCGTGAACCTGTTCGGCTAGTCGCGCGGCGCGGACGGAGCACTACGCTCAGTCCATGAGCACAGCTCCGGAAGTCCGCACGGTCGAGCGGCAGGGCACCGACGTCATCGCCGAGTCCGACCGGAAGGGACGTCCGAGGGACCTCTTCTGGCCGTGGTTCGCCGCGAACATCTCGGTGCTCGGTCTTGCCTACGGGTCGTTCGTCCTCGGGTTCGGCATCTCCTTCTGGCAGGCCACGATCGTCTCCGTCATCGGGGTGGCGTTCTCGTTCCTGCTGTGCGGGATCGTCGCGATCGCCGGCAAGCGGGGATCGGCACCGACGATGGTCCTCGGTCGGGCGGCGTTCGGCGTCCGTGGCAACCGGCTGCCGGCCTTCTTGAGCTGGATCCTCACGGTCGGGTGGGAGACCGCGCTCGCGTCGCTGGCCGTCCTCGCGACGTCGACGGTGTTCCGCGAGCTCGGCTGGGACGGCGGTGTCCTGACGAAGCTCGTCGCGCTCGTGGTGGTCGCTGCGCTCGTGGTCGGTGCCGGCATCGCCGGGTTCGACGTGATCATGCGACTGCAGACCTGGATCACCGTGATCACCGCCGTGCTCACGATCGTCTACGTCGTGCTCGCGCTGCCCTCGATCGACCTCGGTGCGATCGCCGCACTGCCGTCCGGGAGCGCCCAGAACGTGGTCGGGGCCCTCGTCCTCGTGATGACCGGTTTCGGGCTCGGCTGGGTGAACGCCGCGGCGGACTACTCGCGGTACCTGCCCCGGTCGGCCTCGACCCGCGGGGTCGTCTGGTGGACGACCTTCGGGGGTGCACTCGCGCCGATCGTGCTCGTCGTGCTCGGTGTCCTGCTGGCCGGGTCGTCGAAGGACCTCAACGCGGCGATCGGCGCCGACCCGATCGGTGCGCTCACGACGGTGCTGCCGGTGTGGTTCCTCATCCCGTTCGCGCTCGTCGCGGTGCTCGGGCTGGTCGGTGGCGCCGTGCTCGACATCTACAGCTCCGGGCTGGCGCTGCTGAGTGCCGGCATCCGCATCCCGCGTCCGGTGGCTGCCGGGGTGGACGGCGTGTTCATGGTCGCGGGCGCCGTCTACGTGGTGTTCTTCGCCGACTCGTTCATCCAGCCGTTCCAGGCGTTCCTCGTCACGCTGGGCGTCCCGATCGCCGCGTGGTGCGGGGTGTTCGTCGCCGACGTCGTGATCCGCCGGGCGCCGTACGCCGAGGGTGAGCTCGAGGACCGACGTGGACGCTACGGCGACGTCCGGTGGCTCGCCGTCGGCCTCGTCGTCGTCGGGACCGCGCTCGGCTGGGGGCTCGTGACGAACACCTACGGCGTGCCTGCCTGGCTCAACTGGCAGGGGTACCTGCTCGAGCCGTTCGGCCTCGGCGGGCGCACCGGCGCGTGGGCCTACGCGAACCTCGGTGTCCTCGTGGCGCTCGTCGTCGGGTTCCTCGGGACCCTGCTCTTCGCCCGCGGGTCGGTCCGTCGGCAGGAGCAGGCATGAGCGCGGTCGACGCGGCGGTCGCGGGTGTGCCCGACGACGCGTGGCTCGTCGTGGTCGACATGCAGGAGGTCTTCACCGGCGACAGTCCCTGGGCCACCCCGCGCTACGACCACGCCGCCGCGGGCATCGAGCGGTTGCTCCCGCGGTTCACCGGCCGCACGGTCTTCACCCGTTTCGTCGCACCGGAGCACCCGCAGGGTGCCTGGGTGCCGTACTACCGCGACTGGCCGTTCGCGCTCGTGCCGCACACCGACCCCGTCTGGGACCTGACCGAACCCTTCCGGACCGCCGCAGCCGACCGACGTGACCCCGTCGTCACCGCGACGAGCTTCGGCAAGTGGGGGACGGGCCTCCAGGAGGTCACCGGTGACCACCCGCACCTCGTCCTGGTCGGCGTGTCCACCGACTGCTGCGTCCTGTCCACCGCCCTGGCGGCCGCGGACGCCGGCGCCACCGTGACCGTCGTGGCGGACGCGTGCGCCGGCGCGAGCGACGACGACCACGAGCGGGCCCTCGCGGCGATGCGGCTCTACGCACCCCTCATCACGGTCGTCTGATCCGAACGCCCGACCACTGCGCGTAGAGTGCACCTCGTGCCTGCAGTGAACCTCGGTCTGCCGAAAGTCCCCGAAACCCTCGCCCCGCGCCGCAAGTCCCGGCAGATCCGGGTCGGCAAGGTGCTCGTGGGCGGCGACGCGCCGGTGTCCGTCCAGTCGATGACCACGACGCCGACGACGAACATCAACGCCACCCTGCAGCAGATCGCGGAGCTCACGGCATCCGGTTGCGACATCGTCCGTGTGGCGGTCCCGACGCAGGACGACGCCGACGCGCTGCCGATCATCGCGAAGAAGTCGCAGATCCCGGTCATCGCCGACATCCACTTCCAGCCGAAGTACGTCTTCCAGGCCATCGACGCCGGATGCGCCGCGGTCCGAGTGAACCCGGGCAACATCCGGAAGTTCGACGACCAGGTCGGTGCCATCGCCCGCGCCGCGAAGGACGCCGGCGTGTCGCTCCGCATCGGGGTCAACGCCGGATCGCTCGAGCCGAGCCTGCTCCAGAAGTACGGCAAGGCCACACCCGAGGCGCTCGTCGAGTCCGCCGTGTGGGAAGCCAGCCTGTTCGAGGAGCACGACTTCCACGACTTCAAGATCTCGGTCAAGCACAACGACCCGATCGTCATGGTCAAGGCCTACCGGCAGCTCGCAGCCGCGGGGGACTGGCCGCTGCACCTCGGCGTGACCGAGGCCGGACCGGAGTTCCAGGGCACCATCAAGAGCGCGACGGCGTTCGGCATCCTGCTCGCCGAGGGCATCGGTGACACGATCCGCGTGTCCCTCTCCGCCCCGCCCGCACAAGAGGTGAAGGTCGGTCTGCAGATCCTGCAGTCCCTGAACCTCCGCGAGCGCAAGCTCGAGATCGTCTCCTGCCCGAGCTGCGGCCGCGCGCAGGTCGACGTGTACCAGCTGGCGAACGACGTCACCAAGGGCCTCGAGGGCATGACCGTCCCGCTCCGCGTCGCCGTCATGGGCTGCGTCGTGAACGGCCCGGGCGAGGCCCGCGAGGCCGACCTCGGCGTCGCGTCGGGCAACGGCAAAGGCCAGATCTTCGTCAAGGGGCAGGTCATCAAGACCGTGCCCGAGGCTGAGATCGTGGAGACGCTCATCACCGAGGCGAACCGTCTCGCCGAGGACATGGGCCCCGCGGCCGGCACCGGCAAGCCCCTCGTCGTCACGTCCTAGCACCCGCCCCGCGCGCCGCTAGGCTTGCCCCGTGGTCACACGGCTTTCGCATCTCTTCCTCCGTACGCTCCGCGACGATCCCTCCGACGCCGAGGTGACGAGCGCGAAGCTGCTCGTCCGCGCCGGCTACGTCCGTCGCCAGGCCCCGGGCATCTTCGCCTGGCTGCCGCTCGGCCTCCGGGTCCGTGCGCGCATCGAGGGCATCATCCGCGACGAGATGGTGGCAGCCGGCGCGCAGGAGGTCCTGCTCCCGGCGCTCCTGCCGCGCGAGCCGTACGAGGCGACGAACCGCTGGACCGAGTACGGCGACGGCATGTTCCGCCTGCAGGACCGCAAGGGTGCCGACTACCTCCTGGCCCCCACGCACGAGGAGATGTTCGCGCTCCTGGTGAAGGATCTGTACTCGTCGTACAAGGACCTCCCGGTGACGCTGTTCCAGATCCAGGACAAGTACCGCGACGAGGCCCGTCCCCGCGCCGGTCTGCTGCGCGGCCGCGAGTTCACGATGAAGGACGCGTACTCGTTCGACCTCACCGACGAGGGCCTCGAGCGCAGCTACCAGGTCATGCGCGACGCGTACGAGAAGATCTTCGCCCGGCTGGGCCTCGAGTACGTCATCGTCAAGGCGGACGCCGGGGCGATGGGCGGCTCGAAGTCCGAGGAGTTCCTGCACCCGATCGGCGTCGGCGAGGACACCTTCGTCCGCAGCGCGAACGGCTACGCGGCGAACGTCGAGGCGTACGTCGCCCCGGTGCCCGACGCCCTGCCGATCGAGGGGCAGCCGGAGCCCGTGCTCCTGCCCGAGTCGGACACGCCGACGATCGACACGCTCGTCGCCCACGCGAACGAGGTCGCCCCGCGCGACGGCGCGCCGTGGAGCGCCGCCGACACGCTGAAGAACGTCGTCCTCGCCCTGACCCACCTCGACGGCACCCGCGAGGTCGTCGTGGTCGGCCTCCCCGGTGACCGCGACGTCGACCTCAAGCGCGCCGAGGTTGCATTCGCGCCGGCCGAGGTCGAGGCGGCGGGCGACGACGACTTCCGGAAGCACAAGGGCCTGGTCAAGGGCTACATCGGCCCGCAGGTCCTCGGTGCCGACAGCGCCACGGGCATCCGCTACTTCGTCGACCCGCGCGTGGTCGACGGCACCGCGTGGATCACCGGAGCGAACGAGCGCGGCGTGCACGTCTCCGGCCTGGTCGCCGGACGTGACTTCGTCGCCGACGGTGTGGTCGAGGCGTCCGACGTGCGTGCGGGCGACCCGGCGCCGGACGGCTCCGGCCCCCTCGAGACCGCTCGTGGCATGGAGATCGGGCACGTCTTCCAGCTCGGCCGCAAGTACGCCGAGGCGCTCGGCCTCAAGGTGCAGGACGAGAACGGCAAGCTCCGCACGGTCACGATGGGCTCGTACGGCATCGGCGTGACGCGCATCCTCGCGATCCTGGCCGAGGCGCACAACGACGAGAAGGGCCTCGCCTGGCCGAAGAACGTCGCCCCGTTCGACGTGCACGTGGTCGCGACCGGTAGGGACGAGGTCGCCTACGAGCTGGCGACCGAGCTCGTCTCCCAGCTCGAGGGCGAGCGGTTCGAGGTCGTGTACGACGACCGGCCGAAGGTCTCGCCGGGCGTCAAGCTCCGCGACGCTGAACTGCTCGGCATGCCGATCGTGGTGGTCGCCGGTCGCGGCGCAGCCGACGGCGTCGTCGAGCTGTGGAACCGCGCGAGCGGCGAACGCCGCGACGTGCCGGTCGCCGAGCTGCTCGACGCGGTGCGCGCGATCTAGCGGGTCACGTCCTCGACGCGACGGCAAGACGGACGGGAGGCGCGGTGCCAGCTGGCACCGTCCCTCCCGTCTCGGCCGTCACCCCGCTGGCGCGGTGCGCCGGTACCGGCGGGTGGGGCGCACCTCCCGTCCGTCGTCGGGCCGGGTCCGCGACCCGCAGTGCGGTAGTCTGGTCGCCGACTTCCGCGCGGTTCCATCCGCGGGAGCGACTCATCTGAATACGGAGGCCCTCGGTGAAGATCGATCTCGCAGTCCTGCGACTCATGGAGCGTGAGCGGGAGATCCCGTTCGACGAACTCGTCCAGATCATCGAACAGGCCATCCTGACGGCGTACCAGAAGCACCGCACGGAGAACGAGGAGCCCGTCGACGCGGACGTCCGCGTCGAGCTCGACCGCAAGTCCGGCGAGGTCTCGGTCTACGTGCCCGAGCGCGACGACGAGGGCACCGTGATCGGCGAGGCCGTCGACCAGCCCAGCGACTTCGGTCGCATCGCCGCGTTCGCCGCCAAGCAGGTCATCAACCAGCGTCTGCGCGACATCGGCGACGACAAGATCCTCGGCGAGTTCCGCGGCAAGGAAGGCGACATCGTCGCGGGCATCGTCCAGCAGGGTCCGAACCCGAAGATGGTGCACGTCGACCTCGGCACGGTCGAGGCGATCCTGCCGCCGGAGGAGCAGGTGCCGGGCGAGGACTACAAGCACGGGTCCCGCATCCGCGTGTACGTCACGAGCGTCGGTCGCGGTGCCAAGGGTCCGCAGATCACGGTGTCCCGCACGCACCCGGGCCTGGTCCGGAAGCTGTTCGCCCTCGAGGTCCCGGAGATCGCCTCCGGCGTCGTCGAGATCACCTCCCTCGCTCGCGAGGCCGGCCACCGCACGAAGATCGCGGTCAAGGCGAACGAGCCGGGCGTGAACGCGAAGGGTGCGTGCATCGGCGAGCTCGGTGCCCGCGTGCGCGCCGTGACGACGGAGCTCGGTGCCGAGAAGATCGACATCGTCGACTACTCGTCGGACCTCGCGTCGTTCGTCGCGAGCGCCCTGTCGCCCGCCAAGGTCACGAGCGCCTTCGTGCTCGACGCCTCGACGAAGGCCGTCCGTGCCCTCGTGCCGGACTACCAGCTGTCGCTCGCGATCGGCAAGGAGGGGCAGAACGCTCGCCTCGCCGCCAAGCTCACGGGTGCCCGGATCGACATCCAGCCGGACTCGATCCTGGACGGCGAGGACTGACGGTTTCGCTCGCGGCATGTCCGGTCCGGGCGTGCCGGATCGCGGTCGTCGGAGGGGAGGAGTAAGGTGGTTCCCGTCAGAACATGCATCGGCAGTCGTCGTCGTGCTCCCCGGTCCTCCCTCCTCCGTGTCGTCGCCCTGAGTGACGGTCGCGTCGTGGCGGACCCGAAGGCAGTCATGCCGGGTCGGGGAGCCTGGCTCACACCGACGGTCGAAGCACATGATCAGGCCACCAAGCGCAGGGCTTTCCGCCGGGCGCTCCGGCTGGATCATGAACCGGACACGTCCGCGGTGCGTGACTACCTCGAAGCGCTCAGCGCTGAGGGACAGGCACGTCACCAGGACACGACAGAACAGGCTGAACGGCTTATGGACAACTGATGAGCGGCTCGAAATGAGACCCGTCATCCATTGAGTCCTGCCCCTTGCACGGGGTGGGACCCGTGAAGGAGAACAGTGGCAAAACCACGCGTACACGAGATCGCATCCGAACTCGGTGTCGACAGCAAGACCGCAATGGAGAAGCTCAAGGAACTCGGCGAATTCGTCAAGGGCCCGAGCTCGAGCGTCGAACCCCCCGTCGCACGCAAGCTCCGCGCTGCACTGCAGGCTGACGGCGCCTCGGCGTCGAAGCCGGCCGCGGCACAGACCCCGAGTGCGCCCGCCACGGCGGCCGCACCGAAGTCGAGCGCACCGAAGCCGGGCGGCCCCCGCCCGGGTCCGGCGCGTCCGGCACCCACCCCCGAGCCCGAGCCCGAGGTGCAGGCGCCCGCCGCCGACGTGCCGACGCCGGCGGCGCCGAAGTCCGTCGCACAGCGGCAGGCCGAGGCCGAGGCCGCGCGGAAGGCCGCCGCTGCCGAGAAGGCCGCCGCCGAGAAGTCCGGCGACGCCGGTGACGGCGCAGCCCCCGAGGCGAAGAGCGACGCCGTCAAGCCCGGTGGCGCTCCGAAGCCCGGTGCAGCAGCCGGTCCGAAGCCGGGTGGCCCGAAGCCGGGCGCACGCCCGGGCAACAACCCCTACGCGTCGAGCCAGGGCATGGGCTCCCGCCCGCCGCGTCCGGGCAACAACCCGTACTCGTCCAACCAGGGCATGGGCCAGCGTCCCGCCGGTGGTGCCGGTGGCGGCAACGGCATCCCGCGCCCCGCTCCGCCGCGTCCGGGCGTTCCCCGTCCGGGTGCTCCGCGTCCCGGTGGTCCCGGTCAGGGCAACCGTCCGAACGGCTTCGGGCAGCGCCCGGGCCAGGGTGGCGGCGGTCGTGGCGGCCCCGGTGGTCGTCCGGGCGGTGCCGGTGGAGCCGGTGGCGGCTTCCCGCGTCCGGCCTTCAGCGGCCCGCGTCCCGCCGGTGGCGGTGGCCGCGGTCGTGGCCCCGGTGGCGGTACCGCTGGTGCGTTCGGTCGCGGTGGCGGCAAGAGCCGTGCCCGCAAGTCGAAGCGGACGAAGCGCGCCGAGTACGAGATGCGGCAGGCGCCGTCGCTCGGTGGTGTGCAGGTCCCTCGCGGTGACGGCAACACGGTCGTGCGACTCCGTCGTGGTGCGAGCATCTCGGACTTCGCGGACAAGATCGACGCGAGCCCCGGCAACCTGGTGACGGTGCTGTTCCACCTCGGTGAGATGGCGACCGCGACCGAGTCGCTGGACGAGGCCACGTTCGAGGTCCTCGGCGACGAGCTGGGCTACAAGATCCAGATCGTCTCGCCCGAGGACGAGGACAAGGAGCTCCTCGAGGGCTTCGACATCGACATCGACGCCGAGTACGCCGACGAGGACGACTCCGTCCTGCAGCAGCGTCCCCCGGTCGTCACCGTCATGGGCCACGTCGACCACGGTAAGACCCGCCTGCTCGACGCGATCCGGAACTCGAAGGTCGTCGAGGGCGAGGCCGGTGGCATCACCCAGCACATCGGTGCGTACCAGATCGTCACCGAGCACGAGGGCATCGAGCGTCCGATCACGTTCATCGACACCCCGGGTCACGAGGCCTTCACGGCCATGCGTGCCCGTGGTGCGCAGGTCACCGACATCGCGATCCTCGTGGTCGCGGCGGACGACGGCATCATGCCCCAGACGATCGAGGCGCTGAACCACGCCCAGTCGGCGAACGTGCCGATCGTGGTCGCGGTGAACAAGATCGACAAGGAAGGCGCGAACCCGGCCAAGGTCCGCCAGCAGCTCACCGAGTACAACCTGGTGGCCGAGGAGTACGGCGGCGACGTCATGTTCGTCGACGTCTCGGCTCGTCAGAACATCGGTATCCAGGAGCTCCTGGACGCCGTGCTGCTGACCGCCGACGCCGGTCTCGACCTGCGTGCGAACCCCGACAAGGACGCCCGAGGCGTCGCGATCGAAGCACGGCTCGACAAGGGCCGTGGTGCGGTGGCGACCGTCCTCATCCAGTCCGGGACGCTGCACGTCGGCGACGCCATCGTGGCGGGTACGGCCTACGGCCGGGTCCGTGCGATGACCGACGAGAACGGCGTGGCGGTCAAGGCCGCGACGCCGAGCCGCCCGGTCCAGGTGCAGGGTCTGTCCTCGGTGCCCCGCGCCGGTGACACGTTCCTCGTCACCGAAGAGGACCGCACGGCACGTCAGATCGCCGAGAAGCGTGAAGCCGCCGAGCGCAACGCCCAGCTGGCCAAGGCCCGCAAGCGCATCTCGCTCGAGGACTTCACCCGCGCACTCGAAGAGGGCAAGGTCGACTCGCTCAACCTCATCATCAAGGGTGACGTCTCCGGTGCCGTCGAGGCACTCGAGCAGTCGCTCCTGGACATCGAGGTCGACGACAGCGTCCAGCTCCGCATCCTGCACCGCGGTGTGGGTGCGATCACGGAGTCGGACATCGACCTGGCCACGATCGACAACGCGATCGTCGTCGGCTTCAACGTCCGCCCGGACGTCAAGGCCCGCGAGCGTGCGGCGCGCGAAGGCATCGACGTGCGCTTCTACTCGGTCATCTACAACGCACTCGAGGACATCGAGCAGTCCCTCAAGGGCATGCTCAAGCCCGAGTACGAAGAGGTCCAGTCGGGTGTCGCCGAGATCCGCGAGGTGTTCCGTTCCTCCAAGTTCGGCAACATCGCGGGTGTCATCGTCCGCTCCGGCACGATCACGCGCAACGCCAAGGCGCGCGTCATCCGCGAAGGCGTGGTGCTCGCCGATGGTCTGGCCATCGAGTCGCTGCGTCGCTTCAAGGACGACGTGACCGAGGTCCGCACGGACTTCGAAGCCGGTATCGGTCTGGGCAAGTTCAACGACATCCAGATCGGCGACGAGATCGAGACCACCGAGCTCGTCGAGAAGCCGCGCGACTAGTCGCGTGAGTACCCTGGGCCCCGGTCTCCTTCACGGGAGGCCGGGGCCCAGCCCCGTTCCAGAGCAAGACATCGCCACAGGAGGCACCCATGGCCGATCCGCAGCGCGCACGCAAGATGGCGGACCGCATCAAGGAAGTCGTCGCACGCCGACTCGACAAGGGTCTGCGTGACCCCCGGCTCGGGTTCGTGACGATCACCGACGTCCGCGTGACCGGTGACCTGCAGCACGCCTCGATCTTCTACACGGTGTACGGCACCGACGAGGAGCGTGCCGACTCGGCAGCAGCGCTCAAGGCCGCGACGGGCATGCTCCGCTCGGAGGTCGGCAAGAACATCACGGCGCGGCTCACCCCGTCGCTCGAGTTCATCGCCGACGCCCTGCCGGAGACCTCGGCGCACATGGAGGACCTGCTCGTGCAGGCCCAGGTGCGCGACGAGCAGGTGCGTGCGGCGGCGGCCGGTGCGAGCTACGCCGGTGACGCCGACCCGTACAAGCACGACGAGGACGAGGACGAGGACGGCGACGCCGACGAGGCGCGCGCCTGACCCGTCCGGTCAGCCCTCGGGAAGCCGGTAGCCGCTCGCGTCGTCCCCGACGGCCAGTCCGTCGCGCAGGAGCGACGCGAGCGCCCGGTCCCGTTGCTCGGCATCGGGCCACACCGGCTCGATCTCGTCCCGTGTGACGGGGACGTCGCTCGCGCGGAGCTCCGCCATGATCAGCCCGCGCACCTGCCGGTCGCTGCCGGCGAACTTCGCCTGCTTCGGCGCGCGCGGCCCCTCGTGCTCCGGGTAGCCGGCGGCCCGCCACGCGCAGCGGTCCGCGATCGGGCACGCGTCGCACGCGGGGGAGCGGGCGACGCAGACGAGCGCGCCGAGCTCCATCACGGCGGCGTTCGTCGCCGCGGCGTCGTCACGGTCCGCGGGCAGCACGGACTCCATCAGCGGGAGGTCCTGCTTCGCCTTCGCCGGGCCGGGTTCGCCCTGGCCGAGCAGGGCGCGCGCGAGGACGCGCCGGACGTTCACGTCGACGACCGGGTGCCGGTCGCCGTACGCGAAGACCGCGACAGCGCGAGCCGTGTAGTCACCGATGCCGGGCAACGCCAGCAGCGCGTCGACGTCCCGTGGCACGACGTTGTCGTGCTGCTCGGCGATCGCCGTCGCGGCCGCGTGCAGCGCGAGCGCGCGTCTCGGGTAGCCGAGCCGGTCCCAGGCACGCACCGCGTCCGCCGGGGGTGAGGCCGCGAGGTCCGCAGGCGTCGGCCACCGGGTGAGCCATGCCTCCAGGCGGGGGATGACGCGCGCCACCTGCGTCTGCTGCAGCATGATCTCGCTGACCAGGGTTCCCCACGCGGGGAAGCCGGGACGGCGCCACGGCAGGTCCCGCGCCTCGGCGCGGAACCAGGCGATGAGCGGTGTCGCGATGTCCGTTCCCGGGGTCGCGTCCTGTGGACGGGTCGGGTTGTCCACATTCGGACTGGAGGCACGACTCGCGTTCACCACGACAGCCTACGGTGGGCACATGGCACGTTGGGCACCCCAGGAGACCGACACCATGGCCGCGATCGCGGCCGAGGTGATAGCACAGGTCGGCACGAACCGGACCGTCGTCGGCATCGACGGACAGGACGGCGTCGACCTCGAGCGCGTGGCCTCCGGGCTCGTCGACGGATTCCAGCAACACGGAGTGTCCGCGATGGCCGCCGCGGCGCCCTCGGGCGACGCCGACGAGCTCCGCTCCGGACTCGTCGCGCCGTTCCGGTCGACGGGCGAGGGGCCCGGCGTGCTCGTCGTGCACGGACACGGCGTGCTCGCGCACGGTACCCGAGCGCTGTGGCGGTGGTCGATGTGGGTGGAGCAGGAATCCGGACGGCTCGAACGCCGGGCGGACGTCAAGATCGCTGCCTCTGCCGTGCTCGACGTCACCGACCCCGAGCACCCACGTCGGGAGTGGAACGACGCCTGCTGACCGGCACGACCGCTGGTAATCTCCTCTGGTGCTCGAAACCGCGCCCGACGGCATCCTCCTCGTCGACAAGCCGCAGGGGATCTCCAGCCACCGGGTCGTCTCGATCGCCCGACGTCGGCTGGGGCTGAAGAAGGTCGGCCACGCCGGCACGCTCGACCCGATGGCGACCGGCCTGCTGCTCCTCGGCATCGGCTCGTCGACCCGACTGCTGACGCACCTCGTCGGCCTCGGCAAGACGTACACGGCGACGATCCGTCTGGGCGTCTCCACCGATTCCGACGACGCTGACGGCGCGCCGACCGTGGCCGTCGGCACCGCGTCCGCCGACGTCTCGGACGCCGCGGTCGAGACGGCCGTGGCCGCGCAGCGGGGCGAGATCGAGCAGGTGCCGTCGACCGTCAGCGCCATCAAGGTGGACGGGCGTCGTGCGTACGACCTCGCGCGCAAGGGCGAGGAGGTCGTCCTGAAGTCCCGACGCGTGACGGTCTCCCGCTTCGACGTGACCGGACGGAACGAGCGCGTCGTGTCGGTGGACGGCGCCGACGTCACCGTGGTCGACCTCGACGTGGTCGTCACCTGCTCCTCCGGTACCTACGTCCGCGCGCTCGCCCGTGACGTCGGTGCCGCGCTCGGCACCGGGGCGCACCTGACCGCGCTCCGGCGCACCGAGGTCGGGCCGTTCGACGTCGACGACGCGATCGACCTCGAGGACGAGTCCGTCGACGTCCGAGCAGCCCTCGCCCGGCCGGCCGACGTCGCCCGACGCCTCTTCTCCTCGGTGACCCTCGACGCCGCGGCGGCGAAGGACCTGACCGACGGCAAGCGCGTCGCGGCCGACCACCCCGACTCCGACGGCCCGGTCGCCGCGGTCGCCGCGGACGACGACCGCCTGGTCGGACTCGTGTCGGTCCGGCGCGGACTGCTCCGGGTCATCACGAACTTCCCGACGCCGACGGGGGTGCGCGCGTGATCGAGTGGTTCATGTGGGTGCAGCTCGTCATCGCGGTCGTCGCGGGGCTGTTCGCCGTGGTCGTCGGCTTCATCGGGTGGAAGCCCAACGACTACACGGTCGGGTCGCTCGTCCTGGTCGAGCTGCTGCTCCTGGCGCAGGGCGTCATCTCCCTCGTGCTCCCCGCCGTCGGCAGCCCGCCGAAGGGCAACGGGCTCGAGTTCGGCGTGTACGCGGTGTCGGTGCTGCTCGTCCCGCCGGCGACCATTGTCTGGGCGCTCATCGACCGGACGAAGTGGAGCACCGTGGTGCTCGGCGCCGGCGCGTTCACCGTCGCCGTGATGGTCTACCGGATGTACCAGATCTGGTTCGCCCTGAACTGATCCCGGTGTCGGGCCGAGCCGATCGTCGCGGTGCGTCATGGGTCGGCCGGACCGTCGGTAGAATCGGTGCAATGGCGACCAGATCCTCACTCGCGACGGGCATCGGCCGCGTCCTCATCGCCGTGTACGGCATCCTCGCGCTGGCGGCGACCGGGCGGAGCGTCGTCCAGATCATCGAGAAGTTCGACTTCGCGCCGTTCGCGTACACGCTCAGCGCCATCGCGGCCGTCGTGTACATCGTCGCGATGATCGCCCTGATCGTCCCCGGTCGGGCCTGGTACCGGGTCGCCTGTGTGACGATCGTGTTCGAGATGACCGGCGTCCTGGTCATCGGGACCCTGTCGCTCTTCGACCGTGCGCTGTTCCCCGACGACACGATCTGGTCGTACTACGGCATGGGCTACGCCTTCGCACCCCTCGTGCTGCCCGTGGCCGGCCTGTGGTGGCTGCGGAAGCACCACCGCACCGCGGTGACCGCCGACACGACGCCGTCCACCGTGACGGCCGGCGAGTAGGGGAGCGGCATGCAGTACTACGACGACACCGCCGACGTGGCGCAGGGCTTCGGGCCCAGTGCCGTGACGATCGGCAAGTTCGACGGCGTGCACGTGGGGCACCGCGCGGTCATCGCGCACCTCGAGCGCGCCGCCCGTGAGCACGACCTCGTCTCCACCGTCGTGACGTTCGACCGGCACCCGCTCAGCGTCATCGAGCCGGGCAAGGTGCCTCCAGCGCTGACGAGCATCGCGCAGCGCCGTGAGCTCCTCGACGACGTGGGGGTCGACGCGACGCTGCTCCTCCGCTTCGACCACGAGCTGCAGTCGAAGGCGCCGGAGGCGTTCGTCTCCGAGATCCTCGTCGACACCCTGCACGCCCGGCTGGTGTTCGTCGGCAGTGACTTCCGGTTCGGCGCGAAGGGTGCCGGCGACGTCACGCTGCTGCGCGCCCTGGGGGAGCAGCACGGGTTCACCGTCGAGCTCATCGACGACGTCGACCTGGTGGACGACGTCCGGCCGGACGGCGAGCGTCGGGTCTCGTCCACGTGGATCCGTGAACTCCTCGGTGACGGCCGCGTCGCCGAGGCGGCACGGCTCCTCGGTCGCGAGCACGCCGTCCGGAGCATCGTCGTGCACGGCAACGAGCGAGGCCGCGCGATGGGGTACCCGACCGCGAACCTCGACCCGGCGTGCGAGGGCTTCGTCCCGGCGGACGGTGTCTACGCCGCCCGGGTCCTGCACGACGGCACGGTGTACCCGGCGGCGGTGTCGGTGGGGAACAACCCGACGTTCGAGGGTGTGCCGGCGAAGCAGATCGAGGCGCACCTGCTCGACGTCGAGATCGACCTGTACGGCGAGACCATCTCGGTCCTGTTCGTCTCCTACGTCCGGGGCATGGTGAAGTTCGACTCGATGGACGAGCTCGCGGCGCAGATGCGGCAGGACGACCGGGACATCCGAACGCTCCTGGGCCTGCCCGCGGTCGTCTGACCGCCGGAGCGTCCTCGCACACTGCGCGCGCCGCGCGCCGCGTGCCCGTACGACGAAGCCCCCGCGGGGCCCCGCGCCCGCGGGGGTGTGGCCGCGGGCGGGGG
>NZ_VDZH01000001.1:252473-363250 GCF_007673235.1 Curtobacterium pusillum
CCCCCCCCGGCCCCCGCCCCCGCCCCCCCCCCGCACCCCCCCCCCGCGCCCCCGGGGCCCGGGGGGCTTCGTCGTACGGGGTGGATCAGCTGCCGAGGGCGTCGAGCCAGATCTTGCGGGCGTCGAGCGCTTCCTGCGCGTCCTTGATCTTGCGCGCGTTGCCGGAGGCCTGTGCCTCGGCGAGCTCCGACTCGAGCTTGCCGATGGCGTCCTCGAGCTGGCTCGCGAGCCCCGTCTGGCGGGCCTTGCGCTCCGGGTCGGACGCCTTCCAGTGCTGGTCCTCGAGCGAGCGCACGTGGTCCTCGACGGCGCGCAGCCGGTCCTCGATGCGGCGGACGTCGCCGCGCGGGACCTTGCCGATCTCGTCCCAGCGACGCTGGATGCCCGTGAGCGTCCGGCGTGCCGCGACCCGGTCGGTCTCCTGCAGGAGCGGCTCGGCCTCGGTCAGCAAGGCCTGCTTCGCCTCGAGGTTGCCGGAGAACTCCTCGTTCTCGGCAGCGCTCTCGGCGTGACGCTGCTCGAACAGCACGTCACCCGCGGCCTTGAACCGGGCCCAGAGCGCGTCGTCGTGGCGCTTGCCGGCGCGACCCGCCTGCTTCCAGTCGTCGAGGAGCTCCCGGTACGCCGGGATCGCGTCCGAGCCGCGGGGCGCGAGGGCCTCGGCCTGCTGGACGAGTTCCTGCTTGCGGTTGCGGGCGTCGCGGTGCTGGGCGTCGAGCTCCGAGTAGAACGCGCGACGGTGCTGGTCGACCGTCGAGCGTGCGGCACGGAACCGCTTCCAGAGCTCGTTCGCCTCGTTCTTGGGGATCCGCGGCCCGTCGTGCTGGTGCTGCTGCCACCGGGCGAACACGTCGTCGAGCTGCGCGGTGATCTGCTTCCACTGCGCACGGGCCGGGTCGACGGCGGCCAGCGCCTCGGCTTCCTCGACCAGTGCGGCGCGGTGCGCGAGCGCGTCGGCCAATGCCTGCTGCGCCTGCTCGGCCTGCTCCTTGGTGAGGGAACCGAGCTGTTCGGTGAGCGCCCCGACGCGGGTCTCGAGCGACTTGAGGTCGCCGACCACGCGGGCCTCGGCCACGAGGGTCTGGAGGTGCTCGACCGTCCGGGCGACGTCGTTCGCCGACGCCCCGCGCTGGACGCGCTGCTCGGCGATCTTCACCTGCCCCTCGAGGTCGGCGTACTTCCGCGCGAAGTAGGCGAGGGCTTCGTCGGGCGTCGCGTCCGGGTACTCACCGACGGCTTTCTCGGTGTCCTCGTACCGGACGTACACCGTCCCGTTCTCGTCGACCCGCCCCCAGGTCGTTGCTTCGTCAGATCCCACAGGTCTCGCCTCGATCGTGGTAGTGCATCACCGACGTCGCCGTCGGCACGGTCAGGTCGTCAGCCTATTGCACGGACGGCCTCTGCGACCCGCCCGGACAGCGCGCCTGTGGACTACTTCTCCTGCTCGATCGTCGCGCCGGTGATCTTCGTCGCCACCTTCGGCTCGCCGGTGCCGTCGCTGCCGGCCGAGGAGATGCCCTTCGACGTGATCTTCGACTCGAGCTCGTCGAGGCCGCTCGTGACCTTCCCGACGACGGTGTACCCGCCCGTCGAGCCGTCGAGCGTGGTGTCGCCGTAGACGATGAAGAACTGCGTCGTCTGCGAGTAGGCGGACGAGCTGCGGGCGATCGCGATGGTGCCCTTCTCGTACTTCCCGTCGCTCGGGACGTTCTCGAGCGGGCCGTACTGGAACCCGGCGTCGCCCGTGCCGTCGCCGTTCGCGGAACCGCACTGCAGGAACTCGAACCCGTCGCTGTCGGCGAGCCGGTGACAGGTGGTGCCGTTGTAGAACTGCTCCTGGATGAGCTTGATCTCGACGCTCGCGGCCTGCGGCGCCTTCTTCCCGTCGAGCTCGATGCCGAGCTTCACGTCCTTGTTGAGCGTGAGGGACCCCGTCCAGGTCGAGTCCTTCGCGATCGACTTGCTCGGGACGTCGCCGGTGTTCGCGGCGGTGGCACTGGCCGACGGGGTCGGCGTGGCCGTCGCACTGGCGCTGGCCTCGGCCTTCTCGTCGGACCCCTGCGAGCCGGCGAACGCGAGTTGCGATCCGGTGGCCAGTGCGGCGATGAGGACGAGCACGCTCGCACCGACGAGGTTGTCCCGCAGGCGACGGCGGCGCTGCCGGTCGTGCAGGCCCTGGCGGGCCTTGTAGAGGCGGAGGCGCTCACGTGCCTCGCGGTTGTCACGCGCCTGGTTCTTCGGTGCCACGGTGCTGGTCGTACCTCTCGTCGAGTGTGCGACGAGCGTACTAGAACCCCCACCCCCACCGCCCTGGAGGCACGCCCCTGTCAGCGGGTCGGCCTACGATTGGGTGCATGGCAGCGGACCGTTCGGGCATGCGTGCGCCCACCACCGGCGGTCGCGCCGGGCTCGCGCAGGGTTCCGTCCCGCTCGCGGTCCGGATGCGGCCGACCAGCCTCGACGAGGTCGCCGGCCAGCAGCACCTGCTCGGCCGCGGCAGCCCCCTCGTGCAGCTCGCGACGGGCACGCGCGACAACCCCGGCGGTGTCTCGGTGATCCTCTGGGGGCCGCCCGGCACCGGCAAGACGACCCTGGCCCAGGCGATCGCGCGGCAGTCCGGCCGCGAGTTCGTCGAGCTCTCCGCGGTGACCGCCGGCGTCAAGGACGTGCGCGAGGTCATGGAAAAGGCGCTCACGCACCGCGACCTCTACGGCTCCACCACGGTGCTGTTCCTGGACGAGATCCACCGCTTCAGCAAGGCGCAGCAGGACGCGCTGCTGCCAGGGGTCGAGAACGGCTGGGTCATCCTCATCGCCGCGACGACCGAGAACCCCTCGTTCTCGGTGATCTCCCCGCTGTTGTCCCGGTCGCTCCTGCTGACCCTCAAGCCCCTCACCGATGAAGACCTCGGCATGCTCGTCGACCGCGCGGTGGAGGACCCCCGCGGGCTCGGCGGATCGGTCGTCCTCGGGGACGAAGCCCGCAGTGCCATCGTGCGGCTGTCGTCCGGGGACGCGCGCCGGGCCCTCACCGCGCTCGAGGCCGCAGCGTCGTCAGCCGTGGCTGCCCAGGCCGACGACGGCGACGACGCCCTCGACGGTGTGGAGACCGTACCGGTCATCGACGCCGACACCGTCGCCGCGGCCGTGGACCGTGCCCTCCTGCGCTACGACCGGCAGGGCGACGAGCACTACGACGTCATCAGCGCGTTCATCAAGTCCGTGCGGGGGAGTGACGTCGACGCCGCGCTGCACTACCTGGCCCGGATGATCGAGGCGGGCGAGGACCCGCGGTTCATCGCCCGCCGGATCATCATCTCGGCGTCGGAGGACATCGGCATGGCGGACCCGCAGGCCCTGCCGATCGCCGTCGCCGCCGCGCAGGCCGTCCAGCTCATCGGCATGCCTGAGGGACGGATCCCGCTGGCCGAGGCCGTCGTCTACCTGGCGACCGCGCCGAAGTCGAACGCCGCCTACAACGGGGTGAACGCCGCCATCGCCGACGTCAAGGCCGGCCGGCTCGGGGTCGTGCCGATGCACCTCCGTGACGCCCACTACCCCGGGGCGAAGCGGCTCGGGCACGGCAAGGGCTACGTCTACTCGCACGACGCCGAGCACGGGGTCGCCGAGCAGCAGTACCTCCCCGACGCGCTCGAGGGCACCGAGTACTACACCCCGACGGCGAACGGCTTCGAGCGCGAGGTCGGCCCGCGGCTCGAGCGACTCCGGAAGATCACCCGCGGCGAGTAGTACCCGGGTCGAGTTCCTGCTACCATTACCGGGCCTACGTCCTGGTCCTCGAGCACGGCTGCGTCGAGGACAGAGTGCCACTCCGGTGGTACGGGGGCAG
The DNA here is from genome assembly GCF_007673235.1 of Curtobacterium pusillum. Classification (GTDB taxonomy): domain Bacteria; phylum Actinomycetota; class Actinomycetes; order Actinomycetales; family Microbacteriaceae; genus Curtobacterium; species Curtobacterium pusillum_C. Next base: position 256,323 of record NZ_VDZH01000001.1, read on the forward strand.
AGGTTCGGACTGTAGCCGTCCGATCCCACAGGCTCATCCCTCTGGATCCCTTCGTCGGGTTCGACCACACGTGCGCGTGCGTTGGCCGACGATCAGTTCAGTTCAGTACAGAGAAAAGGACCCTGTGTCTACCAAGTCACGTACCCGCAGCAAGACCCGCCTGTCGCGCGCGCTCGGCATCCCGCTGACGCCGAAGGCGGCCCGTTACCTCGAGAAGCGCCCCTACGGCCCCGGTGAGCACGGCCGCACCCGCCGTCGTGCGGACAGCGACTACGCCGTCCGCCTCCGTGAGAAGCAGCGTCTGCGCGCCCAGTACGGCATCCGCGAGAAGCAGCTCCGCATCGTCTTCGAAGAGGCCCGCAAGACGAAGGGCCTGACCGGTGAGAACCTGGTCGAGCTCCTCGAGCAGCGCCTCGACGCCCTCGTGCTCCGTGCCGGCTTCGCCCGCACCACCGCGCAGGCCCGTCAGCTGATCGTGCACCGTCACATCCTCGTCGACGGCAAGCTCGTCGACCGTCCGTCCTTCCGCGTGAAGGAGGGGCAGCTCATCCACGTGAAGCAGCGCTCCGAGTCCCTCGAGCCGTTCCAGGTCGCCGCCGCCGGTGGGCACCAGGAAGTCCTGCCGAAGGTCCCGGGCTACCTCGAGGTCGAGATCGACAAGCTCCAGGCCCGCCTGGCTCGTCGCCCGAAGCGCGCCGAGGTCCCCGTGACCTGTGAAGTGCAGCTCGTCGTCGAGTACTACGCAGCTCGCTGATCCACTGATCACACCCGAACGGCGGGTCGTCCTCTCACGAGGGCGGCCCGCCGTTCGGCGTCGGTGCCCGGTGTCGTCGGTAAGATCGTCTGGGCACGCACCGCTCGCGTGCACAGAGGGAGAGGCACCGTGAAGCAGCTGTTCTTCGTCGCCGTCGGCGTCGTCATCGGGTTCGCAGTCGCGCACAAGGTCGCGAACACCCCCGGAGGCGCCCGGTTCTTCGCCGACGTGAACGCTCGCACGCAGGCCTTCCGGGGTGCCGTCGCCGAGGGCTACCGCTCTCGTGAGGCCGAGCTCCGCACCGACGTCTGACCGTCGTCCGACCGACCTCTCCTCCCACGCACACGACCTGAAACCAGGAAGCACCATGCAGACCGCAGAGATCCGCCGCCGTTGGCTCCAGTTCTTCGGTGACCGCGGCCACACCGTCGTCCCGTCCGCCTCGCTCGTCTCGGACGACCCCTCGCTCCTGTTCACGGTCGCCGGCATGGTGCCGTTCATCCCGTACCTGACCGGGCTCGTCCCCGCGCCGTACCCGCGTGCCACGAGCGTGCAGAAGTGCATCCGCACGAACGACATCGAAGAGGTCGGCAAGACCCCGCGGCACGGCACGTTCTTCCAGATGAACGGCAACTTCTCGTTCGGCGACTACTTCAAGGAGCAGGCGATCCAGTTCGCCTGGGAGTTCCTGACGAAGCCGGAGTCCGACGGTGGTCTGGGCTTCTCGCCCGACGACCTCTGGGTGACCGTCTACGAGGAGGACGACGAGGCGATCGCCTTCTGGAAGCAGCACTCCTCCCTGCCCGAGGAGCGCATCCAGCGCCTCGGCAAGGACACGAACTACTGGTCGACCGGACAGCCCGGCCCGGCGGGTCCCTGCTCGGAGATCTTCTTCGACCGCGGCCCCGAGTACGGCATCGACGGCGGCCCGGCCACCGACGACGACCGCTACGTCGAGATCTGGAACCTCGTGTTCATGCAGTACCAGATCGCCGACGTCCGCTCGAAGTACGACTTCGAGATCACCGGCGAGCTCCCGAACAAGAACATCGACACCGGCATGGGCCTCGAGCGCGTCGCGTTCATCAAGCAGGGCGTCGACAACATGTACGAGATCGACCAGGTCCGCCCGGTCCTCGACCAGGCCGCGGCGATCTCCGGCCGGCAGTACGGCGCCGTGCACGAGGACGACGTCCGCATGCGCGTCATCGCCGACCACGTCCGGTCGTCCCTCATGCTCATCGCCGACGGCGTCAGCCCGTCGAACGAGGGCCGCGGGTACATCCTCCGTCGCCTGCTCCGCCGCACGGTGCGCGCGATGCGCCTGCTCGGCGTCGAGGACGCGACGTTCCCGCGCCTGTTCCCGGCGTCCCGTGACGCCATGCGCGAGGCGTACCCCGAGGTCGCGTCGGACTACGACCGGATCGCCCGGATCGCCTACGCGGAAGAGGAGACCTTCCTCCGCACGCTCGCGCAGGGCACCACGATCCTCGACGTCGCCGTCGAGCGCGCCAAGCAGGACGGTGCGCCGTCGATCGGCGGCGACACGGCGTTCCTGCTCCACGACACCTTCGGCTTCCCCATCGACCTCACGATGGAGATGGCCGAGGAAGCCGGCGTCCGGGTCGACCGGTCAGCGTTCGAGACCCTCATGTCCGAGCAGCGTGCCCGCGCGAAGGCGGACGCGAAGAGCAAGAAGACGGCCCTCGCCGACCTCAGCGTGTACAGCGCGTTCCGGGCCAAGGGCGAGACGGTCTTCCTCGGCTACGACGCGCTCGAGGCCGAGACGAACGTCCTCGGCATCATCGTGGGCGGTGTCAGCGTCGACCGTGCGGTCGCGGGCGACATCGCCGAGGTCATCCTCGGTGAGACCTCCCTGTACGCGGAGTCCGGCGGCCAGGACGCCGACCAGGGCTCCATCGTCGGCAACGGCTTCGACCTCGAGGTCCTCGACGTCCAGCGTCCGGTCGCGGGCCTCTGGAGCCACACCGTGCAGGTCCGCTCCGGCGAGGTCGGTGTCGGTGCCCCGGCGACCACCGTCGTCGACGCGGAGTACCGCCGCGGTGCGACCCAGGCCCACTCGGCGACGCACCTCGTGAACGCCGCGCTGCGCGACATCCTCGGCCCGGAGGCGCTCCAGGCCGGCTCGTACAACAAGTCGGGCTACATGCGCCTCGACTTCTCGTGGTCGCAGCCCGTCTCCACCGAGACCCGCTCCGAGATCGAGGAGGTCGTGAACACCGCGATCCGCTCCGACCTCGAGGTCTCCACGCGGGTGCTCCCGCTCGACGAGGCGAAGTCCCTCGGGGCGCAGGCGCTGTTCGGCGAGAAGTACGGCTCCGAGGTCCGCATGGTGGACATCGGCGGGCCGTGGTCCCGCGAGCTCTGCGGTGGCACGCACGTGGCGTCCAGCGCGCAGGTCGGTCTCGTCAACCTGGTGGGGGAGTCGAGCGTCGGGTCGACCAACCGCCGTGTCGAGGCCCTCGTCGGACTCGAGGGCTTCCGGGACCTCGCCGTCGAGCGCACGATCGTGTCGCAGCTGTCGAGCGCCCTGAAGGCTCCGCGCGCGGACCTGCCGACCCGCGTGCAGTCCCTGATGGAGGACCTCCGGACCGCGCAGAAGCGGATCGCCGAGTTCGAGTCGGCGAACCTGCAGCAGCGCGTGCCGTCGATCGCACGACAGGCCACGACCGTCGGCGCGACCACCGTGGTCGCCGAGACCGTCGAGGGCCTGCAGTCCGGCGACGACCTCCGTGCCCTCGTGACCGGCGTCCGCAGCCAGCTCGGCGACGGCGCTGCAGTGGTCGTCCTGGGCGCGGTCATCAACGACAAGCCCGTCGTCATCGTGGCCACCAACGACGCTGCCCGCGCGGCCGGTGTCCAGGCCGGTCCGCTCGCGAAAGAGGCGGCCGGGGTACTCGGTGGTGGCGGTGGCGGCAAGCCCGACCTCGCGCAGGGCGGTGGCACCGACGCGTCGGCGCTCCCGGCCGCGTTGCGTGCGGTGACCGACCGGCTCGCGGCCTGACCGTGGCGATCCGATCCGGGCGCCGGCTCGGCGTCGACGTCGGGCGGGCCCGGATCGGTGTCGCGGTGTGCGACCGTGACGGGCTCCTCGCGACGCCCGTCGAGACCGTCGCCCGGAAGGAGGCCACCGACGTGCGCCGGATCGCCGAGATCGCCGAGGAGTACGACGTCCTCGAGATCGTGGTGGGTCTGCCACTGTCGATGTCCGGAGGGGACACCCCGTCGACCGCCGACGCCCGTGCGTTCGCCGAGCGTCTCGCCGAGCACCGGCCCGTCCGGCTCGTGGACGAGCGGCTCTCGACGGTGACCGCGCAGCGGGGGTTGCACCAGGCCGGGAAGAACACGAAGAAGTCGCGCGCCGTGATCGACCAAGCGGCCGCTGTTATCATTCTGCAACACGCGCTCGACCACGAGCGTGCGTCCAGTGCCCCACCGGGGGCCACGCTCCCCTGACAGTGCGCCACAGCACCGTTCCCCTGACCGCGGCTGCCACACCGTCGCCCAGCACCGTAGCCCAGGCGGAGTTCCCGACCGAGAGACCGAGGACCGTTGGCAGACGACCTGGACTGGAACGCGATCATCGCGCCCGGCAACGACGCCGAGGGGCGGAAGACGACTTCCGCCCATGAGGCCACCGCACGACCGATGTCCCGCCGGGAAGCCCGAGCGGCCGAGGCGGCGGAGGCAGCTCGCGCTGCTGACGCCGACGCACCCGCTCCGGCCGGAGCGGCACCCGCAGCACCCGTCCCTCCGACGCCTGCGGGCGTCGACCCCGAGGTGCACGCGCTCCTCACCGGCGAACTGCACGTCGACGACGACCAGCGTGCCGCCGCGAGCGGCAGCACGAACCAGGACGCGGGCACGCGCGGACCTGTCCAGGGCGACGACGGCCCTGGAGGCGCGGGAGACGACGGACGCGGCGGTCGCGGCGGACGCGGGGGAGCCTCCAGGGCGCCACGCGAGCCCCGTGAGCCGCGTCGCCGCCGACGCCGCGGACCGCTCATCGCCGGCATCGTGATCGTCGCGGTCGTGCTCGGCGCCGGGGTCTCGGCGTACGCGTTCGCCGCGCCGAAGGTGCAGCAGGTCATCGCCGCGATCAGCGGCAACAAGGAACCCGACGACTACACGGGCAGCGGCACCAGCAAGGTGACCATCACGATCAAGCAGGGCGACATCGGCGAGGACGTCGCGAAGACGCTGCAGCGCAGCGGCGTCGTGAAGGACTCGAAGGTGTTCTACAAGCTGCTGCTCGCCTCGCCCGACGTGCAGTTCCAGCCCGGCTCGTACTCCCTCAAGAAGGAGATGAGCTCGAAGTCGGCCCTCGCAGCGCTGCAGGACTCGAAGAACCACGTGCAGGCCTCGATCGTCATCCCCGAGGGCACGGCCCTCAAGGACATCGAAGCGGGCATGGTCTCGAAGGCCGGGCTCACGGCGGCCGAGGTCGACGCCGCGGCGAAGGACCTGTCCGCCTACGGCCTGCCGGCGAACGTCACCACCCTCGAGGGCTGGCTGTTCCCCGCCACGTACCCGATCAACCCCGGGTGGACGGCCACGCAGTACTTCAAGTCGATGGTCGACACGATGAAGGAGCACCTGTCCGCGGCCGGCGTCGCCGAGGCCGACCAGGAGCACGTGATCGTCTTCGCGTCGCTCGTGCAGAAGGAAGCCGGCCTCGCGGCCGACTACCCGAAGGTCGCGCGGGTGTTCCAGAACCGTCTCGACAAGGGGATGCTCCTGCAGTCCGACGCGACGGTGGCGTACGGCACGGGCAACACGCACACCGTCACGACGACCGACGCCGAGCGTGCGGACGCGTCGAACAAGTACAACACCTACGTGCACGAGGGGCTCCCGCCGGCACCGATCTCGAACCCGGGCGACATCGCGATCACCGCGGTGACGAAGATGGCGACGGGCAACTGGGAGTACTTCGTGACGGTCAACCTGGAGACGGGCGAGACGGTCTTCTCGGACACCTACGCCCAGCACCAGGTGGCGGTCAGGCAGTTCCAGGCCTGGCTGCGCGCGCACCCCGACTACCAGTAGTCGGGGGCGCGTCGCACGGGTCGGCGCTGTGGGAAGATGGACACCATGCTTCGTTGGTTGACTGCTGGTGAGTCGCACGGACCCGAACTGATCGCGATGCTCGAGGGCCTGCCCGCGGGTGTCCCGGTGTCGTTCGAGTCCATCCGTACCGATCTCGCGCGTCGCAAGCTCGGCTACGGCCGTGGCTCGCGCATGAAGTTCGAGCAGGACGAACTGCACGTCTCCGGCGGCGTCCGTCACGGGTACTCCCTGGGCAGCCCGATCGCGATCCGCATCGGCAACACCGAGTGGCCGAAGTGGGTCGAGGTCATGAACCCCGAGCCGGTCGAGCAGACCGAGATCTCGCGTGGTCGCAGTGCGCCCCTGACCCGGCCGCGTCCCGGGCACGCGGACCTGGTCGGCATGCAGAAGTACGGCTTCGACGAGGCCCGTCCGATCCTCGAGCGCGCCTCCGCTCGCGAAACCGCGGCCCGGGTGGCGCTTGGCGCCGTCGCGAAGTCCTTCCTCGCCGAGCTCGGCATCCGGTCGGTCGCGCACACCCTGCAGGTCGGCACCGTCCGGGTCCCGGACGGCACGGCGCTCCCGCTCCCCGACGACGTCGACCGGCTCGACGACGACCAGCTGCGCTGCTTCGACGCCGAGACCTCGGCGCGCATGGTGACCGAGGTCGAGGCCGCGAAGAAGGACGGCGACACGCTCGGCGGTGTCGTCGAGGTCCTGTTCTACGGCGTGCCCCCGGGCCTCGGCTCGCACGTGCAGTGGGACCGCCGTCTCGACGCCCGGCTCGCCGCGGCGATCATGGGCATCCAGGCGATCAAGGGCGTCGAGGTCGGCGACGGCTTCGCGACCGCCGCTCGTCGCGGGTCCGAGGCGCACGACGAGCTGTTCCGTGAGGACGGCGAGATCTACCGCACGACCGACCGCGCCGGTGGCACCGAGGGCGGCATGTCCACGGGCACCGTGCTCCGCGTCCGCGCCGGCATGAAGCCGATCGCCACGGTCCCGCACGCACTGCACACCGTCGACGTCACCACGGGCGAGGACGCCTCGGCGCACCACCAGCGTTCGGACGTCTGCGCCGTCCCCGCCGCGGGCGTCGTGGCCGAGGCCATGGTCGCCCTCGTCCTCGCTGACGCTGTGCTCGAGAAGTTCGGCGGCGACAACGTCGTCGAGACGAAGCGGAACCTCGACGCGTACCTCGCGTCGATCCCGGAGACGCTGCGCACCCGGCGCACCGAGGCCGCCGAGCACACCTCGGCCTGGTGACGCACGCACCCGAGCCGGCGGCGGAGTCGTCGTCGGCCGGTCCCGCGGCACCGGTCGTCATCATCGGGCCGATGGGCGCCGGGAAGTCCAGCGTCGGCAAGCGCGTGGCCAAGGCGCTCGGTGTGCCCTTCACGGACACCGACCGGGTGATCGTCCGCGAACACGGACCCATCCCGGGCATCTTCGCCGACCGCGGCGAGCCGGCGTTCCGCGAGCTCGAGGCGCAGGCCGTGCGCACCGCGATGGCGACCGGCGGCGTGATCGCCGTCGGTGGCGGGGCCGTCACGCACGTGGCGACGCGCGAGGCCATGGCCGGTGCCGCTGTCGTCCTGCTCACCGTCTCGCCGGAGGCCGTCGCCGACCGCATCGCCGGCAGTGACCGACCACTGCTGGCGAACGGCGGCATCGACGCCTGGCAGACCATCATGGACGAGCGGGCGGCCACCTACGCCGAGCTCGCGCACGCGGTGTTCGACACCTCGCGCCGGCCGATGTCGCACGTCGTCGACGACGTCGTGGCGTGGCTGCGGCTCGCCGACGGGCCCACGGGACCGTCCAGCACCACGAACGAAGGAGCACCGTGACCGAGTCCACCCAGTCGATCCTGCCGGAGGGCACCACCGAGATCCGCGTCGGCGGGGACGACGGGTACGTCGTGGCCGTCGGGAACGGTCTGCTCGGGTCCGTGCCGGCACTGCTCGGCCCGCGCGTGGCGAAGGTCCTCATCGTGCACGCGCCGACCCTCGGTGCGCGCGCGAACGACCTCCGCCAGCTGCTCGTCGACGCCGGCCTCGAAGCCCTCATCGCCGAGGTCCCCGACGCCGAGGGCGCCAAGCGCGTCGAGGTCGCGGCGTTCTGCTGGCAGATCATGGGGCAGTCCGACTTCACCCGCACCGACGCGGTCATCGGCCTCGGCGGCGGAGCGGTCACCGACCTCGCCGGGTTCGTGGCGGCGACGTGGCTGCGCGGTGTCCCGTACGTCGCGATCCCGACGAGCGTGCTCGGCATGGTCGACGCGAGCGTCGGCGGCAAGACCGGCATCAACACGAACGAGGGCAAGAACCTCGTCGGCGCCTTCTACCCGCCTCGTGCCGTCGTCGCGGACATCGACCTCGTCCGCACCCTGCCGCGCAACGAGATCCTCACCGGGTTCGCCGAGATCGTGAAGGCCGGGTTCATCGCCGTGCCGGAGATCCTCGAGATCGTCGAGGCGGACGTCGCCCGGGTCACCGATCCGTCGACGCCGGAGTTCCGCCGGGTCGTCGAGCTCGCGATCGAGCTCAAGGCGCAGGTGGTCTCCGACGACTTCACCGAGCAGGGCCGCCGCGAGATCCTCAACTACGGACACACCCTCGGGCACGCGATCGAGCACGCCGAGCGCTACCAGTGGCGACACGGTGCCGCGGTGGCCGTCGGGATGGTGTTCGCCGCCGAACTCGCGCGCCTCACCGGACACCTCGACGACGCGACGGTCGACCGGCACCGGGCGATCCTCGAGTCGCTCGAGCTCCCCACGTCGTACGGCCTCGGCCGCTGGGAGGGCCTCCTCGCCACGATGCGTCGTGACAAGAAGGCCCGTGCCGGCATGCTGCGGTTCATCATCCTGGACGGCGTCGGCAAGCCGGTCACCCTCGAGGGCCCCGAGGACCACCTGCTGTTCACCGCCTACCAGGAGGTCGGGGTCTAGGCAGCGAACTGCTGCACGCCCAGGTGCTCGCGCAGGTGCCGGCCGGAGTACTCCGTCCGGTGCAGCCCGCGGCGCTGGAGCTCCGGCACGACCAGCTGCGTGAAGTCCTCGACGCCGGTGGGGAAGTGCGTCGGTACGGCCAGGAACCCGTCGCACGCACCCGCCTCGGACCACTCCTGCATGGTGTCCGCGATGCTCGACGGCGACCCGATCATCTTCCGGTAGCTGCCCTCGGCGAAGTACCGGGCGGTCTCGATCGTCGAGAGTCCCTGGTTCCGTGACACCGCCATGATCGCCTCGCGGTGCGACTTGCCGGCGTTCGACTCAGGCAGCTCGGGGACGGGGAGATCCGGGTCGAACTGCCGGAAGTCGACACCACCCGCGAGAGGCTTGAGGTTGCTCAGGGCCAGGTCGTCCGGGATGAGTGCCATCATCCGGTCGGCGAGGTCCCGTGCCTGTGCGTCGGTCTCGCCGACGATCGGGGTCATCCCCACCAGGACCTTGACGTGTTCCGGGTCGCGGCCGAACCGCTCTGCCCGGGCACGGATGTCGTCCCGGAACGCGCGGCTCTCGCCCGGGTCGGACTGCAGCGTGAAGACGACGTCGGCAGTCCGGGCCGCGAGCAACCGGCCGGGCTCCGAGGCCCCCGCCTGGAACACCACCGGCCGGCCCTGCGGGCTCCGTCCGGTCGTGAGCGGGCCGCGCACCCGGAAGTGCTCGCCCTCGTGCTGCAGGAACCGCATCTTGGCGATGTCGAAGTACGTGCCGGACTCCTTGTCGCGGGTGATCGCGTCGGCGTCCCACGAGTCCCAGAGCCCGGTGACGACGTCGACGAACTCGCTCGCACGCTCGTAGCGGGCCGCGTGCTGGACGTGGGCGTCGAGGCCGAAGTTCTGCGCTTCGTCCTCGTTGAACGACGTCACGAGGTTCCAGCCGGCGCGACCGTTGCTGATGTGGTCGAGCGTCGAGAACCGCCGGGCCAGGTTGAACGGGTCGTTGAAGGTCGTCGTCGACGTCGCGGCGAGCCCGAGGCGGGAGGTCCGCATCGCCAGGGCTGGCAGGAGCATCGTCGGGTCGAAGTGGACGGAGCGCGGGTTCGCCGCGCCGTAGTCGTCGCCGGCGAGGATGTCGTTGCTGCGGCGGACGGCGGCCTGGTCCTCGAAGAAGATCGCGTCGAGCTTCGCGGCCTCGGCGAGTTCGGCGGCGCGGACGTAGTGCTCGATCCCGAGGTCGAGCTCGGGGACGGCGTCGGGCAGGCGCCAGGCACCGAGGTGGTAGCCGGGGAACAGGAACATGGCGAGGTGGATCTGCTGCACGGTGGTGTCCTCTCAGGGGGACATCGGTGGGACGTCGGTGGACGGTGACGTGGTGCGGCCGACGCGTCTGCGCCGGTCGCGGGGTCGCTCGTCAGTGCCCGTGCGCGATCGCACCGCGGGGCCAGCGGCGGGGCGCGTACTGCGAGTCGTGTGCCGTCATCGCTGCCCCTTCCGTGTCCGCCAGCGGTTCGTCCCGACGATACGGGCGGGGTGTTTCCGCCGCGTTTCGACCGGGAAACACCCTCGAAACCGAGCGCCGCTAGCGTCCTCGCCATGTCCGGACCAGTCCTCGCCCCGTTCCCCACCGAGCTCCGTGTCGGCGTCCCCGAGTGGCTCCGGGCGGCGCAGCTCGCCGCCCCGACGCAGTTGCCCGACCGCGCCGGACGGTTCGCGCTCGTGACCGAGCTGGCCACCCGGAACGTCGACGAGGGTACCGGCGGACCCTTCGCCGCGCTGGTCGTCGACGAGGAGTCCGGCGACGTGCTGTCGATCGGTACGAACCTGGTCCTGCACTCGAACGTGTCGTCGATGCACGCCGAGGTCGTCACGATCGGCCTGGCGCACGCCCGGGTCGGCGCGTGGAACCTCGGCCGTGACGTCGGGCGGCGCCGCACCCTCGTGGTGAACGCGCAGCCGTGCGTGATGTGCCTCGGTGCACTGCTGTGGTCGGGGGTGTCCGCCGTGGAGTTCGCGGCCGACTGCGCCACGGTCGAGCGCATCACCGGGTTCGACGAGGGCCCGGTGCCGTCCGACTGGCAGGAGCAGCTGCGCGCCCGGGGCATCGACGTCCACCAGGAGCACGGTGTCGGGGCGGAGCACGCGTTGCACCGCTTCCGGGAGCTCGTCGAGTCCGGCGCCACCGCTCGCTACAACGGCGACGGTGCCTGACCCGGCCGGTTCACCGCAGCACGCGGCGGGTGCGTCGCCACCACCACTTCACCCGCATCGAGAGGGTGATGACGTCGGTCCGCCGCCACTCGCGGTACTCCGCCATGGTGGCTCCGAGCTCCCATGCGTCGACCTCGTCGTCGTCATCGTCCAAGCCGGGCGCGTCGGGCAGCGGCCTGAAGATCGCCATCAGTCGTCTCCCTCGGTTCGTACGGTCGACCGCGGTGTCGAGCGTCTCCGGAGCGCCCGAGACGCCAGCCGTCGGCCCTTCTTCGACCACCACGCTACGGTCTCGAGCCGTCGGAGCACAGTCGCTGAAATGTCGTACGCACGGTCCTCTTCTCGCTGCGACACGGACCACGTGAACCGGTCCCACGCGTGGTCGCGATCGGCGGTGCGGCGGTTCTGGAACGCCCCGAACCAACTGACGACGGCGGCGACGATCGCCGCGCCCGCGGCGATCACCGCGCCGGTGAGTGCTGTCTCCATGCCCGCAGCCTGACGCCGTGGAGGCGCACCGACGGCGGGCGTCAGCCGATCCGTGGACGGTGAGCCGCGCCTCCAGGCTGTGGAGGACCGACCACGCAGGCCGGGGGAGCACACTGGATCCGTGCCCACCCCGCCCCGCCTGAGCGACCTCGGCGGCTCGCCGGAGGTCGCGGCCGGAACGCTCCGGTCCCGCGGCCGACGGTTCGCCGAACTCCTCGCCATCGCCCGCCGTCACGAGCTCCTGCCGTTCCGCCGCCTCGACTTCTCGCACGACCCGGCGACCTCCGCGCTCCGGACCAGCCAGGCCGACCACCTGCGCCGTGCCCTCGAGGAGGCGGGCGGCGGGTTCGTGAAGATGGGACAGCTGCTGTCGACGCGCGACGACCTGCTCCCCGAGGAGTGGACCGAGGGCCTCGCGCACCTGCAACGGAGCGTCACCCCGGCCGACCCGGACGACGTCCGGGCGCTTCTCGAGCGCGAGCTCGGTGCTCCCGTGGACCAGGTGTTCGCCGCCTTCGACCCGGTCCCGGTCGCCGCGGCGTCGATCGCCCAGGTGCACCGCGCGCGGCTCGTGGACGGGACGAGCGTCGCGGTGAAGGTGCAGCGGCCGGGGATCGACCGAGCGGTGCGTCGGGACGTCGACATCGCGCTCCGGGTGGTCCGGTTCATGTCCCGGCTCTCGACCGAGGCCCGTCAGGTCGGCGTGCAGGACGTCGCCGCGCAGTACGCCGACGACCTCGTGCGGCAGGTGGACTTCTCGTCGGAGCTCCGGAACCTCGTCACGCTCCGGGCCGCCCAGGCCCGCAGCGCCCGCCCGGACGAGGTGCGGTTCCCCACCCCGTACCCCGACCTCTCCGGGCGTCGGGTGCTCGTGATGGAGTTCCTGGAGGGCGACACCCTGAGTGCCATCCGGTCGGAGCGGTCCGACCGTGACCTCGACGAGCCGATGCGTGCGATCCTGCGCGCGTTCCTCCGGCAGGTCGTGTTCGACGGGGTGTACCACGCCGACATGCACCCCGGGAACATCCTGCTGCTGCCGGACGGCCGACCCGGACTCATCGACTTCGGATCCGTCGGGCGGCTCGACCCCGGCCTCCGGGACACCGTGCAGCAGCTCCTCGCCGCGTACATCCAGGACGACACCGAAGCGATCGCCGACGCGGTGCTGCGGATGGCACCCGTCCGTGACGCCGAGGACGAACCCGACTTCCGTCGCGCCATCGCCCGTTTCGTCGCGGACGAGCTCGGGCCGGGTGCCCGCATCGGCGTGGAGACGGTGGACGATGCCGTCGAGGTGTTCGGACGGTACCGGTTGAAGCCGCCGCCGGACTTCGTGGCCGCGGCCCGCGCCCTCGCGATCTTCGAGGGCACGCTCCGCACGCTCGCGCCGTCGTTCGACCTGCTCGACGAGTCCCGCGGCCTCGCCCGCGAGCAGATCCGCGACCAGCTCCGGCCCGGGAAGCTCCGGGACGTCGCGGTGCGCGAGCTGTTCGGGGTCGTGTCGGCCGCACGCCGTCTGCCCCGGCGCGTGGACCGGATCGGCGAGGCGATCGAGACCGGCAAGCTCTCGGTCAACATCCGGCTGTTCGCGGACCGACGGGACCGACGCACGCTGAACGGCGTCGTCCGCCGGGTCCTGCTCGTGCTGCTCGGTGCCGGGGCGGGCATCCTGGCGATCGTGTACCTGGCGTCACCGGCCCGGCCGACCGCCGTGATCTCCACGGGCGTCGCCGGTGCACTGCTCGGGGGAGCGGCGGTGGTGCTGCTCGGCTGGGCGGCGATCGACTCGGTGCTGGCGCGGAAGCGCGAATGAGCCGTCCGCTACACTCGTCCGGGGCGTTCTCGCCCGCAGACCTTCACAACACGACGAACGGGACATCGAACACTCATGGCCAGTACCACTGACATCAAGAACGGCGCCGTTCTCATCATCGACGGGCAGCTCTGGTCGGTCGTCGAGTTCCAGCACGTCAAGCCGGGCAAGGGCGGTGCGTTCGTCCGCACCAAGCTCAAGAACGTCGTGTCGGGCAAGGTCGTCGACCGCACCTTCAACGCCGGCGCGAAGATCGACACCGCGGTCGTCGACCGTCGCGACTACCAGTACCTCTACGAGGACGGCGACTCGTACGTGTTCATGGACACCGACACGTACGACCAGATCCCGGTGTCGGCGACGGTCGTCGGGGACGCCAAGAACTTCCTGCTCGAGTCGGCGATGGTCACCATCGCGATGAACGAGGGCAACCCGCTGTACGTCGAGCTCCCGACGTCGATCGTGACCGAGGTCGAGACCGAGCCCGGCCTGCAGGGCGACCGCTCGTCCGGCGGCACCAAGGACGCGACGATCATCGCGACGGGTCACCGCATCCAGGTCCCGCTGTACCTCGAGAGCGGCACCCTGGTGAAGATCGACACGCGCGACGGCAGCTTCCTCGGCCGCGTCAACTCCTAGGCGCTGACCGTATGAGTGCTCGTTCGAAGGCCCGCAAGCGCGCCCTCGACATGCTGTACGTGGCCGAGGTGCGGGAGCTGCCGATCTCGGACGTCCTCGCGACCGAGACCGTGCGGCACCTGGACCAGCCGGAGCGCGCCTCCAGCTGGGACTACGCACGACAGATCGTGACGGGTGTCGACGACGACCGCGCTGAGCTCGACAAGGTGATCGTCGAGCACGCGCAGGGCTGGTCGATCGCCCGGATGCCCGTGCTCGACCGGTGCATCCTGCGCATGGGCGTCTGGGAGCTCCGGTTCAACCCCGAGGTGCCCGACGCCGTCGCGATCGCCGAGGCCGTCGAACTCGCCCAGTCGCTCTCGACGGAGGAGTCCGCCGGGTTCGTCAACGGCGTGCTCGGAGCGGTCGCCGGCGGGCGTGCACCCGGCGAGAAGACGAGCGGTGCACCGTCCGGTCGGACGGTCGCAGAGGACCAGGAGTCCCGGTAGGGTTGACCACGTCAGCATCCTTTAATGCCGTCCGGTGAGGCGGGGAAGGAGGTCGGCGTGGGAACCAGAACGGTTCTGCAGCACCCCGACATCACGCGTGCTCTGACACGCATCGCGCACGAGATCCTCGAGGCCAACCACGGCGCCTCGGACCTCGTGCTCCTGGGCATCCCGACACGGGGTGCCGTCCTGGCCGAGCGGCTCGACCGCATCCTGTCGGACATCGAACCCGAGTGGACGAGCGAACCCGCGGACGCGTCGACGCCCGGCCCGTCGCACCGCGTCGGCACGCTCGACGTCACGATGCACCGTGACGACCTCGGGCACGGCATCGGGCGGGCACCGCACCGGACGACCATCCCCGCGAGCGGCATCGACGGCAGGGTCGTCGTGCTCGTCGACGACGTCCTGTACTCCGGCCGCACGGTCCGGGCGGCGCTCGACGCGCTGCAGGGGATCGGCCGCCCGCGTGCGGTCCGGCTCGCGGTCCTGGTCGACCGCGGGCACCGCGAGCTCCCGATCCGTGCAGACCACGTCGGCAAGAACCTGCCGACGGCGTCCGACGAGCGGGTCACGCTCCGCCTGACCGAGACCGACGGCACCGACGAGGTCGTCATCGAACAGAGCGAGACGCAGCGCGACGGGGGGATCGCGTGAAGCACCTCCTCTCCACCGCCGATCTCTCCCGCGCCGAGGCGATCCACATCCTCGACGTCGCCGAGGAGATGGCCGAGGTCAACACCCGCGAGGTCCGCAAGCTCCCGGCACTCCGCGGCAAGACGGTCGTGAACCTCTTCTTCGAGGACTCCACGCGCACCCGGATCTCGTTCGAGGCCGCCGCGAAGCGACTCTCCGCCGACGTCCTGAACTTCGCCGCGAAGGGCTCGAGCGTCTCGAAGGGCGAATCCCTCAAGGACACCGTGCAGACCCTCGGCGCCATGGGCATCGACGGCATCGTCATGCGGCACGGCGCGTCCGGGGCGCCCCGCGTCCTCGCCGACGCCGACTGGATCGACGTCCCCGTGGTCAACGCGGGCGACGGCACGCACGAGCACCCCACGCAGGCGCTGCTCGACGCGTTCACGATGCGCCGTCGCCTGCACGGTGCCGGCAGCCGCGGCCAGGGCCTCGACGGCGTGCGCGTGCTCATCGTCGGCGACGTCCTGCACAGCCGCGTCGCACGGAGCAACGCGTGGCTCCTCCGGACCCTCGGCGCGAACGTGACGTTCGCCGCGCCGCCGACGCTGCTGCCCGCGACCACGACGCCGTTCGGGGCCGCGGTGCACCACGACCTCGACGTCGCCCTCGCCGAGGACCCGGACGTCGTGATGACGCTCCGCATCCAGCAGGAGCGGATGAACGACGCCTTCTTCCCGAACCCGCGGGAGTACACCCGGCACTGGGGGCTCACGGCGAGTCGATTCGCTCGGCTGGACGAGCGCACCCTGATCATGCACCCCGGTCCGATGAACCGCGGCCTCGAGATCGCCGGCGTCGCCGCCGACGACCCGCGCTCGACGGTCGTCGAGCAGGTCGAGAACGGCGTGTCGGTCCGGATGGCCGTGCTCTACCTGGCCCTCACCGGGTCCGAACCGAACGCAGCAACGAAGGAGACCGTCGCATGACCGCCCACCTCATCCGCGGCGCGCAGCTGGTCGACGGCACGCGTGCCGACATCCGTCTGGAGGCGCGGCGCATCACCGCGGTCGGGTCCGGTCTCGACGCGGCCGGCGCCACGGTCGTCGACGCGGACGGGCTGATCGCCCTGCCCGGTCTCGTGGACCTCCACACCCACCTGCGCGAGCCCGGCTTCGAGGAGTCGGAGACGGTGCTCACCGGCTCGCGTGCCGCGGCCGCCGGCGGCTTCACCGCCGTGAACGCGATGGCGAACTCGTCGCCGGTGGCCGACACGGCCGGCGTCGTCGAGCAGGTGCAGGCGCTCGGTGACGACGCCGGGTACGTCACGGTCCGCCCGATCGGCGCGGTCTCGCAGGGACTGCAGGGGACGCACCTGTCCGAGATCGGTGCGATGGCGACGAGCCGGGCGAGGGTCCGGGTGTTCTCGGACGACGGCTCGTGCGTGTCCGACCCGCTCCTGATGCGTCGGGCGCTCGAGTACATCAAGGGCTTCGGCGGCGTGCTCGCGCAGCACGCGCAGGAGCCGAGGCTGACGATCGGCGCGCAGATGAACGAGGGCCGTCTGTCGTCGGAGCTCGGGCTCGCGGGTTGGCCGGCCGTCGCGGAAGAGGCGATCATCGCCCGCGACGTGCTGCTCGCCGACCACGTCGGAGCACGACTGCACGTCTGCCACGTCTCGACCGCCGGCAGCGTCGAGGTGATCCGCTGGGCGAAGTCCCGCGGCATCGACGTCACGGCCGAGGTCACCCCGCACCACCTCGTCCTGACCGAGGACCTCATCGCCGGACACGACGGCGCCCCGGGGTACGACGCCCGCTACAAGGTCAACCCGCCGCTGCGCTCCCGCGAGGACGTCGACGCGCTCCGGGCCGCCCTGGCCGACGGCACGATCGACATCGTCGCGACGGACCACGCCCCGCACACCGCCGAGGCGAAGTGCTGCGAGTGGCCGGCGGCGGCGAACGGCATGGTCGGCCTCGAGTCGGCGCTGAGCGTGGTGCACGCGGCCGTGGTCGACAGCGGCCAGCTCGACTGGGCCGACGTCGCCCGCGTGCTGTCCGAGGCGCCCGCGCGGATCGGGCAGGTCGAGGGCCACGGGCAGCGCATCGCCGAGGGCGCCCCCGCCGAGATCACGCTCTACGACCCGTCGGTGCGCCGGGAGTTCGCGGTCACCGACCTCGCCGGCCAGTCGCAGAACTCGCCGTACCTCGGCATGCAGCTGCCCGGCCGCGTCGTCGCGACCTTCCACCACGGGTACCCCACGGTCCTGGCGGGGGAACTCGTCGACGCCGAGACGATCGCCGGGCACGCCCGCGCGACCCGGACGGCGGCGACCGCATGAGCGGTGATGCGCTGCGCTGGCTCGAAGGCGGGATCATCCTCGCCCTCGTCGTCGCGCTGTTCGTCGCCATGGCGCGCACCTGGCGGACGCGGGCCAGGAAGCAGGCGGAAGCCGTGCCTCCAGTCGGTGTCCCGGCCGACCTGTCACCGGCGGCCGGTGCGTGGGACGGGTTCACCGTCGCGACGACCCGCGCCGATCAGCCGCTCGAACGGATCACGGCGGGCGGTCTCGGCTTCCGGGGCCGCGGCGGCGTGACCGTCCACGACACCGGCGTGGTGCTGCACCACGCCGGCACCCCCGACCGGTGGATCGCAGCCGACGCCGTCCGTGGCGCCGACCGCGCCACGTGGGCCATCGACCGTGTGGTCGAGCCCGGGGGACTGGTCCGTCTGCGATGGACGGCGACCGGCGCCGCAGGTGCGACGGACCTCGACACCTACTTCCGGTTCCCGGAGGGCGACGCAGCAGCGCTCGTCGCCCTGCAGGGACTGTCGACGAAGCACGAACACCCGCACACCGCGGGCGAAGGGACGAACTGATGACACGCGAACGGGCCGTACTGGTCCTCGAGGACGGCACCCGGTACGACGGCTGGGCCTACGGCGCCCGCGGGCGCACGCTCGGCGAGGTGGTCTTCGCGACCGGCATGACCGGGTACCAGGAGACGCTCACCGACCCCTCGTACGCCGGGCAGATCGTGGTGCAGACCGCGCCGCACATCGGCAACACGGGTGTGAACGACGAGGACCCCGAGTCCCGTCGCATCTGGGTCGCCGGCTACGTCGTGCGCGACCCCAGCCGCGTCGTGTCGAACCACCGTGCGAACGCGTCGCTCGACGAGCACCTCGTGCGTGACGGCATCGTCGGCATCTCCGGCATCGACACCCGGGCGCTCACCCGCCGGATCCGCGACGCCGGCGCCATGAAGGGCGGCCTGTTCAGCGGTGCCGACGCGGCGCTGTCCGAGTCGGAGCAGCTGGACGCGGTCCGCGGGCAGGCGACGATGGCGGGCGCGAGCTTCTCGTCGATCGTGTCGACACCCGAGACCTACGTGGTCCCCGCGGTCGGCGAGCAGATCGGCCGGCTGGCCGTGCTCGACCTCGGCGTGAAGGCCTCCACCACGCGCTACCTCGCCCAGCGCGGCTTCGAGGTGCACGTCGTGCCGCAGGACATCACCGCGGCTTCGCTGGAGGAGCTCGCGCCGGACGCGCTGTTCTACTCGAACGGCCCCGGTGACCCCGCGGCATCCGACGCCCAGGTCGAGCTGCTGCAGGCGAGCCTGAAGACCGGACGCCCGTTCTTCGGCATCTGCTTCGGCAACCAGCTGCTCGGCCGTGCGCTCGGCTTCGGCACCTACAAGCTGCCGTTCGGGCACCGCGGCATCAACCAGCCGGTGCTCGACACGACCACGGGCAAGGTCGAGATCACGAGCCAGAACCACGGCTTCGCGGTCGACGCGCCCCTCGGCGAGGTCCTCGAGTCGCCGGCCGGCTTCGGTCGCGTCGAGGTCTCGCACTACTCCCTGAACGACAACGTCGTCGAGGGCCTCCGCGCGCTCGACGTGCCCGCGTTCAGCGTGCAGTACCACCCGGAGGCGGCGGCCGGTCCGCACGACTCCATGTACCTCTTCGATCGGTTCGCGGACCTGGTGCGCGCGCGTCGTGACGGGGAGCCGCTCGACGCGGCCACCGCCGACGCCACGACCCCCGCAGCAGACATCACCAAGGAAGCGAACTGATGCCCAAGCGCGCAGACATCAACTCCGTCCTCGTCATCGGCTCCGGCCCGATCGTCATCGGTCAGGCCGCCGAGTTCGACTACTCCGGTACCCAGGCGTGCCGCGTCCTCCGTGCCGAGGGCGTCCGCGTGATCCTCGTCAACCCGAACCCGGCGACGATCATGACCGACCCGGACTTCGCCGACGCGACCTACATCGAGCCGATCACGAGCGCGTCGCTCGAGGAGATCATCAAGATCGAGCAGCCGGACGCCGTGCTGCCGACCCTCGGTGGCCAGACCGCCCTGAACGCCGCGATCAAGCTCGACGCCGAGGGCATCCTCGACAAGTACGGCGTGGAGCTCATCGGCGCGAAGGTCGACGCCATCCAGCGCGGCGAGGACCGCCAGCTCTTCAAGGAGCTCGTCCTCGAGTCCGGCGCCGACGTGGCCCGCAGCCACATCGCGCACACGCTGGAAGAGGCGAAGGAGTTCGCGAAGGACCTCGGCTACCCGCTCGTCGTCCGCCCGTCCTTCACCATGGGCGGTCTCGGTTCCGGCTTCGCCTACAACGAGGAAGAACTCGTCCGCTTCGTCGGTGACGGGCTGCAGTCCAGCCCCACGACCGAGGTCCTGCTCGAGGAGTCCATCCTCGGGTGGAAGGAGTACGAGCTCGAGCTGATGCGGGACAACTACGACAACACCGTCGTGATCTGCTCCATCGAGAACGTCGACCCCGTCGGCGTCCACACGGGCGACTCGATCACCGTCGCCCCCGCGCTGACGCTGACCGACCGCGAGTACCAGAACATGCGGAACATCGGCATCGACATCATCCGTCGCGTCGGCGTGGACACCGGCGGCTGCAACATCCAGTTCGCCGTCGACCCGTCGAACGGCCGCGTCATCGTCATCGAGATGAACCCGCGTGTGTCCCGCTCGTCCGCGCTCGCGTCGAAGGCGACGGGCTTCCCGATCGCCAAGATCGCCGCGAAGCTCGCCATCGGGTACCGCCTCGACGAGATCGAGAACGACATCACCCGCGTCACCCCGGCGAGCTTCGAGCCGACGCTGGACTACGTGGTCGTGAAGACCCCGCGCTTCGCGTTCGAGAAGTTCCCGGCGGCCGACGCCACCCTCACCACGACGATGAAGAGCGTCGGCGAGGCCATGGCGATCGGGCGCAACTACGCCACGGCGCTGCAGAAGTCGCTCCGATCGCTCGAGAAGCGCGGCTCGTCGTTCCACTGGGACACCCCGGCGGCCGAGCTCGACAAGGACGCCCTGCTGCAGAAGTCGACGATCCCGACCGACGGCCGCATCGTCACGGTGCAGCAGGCGCTCGTCGCCGGTGCCACCGCGGAGGAGGTCTTCGAGGCCACCAAGATCGACCCCTGGTTCATCGACCAGATCGTCCTCATCAACGAGGTCGCGGAGGAGGTCCGGAACGCCGAGACCCTCGACGCGGACACCCTGCGCTGGGCGAAGGAGCACGGCTTCAGCGACGTCCAGATCGCCAGCTTGCGGGGGATCACCGAGCAGGAGGCCCGTGACGCCCGCCACGCCCTCGGCATCCGACCGGTGTTCAAGACCGTCGACACCTGCGCCGGCGAGTTCCCGGCCCTGACGCCGTACCACTACTCGTCGTACGACGCCGAGACCGAGGTCGCACCCAGCGACCGCAAGAAGGTCGTCATCCTCGGCTCCGGCCCGAACCGCATCGGGCAGGGCGTCGAGTTCGACTACTCCTGCGTGCACGCGTCCTTCGCGCTGAGCGACGCCGGGTTCGAGACGATCATGATCAACTGCAACCCGGAGACGGTCTCGACCGACTACGACACCTCCGACCGCCTGTACTTCGAGCCGCTGACCACCGAGGACGTCCTCGAGGTCATCGAGGCCGAGGCGGCGTCCGGCGAGCTCGTCGGCGTCGTCGTGCAGCTCGGCGGCCAGACGGCCCTCGGGCTCGCGAAGCCGCTCGAGGCCGCGGGCATCCCGATCCTCGGCACCTCGCCGACGGCCATCGACTCCGCCGAGGAGCGCGGGCAGTTCTCCGCGATCCTCGACGAAGCGGGCCTGCTCGCACCGCGGAACGGCACGGCGCACGACCTCGCCAGCGCGACCGCGGTGGCCGAGGAGATCGGCTACCCGGTCCTCGTCCGCCCGTCTTTCGTGCTCGGCGGCCGCGGCATGGAGATCGTCTACGACTCCGCGACCCTCGCCGACTACTTCGACCGGATGGCCGACCAGGCGATCATCGGCCCGGACCTCCCGCTGCTCGTCGACCGCTTCCTGGACGACGCGGTGGAGATCGACGTCGACGCGCTCTACGACGGCGAGCGGCTCTACATCGGCGGCATCATGGAGCACCTGGAGGAGGCCGGCATCCACTCCGGCGACTCCGCCTGCACCCTGCCGCCGGTCGGCCTCGGCCGCGCCGAGATCCAGGGCGTCGTCGACGCGACCGAGAAGATCGCGCGCGGCATCGGCGTCCAGGGGCTGCTCAACGTGCAGTTCGCCATCGGCGCGGGCGTGCTCTACGTGCTCGAGGCGAACCCGCGCGCCAGCCGCACGGTCCCGTTCGTCTCGAAGGCGCTCGGCATCCCGCTCGCAAAGGCCGCGGCCCGCCTGATGACCGGCACCACCATCGACGCGCTCGTCACCGAGGGCCTCCTGCCCGCCCGTGACGGCGCCTTCGTGCCGATGCAGTCGCCGATCGCCGTGAAGGAGGCCGTCCTGCCCTTCCGCCGCTTCCGCACCCGCGAGGGTCAGGTCGTCGACTCGGTGCTCAGCCCCGAGATGCGCTCCACCGGCGAGGTCATGGGCATCGACCGCGACTTCCCGCGCGCGTTCCTCAAGTCGCAGGAGGCCGCGTACGGCGGACTCCCGACGAGCGGCACCGTGTTCGTGAGCGTCGCCGACACCGACAAGCGCCAGGTCGTCCTGCCGGTGCACCGGCTGCAGCAGCTCGGCTTCACGATCACCGCGACCGAGGGCACCGCCGAAGTGCTCCGTCGCAACGGCATCGAGGTCACGATCGTCGGCAAGTACAGCGAGGGCGGTGAGAGCGTCGTCGACCTGCTGGCCCGCAACGAGGTCGACATCGTCATCAACACACCGTCGGGTGCCGCCGGTCGTGCGGACGGGTACGAGATCCGTGCGGCGACGGTCGCGGCGGACAAGCCGCTGTTCACGACGATCGCGCAGCTCGGGGCCGCGGTCGCGGCGATCGAGACGATCGGGTCGCCGCACAGCGTGCGGAGCCTGCAGGACTACGCGCTCGAGCGCGCGACCTGGTGAGCACCACGACCCTGACTGGAGGCCCGGCCTCCTTCGGCGTCCGGCTCGCGTCCGCCATCGGGTCGCGTTCCGCCCTCTGCGTCGGCATCGATCCCCACGCCGCCACCCTGGCGGCGTGGGGGCTCGGCCGCGACGAGCAGGGCCTGACCGCGTTCGGCGCGACCCTGGTCGACGCGGCCGCCGGCCGCGCCGCGGTCGTGAAGCCGCAGATCGCCTTCTTCGAGGCGGCGGGGGTCGCAGGTTACCGAGCGCTCGACGCGACGATCCGTCGGGCACGCGATGCGGGCCTCCTGGTCGTCGCCGACGTCAAGCGGGGCGACATCGGCTCGACGGGGGACGACTACGCGCTCGCGTGGCTGGACCGCGACGGGCCGTTCGCGGCCGACGCGATGACGGTCTCCCCGTACCTCGGGTACGGCTCCCTCGCGGGGACGGTCGAGGTCGCGCGCCGGAACGGTGCCGGCGTCTTCGTGCTGGCCGCGACGAGCAACCCGGAGGCCCGCGTGCTGCAGACCGCCGTGCTCGCCGAGGGACCTCGTTCGGGGCGGAGCGTCGCGGCCGGTATCGTCTTGGACGTGGCAGACGACAACCGGGCCGGCGGCGACCAGCCCCTCGGGGACGTCGGGCTCGTGCTCGGCGCCACCCTCGACCTCGACGACTTCGGCATCGACGCGGACACCATCGGCACGTCGCCGATCCTCGCTCCGGGTTTCGGTGCCCAGGGTGCCCGCATCGAGGACCTCCGTGCGCTGTACGGCGCGCGAGCGGAGCAGGTGCTCGTGAGCGAGTCCCGCGGCCTGCTCTCCGACGGACCCGACGGCGTGGCGGCCCTCGTCGCCGACCGCGCCGACCGCATCCGCGCCGCGCTGGGGGCGGCCGCATGACGTCGGACCGCGACGACCTCCCCGCCCACCGGAACCCGCCGGAGGTCGACCGTGTCGCCGCTGCGGCGGCCGCGGTGGCGGCACGACGCGCCCGGGCCGCGGTGAAGGCCGCCGTCGCCTCGGGGGAGCGGTCGGCGCTCGACGTCGCCCGCACCGCGTGGTCGGACGCCGAGGCCCCGGCGGAGAAGTCCCTGCGGGTCCGCGACCTGCTGACGAGCCTGCCCGGCATCGGTCCCGCGCGGGCCGAGTCGATCATGGGGGACCTGCGGATCGCGCCGTCGAAGCGCCTCGGCGGCCTCGGCACCCGGCAGCGTTCGGAGCTCGCCGAGTGGCTCGCGGCCCGCGGTCGGAAGCGCGGTTCCTCGAAGCTCGTCGTCCTCGCCGGGCCCACCGCGGTCGGCAAGGGCACCGTGAGCGCGTACATCCGGGAGCAGTACCCCGACGTCAACCTCAGCGTCTCGGCGACCACCCGCAAGCCCCGCCCGGGCGAGGTCGACGGGGTGCACTACTACTTCGTGGACGACGCCGAGTTCGATCGGATGGTCCGCGACCGCGAGCTGCTCGAGTGGGCGACGGTGCACAACTCGTACCGGTACGGCACACCCCGCCCGCCGATCGACCGCGCGCTGGACGCCGGCGACAAGGTGATGCTCGAGATCGACCTGCAGGGCGCCCGGCAGGTGCGCGACGCCATGCCAGAGGCCGTCCTCGTCTTCCTGCTGCCCCCGTCGTGGGAGGAACTCGTCCGCCGACTGATCGGTCGTGGCACCGAATCGGCCGAGGAGCAGGCCCGCCGGCTCGACACCGCGAAGGTCGAACTCGCCGCCCAGGACGAGTTCGACGTGCGCATCGTGAACTCCGATGTCGGCACTGCGGCACGCGAGGTCGTAGACTTGTTCACTGCGCCCTAGCCGGGCGCGCCTGCGCCCCGCCGGGTGCGACCGATCTTTCCGTCGACAGGAGACACCATGGCCAACCCCCAGGGCATCATCGACCCGCCCATCGACGACCTGCTCGCCAAGGTGGAGTCGAAGTACGCGCTCGTCATCTTCGCCTCGAAGCGCGCGCGGCAGATCAACGACTACTACGCCGACCTGCACGAGGGCTCGCTCTTCGACAACGTCGGCCCGCTCGTCGACTCGACGATCGACGACAAGCCGCTGTCCGTCGCTCTGCACGAGATCAACGAGGACAAGCTCACCGTCACCAAGCAGCAGCAGCCCGCCGACTGATCGCGGTGACGAGCAGCAACCTGCGCCTCTTCACGTCCGAGTCGGTGACCGAGGGGCACCCCGACAAGATCTGCGACCAGATCTCGGACACGATCCTCGACGCACTGCTCGCGGTCGACCCGCACGCGCGCGTCGCCGTCGAGACGATGGTCACGACCGGCCTGGTGCACGTCGCCGGTGAGGTCACGACCTCCGGCTACGTCGAGATCCCGAAGCTGGTCCGTGACGTCATCACGGGCATCGGGTACAACTCGTCCGAGGTCTCCTTCGACGGCCGCACCTGCGGCGTCGAGGTCTCCATCGGTGCGCAGTCGCCCGACATCGCCCAGGGTGTCGACGAGTCCCTCGACGCGCGCTCCGGTGCCGGCGTGGACCCGCTCGACCGGCAGGGTGCAGGCGACCAGGGCATCATGTTCGGCTTCGCGACGAACGAGACCCCCGAGTACATGCCGGTGGCGATCTGGCTCGCGCACCGCCTGGCCGAGCGGCTGGCAGAGGTCCGCAAGTCGGGCGAGCTGACGTTCCTCCGCCCGGACGGGAAGACCCAGGTCACGGTCGGGTACGACGGCGTCGTGCCGAAGACCGTCGAGACCGTGGTGCTCTCCACGCAGCACGCGCCGTCCGTCACGCTCGACGAGCTCACCGCCGCCATCACCGAGCACGTGATCCGCCCGGTCCTCGACCAGGTGGACCTCGACTCGTCGCACGTCGACGTCATCGTGAACCCGACCGGCCGGTTCGAGATCGGTGGCCCCCAGGGCGACGCCGGACTCACCGGGCGCAAGGTCATCGTCGACACGTACGGCGGTGCCTCCAGGCACGGCGGCGGTGCGTTCAGCGGCAAGGACCCGTCGAAGGTCGACCGCTCGGCCGCGTACGCCCTGCGCTGGGTCGCGAAGAACGCGGTCGCCGCGGGTCTCGCCGACCGTCTCGAGGTGCAGGTCGCGTACGCGATCGGCCGTGCGAAGCCGGTCGGACTGTACGTCGAGTCGTTCGGCACCGGTCACGTGGACGACGCCACGATCGAGGCCGCGATCCTGCAGGTCTTCGACCTCCGTCCGGCCGCGATCATCCGCGACCTCGACCTGCTCCGTCCGATCTACGCGCAGACCGCGACGTACGGGCACTTCGGCCGCGAGCTCCCCGGGTTCACCTGGGAGCAGCTCGATCGCGTCGAGGAACTCCGCGCCGCCGCAGGACTCGTCGCCGCAGCCGTCTGAGCCACCGCGTGACCACCGTCGCGCGCGTCGTCCTCGACTCGCCGCTCCCGCAGTTGGACCGTCTGTTCGACTACCGGGTGCCGGACGGGCTCGAGGACGACTGCGTGCCGGGGGTCCGCGTCAAGGTCCCGCTCCGGACGGGTGCACGGATGTCCGACGCCTACGTCGTCGAGCTCGTCGACCAGGGTGACTACCCCGGGGAACTCAGCGACATCGAGACGGTGGTCTCCCCGGTGCCGGTGCTCGCCCCGGAGATCTGGACGCTCGCCCGCGCCGTGGCCGACCGGGCCGCCGGAGTCGCGTCGGACGTCCTCCGGCTCGCCGTCCCGACGCGCCAGGTCCGTGCCGAGAAGGCCTGGCTGGCCCGTGACACGTCGTGGTCGCCACCGGTGGTCGAGGCCCCGTCCGTCACCGGCTACGCCGACGGCGTCCTGGAGGCACTGCTCGCCGACCACGGTCGCGCTGCGGTCGCCGCCGTCCCCCACCCGGTCGCGCTCGGTGACGCCGACGCGCCGGTCTGGGTCCCGGGGTGGGCCGCGACGCTCGCCCAGGCAGCAGCGCACACCGTCGCCGCCGAGCAGTCCGCCGTCATCGCCGTGCCGGACTTCCGCGACGTCACCGACCTCGAACGGGCGCTGCTGGCGGTGCTGCCCGCCGAACGGGTGGTGCGGTTCGACGCCAAGCAGACGAACGGGCAGCGCGCCAAGGCCCTGCTCCAGGCACGGACCCACGCGGTCGTCGCGATCGGCAACCGGACCGCGATGTACGCGCCGGCGACCGAGCTCGGCCTCATCGCGATGTGGGACGACGGGGATGCCTCGTTCATCGAGCCGCGTGCCCCGTACGTGCACACCCGGGACGTCGCCCTCGTCCGGGCTGCACAGTCCGGTGCAGCGCTGCTGTTCCTGTCGCACGCCCGGAGCACCGACGTGCAACGGCTGGTCGAGCTGCACTGGCTGCAGGACGTCACGCCGTACCGGGTGAAGACACCAAAGGTGATCCCCACCGTCCAGCAGACCGGTGCGGAGGGCTACGCCGCCCAGGCCCGCATCCCGAGCTCCGCGTGGCGCGCCGCGCGCGAGGCCAGCCAGCACGGCGCGGTCCTGGTGCAGGTCGCGAGCCCGGGGTTCGGCACCGGACTGGTGTGCGCCGAGTGCGGCGAGCGGGCGCACTGTCGGATCTGCGGCGGGCCGCTCGGCAGTCCGCACCGGGGGGCGACGCCGCAGTGCCGGTTCTGCGGCGCACTCGCGGTCGGGTTCCGCTGCCCGACGTGCGGCAACGGCACCGTGAAGCCCGTCGGCCAGGGAGCCCAGCGCACCGCGGACGAGCTCGGGCGCGCCTTCCCGGGGACGCGGATCGTGGCCGCCGACGGCTCACGGCCCCTCGACGAGGTCCCGGACCGACCGTCGGTCGTCGTCGCGACGCGCGGGGCCGAGCCGAGCGTGCCCGGGGGGTACGCCTGCGTCCTGCTGCTCGACGGGGAACGCATGCTCGCCCGCGAGGGGCTCCGCGTGCAGGAGGACGTCCTGCGCTTCTGGACGAACGCCGCTGCGAAGGGTGCACCAGGGGCCGAGGCCTACCTCGTCGGCATCGGCGGCAAGCTCGCGACGGCCCTGGCGCTCTGGCGACTCGACGGGCCCGCGCACGACGAACTCGTCGATCGGCGCGAACTGCACTTCCCACCGGCGGTCCGGGTCGCGACGTTGAGCGGTACGGACGAGGCCGTGACGGCCGCGGTCGAGGCGCTCGAGGGGCTCACCGCCGGCGCAGTGCTCGGACCCGTGCCGGTCGAGGACGACGCGCTCCCGGGGACCGTCCGCGCGATCGTGCGCTTCCCGTACGCGCACGGCGCCGAGGTCGCGGCGACGCTCAAGGCCGAGGTGATCCGGCGGTCGTCGACCCGTCGGGTGCTGCCGGGCGGGAACCGACGTCGTGCGGCGCCGGCGCTCCGGGTGCGGCTCGACGACGCGGAGCCCTTCAGCGAGGTCTGACCCGGCCGGCCGTGCACCCGTGTCCGCGGGGGCGAGGCGGACCCGCACCGTGCCTCCAGGCCGCCCGTCGCGCCGCGCGCCGCCTGCGCGCCGTCCGTCCGCCGACCCGGAACGACGAGTCCGAGGTCGTACGACATCGGCGATGTCGCTCCGGCGCGTCCGCGAATGCGCGCGTGCGCAACCACCGACGAGTCCGACGTTGTACGACGTCGGCGATGTCGTACCGAGTCGACCGTCGCTGCCAGACGCGACCTGTGCCAGGCTGGACGACGGCGGTCACGAGCCGCCACGGACACACATCACGCACGACGAGGTGACGCGGATGACGCCGATGAGGGCGCTGTACAAGCCGGATGCTGCTCCGGGACTGACCATGACCGAACGGCCGGTGCCGGTCCCGACGGAGGACGAGGTCCTCATCCGGGTGCTCCGCACCGGGATCTGCGGGACCGACCTGCACATCCGTCGGTGGGACGACTGGGCGGCCTCCGCGGTCACGGCCCCGCTCGTCCCCGGACACGAGTTCTTCGGCGAGGTGGTCGAGGTCGGCTCCGCCGTCCGTGACGTCGCGGTGGGGGACCGGGTGTCCGGCGAGGGGCACATCGTGTGCGGGACGTGCCGGAACTGCCGCGCCGGCCGACGCCAGATGTGCATCCGCACGAAGGGGCTCGGGGTCCAGCGTGACGGCGCGTTCGCGGAGTACCTGACCCTGCCGGGTGCGAACGTCTGGGTGCACCACACCGACGTCGCCCCCGATGTCGGTGCACTGTTCGACCCGCTCGGCAACGCGGTGCACACGGCGCTCGCGTTCCCGGTGGTCGGCGAGGACGTGCTCGTCACCGGGTGCGGTCCCATCGGGCTCATGGCGATCGCGGTGGCCCGGCACGCCGGCGCCCGGTTCGTGGTCGGCACCGACGTCAGCACGAACCGGCTCGCGATGGCGACCGAGATGGGGGCCGACCTCGGCGTGGACGTCAGCGGTGGCGACGGTGTGGCCGCGCTGCGGAGTGCACAGGGACAGCTCGGCATGCGCGAGGGCTTCGACGTCGGCTTCGAGATGTCCGGTGCGCCGACAGCGCTGCCGTCGATGGTCGACACGATGAACCACGGCGGTCGGATCGCGATGCTCGGGCTGCCGACGGGGGAGATCGGCGTCGACTGGGGGAAGGTCGTCACCCACATGCTGACCGTGAAGGGCATCTACGGTCGCGAGATGTTCGAGACCTGGCAGACCATGAGCTCGATGCTGCAGACCAGCGAGGTCCTGCGACACCGCATCGGCTCGATCGTCTCGGCGCGGTTCGCCGCCCGGGACTGGGAACAGGCGTTCGCCGCGGCGGCGAGTGCGGACGGCGGCAAGGTCGTCATCGACTGGACGGAGATCTGATGTACGGCGCGATCAAGGACCACCTGGCGGCGGAGCTCGCGGGCATCGAGGAGGCCGGGCTGACGAAGCGGGAGCGCGGCATCGCCGGCCCGCAGCGCGCGGCGATCGAGGCGGACGGCGTCGACCTGCTGAACTTCTGCGCGAACAACTACCTCGGGCTCGCCGACTCCGCCGATCTGGTCGAGGCCGCGAAGGGCGCGCTCGACCGGTGGGGCTACGGCATGGCGAGCGTGCGGTTCATCTGCGGCACGCAAGACCTGCACCTCGACCTCGAGCGACGGGTCTCGTCCTTCCTCGGGACCGAGGCGACGATCCTGTACTCGTCGTGCTTCGACGCCAACGGCGGCCTGTTCGAGGTGCTGCTCGGCGCCGAGGACGCGATCATCTCCGACGAACTGAACCACGCCTCGATCATCGACGGCGTGCGGCTGTCGAAGGCGCAGCGGTACCGCTACCGGAACCGCGACGTGCAGGACCTCGAGGCGCAGCTGATCGCCGCCGGGGACGCCCGCTTCCGCGCGATCGTCACCGACGGCGTGTTCTCGATGGACGGTTCGATCGCGCCCCTGGCGGAGATCTGCGACCTCGCGGACCGGTACGACGCGCTCGTGATCGTCGACGACTCGCACGCTGTCGGCTTCGTCGGCGAGCACGGTCGGGGCACCCCGGAGCTGTGCGGGGTCGCGGACCGGGTCGACGTCTACACGGGTACGTTCGGCAAGGCCCTCGGGGGTGCCAGCGGCGGGTACGTGGCCAGCCGCCGGGAGATCGTGGACCTGCTGCGGCAGCGGTCCCGGCCGTACCTGTTCTCGAACTCGCTCGCGCCGGTGATCGCCGCGGGGACCGTCGCCGCGCTCGACCTCATCGAGCGGTCGGACGACGCCCGTGCCCGGTTGCGCGAGAACGCCGCGCTGTTCCGGTCGCTCATGACGGATGCCGGGTTCGACCTGCTGCCGGGGGAGCACCCGATCGTCCCGGTGATGTTCCACGACGCCGCCCTGACCGCGCGGGTCGCGGACGAGATGCAGACGCGCGGGATCTACGTCACGGCGTTCAGCTACCCGGTCGTCCCGAAGGGCCGGGCGCGGATCCGCGTGCAGCTGTCGGCGGCGCACACCGAGGAGCAGGTCCGGCGGTGCGTGACGGCCTTCACCGAAGCCCGGACCGCAGCCGACGCCAGCGCCAGCGCAGGCACCGGCACCGGCACCGCTTCGGTCACGCAGCGCTGACGGGGCGGCGGCGCTCGCGCGGGAACACCACGCCGAGCGCCACCATCCCGATCGAGAGCACCAGGTGGAGCCAGTTGTCCGCCCAGTTCAGCGGCACGAAGTTCGCGCCGAAGGAGTGCCCGGCGGTGAAGAGCCCGTACACCCAGAGTACGAAGTAGACGACGCCGCCGAGGACGAGGTACATCCGTGACCCGGTCGCGTACCCGGCCGCCAGCAGACCGACGACACCGAACAGCAGGTGCACGATGTTGTGCAGCACCGACACCTGGAACAGTCCGAGCAGCATCGCCATCGATCCGTGCCCGGCACCACCGAGGTCACCGGTGGTAAGGCCGGGGACGAACCCGGCGATCCCGACCAGCAGGAAGACGATCCCGACGAGGAGTGAAACCTTCTGGATGCTCGAACCGGCGTAGCGGTCGGTGGGGGTGGTGACGTCGGACATGGTGGAACCTCCTCGTTCGGCTGCGGCCGACGGTACCGATGCCGGACCCGGCCGTCCGGATGCTGCGGACATGGGAGGATCGAACCCATGCGTCTCGTCGTCGCCGGCAGCCCCGCTGCGGCCGTCCCCACCCTCCGCCGCCTCGCGGCGTCCGAGCACGAGATCGCCGCGGTGCTCACCCGTCCGGCGACCCCGCAGGGCCGGAAGCGCGTCCTCACCCCGACCCCCGTCGCCCAGGTCGCCGAGGAGCTCGGCCTCCCGGTGATCGAGGCCTCCCGCGTCGACGACGAGGTCACCGCCCGCATCGCGGACCTCGGGGTCGACCTCGGCGTCATCGTCGCCTACGGCGCGCTGCTCCGTCGGCCGGCGCTCGACGCCCCGCGGCTCGGCTGGGTCAACCTGCACTTCTCCGACCTGCCGCAGTACCGCGGCGCCGCTCCGGTCCAGCGTGCGGTGATGGCCGGCGACACCCGCACCGCCGCGACGGTGTTCCAGCTCGTCGAGGCGCTCGACGCCGGCCCGGTGTACGCGAGCGACCCGTTCGACATCGACCCCGAGGCCACCTCCGGCGAGGTCCTCGCCGCGATGGCCGAGACGGGCGCCGAGACGGTCGTCCGCGTCGTCGACGGCATCGCCGCCGGCGCCGCGGTCGCCACCGAGCAGTCCGGCGAGCCCACCCTCGCCCCGAAGCTCACCATCGACGACGGCCGCGTCGACTTCGCCGCACCCGCCGCCGCCGTCCACGCCCGACTGCGCGGGGTCACGCCCGAGCCCGGCGCGTACGCCCACCTCGGCGAGACCCGCGTCAAGCTGCTCCGCAGCTCCAGACTGCCGGGAGGCACGCCGGACCCCGCCCCGTCGCTCGCCCCCGGCGCGCTGACCGTCCAGGGCGGTCGGCTGCTCGTCGGGACCGCCGACGACCCGCTCGTGCTCACCGAGGTGCAGCCGGCAGGGAAGAAGGCGATGGACGCCGCCGCCTGGGCCCGCGGCCTGGGCGGACTCGACGGGAAGGTCCTCGCATGAGCGGCACGAACTCCGGCCAGCGCCGGAACCACGGTCCCCGGCAGACCAGCGCCCGACGGGTGGCGTTCGACGTCCTCCGCGCCGTGCAGGTCGACGACGCGTACGCGAACCTGCTCCTGCCGACGCGCATCCGCCGTGCGGGCCTGAGCGCGCGAGACGCTGCGTTCGCGACCGAGCTGACCTACGGGTCCATCCGGATGCTCGGTCGGTACGACGCGATCGTCGCCCTCGCTTCGGGACGCCGGATCGACAACATCGAGTCCGACGTGCTCGACGTCATGCGCCTCGGTGCCCACCAGCTGCTCGGCATGCGCACCCCGACGCACGCCGCGGTGTCCGCCACGGTCGAGCTCGCCCGCGAGGTCGGCGCCCACCGTGCCACCGGCTTCGTCAACGCCGTGCTGCGCAAGGTCGGCGCCCGCACCGATGACGAGTGGGACGCGCTCATCACCGAGGGGCGCGGTGGTGACGCCCTCCTCGCTGCCCGCTGGTCGCACCCGGTGTGGGTCGTCTCCGCGCTCCGTGACGCGCTCGCGGCCGAACGCTCGCGCGACGAGCTCGCCGCACTCCTCGCCGCGGACAACGTCGCACCCCGCGTGCAGCTCGCGGCGCTGCCCGGGCTGGCCACCGCCGAGGACGTCACCGCCGCCACCGCCCACGCCGCCGTCGTTGACGACGTGCCCGATGACGTCGACGTGCCGTCCGACGAGTCGGCGCCGGCCGCCCCCGGATCCGCAGCCGACGAGGACACGGAGGCCGCGCCTCCCGTCCGACCCACCGACCACGAGGCGGACCTGCCGGTCTCACCCGTCGGCATCCGCGGGATCAGTGGCGACCCGGCCCGCGTGCCCGGCGTCAGCGCCGGGCGGCTCCGCGTGCAGGACGAGGGCTCGCAGCTCGCGGCGCTGGCGCTGAGCCGGTCGTCCGCGGTCCGACCGGGGGAGCGCTGGCTCGACCTGTGCGCCGGGCCCGGTGGCAAGGCCGCGTTGCTCGCGGCCGAGGCGGCGCAGGGCGGGGCCGTCCTCGTGGCGAACGAACTCGTGCCGGCGCGGGCCGGACTGGTGCGGAAGGCCCTCGCGGGGTTCGGCGACGGCGTGACCGTCGTCGAGGGCGACGGTCGGCGCTTCGGGCGCGACGGCGCCGGCGTGACGTTCGACCGGATCCTGCTCGACGCCCCGTGCACCGGGCTGGGGGCGCTCCGGCGTCGCCCGGAGGCACGGTGGCGGAAGCAGCCGGAGGACGTCCCGGAGCTCGCCGCCCTGCAGGCCGAGCTGCTCGACGCGGCCGTCCGGGTGCTCGCGCCCGGCGGGACCCTG
The DNA here is from genome assembly GCF_007673235.1 of Curtobacterium pusillum. Classification (GTDB taxonomy): domain Bacteria; phylum Actinomycetota; class Actinomycetes; order Actinomycetales; family Microbacteriaceae; genus Curtobacterium; species Curtobacterium pusillum_C. The sequence continues at coordinate 289,456 of NZ_VDZH01000001.1, forward strand.
GCGTACGTGACGTGCTCGCCGCACCTGGCGGAGACGCGCGGGCAGGTCGATGCCCTGATGGCGCGGCACGGGGGCGTGCTCGAGCAGCTCGACACCGCGTCCGTCGTGCGGTCGGTCGCTGCTCGTGACCCGCACGTCGCGGACGGCAACACGGCGCAGCTGTGGCCGCACCGCATCGGGACGGACGCGATGTTCATCGCCCTGTTCCGTCGCACCGCCTGACGCGTTGCCCCGCGGGTGCCGCGGGGCCGATTCTCGCGCTGAGCGACAGTTCTCGAGCCGCGGGGCCCGAGAACCGTCTCTGGCGCCGAGTCCCGCGTGCCCGAGCCGCCGGTAGGGTTGTCAGGTGACGATCCGCATCTCGCCGAGCATCCTGTCCGCCGACTTCGCGAACCTCGAGCGCGAGCTCCACCGCATCGAGACCGCCGACCTGGTGCACGTCGACGTGATGGACAACCACTTCGTGCCGAACCTCACGCTGGGCCTGCCGATCGTGCAGCGCCTGCAAGAGGTCTCCCCGGTGCCGCTCGACGTCCACCTGATGGTCACCGACGCCGATGCGAACGCGCCGAAGTACGCCGAGACCGGGGCGTCGAGCGTCACGTTCCACTTCGAGGCGGCGAACGACCCGGTGGCCACCGCCGCCGCGATCCGGTCGAATGGGGCCCGTGCCGCGGTCGCCGTGAAGCCCGGCACCCCGATCACGCAGGTGCTGCACCACCTCGACGCCTACGACATGATCCTGCTCATGACGGTCGAGCCGGGCTTCGGTGGCCAGTCGTTCATGCCGTCCGTGATGCCGAAGCTCGCCGACGCACGCGCGGCGGTGGACGCCTCCGGGCTGGACGTCTGGCTCGAGGTCGACGGCGGCATCGCGGTCGACACCGTGCCCGAGGCCGTCGCGGCCGGCGCGGACACGCTCGTCGCAGGGTCCGCCGTGTACGGCGGCGAGCCGGCCGCGCGCATCGCGGACCTCCGCGAAGCGGCAGCCAGGGCCCGATCGTGAGCACCCGTCCGGACGGTACGGCGGCCCCCGGGTCCGAGGACGGTAGCCTGGTCGGCGTGAAGACGTTCGACGACCTGTTCCAGGAGCTCACCGAGAAGGCGCGCACGCGCCCCGAGGGCTCCGGCACCGTCGCCGAACTGGACGCCGGCGTGCACCAGATCGGCAAGAAGATCGTGGAAGAGGCAGCCGAGGTCTGGATGGCGGCCGAGTACGAGGGTGACGAGCGCACCTCGGAGGAGATCTCGCAGCTCGTGTACCACCTGCAGGTGCTCATGATCGCGAAGGGCCTCACCCCGGCGGACGTCTGGCGACATCTGTAGGGAGACGCACGCGCCACCCGGCGTCGTCGCGACCCGCAGTCGTCCCCGACCTCCAGCAGAAAGCAGACCCACCTGATGCTCCGCATCGCCGTGCCCAACAAGGGCTCCCTGTCCGAGACCGCTTCCGAGATGCTCCGGGAGGCCGGGTACGCCGGTCGCCGCGACCCGAAGGCGCTCCACCTGCTCGACGAGCGCAACGGGGTGGAGTTCTTCTTCCTCCGTCCGCGCGACATCGCCACGTACGTCGGCTCGGGCGCGCTCGACGTCGGCATCACCGGGCGCGACCTGCTGCTCGACTCCGGATCGGCGGCGCACGAGGTCGACGCGCTCGGCTTCGCCGACTCGACGTTCCGGTTCGCCGGGACGCCCGGTCGGTTCAGCACCCTGCAGGACCTCGACGGCGTGCGGGTGGCGACGAGCTACCCGGGGCTCGTCGGGGACTTCCTCGCGAAGCACGGCGTCACCGTGACGCTCGTGAAGCTCGACGGCGCGGTCGAGAGCGCCGTGCGCCTCGGTGTCGCGGACGCCGTCGCCGACGTCGTCTCGACGGGCAGCACGCTGCGGCAGGCCGGCCTCGAGATCTTCGGCCCGGTCATCCTCGAGTCGACCGCGCTGCTCGTCTCGACCGACGAGTCGATCCCGGGCATCGACGTGCTCCGTCGCCGTCTGCAGGGCGTGCTCGTCGCCCGCGGGTACGTCATGCTCGACTACGACATCCCGACGGCGCTGCTCGAGCAGGCCACGGCGGTGGCCTCGGGCATCGAGTCCCCGACGGTCTCGCCGCTGCACGGTCGCGACTGGTCCGCGGTGCGCGTGATGATCCCGCGCGAGGACGCGAACCTCATCATGGACGCGCTGTACGACCTCGGCGCCCGTGCCATCCTCGTCAGCCCGATCCACGCCGCGCGGCTGTGACCGGGGTCTCCGTCCGGGTCATCCCGTGCCTGGACGTCCAGGGCGGTCGCGTCGTCAAGGGCGTGAACTTCCTCGACCTGCAGGACGCCGGCGACCCCGTCGAGCTCGCGGCCCGCTACTACGAGCAGGGTGCGGACGAGCTGACGTTCCTCGACGTCGGCGCGACGGTGGAGAACCGCGCGACGATGTACGACACCGTGACGCGCACCGCGGAGCAGGTCTTCATCCCGCTCACGGTCGGCGGCGGGGTCCGCAGCGTCGACGACGTCTCGCGCCTGCAGCAGTGCGGCGCCGACAAGATCGGCGTGAACAGCGCCGCGATCGCCCGCCCGGAGCTCGTCGGCGAGATCGCGGACCGGTTCGGCGCACAGGCAGTCGTCCTGTCCCTGGACGTCAAGCGGTCCGACCGGATGCCGTCCGGGTTCGTCGTCACGACGCACGGCGGGCGGACCGAGTCCGACCTCGACGCGATCGCCTGGGCCCGCGAGGTCGTGGAGCGCGGCGCGGGGGAGCTGCTCGTCAACTCGATCGACGCCGACGGCACGAAGAACGGGTTCGACCTCGAACTCGTGGCCGCGGTCCGTGCGGTGTCCTCGGTGCCGGTCATCGCGTCTGGAGGCGCGGGTCGGCTCGAGCACTTCGCCCCCGCCGTCGACGCGGGTGCGGATGCCCTCCTCGCCGCGTCCGTCTTCCACCGCGGCGAGATGACGGTGGGCGACGTCAAGGACGCGCTGCGCGCGTCCGGTCACGCCGTACGCTAGGAGTCTCATGACCGACAGCACCAGCACCAGCACGGACGCGGTCCTCGACCGCGCGCGGTTCGGTGCGGACGGGCTGCTCCCCGCCGTCGTGCAGGAGGAATCGTCGAAGGACGTCCTCATGCTCGGCTACATGGACCGGGAAGCCCTCCGCCGCACCCTCACCGAGGGACGCGTGACCTTCTGGTCCCGCTCCCGGAACGAGTACTGGCGCAAGGGCGACACGTCGGGACACGCGCAGTACGTGCGCGGCGCGGCGTTCGACTGCGACGCGGACACGCTCCTCGTCACCGTCGAGCAGGTCGGGGCCGCGTGCCACACGGGTGCGCACCGCTGCTTCGACGTCGACCCCCTCGATCCCGTGACGGCGTCGGCTCCGGCGAGTGGGGCAGTGGAGGCGACCCGATGACCACGGCGACGCTCTCCGACAAGCCGCACACGACCTCCAGGCCGGAGTTCGACGCCCTGCTGGGCGGCCACCGTGTCGTCCCCGTCGTGCGCGCGCTCTACGCCGACAGCGAGACGCCGGTCGGCGTCTACCGCAAGCTCGCGGACGGCCGGCCCGGCACGTTCCTGCTCGAGTCGGCGGGGCAGGGCGGCCTGTGGTCGCGCTGGTCGTTCGTCGGTGTCCGCAGCTTCGGCGTGCTCACGCAGGACGGCGACCGCGCCGCGTGGATCGACACCGGGATCCCGGCGTCGCGCGCCGTCGACTCCCTCGACGGTGAGCCGCTCGAGGTCCTCGCGCGGCTGCACGAGCGCTGGGCGACCCCGCGCATCCCGGGGACCCCGCCGCTCGTCGGCGGCACCGTGGGGTTCATCGGGTGGGAGGCCGTACGCCAGCTCGAACACCTGCCGAACGTGCCCCCGGCCGACTTCGACGTCCCGGGCCAGGCGCTCTCGTTCGTGTCGGAGCTCGCCGCGCTCGACCACCGCACCGGACTCGTCCTGCTCGTCGCGAGCGTGCTGAACGACGGCACCGACGACGCCGAGACGCTCTGGTCGGACGCGCAGACCCGGCTCGACCGCATGCAGGCCGACCTCGTCGCGCCGAGCATCGCGACCGTGGCCGAGGCGTTCGACATCGCCGAGCCGACGCCGACGCACCGCTCCACCCCGGCCGAGTACCAGGCCGCGGTCGAGCGCTCGAAGGAGTTCATCCGCGACGGCGACGTGTTCCAGGTCGTCATCTCGCAGCGGTTCGACCACGACGTGACGGCGGACCCGCTCGACGTCTACCGCGTGCTTCGGACGCTGAACCCGAGCCCGTACATGTACTTCCTGTCGCTGGCCGACACCGCGGGTGACCCGTTCTGGATCGTCGGAGCGTCGCCGGAGGCCCTCGTGAAGGTGCAGGCCGGTCGTGCCATCACGCACCCGATCGCCGGTTCGCGCCCGCGTGGTGCGACCCCGGAGGAGGACGTCCGCCTCGGCGAGGACCTGCTCGAGGACCCGAAGGAGCGCGCCGAGCACCTCATGCTCGTCGACCTGGCCCGCAACGACCTGCAGAAGGTCTGCGAGCCCGGGACCGTCGCGGTCACCGAGTTCATGACGGTCGAGCGGTTCAGCCACATCATGCACCTCGTGTCGAGCGTCGAGGGCGCGGTGCGTCCCGAGGCCTCGGCGATCGACGTGTTCCGCGCGACGTTCCCCGCCGGCACCCTGTCCGGGGCGCCGAAGCCGCGGGCGTTGGAGATCATCGACGAGCTCGAGCCCGCCAAGCGCGGCGCGTACGCCGGGGTCGTCGGCTACTTCGACTTCGCGGGCGACGCGGACCTCGCGATCGCGATCCGCACGGCGCTCATCAAGGACGGTGTCGCGCGCGTGCAGGCCGGTGCGGGGCTCGTGGCGGACTCCGACCCGGAGACCGAGCACGTCGAGGCGATCAACAAGGCCGCTGCCCCGCTGCGTGCCGTCGCGACCGCGAACCGGATGCGCGAGGTGCGCGCGTGAACGCCCGCCGCTCCCGTCCGCTCGTCGTCGTCGCCGGGCTGGCCGTCGCGGGCATCATCATGCTGTCGTGGACGCAGACCTGGTTCACGGTGCACCTGCACGCCGGTGCCGCGGTCACGTCCACGGTGGACGCCGACGGTGCCGCCGCCGTGCCGTCGTACACCGCGCTGGCGATCGCGAGCCTGGCCCTCTTCCTGGCGATGACCATCGCGGGTCGGGTCGTGCGGATCGTGCTCGCGTGCGTCGAGGTCCTGCTGGGTCTCGGTGTGGTCGTGTCCGGCATCACCGCCCTCGCGGACCCGGTGGCGGCGGCCAAGGGTGCCGTCGGCGAGGTCGCCGGCGTGAGCGACCTGACCGCGGTCCGCCGCGTCGTGTCGACCGTGGACGTCACCGCCTGGCCCGTCGTCGGGATCGTCGGCGGCGTACTCGCCGTGCTGCTCGGCATCGTGGTCCTGTTCGTGCAGCGCTCCTGGCCGGGCCCGAGCCGCAAGTACGGTGCCGCGACCGCCGGCGCCGCCGCGCAGGCACGGGCCGCCGCGCCGGTCGAACGGGACGCCGTCGTCGACTGGGACGACCTCAGCGCCGGGGTCGACCCGACCGCCGCGGACGACACCGCCGCCGACACGGGTGCCGGTACACCCGGGGACGACCCGGTAGGATCGAAGGGGCGCCGGTCGAACGACGGCGCCGGAGCAGAACGAGGAGCACCGTGAGCAACACTGAGCCCGCAGAACTCGGCGAAGGCCACTCGCCGGCCGCCTGGACCGCCGTCGTGATCATGCTGATCGGATTCGCGGCAGGCACGCTGTTCTTCTGGTTCGACATCGCCGCGGGCGTCTGGGCATCCGCAGCCGTCGTGCTCGTCGGGCTCATCGTCGGCGCCGTGATGGCGAAGGCGGGCTACGGCGTGAACGGCCCGAAGTTCGTCCCCAAGCACCACTCCGAGTAGGTCCGGCATGCCGAACGTGCTCGAGACCCTCGTCGCGGGCGCGCTCGAGGACGCCGCGGCCCGTCGCGTCGACCGTCCCTACGCGGACGTCGAACGCGACCTGGACCGTGTCGCGTCCCCGCTCGACGCCCTCGAGTTCCTGGCACCAGGCGACAGGGTGAAGATCCTCGCCGAGGTCAAGCGCGCCAGCCCGTCCCGCGGGTCGATGGCGCCGATCGAGGACCCGGCGTCGCTCGCGGCCGACTACGAGCGCGGCGGGGCGTCGACGATCAGCGTGCTCACCGAGGGGCGCAGGTTCCTCGGCAGCCTCGCCGACCTCGAAGCCGTCAAGGCCCGCGTCGGGGTGCCCGTCCTGCGCAAGGACTTCATCGCCGACCCGTACCAGGTGGTCGAGGCACGCGCGGCGGGGGCGGACGTCGTGCTCCTGATCGTAGCGGCGCTCGAGCAGCAGCAGCTGGTCGAGCTCCACACCCTGGCCGAGGAGCTCGGCATGCGCGTCCTCGTCGAGGCACACTCCGGTGACGAAGTCTCGCGTGGCCTCGACGCCGGCGCGCGGATCCTCGGCGTGAACGCCCGCGACCTGACCGACTTCTCGCTCGACCGCGACCTGTTCGGATCGCTCGCCGACCGCATCCCCGACGGGGTCGTCCGCGTCGCCGAGTCCGCGGTCGCCGGTCCTGCCGACGTCGCGCACTACCGCTCCGCGGGTGCCGACGTCGTCCTGGTGGGGGAGGCGCTCGTGACGGGCGACGACCCCGCCGCCACACTCGCGTCGTTCATCGCAGCCGCCGACCGCGGCTGACGACGGCGTCCATCCCGCCCGGTTCGCCGGGCATGTCCCAGCCCGCTCCGGCGGGCGCGTTCCGGGAGACCCATCGTGACCTCACTCCGTGACCTGCACGGCCCGTACTTCGGCGACTTCGGCGGGCGGTTCGTCCCCGAGTCGCTCGTCCTGGCGCTCGACGAGCTCGAGGCGGCGTTCCGCGAGGCCTGGGCCGACCCGGCGTTCCGCGAAGAACTCGACACGCTCCAGCGCGACTACACCGGCCGCCCGTCGATCATCACCGAGGCGCCCCGGTTCGCGAAGCACGCCGGCGGTGCCCGGATCATCCTCAAGCGCGAGGACCTCAACCACACCGGTTCGCACAAGATCAACAACGTGCTCGGTCAGGCGCTCGTGGCGAAGCGGCTCGGCAAGACCCGCCTGATCGCCGAGACGGGTGCCGGCCAGCACGGCGTCGCGACGGCCACCGCGGCAGCGCTGTTCGGCATGGACTGCGTCGTCTACATGGGCGCGGTGGACACCGAGCGCCAGGCGCTGAACGTCGCCCGGATGCGGTTGCTCGGCGCCGAGGTGATCCCGGTCGAGACCGGTTCGCGCACGCTGAAGGACGCGATCAACGACGCCCTGCGCGACTGGGTCGCCAACGTCGACTCCACGCACTACCTGCTCGGCACCGTGGCGGGCCCGCACCCGTTCCCCGAGATGGTCCGCGAATTCCACAAGGTCATCGGCGAGGAGGCCCGCCAGCAGGTGCTCGACAAGGTCGGTCGGCTGCCCGACGCCGTCGCCGCGTGCGTCGGCGGCGGGTCGAACGCGATGGGCATCTTCGAGGCGTTCCTCGACGACGAGTCGGTCGCGCTGCACGGCTTCGAGGCGGGCGGTGACGGCGTCGAGACCGGCCGTCACGCCGCGAGCATCACGCTCGGCCGCGAGGGCGTCCTGCAGGGCACGAAGTCGTACCTCATGCAGGACGAGGACGGCCAGACGATCGAGAGCCACAGCATCTCCGCCGGGCTCGACTACCCGAGCGTCGGTCCGGAGCACGCCTACCTGGCGTCGATCGGGCGGGCGAAGTACGAGCCCATCACCGACGACGAGGCGATGGAGGCGTTCCGCCTGCTCAGCCGGACCGAGGGCATCCTGCCGGCGATCGAGTCGTCGCACGCCCTCGCCGGTGCGATCAAGCTCGGCAAGGAGCTCGGTCCCGAGGGCGTCATCCTCGTCTCCCTGTCCGGCCGCGGTGACAAGGACGTCGCGTCCGCCAGTCGCTACTTCGGCATCCTCGACGAGAACGCGGTGCAGCTGTGACCAACACCCAGACGAACGCGGACCGCACGGTCGCGACGACGATCGACACCGCCAAAGCCGAGCGCGCGGGCGCCGTCATCGGCTACCTGCCGGCCGGCTACCCGGACGTGCAGACCAGTGTCGACGCCGCGGTCGCCCTCGCCGAGAACGGCGTCGACGTCATCGAGCTCGGCCTGCCGTACTCCGACCCGGTGATGGACGGCCCGGTCATCCAGCGTGCCGCCGAGGAGAGCCTGGCGAACGGCTTCCGTGTCGCGCAGGTGTTCGACGCCGTGCACCAGATCACGGAGCGGGCGAACGTGCCCGTGCTCGTGATGACGTACTGGAACCCGGTGCTCCGCTACGGGGTCGAGCGGTTCGCCGACGACCTCGTCGCCGCAGGCGCCGCCGGGCTCATCACGCCGGACCTCATCCCGGACGAGGGCGCCGAGTGGATCCGCGAGTCCGAGCGCACCGGCCTGGACCGGGTGTTCCTCGCGGCACCGTCATCGTCGGACACGCGCATGCAGCAGGCGGTGGAGTCGAGCCGTGGGTTCGTCTACGCCGTCTCGACGATGGGCGTCACCGGTGCTCGTGAGGGCGTCGACGTCGCCGCGCGCACCGTCGTGTCGCGGCTCCGTGACGCCGGGGTCGCGCGCACGTGCGTCGGTCTCGGCATCTCGACCGCGGAGCAGGTGGGCGAGGTCCTCGAGTACGCGGACGGCGCGATCGTCGGTTCCGCCTTCGTGCGCGCGCTGGCCGACCTGGGTGTCCAGGGTGTGGCCGACCGGGCAGCGGACCTCACCACGGGCGCACAGCGCCGCTGACGGTCACAGTTTCCACAGGACCGCCGTCCGCGTTCCTGACGCAGGCACGTCCCGCGCTACAGTGAGCGGGGCCGACGACACGTCGGCACCGCGCCCAGCAAGTACCGAAAGGCGACAGCACCTCCATGCCCCTCCTGAGCATCCCGAGCCCGAGCACGGCCTGGCAGTACTTCGACCTCACGGCCTGGCTGCGCGACGTGTTCGGCTGGTCGCTGCCCCTCGACTTCCGCATCCACGCCTACGCCATCTGCATCCTGCTCGGGATCGTCGCGGCGGTCGTGCTCGCCAACCGCCGCCTGAACGCGCGTGGTGTCGAGCGCTGGATCATCATCGACATCGCGATCTGGGCGGTCCCGGCCGGCATCATCGGCGGTCGCCTGTTCCACGTCTTCACGCACGTCAGCGACTACTTCGGCCCGGGGCGCGACCCGCTGTCCTTCCTCTACATCTGGGAGGGCGGGCTCGCCATCTTCGGCGCGCTCATCCTCGGCTCTGTCGGCGCCTACATCGGCTGCCGCCAGGTCGGTCTGCGCTTCACGGCGTTCATCGACGCCGTCGTGCCGGGTGTGCTGCTCGCCCAGGCGTTCGGTCGCCTCGGCAACTACTTCAACCACGAGCTGTTCGGCATGCCGACGAGCCTGCCGTGGGGTCTCCAGATCGAGTCGTCGAACCCGGCGTTCCCCAAGGGCCTGCCCGAGGGCACGCTGTTCCACCCGACGTTCCTCTACGAGATCATCTGGAACGTCGTCGGCGTCATCGTCATCCTGCTGCTCGACAAGAAGTTCCGCCTGCAGTGGGGCAAGGTCCTGTCGCTCTACCTGATCTGGTACGGCGTCGGCCGGTCGGTCCTCGAGTCCATCCGCGTCGACACGAGCGAGACGTTCTTCGGCATCCGGACGAACGTGTGGATGTCCTTCGCGGCGATCCTGCTCGGCATCATCATCTTCCTCGTCCAGTCCAAGCGGCACCTCGGCAAGGAGCCGAGCACGTACCTGCCCGGTCGCGAGCCCCGCTCGAAGTCCGGGGTAGACTCGGACGACACCTGGTCGGAGACCGACGACGACGCTCCGGCGTCCGTCACCGACTCCGATCCGGTCACCACCAGCACCGCTGGCCGCGCCTAGGAAGCACCCCTCCTGCGTGTCCGATCCCGATCGGGCACGAGTGCCAGCAGCACCCCCAGGACCCACCACAACCGGGTCCGACACCTCGCACGCCGTCAGGGCAACTCGCTGACGGCGGGCACGGGCACCAGTCCCGCCCGTTCGGGCGGAACGCACCACCGGGCCACCGCTGTCCCTGTTCCACTTCCTCGTGAGGACGGTTCCCCATGGCGCTCCAGCCACCCCAGTCCGCAGGCCTCCTGCCGCCGCACCGCCGGTTCTCCGCGGTTCCCGACGCCGCCGGCATGTACGACCCGGCGAACGAGAAGGACGCGTGCGGCCTCGCGATGGTCGCGACGCTCCGCGGCACGGCCGGTCACGACATCGTCGACGCGGCGCTTGGCGCCCTGCGGAACCTCGAGCACCGCGGTGCGGTCGGTTCGGACGCCGGCACCGGTGACGGCGCGGGCATCCTGTGCCAGGTGCCGGACGAGTTCTTCCGCGCCGAGGTCCCGTTCGAGCTGCCGGCAGCGGGGGAGTACGCGGTCGGCACGGCCTACCTGCCCGTCGACGAGGACGACCGTCACGCGGTGAAGGGCGCCGTCGAGCGACTCGCCCGTGAAGAGGGCCTGCGGGTCCTCGGCTGGCGCGAGGTCCCGGTCCGACCGGAGGTACTCGGCACCCTGGCCCGCGCGGCGATGCCCGCGTTCGAGCAACTGTTCGTCGCGTCGATCCGGCACGACGTGCACGGCGAATCGTGGAGCGGCATCGCCCTCGACCGGCAGGCCTTCCGCCTCCGCAAGCGTGCCGAGCACGACGCCGAGGTGTACTTCATGTCGCTGTCGAGCCGGACCATGGTCTACAAGGGCATGGTCACGACGCTCCAGCTCGAGCCCTTCTACCCGGACCTCAGCGACGAGCGCTTCGCGTCGAAGCTCGCGATCGTGCACTCGCGGTACTCGACGAACACGTTCCCGTCCTGGCCGCTCGCCCAGCCGTTCCGCACGCTCGCGCACAACGGTGAGATCAACACCGTCCGCGGCAACCGCAACTGGATGCGGGCACGCCAGTCGCAGCTGCAGAGCGAACTCCTCGGTGACATGGCGCCACTGCTGCCCATCGTCAGCCCCGGTGCGAGCGACTCCGCCTCGTTCGACGAGGTCCTCGAGCTCCTCACGCTGACCGGCCGGTCGCTGCCGCACGCGGTGTCGATGATGGTGCCGGAGGCCTGGGAGAACCAGGTCGGGATGGACCCGGAGCTCCGCGCCTTCTACGAGTACCACTCGATGCTCATGGAGCCGTGGGACGGACCGGCGGCGATCACCTTCACCGACGGCTCGGTCGTCGGCGCGACCCTCGACCGGAACGGCCTGCGCCCCGGTCGGTTCCTCGTCACCGACGACGGCCTCATCGTGATGGGGTCGGAGACCGGCGTCATCGACGTGCCCGCCGGCAAGGTCGTGCGGAAGGGCCGTCTGCGCCCGGGCCGCATGTTCCTCGTGGACACCGAGGCCGGTCGCATCATCGAGGACGACGAGGTCAAGCGCGAGCTGGCGACCTCCGGCCCGTGGGGCGAGTGGCTCGACGAGGGCCGCATCAACCTCGGCGACCTGCCCGACCGCGAGCACATCGTGCACACCCCCGCTTCGGTGACCCGGCGGCAGCGCGCGTTCGGCTACACCGAGGAAGAGGTCCGCATCCTGCTGCGTCCGATGGCGCAGACCGGAGCGGAGCCCCTCGGCGCGATGGGTTCGGACACACCGATCGCCGTCCTGTCCCAGCGTCCGCGGCTGCTCTTCGACTACTTCACGCAGCAGTTCGCGCAGGTGACGAACCCGCCGCTCGACTCGATCCGCGAGCAGGTCATCACGTCGATGGGCATGGGCCTCGGTCCCGAGCGCAACCTGCTCACCGCCGGCCCCGAGCACGCGAAGCAGATCACGCTCGACTTCCCCGTCATCGACAACGACGAGCTCGCGAAGATCCAGCACTTCGAGACCGAGTCCGGCCGCCACCTCACCGTGACGATCAAGGGTCTGTACCGCGTCGACGCCGGCAAGAAGGCGATGCAGAAGCGCATCGCTGCCGTGTGCGACGAGGTCGACGCCGCGATCGAGTCGGGCAAGCAGTTCATCGTGCTGTCCGACCGCGACGGCAACGCCGAGCAGGCCCCGGTGCCGAGCCTCCTGCTGCTCGCTGCGGTGCACCACCACCTGATCCGCACCGAGCAGCGCATGAAGGTCGGCCTGATCGTCGAGGCCGGCGACGTGCGCGAGGTCCACCACGTCGCGACCCTCATCGGGTACGGCGCGTCGGCGATCAACCCGTACCTCGCGATGGAGACCTGCGAGATCCTCGTCCGTCAGGGCATGATCAGCGGCGTCACGCCGGAGCAGGCCGTCAAGAACGTGATCAAGGCGCTCGGCAAGGGCGTCCTGAAGATCATGTCGAAGATGGGCATCTCGACGGTGTCGAGCTACGCGGGGGCACAGGCGTTCGAGGCCGTGGGGCTCAGCCAGGAGTTCGTCGACCGCTACTTCACCGGGACGTCGTCGATCCTCGGTGGAGTCGGCATCGAGGTCATCGCGAAGGAGAACGCCGAGCGGCACGCCCAGGCGTACCCGCAGGACGGCGCGGTGCTCTCGCACGAGCGCCTGCAGACCGGCGGCGAGTACCAGTGGCGTCGCGAGGGTCCGCCGCACCTGTTCAACCCGGACACCGTGTTCCGGCTGCAGCACGCCACGCGCTCACGCCGCTACGACATCTTCCGCGAGTACTCGCAGGCGGTCGACGACCAGTCCGAGCAGCTCATGACGCTCCGCGGCCTGTTCCGCTTCAAGAACGGTGCCCGGAAGCCCGTGGCACTCGACGAGGTCGAGCCGATCGAGTCGATCGTCAAGCGGTTCAACACCGGCGCGATGTCCTACGGCTCCATCTCGAAGGAAGCCCACGAGACGCTCGCGATCGCGATGAACCGACTCGGCGGCCGATCGAACACGGGTGAGGGCGGCGAGGACGTCGACCGACTGCTCGACCCCGAGCGCCGCAGCGCGATCAAGCAGGTCGCGTCCGGGCGCTTCGGCGTCACGAGCATGTACCTGACGCACGCCACGGACATCCAGCTGAAGATGGCGCAGGGCGCGAAGCCGGGCGAGGGCGGGCAGCTGCCCCCGACGAAGGTCTACCCGTGGGTCGCCCGCACGCGGCACGCGACGGCCGGAGTCGGCCTGATCTCGCCGCCGCCGCACCACGACATCTACTCGATCGAGGACCTCAAGCAGCTCATCTTCGACGTGAAGCGGGCGAACCCGTCCGCTCGCGTGCACGTGAAGCTCGTGAGTCAGTCCGGCATCGGGGCCGTGGCCGCGGGTGTGACGAAGGCCCTCGCCGACGTCGTGCTCGTGTCCGGGCACGACGGTGGCACGGGTGCGTCGCCCCTGAACTCGCTCAAGCACGCGGGGACCCCGTGGGAGATCGGCCTCGCCGAGACGCAGCAGACCCTCATGCTCAACGGCATGCGCGACCGGGTGGTCGTGCAGGTCGACGGGCAGATGAAGACCGGTCGTGACGTCGTCGTGGCCGCGCTGCTCGGCGCCGAGGAGTACGGCTTCGCGACCGCGCCGCTCGTGGTCGAGGGCTGCATCCTGATGCGCGTCTGCCACCTGGACACCTGCCCGGTGGGCGTCGCCACGCAGAACCCGGAGCTCCGCAAGCGGTTCAGCGGCAAGCCCGAGTTCGTCGTGAACTTCTTCGAGTTCATCGCGCAGGAAGTGCGCGAGCTGCTCGCCGAGCTCGGGTTCCGCACCCTCGAAGAGGCGATCGGGCACGCCGACGCCCTCGACGTGGACCGTGCCGTCGAGCACTGGAAGGCCTCCGGCCTCGACCTGGAGCCGGTCCTCAAGGGCCCGCGCTTCGAGGCCGACGAGCCGCGCCGGCACCAGCGCGACCAGGACCACGAGCTGGAGCAGCACTTCGACGTGCAGCTGATCCAGCAGACTTCCGACGTCCTCGAGCACGGCGGCACGATCGCGCTCGACCTGCCGATCCGGAACACGGAGCGGGCGGTCGGCACGATGCTCGGGCACGAGGTCACGCTCCGTCACGGCGAGAACGGCCTCCCGTCCGGATCGATCGACGTGACCCTGCGCGGTTCGGCCGGGCAGTCGCTCGGTGCGTTCCTGCCGGCCGGCATCACGCTGCGGCTCATCGGTGACAGCAACGACTACGTCGGCAAGGGACTGTCCGGTGGCGAGGTCATCGTCCGACCGGACGCCGGCTCGGGCTTCGATCCGGCCGAGAACGTCATCGCCGGCAACGTCATCGGCTACGGCGCGACCCAGGGCAGCATGTTCATCCGCGGCATCGTGGGCGAACGCTTCCTGGTGCGCAACTCCGGCGCGACCGCGGTGGTCGAGGGCGTGGGCGACCACGCGCTCGAGTACATGACCGGTGGCCTCGCGCTCATCCTCGGCGAGACGGGTCGGAACCTCGGCGCCGGCATGTCCGGCGGTACGGCGTACGTCCGCGGTCTCCGGACGGAGCACGTGAACACCGACTCGCTCGCGTCCGGCGAACTGCGGCTCGAGTCGCTCGACAGCGCCGACGTCGAGATCGTGAACGACCTGCTCGCCCGCCACGCGGCCGAGACCGGGTCCACGCTCGCCGCCGAACTGCTCGAGTCCGGTGACCTGAGCGACTTCGTCAAGGTGCTGCCGCGCGACTACGCGGCGGTGCTCGAGACCCGACAGCAGGCCGTCGACGAGGGCCTCGACCCGGACGGCGACGTCGTCTGGAACAGAATTCTGGAGGTGACCGGTGGCTGACCCCAAGGGATTCCTGAAGGTCCAGGAGCGCGAGCTCCCGGCCCGTCGTCCCGTGCCCGTGCGGCTCATGGACTGGAAAGAGGTCTACGAGCAGCAGGAGTCCGGCGCGCTCAAGCGTCAGGCCGGCCGCTGCATGGACTGCGGTGTGCCGTTCTGCCACCAGGGCTGCCCGCTCGGCAACCTCATCCCGGAGTGGAACGACCTCACGTGGCGCGGCGAGGGTCGCCAGGCGATCGAGCGGCTCCACGCGACGAACAACTTCCCGGAGTTCACCGGGCGGCTGTGCCCCGCGCCGTGCGAGTCCTCCTGCGTGCTGGGCATCAACCAGCCCCCGGTGACGATCAAGCAGGTCGAGGTCTCGATCATCGACGAGGCGTTCCAGAACGGCTGGGTCACGCCGCACCCGCCGGAGCGACTCACCGGCAAGACCGTCGCCGTCGTGGGGTCCGGCCCGGCCGGCCTCGCCGCCGCGCAGCAGCTGACCCGCGCCGGTCACACGGTCGCGGTGTACGAGCGCGACGACCGGATCGGTGGTCTGCTCCGCTACGGCATCCCGGACTTCAAGATGGAGAAGCGCCAGATCGACGCGCGTCTCGCCCAGATGCAGGCCGAGGGCACCCGGTTCCGTGCCGGTGTCGAGATCGGCCGGGACATCACCTGGGACGACCTGAAGTCACGCTACGACGCGGTCGTCGTCGCGACCGGCGCCACGGTGCCGCGCGACCTGCCCATCCCGGGGCGCGACCACGACGGCGTGCACTTCGCGATGGACTACCTCGTCCAGCAGAACAAGGCGAACGCGGGCACCACGGTCGACAACCAGCTGACGGCCGAGGGCAAGCACGTCGTCGTCATCGGCGGCGGCGACACCGGTGCGGACTGCATCGGCACGGCGCACCGGCAGGGCGCGCTGAGCGTGACGAACCTGGCGATCGGCAAGCAGCCGCCGCTGGAGCGTCCGTCCGAGCAGCCGTGGCCGATGTTCCCGACGGTCTTCGAGGTCACGAGTGCCCACGAGGAAGGCGGCGAGCGGCACTACCTGGCGTCGACCGTCGAGTTCCTGGCGAACGAGGCCGGCGAGGTCCGCGCACTGCGCGTCGCCGAGACCGAGTACCTCGACGGCCGCCGCGTCCCGAAGGCCGGCACCGAGCGCGAGATCCCCGCGGACCTCGTCCTCATCGCCATGGGCTTCACCGGTCCGGAGACCGACACGCTCGAGCCACAGCTCGGTCTGCCGACGACGGTGTCCGGTGCGGTGTCCCGTCAGGCGGACTACTCCACCAACGAGCCGGGCGTGTTCATCGCCGGCGACGCGGGCCGTGGGCAGTCGCTCATCGTGTGGGCGATCGCCGAGGGGCGTGCCGCCGCTGCCAAGGTCGACGAGTACCTCGAGGGTTCGACGATCCTCCCGGCACCCGTCAAGGCCACCGACCGCGCGATCACCGTCTGAGGTCCGACGTGAACGCATCGGGAACCCGGACCGACCAGTGAGCGTCAGGCCACCAGCACTCGATAGGGTGCTGGTGGCCTCGCTTCGTTCCGCGCGGCCCCACAGCGCGGAAACCCAAGCACCATCCACCACCACGAAGGAATCCATTGAGACGCGCAAAGATCGTTTCGACGCTCGGACCGGCAACGTCGGAGTACGAGACCGTCAAGGAGATCATCGAAGCGGGCGTCGACGTCGCCCGCCTCAACCTCAGCCACGGTGACTACAGCGTCCACGAGGCCAACTACGTGAACGTCCGTCGCGCCGCCGAGGAGCTCGGCAAGCCCGTCGCGATCCTCGTCGACCTGCAGGGTCCGAAGATCCGCCTGGCGAAGTTCGCCGACGGCCCGCACGACCTCGCGGTCGGCGACGTGTTCACGATCACCACCGAGGACGTCCCCGGCTCGAAGGAGATCTGCGGCACGACGTTCAAGGGCCTCCCGCAGGACGTCAAGCCCGGCGACCCGCTGCTCATCGACGACGGCCGTGTCCGCCTCCGCGTGCTGGACACCGACGGCGTCCGCGTCCGCACCGAGGTCGTCGTCGGCGGCACCGTGTCGAACAACAAGGGCATCAACCTGCCCGGCGTCGCGGTCAACGTCCCCGCACTGAGCGAGAAGGACGAGGCGGACCTCCGCTGGGGCATCCGTCAGGGCGCCGACCTCATCGCCCTGTCGTTCGTGCGCAACGCCGCCGACGTCGAGCGTGCCCACGAGATCATGGACGAGGAGGGCAAGCGTCTCCCCGTCATCGCGAAGATCGAGAAGCCGCAGGCCGTCGACGCGCTCGAGGAGATCATCGACGCGTTCGACAGCATCATGGTCGCCCGCGGTGACCTCGGCGTCGAGCTCCCGCTCGAGGCGGTCCCGATCGTGCAGAAGCGCGCCGTCGAGCTCGCCCGCCGCATGGCGAAGCCGGTCATCGTCGCGACGCAGATGCTCGAGTCGATGATCTCGTCGCCGATCCCGACCCGCGCCGAGACCTCCGACGTCGCGAACGCCGTCCTCGACGGTGCCGACGCGGTCATGCTCTCCGGCGAGACCAGCGTCGGCGAGTACCCGGTGCAGACCGTCCGCACGATGGCCCGCATCGTCGAGTCGACCGAGGACCACGGCCTCGAGCGCATCGCGCCCCTCGGCACGAAGCCGCGCACGCTCGGTGGCGCCATCACCCTCGCCGCCGTCGAGATCGCCGAGTTCACCGAGGCCTCGTACCTCTGCGTCTTCACGGAGTCCGGCGACTCGGCCCGACGCATGTCGCGCCTGCGCCACGGCCTGCCGATCATCGCGTTCACCCCGAACGAGGCGACGCGCCGCCGGATGGCGCTCACCTGGGGCGTCCGCTCCTTCCTCGTGGACCGCAAGACCCACACCGACGAGCTCTTCTCGCAGGTGGACGACGTCCTGCTCGAGAACGGCCTGGCCGCCCCCGGCGACCGTGTCATCGTGACGGCGGGGTCCCCTCCCGGCATCGAGGGGTCGACGAACGACCTCCGCGTGCACCGCGTCGGTGACGCGCACGCCGAGGCCGCACCGGCCTACGTGCGGGACTGATCCCAGCGTCCGACGTCCGACGGGGCGCGGACTGGAGGCACGGCGCAGCAGCGTCGTCGGCCGCCGGTCCGCGCCCCGTCGCGTTCTCCCTCCACACGTCGCGACCCGACCTGCCGCGTCCGCAGAACGCCGTGGAGCCGGCCCGACGTCGGCCGGAGGCGGCAGGATGGCGGTGTGAGCCTCCAGACCGGATCCACGGCGCAGCGCGCCGACGTGCGCCGTTGGCGCCGCTACCTCGCCGACGAACGTGCGGAGGGAGCCGTGTACCGGAACCTCGCCGCCCGTCGGTCCGGCGAGGAACGCGAGATCCTGTCCGCCCTGGCCGAGGCTGAGGGGCGTCACGAGCAGCACTGGCTGGACCTCCTCGGGGACGACGTCGGACGACCGCAGCGGGGGAGCCTCCGGACCCGGGTGCTCGCCGCACTCGCGAAACGGTTCGGGTCGGTGTTCGTCCTCGCGCTCATGCAGCGCGCTGAGGACCGCTCGCCGTACGCCGACGACGCCGACGCGACCGCGAGCATGGCGGCCGACGAGCGGATCCACGGCGAGGTCGTCCGGGGCCTCGCGAACCGCGGTCGGATGCGGCTCTCGGGGACCTTCCGGGCGGCGGTCTTCGGCGCGAACGACGGGCTGGTGTCGAACCTCGCGCTCATCATCGGCGTCAGTGCGTCCGGCGCGGACCGCCACTTCGTGCTGCTGAGCGGCATCGCCGGACTGCTCGCCGGCGCCTTGTCGATGGGCGCGGGGGAGTACGTGTCCGTCCGGTCGCAGCGCGAACTGCTGACGGCGTCCGCCCCGCACCCCGAGGCGGGCCGGGCCGTGGCGGACCTCGACGTCGACGCGAACGAACTCGCGCTGGTCTACCGGGCGCGGGGCATGAGCGAGTCGGACGCGCAGACCCACGCGGACGAGGTCCTCGGTGGCGCCACGGTGACGGCTCCGGCGCCGGCGGACGACCACGAGGCGATCGGCAACGGGATGAGCGCGGCGATCTCGAGCTTCTGCTTCTTCGCCTCCGGTGCGATCATCCCGGTGCTGCCGTACCTGTTCGGACTGCAGGGCTGGGCGGCCATCGCCGTGGCGGCAGCGCTCGTCGGCATCGCGCTGCTCGGTACCGGTGCGGTGGTCGGCGTGCTCAGCGGAGCGTCCCCGATCCGTCGGGCGCTGCGGCAGCTCGCCATCGGCTTCGGCGCCGCGGCCGTCACCTACGGTCTCGGCCTGCTGTTCGGGACGGGCAGTGCCTAGACAGGCAGCACCAACGGGCAGTGCCTAGCGCCGGACCGCGGCCCGCGGGGGCAGGAGCAGGAGCGCCGCGGCACCGACGACGATGAGCGCGATGCCGGAGAACACCATGAACACGGTCAGCGCGAGCCCGGGTGCGACGAGGACGACCACGCCACCGAGGATCGAGAGCACCGCGCTGACGATCGTCGGGACGCGTGACGACCCTGGGTGCCCGACGAAGCCGCCGACCAGCGAGGCGATCCCCTCGACGATGAACCCGATCCCCGCGAGCACGGCGTAGACCACGAGCGGGATCGCGGGATCGAGCAGCGTCACCAGGCCCGCGACGCCGACGAGCGCACCCACGATCCCCGAGGTCCACCGCCAGACCGGTGGGGTCCCGTGTCCCCGGACGGCTGCGAACACGCGGAGCGCGCCGGCGACGACGAGGTACACGCCGAACAGCAGCGCGACGACGACCAGCGACGGACGCGGCCAGACGATCGCGACCACCCCGAGGGCGATCGCGACGACGGCGGTGACGATGACGAACACGCGGAACGTGCGGACGGCACGAGAGTCCACGAGCACTCCTCCCTGTCAGAACTGCTCGGTTCGACGGTACCTGCCGTCGCCGAGGTCGGTTCGTGCAACCGGATGCAACGTGGCCGGACGTAGCGTGCGGGCAGGCGCGGACCCAGCGCCCCGACAGAGTCGTCGAAAGGTGTCCACCATGACCATCGCACCCTCGCCCACCACCTACGCCGCCCCCGGCGAGGAGGGCTCGCTCGTCTCGTACCGTTCCCGGTACGACCACTTCATCGGTGGCGAGTACGTCCCGCCGGCCGGTGGCCAGTACTTCGAGAACCCGACGCCCGTCACCGGCAAGGTGTTCACGGAGATCGCCCGTGGCGACTCCACCGACGTCGACCGCGCGGTCGAGGCCGCGTGGAAGGCGTTCCCGGCATGGGGGCGGACGAGCGTCGCCGAGCGCGCCGGGATCCTCAACAAGATCGCCGACCGGATGGAGCAGAACCTCGAGGCCCTGGCGGTCGCCGAGACGTGGGAGAACGGCAAGCCGATCCGCGAGACCATCGGCGCCGACATCCCGCTGGCGATCGACCACTTCCGCTACTTCGCCGGTGCGATCCGCGCGCAGGAGGGATCGACGGGGGAGATCGACCACGACACCGTGGCGTACCACTTCCACGAACCGCTCGGCGTGGTCGGCCAGATCATCCCGTGGAACTTCCCGATCCTGATGGCGGTGTGGAAGCTCGCGCCGGCCCTCGCCGCCGGCAACTGCGTCGTCCTGAAGCCAGCCGAGCAGACGCCGGCGTCGATCCACTTGCTCGTCGACCTCATCAAGGACCTCCTGCCGGCCGGCGTGCTGAACGTCGTGAACGGCTTCGGCATCGAGGTCGGCGCGCCCCTCGCGCAGCACCCGGACATCCGGAAGGTCGCGTTCACCGGTGAGACCACCACCGGCCGGCTGATCATGCAGTACGCGTCCCAGAACCTCATCCCGGTGACGCTCGAGCTCGGCGGCAAGAGCCCGAACGTGTTCTTCGCGGACGTCGCCCAGGACAAGGACGCCTTCTACGACAAGGCGCTCGAGGGCTTCGCGTTCTTCAACCTCAACCAGGGCGAGGTGTGCACGTGTCCGTCCCGGGCACTCGTGGCGAAGGAGATCTACGACGGCTTCGTCGCCGACGGTCTCGACCGGGTCCGTGCCGTGAAGCAGGGGCACCCGCTCGACCTGTCGACGATGATCGGCGCGCAGGCCTCCAACGACCAGCTCGAGAAGATCCTGAGCTACATCGACATCGGGAAGCAGGAGGGCGCGAAGCTCCTGACCGGCGGCGAGCGTGCGGACCTCGGCGGTGAGCTGTCCGGCGGGTACTACGTCACCCCGACGGTCTTCGAGGGCGACAACTCGATGCGGATCTTCCAGGAGGAGATCTTCGGCCCGGTCCTCGCCCTGACGAGCTTCAGCGGGTACGACGAGGCCATCTCGATCGCGAACGACACGCTGTACGGTCTCGGCGCCGGGGTGTGGAGCCGCGAGGCGACCACGCTGTACCGCGCCGGGCGGGACATCCAGGCGGGACGCGTGTGGGAGAACACCTACCACCAGTACCCGGCCGGGGCGGCGTTCGGCGGGTACAAGCAATCAGGCATCGGCCGCGAGAACCACAAGATGATGCTCGAGCACTACCAGCAGACGAAGAACCTGCTCGTCTCGTACGCCGAAGGCCCGATGGGCTTCTTCTGATGAGCACCGACCGCGTGGCGGTCACGCCGGCGGCGGGGGAGCTCCTGCGCTCCCTCGCCGCCCGGCACGGCCCGCTCATGTTCCACCAGTCGGGCGGGTGCTGCGACGGCTCCAGCCCGATGTGCTACCCCGTCGGCATGTTCACGACCGGTTCCGGCGACGTGCTCCTCGGCGCGCTCGACGTCCCAGGGATCGAGCCGATCGAGGTGTACATGTCGAAGTCCCAGTTCGAGTACTGGAAGTACACCCACCTCACGATCGACGTCGTGGACGGTCGTGGCGCGGGGTTCTCCCTCGAGGTCCCCGAGGGCAAGCGGTTCCTCACCCGCTCCCGGATGTTCGACGACGCCGAGCTCGCGGATCTCGGCCTGGTGCCGGCAGGCCCTGGCCCGCGCAGGTCGGCGGACGTAGGCTGACGACACCGACGCACCGACGCGGCGGGCGGACCCGGACGGAGGACGCATGGGTGCACCCCGGACGCTCCGCCCGCTCGTCGCCGAGTCCTGGCAGCGCTCCGCCCGCGTCGACCCGGACGGCGTACCGCAACTCGCGCTCGGTGCCGACGAACTCGAGGCACTGCGCCGCCAGGGACCGCTCGGGACCGCCCTGCCGGTCGTCCGGAAGCTGCTGCTCGACGACGTCCGGGCCGCCGGGTGCATCGCTGCCGTGACCGACGCGTCGGGGCGACTCGTGTGGGTGGACGGCGCGTCGAGCGCACGTCGTGCCGCCGAGGGGATGGGGTTCGTCGCCGGGGCGGACTGGGCAGAGGACCGCGCCGGCACGAGCGCGCCGGGGACGGCCCTCCGGCTCGGCCGTGGCGTGCAGATCCGGTCGGACGAGCACTACGCGAACGCCGTGAAGCGGTTCTCGTGCACCGCCGTGCCACTCCGCGACGCCACCGGCCAGGTGGTCGGCGCCGTCGACATCACGGGCGACGACCGGGCGGTCGAGCGGCACACCCTGCCGCTGCTGACCGCCACCGTCGCGGCCGCCGAGGCCGAGCTCGCCCTCGCGGCGCTGCGACACCCCCGTCGACCTGCTGCCCGCGCGCTGCCCGGCTCCGAACTCGTCCTGCTCGGATCGGACACGGCGACGCTCCGGACGGGCGACCACGCGGTCCGGCTGTCCGAGCGGCACTCCGAGATCACGGCGGTGCTGGCGTCGACGCCCGCCGGTCTCGCCGCCGAGGACCTCGCGGCCGCCGTCTACGGCGACCGCCGCGCGGTGACCACCCTGCGGGCGGAGGTCGTGCGCCTCCGACGCGTCCTCGCGCAGCACGCGCCGGGCGCGACCCTGACGTCGCGGCCGTACCGCCTGGACGGCATCCGCACCGACGTCGACACCGTGCTGTCGGCGCTCGAACGCGGGGCGCGCCTCCAGGCCGTCAGCGGGTACACCGGGCCGGTCCTGCCGGGGTCGGCATCACCCGGCGTCGACGACCTGCGCGACCGCGTCCGCCTGCGGTTCCGCGAGGCGCTCGTCGCCGACGGCGGCTCCGACGCCCTGCAGGCGTGGGCGCGCACCGCGGACGGCGGTGCGGACGAGCAGGTGCTGCGCGCGTTGCTCGCGGTGCTGCCGCGGCGGTCGCCGCGACGCGCCGGTCTCGTGGCGGCGATCGAGGCGCTCGAACGTCCGTGACGACGGCCTGGAGGCGCGGCTCGCGTCGACCGGTCGGCCGACGGTCCGCGCCTCCCGCAGTGGTGTTCCGTGCGTCAGGAACCCGAGGTGGGCACCGGTGACGGCGTCGCGCCGTCGGCAGGCGGGGTCGGCGCGTTCCCGTCCTCCGGCGGAGTCGGGGCCTTCCCGCCCGCGGGCGGTGTGGGCGCGTTCCCGTCCTTCGGCGGGGTGGGCGCCTTCCCGTCCGGGATCGCCACGCAGCCCGGTGCGGGCGCAGGTGCCGGCGCGGCCTTCCCGTCCGCGGGCGGGGTGGGCGCCGCCTTCCCGTCGTTCCCGGGGACGCTCGGTGCACCGCTCGGCGCACCGCTGGGTGCTCCGGTCGGAGCAGCCGCCGGGGTCGTGCTGCCGCTGCTGTCCGCGACCGCTGCGGTCACGCCGAGCCCGCCGAGGAGCAGCGCAGCCGCGGCGGCCGAGCCGATGCCGACACGGCGGAGGGTCCGTCGGCGAGTGTCGTGTCGTTCGTCCTGCATGGTGTCTCCGTTCGTCGAGTCGGTGGACCGGGCGGTCCGCCGACGAGGACGACGCTCGAGCTCGAATCTGAAGCAGAACTAAAGCACAGGGGTTCCCCAGGCGGCTCCATGCTCCGTAGTGGCGGAGCCGACCTACGGTGTCCGCCGTGAACGCTGCAGCACGCATCCTCGTGGTCGAGGACGACGACGCCCTCCGCGCCGCCGTCGGGACGACGCTCCGCGCCGAGGGGTTCCTCGTCGCGGAGTCCGCTGACGGCCGGTCCCTCGTCGACGACATCGACCGAGCCGCGCCGGACCTGGTCCTCCTCGACTGGATGCTGCCCGGGCCGAGCGGCATCCTCCTGGCCGCACGGGTCCGGTCGCGCTCCGACGCATCGGTCGTGATGATGACCGCGCGGGACGAGCTGGACGACCGGTTGCGCGGCTTCGCCGAGGGCGCCGACGACTACGTGGTGAAGCCGTTCGCGATGGCCGAGCTCGTGGCACGCGTCACGGCGGTGCTCCGACGACGCGGCCGCGTGCCGTCCGTGATCGAGGTCGGCGACCTCGTGCTCGACCCTGAAGCCGCCACGGCACGCCGTGCGGGTGCGCTGCTCGACCTGACCGCGACCGAGTTCCGACTGCTCCGCTTCCTTGCCGAGAGCCGGGGGCGGACGGTGTCGAAGGGTCAGATCACGACGCAGGTGTGGGGGTACGACGATGTCGCACCGAACCTCGTCGAGGTGCACCTCAGTGCACTCCGCCGCAAGATGGAGGCGCACGGACCCCGACTCGTGCACACCGTCCGTGGGCTGGGCTACCGACTCGACATCGACCGAGGCGCCGCGTGAGGGCGCCCGACGGCCGGCTCCGCACGACGTCCCTCCGGCTCCGGACGGTCGTCGCGATCCTCGTGCTCCTCGCCGTGCTGCTGACCGGGCTCGTGGTCGCGGTCGAGGCCGTGCTCGGCGTGCGGTTGCGTGCGCAGGTCGAGGACCGTCTCCGCGACCGGGCCTCCGCAGCAGCCGCGCTCGTCGGGGTCCTCGACGCCGACGACCTCGCCGATCGCCTGTCCGCACAGGGGCTCTCGGTCCGCATCGTGCAACCCGACGGAGCCGCGGTCGAGGCCGGCCCGACTCCCGCCCAGCTCCGCGCCGGACCGCCGGACCCGAAGGCCCTGCCGGCGCCGGTACCCGCTGAGGAGGGCTCCTCGGCGGCGGGGTCCACGGCGTTCGGTGCTCGGATCACCTCGTCGTCCGTCCACGAGGACGACGGGGTCCTGACGTTGCGGTCCGACCTCGACGACGGCACCCGCATCACGCTCACGGCCGGCACCCGTGACGTGCAGGAGACCCTGGCGCAGCTCGGCTGGGTGATGGGTGGTGCCTCCGCAGCGTTCCTGGGCGTCGCGGTCGTCGGCGTCGTGGTCGTCGTCCGGCGGACCCTGCGACCCCTGGACGAGGTGACCGCCGCCGCGCGGTCGATCGCCGGCGGTGACCGTGGCCGACGCCTCCGACCCGCCCGCACCGACACCGAGATCGGCCGGGTCGCGACGGCCTTCGACGAGATGCTCGACGCGGTCGAGGGGGCGGAGGCGCAGGCGGTCGCCGCCGAGGAACGGGTCCGAGCCTTCCTGTCGGACGCCGCGCACGAGCTCCGGACGCCGGTCGCCGGCGTCCGGGCCGCCGCGGACACCCTCGTGCGGAACGGGGACGACGACCCGACGACCCGCGAGGTGCTCGCCGTGCACGTCGTCCGGCAGGCGGACCGGGCTGCGCGACTCGTCGACGACATGCTCACGATGGCCCGGCTCGACCGAGGGATCGACCTCGAACGACGGCCGACCGACCTCGTGCCGTGGCTCGACACCGAGGTCGACCGGCTCCGGCTCCGGCTGCCGCTGACGACGATCCGGGTCGAGACGCCGGACACGTCCGTCGAGGCGGACGTCGACCCCGACCGCCTCGCGCAGGTCGTCGGGAACCTCGTCGACAACGCTGCACGGGCGACCGGCCCGGAGGGAACCGTCCGGATCGGACTGACCGACACGGTGGACGGCCCGGTCCTCACGGTCGAGGACGACGGTCCCGGGATCGCGTCGGTCGACCGCGAACGGGTGTTCGACCGGCTCGTCCGACTCGAGGACGCCCGCGATGCGCGATCAGGCGGCGCCGGACTCGGGCTCCCGATCGCGCGGGGCATCGCCGTCGCACACGGCGGGACCCTCGCGTGCGGGGAGGCCGGCGACCTGGGTGGCGCGGTCTTCGTGCTGCGGCTGCCGTCGTCGGCACACGTGCACGCCGTCGCACCCCCGCCTCTGGTGCCGGGCGCATCGGCTCGGTAGCGTCGGAGCATGACCGACGGGGCGCAGGATCAGGCGAGGGTGGTGTCGGTCAGCCGTGACGACGCACACCGCTTCAGCAAACCGGTCGTCGACGAGATCGTGCTCGTCGAGGGCTGGGGCATCGAGGGCGACGCCCACGCCGGCACCACCGTGCAGCACCGGTCCCGTGTCGCCCGCGACCCCTCCCAGCCGAACCTCCGGCAGGTGCACCTCCTGCACGCCGAGGTCTTCGACGAGGTCGCGGACGACGGCTTCCACGTCACACCCGGGGCGATGGGGGAGAACGTCACCACGCGCGGCGTCGACCTGCTCGGGCTGCCCGAGGGCACGCTGCTGCGTCTCGGTGACGAGGCGGTCGTCCGCGTCACCGGTCTCCGCAACCCGTGCCAGCAGATCAACGACTTCGAGCCGGGGCTCCTCCGGGCGGTCCTCGGCCGTGCGGACGACGGCACCGTCGAGCGGAAGGGCGGCGTGATGAGCGTCGTCGTCGCCGGTGGCACGGTGCGCGGCGGTGACCGGATCGACGTCGAGCTGCCCGTCGGCGCGCACGTCCCCCTCGCCCCGGTGTGATCGTCAGGCCGTCGCGGCTCCTGTACCCTGGTGTCCTCTGCGAGTGTGGTGGAATGGTAGACACGGGGCACTCAAAATGCTCTGCTTCACGGCGTGCGGGTTCGAGTCCCGCCACTCGTACAAGGTTCTGACGCGACTGACTTCCGAGGTCTAGTAGGCTTCTGGCTGTGAGTGACACAGAAGCAACTGCACCAGCACCCCGTCGCGTCGTCGTCGCCGAGGACGAGTCGCTCATCCGCCTCGACATCGTGGAGATCCTCCGCGACAACGGATTCGACGTCGTCGGCGAAGCGGGTGACGGCGAGACCGCCGTGCAGCTCGCCACCGACCTCCGTCCGGACCTGGTCGTGATGGACGTCAAGATGCCCCAGCTCGACGGCATCTCCGCGGCGGAGAAGCTCTCGAAGAACCACATCGCTCCGGTGGTCCTCCTCACGGCGTTCAGCCAGAAGGACCTCGTCGAGCGTGCGACCGAGGCCGGCGCCCTCGCCTACGTCGTCAAGCCGTTCACGCCGAACGACCTGCTGCCCGCGATCGAGATCGCCCTCTCGCGTCACCAGCAGATCATCACGCTCGAGGCCGAGGTCGCCGACCTCGTCGAGCGCTTCGAGACCCGCAAGCTCGTCGACCGCGCCAAGGGCCTGCTCAACGAGAAGATGGGCCTCACCGAGCCGGAGGCGTTCCGCTGGATCCAGAAGGCCTCGATGGACCGTCGCCTCACCATGCACGACGTCGCCAAGGCGATCATCGAGCAGCTCAGCGCCAAGAAGTAGTCGCTCACCGACGCTCACGCAGCGCCGCCGGACCCGGTGTCCGGCGGCGCTGCTGTGTTCCCGGGGCACGCCGGGCCGACCACCTGCTTGACTGGAGCCGTGGACGACGTGGTGATCCGTGCCTCCAGGCCCGACGACATGCCCGCGGTGGCCGAACTGCGCTGGCGGTGGAGCGTGGAGGAGGGCGGCGCGACGCCCTCGACGACGTCGGAGGCGTACCGCGAGGCGATGGCGGCGTTCGCCGTCGCACACCCCGAGACACACCGCTGCGTCGTCGCGGAGCACGAGGGCCGCGTGCTCGGGATGGCGTGGCTCGGGCTCGTCGCGCGGCCACCGACACCGGACCGACCCGGGCGCCGGCTGACCGCCGACGTGCAGACGGTGTACGTGCACCCGGACCTGCGCGGGCGCGGCGTCGCGAAGCGGCTCGTCACGGCGCTGCTCGACGTGGCCGACGAGCTCGGGGTGGAGCGCACGTCGGTGCACTCGAGCGTCGACGGCGAAACGCTCTACCGTCGCCTCGGGTTCGGCGATGCGCGGCTCCTGCTCCAACGGCCGCCGGAGGACTGAACCGGTCGTTCGTCAGTTCCGGGCGGGCAGCTGCTGGAGCGTCCAGGCGTTCTCGTCGGGGTCGGTGAAGAAGACGAACCGGCCCCAGGCCATCTCGTCGACACCGATCGCGTTCACCCCGAGCCCCTGCAGGTGGGCGAGGGCCTCGTCGGCGTCGGGAACGACGACCTGGATGGACTTGAGCGATCCGGGGACCACGTCGGGGGACATGATGCCCTCGCCGAAGGCGATCGAGCAGGCCGACCCGGGCGGGGTGGCCTGGACGAACCGGAGCCCGTCGGACACCCGTTGGTCGTGGTCGATGGTGAATCCGATGCGTTCGTAGAACTCGCGAGCGCGATCGACGTCGCTCACGGGGACCATGATGAGTTCGATCTTCCAGTCCATGGCGGACTCCCTGCGTCGGTGCGAGGGGTTCAGCGGGCCTCGCGGATCATGTTGGTGATGCGCACGGTGGAGCAGCGCCGCCCCTGGTCGTCGGTCAGGACGATCTCGTGCGTGGTGAGCGTGCCGCCGAGGTGGAGCGCCGTGCAGGTGCCCGTGACCAGGCCGCTCGTGGCGCTCCGCGAGTGCGACGCGTTCAGTTCGATGCCGACGGCGTAGCGGCCGGGGCCGGCGTGCACGTTCGCGGCCATCGAGCCGAGGCTCTCGGCGAGGACGACGTACGCGCCCCCGTGCAGCAGGCCGACGGGCTGGCGGTTGCCCTCGACCGGGATGGTGCCGACGGCCCGTTCGGCCGAGAGCTCCGTGATGACCATGCCCATCTTCTCGGCGAGCTCGCCCATGCCGCGGTCGGCGAGGCGATCGTCGACGGTCCCGGTGGTGGTGGCTTCGTCGGTCACGCTGGCGGACTCCCGTGTCGGATGGCGTCGGTAGGCTGTCCGGGTGTCGGACTCCGAAAAGCCTACCCTCATGGTCATCGACGGCCACTCGCTCGCCTTCCGGGCCTTCTACGCGCTGCCGGTCGACAGTTTCGTGAACCGCGAGGGGCAGCACACGAACGCCATCCACGGCTTCATCTCGATGCTGCTCATGCTCCTCCAGCGCGAGAAGCCGACCCACCTCGCGGTCGCGTTCGACATCTCCCGGTTCTCGTTCCGCACCCGTGAGTACGAGGACTACAAGGGCACCCGCTCCGAGACCCCGGCCGAGTTCAAGGGTCAGATCCCGCTCCTGCAGCAGGCGCTCGAGGCGATGGGCATCACGACGGTCACGAAGGAGGACTACGAGGCCGACGACATCCTCGCCACCTTCGCCCGTCAAGGGTCCGAGCAGGGCTACCAGGTCTACGTCGTCTCCGGCGACCGCGACTCGATCCAGCTCGTGAACGACGACGTCACGCTGCTCTACCCGTCGGTCCGCGGGGTATCGGAACTCACCCGCTACGACCGCGACAAGGTCTACGAGCGCTACGGCATCGAGCCGCACCAGTACCCGGACATCGCGGCGCTCGTCGGCGAGACCAGCGACAACCTGATCGGCATCGACAAGGTCGGCGAGAAGACCGCGGTGAAGTGGATCACGGCGTACGGCTCGCTCGACGGTGTGCTCGAGCACGCCGATGAGATCAAGGGCGTCGTCGGCAACAACCTGCGCGAGCAGAAGGACCGGGCGATCCGGAACCGCAGGCTCAACCGGCTCGTCAACGACGTCGAGCTGCCCGTCGGTCCGGCCGACGTCGCGCTCCGTCCACTCGACGAGACCGCGGTGCGCGAGCTGTTCGCGAAGCTGCAGTTCCGCACGCTGCTCGACCGCGTGTTCAAGGTCGCGGGCTCCGGCGAGCCGTCGGGGTCCGGCGAGGCCGAGGGCTCGGTCGACAGCGGTGCGCCGACCCCGCCGCCGGTGAAGACCCTGATCGACGAGGAACTCGGCTACTGGCTCGAGCGTCGCAACGCGTCCGAGGCGGCGAACGGCTACGGCGTCGCGGTCGAGGTCATCGACGGTCGTCTCAGCGCGATCGGCATCGCGACGCACGACGATGCGGTCCTCGTGCCCGGCGGCAGCGGCGCGAAGGACTACGAGCAGCTGTCGGCGTGGTTCGCGTCGGACGCCCCGAAGCACTTCCACGACGCGAAGGAAGCCATCAAGGCCCTCGCCGGGGTCGGCATCCAGGTGAACGGCATCGCCGGTGACGCCCGCATCACCGGTTGGCTCGCGCAGCCGGGCAAGCAGGGGCAGCCCCTCACGGACCTCGTCTACCAGGAGCTCGGCGAAGAACTCCCGACGGCGGACCCGA
Source organism: Curtobacterium pusillum (assembly GCF_007673235.1). Lineage (GTDB taxonomy): Bacteria > Actinomycetota > Actinomycetes > Actinomycetales > Microbacteriaceae > Curtobacterium > Curtobacterium pusillum_C. Next base: position 319,338 of record NZ_VDZH01000001.1, read on the forward strand.
ACCAGCTCGTCCCCGAGACCGACCCGGTGAACGTGGGGGTGCACGCCTGGTTCGTGCTGCGGGTCTCCACCGCCCTGCGCGCCCGGATCGACGAGTCCTCGCTGCGGGTGCTCGACGACATCGAGCTGCCGCTCGTCCCCGTCCTCGCGGGCATGGAGACCATCGGCGTCGGCATCGACCGTCCCGTGCTGACCGGGCTCTCGCACGACCTTGGGGAGCGCGCCGCCGAGCTCGCACAGCAGGCGTTCGCCGAGATCGGGCACGAGGTCAACCTCGGGTCGCCGAAGCAGCTGCAGGAAGTCCTCTTCACCGAGCTCGCGATGCCGAAGACCCGCAAGACGAAGACCGGGTTCTCGACCGACGCCGCCAGCCTCACCGACCTGCAGGAACAGCACCCGCACCCGTTCCTCGGTCTGCTGCTGCAGCACCGCGACGCGACGAAGCTCCGGCAGATCGTCGACACGCTCGACGCCGCGGTCGTCGACGGGCGGATCCACACGCGGTACGAGCAGACCGGCAGCAGCACGGGCCGGATCTCGTCGACCGACCCGAACCTGCAGAACATCCCGGTGAAGACCGCGGTCGGCCGTCGGGTGCGCTCGGCCTTCGCCGTGGCCGAGCCGTACACGACGCTCATCACCGCCGACTACTCGCAGATCGAGATGCGCATCATGGCGCACCTCTCCGGTGACCCGGGGCTGATCCAGGCGTTCAACGAGGGCGAGGACCTGCACCGCTTCGTCGGCGCGCGGGTGTTCTCGGTCGAGCCGTCGGACGTCACCCCGGAGATGCGCACGAAGGTCAAGGCGATGTCGTACGGCCTCGCGTACGGCCTCAGCCCGTTCGGTCTGTCGAAGCAGCTCCGCATCGAGCAGTCCGAGGCGAAGACGCTCATGACCGAGTACTTCGCCCGCTTCGGCGCCGTGCGCGACTACCTCCGCGGCGTCGTCGAGCAGGCGAGGGAGGACGGCTACACGGAGACCATCTTCGGTCGCCGCCGTCCGTTCCCGGACCTCAAGAGCCCGAACCGCGTCCTCCGTGAGAACGCGGAGCGTGCCGCCCTGAACGCGCCGATCCAGGGGTCGGCTGCCGACATCATGAAGATCGCCATGCTCGGTGTCGCTCAGGACCTGCGCGAGGGCGACCTCGGGTCGCACCTGCTGCTGCAGGTCCACGACGAGCTCATCCTCGAGGTCGCTCCCGGCGAGCAGGATCGCGTCGAGGAGATCCTCCGCACCCGCATGGGCGGCGCTGCCGAACTGAGCGTCCCGCTGGACGTGTCCGTCGGTCTCGGCCCGAACTGGGAGGCGGCGGCGCACTGACGCGCGACCGTCTGTCGGACCGGAGGCACGGTGTCGGCCGGCACCGTGCCTCCAGTCCGTCTGCGGCCGGGTCGCAGACCCGTCGGCGGTCCTCGATAGGGTCGAGAGCATGACCGAAGACCGACCCGTCCGCCAGCCCTCCGCAGTCGACCGTGTCGCCGAGGACTGGGTGACCACCCTCGTCGACCTCGACCCGACCGTCGCCACGTACATCGGTGTGCCCGGGCGCACGGGGGAGTACGGCGACACCTCGCCCGCCGGCGCAGCGGCCCTCGCCGACGCCGCACGCGCAGCGAAGCGCGACCTCGACGCGGCCGACGCAGTGGACGCCGTCGACCGCGTGACGAAGACCGACCTCGGCGCCGAGCTCGACCTGATCCAGGAGTCGTACGACCGGAAGCTCCACCTCCGCGACCTCAACGTCATCGCGAGCCCGGCGCAGTCCGTCCGCGAGATCCTCGACCTCATGCCGACCGGGACCGAGTCGGACTGGCAGGACATCGCGAGCCGCCTGCAGGCGCTGCCCGACGCGCTCGAGGGCATCCGCGAGACCCTGCTCGAGGGCACCCGCGAGGACGTCACGCCCGCGAAGCGCCAGGTCGCGCTCATCGCCGAACAGGCCGCCCGCAACGGCGCCGAGGGTGGCGTCTTCCAGCAGCTCGTCGACGGTGCCGCACTGGAGGCCGGCGGCTCCGTCCCCGAGTCGCTGCGTGCCGACCTCGCCCGCGGGGCCGAGGTCGCGGCGGCCGCGTACCGGTCGTTCGGGCAGTTCCTCGAGCACGAGCTGCTGCCCCTCGCGACCCCGGTGGACGCTGTCGGGCGTGAGGCGTACGAGCTGCACTCCCGCCGCTTCCTCGGCGCCGTGGTCGACCTCGACGAGACCTACGAGTGGGGGATCGAGGAGCTCGCCCGGATGCGTGCCGAGCAGGAGCGCATCGCCGACCGCATCGAGTCCGGTGCGAGCGTCGCCCGCGCGATCGAGGTCCTCGACACCGACCCCGCCCGTGTCCTCCACGGCACCGACGCCCTGCAGCGCTGGATGCAGGAGACGAGCGACGAGTCGGTCCGGGCGATGGACGGCAAGTACTTCGACATCGCCGACCCGATCAAGCGTCTCGAGTGCCGGATCGCCCCCACGCAGGAGGGCGGGATCTACTACACGGGCCCGTCCGACGACTTCTCCCGCGCCGGTCGCATGTGGTGGTCCGTGCCGCAGGGCGTCACCGAGTTCGGCACCTGGCGTGAGAAGACCACGGTGTACCACGAGGGCGTCCCGGGGCACCACCTCCAGATCAGCCAGGGCGTCTACAACCGCGGCGAGCTGAACACCTGGCGCCGGCAGCTGTCCGGGTCGTCGGGCCACGTCGAGGGCTGGGCGCTCTACGCCGAGCGACTGATGGAGCAGCTCGGCTTCCTCGACGACGACGGCGACCGCCTCGGCATGCTCGACGGCCAGCGGATGCGCGCCGCCCGCGTGGTGCTCGACATCGGCGTCCACCTGCAGAAGACGAACCCCGACGGCGGCGCGTGGACGTGGGAGTACGCGCTCGACTTCATGCGCGAGAACGTGAACATGTCCGACGCCTTCGTGCAGTTCGAGGTGGCCCGGTACTTCGGCTGGCCGGGCCAGGCACCGTCCTACAAGGTGGGGCAGCGCGTCTGGGAGTCGATCCGTGACGAGGTCGCCGCTCGTGAGGGCGCGGCCTTCGACCTCAAGGCGTTCCACCACCGCGCCCTCGCGCTCGGCAGCATCGGCCTCGACACCCTCCGGACCGCACTGCTCGACTGAGCGGACTGACCGACAGCGGCAGGCCCGCAACCGGGTGACACGCCCGGTTGTGGGCCTTCGCTGCGTGCGGTTAGACTTGTGCGGCGCATCCCGCGCCAATCAACCACATCGCCACGACGGCTCGCACCGGCATCCGGTACGGACCAGGGGGTCGCTCCCTCGCCGTCACGGCCCGACTCATGTCCGTTCGGAGCAATCTCTACATGACAACCACCACGACCAAGGCTCCCAAGCAGGTCGCCATCAACGACATCGGCTCGGCTGATGACTTCCTGGCCGAGGTCGAGAAGACCCTGAAGTTCTTCAACGACGGAGACCTCATCTCCGGCACCGTCGTGAAGATCGACCGCGACGAGGTCCTCCTCGACGTCGGTTACAAGACCGAGGGTGTCATCCCCTCGCGCGAACTCTCGATCAAGCACGACGTCGACCCCAACGAGGTCGTCGAGGTCGGCGACGAGGTCGAGGCCCTGGTTCTCCAGAAGGAGGACAAGGAAGGTCGCCTCATCCTGTCGAAGAAGCGCGCGCAGTACGAGCGTGCGTGGGGCGACGTCGAGAAGATCAAGGAGTCCGACGGCGTCGTGACCGGCACGGTCATCGAGGTCGTCAAGGGCGGTCTCATCGTCGACATCGGCCTCCGTGGCTTCCTCCCGGCCTCGCTCATCGAGCTGCGTCGCGTCCGCGACCTCACGCCGTACCTCGGCCAGGAGCTCGAGGCGAAGATCCTCGAGCTCGACAAGAACCGCAACAACGTGGTCCTCTCGCGCCGCGCCCTGCTCGAGCAGACGCAGTCCGAGTCGCGCACCACCTTCCTCAACAACCTCCACAAGGGCCAGGTCCGCAAGGGCATCGTGTCGTCGATCGTCAACTTCGGTGCGTTCGTCGACCTGGGTGGCGTCGACGGTCTCGTCCACGTCTCCGAGCTCAGCTGGAAGCACATCGAGCACGCCAGCGAGGTCGTCGAGGTCGGTCAGGAAGTCACCGTCGAGATCCTTGAGGTGGACCTGGACCGCGAGCGCGTGTCGCTCTCGCTCAAGGCCACGCAGGAGGACCCGTGGCAGGTCTTCGCCCGCACCCACGCGATCGGTCAGATCGCGCCGGGCAAGGTCACGAAGCTCGTGCCGTTCGGTGCCTTCGTCCGCGTTGCCGACGGCATCGAGGGCCTCGTGCACATCTCGGAGCTGTCGAACAAGCACGTCGAGCTCGCCGAGCAGGTCGTGTCGGTCAACGACGAGGTCTTCGTCAAGATCATCGACATCGACCTCGACCGTCGCCGCATCTCGCTCAGCCTCAAGCAGGCCAACGAGGGTGTCGACCCCGAGGGCACCGAGTTCGACCCGGCGCTCTACGGCATGCCGACCGAGTACGACGACAAGGGTGACTACAAGTACCCGGACGGCTTCGACCCGGAGACGAACGAGTGGCTCGAGGGCTACGACACCCAGCGCACCGAGTGGGAGGGCCAGTACGCGGCCGCCCAGTCGCGTTGGGAAGCCCACAAGGCGCAGGTCGCGAAGACCATCGCCGACGAGGCGAAGGGCGACTTCGATCTCCCCGCCACGGCCTCGTCGTCGTCGACGTTCGCGAACGAGTCGAACGGTCAGGGCACCCTGGCCGACGACGCCTCGCTCGCAGCGCTCCGCGAGAAGCTCAGCTCGACCAACTGATCGAGCGGTTCGCCCGTACCGGAAGCCCGGCATCCCTGAGAAGGGGTGCCGGGCTTCCGGCCGTTCGGGCAGGTGCGCTCGCTACGCTGTTCCGGTGCGCATCATCGGTCTCACGGGCGGCATCGCCGCGGGCAAGTCGACGGTCTCCGGGCGCTGGGCGGAGCACGGCGCGGTCGTGGTCGACGCCGATCGGCTCGCGCGTGCGGCGGTGGCCCCGGGGAGTCCCGGTCTCGCGCAGGTCGCGGAGCGGTTCGGACCCGGTGTGATCGCGGCCGACGGGTCACTCGATCGTCCGGCTCTCGGTGCGGTCGTGTTCTCGGACTCCGCCGCTCGGAAGGACCTCGAGGCGATCACCCATCCCGAGGTCTGGCGCCTCGCCCGACTCGCCTTCGACGCAGCCGAGGCCGCCGATCCCGATGCGGTGGTCGTGTACGACGTCCCGCTCCTGGCCGAGGCCCGTGGCAGCCGTCCGCTGCACTTCGACGCGGTCGTGGTGGTGGACGCGCCCGCGGCGCAGCGGATCGAGCGACTCGTCGACCACCGCGGCATGGCCCGTGATGAGGCCGAGCGTCGCGTGTCCGCGCAGGCGAGTGACGCTGAACGGCTGGCACTGGCGGACCACGTCGTCGACGCCACCGGGACGCTCGCGGACACCATCCGCTCGGCGGACGAGGTCTGGGGACGCCTCTCCCGATGAAGCACCGGCTGCTCCTGATCGTGGCGGCGGTCGTGCTCGTCGCGATGGGCGCCGCGGCACTGGTCGCGGCGAACGTGCTCGGCGGGCAGCGGGTGGAACAGCACGGACGGATCTCGGCGGCGGACCGGCCGCACGGCGATGGGCACGGCCCGGAGGGGGAGTTCCACCGCTTCCGGCTCGGCACAATCAACGGGCAGCGACTCGAACCGAACCGCGACGACTTCGCGGCACGCACCAACGCCGACGGCCCACTGCTGCTCTTCCTGCCGGCGACCCGCGCGAGACCGGCCGACTACCAGCTGTTCCTCGGCACCGCGCTGCAGGACGGGTACCACGTGCTCGGGCTCGACTACTGGAACCTGGGCAGGACCCTCTCGGGCACGTGCGAGGCCGACGCGCACTGCTACGGCCAGGTGCAGCGCAACCGCTTCGACGGCAGCCGCCCGTCCGAGTTCAGCTCCGTGCGGCCCTCCGGTTCGATCGTGTCGCGGTTCCGTGACGCGATCGCGTACCTCGACGACCACGACCCCGGTGGCGGCTGGGGTCGGTTCGTCCAGGACGGCGACGACATCGCGTGGAACGACATCGTCGTCGCCGGGCACTCGCAGGGCGGCGGCGAGGCGGCGTACATCGCGCACATCCGGTCGGTGCAGGGCGCGCTGATGTTCTCGTCCCCGGTGGAGTCGCTCGGCGCGGAGCACGCCGCCTGGATGGACCGACCCGGCAAGACCCCGGTCGATCGGATGTACGCCATCGACGACAACCGCGACGTGTTCGGTCCGCGGATCCGTGGGTCGTGGAAGGTACTGGGCCTCGACGGTCCGACGGGCCCGTTCCGCACCGACACCGCACCACCGGGCACCGACGCGGACCCGCACGCGATCCTCACCGACATCCGGGTCGGGTCGCCGGGGGAGTCGCACTCCCGGACGATCAAGGACTCGACGCCCCTCGGCCCGGACGGCACCCCTCGGATGCTCGCGCTCTGGCAGTGGCTCCTCCACCGGTTCCCGGCCGGACCCGACGGCGCGGATCCGTCCTAGAAAGACGCGGTGCCTCGGACCCGTCACAGGAAGCCGCAGTACCTCGGACCCGTCATAGGGAGCCGCAATACTCTGAGTCCGTGCAGCAAGCAGGCGAACGACCCGACCTGCGCTCGATCATCCGCACTCGGGCGGAGCAGGACGGCGAGCGCAACTACCTCGAGGACGCGCGCAGTGACCGCGTCCTGACCTACCGTGCCCTCGACGACGCCGTGTCCGCGTGGTCGTCGACGTTCGACGCGATCGGCGTCCCGGCGTCCGGCGCGGTCCTCGTCGACCTCGGTGACCCGCTCGCCTTCGCCGTCGTGCACCTCGCCGCCCTCGCGACCGGTCGCCGTGCGATCCCCGTCGACACCGGCCAGCCGACGACGGAACCCGGTCGGCTCGCCGACCTGATCGGTGGTGCCTCCATGGTGGTGTCGGACCGCGCCGTCGACGCGACCGTCCCCGGGGCTCCCGCCAGCGGGATCGACGCGGCCACGTTCCTCCCGGCCGGCGTCCGCGACGGCGACCTGCCGTCGGAGAGCCCGGATGCTCCGGGCGAGGGATCGGTCGTGCTGTTCACCTCCGGGTCGACCGGCACGCCGAAGGGTGTCGAACTGCCCGAGTCGCAGCTGCTCTTCGTGGCACGCGCCGTCGCACGCCACAACGCCCTCACGTCGGCGGACCGCGGCTTCAACTCCCTGCCGCTCTTCCACGTGAACGCCGAGGTCGTTGGCCTGCTCGCGACACTGGTGTCCGGCGCGACGCTCGTGCTCGACCGACGCTTCCGCCGTACCGGGTTCTGGGAGCTGCTCGCCGAGCGACGGATCACCTGGCTGAACGCGGTGCCGGCGATCCTCGCGGTCCTCGCGAAGACCGGCCCGCTGGACTTCCCGGAGGGCCTGCGCTTCGTCCGCAGTGCGTCGGCTCCGCTGCCCGACCCGGTGCGTCAGGCGCTGGGCGACGTCCCGCTCGTCGTGAGCTGGGGGATGACCGAGGGCGCGTCGCAGATCACCGCGACGCCGCTCGGTGCGTCGGCACGCGTCGGGACCGTGGGCGTGCCAGTGGGTTCGGAGGTGCAGGTCCGGGGCGAGGACGGCTCCGTCCTGCCCGCCGACGAGGTCGGTGCGCTCTGGGTCCGCGGCGAGGGCATCGTCCACCGCTACCTGTTCGGCCGCGCCGCCGAACGCTTCGACGCCGACGGCTGGCTGAGCACGGGTGACGTCGGCTCGGTGTCGGCGGACGGATGGGTGTCCCTCGCGGGGCGCTCCGACGACGTGATCAACCGCGGTGGCGAGAAGGTCTACCCGTCCGAGGTCGAGGACGTCCTGCTCGGGGACGAACGCGTCCTCGAGGCCGTGGTCGTCGGACGCCCGCACGACGTCCTCGGTGCCGTGCCGATCGCGTACGTCATCCCGCAACCCGACGAGCCGGTCGACGCCGAGGCCCTCGTCGCCGACCTGACCGCACGCGCCGAGGCACGCCTCACCCGGTTCCGGCGCCCCGTCGAGATCGTCGTCGTACCCGACCTGCCCCGCGCACCGACCGGCAAGGTGCAGCGGGCGAAGGTGCGCACGATGGCCGCCCACCCGTGAGCGCCGCTGCCACCGCTCCGAGCACCGGCGAGCAGACGCCCACCCGGACCGCGGAGGGGAAGCCCCGTCACCTGTACGAGGTGGACGTCCTCCGCATCCTCACCTTCGCGTGCGTGATCGGCGTCCACACCACGAGCCACACGGTCGCCACCGACGACGTGCCGCTGAACGCACTGCTCGGGCTGTTGCACTTCACCCGCCTGGTGTTCTTCTCGCTCACGGCGTTCGTGCTCGTGTACAGCTACACGCTCCGGCCGCGGCCGATGGCGCAGTTCTGGCCGAAGCGCTTCCTGCTCGTGGGTGTGCCGTACCTGGCGTGGTCGTTCGTCTACATCGCCGCGTCGTGGTTGCTCAGCAGCACCCGGCGAGGCGACGTCCCCGACCTCGTCCGCACCTACGCCGAGGGCATCGTCACCGGAGTCTCCTGGTACCACCTGTACTTCCTGCTCGTGACCATGCAGGTGTACCTGCTGCTGCCGGTGATCGTCTGGCTCGTCCGGAGGACCCGCGGCCACCACGTCACCCTGCTCGTCGTCTCCCTGGTGGTCCAGCTGGTCGTCTTCGCCGGGTACAAGTACTTCCCCGCGAGCGACGCCTGGCTGCAGGGGTACCAGAAGCAGTTCTTCTTCTCGTACGTGTTCTTCATCGTGTCCGGCGCCATCGCCGCGGACCACGCCGACCGCTTCCTCCGCTTCATCCGCGTCCACCGGCGTGCCGTGCTCTGGGGCTTCGCCGGGGTGGGCGTCCTCACCCTCGGCGTCTGGGCGCTGCAGGTCGGGCTCGGGCAGTCGCTCTACGCCGCCGGCACGCCGTTGCAGCCGATCCAGGCGGTCTGGAGCGGCGCGGTCTTCGTCGGGTTCCTGGCGATCGGAGCCCGCTGGGCGGACCGACGCCGGCCCGGCAGCCCGCTCGCACGCTTCATCGACTACGGGTCGGACCGGTCGTTCGGGATCTTCCTGAGCCACCCGTTCATGATCTGGATCCTGCTGTACGGCGACAGCTGGCTCGAGCGGGTCGTGCCGAAGCCGTGGCTGACGCTCGTGACGTACCTGCTCGTGCTCGTGCTGTCCGTCGCGGTGACGGAACTGTTCCGGTGGACGCCGTTGAGCGTGCCGCTGACCGGGCGGCCGTCGCTCGCGTCCCGCGGGCAGCGGGAGGCACGGGCGCGGAAGCGTGCGGCTGCTGCGGGGGCGCCGTCGCCGGTGCCCGCACCGGCGCGGTCGGCGGAGCCGGTCGAACCCGACGACGCGCTCGTGGGCGAGACGGACGACGTGGGGCGGCGCGCCGCGCGCTGACGCGGGCTGCGGCGGGGTCGCTCCCGCGAAAGCGACAGTGTGCTGCGGATGGTTCCGCGGAATCTGTCGCGTTCACGGCAGCAACGTGGCGCGGTTGACGGGATCTGTCGCTTCGGCGAGTGGGTGTCGGTCCGGAGGCGCGGGACGGGCTGGCGCCGCGCCTGCCGTCCGGTAGGCGCTGCGTCGCGAAAGCGACAGAGTGCTGCGGACGGTTCCGCGCAATCCGTCGCCTTGGCGGTAGCAAGGTGCTGCGCGTGACCGGATCTGTCGCTTCGGCGAGTGGGTGTCGGTCTGGAGGCGCGGGGCGGGCTGGCACCGTGCCTCCAGGCCGGTGGACGCTGCGTCGCGAAAGCGACAGAGTGCTGCGAATGGTTCCACGCAATCTGTCGGGTTGGCGGCAGGAAGGTGGTGCGGTTGACGGGATCCGTCGCTTCGGCGAGCGGGTGTCGGCCCGGAGGCGCGGGGCGGGCTGGCACCGCGCCTCCCGTCCGGTGCCGCGCGAGCGGGCGAAATGCGCACCTTTCGAGTGCCGAGAGTGACGAATTTCGCCCGCTCGCGCGGCGAGCGGGCCGTCAGGCGGCCGGCTGCTCGGCCTTCGGGGTGCCGATCTCGAGGACGCCGTCGGTCATCGTGAGCCGCTGCGGCTTCATGACCCACGCGACGACCGCAGCCGCCGCGAGCAGTGCGCACGACAGCGCGAACGGCAGTTGCCAGCCAGAGGCGTCGATGAGCACGCCGAACACGATCGGCGAGATGACGCCGGCGATGCCGAAGCCGGTGTTCATGAAGCCGGACGCCGTGCCGGACCACTGGGGCGCGACGTCCATCGGGATCGCCCAGAGGTTCGCGTTGCAGAGCTCGAGGAAGAAGAACGAGAGGGCGAGGGAGATCGTCGCCACGACGAGCCCCTGCCCGATGACGAGCGGAAGGAGGCAGACGAGCGAGCCGCCCAGTCCGATGACGAGCACGATCCGTCGGGCGTTCCGGCTGTTGCCCCCTCGGTGGATGATGCGGTCGCTCAGCATGCCGCCGACCGTGTCGCCGACGACGCCAGCGAGCAGCACCAGGGTGGTGAAGAGCGCGAACTGGCTGATCGGCAGGCCGTACGTGCTGCTCAGGAAGGTCGGGATCCAGGTGAGGAACACCCAGAGCACCCAGCCGTAGCCGAAGTCGACGAAGGTGACCGGCAGGATCTGGCGGGCGAGCGTGCGCCACGGGACGGGCGGGCGGGTCGCGCGGGTCTCGACCGGCGGGAGCTCGTCGAGTTCGACCTGCTTGATGCCCGCGGTGTCCTCGGGCTTGTCGCGGAACCAGACGAACCAGACGATGGCCCAGGCGATCGACAGGACGGCGGTCGCGAAGAACGCCCAGCGCCAGCTGCCGGTGGCGCCGATCACCCATGCGACGAGGAGCGGTGCGAGGGCGTTCCCGAGCCGGGCGGCCGAGTGCACGACGCCCTGCGCGAAGCCGTTCCGGTCGCGGGGGATCCAGCGGCTCATCGCCTGGGTCGCTGCGGGGAACGCTGCGGCCTCACTGAGACCGAGGAGTGCGCGGGCGGCGAAGAGGGTCCAGAACCCGACCGAGAACCCCGTCCACAGGGTCGCCACGCCCCAGACGACGGTGATGACGAAGAGGGCCTTCCGCGGGCCGAACTTCTCGGCGATGGTCCCCCCGAAGACCTGCAGCAGCGCGTACGGCAGGGCGAAGGCGGAGACGATGAGCCCCGCCGTCGTCTCGTTGAAGCCGAAGTCCTCGGTGATGTGGGGGAGTGCGGTGGAGATGTTCGTGCGGTCGATGTACGAGATCGCGTACATGCAGCACAGCAGCATGAGCACCCGCCCGCGGATGCGTCCGCGGATCGGGGTGCCCTTCGTCGGTGCGGCGGGGGTCGCCGTCGTCATGGGGCCTCTTCGGGGAGTGAGAAGGTGTCGGGTTGCTGAACGGATCGGAGGCTATGCCCGGTCGCTATCAGCCGTCTTGGAGGCTGCTTGGGACGGACGATACGCCGAGGGCGAGCAGACGGCTCCGGTGTCAGGGGTCCCGACTACCGTTGGAGCCATGGCAGTGTCAATCGAGCCCACGCGCGCGGTCCGCCCGTTCGAGGTCATCAGCGAGTACTCGCCGAGCGGCGACCAGCCCGCGGCGATCGCCGAACTCGCGGGACGGATCAACGCCGGTGAGACCGACGTGGTGCTGCTCGGTGCGACCGGTACCGGCAAGTCCGCGACCACCGCCTGGCTCATCGAGCAGGTGCAGCGGCCGACGCTCGTCCTCGCGCACAACAAGACGCTCGCGGCCCAGCTCGCGAACGAGTTCCGCAGCCTGCTGCCGGAGAACGCGGTCGAGTACTTCGTCTCCTACTACGACTACTACCAGCCCGAGGCGTACGTCCCGCAGACGGACACCTTCATCGAGAAGGACTCCTCGGTCAACGCCGAGGTCGAGCGGCTCCGGCACTCGACGACGAACTCCCTGCTCAGCCGGCGCGACGTCGTGGTGGTGTCGACGGTGTCCTGCATCTACGGTCTCGGGACGCCGGAGCAGTACATGAACGCGTCCGTCGCGCTGCACGTCGGCCAGACGATCTCGCGCGACCAGCTCGTCCGCAAGTTCGTCGCGATGCAGTACCAGCGCAACGACGTCGACTTCGCCCGCGGCACGTTCCGGGTCCGCGGCGACACGCTCGAGATCATCCCGATGTACGAAGAGCAGGCGATCCGTATCGAGATGTTCGGTGACGAGGTCGAGGCGCTGTCGTACCTGCACCCGCTCACCGGCAACGTGATCGAGGACATGCCCGCAGTGTCGATCTTCCCGGCGTCGCACTACGTCGCCGACACCGAGGTGATGCACCGGGCCATCGGCACCATCAAGGAAGAACTGGCCGAGCGCCTCGCCGAACTCGAGGGGCAGGGCAAGCTGCTCGAAGCCCAGCGGCTGCGGATGCGCACCACGTTCGACATCGAGATGATGGAGCAGATCGGCTTCTGCTCCGGCATCGAGAACTACTCGCGGCACATGGACGGCCGTGGCGCGGGCGAGCCGCCGCACTGCCTGCTCGACTTCTTCCCCGACGACCTCCTCATCGTGATCGACGAGTCGCACGTCACGGTGCCGCAGATCGGTGCGATGTACGAGGGCGACGCCTCCCGGAAGCGCACGCTCGTCGAACACGGCTTCCGCCTGCCGAGTGCGCTCGACAACCGCCCGCTGACGTGGGAGGAGTTCCTCGAGCGCTCCGGGCAGAAGGTGTACTTGTCGGCGACGCCGGGGCGGTACGAGCTCGGCGTGACCGACAGCGTCGTGGAGCAGATCATCCGCCCGACGGGCCTGATCGACCCCGAGATCGTCGTGAAGCCGAGCGACGGCCAGATCGACGACCTGCTCGAGGAGATCAAGCAGCGCGTCGACAAGGACGAACGTGTGCTCGTCACCACGCTGACGAAGCGGATGGCGGAGGAACTCACCGACTTCCTCGGCAACGCCGGCGTCCGGGTCCGGTACCTGCACTCCGACGTCGACACCCTGAAGCGCGTGGAGCTCCTGACCGAGCTCCGCCAGGGCGTCTACGACGTGCTCGTCGGCATCAACCTGCTGCGCGAGGGCCTCGACCTGCCCGAGGTCTCCCTGGTCGCCATCCTCGACGCCGACAAGGAGGGCTTCCTCCGCTCGTCGACGTCGCTCATCCAGACGATCGGTCGAGCTGCCCGCAACGTGTCGGGCCAGGTGCTCATGTACGCCGACAAGATGACCGACTCGATGAAGCAGGCGATCGAGGAGACCGACCGCCGTCGCGAGAAGCAGGTCGCCTACAACACCGAGCACGGCATCGACCCGCAGCCGCTCCGCAAGAAGATCGCCGACATCACCGAGGTGCTGCAGCGCGAGAACGACGACACGAAGGCGCTGCTCGAGGGACGTCCCGGCGCCGACGGTCGCCGCTCGCCCACGCCGAACCTGAAGCGCGGCGGCATCGCGGGCGAGGGCGCGACCCAGCTCGAGGCGACCATCGGCGACCTCAACGGACAGATGCTGCAGGCCGCGGCCGAGCTGAAGTTCGAGCTGGCCGCCCGCCTTCGCGACGAGGTGCAGGACCTCAAGAAGGCACTGCGGCAGATGGAGTCCGCCGGCCATGTCAGCTGACCGTCGGACCGTCGTCGTCACGGGGGCGAGCGCCGGCCTCGGGTACTTCGCGGCCGAACAGCTCGCGGACGCCGGGCACCGCGTGGTGCTCGCGACGCGCAGCGCGACCCGTGCCGCGGCAGCCGAGCGGAGCATCCGTCGCCACGTGCCGGACGCCGACCTCGGGCACGTGCACCTCGACCTGGCCGACCTGGACAGCGTCCGGGCCGGTGCCGACGAACTCGCGCGGCTGGAACCGGACGGTGTGGACTCGATCGTCAACAACGCCGGCGTGGTCGGGTCCACCTCGATGCAGACCACGAGGCAGGGCACGGAGCTGCAGATCGGCACGAACCACCTGGGGCACTTCGCGTGGACCGCGCTGACACTCCCGCTGCTCGAGGCTCGGTCGGGGCGAGTGGTGCACCTCGGGTCGATCGCACACCGATGGGCGCGGCTCGACGGCGCCGACCCGCTCGGGGCCGGTCGCTACTCGAGCTACCGGCAGTACGGCCGCAGCAAGCTCGCGGTGATGCTCTTCGGCTTCGAGCTCGCCGAACGGCTGGCGGACGCCGGGTCGACCGTCGCCAGCGTCGTCGCGCACCCGGGGTTCTCGCTCGACGTCCTCGCCCCCGAGCGACCGGACATCGCGGCCTCGCGGTCGGAGCCGGCGTGGACCCGCCCGGCGCAGCGGCTGTACGCCCAGGGCAAGGACGCTGGTGCGGAGCCCCTCGTGCACGCCGCGGTGGGCGCTGGTGTCCGCTCCGGGCAGTACTGGGGACCCGACGGCTGGATGCAGCTGCGGGGACCCGCGGCGGTCGTCCGTGCCGAACCGAAGGCCCACGACCGCACCGAGGCAGCCCGGCTCTGGGCCGCGAGTGAGCGGGCCTCCGGGGTCGCGTTCGCTCTCGACGCACTCGTCTGACCGTCCATCGCGGCCGAATGTCGGTGCCGCTTCGTAGAATCGACGACGATGACCATCACCTCTGACCGCGGTACCTCGACCTCGGGCCGGAACGCCTTCGGCGAGCCCGTTGACCTCCACCTCCCCGGCGGGACGGCACCCCACAGCACCTCGACGCTCAGCGTGCGGGGTGCTCGCGTGCACAACCTGCGTGACGTCGACCTCGAGATCCCGCGGGACTCGCTCGTCGTGTTCACCGGCCTGTCCGGATCCGGCAAGTCCTCGCTCGCGTTCGACACGATCTTCGCCGAGGGGCAACGTCGCTACGTGGAGTCGCTCTCCGCGTACGCGCGCCAGTTCCTCGGGCAGGTCGACCGTCCCGACGTCGACTTCATCGAGGGACTGTCGCCAGCGGTGTCGATCGACCAGAAGTCGACGAACCGCAACCCGCGCTCCACCGTCGGCACCATCACCGAGGTCTACGACTACATGCGTCTGCTCTGGGCGCGCATCGGCATCCCGCACTGCCCCGTCTGCGGCGAGGTGATCAGCAAGCAGAGCGTGCAGCAGATCGCCGACCAGCTCATGGAGTTCGAGTCCGGCACGCGCTTCCAGGTCCTCGCGCCCGTCATCTCCAAGAAGAAGGGCGAGTTCGTCGACCTCTTCCAGGAGCTCGCGGCGTCCGGCTACGCCCGCGCGATCGTCGACGGGGAGCGCATCCAGCTCAGCGACCCGCCGAAGCTCAAGAAGCAGGTCAAGCACGACATCTCGGTGATCGTCGACCGACTGGTCTCCAACGAGGACATCCTCGGACGCCTCACCGACTCGCTCGAGACGGCGTTGCGCCTGACCGACGGCACGGTGGCGATCGACCTCGTCGACGCCGAGGGGCCCGGCGCGGTCCGGACCTACTCCGAGAACCTGTCGTGCCCGAACAACCACCCGCTGGCACTCACCGAGATCGAGCCGCGGACCTTCTCGTTCAACGCACCGTTCGGCGCCTGCCCGGAGTGCTCCGGCCTCGGGACACGCATGTCCGTCGACCCGGACCTCGTCCTCGGCGACCCCGAGGCGTCGCTGCGTGACGGCGTGCTGCTGCCCTGGACCGGCACGAGCGGGCTCTACTCGTACTTCGAGAAGCTCCTCGCCGGTCTCGGCAAGGAGCTCGGCTTCGACCTGGACACCCCGTGGAGCAAGCTCGACGCGTCGGTCCAGGCAGCGATCCTCACCGGCAAGGACTTCCAGGTGTCGGTGTCCTGGCGGAACCGCTTCGGCCGCGAGATGCGGTACACGAGCGGGTTCGAGGGCGTCATGCCCTACATCGAGCGCAAGTTCGCCGAGGCCGAGTCGGACTCGCAGCGGCAGCGGTTCCAGGGCTACCTGCGCGAGGTCCCATGCCCGGTCTGCGAGGGCACGCGCCTCAAGCCCGAGGTCCTCGCGGTCTCGGTCGACGGTCGGAGCATCGCGGACGTCACCGAGATGTCCCTCGACAACGCGTACGCGTTCATGGACAGCCTGACGCTGACGGAGCGCGAAGCGCACATCGCGGCGGCGGTCCTCCGCGAGATCCGGGCGCGCCTCGAGTTCCTGCTCGAGGTCGGCCTGAACTACCTCACGCTCGCACGCGGCGCCGGCGGCCTGTCCGGTGGCGAGGCACAGCGCATCCGTTTGGCGACGCAGATCGGTTCCGGCTTGACCGGCGTCCTCTACGTCCTCGACGAACCGAGCATCGGCCTGCACCAGCGCGACAACCGGCGGCTCATCGACACCCTGGTGAAGCTCAAGGACCTCGGGAACACCCTGATCGTCGTCGAGCACGACGAGGACACCATCCGCACCGCGGACTGGGTCGTCGACATCGGCCCCGGCGCGGGCGTCAACGGCGGCAACGTCGTGCACTCGGGGTCCTACGAGGGGATCATCGAGAACCGCGAGTCGATCACGGGGGACTACCTCGCCGGCCGACGCGCGATCGAGGTCCCGGCGGAGCGCCGCAAGGTCAACCTGAAGCGCACGATCAGTGTGCAGGGAGCGCGGGCGAACAACCTCAAGTCGATCGACGCGGACTTCCCGCTCGGCGTCTTCACCGCGGTCACCGGGGTGAGCGGCTCGGGCAAGTCCACGCTGGTCAACGACATCCTCTACAAGGTGCTCGCCAATCAGCTCAACGGGGCCCGGCACATCGCCGGCAAGCACATCCGCGTGAA
This sequence comes from Curtobacterium pusillum, assembly GCF_007673235.1. Taxonomy (GTDB): domain Bacteria; phylum Actinomycetota; class Actinomycetes; order Actinomycetales; family Microbacteriaceae; genus Curtobacterium; species Curtobacterium pusillum_C. The sequence continues at coordinate 335,961 of NZ_VDZH01000001.1, forward strand.
GGGCCTCGACCAGCTCGACAAGGTCGTGCACGTCGACCAGGCGCCGATCGGCCGCACGCCGCGGTCGAACCCGGCGACGTACACGGGTGTGTTCGACCGCATCCGTCAGCTGTTCGCCGAGACCCCTGAGGCGAAGGCGCGCGGGTACCAGCCCGGTCGCTTCAGCTTCAACGTCAAGGGCGGCCGCTGCGAGAACTGCTCCGGCGACGGCACGATCAAGATCGAGATGAACTTCCTGCCCGACGTCTACGTCGCGTGCGAGGTCTGCGGCGGTGCGCGCTACAACCGCGAGACGCTGCAGGTGCACTACAAGGGCAAGGACATCTCCGAGGTCCTGGACATGCCGATCAGCGAGGCTGCCGAGTTCTTCGAACCGATCTCCGCGATCCACCGCTACATGGCGACCCTGGTCGACGTCGGCCTCGGCTACGTCCGGCTCGGGCAGAGCGCGACGACCCTCTCCGGTGGCGAGGCACAGCGCGTGAAGCTCGCGACCGAGCTGCAGCGGCGCTCGAACGGCCGGACCGTCTACGTGCTCGACGAGCCGACGACGGGCCTGCACTTCGAGGACGTCCGGAAGCTGCTGCTGGTGCTGCAGAGCCTGGTCGACAAGGGCAACACCGTGATCACGATCGAGCACAACCTCGACGTCATCAAGTCGGCGGACTGGCTCATCGACATGGGCCCGGAAGGCGGTTCCGGTGGCGGGACGGTCCTGGCGACCGGCACCCCGGAGCACGTCGCGAACGTGCCAGAGAGCCACACCGGTGTGTTCCTCAAGGAGATCTTCGACGCGCAGGACGCGCGCGTGGGCAAGCAGCAGGCGGTCGGTGCCCGGACGGCATCGCAGAAGGCGCAGAAGCCCAGCAAGCAGAAGGCGGGTGCTCGATAGGTGGCGGACACCGTCCCGTGGCGCCCGAAGGCCGGTGAGATCCCGACCGACCCGGGCGTCTACCGTTGGCGCGACGAGGCCGGTCGGGTGCTCTACGTCGGCAAGGCGAAGAACCTCCGCGCGCGGCTGAGCAACTACTTCGCGCCGCTGCCGACGCTGCACGAGCGGACGCGGCGGATGGTCCTCACGGCGCGCAGCGTCGAGTGGACCACCGTCGGCTCCGAGATCGAGGCGCTGCAGCTCGAGTACACGTGGATCAAGGAGTTCGATCCGCCGTTCAACGTCAAGTTCCGCGACGACAAGTCGTACCCGTACATGGCGATCACCCTGGGCGAGGAGTCCCCGCGGGTGATGGTCACGCGGAACCGGAAGATCAAGGGCGCGAAGTACTTCGGGCCGTACCCGAAGATCTGGGCCGTGCACGACACCATCGACCTGATGATCAAGGTCTTCCCGATCCGCACCTGCTCGGACTCGTCGTACAAGAAGGCCATGCAGACGGGGAAGCCGTGCTTCCCGGGTCAGATCGGCAAGTGCGGCGGTCCGTGTTCGCAGAAGGTCACGATCGCAGAGCACCGGGCCATGGTCGAGGAGTTCGTCCGTTTCATGGGCAGCTACGACCGTCGGGTGATCACCACGCTGCGGCAGCGGATGGGCGCCGCGGCCGACGCCATGGACTACGAGCAGGCCGCGAAGTACCGCGACCAGGTCGGCGCGCTCGAGGCGGTGCTCGAGAAGTCCGCCGTGGTGCTCCGGGACTCGGTGGACCTCGACCTGTTCGGCATCTCCGAGGACGAACTCGCCGCCGCCGTGCAGCTGTTCTCCGTCCGGGGCGGGCGCATCCGCGGTGTCCGCGGGTGGGTGGTCGACAAGGAGCTCGACATCTCGACGGGTGACCTCATCGAGCAGATCGTGCAGGGGCAGTACGCGGTCGAGGAACCCCCGCGCGAGGTCGTCGTGCCCGAGCTGCCGGAGGACGCCGACGCCCTGCAGCAGTGGCTGAGCGAACGGCGTGGCGGACGCGGCACGAAGCTCAGCACGGCCCAGCGCGGTGACCGAGCGGGCCTCGCGCGGACCGCGGCGCAGAACGCGGCGCAGGCCCTCATGCTCTACAAGACCAAGCGCTCGGCCGACTACACGACCCGTTCTGCCGCCCTCGCGGACATCCAGGACGCCCTCGGCATGACCGAGGCACCGCTCCGCATGGAGTGCTACGACATCTCGCACCTGCAGGGCACGAACGTCGTCGCCTCGATGGTCGTGTTCGAGGACGGTCTGCCGCGCAAGGACCAGTACCGGCGGTACTCGATCGCCGAGACGACCGACGACACCGACAGCATGTACCAGGTGCTCAGCCGGCGCCTGGCACGCCTGGACGAGGACGCCGAACTGCCCGACGTGCCGGACGTCACGAGCGACGAGGTGGTCGAGGGTTCGAAGCCGACCAAGCGGTTCGCGTACCGGCCGCAGTTGCTCATCGTCGACGGCGGGCAGCCGCAGGTGCAGGCCGCGAAGCGCGCGATGGACGACGCCGGCGTGCACGACATCGCCCTGGTCGGGATCGCGAAGCGACTCGAGGAGCTCTGGCTGCCCGACGACGACTTCCCGGTGATCCTGCCGCGCAACTCCGAGGCGCTGTTCGTCATCCAGCGCATCCGCGACGAAGCGCACCGCTTCGCCATCACCCACCAGCGGACGCGTCGGAAGCGCGACGTCCGGTCGCGGCTGTCCGAGATCCCCGGACTCGGTCCGACGCGGGTGAATGCCCTGCTGAAGCACTTCGGGTCGGTCGCGCGGTTGCGCGAGGCCACCGCCGAGGAGATCAGCGAGGTCAACGGTGTCGGGCCGGCGACCGCCGCAGCGGTCGTCACCAAGCTGGCGCAGACCCCGACGAGCGCACCCGCGACGAGCGTGCCGGAGCCGGGCAGCGCACCGGAGCCGGGCGGTACGCCGGAACCGGGCAGCGCACCCGAACCGGACGGCCAGCCGCTCCCCGGAGGCCCGGTGCGGGTCCCCGAGGTGACCCATGACGGACCGCACCTCCCGTCGTGACGCAGCCCCGCGCCTCCCGTCCGGGCGATAGCCTGGTCTGCAGCCGAGACCTCCCCGAGCCGGAACGACACACGCGCCGCGCCCGGGCCGCCACGACGGAGCCCACTCCCAGATGACCGACAGCGCCCAGGCAGCGACACGATCGCCGCAGCAGCACGACATCCTCATCGTCACCGGCATGTCCGGCGCCGGTCGGTCCACGGTCGGCAAGGCCCTCGAGGACCTCGGGTGGTACGTGGTCGACAACCTGCCGACCCAGATGCTCGCGCCGCTGACCGAGCTCGCCGACCGCGCGGGCGAGAAGATCCCGAAGATCGCCACCGTCGTCGACGTGCGCGGCGGGCGCTTCTTCACGGACCCGGAGCAGGCCGTCGAACAGGTGCGGAAGTCCGCTTCAGCGAGGGTCCGCGTGCTCTTCCTCGAGGCGACCGACGCCGTCCTGGTCCGACGCTTCGAGCAGGTCCGTCGACCGCACCCGCTGCAGGGCGAGGACACCCTGCTCGACGGCATCGCCCGCGAGCGTGGTCGGCTGGCGGCGCTCCGCGAGGCCGCCGACGTCGTGATCGACACCTCCGACCTGAACATCCACCAGCTCGCGAACGCGGTCACCGAGCAGTTTGCCGACGACCACTTCGTGGGTGTTCAGGTGACGCTGATGAGCTTCGGCTTCAAGTACGGACTGCCCGCCGACGCCGACATGGTGGCCGACGTGCGGTTCCTGCCGAACCCCTACTGGGTCCCGGAACTGCGGGCGCACACGGGCCTCGATGCCCCGGTCTCCGACTACGTCCTGGCCCAGCCCGGAGCCCGCTCCTTCGTCGATCGCTACGCCGATGTCCTCGAGCCGGTGTTCGAGGGGTACCAGCGCGAGAACAAAAGACACGCTACGATCGCCATCGGCTGTACCGGCGGGAAGCACCGCTCGGTCGCCATCGTCGCCGAGTTGGCGAACATCCTCCGCGGGATGCCCGACGTCGCCGTGCGTGTGAAGAACCGAGATCTCGGCCGGGAGTGACCGTCCCTCCGGCCGCTCCACACGACGTGCGCCGGGGCACGCGGACCCCACCAGAAGAAACGTTAGGAATGATGCTGTGCCGTTGACTGCCGAGGTCAAGGACGAACTGGCCCGGGTCGTCGTGAACCGCAACACGGTCCGCGCCGCCGAACTCGCGACCATCCTGCGGTTCGCGGGCGGCCTGCACGTCATCTCGGGCCGGATCGCGGTCGAGGTCGAACTCGACACCCGGATCATCGTGCACCGTGTGCGCAAGGACCTCGCCGAGCTGTACGGCGTGCGGAGCGAGGCGTCGGTGGGGTCGTCCGCGTCCGCCCGTCGTGGCACCCGGTACCTCGTGCGCGTGCTCGAGGCGGGGGAGACCCTCGCCCGGCAGACCGGCCTCATGGACGCCCGCCGCCGTCCGGTCCGCGGCCTGCCGAACCGCCTGACCACCGGCAACCGCGAAGACCTCGCCGCGATCTGGCGCGGTGCGTTCCTCGCCGCCGGCACGCTCACCGACCCGGGCCGGGCCGCCGCGCTCGAGGTCACCTGCCCGGGCAACGAGGCAGCGATGGCGCTCGTGGGTGCCGCGTCGCGCCTCGGCATCGCCGCCAAGGGCCGTGAGGTCCGCGGGGTGCACCGCGTCGTGATCCGCGACGGCGAGGCCATCGGTCAGATGCTCACCGTGATGGGTGCCGCGCGCACCACCGCCGAGTGGGAGGAGATGCGCCAGCGCCGCGAGGTCCGCGCCACCGCCAACCGCCTGGTCAACTTCGACGACGCGAACCTCCGCCGCTCGGCGCAGGCCGCCGTCGCCGCCTGCGCTCGCGTCGAGCGCGCGCTCGAGATCCTCGCCGACGAGGTCCCGGACCACCTCAAGTACGCCGGCGCCCTGCGCCTGCAGCACCGCGACGCGTCGCTCGACGAGCTCGGCCAGCACGCCGATCCGCCGATGACGAAGGACGCCATCGCCGGTCGCATCCGCCGACTGCTCGCGATGGCCGACAAGAAGGCGTCGGACCTCGGCATCCCGGGGACCGAGGCCAGCGTTCCCGAGGAGCTCGAGGGAGCCTGATCGGTCGCGTTCCGACCACCGGACGGGAGGCGCGGTGCCAGCTGGCACCGCGCCTCCCGTCCGTTCGTGGGGTGCGTCCAGGGCGCCGCTCGCGACCGTCCGGACGGACCGTCATCCCGCGCGGTCTGGCAGTGTCCGACTGCTAGGGTCGTTACGGCGACGTTACGGGGCGTATCGTCCACCACACGCGGGCCCGAAGGGCCTGTGACTCCGAAAGCAGCGCCCCCTGGGCGCTCCACACCCACCAGGAGATCCATTGACCGTCAAGATCGGTATCAACGGCTTCGGCCGTATCGGCCGCAACTTCTTCCGGGCCGCCCTCGCGAAGGGCTCCGACCTCGAGATCGTTGCGGTGAACGACCTCACCGACAACGCCGCACTGGCGAACCTGCTGAAGTTCGACTCCATCACGGGTCGTCTCGGCAAGTCCGTCGAGCTCGACGGCGACAACATCGTCGTCGACGGCAAGGCGATCAAGGTCCTGGCGGAGCGCGACCCCGCCAACCTCCCCTGGGGCGAGCTGGGCGTCGACATCGTCATCGAGTCGACCGGCTTCTTCACCAAGGCCGCCGATGCGCAGAAGCACATCGACGCGGGCGCCAAGAAGGTCATCATCTCCGCCCCGGCCACGGGTGACGACGTCACCATCGTGCTCGGCGTGAACGAGGACCAGTACGACCCGGCGAACCACAACATCATCTCGAATGCGTCGTGCACCACGAACAGCCTCGCGCCGCTCGCCAAGGTGTTCAACGACAAGTTCGGCATCGAGCGTGGCCTCATGACCACGGTCCACGCCTACACCGCCGACCAGAACCTGCAGGACGGCCCGCACAAGGACCCCCGTCGTGCCCGTGCGGCCGCGCTGAACATCGTCCCGACCTCGACCGGTGCCGCCAAGGCCATCGGCCAGGTCATGCCGGAGCTCGCCGGCAAGCTCGACGGCTTCGCGCTCCGCGTCCCGGTCCCGACCGGCTCGATCACCGACCTCACCCTCGAGACCAAGTCCGAGGTCACCGTCGACGAGATCAACGCCGCGTACAAGGAGGCCGCTGAGGGCCCCCTCAAGGGCATCCTGCTCTACAGCGAGGACCCGCTGGTGTCGACCGACATCACCACGGACCCGCACTCCTCGATCTACGACTCCGGCCTGACCAAGGTCATCGGTGGTCTCGTGAAGATCACCTCGTGGTACGACAACGAGTGGGGCTACTCGAACCGCCTCGTCGACCTCACCGAGTACGTGGGCGAGCGGCTCTAAGCAGATGGCGCTCCGCACCCTCGAGGACCTCGGCGACCTCGCCGGCAAGCGCGTCGTCGTCCGTTGTGACCTGAACGTCCCGCTCAAGGACGGCACGATCACGGACGACGGCCGCGTCCGGGCGTCGCTGACGACCCTGAACACCCTGATCACCGCCGGCGCGCGCGTCATCGTGATCTCCCACCTCGGGCGCCCTGACGGCGAACCGAAGCCGGAGTTCTCGCTCGCCCCGGTCGGCCAGCGGCTGTCCGAGTTGCTCGGGAAAGAGGTGACCTTCGTCGGCGAGACCGTCGGCGACGAGGCCACCGCTGCCGCCGAGGCCCTCGAGGACGGCGACGTCCTGCTGCTCGAGAACCTCCGCTTCAACCCGGAGGAGACCTCGAAGGACGCCGCCGTGCGCGGCGGTTTCGCGGACCGGATCGCAGCCCTCGGGGACGCCTTCGTGTCCGACGGCTTCGGTGTCGTGCACCGCAAGCAGGCCTCGGTCTACGAACTCGCGTCCGCGCTGCCCAGTGCAGCCGGTTCGCTCATCGAGACCGAGCTGCGGGTGCTCGAGCGGCTGACCAAGGATCCGGAGCGGCCGTACACGGTCGTGCTCGGTGGTTCGAAGGTCAGCGACAAGCTCGGCGTCATCGACCACCTCCTGCCGCAGGTCGACACCCTGTGCATCGGGGGCGGCATGCTCTTCACCTTCCTCGCGGCCCAGGGCCACGGGGTGGCGAAGTCGCTGCTCGAGGCCGATCAGCTCGACGTCGTCCGCGAGTACCTCTCGCGGGCGAAGGAGCTCGGCGTGACCATCGACCTGCCGACCGACGTCGTCGTGGCCTCCGGGTTCGCGGCAGACGCGCAGCACGAGACGGTCGCCGCGGACGCCATCGAGTCGTCCTCGTTCGGCGCCGACGGCATCGGTCTCGACATCGGCCCGGAGACGGCGGCGCGCTTCGCCTCGGCCGTGTCCGGTTCGAAGACGGTGTTCTGGAACGGCCCGATGGGCGTGTTCGAGTTCCCGGCGTTCGCCGCCGGCACGAAGACCGTCGCGCAGGCGCTCACCGAGGTCGACGGCCTCGGGGTCGTCGGCGGTGGCGACTCCGCTGCTGCCGTCCGGTCCCTCGGGTTCTCGGACGACCAGTTCGGCCACATCTCGACCGGTGGCGGTGCGAGCCTCGAGTTCCTCGAGGGCAAGTCGCTCCCCGGTCTCGAAGCCCTGGGGTGGACTCGATGACCCGTACGCCCTTCATCGCTGGCAACTGGAAGATGAACCTCGATCACCTGCAGGCGATCGCCACGGTGCAGAAGCTCGCGTGGACGTTGAAGGACGCCCGCCACGACTTCGACGACGTCGAGGTCGCGGTGTTCCCGCCCTTCACCGACCTCCGCAGCGTGCAGACGCTCATCTCGGCCGACAAGCTCCCGATCCGCTTCGGTGCGCAGGACCTCTCGCAGCACGACTCGGGAGCCTTCACGGGCGACGTGTCGGGTGCGTTCCTGGCAGCGCTCGACGCGCAGTACGTCATCGTCGGGCACTCCGAGCGGCGCACGCTGCACGGGGAGACCGACGAGGTCGTCGCCGCGAAGACCGCCGCGGCCGTCAAGCACGGTCTCGTGCCGGTCGTCTGCGTCGGTGAGACGGGCGAGCAGCGCGAGGAGCGCGGGGCCGGTGTCGTGCCGGTCGAGCAGCTCAAGGTCGTACTCGACGCGGTGAAGCCGTCCGAGATCGTCGTCGCCTACGAGCCCGTCTGGGCGATCGGTTCCGGCCAGGCCGCGACCGCCGAGCAGGCCCAGGAGGACTGCGCCGCACTGCGTCGCGGGATCGCCGCGGCCTGGGGCGACGAGGCCGCAGCCGAGACCCGTGTGCTCTACGGCGGTTCGGTGAAGTCCGGCAACATCGCGGGCTTCCTCCGCGAGCCCGACATCGACGGCGCGCTCGTCGGTGGCGCCTCGCTCGACGTGCAGGAGTTCGCGGCGATCGCGCGCTTCCGGCAGCACGTCGGACTCTGACAACCGTGCTCAGGCCGGCCGTGTCCGCACGGCCGGCCTGAGCCACGCCCGGCCTGCGGGCCCGGTCCGGTCCACCGGGCCGGTATACTCGCATGGCTGACTGACACGAAAGGTACGTCGTGGCGATTCTCTCCGTCGTGCTGCAGGTCCTGCTCGCTATCACGAGCCTCCTGCTCACGCTCCTCATCCTGCTGCACAAGGGCCGCGGTGGCGGCCTCTCCGACATGTTCGGCGGCGGCGTGACGAGCAACCTCGGTGCGTCCGGCGTTGCCGAGCGCAACCTCAACCGCATCACGGTGATCCTCGGTCTGGTCTGGATCGTGTCCATCATCGTGCTCGGTCTCATCAACAAGTTCACGGCGGGGAGCTGATCCATGGCAAGCGGAGGCAGTGCAATCCGAGGGTCTCGCGTCGGCGCGGGCCCGATGGGGGAGCAGGACCGCGGGGTCCAGGCCGAGCGTGTGGCGATCTCGTACTGGGACGCCCTCGGCAACGAGGTCGTGCGGTACTTCGCCGCCGGTCTCCCGGACGAGGAGATCCCCGAGACGGTGGACTCGCCGTCGACCGGGCTCCCGGCCGGCCGTGACAAGGAGAACCCGCCCGTGGTCTCCAAGACGGAGCCGTACAAGACGCACCTCGCGTACGTGAAGGAGCGGCGCACCGAGGAAGAGGCAGCCCAGCTCCTCGAGGACGCGCTGCAGCAGCTGCGCGAGCGTCGCGGCACCGCGAAGAAGGACTAGCGCCCCGAGCGCCCGAAGGCCCCCGCACCGATCCAGTGCGGGGGCCTTCGTCGTGCGGCGTGCGTGCGTGCGGGTGGTTGCTTGCGTGCCGAGGTCGCACGACATGCCGCGTGCGAGGCGCCGAGGTCGCACGACCTGTCGCTTTGGGGCGTGCAGGGCGACAGGTTGTGCGACCTCGGCGGGAGCCCGGGACCTCGCCACGAACGGACGGGAGGCGCGGTGCCAGCTGGCACCGCGCCTCCCGTCCGTCAGGGGGTCGCGTCTAGTACGTCGACGCGATGAGGTTCTCGGGGACGTCGCGGGCGGCGTCCTGGTCGACGAAGAACACCGTGCGCTTGCGGCCCTGGACGCCACCGACGGGGACCTCGTCGACGGAGGCGCCGGCGAGGGCGAGCCCGAGGACCGAGGCCTTCTCGGCGCCGGACAGGATGACCCAGACGCGCTGCGAGGCGTTGATCGCCGGGTACGTGAGCGTCAGGCGCTGCGGCGGCGGCTTGGGGGAGTCGTCGACCGAGAGCACCACGCGGTCCGTGACGGACAGCTGCGGGAACTCCGGGAAGAGCGAGGCGGTGTGACCGTCCGGGCCGACGCCGAGGAGCGTGATGTCGAACCGGGGCGCGATGGCGTCGTCCGGTGCAGCGGCGTGCAGCTCCTGCTCGTAGCGGGTCGCGGCGTCCTCGATCGAGATGCCTTCGTCCGACGCAGCGATCGGGTGGATGTTCGACTCGGGGATGTCGACGTGGTCGAAGAAGTCGGTCTGCGTCCCGGTGATGTTGCGATCGGCGTCGCCCGCGGGGACCCAGCGCTCGTCGACCCACCACACGTGCACCTTCGACCAGTCGACGCTCTCGCGCGCCGGCGACTGGCCGATCGCTGCGAGGACGAGGGACGACACGGAGCCACCGCTGATGGCGATGTCCGCGCGCTCCTGCTCGTCGAGCACGTCGATGATCTTCGTGATGAAGCGTGCGGCGACCGAAGCGCCGAGGGCCTGCTTGTCCGGGTGCACCAGCACCCGCCGTCCGTTGGTCACGTGACTCCCGTGTTCGTGGCGGTCGACCGGTCGTACGACCGCCTTCGGTCCGACCGGGCCCCGTGCGGATGCAGGGGGCCCGGTCGTGTGGGGCTTGCTCAGCCGGCGATGGACTCGCGCAGCTGGGGAACCCCGTGCTTGACGACGTCTCCGAAGAGGACGTCCGGGTCGAGTCTACGGAGTTCCTCGGCCAGGCAGTCGCGCAGGTTGCGGCGCGGCAGCGACAGGTCGTGCGTCGGCTGTCCGGGCATCGAGAGCGTCGCGACGTCCACCAGGGACCGCTCGAGCTCGATGGTGCCGGACTCGCGCACGAGCTTCACGCCGTGGATGCCGCTCGACCCGGTCGCACGCGGCGACGTGACGACGGCCACCGGCACCTCGAGCTGCAGCTGCAACCACGCGGCGAGGAGGATCGTCGACGGGCTGTCGTACGCGCCGGAGACCTCGACCGCGGTGATCGGCTCGTACGGCGGCTGGTCGAGCGCCGCGGCGAGTTGGTTCCGCCACAGGGTGAGGCGCGTCCACGCGAAGTCCGTGTCGCCCGGCACGTACGAGGCACCGAGGGCCTCGATCGCGCCGTTCGGGTCCCTCTGCGCGGCCGCGTCGGTGATCCGGCGCTGGGCGATGCGGCCCAGTGCCGAGGCCGACGGCTGTTCCGGAGCGGTCTGCGGCCACCAGGCCACGACGGGTGCGTCCGGCAGCAGGAGGCCAGTGACCAGGCTCTCCTCGTCGGTCGCGGTCTCGCCGTAGGCACGGAGGACGATGACCTCGCTGGCGCCCGCGTCGCTGCCGACGCGGATCTGCGCGTCGAGGCGGCCAGGGGACTTCGTGTCGCCGTCGTTCTTCGACACGATGATGACGCGCATCGGGTGCTCGCGCGAGGCCTCGTTCGCAGCCTCGATCGCCTCTTCCTCGTGGCCGAGGGCCGTCGAGATGATGAGGGTCAGGACGCGGCCGAGGGCGACGGCGCCGCCCTCTTCGCGGATGTGGACGAGCTTCTTCTGGATCTTCGAGACCGTGGTGTTCGGCAGGTCGATCTTCATGGACGCCTCCAGGTCCGGCCGTCGCGGGCGAGCAGGGCGTCGGCGGACGCCGGACCCCACGTGCCGGGACGGTACTGCTCGGGCTGGCCCTGCGTGGCCCAGAACTCCTCGATCGGGTCGAGGATCTTCCACGACAGCTCCACCTCTTGGTGACGGGGGAACAGGGGCGGGTCGCCGAGGAGGACGTCGAGGATGAGTCGTTCGTACGCCTCGGGCGAGGCCTCGGTGAACGCGTGGCCGTAGCCGAAGTCCATCGTCACGTCGCGCACCTGGGTGCCGACGCCGGGGACCTTCGAGCCGAAGCGGAGCGTGACGCCCTCGTCCGGCTGCACGCGGATGACGAGCGCGTTCTGGCCGAGCGGCGACTGCGAGTTGCCGTAGACGTCCTCGGGGACGCGCTTGAACACGATCGCGATCTCGGTCACACGGCGACCGAGACGCTTGCCGGCGCGGAGGTAGAACGGGACGCCCTGCCAGCGACGGGTCGCGATGTCGAGCTTGATCGCGGCGTACGTCTCGGTGCCGGACTCGGGGTCCATGCCGGCTTCCTCGAGGAAGCCGAGCACCTTCTCGCCGCCCTGCCAGCCGCCCGCGTACTGCCCGCGGGCCGTCGCGGTCGCGAGGTCCTCGGGCAGCCGGACCGCGGAGAGCACCTTCTCCTTCTCGGCGCGGAGGTCCGCGGCCTTGAACGAGACGGGCTCCTCCATCGCGGTGAGCGCGAGGAGCTGCAGCAGGTGGTTCTGGATGACGTCCCGCGCCGCACCGATGCCGTCGTAGTACGCGGCACGTCCGGCGACGCCGATGTCCTCGGCCATCGTGATCTGCACGTGGTCCACGTAGTTCGAGTTCCAGATGGGTTCGTACATCTGGTTCGCGAACCGCAGCGTCAGCAGGTTCTGGACGGTCTCCTTGCCGAGGTAGTGGTCGATGCGGAACACGTCGTCGGGAGCGAAGACGCTCTCCACGATCGCGTTCAGCTCGCGCGCGGTGCGGAGGTCGGAGCCGAACGGCTTCTCGACGACCACGCGGCTCCACGACCCGTCCTGCTTCTCGGTCAGGCCGGACAGCTTGAGCTGCTCGGTGACGACCGGGAACATCTTCGGCGGGATGGACAGGTAGAACGCGTGGTTGCCGAGCGTCCCGCGCTCCGCGTCCAACGTGTCGACGGTGCGCTTGAGCTCGCGGAACGCCTCCGGGTCGTCGAACGACCCCTGGACGAAGCGGATGCCCTGTTCGAGCTGACGCCAGACGTCCTCGTCGAACGGGGTGCGCGAGTGCTCCTTGACCGCGTCGTGGACGAGCTGGGAGAAGTCTTGGTCCTCCCAGTCACGCCGAGCGAAACCGACGAGGGCGAACCCCGGGGGCAGGAGCCCTCGGTTCGCCAGGTCGTAGACCGCGGGCATCAGCTTCTTGCGGGACAGGTCGCCCGTCACGCCGAAGATGATGAGGGTGCTGGGTCCCGCGATCCGGTTCAGTCGACGATCCGTCGGCAGCCGGAGCGGGTTGTGCTCCGGGGTGATTGCCACCGGTGACATGAGTCGGTGAACTCCTTCGAGAGTCAGAGGGTGACGGCGGATGCCAGTGCTGCTGTGGCAGCGGCGACGTCCGTCGTCGTGAGGGTCAGGACCGGGCGGCCGTGCTGCGCGAGGACACTCGCGTCGCCGGAGGCCTGGGCCTGGATGAGCTGGCCGAACGTGAACGGCCGACCGGGGATCGCCAGGTCGTCGATCTCGTCGGCCACGATCTGCAGGAAGACGCCGTTCGCCGGGCCGCCCTTGTGGTACTGGCCGGTCGAGTGCAGGAAGCGCGGGCCGTAGCCGAACGTGACGGGACGGCCGCTGCGCGCCGCCAGGGCGTCGCGCAGCGACTCGAGGTCGCGGTTCGCGGTGCGGTCCACGTAGGCCTGCACGGCCAGGTAGCCGGTGGCGTCGATCCGGGCCAGGAGGCTCGTCACGGCTTCGGCGAGGGTCGTCCCGACCGTCAGGTCCTGCGTCGCGCGGACGGCGATGCCGTCCTCGGTGAACGCGGGCTCGGTCGGCGCGGGGCGGTCGTCGAGCAGCGCGCGCGCCGCGACCTTGGCGGCCTCGACGTCGGGCTGGTCGAACGGGTCGATGCCGAGCAGACGCCCGGCGACCGCGACCGCGTACTCCCAGACGAGGAACTGGCCACCGAGCGTGCCGGTGATCTCGACCTCGCCCTCGGCGACGTGCCGTTCGTCCTCGCGGGAACCGACGAGTCGGATGACCTGCACGTCGGGGAGGCCTGCGGTGACCTCGGGGGAGTCGACGCCGAGCACGACGGGGAGCAGGCCGCGGCCGCTCTTGCCCGTGGACTCAGCGATCAGCTGCTCCACCCAGTCGCCGAACCCGACGATGTGCGTGCCGTCCGGGACGATCGCGATCTTGTCGCGCAGCGGGTCGGTGCCACCGAGGACTGCGCCGAGCACGAGGCCCGGGTTCTCGTCGATGTCGACCGACAGCAGCGCGGAGATGGCGTCGGCCTCGTCGAGGAGTTCCGCGATGTCCGCACCGGCCAGACCGGAGGGCACGAGGCCGAAGGCGGTCAGCGCGGAGTAGCGGCCGCCCACGTTCGGGTCGGCGGTGAAGACGCGGTACCCGGCGTCGGTCGCCTCGGCCTCGAGCGGGGAGCCCGGGTCGGTGACGACGACGATGCGCTGTGCCGGGTCGATGCCGGCGTCGCGGAAGGCCTGTTCGTACGCACGGCGCTGCGAGTCGGTCTCGAGGGTCGAACCCGACTTCGAGGACACGACGAGCACCGTGCGGTCGAGCTGGTGTGCGAGCGCCGCCCGGACCTGTGCCGGGTCGGTCGAGTCCAGCACGGTCAGCGGGACGCCGGCGGTTCGGGTGATGACCTCGGGCGCGAGCGACGAGCCGCCCATGCCGGCGAGGACGACGTGGTCGACCCCTTCGGCGGCGAGCGACTCACGCAGTGCGAGCACCTCGGCGACGAGCGGGCGGGAGACCGAGACGGCCTCCACCCAGCCGAGGCGCTTCGACGCCTCGGCCTCGGCGTCCGGACCCCAGAGCTCGGGGTCCTGGGCGGTGATGCCCGACGCCACCAGGTCGGCGACGAGGCGCGGGACCACCGTGTCGATGGCCCGCGCCGCGTCGCCGCTGGCGGCGATGGAAACCGTCACTACTTGGAGCCCTCGAGCGCGGTCTTCACGGTGTCGACGAGCTCGCCCCACGACACGTTGAACTTGTCCACGCCCTCCTTCTCGAGCAGCGCCACGACGTCGTCGTAGTCGATGCCCGCGGCGGTGAGCTGGTCGAGGACGCCCTGCGCCTCGGCGTAGGAACCGGTGATGGTGTCGCCCGTGATCTCGGCGTGGTCGAACGTCGCGTCGAGCGTCTTGCCCGGCATGGTGTTGACCGTCTGCGGCGCGACGAGCTGCGTCACGTACAGGGTGTCGGGGAGCGACGGGTCCTTGACGCCGGTCGAGGCCCAGAGGGGGCGCTGCGGGTTGGCGCCGGCCTCGAGCAGGCCCTTCGCACGCTCCGAGGCGAACGCCTGCTCGAACACCTGGTAGGCGAGCTGCGCGTTGGCGATGCCGGCCTTCGACTTGAGGGCCTTGGCCTCGTCGGTGCCGACGGCGTCGAGACGCTTGTCGATCTCGGAGTCGACGCGCGACACGAAGAAGGAAGCGACCGAGTGGATCTTCGAGAGGTCGTGGCCCGCGGCCTTGGCCTTCTCGAGCCCACCGAGGTAGGCGTCGATCACGGCGCGGTAGCGCTCGAGCGAGAAGATCAGGGTGACGTTGACCGAGATGCCGGCGGCGATGACCTCGGTGATCGCCTCGAGGCCCTCGACGGTCGCCGGGATCTTGATGAGGACGTTCTCGCGGCCGACCTTGTCGAACAGGAACTTGGCCTGCTCGATGGTCTTGGCGGTCTCGTGGGCGAGGCCCGGCTCGACCTCGATCGACACACGGCCGTCGAAGCCGTTCGTCGAGTCGTACAGCGGCTTGAAGACGTCGGAGGCGTTCGCGACGTCCTGCGTGGTGATCTCGAAGATCGCGTCGGTCACCTCGGTGCCCGCGGCCGCGAGCTCCTTGACCTGTGCGTCGTAGCGCTCGCCCTTGGCGAGGGCCGAGGCGAAGATCGTCGGGTTCGTGGTGACGCCGACGACGTTCTTCTCGGCGATGAGGAACTCGAGCTTGCCGGTCTCGAGGAGCTCGCGGGAGAGGTCGTCGAGCCAGATGCTCACGCCGGCCGCGGAGAGGGCGGCGGTGGGGGTGTTCTCAGCCATGTGTTTCTCTTCTTCTTTCATCGACTGGCCGACGTCGTGGAGGTGACGAGGGCCGTGAAGTCGGGGTCTGGGGGACCGGGAGGCGCGTGGCGGAGCCGAGCCGCGCCTCCCGGAGGAAGGGCCGGATCCGGCGAACCGGACCCGGCCCTCGGTGGGTCAGGAAGCCGCGAGGGATTCCTTCGCGGCGGCCACGACGTGCTCCGTCGTGAAGCCGAACTCCTTGAAGAGCGTCTGGTAGTCGGCCGAGGCACCGAAGTGCTCGATCGAGACGCTGCGGCCCTTGTCGCCGACGATGTCGCGCCAGCTCATGGCGATGCCGGCCTCGACCGACACGCGTGCGGTGACGTCCTTCGGCAGGACCTGGTCCTGGTAGTTCTCCGACTGCGCGCGGAACCACTCGATGGACGGGGCGCTCACGACGCGGGCGTTGATGCCCTCGGCCTTGAGCTGCTCGCGGGCCTCGACGGCGATCTGGACCTCGGAACCGGTCGCGATGAGGATCACGTCCGGGGTGCCGTTCGGCGCCTCGGCCAGGATGTACGCGCCCTTGGCGACGTTCTTCGCCGAGGCGAAGACCTCGCCGGAGGCGTCGCCCTCGCCACGCTCGAAGACGGGGAGGTTCTGACGGCTCAGCGCGATGCCGGCCGGGCGGTCCTTGTGCTTGAGCATCTCGAGCCAGGCGTACGCGACCTCGTTGGCGTCGGCCGGGCGGACGACGTCCAGACCCGGGATCGCGCGGAGGGCACTGAGCTGCTCGATCGGCTGGTGCGTCGGGCCGTCCTCGCCGAGGGCGACGGAGTCGTGCGTCCAGACGTAGATCGCCGGCGCCTGCATGAGCGCGGCGAGACGGACCGCCGGGCGCATGTAGTCGCTGAAGATGAGGAACGTGCCGCCGAAGGGGCGGGTGTTCCCGTGCAGGACGATGCCGGAGAGGATCGAGCCCATGGCGTGCTCGCGGATGCCGAAGTGCAGCACGCGGCCGTACGGGTCGGTGCTCCACGCCTTGGTCGAGGCCTCGACCGGACCGAAGGACTTGGCGCCCTCGATGGTGGTCAGGTTCGACTCGGCGAGGTCGGCCGAACCGCCCCAGAACTCGGGCATGAGCGGCGCGATGGCGTTGATGACCTTGCCGGAGGCGGCACGGGTCGAGACGGCCTTCTCGGTCGGGAAGACCGGGAGGGCTTCCTCGAGGCCCTCGGGCAGCTCGCCGGCGTTGATGCGGTCGAGGAGCGTCTTCTTCTCCGGGTTGGCCGCAGCCCACGCGTCGAAGGTCTTCTGCCACTCGGCGTGCTCCGCCTGGCCCTTGGCGACGGCACCGCGGGTGTACTCGAGCACCTCGGGGTCGACGTGGAAGGTCTGCTCGGGGTCGAAGCCGAGGACCTCCTTGAGGCCCTTCAGCTCCTCGCCACCGAGGGCGGAGCCGTGGATCTTGCCGGAGTTCTGCTTGGTCGGCGACGGCCAGCCGATGATCGTCTTGAGGACGATGAGCGACGGCTTGTCGGTGACGGCCTTGGCGGCCTCGACCGCGGCGAAGAGGGACTCGACGTCCTCCGAGTACTCGCCCGTCTTCTTCCAGTCGACGGTCTGGACGTGCCAGCCGAGCGCCTCGTAGCGGTCCGGGACGCTCTCCGAGAAGGAGATGTCGGTGTCGTCCTCGATCGAGATCTGGTTCGAGTCGTAGAAGACGACGAGGCGACCGAGCTGCTGGCGGCCGGCGAGGCTCGCGGCCTCGTTCGTGACGCCCTCCTGCATGTCGCCGTCACCGGCGATCACGTAGGTGAAGTGGTCGAACGGCGAGGTCCCATCGGCTGCATCGGCGTCGAAGAGGCCGCGCTCGAAGCGCTGCGCGTAGCCGAAGCCCACGGCGGAGGCGAGGCCCTGGCCGAGCGGGCCGGTGGTGATCTCGACACCGTCGGTGTGGCCGTACTCCGGGTGACCCGGGGTCTTCGAGCCCCACTTGCGGAGGTGCTGGAGGTCTTCGAGCTCGAGGCCGTAGCCGTGCAGGTAGAACTGCACGTACTGGAGGATCGAGGCGTGACCGGCGGAGAGGATGAAGCGGTCGCGGCCGATCCAGGTGGAGTCGCTGGGGTCGCGACGCATCACCTTCTGGAAGAGCAGGTGGGCGACCGGCGCGAGGCTCATCGCGGTGCCGGGGTGACCGTTGCCGGCGGCCTCGACCGAGTCGGCGGCGAGTACGCGGGCCGTGTCGACGGCCTTCCTGTCGATGGCGTCCCAGGTGAATTCAGCCACTTGGATGTTGACCCTTCTTGATGCGACATGTGCGAGGGCTCGTGCCATCGCACGGACATGATCGCCATCCCGGGGCCTTCGTCGGGTCGCCGTCTCGCGGCGGCCGACCGGCTCTTCGCGGCCGACGTCATCGGGGCACGCACTGCGGGAGGGCGACTCCAGCATAGTGACCATGCACTCAGAAGGGGTTCAGGTGACGCCGGTTGTTCACTCGTCGTCAGGGGGACCCGCCGTCGGCCGGGCGTGTCGGAGGGCGACTTCGGTCCGGATGGCGGGGCGGGGCATCATCGCAGCGCCGCCATCACGTAAACTGTCCGGGACCCGTGAGCATTCCGGGTCGACGCACGCCCCGACGACGACGGAGCCGTCCCCCGAGCGTGTGAGCTGACGCGAACAGACTGAGGTTCCCTTGCCGACTGCCACCGTGACCCGGCCCGACACCGATCGACCCCGCTCGACGCTGTCGCGCAAGGTGCGCGCCTACGTCTCGCTGACGAAGCCGCGGGTCATGGAGCTGCTCCTCGTCACGACGGCACCGACGATGTTCCTCGCCGAGCGCGGGGTCCCGGATCTCTGGCTGGTCTTCTGGACGATGCTCGGCGGTGCGATGTCGGCCGGGTCCGCCTCGGCGTTCAACTGCTACATCGACCGTGACATCGACCGGCTGATGAAGCGCACGAGCACGCGTCCGCTGGTCACCGGCGAGCTCTCCGACCGTGAGGCCCTGGTGTTCTCGTGGGTGCTCGGGGTCGCGTCGACCGCCGTGCTCGGCTTCCTCGTGAACTGGCTCGCCGCAGCGCTGAGCGTCATCGCGATCCTCATCTACGTGTTCGTCTACACGCTGTGGCTCAAGCGCCGCACGCCGCAGAACATCGTCTGGGGCGGGTCGGCCGGCTGCATGCCCGTGCTGATCGGCTGGGCGGGCGTCACCGGGTCGCTGACCTGGGCGCC
This sequence comes from Curtobacterium pusillum, assembly GCF_007673235.1. Classification (GTDB taxonomy): domain Bacteria; phylum Actinomycetota; class Actinomycetes; order Actinomycetales; family Microbacteriaceae; genus Curtobacterium; species Curtobacterium pusillum_C. The sequence continues at coordinate 354,522 of NZ_VDZH01000001.1, forward strand.
GGTCATCCTCTTCATGGTGATCTTCCTCTGGACGCCGCCGCACTACTGGCCGCTGTCGATGAAGTACCGCGACGACTACGACGCCGCCGACGTGCCGATGCTCGCGGTCGTTCGCGGTCGCACCGTCGTCGGGCTGCAGGTCGTGCTGTACGCGTGGGCGACGCTCGTCTGCTCGCTGCTGCTCATCCCGGTCGCGCACATGGGGCCGCTCTACACGGTCGTCGCCCTGGCCGGCGGCATCTGGTTCGTCGTCGAGTCGCACCGGCTCTACTCGCGGGCGATCCAGCACGTGGAGCACGTGCAGCCGATGCGGGTCTTCCACAGCTCGATCACGTACCTGACGCTGCTGTTCATCGCCGTGGGCATCGACCCGCTGCTGCCGCAGGTCTTCACCTTCTAGGCAGGGCTCGCCAGACGAGCGGGGACTGCGCCGACTCGTTGCGACTTCGTCGCTGTCGTACGACAGCGACGAAGTCGTTCCGTGCGGGCGCGGCCTGTTGCGCGCGCTGGCTTGCGACGACGCCGCTGTCGTACGACGTCGGTGGTGTCGTTCCGGGTCCGCAGGCGGGCCCTGGTCGCGACCCACCACCGGCCTGGAGGCGCGTGGCGGCCCCGCACCGTGCCTCCAGTCCGCCGTCTGGTCGCGTTGCGCGCGAAGCACGACGTCCCACCTGTCGATCGACAGGTGGGACGTCGGAGACCGCGTGCGGTGTCGGGCCTCAGCCCGCGATCGGCTCCCGGACGGCCTGGCGGCCGGCCGTGCCGCGCGTGGAGAGCGCCACCACGGTCGTCGCGCCGACGAGGAGCCCGGCGAGGACCATGTGCGTGCCGACCAGTCCGACCGGCAACCCGGTGCGGGCCTGCGTGAGTCCGACCGCGATCTGGACGAACTCGACGACCAGCAGGAGCAGTGCCCACTTGCTCGACAGGCGCAGGCGGACCGCGCCGACGACGAGCACCAGGGTCAACGCGAAGAGGACGTACGCGGGAACGGCGTGCAGGTGCTCCATGACGGCCGGGTCGAACCCGGTGCGGTGCAGGCGTCCGCCGTCGACGGCCTCGTCCGCTCCGGCGTGCGGGCCGCTGCCCGTCGTGAGGATGCCCACGAGGACGGTCACGACGACCGCGGCGATGGTGCCGCCGACGACGCCGCGGTACCAGCGGGGCACCGTCCTGTCCGCGGTGCGCGGGCCGCGCATCGCCCGGTAGACGAGTGCCGCGGTCACGGAGGTGAGCGCCGCGGAGACGACGAAGTGCAGCCCGACGACGAAGGGGTTGAGGTTCGTCCAGACGCTCATGCCACCGATGACGGCCTGCACGGGGATTGCTGCGCCCTGGGCGAACGCCAGCCAGAAGAGCTCGGGGCGGGTCCGGCGCATCCGGACGACGAGCAGGAACATCGCGATCGCCACGACGACGAGCACGAAGGTGAGCAGTCGGTTGCCGAACTCGATGACGCCGTGGATGCCCATCTCCGGCGTCGAGACCAATGAATCCGCGGTGCACTTGGGCCAGGTCGGGCACCCGAGGCCCGACGCCGTGAGCCGGACGAGGCCGCCGGTCCCGATGAGGATGACCTCGACCACGAAGGACGCCCATGCCAGCACCACGACGCGCTGGTCGACGACGCGGGGGAGCGACCACCAGTGCTGGGAGCGGACGTCCTGGTCGACGGGGGATCCGACGCGAGTCACGAGGGTGGTGCCTTCCTGTTGTTCCGTGCAGCGAACCTGTAGGATTCGAGGGTTCAGCAGCAGTCAAGTCTAGGCAGGCGCCGGCTCCGAAAGGTCCGAGATCGCCGCTCACGCCCAGGACTGCGTGGAACCATCGACGTTGCGAGGGAGCAACACCGTGTCCGCCGTGCACGAAGCACCATGTCGGCGGTCTGCGGTGGAATGGCGTCCAGACGCCACGGGTTGACACCCAGAACGCTGCCGCGAGAAGGAAACGAGGAGACCATGTCCGACGTGCTCATCGACCGTCCCGAGCTCGAAGGGCTCGGCCAATACGAGTTCGGCTGGTCCGACTCCGACTCTGCCGGTGCCTCCGCGCGCCGTGGCATCTCGGAAGAGGTCGTGACCGACATCTCGAACCTCAAGTCCGAGCCCGAGTGGATGCTCAAGAACCGACTCAAGGGTCTGCAGCTCTTCGGTCGCAAGCCGATGCCGACGTGGGGTGCCGACCTGACGGGCATCGACTTCGACAACATCAAGTACTTCGTGCGCTCCACCGAGAAGCAGGCCCAGTCGTGGGAGGACCTCCCCGAGGACATCCGCGCGACCTACGAGAAGCTCGGCATCCCCGAGGCGGAGCGTCAGCGCCTCGTCGCCGGTGTCGCCGCCCAGTACGAGTCCGAGGTCGTGTACCACCAGATCCGCGAGGACCTGGAGCAGCAGGGCGTCATCTTCATGGACACCGACACCGCGCTCCGCGAGCACCCCGAGATCTTCGAGGAGTACTTCGGCACCGTGATCCCGGCCGGCGACAACAAGTTCGCCGCGCTGAACACGGCCGTGTGGTCCGGTGGCTCGTTCGTCTACGTCCCGAAGGGCGTGCACGTCGAGATCCCGCTGCAGGCCTACTTCCGCATCAACACCGAGAACATGGGCCAGTTCGAGCGGACGCTGATCATCGCGGACGAGGACTCCTACGTCCACTACATCGAGGGCTGCACGGCGCCGATCTACAAGTCGGACTCCCTGCACTCGGCCGTGGTCGAGATCATCGTGAAGAAGAACGCCCGCGTTCGGTACACGACGATCCAGAACTGGTCGAACAACGTCTACAACCTCGTCACCAAGCGTGCGATCGCGCACGAGGGCGCGACGATGGAGTGGATCGACGGCAACATCGGCTCGAAGGTGACGATGAAGTACCCGTCGATCTACCTCGCCGGTGAGCACGCCAAGGGCGAGACGCTCTCGGTGGCCTTCGCCGGCCCCGGCCAGCACCAGGACGCCGGCGCGAAGATGATCCACATGGCGCCGTACACGACGTCCTCGATCGTCTCGAAGTCGATCGCCCGTGGCGGCGGTCGTGCGGGGTACCGCGGTGAGGTCCGGGTCGACCCGGCAGCCCACCACGCGGCGAACACCGTGCGCTGTGACGCGCTGCTGGTCGACACGATCAGCCGTTCCGACACCTACCCGGCGATCGACATCCGCGTCGACGACGTCCAGCTCGGGCACGAGGCCACGGTCTCGCGCGTGAGCGAGGAACAGCTGTTCTACCTGATGTCCCGAGGCATGCCCGAGGACGAGGCGATGGCGATGATCGTCCGCGGCTTCATCGAGCCGATCGCCCGCGAGCTCCCGATGGAGTACGCACTCGAACTCAACAAGCTCATCGAGATGAGCATGGAAGGATCCGTCGGCTAGATGTCCAGCACCACCCCTCCCCACATCGACCAGCCGATCGAACCCTCGGCAGCGGCGCAGACCCCTGCGCAGCACGGCGCCGGTGCGCACTCCGACGGTGGTTGGGACGCACCCGACAAGTCGATCCCGGTCCAGACCCGCTCCGAGCGGTTCCAGTCCGGCGACCTGGACGCGTTCCCGACCGTCACCGGGCGCGAGGTGAACTGGAAGTTCGCGCCCCTCGCGAAGCTCCAGCCGCTGCTCGACGGCGGGCTCGACGGATCCGCCTACCCGTTCCTCGCTCGTCAGTCCGACGGCGCCGACGTCGAGTGGGGTCGCAGCGACGACCCCCGCGTCGGTTCCGCCGGTCTCCCCGAGGACCGCGCCGCCGCAGCCGCGTGGTCCGCCCGTGACGCCGTGCTGGCCGTCACGGTCAAGGCGACCGACGCGCACGAGTTCATCACCATCACCCGGTCCGACTTCGGGACCCAGCCCCGCGCCGCGCACACCGTCATCACGGCCGAGGCGCACGCCCAGGGCATCGTCGTGCTCGACAACCGCGGTTCGGCGCTCCTCAGCGAGAACGTCGAGATCGTCGCCCAGGACGGCGCACGCCTGACGGTCGTCAGCCTGCAGGACTGGGACGACGACGCCGTGCACGTGTCGACGCACTTCGCCGAGGTCGGCCGCGACGCCTTCCTCAAGCACGTCGTGGTCTCGCTCGGCGGCGACGTCATCCGGGTCAACCCGTCGACGCACCTCGGTGCGCAGGGCGCCGACACCGAGATGTACGGCGTGTACTTCGCCGACGCCGGGCAGTACATCGAGCAGCAGGTCTACGTGAACCACGACGCGCCGAACACGCGCGGTCGGGTCAACTACAAGGGTGCGCTGCAGGGCCAGGGTGCGCACACGGTGTGGATCGGCGATGTGCTCATCGGACGCGCCGGCGACGGCACGGACTCGTACGAGCAGAACCGCAACCTCGTCCTCACCGACGGCACGCGTGCGGACAGCATCCCGAACCTCGAGATCGAGACGGGCAACATCGAGGGCGCCGGCCACGCGAGTGCCACCGGTCGCTTCGACGACGAGCAGCTGTTCTACCTGCAGTCCCGCGGCATCCCCGAGGAAGAGGCACGCCGTCTGGTGGTGCTCGGCTTCCTCGTCGAGGTCATCCAGAAGATCGGTGCGCCCGAGCTCGAGGAACGCCTCATCGCCGCAGTGGAGCAGGAGCTCGCCGAGGGCCGTTCGGTGATCGCCGCGCCGGCGTCGTCGGACGAGGCCGGAGCCACCGCCTGATGTCGACGAAGGTCTGCGCCGAAGCGGACATCGCGGTGGACAGCCCGATGCGCGCCGTGGTCGACGGCACCGCGGTCGCCATCGTGAAGGACTCCGCCGGCACCGTGCACGCCATCGGCGACACCTGCACGCACGGGGACATCTCCCTGGCCGAGGGGTTCGTCGAGGGCGACACGCTCGAGTGCTGGGCCCACGGGTCCCGGTTCTCGCTGGCCACCGGCAAGCCGCAGAACTTCCCGGCGTACGAGCCCGTCCCGGTCTTCCGGGTCGAGGTCCGCGACGGCGAGGTCTACGTCGACGTGCACGACCCCGTCCCGGTCGACTGAGACCGGACTCCACTCACTTCCCGCGGCTGACGCCGCACACCAGCTGCAACCGAAGGAACGCAATGTCCACTCTCGAAATCCGCGACCTGCAGGTCTCGATCGACACCGACCAGGGTGTCAAGGAGATCCTCAAGGGCGTCGACCTCACCATCAACGAGGGCGAGATCCACGCGATCATGGGGCCGAACGGCTCGGGCAAGTCCACCCTCGCCTACACGATCGCCGGCCACCCGCGCTACAACGTCGTCGGAGGCTCGATCACCCTCGACGGCGAGGACGTCCTCGCGATGAGCGTCGACGAGCGCGCCCGCGCCGGCATGTTCCTCGCCATGCAGTACCCGGTGGAGATCCCCGGCGTGACGGTGTCGAACTTCCTCCGCACCGCGAAGACCGCGATCGACGGCGAGGCCCCGGCGCTCCGCAGCTGGGTGAAGGACCTCCGCCAGTCGATGGCCGACCTCAAGATGGACTCGGCCTTCGCCGAGCGCAACGTCAACGAAGGCTTCTCCGGTGGCGAGAAGAAGCGCCACGAGATCATGCAGCTCGAGCTCCTCAAGCCGAAGTTCGCCGTCCTCGACGAGACCGACTCCGGCCTCGACGTCGACGCGCTGAAGATCGTGTCCGAGGGTGTCAACCGTGCGAAGGCCGCGACCGGCCTCGGCGTGCTGCTCATCACCCACTACACGCGCATCCTCCGCTACATCAAGCCGGACTTCGTGCACGTGTTCGTCGCGGGCAAGGTCGCCGAGCAGGGCGGCCCCGAGCTCGCCGAGCGCCTCGAGAACGAGGGCTACGACCGCTACGTGCAGGCCGCAGCCGCAGCGGCGGGGAACTGATGATCACCGCACTCGCCCCGGAGAAGTTCGACGAGGTCGTGGAAGGCCTCAAGGAGGTCCAGGACCCGGAGCTCGGCGTGAACATCGTCGACCTCGGGCTCATCTACGACCTCGCCATGGACGACGAGGCGAACGCGCTCGTGATCAGCATGACGCTGACGAGCGCGGGCTGCCCGCTGACCGACGTCATCGAGGGTGACACCGCCAACGCGCTCGACGGCATCGTCGACGCGTTCCGGATCAACTGGGTCTGGATGCCGCCGTGGGGCCCGGAGCGGATCACGGACGACGGGCGCGAGATGATGCGCGCGCTCGGCTTCTCGATCTAGTCGCGACCATCCCCGGCCTGGAGGCGCGGTGCCAGCTGGCACCGCGCCTCCCGTCCGTTTGTGCGGGCACGCGCGCGGGGCGCGACGCCGAGGTCGCAAAAAGTGCCGCCCGTCCGGAGACGGAGCGGCACTTCGTGCGATCTCGGCGACACGCCCGCGGCGTGTCGTGCGACCTCGGGTGCGACCTCGGGCGCGTCAGCGGCGGCCGACGAGCTTCCACGCGATCGGCAGGACGCCGGCCGCGATGAGCGCCTTCGCGATCCCGCCGACGATGAACGGGTAGAGACCGGCGGCGAGCACCGACTGCAGGTCGTTCGGCGCCCCGAGCGTCCCGAGCGCGACCGCGAGGTACGGCAGACCCGTCACGAACGGGATCGCGCTCGCGAGCAGCATCGCCGCGGCGGCACGACCGACGTGGCGGTCCCAGTTGCGGCGGGCGAGCCAGCCGATGACGCCGGCGGCCGGGATGAAGCCGATGACGTAGCCGAAGCTCGGGACGGCGAGGGCGCCCAGGCCACCGGTGAAGCCGGCGAAGAACGGCGCACCGGCGAGTCCGGCGACCGCGTAGACGAGCAGCGAGAGCATGCCGCGGCGGGCACCGAGGGTCGCGCCGACGAGCACCACGGCGAGCGTCTGCCCGGTGATCGGGACCGGCCACATCGGGACCTCGAGCTGTGCCATCGCAGCGGTGAACAGGGCTCCGCCGGCGACGAGGGCGGCGTTCGTGGCCAGCCCGTGCGTCCGCAGACGGTCGGCGAGGACTGCGCGGGGAGCGAACCCGGTGGCGTTCGTCATGGATTCTCCTAGAATGGACTGCTGGTCCCGTTCGGAACCATCGGTCCCGTCAGCGTAGCGGTGCACCTCACGCACACGTCGTTGTGCAAACCCACCAACTGATTGGACGTCCACTGTGCTTGCCGTGCACGAACTCGAGATCCGCGTCGGAGCTCGCCTCCTCATGGAGGACGTGTCCTTCCGTGTCGAGAAGGGCGACAAGATCGGGCTCGTCGGCCGCAACGGCGCGGGCAAGACGACGATGACGAAGGCCCTCGCGGGGGAGACGCAGCCGACCGACGGCAAGATCGACCGCGGCGGCGAGATCGGCTACCTGCCCCAGGACCCGCGCTCGGGCGACCCGGAGGAGACCGCGCGCAAGCGCATCCTCGACGCCCGCGGCCTCGGCGAGCTCGTGGAGGGCATCCGCCTCGCCACGCTCGACATGGCGAGCGACGACCCCGACGTCGCCGAGAAGGCGATGCGTCGGTACAGCCGGCTCGACGACCAGTTCAACGCACTCGGCGGGTACGCGGCCGAGGCCGAAGCCGCGTCGATCGCCTCGAACCTCAAGCTGCCGGACCGCATCCTCGACCAGCAGCTCAAGACGCTGTCGGGTGGTCAGCGGCGCCGCATCGAGCTCGCGCGCATCCTGTTCTCCGACGCCGAGACGATGATCCTCGACGAGCCGACGAACCACCTCGACGCCGACTCGGTGGTCTGGCTCCGCGAGCACCTGAAGACCTACCCCGGCGGCGTCATCATCATCTCCCACGACGTCGAGCTCGTGGACGAGGTCGTCAACCGCGTGTTCTACCTCGACGCCAACCGCCAGACCATCGACATCTACAACATGGGCTGGAAGCTCTACCAGCGGCAGCGCGTCGCCGACGAGGAGCGTCGCCGCAAGGAGCGTGCGGGCGCCGAGAAGAAGGCCGCGACGTTGAAGGACCAGGCCGCTCGGTTCGGTGCGAAGGCCTCGAAGGCCGCCGCGGCGCACCAGATGGTCGCGCGTGCCGACAAGCTGCTCGCGGGCCTCGAGGACGAGCGTGTCGCCGACCGGGTCGCCAAGATCCGCTTCCCCACGCCGGCCCCGTGCGGCCGCACCCCGCTCATGGCCGAGGGGCTGTCGAAGTCCTACGGGTCGCTCGAGATCTTCGCGGGCGTCGACCTGGCGATCGACCGCGGTTCGCGCGTCGTCATCCTCGGGTTCAACGGCGCCGGCAAGACGACCCTGCTCCGGATCCTCGCGGGTGCCGACCAGCCGGACACCGGGGAGATCCAGCCCGGCCACGGCCTGCGCATCGGGTACTACGCGCAGGAGCACGAGAACATCGACGTCAACCGCACCGTGATCGAGAACATGGTGTCGGCGTCGACCGACCTCAACGAGACCGAGGCCCGTCGTGTCCTCGGGTCGTTCCTGTTCACCGGGGACGACGGCTACAAGAAGGCCGGCGTCCTGTCCGGTGGCGAGAAGACCCGACTGTCGCTCGCGATGATCGTGGTCTCCGGCGCGAACGTGCTGCTGCTCGACGAGCCGACGAACAACCTCGACCCTGCTTCGCGCGAGGAGATCCTCAACGCGCTGGCCGGGTTCGAGGGCGCGGTCGTCCTGGTGTCCCACGACGCCGGTGCCGTCGAGGCGCTCAACCCCGAGCGTGTGCTGCTGCTGCCGGACGGCACCGAGGACCACTGGAACAAGGACTACGCGGAGCTCATCGAGCTCGCGTAGCGAGCGTGGTCGCGGACGCGACCGAAGGGCGGACTGGAGGCCCGTGGCGGCGCCGCCACGGGCCTCCAGTC
>NZ_VDZH01000001.1:363260-1007250 GCF_007673235.1 Curtobacterium pusillum
GGGGGGGGGGGCCGGCGCGGCGCCCCGGCGGCCCCCCCCCCGCCCCCCCCCCCCCCCCTCCTGGGTGCGTTTCGTCCCATCGGGGCCGACATGGAAAGCGAAATCGCGCGTAGGGGGCAGGAATTTCCGGCCTCCTACGCGCGGAACGACCTCCTACGAGCGGAACTGCCTCCTACGCGCGGAACGACTTCCTACGCGCGGAACGACTTCCTACGCGCGGGACGGCTCGTCAGCTCCGGCGGGCGGCGAGCAGCTCGTCCTCGATCTCCGCGTCCGTCTTGGGTCGGGCGTCCTTGCGGCGCTGCCGCTCCTGGGCGCGCTCGCGCTCCTCGGGGTCGTCCTGGTTGAGGTTCCGGTACTCCTGCACCATCAGGTACGCCAGGAACCCGAACCCGCCGGCCGCGAACATGAACCACTGGATGAAGTAGCTCAGGTGCAGCCCGGTGTCGGCGGTCGGGCGCTCCCAGCCGAGGGGTCGTGCCTCGGTCGGGGCCGGCGACTCGGACGCGAGCTGGCCGTAGGCGCCGGTGTAGATCGGCGTGTCGACCTTCTTCGCGACGTCGGAGAGCGTCACGGACTGCACCTGGTCGGTGTGCGCCGGGTCGGTCCGGCCGGGGATGCGCGGTTCGCTCTCCTGCAGGCGGACGATCGCGGTGACGTCGCCGGACGGGGGAGCGGGGACGTGGTCGGGGGCGTCCTGTGCGTTGCCGGTGGGGACCCAGCCACGGTCGACGACGAACGCCCGGCCGTCGGCGGTGACGAGCGGGGTGAGGACCTCGAACCCGGGCTGCCCGTTGTGGACGCGGTTCCGGACGAGCAGCTGGTCGTCGGTGTCGTACCGCCCGGTGACGCTGACCCGGAGCCAGGTCTGCGAGTCGTCCCAGCTGGCGGCCTTCGGGAGTGCCTGGTCGAGCGGCACCGGGGTGTGCTCGTAGTTCTGTGCGACCTGCTCGTTCTGGCGGACGGCCTCGTTCCGGCGGTCCCACTGCCACATGCCGAACAGGGCGCAGACGATAGCGAAGGCGACCGCGATCGCGAAGTAGCCGAGCCACCGGCGGCTCTGCACGAAGCGCCAGCCGACGAACGGCTTGTCGGGGTCGCGTTCAGCGGTCGCGGTGTCCGTGTCGGTCGCAGCCACGGCGCGCGCGATCTTCTGCGCGTGGCGTCGGCCGTAGCGCGAGCTCGGGTCGAACCGGTCGCTCACCGACGCTCCCCGGCTGCGCGCGCACCGACGTCGTTCTTCGGGGCGTCGGCCGGGTCGCGCTCGTCGTCGAGGCGGTCCACGTCCTCGTGCATGCCGGTCACGCGGACCGGGAAGGACCGGGAGCGCAGGTAGTCGGCGAGGAAGTCACGGTGCTCGTCGCACGCGGCCCAGATCTTCACCCGGTCGGTCGCGTGGATGCGGGGGTTGCGCCAGTTCACGCGCCACGCGGCGGTGTCGCTGCAACCGGCACGCGAGCACACCGGTGTCGAGCCGGGCTCGGTGAAGAGGTCGAACGTGGCACCCATCAGCGACGGCCCCACACCTTCGAGCGGTCGCCGTGGCGCTGCCATTCCTCTTGCGCGTGGTGGGCCTGTTCGCGCAGCCGGTCCTGCTCGGCGCGGTAGGCCGCGGCCCGGTCGTCCTCCTGCTGCTCGCGGAGCCGCGGGTCGACGGCGTCGTAGAGCTCGATGGCACCGGCCGGGCGCACGATGTCGCTCTCGGCACGACTGCCCGCGTTCGCGATGATCACGGCCACCCAGGGGATGACACCGGCGAGGACGATCGGGATGACCGCGAGCCAGGTGTGCCAGACCGACCAGACGAGCACGGCACCGATGAAGAACACGACGCGGAGGGCCATCTGCCAGACGTAGCGGGACAGGCGGTGCGCACGATCCTGCTCCGGAGAGTCCGGGAGCGTGGTGATGCTGTGCGTCGTCTTCATACGGTGTTCTTTCCTCTGCCCAGGGTCAAGCCTAAGCCCGCATGGCCGGACATGGGTGCAGCGCGCGGGTGCCGGATGTCGGGTTTCTGCTCGGGTACGCTCGTCCGGGCGTGTCCGAGCCGTGACCGGACCGGCGCGCCGTGCACCCCACACCGAACGGAGCGACCATGAGCACCCCCCGTACCGTCCTCATCACCGGCGGCAACCGCGGCATCGGCCGAGCACTGGCGGAGCGCTTCGTCGCCGCCGGCCACCGCGTCGCGGTCACCTCCCGCAGCGGTCAGGGCGGCCCCGAGGGTGCGCTCACCGTGCAGGCCGACATCACGGACACCGCCTCCGTCGACGCCGCCTACACGCAGGTCGAGGCCGAGCTCGGCCCGGTCGAGGTCCTCGTCGCGAACGCCGGGATCACCAACGACCAGCTGCTGCTCCGGATGTCCGAGGAGGACTTCACGAGCGTCATCGACACGAACCTCACGGGGACGTTCCGGGTCGTCAAGCGCGCCACGAAGGGCATGATGAAGGCGAAGTTCGGCCGCATCGTGCTCATGTCGAGCGTCGTCGGCGCCTACGGCCAGGTCGGCCAGGTCAACTACGCGTCGTCGAAGGCCGCACTCGTCGGCATGGCGCGGTCGATCACGCGCGAGTTGGGCTCCCGTGGCATCACGGCGAACGTCGTCGCGCCCGGCTTCATCCAGACCGACATGACGGCAGCGCTGCCCGAGGAACTGCAGGCCGAGTTCAAGAAGCAGATCCCGGCGGCGCGCTACGGCACGGTCGACGACGTCGCGGACGCCACGCTGTTCCTCGCGAGCGACGGTGCCGGGTACGTCTCCGGCGCGGTCATCCCGGTCGACGGCGGCCTCGGGATGGGCCACTAGGGCGCGCCCCCGGCTCGTCGTTTCGCGCTCAGCGACAGTTCACGGGCGCTGACGCCCGCGAACTGTCGCTGAGCGCGAAACGTCGGACGGTCGACCCACCGGCAGGGTCAGCCGCGCAGGCCGAGCGTCGCGAGCACCGCGGACAGGTCGCGGTCGACGACCGCGACGTCGGCCTGCTCACGCACGCGCGGCTTCGCGTCGAACGCCACGGACAGGGCAGCGACGCGCATCATCTCGAGGTCGTTCGCGCCGTCGCCGACCGCGACGGTGCGGACGAGCTTCACGCCGTCCGCGTCGGCCCACTCCCGGAGCGCGACGGCCTTGGCGTGCGCGTCCACGACGTCACCGAGCACCCGTCCGGTGAGGACGCCGTCGGTCACCTCGAGTCGGTTGGCCCGGCAGTGGTCGAGGCCGAGGCGCTCGGCGAAGGGGTCGAGGACCTCGTGGAAGCCTCCGGAGACGACACCGACGGTGCCGCCGGCGGCGTGCACGCCGCGGACCAGCTGGTCGGCGCCCCGCGTCACGCGGACCGCGTCCTGTGCGCGTCGGAAGACGTCGGCCTGGAGGCCCGTCAGGGTTGCGACACGCTCCCGGAGGCTCTCGGCGAAGTCGATCTCGCCGCGCATGGCGCGCTCCGTGATCGCCGCGACCTGTGGTCGGGTCCCGGCGGTGTCCGCCAGGAGTTCGATGACCTCGTCCTCGAGGAGCGTGGAATCGGCATCGAGGACGACGAGGAAGCGTGGCACGCACCAACGGTACCGACTGTCGGAGGCGCGGCCGACGTGCGTTACGTCAGCCGCGCCTCCAGGCCGGTTCTGTCGGGACGCGCCTACGCGTCTCCGCGCCTACGCGTCTCCGCGTCTCCGCGTCTCCGCGTCTACGCGTCGACGCGGACGCCCTTGCCGACCACCGTGATGCCGGATTCGGTGACCGTGAAGCCGCGTGCCTCGTCGGCCTCACGGTCGACGCCCACCTGAGCGCCCGGAGCGATGACGACGTCCTTGTCGAGGATTGCGCGGTTCACGACGGAGCCCGCGCCGATGGACGCTCGCTCGAAGACGATCGAGTCGAGGACCTTCGCGCCGGAGTCGATCCCGCACCACGGGCCGATCATGCTGCGTTCGACCTGCGCCCCCGAGACCAGGCACCCGAGCGACACGAGGGAGTCCACCGTGGACCCGGTGTTGCCGTTGGCGTCGCGCACGAACTTCGCCGGGGGCAGGTTCGTCTGCTGGTTGAAGATCGGCCAGTCCTGGTTGTACAGATTGAACACCGGGACGGGTGCGATGAGGTCCATGTGGGCATCGAAGAACGAATCGATCGTCCCCACGTCGCGCCAGTAGTACCGGTCGCGCTCGTTCGAGCCGGGGACTTCGTTGCGCTTGAGGTCGTAGACGCCGGCGTCGCCGCGGTTCACGAAGTCCGGGACGATGTCGCCGCCCATGTCGTGGTTCGACGTCTCGATCTGGCCATCTCGCAGGACCGCGTCGACGAGTGCGTCGGCGTCGAAGACGTAGTTGCCCATCGACGCGAGGATCTCGCCAGGGGAGTCGGCCAGGCCCACGGCGTCCTTCGGCTTCTCGAGGAACGCGTCGATCTTCGTCGGGTCGTCGTCAGCCACCTGGATGACGCCGAACTGGTCGGCGAGCCCGATCGGCTGCCGGATCGCGGCGACGGTCGCGCTGCGGCCGGAGGCGATGTGCGCCTCGACCATCTGGTGGAAGTCCATCCGGTACACGTGGTCGGCGCCGACCACGACGACGATGTCGGGGCGTTCGTCACGCAGCAGGTTGAGCGACTGCAGGATCGCGTCGGCCGAACCGGCGAACCAGCGCTTGCCGAGTCGCTGCTGTGCGGGGACCGACGCGACGTAGGAGCCGAGCAGCCCCTCCATGCGCCAGGTCTCCGCGACGTGACGGTCGAGACTGTGCGACTTGTACTGGGTCAGGACGACGATCTTCTGCAGCCCGGAGTTCACCAGGTTCGAGAGTGCGAAGTCGATGAGACGGAAGTTCCCGCCGAACGGGACAGCGGGCTTCGCCCGGTCGGCCGTGAGCGGCATGAGCCGCTTGCCCTCGCCGCCGGCGAGCACGATGCCGAAGACCTTCTTTGGTGCCATGCCGCTCACAGTAGGCGTCAGCACTGGGAACCGGTTACGTTGAACGCGTGCGAGTCGATCTGCTGACCAGGGAGTATCCGCCGGAGGTCTACGGCGGTGCGGGTGTCCACGTGGCCGAACTGACCGCGGCGCTCCGCTCCGGGACCGACACCGAGGTGCGCGTCCGCGCCTTCGGGGCGTTCCGTGACGAGCCCGACGTGTGGGCCTACCGCACGCCCGACTCGCTCGGGCAGGCGAACGGCGCACTGCAGGCGCTCGCCACCGACGTGGCCATCGCGGCGGACGTCGAGGGCGCCGACGTCGTGCACTCGCACACCTGGTACGCGAACGCGGCAGGCCGGATCGCGCAGTTGACCTACGGCATCCCGCACGTCGTCACGGCGCACAGCCTCGAGCCGCTGCGGCCGTGGAAGGCCGAGCAGCTCGGCGGTGGCTACCGGCTGTCGAGCTGGATGGAGCGGGAGGCGTTCGAGAACGCGGACGGTGTCATCGCGGTGTCGAAGGCGATGCGTGCGGACATCCTGCGCTCGTACCCGTCGATCGACCCGGCGAAGGTGCACGTCGTCTACAACGGCATCGACATCGACGAGTGGAAGCCGCAGGTGGACGAGGACGCGGTGCGCGCGCTCGGGATCGACCCGTCCCGCCCCAGCGTCGTGTTCGTCGGACGCATCACCCGGCAGAAGGGCCTGCCGTACCTGCTCCGCGCGGTGGCCTCGCTGCCGTCGGACGTCCAGATCGTGCTCTGCGCCGGGGCGCCGGACACCCCGGAGATCATGGCCGAGGTCACCTCCCTCGTGGAAGGCCTGCGTGCGGAGCGGGAGGGCGTGGTCTGGATCGACCGGATGCTTGCCCACCAGGAGATCGTCAACGTGCTGTCGTCGGGCACCGTGTTCGTGTGCCCGTCGATCTACGAGCCGCTCGGGATCGTCAACCTCGAGGCCATGGCGTGCGGGATCCCCGTCGTCGGCACCGGCACCGGGGGCATCCCCGAGGTCGTCGCGGACGGGCTGACCGGGCGCATCGTGCCGATCGACCAGGCGCAGGACGGCACCGGCACCCCGACCGACCCCGATCGCTACGTGGCGGACCTCGCCGCGACGCTGAACGAGGTGCTCGCGGACGAGGGGCTGGCGAAGCTCATGGGCCGCGCCGGACGTCTCCGCGTCGAGACCGAGTTCACCTGGGACGCGATCGCGGAGCGGACACGGCAGGTCTACGACGAGGTGCTCGGCCGAAACCTCTAGGCTGGACGCATGCCCTCGGTCGTGCGCTTGTCAGACGTCTCCGTGGTCCGCAACGGGGCCACCATCCTCGACGGGATCTCGTGGGAGGTGCAGGACGACGAACGCTGGGTCGTGCTCGGTGCCAACGGTGCCGGCAAGACCACGTTGCTGCAGGTCGCGGGCGCGCAGAGCTTCCCGACCTCGGGCGACGTCGAGGTGCTCGGCACGGAGCTCGGCGGCGCCGACCTCTTCGAGCTGCGTCCCCGCATCGGCTTCGCGTCGACCGCCCTCGCCCGCCGCATCCCGGTGACCGAGAAGGTCATCGACGTGGTGCTCACCGCGGCGTACTCGGTCACGGGTCGCTGGAACGAGGAGTACGAGGAGCTCGACGTCCGTCGTGCGCAGCGCGTGCTCGAGGAGTGGGGCCTCGGGGCCTTCACCGACCGGACGTTCGGCGAGCTGAGCGACGGCGAGCAGAAGCGCGTCCAGATCGCCCGTGCCGTGATGACGGACCCGGAGATCCTGTTCCTGGACGAGCCCGCGGCGTCGCTCGACCTCGGCGCCCGCGAGAGCCTGGTCCGCACCCTCGGCGGCTACGCCCAGAGCGAGGACTCGCCCGCGATCGTCATCGTCACCCACCACGTCGAGGAGATCCCGGCCGGGTTCACCCACGCGCTGGTGCTCTCCGACGGCCACGTGCAGGCCGCCGGTCCCATCGACGAGGTGCTCACCGCGGCGACCCTGACCGAGGCGTTCGGCATCGAGCTCACGGTGTCGAAGGACGCCGGTCGGTACACGGCACGCGCGGCCTGATCCTGCTCCACATCCGGCTCGCCGTCTGGTAACGTAGACGGCTGGCGCAAGCCGACGACTTCCGGCGTGGTGCTTGTTCGAGCATTCGCGCAGTCCCACCCATCACCGCTATCCGAGGAATCTCCATGAAGACCGACATCCACCCCGAGTACCGCGCCATCGTCTTCCGTGACCTGGCCTCCGGTGAGACGTTCCTGACGCGTTCGACCGCGAACAGCGACAAGACCATCGAGCTCGACGGTGCGACCTACCCGGTCATCGACGTCGAGATCTCCTCCGCTTCGCACCCGTTCTACACGGGCAAGCAGCGCATCCTCGACTCGGCCGGTCGCGTCGAGAAGTTCAACCAGCGCTTCAAGAGCTTCGGCAAGTAAGCACGCTCTGCACGCTGACGGGCGGCTCTCCTTCGGGAGGGCCGCCCGTTTGCGTGCGCCTGGGCGGGTCCGAGCCGTGGGGTGCGCCTGCTGCGGGTCAGCGTTGATTGCGCCCCGGTGCGGACATCGCGCCCGGGTGTGCGGGGGCGCGATGTCCGGAAACGGGCGCAACCGGGGCACGACGCAGCCGGGGTCCGGTGCGACCGGGACCCGGTGCGACCGGTAACGTGCGCGACCGGTGTCCGGTGCGACGGGCGGAGCGGCCGGCGCCGGGCAGGCTACGAACCGTTGCGGTGGGGCCAGCGACCGTCGGCGGTGAAGGACGGGTCGCGCTTCTTCCGCATGTAGTCCTGGAACGAGGTCGCCTGCTCGGCGCACCAGCCGACCTGCTTGCGGTGGAGCTCCTCGGCGGAGACACCGAGCTCCTCCGGGTACTTCGCGGCGATGGCCTGCGCGACACGCCCGGCAGCGATGGCGTCTGCTCCGGCGTCGTGCGCGTCGTCGAGGGTGACGCCGTAGAGCTCCGACGCGGCCTCGAGCGTGCGCTTGCCCTTCCGGTAGGTGTCCAACGCCTTGTCGATCACGAGCGGGTCCACCACGTTGCCCACGACGGGGGAGGCGATGCCGTGGCGCTTGGCCTCTCTGTCGAGGACGGTGAGGTCGTACGGGGCGTTGTAGATCACGAGCGGGATGCCGCGGGCGAAGACGGCCTCGACCGCGGCGATGATCTCGGCGACGACCTCGCCCGCGGGGCGCCCCTCGGCCCGGGCCCGCTCCGTGGTGATGCCGTGCACGGCTGCGGCACCCTCGGGGATCTCGACGCCGGGGTCGGCGATCCAGGCGCCCTCGACGATCGAGCGGCCGGTCATGTCGATCAGGCCGACGTGCGCGGTGACGATGCGGGCGGTCTCGACGTCCACACCGGTGGTCTCGAGGTCGAAGACGCCGAGCGCGTGCCACCACGGTCGGCCGGCGAGGTCCTGCGCCGGGGCGGGCGTGTCGAGCTGTGCTGTGGAGATCGTCACGGCCACAGGCTAACCGGACGCACCGACACGACCACCGCGACCCGCCTGGCGGGGCCGAGCCGTGCCTCCAGGCCGGTGCCCGCTGACACGCGCGGACGCGAGCCGACCGCGCGGACCGCCTACGCGACCGGTGCGCCGACGTGCAGCCAGTAGAACGACTGCGTGCCCATCGTCAACGTCACCGAACCGGACTCGTCGAACGAGGGGAACGTCCCGCCGCCGAACAGGTCGTACAGCGGCCGCCCGGCGAACTCCGGCGCCGAGACCGTCACCGACGTCGGGTTCGTCGCGAACGAGAACACGCAGAGGACGTCCTCCGCCGAGGGGCCGAACTGTGCGCCGGAGCCCTCCCAGGAGCGGACGAACGCGAGGACCGAGTCGTTCGAGGTCTCCTGCACGTCGAGCGTCCCGAGGCCGAACACCGGGTGCGCCTTCCGCACGTGGATGACGTTGCGGACCCAGTGCAGCAGGGAGCGGGACTGGGCGAGCTGGGCCTCGACGTTGACCTGCGCGTAGTTGTACACGAGCGACTGCACGACGGGCAGGTACAGCTTCCCCGGGTCGGCGGTGGAGAAGCCCGCGTTCCGGTCGGGCGTCCACTGCATCGGCGTGCGCGAGGAGTCCCGGTCGGGCAGCCAGATGTTGTCGCCCATGCCGATCTCGTCCCCGTAGTAGAGGAACGGCGACCCGGGCAGCGAGAAGAGCAGCGCGTGGATGAGTTCGAGCTCTGCGCGCGAGTTGTCGAGCAGGGGAGCGAGCCGTCGGCGGATGCCGATGTTCGAGCGCATCCGGGGGTCGTAGCCGTACCAGCCGTACATCGCCTGCCGGTACTCCTCGCTCACCATCTCGAGCGTGAGCTCGTCGTGGTTGCGGAGGAACACGCCCCAGGCCGCACTGGAGGGCACGTCGAGGGTCTCTGACAGGATCGCTTTGAGCTCGGCGGCGTGCTGTGCGCGGAGCGAGTAGAAGATGCGCGGCATCACCGGGAAGTCGAACGCCATGTGGCACTCGGGCTCCTCGTCGGTGCCGAAGAACGCCGCCGTCTCACGGGGCCACTGGTTCGCCTCGGCGAGCAGGACACGCCCGGGGTACTCGTCGTCGACCATCGCCCGGAGCTTCTTGATGAACTCGTGGGTCTCCGGTTCGCCCTCGCCGTTGCCCTCCTCGGACTCGAACAGGTACGGGATCGCGTCGAGCCGGAGCCCGTCCACGCCGAGGTCGAGCCAGTGCCGCACGACGTCGTACACGGCCTCCACCACGGCCGGGTTCTCGAAGTTCAGGTCGGGCTGGTGCGAGAAGAACCGGTGGAAGAAGAACTGTCGGCGGACCGGGTCGAAGGTCCAGTTCGACTCCTCGGTGTCGACGAAGATGATGCGGATGTTCTCGTAGTCGGTGTCCGTGTCGCGCCACACGTAGAAGTCGCCGTAGGGGCCGTCCGGGTCCTCGCGCGACTGCTGGAACCACTCGTGCTGGTCGCTGGTGTGGTTGATCACCATGTCGATGACGATGCGCATGTTCCGCTCGTGTGACTTCGTCACGAGTTCCCGGAAGTCGTCGAGGGTGCCGAACTCCGGCAGGATCGCCTTGTAGTCGGCGATGTCGTAGCCGCCGTCGCGCATCGGCGACTTGAAGAACGGCGGGAGCCACAGGGCGTCGACACCGAGCCACTGCAGGTAGTCGAGCTTGCCGATGACCCCCTGGATGTCACCGATCCCGTCGCCGTTCGAGTCGACGAACGAGCGGATCATGCACTCGTAGAAGACCGAGCGCTTGTACCACTGCGGGTCCAGGGTCAGGCCGGGGAGCTGGATCGGGGCGGTGAACGTCACCATGGACACGCTAGGCCGCCGCCGGTCCGGTTGTCCGCAGAAAGCGCGGACAGCGTCGGCCCGGCGGGCGGCGAGAGGCGTCGGCCCGGCGGGCGGAGTCGGCCCGGCCTGGAGGCGCGGCTCGCCTCCCACAGGCACGTCCCGCCTGCGAGTTGTCCAGGTTTCGTCGTGGGGTGACGCGGGCGCACCGGCGTGCGTTCGTAGACTGGCCGGGATGCAACCACCCGTGCTCTCCCCGTACCAGTCGCTGATGGCCGCCACCCCGGTCGTGCACCGCTCCGTGCAGGTCGACGGCCGCACCACGCACTACTGGGAGTACGGCCCTGCCGACGCGGAGCAGACCGTGCTCGCCGTGCACGGTTTCCGGGGGGACCACCACGGGCTCGAGACCATCGCCGCGCACCTGGTCGGCGTCCGGGTGATCGTGCCGGACCTGCCCGGGTTCGGGATCTCCGACCCGCTCCCGGAGTCCGACATCGACGCGTACGTCGCCTGGCTGACCGGGTTCCACCGGGCCCTCGGGCTGCGCTGCGATGTGGTCGTGCTGGGACACTCGTTCGGCTCGATCGTCGTGTCGGCCACGGTGGCCGCTGGTCTCGAGACCCGCCTGCTCGTCCTGGTGAACCCGATCGCGGCGCCCGCGCTGCAAGGACCGCGGGCGGTCGGCACGGGTATCGCGATCGGCTACTACCGCGCGGGTGCGGTGCTTCCCAAGGCCCTCGGCCTCGGGCTGCTCCGGAACCCGGCGATCGTCCGGGTGATGAGCATCGCGATGCTGAAGTCGCACGATCGCGACCTCCGCCGGTGGGTGCACGACCAGCACGACCGCTACTTCTCGGCGTTCGCGAACCGCACGAGCGTGCTCGAGGCGTTCCGGACCTCGGTCACGCACGACGTGTCGGAGTACGCGGACCGCATCGACGTCCCCGTGCTCATGATCGCGGCGGAGCGCGACGACATCACGGCGGTGCCGGAGCAGCAGGCGCTGGCCGGACGCCTCCGCGATGCCGAACTGGTCGTGATCCCGCAGGTGGGGCACCTCGTGCACTACGAGACGCCGGACGTCGCCGCCGCCGCGGTCCTGCGCCGGATGGCGGACACACCGGCCGGGCGAGCGAAGAAGGCGAAGCCCGGCAAGGCCTCCGGAGCTGCCTCGTGACGCGCCTGCGCATCGGCCTCGACTGCCGGTACGTCCGCATCGGACGGCACGACGGCATCAGCCGCTTCACCGCCGGCGTGGTCGCCAACCTGCCGGACCGGCACGACTACACGCTGCTGGTGAACGACGAACGGCAGCTCGAGTCCCTGCCCGGGGGACTCCCGTGGGAACTCCTCCCCGCACCGACCGACGCCGGGGAGCCCCTCGTCGCGCGGAAGGTCAACCGGCTCGGCCTCGACGCGGTGTTCTCGCCGATGCAGACCATGGGCTCCCGCGGCCGTGACTACGCCCTCGTGCTCACGCTGCACGACCTGATCTACTACCGGAACCGCACACCCCCGCGGGAGTTCTCGTGGCCGATCCGCCTCGGCTGGCGAGCGTTCCACCTGAGCTGGGCGCCGCAGCGGTTCCTGCTGAACGGTGCGGACGGAGTCGTCACCGTGTCGGAGACGACCGCCGGGCTGATCGAGGCCCACCGCCTGACGAAGCGTCCCGTCACCGTGGCGTACAACGCCGCCGACCCCGCTGCACCACGGCCGGCGGGCGGCGCTCGCGAGAAGACCCTCGTCTACATGGGGTCCTTCATGCCGTACAAGAACGTCGAGACCCTGGCCGCCGCGCTCCCGCTGCTCGGCGCCGACTGGGTCCTGCACTGCATGTCCCGGGTCTCCGACGCCGACCGTGCGCGGTTGGGCGGACTCGCGCCCGCCGGTGCGATCGTGTTCCACGACGGCGCCTCCGACGACGAGTACCTGTCCGTGCTGCGATCGGCGACCGCGCTGGCGACGGCCTCGTACGACGAAGGCTTCGGCATCCCGCTGGTCGAGGCGATGGGCGTCGGCACGCCGGTCGTCGTCAGCGACGTCCCGATCTTCCGCGAGATCGGCGGGGACGCCGCGGAGTACTTCGACCCGTCGTCACCGTCAGCAGTCGCCGCTGCCGTGCGACGGCTCGAGGACCGGTGGGACACCGCTTCGCAGGCCTCCATCGCACGGGCCGCTCGGTTCCGGTGGGACGAGTCCGCCGAGCAGGTCGTGCGGGCGGTCGAGCGGGCGGTCGCGGACCGTGCGGGGCGCTGACATCCCCTGACGTCGTCTGGGGGCTGACGACGCCGGTGCGCTGACGACGCTGGCAGCAACGTCTCTCTCGCGAAAGCGACTCCCTGTCCGCCGCGCGCTCGGGTCGGGCACGCCAGAGCGACAGACTGCCGCGGGAGTACGGCGCCAGACTGTCGCTTCGAGTTCAGCATCGTGATGAGTGCTTCGTGCCGCGAAAGCGACTCCGTACCGTCACGGGCTCGAGACTGGTCCGTCAGAGCGACAGACTGCCGCGGGAGTACGGCGCCAGACTGTCGCTTTCGCGGAAGGGTCGGGCCGAAGACCGCGGCCGACACGGCCCGGCCACCGTCAGGGCAGCGCTGACTCCACCGTCGCACCGGGGAACACCGCGCGCGTCTCCTGCGTGGCCTTCGCCACGATGGCGCCGAGCGCGTTCCCGGTGCCCGTCGTCACCACCGTGATCGTCTGCTCCGCGGGCTCGTCCGACGGTCCGGCGTCCCCCCAGGCGCAGCGGACGGTCTGGACCCCGCCGATCGCCGCCAGCTGCCGTGCCAACTCCAGGCGCTTGTCGGTGACCGCAGCGTCCGCGGAGACCCCGACCTGCACCTCGCCGAGGTCGGCGATCGCGAACACGCGCACTCCGTTGCCGCTGACGTCGTCGGCCGCGGCGGCGAGGGCATCGACGGCCGCGGTCTGCTCGGCCTCGGGCAGGGTGGGCGACACCGTGACGGTGCTCTCGACGTCGTAGCTCGCGAACGAGGTCTTCTTCGGCTCCTCGTCGGTGACGCGCTGGACCCCACTGACGTCGCGCGCTGCACTGTCGAAGCGGTCGAGAGCGGCGTCCGGCCGGGGGAAGACCCCGCCGACGCCGTTCTGGACGCTGCCGATGATCGTGATCAGCACCACGGCGAGCACCCCGGCAGCGATGACCACACCGACGCCGACGAGGGCACTGCGGCGCACACGCTGCCGAGGGGTCCGGACCGCCATCGACGCGGTGCCGTGGCCGAACGCGCGGTCGAGGTCGTCGTCATCGTCGGTGGCGTCGGACTGCGGCCATCCCGGACGCACACCGCCTGGTCCGTCGGACGTCATGTCGGCCCCCTCACGCGCTCGGGTCTGCGAGTGCATCGGAGCCTAGTACGCCGGGTCCGACAGCGGTGTCGACCCTGCGGACCGGGCCGAGACGGCTACCCCCGGCGCTCGAGCGGGTTCTGGTACTCGAACGTGTACCGGCCGGGCCCGTCGGACACCCCGTCGATGGGATCGTCGAACCGGACGAGCTCGGCGTGGAACCGCTCGGGGTCCCACCGGAACGAGTGCACGGAGCCGTTGCGGATCGGCGTGCCGTGCCGGTCGACGGTGCCCGGGGCGGCGGCGTTCACGACGCTGCGGATGACGGCGCCGTGGGTCGCGACGACCACGCTGCCGGCGTCGTACCGCACGGCGATCTCGCCGAGGGTCTCGGTGACCCGGGCGAGCAGGGCGCTCCGCGACTCGCGGCCGGGGACGTCGTCGTGCGGGTAGCGGGCCAGGACCTCGTCGTTGGTCAGGCCCTCGGCCTCGCCGTACGAGCGCTCCGCCAGGCCCGGGTGGGCGACGGGTGCCGCGAGGCCGAGGTGCTCGGCGATGATCGACCCGGTCTCGAACGCACGTGACAGCGGTGACGCGACGACGGCGTCGAACGAGCGTCGGTCGAGCAGCGCCGCGGTCGAGGCCGCCTGCCGCCGTCCGGTGTCGTTGAGCGGGATGTCCGTGGAGCCCTGGATGCGCCGTTCGGCGTTCCAGTCGGTCTCGCCGTGCCGGACCAGGTAGAGGAGCGTCGTCACCGCTCGATCATCGCAGACGGGTCGAGACGCGCCGCCAGGGCCTCGAGCGTCTCGGTCGTGCCGGCGTCGAGCTTCACGGCGGCACGGCGGTCGCTGCGGGTCTCGCCGCGGTTGATGATGACCACTGGGTGCTTGCGGCGCGCGGCGTGGTCGACGAGCCGGACGCCGGAGTTCACGGTGAGCGAGGAGCCGACGACGACGAGCGCCTCGGCCTCGGCGACGATGGACACCGCCTCGCGGAACTTCTCGGCCGGCACGAACTCGCCGAAGAACACCACGTCCGGCTTGAGGACGCCGCCGCACACCGAGCAGTCGGGCACCCGGAAGCGTTCGACGTCGGTGATCTCGACGTCGCCGTCCGGTTGCAGCTGGACCGAGCCTGGCTCGTCGATCCACGGGTTGAGCGAGTCGAGCACGGCGGCGAGGTCGGCTCGGGAGAACACCTGCCCGCACGTCAGGCAGACGGCGCGGTCCATCGACCCGTGGATCTCGACGACCCGGCGCGACCCGGAGCGCAGGTGCAGCCCGTCGACGTTCTGCGTGATGACCCCGGTGACGATGCCGTCGCGTTCGAGGGCGGCGAGCGCGCGGTGACCGGCGTTCGGGCGGGCGGCGGCGAACGTCCGCCAGCCGAGGTGCGAACCGGCCCAGTAGCGCTGGCGCTTCGCGGGGTCGGCGCGGAACTCCTGGAAGGTCATCGGCTTCCGGACCACCCGCCCCTCGCCGCGGTAGTCGGGGATGCCGGAGTCGGTGCTGAGCCCCGCGCCGGACAGCACGGCGATGCGCTTGCCGGCGAGCAGCTCGACGGCGCGGTCGAGCTCGACCGCGCCGGAGGAAGCGGGGCTGGTCGGTTCGCTCGTGGCCATCGTGTTCACGGTACCCTCAACAGCCGACCGTCCCGGTCACTTCCCCACACGCACCACACCGAAACGAGCCCCGTGCACGCCGTCCGCATCGACTCCCTCGACGACCCCCGCCTCGACGACTTCGCCCGGTTGACGGACGTCGCACTGCGCCGGGTCTCCGAGGTCGAGGGCGGCCTGTACATCGCCGAGTCCAACACCGTCATCGAGCGGGCTGTCCGAGCCGGCCACGTGCCCCGCAGCATCCTCGTGCAGGAGAAGTGGCTCGACAGCGTGCTGCCGCTCGTCGCCGACCACGACGGCCCGGTGTTCGTCGGCCCGGACGCCCTGCTCGAGGAGCTCACCGGCTTCCGCATGCACCGCGGTGCCCTTGCCGCGATGCAGCGTCCCGTGCTGCCGGAGGTCGCCGACGTCGTGCGGGACGCGAAGCTCGTCGTCGTCCTCGAGGACATCGTCGACCACACCAACGTCGGCGCCGTCTTCCGGAGCGTCGCCGGGCTCGGTGCCGACGCCGTGCTCGTCAGCCCCCGCTGCGCCGACCCCCTGTACCGCCGGAGCGTCCGGGTCAGCATGGGCACCGTCCTGCAGGTCCCGTGGACGCGCATCGGCGAGTGGCCGGCTGCCGGCGAGGAGCTCCGCGCGCAGGGCTTCCACCTCGCCGCGATGGCGCTCACGGACCGCTCCGTCGACCTGGACGCGTTCGTCGCGGACGTCCCCGAGAAGGTCGCGCTGGTGATGGGCACCGAGGGTCAGGGGTTGACCGACGCGGCCGTCGCGTCCGCCGACACGACGGTCCGCATCCCGATGTCGCACGGCGTCGACTCGCTCAACGTCGCCGCGGCGAGCGCCGTGGGTCTGTGGGCGGTCGCGCACGCGCAACGGTCGCGGTCAGTCGACTGAGACGGACTGGAGGCGCGGCTCGGCGCCGTCCCGCAGCACCCGTTCCGCGGTGCGCACCAGGGCACGGTCGGTCCCCGGCGCGCCGACGAGGCTGATCCCGACGGGCGCGCCGCCGACGCTGAGTCCGGGCGCGCTCACCGCGGGGAGGCCGCCGACGCTCGCGAGGGCCGTCATCGCCGTGGTGGCGGTCCGGGTCCGTTCGAGTTCGACGGTGTCGGCGGTCAGTGCGGGTGCGGGTCCGGGCGTGGTCGGGAACACCAGGACGCTGCCGTCGAGTGCCTGCCGGATCGTCTGCCGCAGGTCGTCGAGCCGGGCGACGGCCGCGGCGACCTCGGCGGGCGGGTTGGCTGCGGCCGCCGCGAACCGGTCGCCGACGACGGCGCTCAGGGCTGCCGGGTGTGCGGCGATCCACGGCCCGTGCGCGGCGGTGGCCTCGGCGGCCTGCACGAGGCGCATCGTCTCGCGGAGGTCCTCGAGCGGCGGGATGCCGAGCTCGGCGAGCGTGACCACGGGGAGGTCCTCGCCGACGAACGCGCGGAATGCCTCCTGCGTCGTGGCGTCGGCCGCGGCGACGAGGTCGGCCGCGACCGTCACGGCAGGGGCGGTGTCGGGGTCCGGCAGCGCGACCGGGACGGAGGCGTGGAGCGCCCGGCCGAGCAGGTCGGCGTCGCGCGTGAGCCACCCCACGGTGTCGAAGGACGGCGCGAGCGGGAGCAGCCCGTCGCGGGGGATGAGGTCGTGGGTCGTCCGGAGGCCCCAGAGCCCCTGGTACGAGGCGGGGACCCGCACCGATCCTGCGGTGTCCGTGCCGAGTCCGATGTCGGCCGTCCCGAGACGGACAGCCGATGCGGATCCGCTGGACGAGCCTCCAGGCAGTGCAGTGGCGACCGCCCCGTTCGGTGGGGTGCCGTGGTGCTCGTTGCGTCCCGTGAGGTTGTAGGCGAACTCGTCGGTCCGCGCGATCCCGCGGATCGACGCCCCCGCGGCGAGGAGCGACGCGACCGCGGCGGCGGACGCTGCCTGTGGGGCGGACTCCCGCAGGTACGTCGGGTTGCCGGCGCCGACGGCGTGTCCGGCGACGGCGTAGAGGTCCTTCACCGCGACGGTCGTGCAGTCGAGCGGGCCGCTGCCGGTGGTCGGGACGAGCGGGTCGCCGACGACCCGCCAGATCGTCGTGTCGAACGCCTTGGTGCGACCGGTGACGTGCGCGGCGGCGATGCGCCAGGTGCCGTCGGTGCGTCGCCAGAGCTGGGTCTGCAGGCCGTTCCCGCCGGCGGTGAAGGCCGACACGGAGACGACGAGGGCGAGGTCCTCGGCGAGCGGCCGGACCTCGACGCGCGTCAGCGTCCGGGTGGCGACCCCGCCCCGGGCACCCCGGAAGGCGCTGATCGCGTCGTGGCCGACGAGCAGCCCGCGGTCGTCGCCGCGCATCGTGTCGGGGGCGTCGACGAACGCGTCGTCGAGGGCGTCGAGGTCGTTCGCCATGAGTGCGGTCTCGTAGGCGTCGAGCGCCTCCAGGAGCCCGTCGGGCGTGGTCCGGTCGGTCATCGGGCCCCTCCGAAGTCGCTCTTGCGGATGCGGGCGTGTGCCCCGGTGACGAGGTCGACGACCTGGGAGATGTTGAAGTCGGTCGCCGCGCTGAGGTAGGCGTACGCCAGGTGCGGCTGCATGCCGTAGCGGGCACCGAGGATCGCGATGGCGTGTCGGACGCACGCACGGACGGCTTCGTCGAGGTCGGGGTCGAGCCCGGTCGGGACGAGGTACTCGTGCGTCTCGACGAGCGGCCACACGAGGTCGCCGAACCGCGACGCTGCCTCTGCGCCCGGGGTGAGGTCGAACCGCACGGTGGCGCGGAGCGAGGCCTCCATCGCGGTGAGTGCCACCTCGCCGTCGCCCTGGGCGAAGTGCGGGTCACCGACGAACGCGAGTGCGCCCGGGACGAGCACGGGCAGGTGCAGCTGCGCGCCCGCCTGCAGCAGGTTCACGTCGATGTTCCCGCCGTGCCGCCCCGGTGGCACGGAGTGCGGTCGGTCGCCGGGGGAGCCGACGCCCATGATGCCGAGGAAGGGGGCGAGCGGGAAGCGGGCGAAGTGCTCGCGGTCGTCGGTGAGGGGGATGCGCCCCCACTCGCCGTCGGCATCCGTCACGACGTCGGCGAAGACGCTCACGGTGGTGCCGTCGACGGGGTACTCGCCGTGCAGCGCGCCGCGGCCGTGCCGGTTCGACACGACGCCGTAGGGGACGCGGGGGAGCGTCTCGACCACGGTCATCGTGAGGACGTCGCCGGGCTCGGCGCCCTCGACGGCGATCGGGGCGGAGACGACGTGCGGTCCGTCGTGGTCCGCGTCGCGCCGTGCGGTCCGGGCGGTCGCCACCGCGTCGTCGAGGACGTGCTCCCGCGGGACCCCGTGCCGACCGAAGAAGGCCACCGGGTCGCTGCCCTGGTCCGGCAGGACGCCTTCGTGGCTGACGGTGTCGATGGTCACCTCGGTGCCGGACGGGACCGTGAGTGCTGGCTGGTCGGTGCTGCTCGGGAGTCGTCCCCAGAGCGTCCGCTCCGGCTCGACCGGGAGGTAGTGCGCGGCGCGGATCGGTCCGACCCCCGGTTGCAGGACGGGTTGTGTCACTGGTGGTGCTCCCTCTCGCGGTGCTTGCGCTCGCTGTGCTTGTTCTCGTGGTGCTTGTTCTCCACGAGGTGGGCGACGTCCGCCAGGTGGTCGGTCATCGCCCGGTGGGCAGCGGTCTCGTCGTGGCGACGGATCGCGTCGTGGATGCGCTGGTGCCACTCGAACGACGAGCGGCGGCCCTCGCTGGTGCTGTGGGACTTCGCGCGCACGTCCTGCACCCATCCGCTGCTCAATTCGCAGAGCGACACGAACAGTGGGTTGCCGGAGGCCCGGGCGACCTGCACGTGGAAGGCGACGTCCTGGGCGAGGGACTCGGCTGGGTTCAGGCCGGCGTGCGTCGAGGCCAGGATCGCCTCGAGCCGCACGAGGTCGGACTCGTCGGCGCGGACCGCGGCGAGCGCGGCGATCTGCGGTTCGACGAGCGCGCGGAACTCGGTCACGTGCTCGGTCTCGGACGCGTCGTGCGACATCCGGTCGAGCATCTCGGCGGCCTCGACCGAGCGGGGCAGCACGACGGTGCCGCGACCGGGCGTCCGGGACACGAGCCGACGGCGTTCGAGCTCCTGCAGGGCCTCGCGGATGGTGGTCCGGGACACGGCGAGGTCCGCGGCCAGGGTGCGCTCCGGGGGCAGCTTGTCGCCCGGCGCGAGGTCGTCGAGCACCAGGCGTCCGAGGTGCGCCGCGGTCGTCGCGCTCAGGGTCGGTCCACGTTGCATGACCGGGAGCCTACGGTCCATTGGTCCGGTTGGTTCATTGGTACGACCAACTTTTACACGCCCGTCACACGGGGCGTCGGAGTCGGAAACACGACGGGCGAATGGTGGTCCACGTCCCACCCGAACCGATCAGAAGAGGGGCCCTCGTGGACCTGGTCCTCCGCAACGCCCGACTCGTGGACACGCCGACACTCGTCGACGTCGTCGTCGAGCGGGGAACGATCACGGCCGTGACACCCGTCGCCGACAGGGCGCCGACCGACCCCGGCGTGCGTGTCGTCGACTGCGCCGGACGCGTCGTCGTCCCCGGGCTCGTCGAGTCGCACCTGCACGTCGACAAGGCACTGCTCGACCGGGAGCGACCGAACCCGGACGGCACCCTCGCCGGAGCCATCTCGGTCACCGGCGAACTCAAGCGCGGCTTCACCCACACCGGGGTCCGCGACCGAGCCCGCGCCCTGCTCGACCAGGCGATCGGGAACGGCACCACACTGGTCCGCGCCCACCCCGACGTCGACCCGATCGTCGGACTGATCGGGGTCGAGGTCCTGCTCGGGCTCCGCGACGAGTACCGGGACGCACTCGACCTGCAGATCGTGGCCTTCCCGCAGGAGGGCATCCGCAAGGCGCCCGGCACGCTCGAGCTGTTGCGCGAGGCACTCCGGATCGGCGCCGACGTCATCGGCGGCTGCACGTACAACGAGCTGTCGCTCGCCGACTGCCACGCCCACGTCGAGACCGTCCTCGACCTCGCCGAGGAGTTCGGCGTCCCCGCGGACTTGCACGCCGACTTCGCCGACGACACGAGCGACCCGCGGTTCGCGCTCGCCGGGTACGTCGCCGACGCCGTGGTCACCCGCGGGCTGCAGGGTCGGGTCGCCCTCGGCCACGTGACCTCGACGGCCAGCCTGCCGTCGGTCGAACGCGCCGACCTGTTCGCCCGGCTCGCGGCGGCCGACGTCGCGGTGGTCCCGCTGCCGGCGACGGACCTGCACCTCGGTGGTCGCCGGGACGACGCCGACGTCCGCCGCGGCGTCGTCCCCGTCCGCGAGCTCTGGGACGCCGGGGTGACCGCGGCGTACTCGTCGAACAACGTCCGGAACGCCTTCACCCCGTTCGGGAACGCGGACATGCTCGACGTCGGACTGCTGCTCGCCCAGGTCGGACACCTGTCCGGGCCGGAGGACCTCGCGCGGATCGTCGCGATGGCCACCACCGGCGCCGCGCGGCTCGTCGGGATCGCGCACCGGTACGGCATCCGCCCGGGTGCCGACGCCGACCTCGTCGTGCTGTCCACCACCGACCCGTCGGGCGTCCTGCTCGACCGGCCCGACCGGAACCTCGTCGTCAAGCGTGGCCGCGTCGTCGCCGAGACCACCCGCACCACCACCATCTACACGACCACCAGCACCATCCGGACCGAGGAGCTCAGCCATGCGTGAACGGATCCCCCACGAGATCGTCGCCTCCGTGCTCGCCGGAGCCACGGCGTTCATCGGCGGCACCGCCCTGAACCTGCCCACCTGGGCGATCTTCATCAGCTGGGCCGCGATGTTCCTGCTCGGTGCGAAGCCGACACTGCGGAACGCCGCCCGGCTCTGGGCCACGATGCCGGTCGGCTCGGCGTTCGCCCTCGTCATCGTCCTGATCGACCAGCACATCGGCACCGTGCTCGGCGACGGGCAGCTCGCGAAGAACGTCGTGCTCGGCGTCGTCATCCTGGTGTTCAACACCGCCCTGATGTGCACCGGCCGGCTGCGGGCCTTCGCGCTCGTCCCGGGGATGTTCCTCGGGTTCGCGTCGTTCTTCGCGGCGTACTTCGGCGGCTTCGGCTTCGCGCCGGGGAACCTCTGGGCGGCGTGGGTGTCGGTCGTCGTGATGAACGCCGCCGGGCCGGTGTTCGCCTACCTGTCCCGGAAGTGGACCTTCGCGCGCCGGACCGGAGCCGACGGCACCGGAACCGACGGCACTGGAACCGTCGCCGCGCCGGACGCGACCGTCGCCGGCGGGGCCGCACCGCGCCTCCCGTCCGATCCTGCGCTGACGCGCGCCTAGCGCGTCCTCGCAGCATCGCGCGACCCGCCCCCGGTACGCTCGGTTCCCGTGTCACGAGTCGTCCGCCGCCCCCGTTCCGCCGTCCGGAGGCCGGTGACGATCTCCGTCGTCGCCGTTCTCGTGCTGGTGGTCGGCTACCTCGCCGCAGCCGCGGTCGTGCCGTTCGCCCCGGCGAGCGCCGCGACGACGACCTACTCGGCACCGACGTCCTCCGTGCCGGGCCTGACGTTCCCCGGGTACGGCGCGACGGCGGTCGAGGCCACCGACTTCCCGGAGAGCCTCCGCACGAGCGGCGACACCAAGCCACGGTCGATCGCGAGCATCTCGAAGGTCGTCACCGCGCTCGTCGTCCTCGACCACAAGCCGCTGCGGCAGGGGCAGGCCGGGCCGACGATCACGTTCACGCCGTCGATGCAGGCCCTCTACGCGAAGTACCTCGCGGTGAACGGCGAGGTCGCGCCGATGCCGAACGGGCTCAAGCTCTCCGAGTACCAGACGCTCCAGGTGATGCTCATGAAGTCCGCGAACAACTACGCCGGGTCGTTGGCGCTCTGGGCCTTCGGGTCGATGGACGCCTACCGTGCGGCAGCGGACAAGTGGCTCGACGAGCACGACCTGGACCACACCACGATCGAGGAACCGACCGGCCTCGACGCGCACAACACGTCGACCGCCACCGACCTCGTCGCACTCGGGCAGCTCGCACTCGCGAACCCCGTCGTGAAGGAGGTCGTGGGGACCAAGAAGGTCACGGTGCCCGGTGCCGGCGAGATCGAGAACTCGAACAAGCTCCTCGGGCTCGACGGCGTCGAGGGCATCAAGACGGGGACCCTCGACGAGGCCGGGGCCTGCCTGCTGTTCGCCGCGACCTACGAGCGGGGCGGGAAGACCGTGACGGTCATCGGCGCGATGCTCGGTGGCGTCGACCACGACTCGCTCGACGTCGACGTCCAGCGGCTGCTCCGGTCGGTCGCGGACAACTTCCAGGTCGTCACGCTCGCGCACGCCGGGCAGACCTTCGGCACGTTCTCGACCCCGTGGCAGGACGAGGCCGATGCGGTGTCGAGGTCGGCGTCCGAGGTCCTCGTCTGGGGGAAGACCACCGTGTCCGCGAAGACCCACCTCGACGAGATCACCCTCGGCACGAAGGGGGAGCGCGTCGGGAAGGTCCGCTTCACGATCTCGGACCACGACCCGGTCACGGTGCCGCTCGTACTCGAACGGCCCATCGAGGACCCCGGCATCTGGTGGCGCTGGACGAACCCGTTCCAGGGGGCGTGACGGTCGTGCCGATCCTGCGCCCCTGGCGGCCCGCCGACGCGTCGGTGCTGCTCGCAGCGTCGGCCGACCCGGAGCTCGCGCGGCAGCTCGGGGGCCGGACGTTCGACGACGAGTCAGCGGCGGCGGCGTTCATCGCGACCACGTACCGGTTCGACGGGCACGCCCGGAACTGGGCGATCGTGGACGACGGCGACGGCGACGGCGACGGCGTCGTCGTCGGGAACGTCGGCGTGACGGCCATCGAGCACACCCACGGCACCGCCTGGACCTCGTACTGGCTCACTCCGGAGACCCGCGGCCGCGGACTGGCGACCCGCGCCCTCGTCACCGCGGCCGACGACGCCTTCGCCCTCGGTCTGCACCGCCTCGAACTCGGACACCGCACGAACAACCCGGCGTCCTGCGCGGTCGCCACCCGGGCGGGGTTCCGCGCCGAGGGCGTCGAACGCGACAAGCTCCGCTACGGCGACGACCGCTTCGACGTCGAGACCCACGCCCGCCTCGCCACGGACCCGGCACCGAACGTCACCGGGCTGCGGTCCGTAGTGTCGGACGCGTGACGACGACGTTCCCCCGGTCCACCCCGTCCGCCCTCGGCATCGACGCCCGCGGCATCGCCCGGTTCCTCGACGCCCTCGAGTCGACGCCAGACGTCGAACCGCACAGCATCGTGCTGCTGCGGCACGGCCAGGTCGCCGCCGAGGGGTGGTGGGCGCCGTACGCGAGCGACCGCGTGCACCTGCTGTACTCCCTCAGCAAGAGCTTCACGGCGGCGGCCGTCGGGATCGCCGTCCGCGAGGGGCTCGTCGACCTCGACGCCACCGCGCTGTCGTACTTCCCGGAGCTCGACGCGGACGTCACCGACGAGCGCAGCCGCCGCATCCGCGTCCGGCACCTGCTGGCGATGGCGAGCGGCCACCGCGAGGAGACCCTCGACCGTGCCCGCGCCGCCGATCCGGGGAACCTCGTCCGCGGGTTCCTCCGCACCCCGCCCGACGAGGAGCCCGGCACCGTCTTCGCGTACAACCAGCCGTGCACGTACACCCTCGGCGCGATCGTCCGGCGGGTCAGCGGCGGGTCGCTCGTCGACTACCTCCGCCCGCGGCTCCTCGACCCGCTCGGCATCGACGACCTCGCCTGGCGACGCGACGACACCGGTGCCGAGCTCGGCTTCAGCGGCTGCTACGCGCCCACCTCGGCGATCGCGGCCCTCGGCCAGCTCTACCTGCAGCGCGGTGTGTGGGACGGCGAGCGGATCCTCGACGAGGACTGGGTCGCCGCTGCCACCAGCACCCAGGTGGCGAACCCCGACGAGGGCAACCCGGACTGGAGCCAGGGCTACGGCTTCCAGTTCTGGATGGCCCGCCACGGCTTCCGCGGCGACGGCGCGTACGGCCAGTTCTGCGTCGTCCTGCCCGAGCAGGACGTCGTCCTCGCACTCACCGGGCAGAGCCTCGACATGCAGGCCGTCCTCGACGCGGCCTGGCGGCACCTCCTGCCCGCCGTCGAGGCTGCGGACGCCGACGCGGCCGGGGACACCGGCCTGGAGGCACGACTCGCCTCCCTGGGGCTCCCCGCGGTCGCGGGTGGTCGGCTCCCCGACCTCGCTGCCGCCGGCCCGTTCCGCGGTGACGGGATCGACGCGCTCGTGTTCAGCCGCGACGGCGGTCAGTGGCGCGCGGCCCTCGACGTCGACGGCGGGACGCTCTCGGTGCCGGTCGGCGAGGGGGAGTGGGCGGTCGACGGTCCCCTCGCGGCGAGCGGTGCGGTCGCGCCGGACGGCACCGTGGTCGTCGACGTGCGGTTCGTGGAGACGCCGCACCTCGCGCACCTGCGGGTCGACCTCGTGTCCGGGACCGCGACGGCGTCCTGGGCGACGCAGCCGCTGCACGACGGGCCGTTGACGCTGAGACGACCCGCCGTCTGACGGGCTGGCCCGGAGTTGCGCCCCGTCACGGACATCGCGCCCCGTCACACCGGGGCGCGATGTCCGTGACGGGGCGCGAAGGTCTCGACCGCTCGGCGACCCGCGGTCCGACTACGGGGTGTCGGACTTGTGCTCGACGACGTCCTGCAGCTCGGGCCGCTTCGGCGTCACGCCGTCGCCGGAGGACGTGTGCTTGATGCGCCGCACCACCCACGGCACGAGGTACTCCCGCGCCCAGCCGAGGTCCTCGGCGCGTGCCTCCCGCCACGGGCGCGCCTCGAGCGGCTCCGGGTTGAACGGCTCGAGCCCGTGCTCGACCCCGAGGGCGTCGAGCACGGCGGCCGCGACGGTGGCGTGGCCCATCGGGGAGTGGTGCAGCCGGTCCGGCGCCCACATCCGCGGGTCGCGGAGGACCCGGAGCGCCCACATGTTCGCCACGAGGGCCCCGTGCTTCAGGGCGATGGCGTGCAGGTTCTCGTTGTAGATCGCCGTCTTGCCGCGGACCATGCCGAGCACCGGGGTCATCCCGACGTCGGGGCCGGTGAAGAGCACCACGGTCGCGCCGTCGCTCCGCAGCCGCGACACCATCGCGTCCACCCGCTCGGCGAGTTCGTCGGGGTCGGAGCCCGGCCGGATGATGTCGTTGCCGCCGGCCGACACCGTGACGAGGTCCGGTCGGAGCGCGAGGGCCGGTTCGACCTGCTCGTCGATGATCTGCTGGAGCAGACGCCCGCGGATGGCCAGGTTGGCGTAGGCGAAGTCGTCCGTCTGGTTCGCCAGGACCTCTGCGACGCGGTCCGCCCACCCGCGATTCCCGCCGGGGACGGTGGGGTCGGGGTCACCGATCCCCTCGGTGAACGAGTCACCGATCGCGACGTACCTGGACCACGGATGACGATCTGACACTCCTCGGACCATAGTCTCGTGGCATGACGAAGGCCAACCCCGCGGTGGTGCTCGACGAGGAGCTGCTGGAGCGCATCGCCGCTCGTGCACCCGGCTACGATGCCGCGAACGCGTTCTGCACCGAGGACCTCGACGAACTCCGGGCGGCCGGCTACCTGCGGCTCGGCGTGCCCGTCGAACGCGGCGGCGCCGGACTCGGCCTCGCCGCGACGTCCGCGGTGCAGCGGCGGCTCGCGGAGGCCGCGCCGGCGACGGCGCTGGGCCTCGGGATGCACCAGGTCTGGGTGCAGGCGGCGCGCGCGGTGTCCGCGCGAGGTGAGTCGTTCCTCCAGGCCGTCACCGACCACGCGGCGGACGACCACCTGCTCGCGTTCGGCGTGAGCGAGCCGGGCAACGACGCCGTGCTGTTCGACTCGCTGACGACGGCGGAGCCGGACGGCGACGGCGGCTACCGGTTCACGGGCACGAAGGTGTTCACCTCCCTCGCGCCGGCGTGGGACGTGCTGAGCGTGTTCGGCAAGGACGAGTCCGGGCCGGAACCGCGGCTCGTGCACGGCTTCGTGCTGCGGTCCGACGGGGACGTCGAGCACCTCGACGACTGGGACACGCTCGGGATGCGGGCCACCCAGAGCCGCTCGACCAAGCTCCACGGCGTGCACGTGCCGGCCGACCGGATCGTGCGGACCCTGCCCGTCGGGCCGAACCAGGACCCGCTCGTGTTCGGCATCTTCGCGTCGTTCGAGCTGCTCATCGCCTCGGTGTACGTCGGGATCGCCTCGCGGGCGGTTTCGCTGGCCGTCTCGGCAGTGCGGTCGCGCGCTGCACTCGACGGGACGCCGCGGTCCGAGGACCCGGACGTGCGACGGGCGATCGCGGACATGCGCGGGACGGCCGACGCGATCGAGCTGCAGGTGTCCTCGCTCGCGCGGTCGGTCGACGAGCTCGACGACCTCGGGGCGCGGTGGTTCCCGCTGCTCGTCGGGACGAAGGCCCGGGCGGTCGACGCGGCGCAGCACGTGGTGGACGAGGCGATGCGGGTGGTCGGCGGTGGGGCCTACCGCGCCGGGGGCGAGCTCGCCCGCCTGGCCCGGGACGTCCGGGCGGGGCAGTACCACCCGTCGTCGCGGGACTCGGCGGCGCGGACGATCGCGGCGTCGGTGCTGGGGCCGCTCGCCTGACGCGGCGGACGCCCTCGGTGGCCGGGGTGCTCCTCGCGCCGGTCGGAACGACATCGTCGACGTCGTACGACATCGGTCCTGTCGCAGCCCCGCGTCCGCAACGGTTGCGCGCGCGGGGTTGCGACGACGCGGACGTCGCACGACATCGGCATTGTCGTTCGGAGTCGGCCCCGCCACCCCCTCCAACTAGTTCGCCTGCGGTACGATTGCCCTCCCGAGTGAACCAGGAGACGGCCGGAGCGTGCCGAGGACCGAGACCACGAACCGGACCGCCCCGCGGCGACGGACCCGCACCCAGCGACTGACCGACCGAGCCCTCGCGCTCGACCCCGGCTTGGTCAAGACCGACGGTGCCCTCCGCACCCTCGTCGCCGTCCCGGCCGGCATGGCCGTCGGGTACGCGATCGCGACGGAGTTCGGGCTGCCGGCGATCCTCGGCGTGATGATCGGCGCGATGCCGGCCTTCATCACCTGCCTGGTGATCGTCGACCCGAGCACCGGCAGGACCGCCGCGCGCACCGGGGCGGTCCTCGTGCCGTTCGTCGTCGCGCTCGCGGGGAGCATCGCCCTGCAGCCGTTCCGGCTCCTCGAACTCGTCCTCATCGTCGTGCTGCTCTTCCTGCAGTTCGCGGCGGCGTCGTGGGGAGCCTGGGCGGCGGACGCGGCGATCGTCGGGTTCGCCGGGTACTTGTGCGGGCTCCTGCTGCCGCTGCCCGAGACGAGTGTCATCCCGCTCGGGCTCGTCGTCGCCGGGTCCCTCGCCGTGACGATCGTCGTCCGGTTGCTGTTCCGGCCGGACCCGCACCGCGCGCTGCTCCGGACCCGTCGCGGGTTCGTCGCCCGGGGTTCGGACGTGCTCGAGGCTTCCGCAGCCGTCCTCGCAGCCGGAACCGTCGGCGCCGCCGCCGACGACCCGCGCGCCCGCCGCCGTGCCCTCCGACGCCTGGGCCGAGCCCGCGACCGGTACCACGAGATCGCCCTGACGGTCGACGGCATGCTCGCCGCGAGCGGTGTCGACGCCGACACCGCCGCCGAGGAGCTGCACCGCCTGGTGTTCGACACGCACTTCGCGATCGACGAACTCGGACGCGGGGCCGGGGCGCTCGTCGAGCACGGCGCACCGTCGGACGTGCGGCACGCCGCGCTCCGGGCGTTCACGGTCGTCCTCCGCCACGGCGGCAGCCACGGCCAGGACGCGGCGCACACGCTGCTCGCCCGCTACGGGATCACGGCCTCGGCGGCCGACGAGGGGTCGCGGACCACCGCGATCGTCCGCCGCATGGCCGCGGAGTTCGCCGACCTCCGGTCCGCCGGACTGCGGTGGCGCGAGCTCCGCGACGAGCTGCCCCGCCGCGGAGCCGGCGTCCCGTTCGCCACGCCCGTGATCCTGGCCGGTGGTCGACCCGCCGGAGCCGTACCGGTCCTCGCGGACGCCGTCGCCGAGGGGCCGTGGCGACGCTGGCACCTCACGGCGTCGCTCCGGACCGCCGTGCACGCCGCCATCGCCGTCGCGATCGTCGAACCCCTCGCGCTCCTGCTCGACGGCAGTCGGTTCTACTGGGGCGTCATCGGCGTGATGATCGTCCTCGCCGGCACGAACACCACGCACGAGCGGATCCGGAAGGGCCTCCACCGCGGGGTCGGGACCGTGGTCGGGGGAGCGGTCGGCATCGTCCTCGTCCACCTGCTCGGCACGACGCACCCGTGGGTGACGATCGTGCTCGTCTGCGTCCTGCTCGCCGTCGGCACGTACGGCTTCGGCGGCGTCTACTCGGTCTGGGCCGCGTGCCTCGTCGTCGTCCTCTGCCAGGTGTACGCGTTCTCCGGCACCTTCACCGACTCCCTCATCCCGATGCGTCTCGCCGAGAACCTGCTCGGCGCCGCGGTCGCGGTCCTCGTCAGCGCCGTCGTCTTCCCGATCGCCACCCGTGCCGTCATCCGGCGCGCGGTGCGGCGGCAGCTGGTCGCGGTCCGCACATTTGTGCTCGCGCTGGTGGGGGTCGAGGCCGACACCGAGGCGGACGCGGACGACACGTCGGAGGCGGGCCGTGCCTCCCGTCCGACCGACGAAACGGTGACGGACCTGCGTGCCCGGTCGCGTGCGGTCGACGCCGCCACCTACCAACTCGACGCGGTCCTGCGGCCGATGGTCCGGTTCCCGACGGGTGGGCCGGCGCGCGCCGATGCCAGGACGCGCGCCTCCCTGCAGGCGGCCGCGACGTTCGCGCGCGAGGCGGCCGGGAGGCTCGGTGCGGCCCCGCAGGACCCGCCAGCCGCCCTGCGTGGTGCGGCCGAGAGCCTCGCCTCCTCGATCGCGCAGCTCGCGGACGCCATCGTGGCGGGCCCGCGGTCCGCCACGTCGGCGGCGGTCTGGGTGCGGGTCGGCGACCAGCTCGACGAGGCCGTGGCGGCCGCCTCCGGACGCGGCGACGAGCGGGCGATCGAGACTGCCGCGCACGCGCTGGGGCGCATCGACGAGGCGCTCGCGCTGCTCGCCGACCGCCACCACGCGACCGTCGTCGGGGCGATGTCGGTGGGTCCTGGCATCATCGCCGTGTGAGTAAGCAGGACGGACGCAACCGACTGGTGTCCGACGCGCCCGTCGACGACCTGACGGCGAGCGTGCTGCACGTCGACATGGACGCCTTCTTCGCCTCCGTCGAGCTGCTCGACCGGCCGGACCTCCGCGGGTTGCCGGTGATCGTCGGCCACGACTCCGACCGCTCCGTCGTGACGGCGGCGACGTACGAAGCGCGCAAGTACGGCGTGAATTCCGCGATGCCGATGGCCGTGGCCAAGCGTCGGTGCCCCGCCGCGATCATCGTCGAGCCGCACTTCGAGAAGTACCGCGACAAGTCCGCCGCGGTGATGGCCGTGTTCGACCGCTTCACGCCCAGGGTGGAGAGGCTCGGCATCGACGAAGCCTTCCTCGACGTCGCGGGCGCCATCCGGCTGTACGGCACCCCGTGGGAGATCGGCCGCGCGATCCGCGGGGCGGTGTACGCCGAGACGGGCCTGCACTGCTCCGTCGGTGCCGCGTCGACCAAGTTCGTGGCGAAGCTCGCGTCCAGTCGTGCCAAGCCGGACGGCCTCCTCGTGGTCCCGGCTGCCGACACCGTCGCGTTCCTGCACCCGCAGCCGGTGTCCGCGCTGTGGGGCGTCGGCGGCAAGACGCAGGAGACCCTCGAGCGTCGCGGCATCCGGACCGTGGGCGACCTCGCGACGACACCGCTCGGCTCGCTCGTCTCCGCGCTGGGACCGGCCGGTGGGCAGCGGCTGCACGATCTCTCCTGGGGCCGTGACCCCCGTGTGGTCGAGGACGGTGTCGGCGAGAAGTCGATCGGGCACGAGATGACGTTCGGGCGGGACCTCACCGAGCGTGACGACGTCGCGCGCGAACTCCTGCGCCTCGCCGACAAGGTTGCCGTGCGGCTCCGGCGCGCGGACGTCCAGGCCCGGACCATCGCGCTCAAGGTCCGCTACACCGACTTCACCACGCTGACCCGGTCCCGCACCCTCGCCGAACCCACCGACGTCGCCAAGCGCCTGCACCGCGAAGCCGTCGAGCTGTACGACGTCCTGCACCGACCGGGCAACCAGATCCGGCTCATCGGGGTCCGCGGCGAGAACCTCGTGCCGGCCGCGGCGAGCAACGCGCTGTGGGACGACGACGCGCCGTGGCGCGACACCGAGACGACGGTCGACGCGGTCGCCGCACGCTTCGGTGCGGGCGTGCTCCGACCGGCCTCCCTGGTCCGCGGCACGCCCGAGGGGCACGTTCCGCACGCTCGGCAGGACCGAGGGTGACGGTAGAATCGTGCGAAGTGAGCGCAGCCGAGTACACCGATCAGCCAGCTGCCGGGGACCAGTCCGCGGCGCTGTGGGACGACGCACCCGCTGCACCTGAGCACCCCGTCGTCGCGCACGACGAAGCCGTCGCCGCTGCCGAGGCAGCCGGTAACTCGGCCGTGCAGAACCTGTCGCCGGCCTTCCCGGACCGCGCTGCCTGGGGCACCGCGTCCAAGCTGCGCGCCTGGCAGGTCGAGGCGCTGACGAAGTACTTCGAGACCGAGCCGCGCGACTTCCTCACGGCGGCGACCCCCGGCGCCGGCAAGACGACCTTCGCGCTCCGCCTGGCGACCGAGCTGCTGGCCCGCGGCACCGTCGACCGGATCGTCGTCGTAGCCCCGACCGAGCACCTCAAGCGGCAGTGGGCCGACTCCGCCGACCGGGTGGGCATCCGGATCGACCCGATGTTCAAGAACGGCGACGGCATGTTCGGCCGGCACTACCAGGGCGTGGCGATCACGTACGCCCAGGTCGGCATGAACCCCGAGGTCCACCAGAAGATCACCGCGGGTGGCAAGACGCTCGTCATCCTCGACGAGGTCCACCACGGCGGCGACGCCCTGACGTGGGGCGACGGCATCAGGGAGGCCTTCTCGAAGGCCACCCGACGTCTCTCCCTGTCCGGCACCCCGTTCCGGTCGGACACCGCCCCGATCCCGTTCGTGCAGTACGCCCCCGACGAGCAGGGCATCCGCACCTCGATCTCCGACTACAACTACGGCTACGGCCGCGCACTCAAGGACGGCGTCGTCCGGCCCGTGCTCTTCATGGCCTACGCGGGGCAGATGCGCTGGAAGACCCGGATGGGCGACGAGATGTCGGCGTCCCTCGGGGAGCAGGTCACGAAGGACATCACCGCGCAGGCCTGGCGAACGGCGCTCTCGCCAGAGGGCGAGTGGATGCCGGCGGTCCTGTCCGCGGCCGACAAGCGACTGACCGAGGTCCGTCGCGGCGTGCCCGACGCCGGCGGCCTCGTCATCGCCACGGACACCACCACCGCCCGCGCGTACGCGCGCATCCTGCAGCAGATCACGGGGGAGCGGCCCGCGGTCGTCCTCTCCGACGAAGCCGCCGGGTCGAGCCGGATCAGCGCCTTCGCCGAGGACACCTCGCGCTGGATGGTCGCCGTCCGGATGGTGTCGGAAGGCGTCGACGTCCCGCGGCTCTGCGTCGGGGTCTACGCCACGAGCGCCAGCACGCCGCTGTTCTTCGCCCAGGTGATCGGCCGCTTCGTGCGTGCGCGGCGCCGCGGTGAGACGGCGTCGGTGTTCCTGCCGAGCGTCCCCGGGCTGATGGCCCTCGCGGCCTCGCTCGAGCTCGAGCGCGACCACGCGCTGGACCGCCCGAAGGACGCCGACGACGGGATGTACAACCCCGAGGACGCCATGGTCGCCGAGGCCAACAAGGAGGACCGGGCGTCCGAGAGCCTCCTCGAGGTCCAGCCGTTCGAGGCGCTCGACTCGCAGGCCTCCTTCGACCGCGTCCTCTACGACGGCGGCGAGTTCGGCACCGGTGGCGAGGTCGGATCGCTCGAGGAACTCGACTTCATCGGCATCCCGGGCCTGCTCGAACCCGACCAGGTGCGCGACCTGCTGCGCGCGCGGCAGGCGACCCAGGCGAAGCGAGCCAAGGGCCGCACGCCGAAGGACGGGATGCCGAAGGCCCCGGTCGCCGAGGACCGCCCGATGTACCAGACGATCAAGGAGCAGCGGTCGGAACTGCACCGGCTCGTGTCGATCTGGTCGCGGCACTCGAACGAGCCGCACGGCGCCATCCACGCCGAGCTCCGCCGCATCAGCGGGGGGCCGGCGGTGGCGCAGGCGAGCATCGAGCAGATCCAGAAGCGCATCGACGTGCTGCGCTCCCGCATCGGCGGGCGCAGGTGATCGAACCCGTGGACGACCGCACCTGGTACGTCAAGCGGGACGCGAAGTCATCACCCGAGGCGATCATCGACCGCTTCGGCGGCGGCTACCGGCTGCGTCGGTTCTCCCTCACGGAGTCCCGTCGCACGCCTCACGGCG
Source organism: Curtobacterium pusillum (assembly GCF_007673235.1). GTDB lineage: Bacteria > Actinomycetota > Actinomycetes > Actinomycetales > Microbacteriaceae > Curtobacterium > Curtobacterium pusillum_C. Next base: position 395,828 of record NZ_VDZH01000001.1, read on the forward strand.
TCTACACGGGCGTCGAGCTCGCCGAGACCGCCTGGTGGCGTCTGCGCGACCGCCCGCGCGGCTCATGACATCACAAGCCGTATTCGGGTAGACCGGGGGAATGGCAGACTCCATCCCTCACGTCCTCGTCCTCGGCGGCGGTTCCGCCGGCTACACCACCGTCAAGCAGCTCCAGAAGCACGCGGCCACGGTGCCGATGCGGATCACGCTGGTGGACCAGAACACGTACTACACCTACCTGCCGTTCCTGCCGGAGGTCGCCGGCGGCCACATCGCCCCGAAGGACGTCACGGTCGAGCTGCGTCGCGCGCTCCGGAAGACCCGCGTCATCCAGGGCAAGGTCACCGGCATCTCGTCGGCCGACAAGACCGTCTCGATCGCCACGGCCGGTGGTGACGACCGCACGCTCGGCTACGACCAGCTCGTCGTCGCCCTCGGCTCGGTCACGCGCACGTTCCCGACCCCCGGGCTCGACGAGTACGGCGTCGGCTTCAAGAGCGTCGAGGAGGCCGCCTACGTGCGTGCGAAGCTCCTCGACAACATCGCGAAGGCCGCAGCCACCCGTGACGAGGACGAGCGCCGCCGCCTGCTCACGAGCATCTTCGTCGGCGGTGGCTACACCGGCGTCGAGGCGATCGGCGAGCTCTTCGACGTCTCGCAGGCCGCCATCAAGACCTACCCGTCGCTCGCGGGGGAGCACCCGCGCTGGGTGCTCATCGACGCGCTCGACCGTGTCGCGCCCGAGGTCGGCCCCGAACTGTCGAAGTGGACCCTCGAGGCCCTGCGCGCCCGCGGCATCGACGTCCGCCTGAAGACCACGATGCCCAGCTGTGAGGGCGGCGTCGTGAAGCTCTCCGACGGCGACGAATTCGCCACCGGGCTGCTCGTGTGGACGGCCGGCGTGAAGCCGAACCCGCTCCTCGACGCGTCCGACCTGCCGCGCGGTCCGAAGGGGCACCTCGCCGCGAACGCGAAGCTCCAGGTCGAGAACGAGGAGACCCACGAGGTCGTCGCGGGTGTCTGGGGCCTCGGCGACGTCGCGCAGGTCCCCGACCTGACCGCCGACAAGCAGCCGGCGTACTACCCGCCGAACGCGCAGAACGCCGTCCGTCAGGCCGTGGTGGCTGCGGACAACGTGGTCGCGACGATCACGGGCAAGCCCCTCGAGGAGTACCGCCACCCCTCGATCGGCACCGTTGCGTCGTACGGTGTCGCCAAGGGTGCCGCGAACATCAAGGGCATCAAGATGACGAACCTGCTCGCGTGGCTCGCGCACCGCGCTTACCACGTGTACGCGATGCCGACGCTGAACCGGAAGGCCCGCATCGTCATCGGCTGGGTCACCGGTGCCGTGTCGGGTCGCGACGCGACCTCGCTCATCAAGGAGACGGACCCGCGCAGCAACTTCGTCGAGGCGTCGAAGAGCTAGACGCGACCGTCTGACGGCCTGGAGGCGCGGTGCCAGCTGGCACCGCGCCTCCAGGCCGTTGGTGGGTGCGTTGGGACGCACGCTGCCCGGCCGACTCGGTACGACATCCCCGAAGTCGTACGACAGCGCCGTTGTCGTCACGCCGCGTCTGCAACTGTTGCGCCCGCGCCCTTGCGACGACTCCGACGTCGTACGACACCGGAGTTGTCGCACCGGCCGCCTCCCGGCTCGACCCGACGGCCGTTCGCGCGGGTGTTCCGACACCGCACGCGTCGATCGACAGGAGCGAAGTCGATGCATGCACGCGCATCCCCTGCACGCGCATGTTCCGACACCGCACGCGTCGATCGACGAGCGCGGTGTCGCAACCACCCCACCGCGGCGCCCCGACCTACCGGAGTCGAGCGTCGATGGGGACCGAAGCGGCGGCGCGACGGTGACCCGACCTACCGGAGGTGACCCACGGGAGGCCGTGAGCAAAGCGAACCGGCGGGGCCCGACCTGCCGGAAGTGACCCAGGGGAGGCCGTGAGCGAAGCGAACTGGCCGCCACGAGGCGGTGGCGCCCCGAGCGGAGCGACGGCGCCACTCGCCGGGAAGGTACGAACGCGAAATGCCCCCGGACCGAAAGGTCAGGGGGCATTCATTTCGCGTGTCCGAGGGGGGACTTGAACCCCCACGCCCTAATACGGGCACTAGCACCTCAAGCTAGCGCGTCTACCAATTCCGCCACCCGGACAGGGTGTCTGGTGTCTGTTTCCCGGGTTTTCCCCGGCGTTCCTGCCGAGAGAAGACACTAGCACGGCTCTGAACGCACGATGAACACGGCCGCGCATCCCGGGCGCGTCCCGCGGAGTCACGGGCTCCGGCGGGGTCGGTGGTGACCGGTAGCGTGGGGGCATGACGAACCCGGACGCGACGGTGACCGACCTCGAGACGACCGCTGCGATCGCACGCGACCTCATCCGCATCGACACGACGAACTGGGGCGAAGGGAAGTCCCGCGGCGAGACCGAGGCGGCGCACTACGTCGAGGCGAAGTTGCAGGCGCTCGGGCTCGAGCCGCAGCTGTTCGAGCCGGAGCCGGACCGGGTGAGCGTCGTCGCGAGGGTGCCGGGGCGCAACCGTGACAAGCCCGCGCTCGTCGTGCACGGACACCTCGACGTGGTGCCGGCGGACCCGGCGAACTGGTCGGTCGACCCGTTCGGTGGCGAGGTCAAGGACGGCATGCTCTGGGGCCGTGGTGCGGTCGACATGAAGAACATGGACGCGATGATGCTGACGTCCCTGGCCGACGTCATCGAGCAGCAGGGTGCTCCGGAGCGGGACCTCGTGATCGCGTACTTCGCCGACGAGGAAGCCGGTGGCGTGCTCGGGTCGCACCACGTCGTGGAGAACCACCCCGAGGTCTTCGCGGGTGCGAGCGCGGCGATCAGTGAGGTCGGTGGGTACTCGATCACGCTCGGCGACCGTCGGGCGTACCTGTTGCAGACCGGCGAGAAGGCCCTGATGTGGATCAAGCTCGTCGCGAAGGGCACGGCGGCGCACGGTTCGCACGTGATCCGCGACAACGCGGTGACGAAGCTCGCAGCGGCGGTCGCCCGCATCGGCAGCGAGGAGTGGCCGGTCCGCCTGTCGGCGACGACGGACGCGATGGTGGCCGAGGTCGCCCGGTTCCTCGGGGTGGACCCCACGGTGACCGGTCCGGACGAGGTCGCACTGGCGACGGGCTCGGCCTCGCGGTTCATCCACGCGGCGCTGCACACGACCTCGAACCCGACGGTGCTGAACGCCGGGTACAAGCACAACGTCATCCCGGACCAGGCCGAGGCGCTCGTCGACATCCGGTGCCTGCCGGGCGACGAGGAGTCCGTGCTCGCCCGCGTGCGGGAGCTCGCCGGCGACGACGTCGAGGTCGTGATGTCCTTCCGTGACATCGGGCTGGAGCAGGACTTCGGCGGCCCGCTGGTCGACGCCGTGCGAGACGTCCTCGGGCGCCACGACCCGGGTGCGCCGGTGCTGCCGTACCTGCTGTCGGGCGGCACGGACAACAAGGCGCTGTCGACGCTCGGGATCGCGGGCTACGGCTTCGTGCCGCTGCAGCTGCCGGCCGGCGTGGACTTCCCGGCGATGTTCCACGGGGTTGACGAGCGCGTGCCCCTGGACTCGCTCGCGTTCGGGCGTCGTGTCCTCGGGGACCTGCTCGCCACGTACTGATATTGTTGATGGTCGCCATCGTGGCGGTGTTCTGACCGACCTCCTGTGAAAGGCCCGCACGATGCACATCCTCGAGGCGATCTTCCTCGGCTTCGTCCAGGGGCTCACCGAGTTCCTGCCCGTCTCGTCGAGCGCCCACCTCCGGATCGTGGGGCTGTTCCTGCCCGACGCGAAGGACCCCGGGGCCGCCTTCACCGCGGTCACCCAGCTCGGCACCGAGACGGCCGTCCTGATCTACTTCTGGAAGGACATCACGCGGATCATCGGGCGCTGGTTCCGTTCGGTGTTCCGACGCGACGTCCCGAAGGGCGACCCCGACGTCCGCCTGGGCTGGCTCGTGATCCTCGGGACGATCCCGATCGGCATCGCGGGGCTCGTGCTGAGGGACTCGATCGAGACCACGTTCCGGTCGCTCTGGATCGTGGCGATCGTCCTCATCGTGTTCGGCATCGTGCTCGGGGTCCTCGACGTCGTCGGCAAGAAGGTCCGGCGGATCGAGCACATGACGTTCGGAGGCGGCATCCTGATCGGCCTCGCGCAGATGCTGGCCCTCGTGCCCGGTGTCTCGCGGTCGGGTGCGACGGTCTCGATGGGCCTCGCGCTCGGCTACACCCGTCCGGCGGCGGCGCGCTTCGCGTTCCTGCTCGCCGTGCCCGCGGTCTTCCTGTCCGGCCTGTACGAGGCCGCGACGAGCCTCGGGGACACCGGAGCACCGTTCGGCATCGCGGACACGCTGATCGCGACGGTGGTGGCGTTCGTCGTCGGCTTCGTGGTGATCGCGGCCTTCATGAACTACATCAGCAAGCGCAGCTTCATGCCGTTCGTCGTCTACCGCATCGCACTCGGTATCGTTCTCCTCGTGTTGTTGTCGCTCGGAGTGATCCAGCCGTGAGGGCCTGGCAGGTCCCGTCCGTCCCCGAAGTCCCCGGTTCCGCGCCCCGACCCGTCGTGCACGACACGGCGACCGGCAAGCCCGTCGACCCGACCGGCGGCGAGGAACGCGCCGCGCTCTACGTGTGCGGCATCACCCCGTACGACGCCACCCACCTCGGGCACGCGGCGACCTACTTGGCGTTCGACACGCTCGGCCGGGTCTGGCGCGACGCGGGGCTCGAGGTCGAGTACGCGCAGAACACCACGGACGTCGACGACCCGCTGCTCGAGCGTGCGGCCCGCGACGGCGTCGACTGGCGCGAACTCGCCGCGTCGCAGATCGACCTGTTCCGCCGGGACATGGAAGCGCTGCGCATCCTGCCGCCGGACGACTACGTGGCCGTCACCGACGAGGTCGAGCGGGTCGCCGAGGCGGTCGCCTTCCTGCAGGAGACCGGGTACGCCTACGACGTCCCCACCGCGGACTCGGAGGGCGAGGACGTCTACTTCGACGTCAACCGTCCGACCGAGGCCTGGTCCCTCGGTGACGAGAGCGGCCTCGACCGCGAGACGATGCTCCGCCTGGCCGGAGAGCGTGGCGGCGACCCGGACCGCCCCGGCAAGCGCGACCCGCTGGACCCACTGCTCTGGCGGGCTGCCCGCGCAGGGGAGCCGAGCTGGGACACCGTCCTCGGTGCCGGACGCCCGGGCTGGCACATCGAGTGCAGCGTCATCGCCGGCGACCGCCTCGGGTTGCCGATCAGCGTGCAGGGCGGCGGCAGCGACCTCGTCTTCCCGCACCACGAGATGAGCGCCGGGCACGCCGCCGCGCTCGCGCACCAGCCGCTCGCGCACGCCTACGTGCACACCGGGATGATCGCCTACCAGGGCGAGAAGATCTCGAAGTCGCTCGGCAACCTCGTCACGGTGCGGGGGCTGCTCGACGGCGGCGCCGACCCGCGGGCGATCCGGCTCGCGTTGCTGTCGCACAAGTACTCCGACGACTGGGAGTGGTTCGACTCCGAGCTCGCCAGTGCCGTGACCCGACTGGCGACCTGGGACGCCTGGGCGTCCGGTGCCGACGCCGGGCACGCGGACGACGCCGCCGAGGTGGTCGCGCGGGTTCGTGCCCGCGTCGCGGACGACCTCGACACGCCCGGTGCGGTCGCGGCCGTCGACACGGCGATCGCCGGCGGCACCGCGGTGACGCCGGAGCTCGTCGACCTGGTCGACGCACTGCTCGGCATCCGCCTGGGCTGACGCGCGGGGCGCAGGGCCGCGGGGCCCCTCGGGCGCGAGGTCGCGAGGTCGCACGACGTGCCGCGCGGACGGCACGCGGACGGCAGTCTCCGCGACCTCGCGTGGCGCCCCGCGCCCGACGCGACCCCCTGACGGACTGGAGGCGCGGTGCCAGCTGGCACCGCGCCTCCAGTCCGTCTGTGGGACGGGTCTACTGCGGCGGCTGCGGCGGACGGAACCCCTCGCCGCCGGCCGTGCCGCCGTCCTTGCCGTCCTTGCGCTCCCGACGGCGCAGGTACTGCTCGAACTCCTGCGCGATGGCGTCACCGGAGGCCTCGGGCGAGTCGACCGTGTCACGGGCCTGCTCGAGCTGGCCGATGTAGGACGCCATGTCCTCGTCGTCGGCCGCGAGGGCGTCGATGCCCTCCTCCCACTCGGTCGCGTCGTCGAGCAGCGAACCGCGCGGCACGGTGACGTCGGTGAGCTCCTCGATCTTGTCGAGCAGCGACAGGGTGGCCTTGGGCGACGGCGAGTTGTGCACGTAGTGCGGCACCGAGGCCCAGAGCGACAGGGTGGTCAGGCCGGCCTTGTCCATGGCGTCGGCGAGCACCCCGAGGATGCCCGTCGGTCCCTCGTAGGACGAGCGGTCGACGTCGAACGCGGCGCGCACGCCGGCGTTCTCGCTCGACACGAACACCGAGATCGGCCGGGTGTGCGGAACATCGGCGAGCATCGCACCGACGAAGACCACGGCGTCGATGGAGTAGACGTCGGCGAGGTCGATGATCTCGGCGCAGAACCCTCGCCAGGTGCGCGAGGGCTCCGGGCCGACGAGGACGAAGACGTCGCGCTCGGTGGGGGAGCCGGTCGCGCCGATCACGGGACGCCCCTCGGCACCGGGGCCGTGCAGGACGATGCGGGGCCACTGGACGCCGCGCCCGCCGTTCTCGTCGGTGCCGACGTTCGGACGGTTGAACTGGTAGTCGACGTACCGCTCGCCGTCGAGCTCGCGCAGCTCGTCGAGTTCGAGCGACTCGACGATGCGCCTGGCGAGACCGCTCGCCGCTTCTCCGGCGTCGTTCCAGCCCTCGAACGCGACGACGAGCAGTCGTCCGTCGCTGAAGGGGGAGTGCTGTGGCACGGACGGGACCTCCTGGTGGTGGAGCGGGGCGGGAGCGGCGCAGGCCGCACTCGGCCGGACACGATTCAGGCAACAAGGATAGGGCCGCTGGCGTTCCCCGCGCCCGCCCGTCCGCGCTGAGCGGAAAGCGCGTCGGACCGCCCCGGTAGACTCGTCGCCCGTGACCGCCCAGCATCCCGACCGAGTCCTGCCCGCAGCCGTGCTGTGGGACATGGACGGCACGATCATCGACACCGAGCCGATCTGGCAGCAGTCCCAGGTGGAGCTCACCGACCGCTACGGCGTCGTCTGGACCCACGAGGACGGTCTGGCCCTGGTGGGCAGCGGCCTCGAGCGCTCGGGGGAGATCCTCCGCGACAAGGGCGTCGACATGGAGGTCGAGGAGATCATCCAGTGGATGACCGAGTACGTCATGGTGCGACTGCGCGACGCCGAACTGCCCTGGCGTCCGGGCGCGCGTGAGCTCATCGAGGGACTGCACGCCCGTGGCATCCCCACCGCCCTCGTGACGATGTCCCGTCGCAAGATGGCCCTCGTCGCGGCCGAGGCCCTGGGGGACCGTGGCTTCCGGGTCGTCGTCGCCGGTGACGACGTCGAGCGTCCGAAGCCCTTCCCCGACGCGTACCTGTCCGCCGCCGCGCAGCTCGGGGTGGACGCCACGGCCTGCGTCGCGATCGAGGACTCCGCGACCGGTGTCGCCTCGGCCGTCGCGTCCGGTGCCGTCACGGTGGCCGTCGAGCACATCGTCCCGCTGTCCGACATCACCGGTGGTGACGTGCACCTCACCACCCTCGCCGGCGTGGACGTCGACCGCCTGGTCGAGCTGACCGGTCCGGCACTCGCCGCCCGCACCCAGGAGGTCGCGCGATGACCGACGCCGTCCCGAACCCCGCCGACCCGACCGGCCTCACCGACGCCCTGCCGCACACTGCCGGCGGTGCACCGCACACCCCGCCGCGCGGGCCGTTCCGTGCCGGTGACCGCGTCCAGCTGACCGGTCCGAAGGGCAAGCTGACGACGCTCTCGCTCGAGGTCGCCGGCGAGTACCACACCCACCGCGGCGTGCTCCGGCACGACGACGTGATCGGCCAGCCGGACGGCTCGGTCATCCGGGCGAGCACCGGCGACGAGTACCTCGCGCTGCGACCGCTCCTCAACGACTACGTCATGTCGATGCCCCGCGGCGCGGCGATCGTCTACCCGAAGGACGCGGCCCAGATCGTCGCCTTCGCCGACGTGTTCCCCGGCGCCCGCGTGGTCGAGGCCGGTGTCGGCTCCGGTGCGCTCTCCCTGTTCCTGCTGCGCGCGATCGGCCCGACCGGGCAGCTGCAGTCCTTCGAGCGTCGCGAGGAGTTCGCCGCGATCGCCCGGGGCAACGTCGGCACCTTCCTCGGTGCTGTCCCGGACAACTGGTCGGTGACCGTCGGGGACCTCGTCGAGGAACTGCCCGGTGCCACGGAGCCGCAGAGCATCGACCGCGTCGTGCTCGACATGCTCGCGCCGTGGGAGTGCGTCGACGCCGCCGCCGACGCCCTCGTGCCCGGCGGACTCATCGTCTGTTACGTCGCGACGGTCACGCAGCTGTCCCGCACGGCCGAGGCGCTCCGCGACACCGGCCGCTTCACCGACCCGCAGTCGAGCGAGACCCTCGTCCGCACCTGGCACGTCGAGGGCCTCGCCGTCCGACCGGACCACCGCATGGTCGGGCACACCGGGTTCCTCGTCACCGCGCGCCGTCTGGCCGACGGTGTCGTGCTGCCGAACCTGAAGCGTCGCGCAGGCAAGGTCGAGTTCTCCGACGAGGACATCGAGGCCTGGACCCCCGGCGCCGTGGGCGAGCGGTCGGCCAGCGACAAGAAGCTCCGCAAGGTCGCACGCCAGGCCGCCGCCCAGGCCCGCAAGGTCGCAGCGGCCGAGGCGGACGGCGCTGCTGAGAGCGACCGGTAGGCTACGCGACGTGCCCGTCCTGCATCGAACGGAAAGAGGGTCCGTGCGCACCATCCCCGCACTCCTGGTCACCATCGGCCTCGCCGCAGCGCTCACCGGCTGCGCGTCCAGCGGGGCCGGCACGACGCCGTCGAGCTGTGCCGCTCCCGGTGCCGCGTCCGAGGCGGTGACCGCCACCGGTTCGTTCGGCAAGGAGCCGAAGGTCTCCGTCCCGAGCGGCCTCACCACGAAGGGCACGCAGGTCTCCGTGCTGCGGACCGGCGACGGGCGCGAGGTCGAGGACGGCACCCCCGTCGTCATCGAGTACACCCTGGTCGACGGCGCCACGGGTGAGGTCGCACAGACCAGCGGCTACTCCGGGCAGACCGCCCCGATCACCGCCGGCGCCGACAACTACGGTGCCCTCGGTGCCGCGCTCGAGTGCGCGCACGTCGGCGACCGCCTGGCCGTCGCCCTGCCGAAGAGCGCCCTGAGCTCCGGTTCCACCGGCGACACCGGCACGAGCTCCAAGAAGACCGAGGACGCCGTCATCGCCGTCATCGACGTCAAGAAGGCCTTCGACGCCCGCGCCACCGGGACGCCGCAGCTCGCGGGCGACAAGATGCCCGCCGTGGTGCTCGCCCCGTCCGGCGCCCCCGGCATCACGATCCCGTCGTGGAAGGCGCCGTCCTCCGACGAGACCCACCTGCTCCGCAAGGGCTCCGGTGCCGAGCTGACCGCGAAGGACACCGCGCTCATCAAGTACACCGCCGTCACGTGGGGAACGGACGGCGCGGACGCCACCGTCGCCGGCTCCAGCTGGACCGACGGCTCGGGCGCGCAGACCGTGCCGCTCGCCAAGGGCCAGGTCGCTGAGGGCGTCCGGAACGCCATCGTCGGACATCGCGTCGGTGACCAGGTGCTCGCGATCGTCCACCAGCAGGGCACCGCGTACGCGTACGTGATCGACGTCCTCGGGAAGATCTCGAGCTGACCCCTCTCGACCGTCCACTGACCGCGGCGCGGGTGCACTTCGGTGCACCCGCGCTGCCGTAGGATCGGCTCGTGCCAGCGACCCGTGTGCCCCGTGTGCCTGCCGAGGAACGGCTGTTCAGCCTGGTGCTCGCGCTGCTCTCGACGGAGTCCGGGCTGACGAAGTCCGAGATCCTCGCGAACGTGCAGGGCTACCGCCAGCGGTTCACGACCGGCGGCGACAACGCCTCGCTGGAGCGCCAGTTCGAACGAGACAAGGACGACGTCCGCGAGCTCGGCATCCCGCTCGAGACGATCGAGACCCCGGGTGCGGCGGGGAACAACCAGACGCTGCGGTACCGGATCCCGAAGGGCGAGTACGACCTGCCCGTCGACGTCCGCTTCACGCCGGACGAGTCCGCGCTGCTGTCGCTCGCGGCGATGGCCTGGCGCGAGGGTGCGCTCTCCGCCGACTCCCGACGGGGGCTCCTCAAGGTGCGTTCCGCCGGGTCGGAGGACGACGAGGGTGCCGGTGCGCTCGGCGTCGACGCCTACGCCCCGCGCCTCCGGGCGCGCGACGTCGCGTTCGAGCCGCTCCGCGCGGCACTCGACCGTGCGGCGGCCGTCCGGTTCGACTACATCACGCCCGGCCAGCACGAGGCCCGACGTCGTCAGGTTGCACCCCTCGCGCTGGTCCAGCACGGCGGGCGGTGGATGCTCGCGGCGCACGAGTTCGCCAGCGACTCTGACAAGAACTACCTGCTGTCGCGGATCGTCGGACCGGTCACCCCGTACGAGGTCGGGCAGCACCCGGCACCCGCCGGCGCCGGGGAGCGCACGCTCACCGAGCTCGAGCGCATCTGGGCGTCCCGCACCGCGCGGATCCGGGTCGCGCCGGGGTCCGACGCCGAACGACGCCTCGCGCGCCGCCGGGACACCGAGACCGACGACGCCGGGGTGCTCGTGCTGCACCACGTCGACCCGCAGATCCTCGCCGAGGAACTCGCCGCCTTCGGACCGGAGGTCCAGGTCCTCGAGCCTGCCGACCTGCGCGACCGCGTGACCTCGCGTCTCCGCGCCCTCGTCGCCGACCACGAAGGGACGGACCGTGGCTGAGCAGCAACCGCTCCAGGCGCAGGACAAGCTGGCGTTCCTGCTGGCCCTCGTGCCGTACCTCATCGACCGGGAACGCGTCTCCGTGGCCGAGGCGGCCCGGCACTTCGGCGTGCCCGAGACCCGGATCCGCCGCGCCGTCGAGCTCATCGCGGTGTCCGGTGTCCCCGGCGAGACGATGCAGTACCAGCACGGCGACCTGTTCGACATCGCCTGGGACGACTTCGACCAGAACGACATGATCGTCCTGACGAACCTCGTCGCGATCGACGACTCCCCGCGGCTCTCCGCCCGCGAGGCCTCGGCCCTCATCGCCGGCCTGCAGTACCTGTCGGCGCTGCCCGAGGCCGCCGACCGCGACGCGATCCGCGCCCTGATGGCGAAGCTGTCCCGCGGTGCCGGGGGAGCGGCGGCGAACGTCGCCGTCGGGCAGGACCTGCACGACGTCGCCCTCGCCACGATCCGGCGCGCCATGGCCGACGGCCGGGGGCTCGCGTTCGAGTACGCCGGTCCGCGCACCCAGGGCGGTCCCCGCCGGGTCGACCCGCTGCGCGTCGAGTCCATCGACACCGACTGGTACCTCCGCGCGTGGGACCTCGACCGGCAGGCGCTCCGGACCTTCCGACTCGACCGGATGTCCGCCGTCCGGGTCGACGACCGCGCGGTGGAGAAGTCCACCGACGACGTCGTGATCCCCGACACGCTGTTCCAGCAGGCCGCCGAGGACGTCATCGTCACCGTCGAGCTCGACTCGTCGTCGTTGCCGCTCGTCGCGGACTTCCTCGCCGACACCGCCGACGCGCCCGACGGCGACGGACGGGTGCGCATCCGGCTCGCGGCGTCGAACGGGTTCGACGGCGTGGTGCGCCTGGTCGCCGGCCTGCCCGGTCGTGCGGTCGTGCTCGACCCGCCGGCGGCGCGCGCCGCCGTCCGCGACTTCGCAGCCGCAGCCCTCGCCGCGTACTGACGCCGCGTCGCCCCCGGCGCGTCCCGGCCACCGCCGGCCTGGAGGCACGGTGCCAGCCCGCCCCGCGCCTCCCGTCCGCCCTGGTGCCGTTCCGCGCGTAGGGTGCCATTTCGAGCTTAGGGTGCCGTTTCGCGCGTAGGAGGCCCTTCTTTTCAGCCTCCTACGCGCGATCCCGCTTCCCAGGTCGCCCGCGATGGGAAGAACCGCTGGGCCTGCCTGTGCGAACGCACGCCCCCGCGGCGGACTGTCGGCCCCGGTCCCGTAGGATCGTGCACATGGCTTCGACGACCGCGCGCGGGCGAGCGAGGCGGACCGGGCGTCCGGCGAAGGACACCGACGGCCGCATGTCGCTCGGGCAGCACCTCATCGAGCTGCGCAACCGCCTGTTCAAGGCCGTGATCGCGGTGGCGGTGTGCGCCGTGGGCGGGTGGTTCCTCACCCCGTTCGTGCTCGATTCGCTGCGGTCCCCGGTCGCACAGCTCGCCAAGGTCGGCGGGCACACGGCCGAGCTGAACTTCCCGATGATCACGGGTGCGTTCGACCTGAAGCTGCAGATCGCGATCACGATCGGCATCATCATCTCCAGCCCGGTCTGGCTGTACCAGATCTGGGCGTTCATCGTCCCGGCACTGGTCCGGCGCGAGAAGCAGTACGTGTTCGGCTTCCTCGGCACCGCGATCCCGCTGTTCTTCGCGGGCTGCTGGTTCGGGTGGTACATCCTGCCGCACGTGGTCGGGATCCTCGGCAGCTTCGTGTCGAGCCAGGACACCTCGATCGTCGACGCGAAGGCCTACTACGACTTCGTCATCAAGCTCATCGTGGCCGTCGGCATCGCGTTCGTGCTGCCGGTGTTCCTCGTGCTGCTGAACTTCGTCGGCGTGCTGTCGGCGAGCTCGATCATCAAGTCGTGGCGGATCGCGATCCTCTGCATCCTGGTCTTCTGCGCGATCGTCACGCCGAGCGCCGACGTCATCTCGATGTTCCTGCTCGCCGTCCCGATGATCGTGCTCTACGTCGCGGCCTGCTTCGTGACGTGGCTGCACGACCGCCGGGTCGCGAAGCGCCAGGCGAAGCTCGACGAAGAGTACGGACTGTGAGTCCCAGCAAGCAGCAGGACGCCGCCGGACCGAGCGCCGCCGAGCGGTTCGCGGCGGCGAAGGTGCGGAACCGCTCGCGCAACCTCGAACTCTTCCGTGCGGACCTGCGGTTCGACCTCGACCCGTTCCAGTTCGCCGCGTGCGACGCGCTCGACCAGGGGCGCAGCGTCCTCGTCGCCGCGCCGACCGGTGCCGGCAAGACCATCGTCGCCGAGTTCGCGATCTGGCTGGCGATGCGCCAGCCCACGGCGAAGGTGTTCTACACGACGCCGATGAAGGCGCTGAGCAACCAGAAGTACGCCGAGCTGGTGGACGTCTACGGCGAGTCCGAGGTGGGGCTGCTCACCGGTGACACGAACGTGAACCCGCGCGCCCGGGTGGTCGTGATGACGACCGAGGTGCTCCGCAACATGATCTACGCGGACTCCGACCTGCTCGACGACCTCGCCTGGGTCGTCCTCGACGAGGTCCACTACCTGGCCGACCGCTTCCGTGGCGCGGTGTGGGAAGAGGTGATCCTGCACCTCCCGACCGAGGTCCGGCTGGTCTCCCTCAGCGCCACCGTGTCGAACGCCGAGGAGTTCGGCGACTGGCTGCAGACCGTCCGCGGTGACACGGACGTCATCGTGTCCGAGGACCGTCCGGTCCCGCTCGAGCAGCACGTGCTCGTCGGGTCGAAGATGGTCGACCTGTTCGACTCCAGCGGCGCCGCGGCGACCAACCGGGTGAACCCCGAGCTCCTGCGCCTCGTCGGCGGAGCGGCCCGCAGCGAGCGGCACGGCGGCGGACACCGGGGCGGCCGGGGTCGTGGTGGGTACCACGACCGTCGTGGTCCGCGCACCGAGAAGCTGCACCGCGAGCGGATCGCGCACATGCTCGACGAGCGGATGCTCCTGCCCGCGATCTTCTTCGTGTTCAGCCGCAACGGCTGCGACCAGGGCGTCCGGAACGTCCTGCGCTCGGGGCTGTCCCTGACGACGGCACCGGAGCGCAACGAGATCCGTGAGACCGCGGAGTACCACTGCCGGACCCTCCTCGACGAGGACCTCGCCGTCCTCGGCTACTGGGAGTGGCTCGAGGGACTCGAACGCGGCGTCGCGGCACACCACGCCGGGCTCCTGCCGGCGTTCAAGGAGGTCGTCGAGGACCTGTTCCAGCGCAAGCTGCTCAAGGTCGTGTTCGCGACGGAGACCCTGGCGCTCGGCGTGAACATGCCGGCGCGCACGGTCGTGCTCGAGAAGCTCGAGAAGTTCAACGGCGAGGCCCGGGTGCCGATCACGCCGGGGGAGTACACCCAGCTCACCGGTCGTGCCGGTCGTCGCGGGATCGACGTCGAGGGGCACTCGGTCATCCAGTGGTCCGACGGCCTCGACCCGCAGGCCGTGGCGTCGCTCGCGAGCCGACGGACCTACCCGCTCAACTCCTCGTTCAAGCCGACGTACAACATGGCCGTGAACCTCATCGACCAGTTCGGCCGGCAGCGCACCCGCGAGGTCCTCGAGACCTCGTTCGCGCAGTTCCAGGCAGACCGCTCGGTGGTCGACCTCGCCCGCAAGGTTCGGTCGCAGCAGGAGTCGCTCGACGGCTACCAGCAGGCGATGCAGTGCCACCTCGGCGATTTCACCGAGTACGCGGCCCTGCGCCGTGAGCTCTCCGACCTCGAGCGCACGAACGTGCCCGGCGGCCGTGAGGCCTCGCACGGTGCCCGGGCCGAGCGGCAGGCGGCGATCACCGACGTCCGACGCCGGATGCAGCGCCACCCCTGCCACGCCTGCCCCGACCGCGAGGCCCACGCCCGCTGGTCCGAGCGCTGGTACAAGCTGAAGCGCGCCAACGACAAGCTCGTCCAGCAGATCCGCTCCCGCACGGGTGCGGTCGCCACGACCTTCGACCGTGTCACCGACGTGCTCCTGCAGCTCGGGTACCTCGTGCCCACCGGCGACGGCGAGGCGACGGTCGCCGCTGGCGGTCGTCGGTTGCAGCGCATCTACGGCGAGCGGGACCTCCTCGTCGCCGAGTGCCTCGAGGCCGGGGTCTGGAAGGACCTGACGCCCGCACAGCTCGCCGCGATGGCAGCCACGATCGTGTACCAGCCCCGACGCGAGGACGCGCCCGGCACCGAACACGCCCTGCCCCGGGGAGCGTTCCGTCCGGCGCTCGACGAGACCCTGACGATCTGGTCCCGCCTCGACGACATCGAGCGCGACGCCCGGCTCGCGGGCTCCCAGCCGCCCACCCCGGCGGCCGCGGTCGGCATGTTCCGGTGGGCGTCCGGCTCCGCGCTCGACGACGTCCTGCGGACGCTCGACCTTCCCGCGGGCGACTTCGTGCGCTGGTCGAAGCAGGTCATCGACCTCCTCGACCAGATCCGCAACGCGGGCGACGAGGACCTCGCCCAGACCGCCCGGCGGGCGACGGACGCGGTGCGCCGTGGCATCGTCGCCTACGCAGCGGTCTGACGGGAGGCACGGTGCAGCTCCTCGACACCACTGCGCGTCCGGCGCGCGGTCACGTCCAGACCCCGCAGGTCCGGCCCGCGCGTGGACCGTTCGACGCACTCCCGCTCGCGCAGGCGTTCCCGCTCGCGGTGATCGGCGGGGTGCTGTTCGCGCTGTCGTTCCCGTCGCCGGGTTGGTGGTTCCTCGCGTACCCGGCTCTCGCGTGCATGCTGCTCGCCGCGATGGGGCAGCGCGCGTGGCGCGCCGCCTGGCTCGGCTACGTCGCCGGCGCGGCCTTCTACGTCCCGGCCATCTCGTGGGCGGGCCGCTACCTCGGGCCGGTCCCGTGGTTCGCGCTCGCGTTGTTCGAGGCCGTGTTCTTCGCACTCGGCAGCGTGGCGATCGCCCTGGCGTACCGCTGGGTCGCCCGCGTGGTGCCGTCGACCGCCGGACGCGTGTGGGGCCTCCCGGCCGTCGTCGCCGCACTCTGGACCGGACGCGAGTGGTTCTCGGGGAGCTGGCCCTACGGCGGCTTCGCCTGGGGGCGCGTCGGGCTGTCGCAGTCCGAGAGTCCGTTCGCTCACCTGGCCGCGTACGTCGGCGTCCTCGGTGTGACGTTCGTCGTCGTCTACTGCGTCGCCGTGGTGCTCTCACTCGCGCTCGTCGTGCCGCGCGGTCCCGGCGTGGCCGTGCGCGTGCCGATGCGGATCGCGACGGCCGGGCTCCTCGTCGCCGCGGTCCTCGCCGTGCCCGCGTGGCCGACCGCCACGAGCGGGTCGATCCGCATCGAGTCCGTCCAGGGGAACGGTCCCGCCGGGTACTTCGACCGCGCGGCCCCGGGCGAGGTCCTCGAGTCGCAGGTCACCGCGACCGACGTCGACGCGAAGGGCGTCGACCTCGTCGTCTGGCCGGAGGCCTCCGCCGAGTTCGACCCCCGGCAGCAGCCCGTCATCGCCTCGGCACTCGACTCGGTCGTCGACTCCGTCGGGGCACCGATCGTTGCCGGCGCCATCACGCAGACGCCCTCGGGCGTGCTGCACAACACGTCCTTCGTGTGGACGGCCGACGGGTGGCAGTCGTCCTACGACAAGAAGCGTCCGGTGCCGTTCGGCGAGTACGTGCCCGACCGCTGGTTCTTCTCGAAGCTCGCTCCGTCGCTCATCGGGCTGCTGCAGCGCGACTACACGCCGGGCACGAAGCCGAACGTGCTGTCGGTCGCCGGGGTCAAGGCGGGCATCGCGATCTGCTTCGACATCGTCGACGACGGACTCACCCGCGACATGGCGCGCGGGGGAGCGCAGGTGATCCTCGCGCAGACGAACAACGCGGACTTCTCGGGCACCGACGAGAACCTGCAGCAGCTCGAGATCGCCCGGATGCGGGCCATCGAGACCGGACGCTCGCTCGTCAACATCTCGACCGTCGGGGCGTCGCAGGTCATCGACCCGAGCGGCCGCACGATCGACCGGGTCCCGGAGTACACGGCGACGTCGATGATCACCGACGTGCCCCTCGGGACCTCGACGACCCCGGCGACGGTGGCCTCCGGATCGATCGCGCTCCTGCTCTCGCTCGGCGGGCTGCTCACCCTGCTCGCCTGCGCCCCCTGGGGCTCGCGGATCCGCCGTCGATCCTGAGCGCCGCGCCCTCCCACTGGGAACGGACTGTGAATGCGCCGGTCCGGGAGTGATCCCACGTGGGACAGTGTTGGGGAGGGCAGACGAGCGAGAGGAGCACACACATGGCTGATCGGAGTCTCCGCGGCATGCGGCTCGGGAGTCAGAGCCTCCAGAGCGAGGAGGGCGTCGAGCTCTCCGACCGCAAGCGCGCGGTCTACCAGACCGATTCGGGTGAGACGTTCGACATCGTCTTCTCCGCGGACGCAGACGTGCCCCAGACCTGGTCGGAGCCACGCTCCGGTCGCGAAGGTCGTCTGCTCGGTGACGACGGCATCCCCGTCGAGGTCGCCGAGGAGGACGTGAAGGCCCCCAGGACCCACTGGGACATGCTGCTCGAGCGCCGCTCGCGGGAAGAGCTCGAGGAACTCCTGCAGGAGCGCCTGCAGTTCCTCCGCGCACGACGTGGCGCCTGACACCACCTGACACACGACGACGCCCGCCCCGGTCATCCGGGGCGGGCGTCGTCGTGTGCGGCGTCGCGTGCGGGGGAGGCCTGCGTCAGCGGCGGCCCGACCCGTCGCTCGTGCGGTGGCCGGACGCGTCGTCGGCCTGCGGTGCGGCGGCCTCAGCCTGTGCCGCGGCGTCGGTCTGCGCGGCGGCGTCGTCGAGCTGTTGCGCGGCTTCGTCGTCCGCGGCGGCGAGGTGCGCGTCGACGCTGCGGTTCGACTCCGCCAGACGCTGGTCGAGCTCGGACTCCGGCACGATGTCCGCGGAGGTGGCATCGGCACGGGGTGCAGCAGCGGCAGCAGCGTCGGCCGAGGCGGTGTTCGCCAGGCTCTCGTTCGCGAGCTTCGAGATGCGCGACAGGAAGTCGCCACCGCCGGCACCCGCGACGGGACCGCTCCCGGTGCGACCGCCGGAGAAGCCCTTCGCGATGCCGGACAGGGCCTCGGTGAACTCGCTCGGGATCATCCAGAGCTTGTTCGCGGTGCCCTCGGCGATCTTCGGCAGCATCTGCAGGTACTGGTACGAGAGCAGCTTGTCGTCCGGGTCGCCCGTGTGGATCGCGTCGAACACGGTCGCGATGGCGGAGGCTTCACCCTCGGCGCGGAGGACCTGGGCCTTCGCATCACCCTCGGCGGCGAGGATGGCGGCCTGCCGCTGGCCCTCGGCCTCGAGGATCTGGGACTGCTTGGTGCCCTCGGCCTGCAGGATCGCCGCACGACGGCTCCGCTCGGCACGCAGCTGCTGCTCCATGGCATCCTGGATGGACACGGGCGGCTCGATCGCCTTGAGCTCGACGCGGCCGACGCGGATGCCCCACTTACCGGTGGCCTCGTCGAGCACGACGCGCAGCTGGCCGTTGATGTTGTCGCGGCTGGTCAGGGCCTCTTCGAGGTTCAGGCCACCGACCACGTTGCGGAGCGTGGTCGTCGTGAGTTGCTCGACGGCACCGAGGTAGTTCGCGATCTCGTAGGTCGCGGCACGGGCGTCGGTGACCTGGAAGTAGACGACGGTGTCGATGGACACGACGAGGTTGTCCTCGGTGATCACCGGCTGCGGCGGGAACGAGACGACCTGCTCGCGCATGTCCAGCAGCGGGCGGAGACGGTCGATGAACGGCACCAGAAGGTTCAACCCAGGGTTGAGGGTCTTGTGGTACTTCCCGAGTCGTTCGACGATCCCGGCGGTCGCCTGCGGCACGATCCGGATCGCGCGGGACAGGACGACGATCACGAAGATGACGACGACCAGGATGAGGACGAGCAGTGCGATCGTCCCGGCTGAGATGGTCACGAGGTGGCCCTTTCTCCGAGGCGGACGACAGCGGTCGACCCCTCGATCGACTCGACGACCACAGGGGTCCCGAGCGGCGGTGTTCGGTCGGTGGAGTCGGCGGCGATGCGGGCGCTCCAGGTCTCGCCGTTCGCCAGGCGGACCTGGCCGGGGGCGGACGAGGTGAAGGCGACGGCGACGGTGCCGCGCAGCCCGATGAGCCCCTCGACGTTGGTGCGGTGCGGGTCGGCGTTCCGGCCGAGCGCGGTCAGCAGGCGCGGGCGTACGAGCGACAGCAGCACCAGTGCGACGACGGCCGCGATGATGGCCGAGAGCCACCACGGGGCGCCGAGGAGCGCGGCGATCAACCCCCCGGCGGCACCGGCCGCGAGCATGATGAAGATGAAGTCGAGGGTGAACACCTCGACCACGCCCAGCAGGAGCACCAGGCCGATCCAGACGACCGTCTGGATCCAATCGATTCCGTTCACGCGATCTCCCTCCCTCGGTCGCGCGCGGCGGCTCGCAGCGTCGCGACGGCCGGTCCAACTCCGTTCAACATATCAGCACGGGGCTGAGGACGCCCAGGCGGTTGGTAGGCTCGACGGCGGCCGACCCGCCGGAACGCAACCTGGAGAACACGACTGTGAGCAACCCCCTCGCCCCCGGATCCCTCGCCGACACGCGCGCCCTCGTCACGGGGTCGTCCCGCGGCATCGGTGCCGACACCGTCGCGTACCTGGCCGAGGCCGGCGCCAAGGTCGTCGTGAACTACCGCAACAAGGCCAAGCGCGCCGAGCAGATCGCCGAGAAGATCGTCGCCGGCGGTGGCTCGGCCCTGGCGGTCGGCGCCGACCTGACCGACCACGACTCCGTCCAGGCGATGGTCGACACCGTCGTGCAGGAGTGGGGCGGCATCGACCTCCTCGTCCTGAACGCCTCCGGCGGCATGGAGTCCGGCTTCGGCGAGGACTACGCGCTGCGTCTCAACCGCGACGCCCAGGTCGACATGCTGCAGACCGCCGTCCCGCACATGCCCGCCGGTTCCCGCGTGGTGTTCGTCACGAGCCACCAGGCGCACTTCGTCGAGACCGCGGAGACGATGGACGAGTACGTCCCGGTCGCGAAGAGCAAGCGCGCCGGCGAACTCGCCCTCCGCGAGCTCATCCCGCAGCTCGAGGCCGCCGACATCGAGTTCGTCGTCGTCTCCGGGGACATGATCGAGGGCACGATCACCGCCACGCTCCTGAACCGCCTGAACCCCGGCGCCATCGAGGGTCGTCGGCAGGAGGTCGGCAAGCTCTACAGCGTGTCCGAGTTCGCGGCCGAGATCGCCGCGGCCGCCGTCGAGCCGATCCCGGCGGACCACACCAAGCTCGTCGGCGACGTCAGCGGCTTCACCGCATCGTAGCGGGCACCGGTAGCCTCGGCCGCGTGACTGCTGCGCCCGGACTCCGACGGACCTCCCGCATCCTCCTGCTCGACCCCGAAGGGCGGGTGTTCCTCATGGACACCAAGGCCCCGTCGTCGGACGGTTTCCACCGCTGGATCACGCCCGGCGGCGGCGTCGACCCGGGGGAGGATCACCGTCAGGCGGCGATCCGGGAGCTCCGCGAGGAGACGGGCATCGTCATCGAGGACCCCGGCGCACCGGTGTGGTCGTGGGACTTCGCGGTGGACTGGGACGAGGCCGACCACGACCGCGGGCACTCCGAGTTCTACGTCGTCCGGACGCCGGGCTTCGTGCTCTCCGACGCCGAGTGGACGGACGACGAGCAGGTCGACATCCTGGCCTCGCGCTGGTGGACCGCCGACGAGCTCGACGCGACCGACGAGGCGTTCGAGCCCGCCGAACTCCCGGAGCTGGTCCGCCGCCACGGTTCGCACTGAGGCCGGACACCCGCCACCGGACACCGCCCGACGTCGGTCGTAGGTTGTGCCCATGGCCAGGGGCGTCCGGATCGCCGTCACGACCGTCGTCGTCGCGGCGGTCGCCGCGACCGCTGCCGCGGTCTGGATCGCGCAGGCCGAACCGTCGGACCCGCCCACGGCACGCGCATCGGCCGGCCACGCACCGACGCCGGCCGGTCCGCCGTCGCTGGTCGCGCCTCCCGAGGGTCCCGGTGGTCAGCCTGGAGGCGCGTCGCCGTCACCGACGCAGCCACCTGCCCGCCCCGCGGCGGCCTTCGCGATGACCGTCCGGTACGTCTACGACGGGGACACGCTGCAGTTGCAGCTCGACACCGCGAACGCGGTGGTCACCACGACGAACCCGATCCGGGTGCGCCTGATCGGGGTGGACACCCCGGAGGCGCAGCCGACGGCGCAGTGCTGGTCGGCCGAGGCAACGGATGCCTTGCGGCGACTCGCACCGGTCGGGTCGCGGATCTGGGTCGCGCCGGACCGGGACTCGTGGGACGACTACGGACGACGCCTGTTCAGCGCGTGGACGGACGACGGGCGGTTCATCGAGGGGGAGCTGGTGGCCTCCGGGGCAGCGAAGGCGATCCGGGTCTGGCCGAACGTCACGAACCACCCGTACCTGTCCGGGCTCGAGCAGCGTGCCGCGAGCGAGCGGAAGGGCCGGTGGGGCGGGTGCTGATCGTCCTCGCACGACGTCGGTGCCCACCGGTACCCTGATCGACATGCATACCACTGCCGAGCACGCCGCGGACAGCCGCGACCGCATCCGGGTCCGGGGTGCGCGGGAGAACACCCTGCGGGACGTCGACGTCGACCTCCCGAAGCGCCGGCTGACGGTCTTCACGGGGGTGTCCGGCTCGGGGAAGAGCTCGCTCGTGTTCGCGACGATCGCCGCCGAGTCGCAGCGGATGATCAACGAGACGTACAGCGCGTTCCTGCAGGGGTTCATGCCGTCGTTGGCGCGGCCCGACGTCGACGTGCTCGACGGCCTCACCACGGCGATCGTCGTCGACCAGGAGCGCATCGGTGCGGATCCCCGCTCCACCGTCGGCACCGTGACCGACGCGAATGCGATGCTCCGCGTGCTCTTCAGCCGCCTCGGCACGCCGCACGTGGGTGGCCCGAACGCGTTCTCGTTCAACCTCGCGACCGTGACTGCTGGTGGGGCGATCACCGTGCAGAAGGGCAAGGACGCCAAGGCCGAGAAGGTCTCGTTCTCCCGGTTGGGCGGCATGTGCGCGGACTGCGAGGGGCGCGGCTCCGTCACCGACATCGACCTCACTCAGCTGTTCGACGACAGCAAGGCACTCGCCGACGGGGCGATCACCATCCCCGGGTACGGCACGGACGGCTGGAACGTGCGGATGTTCGCCGAGTCCGGGTACTTCGACAAGGACACCCCGATCCGCGACTTCACCGAGCAGGAGCGCCAGGACTTCCTGTACCGCGAGCCGACGAAGCAGAAGATCGCCGGGATCAACATGACGTACGAGGGGCTGGTGCCGCGGGTCCGACGGTCGTTCCTGCAGAAGGACCGCGAAGCGATGCAGCCGCACATCCGTGCCTTCGTCGACCGCGCGGTCACCTTCACGACCTGCCCGGCCTGTGCCGGCACCCGGCTGAACGATGTCGCTCGCTCGTCGAAGATCGCGGGCAAGAGCATCGCCGACGTCTGCACCATGCAGATCACCGACCTGGCGACCTGGCTGCACGCACTCGACGAACCGAGCGTGGGCCCGCTGCTCGACGGGCTCCGCGACGCCGTGGACTCCTTCGTCGAGATCGGGCTCGGGTACCTGTCGCTCGACCGCCCCACCGGCACGCTCTCCGGCGGCGAGGGACAGCGCGTGAAGATGGTGAAGCACCTCGGATCGTCCCTGAGCGACGTCACGTACGTCTTCGACGAGCCGAGCACCGGCCTCCACCCGCACGACATCGAGCGGATGAACGGGCTGCTGCTGCGCCTCCGTGACAAGGGGAACACCGTGCTCGTGGTGGAGCACAAGCCCGAGGTCATCGCGATCGCGGACCACGTGGTCGACCTCGGTCCCGGGGCCGGCACGAACGGCGGGTCCCTCTGCTACGAGGGGCCGGTCGAGGGCCTCCGGGGAAGTGACACCGTCACCGGCAAGCACCTCGACGACCGTGTCACGGTGAAGTCCGCCGTGCGGGAGCGCACCGGGGTCATCGAGATCCGCGGCGCGTCGGCGCACAACCTCCAGGGCATCGACGTCGACGTCCCGACCGGGGTGCTCACCGTCGTCACGGGTGTCGCCGGGTCGGGCAAGAGCACGCTCATCCACGGTTCGCTCTCCCCGCTCGAGGGCGTCGTCGCGATCGACCAGGGCGCGATCCGGGGCTCGCGCCGTAGCAACCCGGCGACCTACACCGGGCTCCTCGAACCGATCCGCAAGGCGTTCGCGAAGGCCAACGGCGTGAAGCCCGCCCTGTTCAGCGCCAACTCCGAGGGTGCCTGCCCGGCGTGCAACGGCGCCGGCGTGATCTACACCGACCTCGGCATGATGGCCGGGATCGCCACCCCCTGCACCGAGTGCGACGGCAAGCGCTTCGACCAGTCGGTGCTCGAGTACCACCTGGGCGGGAAGGACATCAGCGAGGTCCTCGCGATGCCCGTCGCCGACGCCGAGCAGTTCTTCGCAGCGGGGGAGTCGAGGATCCCGGCGGCGCACGCGATCCTCTCGCGCCTGGTCGACGTCGGGCTCGGGTACCTGACGATCGGGCAGCCCCTGACGACGCTCTCCGGCGGTGAACGGCAGCGACTCAAGCTCGCGACGCGCCTCGGCGAGCCCGGCGGTGTGATCGTCCTCGACGAGCCGACGACCGGCTTGCACCTGGCGGACGTCGCGCAGCTGCTCGGGCTGCTCGACCGGATGGTCGAGGCCGGACGCTCGGTCGTCGTGATCGAGCACCACCAGGCCGTGATGGCCCACGCCGACTGGCTCATCGACCTCGGACCGGGTGCCGGACACGACGGTGGGCGCATCGTCTTCGAGGGGACGCCGGCCGAGCTGGTCGCGGCACGGTCCACGCTGACGGGAGAGCACCTGGCGGCCTACGTGGGAGCCTGAACCGTCGCGGGGACCGGGATCGGGGTACGGATCACCTGAGCCGAACTCACGGCATCGGACTACCGTCTGCTTCGGCGTCGAGTCACCCGGTACCCGCCGGGCGGGCGCCCTCATCGAGGAGGCACCACCATGACCACACCCGTTGCACGCAGTTCCAACAGCGGACTCGCGATCGCCGGACTCGTCCTCGGCATCGTCGGGCTCGTGCTGGCGTTCTTCATCCCCATCATCGGCCTGATCCTGGGCATCGTCGGCCTGGTGCTCGCTCTCGTGGCGCGCAACCGTGGCGCCGGCAGCCGTGGCGTCCTGCTCGGCGGCATCATCATCAGCGCCATCGCGATCGTGGCAGCGATCGCCAACTGGATCATCGGCGCGATGATCGTCGCCAACACCATGTGAGTCGCCGACGTCATGTGAGTTGGCGAACGTCAGCGAGGCTGGCCGGCAGTGATGCCGGCGCGTCTCGCCGCGTCGTGGGCCCGTCCACGCACACCCAGGCTGACCCGCGTACCGTCCCGCGCATGAGCTACAGCCAGCCAGACCCAGCCGAAGAGACCACCCAGAGCGAGGCGCCGGAGCAGCCCGACACGGACCGCGAGGTCCTGGAGGAACGTGACGACGAACAGGCCGCGCTCGAGATCGACGCGGACGACGTGCCCGTCGACGGCGAGGACCCGAAGGCCGACTCCGAGTCCTGAGCGCTCGCTCGCCGGACGCTCGGCGGGGTCAGTCGTCGTCTCGGAACGTGGCCTCCACGAGTGCCCGGACGAGATCGACGTAGGGCAGTCCGACCGCCGCGAACATCCTCGGCACCTGCGACTGCTCGGTGAATCCCGGTGACGTGTTCACCTCGTTGAGGACGACGCCGTCGTCGGTGACGAAGAAGTCGAACCGCGCGACCCCGGCGCACCCGATCGTGTCGTACAACGTCCGCGCCGCCTGCTCGATCGCGGCGTGCTGACCTTCGGAGATCCGAGCCGGCACCGTGAACTGCGCCGAGCCGTCGTACTTCTCGGCACGGCCGAACACCGCACCGTCGGCGACGCCAATCTCCAGGGTCGCTCCGGACCGGAGTGCCCCGGACCGATCGCGGAGGACGGCGATGTCGACCTCGCGCCCGGTGACGAACGACTCGGCGAGGACGTCGTCGCTGGCCTCCCGTGCCAGTTCGACCGCGGCCGCGTACTCGTCGGCCTGCCGGACGACGGAGACGCCGTTGCTCGAGCCGCCCGTCGTCGGCTTCACCACGAACGGCGGGTCGAGCGGGAGCGCGTCGATGGCATCGGCTCGTCGCAGCAGCACGGCGGGTGCCGTGCGGATCCCGACCGCCTCGGCGACGGTCTTCGTGACCCACTTGTCGATCCCGAGCGCGCCGGCCCGGACGGGAGAGCCGACGACCGGGACACCGATCATGCCGAGCAGGCCGGCGGCGGCACCGTCCTCACCGTGCACACCGTGGAGTGCCGGGAACGCCGCGTCACAGGTGGTGAGCAGGGCGACCGCCGCGCTCGGCGTCAGCGCGGCGCCGTCGGTGTGCCGCCAGCGTCCCGCCCGGTCGATGGTGAGCGGGACCGCGTCGAGGCCGAGGGTTCGGACCGCGCGGGTGACGGCGGCGGCGGACGCGAGCGACACCTCGTGCTCGTCGTTCGCCCCGCCGCCGATGACGGCGACACGCGTCGGAGGGTGCAGGGGAGCGGTGGGTTCAGGCAACGACGGCCTCCGGGGTCGTGGTGGTGCGGTGGACCCGGGCGACTCGGCTGCCGATCCGGGTGACGATCTCGTGCTCGATGGTGTCCGACCAGCCAGCCCAGTCCCGGACCGTCGGTCCGCCGTCGTGCCCGCGGCCGAAGAGCGTCACGGTCTCACCGAGGGCCAGCCGGTCGTCTCCGGTGTCGACGACGACCATGTCCATCGAGAACCGTCCGACCAGTGGCCGTCGGCGTCCGCGCACCAGGACCTCCGCGCGCTCCGAGGCAGCACGGGGGAGTCCGTCGCCGAAGCCGAGGGGGAGCAGCGCCAGGTTCGTCCGGCGGTCCGCCACGTGGTCGAGTCCGTACCCGATGCCCGTTCCGGCGTCGACCGACCGGGTGCCGACGACGGGCGCGGTGAGCGAGAGCGTCGGCTCCAGGTCCGTCGACGTCCCGGACGGGTCGATGCCGAAGAGGCCCGCCCCGATGCGGTGCACGTCGTACCCGTCGCCGACACCGGTGACCGTGGCCGCGGTGGCGGCGAGGTGCGTGACGAACCCCGAGAGCCCGCGTCGTCGGGCGGTGCGGACGGCGTTCGCGAACAGGAGCTGCTCGCGGACGTTCTGCGGATCACCGGGTCGGTCCGCGCAGGACATGTGCCCCATGACCCCGACGACGCGGATGATGCCCGCGGCCTCCAGCTCGCGTGCCGCCGTGCAGAGTGCCTGCCAGGTCGTCGGCGCCGCACCGTCTCGGGCCATGCCGACATCGGCGTGCAGGTGCACACGCGCACGGCGACCGGTCCGCGCGGCGGCACGGCTCACCGCGCTGAGCAGCTCCGGCCCGGACACGGCCACGTCGACCCCGGAGTGCAGTGCGGCGTCGAAGTCGGCGTCCACGGGGTTCAGCCAGCACAGGACCGGGACATCGCTGACGTGCGCACGGATCGCGAGCGCCTCGTCGATGGTGGTCACGCCGATCGAGGTCGCGCCGGCCGCGACGACCGACTCGGCGATCGCGCCGTGTCCGAACCCGTCGGCCTTCAGGACCGCCATCACCCGGCCGCCCGTGCGCGCGGTGAAGACGGCCGTGTTGGCGCGGACCGCGTCGTCGTGGACGACGAGCTGCGGGGCTGATGACGACATGGGGCCTCCTCGGGCGCTGCGACTGGGATGCAGAGTACGAGCCTGCCGTCGTCGACCGGCGGCCGCATCGGCCGCACGGACGACGCGGCTCGCCGCGCGACCGATGTCGGTCAAGTCCCGCGGATGAGGGCTGTCGGCCTGCAGGCGCGCATCACGTGAGCCGGCCGTCCTGTGCGACCCGTGCCTCCCAGACGGACGGTGCGCCGCTGCGGTCATCTACCAGCATCTTCTGACCTCCGGCATTCCCTCGGTGAACCGGGTGTCGCTGCCGATGGCGCCCAGTGCGTACGCGATCGCGCAAGTTGACCCCACTGACAACATCGCAATATGCAAACATTGGACATTCCAACATACATATTGCATACTGAATGTACACTCTTCGACCCGATGAAACAGAAGGAGCTCCCCTTGTCACAGGACCGCCTATGGTTCCTCTTGACCGCCACCGTGCGGCCCAACCTCACGAAGAAGCTGGCGGTCGTCGATCCGAGCGTCAGGCTGCGCCAGTACCAGGAGGCGCTCCGGTCATGGGTCGAGGTGGCCCGGGAGCAGGACGCGCACATTGCCATCGTGGAGACCAGTGGGTTCGAGCGAGCAGCGTTCCTCGCCGCTGTCGACGCCAGTGATCAAGGAAGGATCACGTTCGTCAACTACGAGCCTTCGGCTGCTGTCATCGGCAGGGGGATCGGGTACATCGAATGGCAGGCCATCCGCTTCGCGCTCGAGACCGTCGGCTTCCATGCTGACGATACGGTCTACAAGGTGACCGGCCGTCTCACGGTCACGAACCCGAAGGCAGTCTTCGGACGGCTTGAACCGAACGGGGTTCGCCTACGGACACGTATCGACGGCTCGCATTCGGACACGCGCGTGCTCGGTGCATCTGTGGCCGTCTGGCGAGATGTGCTCTTGCCGGCAGCTGCTGATGTCGACTACGACAGGAGGATCGAGATCGAGCACACCGTGGCGGCACGCGTGCGTCATGCCCGGACCCTCGGTCGTGTGTCGGTGTCGAGATTCCCTCGCCGGCCGCGTTTCGCGGGGCAGTCCGGAACGAACGGGGCCATCTACTCGCCGTGGAAGGTCGCTCTGCAGGGAGCTGTGGTCCGACCGTGGGAGCCGGTCATCGCGATCGCGGCGCGCTCGATCTCGCGGTGACGCGTCCGCCGTCGGCGCATCAGGCTGTCGGACTGGAGGCGCGGATCACGTGAGCAGACCGGCGCGGGTGATCCGCGCCTCCAGGCCAGGGCCTCGATCGCGCCCGTCAGGAACGTCGCTGCGTGCGCTGCCAGAGCGAGACGGCGGCGGTCCGCGCAGCGCGCGGCAGGGGAGACGAGGTGATCGTCGCGTAGGAGCGCTCGGTCGCACCGAGCGCCGTCTTGAACCGCGCGATGCCGTCGTCGACGCGGCCGACGAGGTCCGCGGCGGTGTGCCCGCGGTCGAGCGACCAACGGAGGACGTCGTGGTACAGCGACGTGCTCGGGTTCGCTGAGCGGTGTTCGCGCAGTGTGCCGCCGGCCCAGACGGAGACCACGGGCTGGCTGCCCAGTGCCACGATCACGCCGGAGGTCTCGCCGGCGACGACCGCTGCGCCGATGTAGACGTCGTCTCGGTCGGTTGCCCACTGCTCGATCCGGGCGCCGATCTCCTCCGGGTAGGGTGACGGCACGCCGCGGACCTCGTACGACTCGCTGAGGATGCGGGGGAGGAACGTCGTGGTCTCGCCGGGGGCCGCGGGTCGGACCTCCACGGCGTTGCGCTCCGCGTCGCGCAGCGACCGCCGGGCATTGCGGTTCATGCCGGCGACGAGTTGCTCGGGCGAGACCCCGGCCAGGTCGACGACGTAGGTCCGGTCGACCGAACACTCGGCACCCGAGCGCTGCAGTTCGGCGTCGGATGGTGTCATCACGGGACTGAGGTCGAACCGGGCGATCGGCACGCCGTGGCGGAGCTGCCAGGAGCGGAACGCGCGCAGGGTGTCGAACAGGTGTTCCTCGGAGACGAGCGGGCCGACGAACGGGAACGGCGGATCGACCGGTCGTGGGATGGCTCCCGGGTGGAGCAGGAGCGGGAAGACACCGATCGGGGTGCCGCCGTGCGAGACCACCAGGGGGATGAACCGCCAGCCGAAGATCTCCGACTGCAGCTGCAACCACGACCAGTCGTGGAAGCCGGTCGCGCCGGGGCTCGTCGCGACGAGGGCGTTCCATTCTCGAGGATCGCTCGTCGTGGTGAAGCGGATCGGTGCGCCCACGGTGGTCTCCTGTCCGGAGCGCGTCGTTGCACGGTGCTCCGGTGCGCTGCGCCGTGAGCCTAACCAGGGCCCGCCGCGTCGCTCTGCTGCCGGCGTGAAGATTGCGGCTTCCCGTTCGGAGCTGCGGTTTCCGTGGTTCCGGACTGTCGGGTGTGTGCCGATAATGCATATTATGTCAACTCGGGCCGCCTGGGCCCGTACTCTGGTGGTCTGCGCCGCTCCCCTCTAGCATCGCCGTCGTGAGCACTGCGCGGTGCTCGGAACCGGCGGTGCCCGATGCGGAAACTCGTCCTGAAGATGTCGATGTCGCTCGACGGCTACGTCGCCGGACCTCGCGCTGAGTCCGACTGGATGTTCCGCGCCGCCAATCCGGACTCGGCGGCCTGGGTGCTCGACACGGTGTCGAGCGCCGGCGTGCACGCCTTCGGTCGGCGCTCGTTCGAGTCGATCGCGGGATTCTGGGCGAACGCCACGACACCTGTCGCCGGGGCGATGAACACCATCCCGAAGGTCGTGTTCACACGTCAGGCTTCCTTCGACCCGTCGACGGTCGACGTGGGCGGGGCGAACTCCCCCGCCGCGGCGACGTGGACCGGCGCCCGGGTGGCGAACGGCGACCTGGCGAGCGAGATCGAGCGCCTGCGTGCCGACGACGGCGCGGACGTGCTCGCACAGGGCGGGACGGACTTCTGCCGGAGCCTGGTGACCGCCGGGCTCGTCGACGAGTACCGCCTGGTGGTCCTGCCCGTGGTGCTCGGTAGCGGCGACGGCATCTTCTCGGGACTGCAGGACGAACTGGACCTGACGCTGGTCAGCTCGACGGTGTTCGAGGGCGGCGCGAAGGCGGACGTGTACCGACCCGGGCGCTAGCGTTCCCGGCATGGGATCCTACGACGAGCAGATCGGCCGGAACCTCCGACGGGTGCGCCAGGAACTCCTCCACCTGGACCAAGCGACGGTGGCGTTCCGGATGCGCCTGCGCGGCTGGCCGTGGGACGAGGACGTCGTCGCCGCGGTCGAGGACGGCACACGCCCGATCCTGCGCGACGAGGCGTCCGACCTCATGAGCGCGCTGGGCTACTCGTCAGCGTTCATCACGATGCGCACTGATGCCGAGTCGGTGGCCGAGGTCGCCGATCAGCGCGTCGTCCGTGCGGCAGTGGCCGTGTACGAATCGGCGGACCGCTGGTTCAAGGACGCGGCCAGGTTCGACCTCGCGGGTCTCCCGGTGTCGACGACCATCGAGCGCGTCCTGGTCGAGGGTCGAGAAGCCTTCACGAATCCGGACGCAGTCCTGGGAACGCCCGTTCCCTCGCCCGACGGGGCTCCCGTGGAGATGACCCTGGCCGAGTGGGAGGACCTTCCGGAGCGGCCGACGCACCCGCTCGACACGATCGGCGTCGACGTCCCGTGGAACGACGACCAGCTCCTCCTGCAGTACGGGCACGACCTCCGCGAGGCGTCCGACTCGCTCCGGGTGGCCGTGGTCGAGTGGCTGCGCGCCGAAGCCGACCGAGCGCCGCACTGGCCGGGCGACACACCACGGTCGCTGGAGCAGATCGTCGAGGACGTCCGAGCGTTCCGAAGCGCCGGCTGAGCGCAGCCGACGATCAGAACACCGCGACCGTCATGCCGGCGGAGGTCGCCGGCCGGTCCATAGCCAGGATCGCCTCGGGCAGCTCGTCGAACCCGATCGTGCGCCCGATCGACTCGGCCGGGCGGAGTCGTCCGGCCACGACGTCGTCGAGCATCGCCGCGTACTCCCCCACCGAGATCCCGTGACTGCCGAGCAGTTCCAGCTCGTCCCCGATCACACGGCCCATCGGGATGGCCGGGGCTGCCTCGTCGTCGAGCAGCAGCCCGACCTGGACGTGTCGCCCGCGCGGCCGGAGCGACGCCACCGCAG
This sequence comes from Curtobacterium pusillum, assembly GCF_007673235.1. Lineage (GTDB taxonomy): Bacteria > Actinomycetota > Actinomycetes > Actinomycetales > Microbacteriaceae > Curtobacterium > Curtobacterium pusillum_C. The sequence goes on from NZ_VDZH01000001.1 coordinate 426,639, forward strand.
CGACCGAGGTCGCACGGCTCCCGAACGCGTCCACGGACACGTGGGCTCCGCCACCGGTGATGCCCCGGACGGTGTCTCGGACGACCTCGTCCATCGGCACCGCGACTGCGCCGAGGGCTTCGGCGCGCGCGAGTGCGGCCGGTGAGACGTCCACCGCGACGACGTTCGCCCCGGCGGCGACCGCGACGAGGACGGTGGACAGCCCGACTCCCCCGCAGCCGAACACGACGCCCCACTCCCCTGCGGCCACTCGCCCCCGGGCGTGCAGCGCGTGGTACGCGGTCCCGAAGCGGCAACCGAGTCCGGCGGCCTCGGCGAACCCGACGGCGTCGGGTAGCGCCACCAGGTTCACGTCGGCGTGCGGGACCACCACGGCCTCGGCGTACGAACCCGGCAGCGTGAAGCCGGGCTGCTCCTGCCGGGTGCAGACCTGGGTCGCACCGTCCAGGCACTGCTCGCACTCGCCGCACGCGAAGACGAACGGGGCGGTGACCCGGTCCCCCACGGTGAACCCCGTGACGCCGGAACCGACGGACGCCACGACGCCGGCGAACTCGTGCCCGGGGACGTGCGGGAGCACCACGGAGTCGTCGTGACCCTTCCAGGCGTGCCAGTCGCTCCGGCACACCCCCGTCGCGGCGACCCGGACGACCACGCCGTCCTCTGGTGCGATCGGGTCCGGGACCTCGACGATCGTGGGGACGGAACCGAACTCGTCGTACTGGACTGCGCGCATCCGACCATCGTCGCAGGCCGGGCCACGGGAGGCGGATCGGCCGTTGCGCGCGTCGCCCGTCCGCCGGTTCACTGGCTGGATGAACGGACTGCGATTCTCCGCCGACCCCGACGACCTCGACGTCGCCCGTGTCCACCGATGGCTGAGCGAGGAGTCCTACTGGGCCCGCGGGCGGGACCTCGCCACGCAGCAGGCGATCATCGCCGGTTCCCGGAACTTCGGCGTCTACGACGAGGCCACCGGCCAGCAGCTCGGCTACGCGCGGGTGATCACCGACGGCGTCACGTTCGGCTGGCTTGCCGACGTCTTCGTCGATCCGGACTCGCGCGGCCGCGGTGTAGGTGTCGCCCTGGTGGAGGGTGTGACCGAGGCGATCGAGCCGCTCGGGCTCAAGCGGTTCGCGCTCTTCACCGCCGACGCCCACGGACTGTACGAACGGTTCGGCTTCCGCCCGCTCCCCGATGCCGACGGCTGGATGATGCGCCCCGGACCGGGGTTCGGCGCCGACGTCCACGACTGAACCAGGCGCCCTGCGACCCGGCCACGGGCCGGGCCGAGCCCGCACGCCGGACGCGACCCGTGCCTCCAGGCCGCCCCGCCCGATCGTCGAGCGAGCAGAAGCCGTCGGGTCCGGACCACAGACCCGACGATTCCTGCTCACTCGACGAACGAGACGGACGACACGGCGGCGGCGCGGCGGCGGCGCGGCGCCCCGCGTCAGTACGCGATCGCGCCCGTCCGGTCGTGGAACTCGCCCGTGGGACCGTCCGCGCCGATCGTCGCCAGCGCTACCGTGGCGTCCGTGCCCTCGGTCACGGTCTGGTGCCCGCCGAACCCGTTGAACTCCGTCGCCGTGTACCCGGGGTCGCTCGCGTTCACCCGGAACCCCGGCAGGAGCTTCGCGTACTGCACGGTCACCGCGATGAGCGCGGCCTTCGACGCCGGGTACGGCACCGCCGGCACCGGGTACTCGTCCCGCCCCGGGGTCGTCAGCCACCGGGGGAAGCCCACTCCGGAGGCGACGTTCACGATCACCGGGTTCGCCGACTCCCGCAGCAGCGGCAGCGCGGCCTGCGTCACCCGCACCACCCCGGTCACGTTCGTGTCGAGCACCGCCGCGATCGCATCGGCGTCGAGGTCGTCGACCCCGAACGACGTCCCGAGGATGCCCGCGTTGTTGACGAGCACGTCGAGCTCGGGCAACTCGGCGACCGCGTGGTCGACCGAGGACTGGTCGGTGACGTCCAGCTGGACGACGTGTGCGCCGAGCGCACGCGCCTCGTCGCCGCGCGACGGGTCGCGCATCCCGGCGTACACGGTGTGGCCCGCCTCGACGAGGCGGCGGACGGTCTCGAGCCCGAGACTGCGGTTGGCTCCGGTGATGAGTGTCGTTGTCATGCCCCCACTCTCCGCCCCCGTGGCCGGGTCCCCCAGGCACCGCTCGACAGTGGGACCACCAGTACCAGGGAAGCCGGGAGGCGCGGGGCGAGGATGGTGGGCATGAGCGAGTTCGCGAGTGTGCTGCGTTCCTGGCGCGACCGGGTGCGTCCGGAAGAGGTCGGCCTGCCGGCCGGGCCCGGACGACGGACGCCCGGCCTCCGCCGCGAGGAGCTCGCTGCGCTCGCCGGGGTCAGCGTCGACTACGTGGTCCGCCTCGAGCAGAGGCGCGCCACGAACCCCTCCGCGCAGCTCCTCAGCGCGCTCGCGACCGCGCTCCGGCTCACCGAGGAGGAGCGCGACCACCTCTGCCGTGTCGCCTCCGTCGTGCCGCCGTCACGACTGGTCGTGCCCCGGCACGTCACGCCGGGCGTGCAGCGGATCGTCGACCGCCTCGGTGACGTCCCGCTCGCGGTGTTCACGGCCACGCACGACATCGTTCTGTGGAACGACCTCTGGGCGGCGATGACCGGCGATCCGAGCCGGTACACGGGCATCGAGCGGAACCTGGTCTGGCGGCACTTCATGCACGGCCACGACGGTGTCGAGTGGGACGACACCCACCAGGAGGAGTTCTCGAGCGACCTCGCCGCCGACCTCCGTGCCGCGCTCGGCCGCTACCCCGCCGACCGTGACCTGGCCGAGCTCGTCGCACGGCTCCGGCGGGACTCCCCCGAGTTCGAACGGCGCTGGAACACCGGCCGCGTCGCGGAGCACCGTGCCAGCCGCAAGACGGTCCGGACGCCGGTCGGACCGATCGAGATCGACTGCGACGTCCTCAGTGTGACCGGCGGAGACCTCCGCATCGTCGTGTACACGGCGGTCCCGGGCACGGAGGACGCCGCGAAGCTCGACCTGTTGCGCGTCACCGGACTGCAGGAACTCACGCCGCGCTGACCATCCCCGTCAACGGGAGACCTGAAAGACATTTGCAGATCCTGGGGCTGGGACGTACGATCTGAAAAACCGTTTCAGATCGAGGGAGCCGCCGTGCAGGAGAACCGTCCGAACCTGGCCGACCCCGGCGTCCTCGACGCCCTGTCCCATCCGGTGCGCCTCGACGTCCTCGGCTACCTGGCCTCCGCCGGCCCTGCGACGGCATCGCAGTGCGCCCGCGCGGTCGGGGACACCCCCTCGAACTGCAGCTACCACCTCCGGGTGCTCGCGTCCCACGGGCTCGTCGAACCCGACCCGTCCGGCGACGGCCGGTCCCGGCCGTGGCGCACGACCATCACCGGCTTCACCACCGACGGCGTCGATCCGGCGGACCTCGCCGGCCTGGACCGGATGCTGTCCGCGTCCGTCGAACTCGACCACCACCTGCTGCGCGAGTACCTCCGCGGCCGCGACGCGGTGCCGCAGGTGTGGCGCGACGTCGGCGTCCACGCCAGCTACGGACTCGCGCTCACGCCGTCCGAGCTCGCCGAGGTCGTCGAACGCCTGGACGCGGTCGTCCGTCCGTACATCCAGGCGACCCGTCAGCGCACCCCGACCGACGCCGAGCACGTCCACCTCTCGCTCAGCGCGTTCCCGCGGCTCGGGTTCGGCGCGGACCGATGACCGACGCGCCGACTGCCCTCCGCAACCGCCCCGCAGGGTCGGCGATGGCGGTGCCAGCCTTCCGACGGCTCTGGCTCGCCGGGCTCGTCTCGGACACCGGCGACTGGCTGATGTTCATCGCGCTCCCGCTCGTCGTCCTCCAGCTCACCGGATCGGCCGTCGGGACGTCGGTCGCGTTCCTCCTCGAGCTCGCCCCGCCGGTGCTGCTCGCCCAGGTCGTCGCGCGGGTCACCGACCGACTGTCGCACCGGCTCGTGATGGTCGTCGCGATGATCGGGCAGGCCACGACGCTCCTGCCGCTCCTCCTCGTGCACGACCGCTCCGAACTGCCGATCGTGTACGGCGTGATCGTCGCCCAGGCCTCGTTCGGCGCCTTCTTCCTGCCGGCCAAGAACGCGCTGCTCCCGACGCTCGTGGGACTGGAGCGTGCGAACTCGGCCAATGCACTCGTCGGGCTGAACAACGACCTCGGTCGGATCATCGGCGGCCCGCTCGGCGGCGTGCTCCTCGCCGTCGGGTCGATCGCGACCGTGGCGCTGATCGACGTCGCCTCGTACGTCGTCGCCGCCGCGCTGGTCCTCAGCCTGCCCCGAGAACACCGTTCCGACGTGGTGCCGTCTGCCGACAGGAGCGCGGACGGGGCGAGGACCGGGGGTGTCCTCCGCGCCCTCGCGGACCGACCGACGCGTGACCTCGTCCTGGTGAACACCGTCGCGTCGATCGCGCAGGGGCTCTTCCTCGTGCTGTTCGTCTTCTTCGTGACCGACGTGATCCGCGGCGACGAGGCCGACGTCGGGCTGCTGCGCGGCGTGCAGGCGATCGGCGCGATCGGCGCAGGCCTCGCGCTCGGCGTCCTCGGCGCGAGGATCGACGCGCTGCGGCTCGCGCTCATCGGGTCGAGTGCGTTCACGGTCATCACCGTGCTCTGCTGGAACGCGTCGTTCGTGTCGCACGCCGTCCCGCTCTACGCCGTGCTCTTCGCCGCCATCGGCGCGCCGGCCGTGTTCATGGGTGCCGGCATGACGACCCTCCTGCAGCACGCCACGGACGGCTCGCACCGGGGCAGCGCGTTCGCCGCGCTCGGCCTCGGGCAGGCGATCGGCCAGGCGATCGGGATCACCGCGGCGGGTCTGCTGCAGGGACCGATCGGCACGCTCCCCCTGCTCGAGCTCCAGGCGGGGGCCTACGCCCTCACCGCCGTGCTGGCCTTCGTCCTGCTCCGTCGTCGCTGAGGACGACCAACCGCTGCGTCGCCCGCGTCATCGCCACGTAGCGGTCGACCGGGCGCCACCGCTCCGGATCGACCAGGACGACGAGGTCGAACTCCAGACCCTTCGTCGCCTCCGGTGCGAGCGAGCGGATCCGCTCCGACCCGACGTACCCCGGGTCGCCGATCACGCACGCGATGCCGTCGGCGCTCGTCGCGGCCCACTCCTCCACGATCGCGTCCCGTTCGTCGACGGACCCGTGGTGCACGGGCACGCCGGAGTCGCGGATCGACGTCGGGACGTTCGCGTCCGGGACCGCGGCGCGGATGACCGGTTCCGCGACTGCCATCACCTCGGACGGCGTGCGGTAGTTGATCCGGAGCTGCGACGTCCGGGTCCCGCGCAACCCGACGCGCCCGAGCCGGTCCTCCCACGACTCGGTGAACGGCTCGCGGGCCTGGGTCCGGTCGCCCACGATCGTGAAGCTCCGGCTCGGGCAGCGTCGCAGCAGCATCAGCCACTCCGCGTCCGTGAGCTCCTGCGCCTCGTCCACGACCACGTGCGCGAACGGACCGGCGAACGCGTCGACGTCCACGGTCGGCCGCACCGTGTCGTCGTCGAGACTGTTCCGCGCATCGGCGCCCCGCAGCATGCTCATCAGCTTGAGGTCGGAGTCGTCCGCCGCGATGAGGTCCTCGATCACCCGGTCCATCCGTTCGCGCTCGGCTGCCCTGGCGGTCGCGGCGCGACGTTCACGCGCGGCGGCAGCCGGGTCGCCGATGCGCCGTCGGGCGGCGTCGAGCAGGGGCAGGTCCGACCGGGTCCACGCGCGAGCGTCGGCGCGGTGCACGAGCGCGCGATCCGCCGTCGAGAGGTCCGGCGCGCACCGTGCGAGGTGGTCCGGCGCCGTGAGCAGGTCCGCCACGACGCCGTCCGGATCGAGGAGGGGCCACGCCCGTCGGAACGCGTCACCCAGAGCGTCGCTCTCGTCCACGGAGGCGCGGATCGCCCTGGGCGGAGCGGCTCCCGACAGACGGTTGGTCACGATCTCGACCAGCGCCTCCCAGACGTCGGAGCGCGCGGCGTTGTGCGGTTCGCCCGGGTCCACCGCGTCGAACGCGTCGGCCCAGTCGTCCGGTGTCACCGGCACGTCCGCCCAGTCCGTCTCCACCACGACCGTGCGTTCCGGCGGACGCTCGTACCCGGCGACCGCTCGTTCGACCGCCCGGGTGAGTGCGGGACCCGCCTTGACCCTGGCGACGTCCGGATCCGCCTCGTCGGGGAGGTCGGCGCCCTCGGGCACGAGGTCGGTCAGGGTCGCCAGACGAACGCCGTCCTCGCCGAGCGACGGCAGCACGTCCCCGACGTAGTCGAGGTGGCCGTGCGTCGGACCGACGAAGAGCACTCCCCCGTGCCGTGGCGCCACGCGCGGGTCGGCGTACAGCAGGTACGCCGCGCGGTGCAGGGCGACCACGGTCTTCCCCGTCCCGGGACCGCCGTCCACCACGAGGGCACCGGCGGAATCCGCACGGATCACCGCGTCCTGGTCGGCCTGGATCGTCCCGAGGACGTCGCGCATCCGCGGGCTCCGGCTCGTGCCGAGGCTCGCGACGAAGGCGGACTGGTCGTCCAGGGCGGCGGTCTGCGCGAGCCCCTCGTCGGTGAACGCCTCGTCCCAGTAGTCCACGACCCGGCCGCGCTGCCAGCGGTAGCGGCGGCGACTCACGAGTCCCCGAGGGTCCCCGTGCGACGCCGCGAAGAACGGTTCCGCGGTCGCCGAGCGCCAGTCGACCAGCAGCCGGACGAGGTCCTGGTCGGTCAGACCCGACCGCCCGACGTACACCGGCTCCGGACGGCCGGCGAACACCATCCGACCGATGCACAGATCGAGCCCGTACCGCCGGAGTGCCGTGAGCTCACGGGTGACCCGGCGCACCTCGGCATCACGCTCCACGGCGTACTCCCCGCCGCCCGCACGAGTCCGGCGGAGTTCGTCGAGTCGTCGGGTGAGCGCCGTGGTCGAGGCGTCGAGGGTGTCGGCGATCGCGGCGAAGTGCCGCTCGTCGTCGGCGATCAGGGCCGGGTCGGCCTTGTCGGCGAGGCGTTCGGGGAGGTCGAAGACGGGGTACGGCGTTGACACGAGGGTCGATTGTGGGGCACGACGGGGGTCTTGCGGCAAGCCCCCCGTCCGGCGGTATTCTGGTCACGGCGGGAGGGGAACCGCCGACTCCGGGCCGTCGTCAGCGCGGAACCGGAGGATGCCCGGAGGTGATCTCCGGGGTCACGGTACCGGTGGCGGGCTGTGCGACTACCCCCGCCGCGGCGCGTCCCTCGTGCCGTCCGGCCGCACGAGATCACCGGAGTCAGTCACTCCGGATGGCTCCGGCACCGGATCGAACACCGCGACCGGCAACGGGCCGACGGTGTCGCAGCCGAGGCCAGGGAGGCCGGAGACGGAAGCAACCCGGATCGATCCGGCGTGGTCGCGTTCGAGCCGGTACTCCCGCCCGAAGCCGCTCATGTCGCCGAGCGACTCGCCGGGGTCCATGCTCCAGTTCCCGGCGACGCAACCACGCACGGCCGCGAAGTCCTCACCCTGGTCCCGGTAGCCCACCTCGACCTCGGTGGGAGCGAAGGGCAGCGGGCCGGGCACGAGGGTGGTGCTCCCGTGGTTCCGCAACGTCTGCACCGCGTCGGCGGATTCGCGGTCGACGTAGCTCGAAGTCGCGCTCGCCGCGAGTTCTGGGATGCTGAAATCGTTGCGATTCCGTGCGACGGCTTCCGCCGCGAGTTCAGTACGGACCGCTCCGACCCAGGGATCACGCTCGAGGGATCCGGTCGGCGCGGCACCCACCCATCGAACGTCCGGGTAGTCGGGCGCTTCCTGCTCGGTCGTGCACCCGGAGATCCCGAGGGTCATCAGACCGGCAACGGTGGCGGCGCCGGCGCTCCTGTGCCATGAGCGACGCATCACCGACGTCCGAGATGCCCGTGACGACGTTGTTCGTTCCTGCACTGCTCGGTCCCCCATCCGACAACGAGTTCCACCCTAGTGGGGTCGGGCTCCTCCGGCCGGGCGGCCATCGTCCGGTGCGTCTCCACCGTCGGACGGGCGAGGGACCCAGCCGGCCGCTCTCGGTTCCTGCGACCCCCGGTCACGCCGCTGTGAACACCAACGACGCGTTCTGCCCACCGAACCCGAACGAGTTGTTGAGCGCAGCCCGGATCGGAGCCGTCCGCGCCGAACCGGACACCACGTCCAGGTCGACCGCCGGGTCCAGGTGCTCCAGGTTCAGCGTCGCCGGCACGACCCCGGTCTCGATCGATCGCACGGCGAGGATCGACTCGACCGCCCCCGCCGCACCGAACATGTGCCCGATCGAGCTCTTCGGTGCGGTGACGAGCGCGCCGGTGCCGACCGCACGGGCGATGGCAGCGGCCTCGCCGACGTCCCCGACCGGCGTGCCGGTCGCGTGCGCGTTGACGTGGTCGATGTCCGCACCGGTGAGCCCGGCCATCCGGATCGCCGCCGTCATCGCCCGTTCCTGTTCGCCGCCGTCGGCGAGCGGCGCCGTGATGTGGAAGGCGTCGGAGGTGATCCCCCACCCGGCGAGCGTGCCGTGCGATCGCTGCGACCGGGCGGCAGCGTGCGCGCCACTCTCGAGGACGACGAACCCCGCGCCCTCCCCCAGGACGAACCCGCGGCGGGACGCGTCGAACGGCCGGGAGAGGGTCGTCGGGTCGTCGTCGCCCGGCTTCGCGAGCGCCTGGGACTGTGCGAAGGACGCCATCGCGACCGGGGTGAACGCGGCCTCGGTCCCGCCGGCGATCACGACGTCGGCTTCACCAGTGACGATGAGCCGTGCTGCGATCGCGATCGCCTCGGCGCCGGACGCGCAGGCCGACACGGTCGTGTAGGCACCGGCTCGCGCGCCGTACTCGATGCTGATCTGCGCAGCGGCCCCGTTGGCCATGAGCATCGGGACGGTCCGCGGCGACACTCGACGAGCGCCGGACGCACCGAGGACGTCGTGGGCGTCGAGCAGGGTCTCCACTCCCCCGATGCCGGTGCCGACGACCACCGCGAGCCGGTCGCCCTCGACGGCGGGTGCGCCGGCGTCCGCCCAGGCCTCCCCGGCGGCCACGAGGGCGAGCTGCTGACTGCGGTCGAGACGGTTGGCGCGGACCCGGCCGAGCGCGGCATCGGCGTCGAGTGCGGCGTCGGCGCCGACGAGGATCGGCACCTGCTCCCACAGCGCGCCGGGGCGGTCGAGGACGTGCACGCCGGAACGCCCCGCGACGAGCGCGTCCCAGAGGGCGTCGACGCCGTGGCCGAACGGGGAGACCGCGCCGTAGCCGGTGATGGAGATGTCCACGGAAGACTCCTTCTTGTACGTTGAACAAGTTGAGTTGTACCACGTACAATTCCGACATGGCAACCACCACCGACGGTCCCGGGACCCCGCGCGGCGCGGCGACCCGTGCCCGCATCCTCGCCGCGACGGCCGGCCTGCTCAGTGCGAGCCGGACTGCGTCGGCGGACGGCGACGGCACGCTCCGGTCCGTCACCGTCAGCGAGATCGCCCGCGCGGCGGGGGTCTACCCGAACCAGATCACGCACCACTTCGGCTCGAAGGACCGTCTCGTCCTCGACGCGGCCTTCGCGCTGTTCCTCCGCGACACGACCCGGTTGCAGGCTGCCGGGCGCCGGGCGACGAGCGCGACGGCGTTCCGGCAGGTCCTCGCCCGGACGGCCCTCGCGATGCCGTCGACGCCGCTCGTGGTCCGGGCGCTCGCCTCCGCGGGCGACGACGCGGCGCAGCGGGAGCGGGTGCGCCTGCTCCTCGCCGTGCTCTTCCGACAGTCGGAGCGCTACCTCGAGCGCGTCGTCACCGAGCACGGCTGGACGAGCCCGAGCGGTGTCGGCCGGGATGCCCGGACGTTCTGGAGCGCGGTGTTCGGCGCCACCCTGCTCGCCGATGCCGGGGTCACCGGCGGGCCGTCCGACCTCGACCTCGCCGGCACCGTCTCCATCACCTGATTCGGCGCCCGAGACTCGGCGTGAGCGACGACTCTCGCGCTCCGGACCGCGAGATCGGTCGCCTCAGCCGAGTCTCGGCCGGATCGCGCCGACGAGCGGCCGCGCGCCGCGCCGGCTCACTCGCCGAAGCCGGAACGCACGAGCGCGACGAGCGCCTCGACGGCGTCCTGCCCGTCGGGTCCCGACCCCTCGATCGTGACCGTCGCGCCCTTCGGCAGCGCCAACGCCATGATCGCGAGCAGGCTCTTCGCGTCCACGCCGTTCACCCGCACCGACGCCTCGTACTTCGCCGCGGTCTTCACGAACTCCGCCGCGGGGCGGGCGTGCAGCCCGCTCTCGTTGACGAGTTCGACGCTCTCGGACGCGGCCACGTCCTCGACGGGGCCGGCGCCGTCAGCCGGCACCGCGCCTCCAGGCTGGTCGTCGGACGGACTGGAGGAACGACTCGCGTCCGCCTCGGAGGCTGCGGCAGACGCGGCAGCGGCCAGGACCGCGTCGACGTCGCCGCCGGTCTGCGCGGCGACGGCCGCGGCGACCGCGCCCTCCACCAGGGGTGCCTGCGAGACGTGCACCCGCGCGCGGGCGTCGTCGTCGAGGAAGTCGAGGGCCGTGTCGGTCGTCAGGTAGGCGGAGCCGAGGTCGCACAGGACGACGACGGCGTCGGCGTCGGCGAGCTCCTCGAAGCCGGCGGTGATCGCCTCGAACGAGGTACCGATCCCGCCGTCGTCGGTGCCACCGGCGGCGACGAGCGGCACGTCGGCGGCCATCTGGCGCGCGAGCTCCACGGTGCCGGTCGCGATCGCCGCGCTGTGCGAGACGATCAGGATGCCGACGGTCACGCGGCGTCCACGGCGGCGCGGAGGATGTACACGGTCGACTGCGCACCAGGGTCGCGATGGCCGACGGCCCGCTCCCCGAGGTAGCTCGCACGGCCCTTGCGAGCGACGAGCGGGTCGGTCGACTCTGCGCCCGTCACGGCGGCGTCGGCGGCGGCGGCGAGTACCTGCTCGGGGCTGTCCCCGGCGGCGGCCGCGGCACCGGCGGCGTCGACGGCGGGCGACCACGCGTCGACCATGGTCTTGTCCCCGACGGACGCCTTGCCCCGGGACACGACACCGTCGCGGGCAGCGGTCAGCACGGCGACGAGCGTGTCGGCGTCGAGCTCGGTGGCGTCGCCGGCGGCCTGCGCGGCCTTGAGGTACGCCGTGCCGAAGAGCGGCCCGGCGGCGCCGCCCACGGTCGAGATGAGCTTCGTCGCGACCACCTTGAGCACGGCGCCGGGCGTGTCGAACGAACCGGTGTCGACGGCCTCGAGCACGGCACGGAACCCGCGGTCGAGGTTCTCACCGTGGTCCCCGTCGCCGATCTCCCGGTCGAGCGTGACGAGCTCGGCCCGGTGCTCGTCGATCGTCGCGGCGGTGCGGCGGACCCAGTCGATGGCCCATGCGGTGTCGAGCGCCAATTCGTGTTCCTTCCTGGATGGTGGGCGGTGGTTCAGCGTCCCCAGCGCAGTGCCGGGGTCTCCACCGGTGCGTCCCAGAGGGCGGTGAGTTCGTCGTCGAGCACCGTGACGGTGAGCGAGAACCCCTGCATCTCGAGGGATGTCACGTAGTCGCCGACCAGGCTACGCGTGACCTCGTACCCGCGGTCGGCGAGCACCTCGGCGGCGCGTCGGTAGGCGATGTAGAGCTCCGAGAGCGGCGTGCCGCCCATGCCGTTCACGAGGAGCAGCAGCGTCGAGCCGGCCGGGGGTTCGAGGTCGGTGAGGATCGGTTCGAGCACCCGGTCGACGAGCTGGTCGGCCGGCGCCATCGGGATGCGCTCCCGGCCCGGCTCGCCGTGGATGCCGATGCCGAGCTCGACCTCGTCGTCGGCGAGCGTGAAGGACGGCTCACCGGCGTGCGGGACGGTGCCGGAGCTGAGCGCGAGGCCCATCGACCGCGTGACGTCGTTGACGTGGCGGGCGACGGCGGCGACGGCGTCCAGGTCGTCCCCGCGCTCGGCAGCGGCGCCGGCGCACTTCTCGACGACGACGGTACCCGCGACGCCGCGGCGGCCGGCCGTGTAGAGCGAGTCCTGCACGGCCACGTCGTCGTCGACCACGACGGACTCGACGCGCACGTCGTCCATCCCGGCGAGCTCGGCGGCGGTCTCGAAGTTGAGCACGTCGCCGGTGTAGTTCTTCACGATGTGGAGCACACCCGCTCCCCCGTCGACGGCCTTCGTCGCGGCGACGATCGGGTCGGGCGTGGGGCTGGTGAACACCGGGCCGGGCACCGCGGCGTCGAGCATGCCGTACCCGACGAAGCCGGCGTGCAGGGGCTCGTGCCCGCTGCCACCGCCGCTGACGATGCCGACCTTGCCCTGGACGGGGGCGTCCGCGCGGTGGAGGTGGATCGGGTCCTCGACCAGGACCACGTGCCCGGCGTGTGCGAGGGCGAACCCACGGACCGTCTCGTCGACCACGTCGTGCGGGTCGTTGATGAGCTTCTTCATGCGGAGCCTCCACTGTCGTCACTGACCGCGCCCAATCTACATCGGCCGGTCGTTCGGCCGTCGTGCACGTTCGTGCAGAGGGGTCCCGGGTCGGGACGCGGCTGCGTGCCCGCTGGGCGGTCGTACGCACACTGCGGATGCACGTTCGTGCACAATCGCGCACTTCCCTCACGAACGCATCGCCATCGGTTGAACGGCGTCACTATGCTCGGCCCCAATCACTCAACGGGGAGTGCCGGCGCAGCACCACCGGACCCCCACCCTCACGCACTGGAGGTCACCGATGGACGGCATCGGCGTCAATTTCCTCTCTGAGCTCGTCGGCACGGCGATGCTCATCATCCTGGGTGGCGGCGTCGTCGCCGCTGTCTCGCTGACGAAGTCCAAGGGCTTCGGAGCCGGCTTCCTCATGGTCACGATCGGTTGGGGCTTCGCGGTCTTCGCCGGCGTCACCGTGTCGTACAAGTCCGGCGGCCAGCTCAACCCGGCGGTGAGCCTCGCGCAGGCCATCCTCGGCAACATCACCATCGGCGAGATGTTCCTCTACTGGCTCGCCCAGCTGATCGGTGCGGTCATCGGTGCCGTCATCGTCTGGCTCGCCTACAAGCAGCACTTCGACGAGGAGCCCGACGCAGCAGCCAAGCTCGGCGTCTTCTCCACCGGCCCGGCGATCCGTTCGTACGGCTGGAACCTCGTGACCGAGATCATCGGCACCTTCGTCCTCGTCTTCACGGTCATCGCCTTCACCAACGGCGGTACCCCGAAGGAGCTCGGCGCGGTTCCCGTGGCCTTCCTCGTGATCGCGATCGGTGTCTCCCTCGGTGGCCCGACCGGGTACGCCATCAACCCGGCACGTGACCTCGGCCCGCGCATCGCGCACGCCTTCCTGCCGATCAAGGGCAAGGGCTCGAGCGACTGGGCGTACGCCTGGGTGCCCGTGGTCGGACCGCTCATCGGCGGTGCCCTCGCAGCCGGCCTGTCCTACGCGCTGCTGCCCCTCGCCTGATCCAACCCACCACACTCACCCGAGCAAGACCGTAAGGAGCACCAATGGCCGACTACATCGTCGCCATCGACCAGGGCACGACCTCGACCCGAGCGATCGTCTTCGACCACTCCGGCTCGATCGTGTCCGTGGGCCAGAAGGAACACGAGCAGATCTTCCCGCGTGCCGGATGGGTCGAGCACGACCCCGCCGAGATCTGGGACAACACCCGTGAGGTCATCGGCCAGGCCCTGTCCCGCGCCGACATCACCCGCCACGACGTCGCGGCGGTCGGCATCACCAACCAGCGCGAGACCGCGGTCGTCTGGGACAAGAACACCGGCAAGCCGGTCTACAACGCGATCGTCTGGCAGGACACCCGCACGCAGTCCATCGTCGACAAGCTCGCCGACGGCGACACCGACCGCTACAAGTCCGTCGTGGGCCTCCCGCTCGCGACGTACTTCGCCGGCACGAAGATCGTCTGGATCCTCGAGAACGTCGAGGGCGCACGTGAGAAGGCCGAGGCGGGCGACCTGCTCTTCGGCACCACCGACACCTGGGTCCTCTGGAACCTGACCGGTGGTGTGGACGGCGGTGTCCACAAGACCGACGTCACGAACGCGTCCCGCACGCTGTTCATGGACCTCGAGACGCTCCAGTGGCGCGACGACATCCTCGGCGACTTCGGCGTCCCGAAGTCGATGCTCCCGGAGATCGTCAGCTCCTCCGAGGTCTACGGGCACGTCGAGTCGTCGAACCTGCTGCGCGAGGTCCCGATCGCGGGCATCCTCGGCGACCAGCAGGCCGCGACGTTCGGCCAGGCCGCGTTCGACCAGGGCGAGTCGAAGAACACCTACGGCACCGGCAACTTCCTCATCTTCAACACGGGCACGGAGATCGTCCGCTCGGAGAACGGGCTGCTCACGACCGTCGGCTACAAGCTCGGCGACCAGGAGACGCACTACGCCCTCGAGGGTTCGATCGCCGTCACGGGCTCGCTCATCCAGTGGCTCCGCGACAACCTCGGCCTGATCGGCAGTGCCCCGGAGGTCGAGGCCCTCGCCAAGACTGTCGAGGACAACGGCGGCGTGTACTTCGTCCCCGCGTTCTCGGGACTCTTCGCCCCGTACTGGCGTCCCGACGCCCGCGGCGCGATCGTCGGTCTCACCCGCTACGTCAACAAGGGCCACATCGCGCGTGCGGCCCTGGAGGCGACGGCGCTGCAGACCCGCGAGGTCCTCGACGCCGTCAACGCGGACTCGGGCGTGGACCTCACCGAGCTCAAGGTGGACGGCGGCATGACCGCCAACAACGAGCTCATGCAGTTCCAGGCCGACATCCTCAACGTGCCCGTGGTGCGCCCGGTGGTCGCCGAGACCACCGCGCTCGGCGCCGCCTACGCGGCGGGCCTGGCGGTCGGGTTCTGGGCGAACCTCGACGAGCTCCGTGCCAACTGGCAGGAGGACAAGCGCTGGGAGCCGCAGCTCGACGCAGCCGAGCGTGACCGCACGCTCCGCCTCTGGAAGAAGGCCGTCACGAAGACCTTCGACTGGGTCGACGAGGACGTCCAGTAGTCCTGTGCTGAGGTGACCGCCTGGAGGCGCGGTGCCGGTCCGACGGACCGGCACCGCGCCTCCAGTCAGTTGCGTCTACTGCAGTTGCGTCTGCATCGGGTGTGGCCGCGTCGGTTGCTTCTGCGCTCAGGCGGTGGGGGTCGCGCCCACCCAGTCGGCCAGCTTGCGGGCCCCGGCACCCGAGTCGATCGCGTCGGCCGCCACGACCAGCTGCTCGCGGAACCGCTGCAGGATCGGGCGGTCGACCTCGGCCGGGTCCTCCGCCAGGCGGAAGGACACCAGGCCGGCGGCGGCGTTCAGCAGGACGATGTCGCGGACCGGGCCGGACTCCCCTGCGAGGACACGGTGCACCACCGCGGCGTTGTGCTCGGGGTCGCCGCCGAGCAGGTCCTCGATGCGCGCACGGGCGATCCCGAGGTCGCGCGGGTCGAGGTCGTGCTCGGTCACGCGGCCGCCCGTGACCTCCCAGATGTGGCTGTGTCCGGTGGTCGTCAGCTCGTCCAGGCCGTCGTCGCCGCGGAACACCAGCGCGGTCGCGCCGCGCGTCTGGAACACGCCCGTGATGATCGGCACGAGTTCGAGCTGCGCCACGCCGACCGCGTTCGCCTCGCACCGTGCAGGGTTGACGAGCGGGCCGAGGAAGTTGAAGACCGTCGGCACACCGATCTCGCGGCGGACCGGGCCGGCGTGCGCGAAGCCGGGGTGGAAGGCACTCGCGAACGCGAAGGTCAGTCCGACACGCCGGAACGTGTCCGCGACACGCGCGGCGTCCATCGTGAGGTCGAGGCCGAGTGCGGCGAGCACGTCGCTCGAGCCGGACTTCGACGAGCTCGCCCTGTTGCCGTGCTTCACGACCGGCACGCCCGCCGCGGCGATGACGATGGCCGCCATCGTCGAGACGTTGACCGTGCCGACGACGTCGCCGCCCGTCCCCACGATGTCGAGCGCCATCGGGTCCACGTCGAGCGGAACCGCTGCGTCGAGGATCGCATCGCGGAACCCCACGACCTCGTCGACGGTCTCGCCCTTGGCGCGGAGTGCGACGGCGAACGCGGCGATCTGTGCGGGCGTCGCGCGGCCCGCGACGATCTCCTGCATGGCCCATGTGGACTGGCTGATCGTCAGGTCCTCGCGCGCCATGAGCGCGCTGATCACGGTGGGCCAGGTAAGGGCGTCGAGCATGAGTCGATCGTAGTGAATTCGAGAGACCCGCCAGTTCGCTGCGAAAACACTGTCCGTGGTTTCGGACATAATGGAACCTGTGACTAGCACCCCTCTCTCCAGATCCGCCAGCGGTCCGGTCCTGAACAGGCCGAACGCCGTTGCCGTGGGGACGATCGTGTGGCTGGGCAGCGAGGTCATGTTCTTCGCCGGCCTGTTCGCGATCTACTTCACGTTGCGCAGCACCTCGCCCGAACTGTGGGCGACCGAGACCGCCAAGCTCGAGGTGCCCTTCGCCTCGGTGAACACGATCATCCTGGTGCTGTCCAGCTTCGCCTGCCAGTTCGCGGTGTTCGCCGCTGAGCGCTTCCAGGTGCACCGCACGAGCTGGAACCCCAAGGACTGGGGCATGACGGAGTGGTTCTTCGTCACGTACTGCATGGGCGCGATCTTCGTCTGCGGCCAGATCTTCGAGTACGCCAACCTCTGGCACGAGGGCGTGACGCTCTCCTCCAGCGCGTACGGCTCGGCGTTCTACATGACCACCGGCTTCCACGGCCTCCACGTCACCGGTGGCCTCATCGCCTTCCTGCTGACGCTCGGCCGCGGGTTCGCCGCCAAGAACTTCGGTCACAAGGAAGCGACCACCGCGATCGTCGTGTCGTACTACTGGCACTTCGTCGACGTCGTCTGGATCGGCCTCTTCGCCGTCATCTACCTTCTCAAGTAGGAACTGGATAGCCCCCACCGCATGTTCAACAGAACCAAGTCCAAGAAGGGCCGCCGTTCACCGATGGCGACCGTGTCGCTCATCGTCGTCGGTCTCATGACCACCGGCGGTGCGTACGCGCTGTTCAGCTCCACGGCGAACGCCGACGACAGCACGAGCACCGTGGCGGCGACGAGCCAGTCGAAGGTGAACGAGGGCCAGAAGCTCTTCGCCTCGAACTGCGCCACCTGCCACGGCCTGTCGGCCCAGGGCACCTCCGAGGGTCCGTCCCTCATCGGTGTCGGTGCCGCGTCCGTCGACTTCCAGGTCGGGACCGGCCGCATGCCGATGGCCGCCCAGGGTCCGCAGGCCGAAGAGAAGCCCGCGCAGTTCACGGACGACCAGATCGACGCCCTCGCCGAGTACGTCGCGTCGCTCGGCCCCGGCCCGTCGGTCCCGTCCACCAGCCTCACCGACGGCTCGGACGGCAACGCGGCCGAGGGTGCGGAGCTCTTCCGCATCAACTGCGCCATGTGCCACAACGTGGCCGGCGCCGGCGGTGCGCTGACCGAGGGCAAGTACGCCCCGAACCTGCAGTCCGTGTCCGGCAAGCACATCTACGAGGCCATGGTCACTGGTCCGCAGAACATGCCGGTGTTCAACGACCTGAACCTCACGCCCCAGCAGAAGGCCGACATCATCACGTACCTCAAGTACGTGCAGGACAACAAGTCGCCCGGTGGGTTCGCCCTCGGCTCCCTCGGCCCGGTGGCAGAGGGTCTGTTCATCTGGATCTTCGGACTCGGCGCGGTCGTCGCGATGACCGTGTGGCTGACCGCGAAGTCCAACTGATCGTCCGTGTCGAACGACACTGAAGGGAACACCATGGCAGAGCACGACGACGAGGCACTGAACTCGTCCTCGGCTGTCGAGAAGCACGGCACGACCACGACGTCGGCCGGCACCGCGGTCCTGCCCGCGGAGCCGTTCGAGAACCCGGGCGAGCCGCCGCACCGCGCGCGCCGCACCGACGTCGACCCGAAGAAGCAGCGCCTGGCCGAGCGTCAGGTCGCCACGTTCTTCTACCTGTCGATCGTCGGCAGCGTCCTCGCGATCGCGGCGTACGTCGCCTTCCCGATCAGCTCCGACGACTTCGGCACGGTCCGCACCGCGAACCTCTTCCTCGGCCTCGCGATCGCCCTCGCGCTCCTGGCGCTCGGTCTCGGCGCCGTGTACTGGTCGAAGTCGCTCGTCGTCGACCGTGAGATCACGGAGCTCCGCCACCCCACCCGTGGCACGGACGCGACCCGTGAGAAGGCCGTGGAGGCCTTCCAGCTCGCCGACAAGGAGTCCGGCTTCAGCCGTCGCAAGCTGATCCGCAACTCGATGATCGGTGCACTGGCAGCGTTCCCGCTCCCCGGCATCGTCCTGGTGCGTGACCTCGCCCCGGCCGCTGACCCGAACGAGCTGCTCCGCCACACGTTCTGGAAGTCGGGCATGCGCCTGACGAAGGACCCGACCGGTCTCCCGATCAAGGCGTCCGACGTGACGATCGGCTCGGTCTTCCACGTCATCCCCGACGGGATGCTCGACTCGGAGCACATGCTGGAGGAGAAGGCCAAGGCCGCCGTCCTCCTCATGCGCCTCGACCCGAAGGACCTCAACCCCGCCAAGGGTCGCGAGAACTGGGGCTACGACGGCATCGTCGCGTACTCCAAGATCTGCACCCACGTCGGGTGCCCGGTCGCGCTCTACGAGCAGCAGACGCACCACCTGCTGTGCCCGTGCCACCAGTCGACCTTCGATGTCTCGAACAACTGCGACGTCATCTTCGGACCGGCCGCGCGCCCCCTCCCCCAACTTCCGATCGCGATCGACGACGACGGCTACCTGGTTGCGCAGAGCGACTTCCACGAGCCTGTCGGACCGTCCTTCTGGGAGCGTGAACGCTGATGAGCACCACCACCACGAACGCACCCGCGTCGGCCACCAAGCCGGCGCCGGAGCGCGGATCCCGCATCATCGGCGGGGTCGCCAACTACATCGACGAGCGAACCAGCATCTCGGGCCTCGTGAAGGAGGTCGGGCGCAAGATCTTCCCCGACCACTGGAGCTTCATGCTCGGCGAGGTGGCGCTGTACAGCTTCGTCGTCGTCCTGCTCTCGGGCACCTTCCTGACGTTCTTCTTCCAGGCGTCGATGGCCGAGGTCGTCTACAACGGCTCGTACGTCCCGCTCAAGGGCGTCGAGATGTCGACGGCGCTGCAGTCCACGCTGAACATCTCGTTCGACATCCGCGGCGGACTCTTCGTCCGGCAGATCCACCACTGGGCGGCCCTGCTGTTCGTGGCCTCGATCATGCTGCACATGGCCCGCGTGTTCTTCACCGGCGCGTTCCGCAAGCCGCGTGAGCTCAACTGGGTGTTCGGCTTCCTCCTCTGGGTCCTGGCCATGGCCGAGGGCTTCACGGGCTACTCGCTCCCCGACGACCTGCTCTCCGGAAACGGTCTGCGGATCATCGTCGGCATGATCGAGGGTGTGCCGGTCATCGGTGTCTGGATCGCCTACCTGCTGTTCGGCGGCGAGTTCCCGGGCACCGACATCGTCGGCCGTCTGTACACGCTGCACATCCTGCTGCTGCCGGCGATCCTCGTCGCGGTGCTCGGCGTCCACCTCGTGCTGGTCGTCATCAACAAGCACACGCAGTTCGCGGGCCCCGGCAAGACGAACGAGAACGTCGTCGGCGTCCCGATCCTCCCCGCGTTCGCCGCGAAGGCCGGTGGGTTCTTCTTCATCGTCGCGGGCATCCTCGCCCTCATCGCGTCGCTGTTCACGATCAACCCGATCTGGAACTACGGCCCGTACGACCCGTCCCCCGTGTCCGCCGGTACCCAGCCCGACTGGTACATCGGCTTCGCGGACGGCGCGCTCCGACTGGTGCCCCCGCACTGGGAGGTCGTGTGGTTCGGCTACACGGTGTCGTTCAACATCCTCGCGCCGATCGCGGTGCTGGTGCTGCTCATCCTGGCGATCCTGCTCTACCCCTTCATCGAGGGCTGGGTCACCGGTGACAAGCGCGAGCACCACATCCTCGACCGTCCGCGCAACGCCCCGACCCGCACGGCGTTCGGCGCCGCCGGCATCACGCTCTACGCGAGCCTCTGGGCCGCCGCGTCGTCGGACATCATCGCGACCCACTTCCTGGTGTCGATCGAACACGTGATCCACGTGATCCAGGCGACAACGGTCCTCGGCCCGTTCATCGCCTTCTGGATCACGAAGCGCGTGTGCATCGCCCTGCAGAAGAAGGACCGCGAGATCGTGCTCCACGGGTACGAGTCCGGCCGTATCGTGCGACTCCCCCACGGCGAGTACATCGAGGTGCACGAGCAGCTCGACGAGTACGAGCGCTGGAAGCTCCTGCAGTTCAACGAGTACAAGCCGCTGATGATCCGCCCGAACGCCAAGGGCAAGATCTCCGGTGTGCAGAAGCTCCGCGCCGGTGTCTCCCGCTTCTTCTTCGAGGACCGCATCACGCCGGTCACGAAGGCCGAGCTCGAGGCTGCGCACGCCGCGCACCACGGTCCCGAACTGGAAGGTGAGCACCAGGCCCCGGCCCTCGGTGCGAACAACCACTAGTCGCCGACTCCGAAGCAACCCCCGTCACGATGTGGCGGGGGTTTCTTCGTCGGTCGGGAACACGCCGTGCCCGGTTCACGTTCGGTTCACCGACACGTGCTGGACTCGTCCAGGACGGTGTGGCACTGTGTTGCACCACGCACCCGCCAACGGAATGAGACCCCGATGGACAGCCGGACGGCCGAACACCCCAGGCCGAACCACTTCCTCCTCCACCTCAGCGACACCCACCTCGTGGCGGGTGACGGCAACCTTTACGGGGACGTCGATTCGGCAGCGCGGCTCGGTGAGATCATCGCCGACATCGAGGCATCGGGCACCAAGCCCGAGGCGATCGTCGTCACCGGCGACGTGGCCGACAAGGGCGAACCGGGCGCCTACGCGCGCATCCGCGACATCGTGCAGCCCGCGGCCGACCGCATCGGCGCACAGGTGATCTGGGCGATGGGCAACCACGACGAGCGTGGCGCGTTCCGACAGGAGCTCTTCGGCCTCCAGCCCACCGACCGACCCGTGGACTTCGTCTACGACGTGAACGGTCTCCGGGTGATCACCCTCGACACGAGCGTCCCCGGTGCGCACCACGGCGAGGTCTCCCCCGAACAGCTCGACTGGCTCGCCGAGGTCCTGTCCGAGGCCGCCCCGCACGGCACGATCCTGGCCATGCACCACCCGCCGGTGCCGAGCGTGCAGGACCTCGCCGTCCTCGTGGAGCTCCGCGACCAGGATGCCCTCGCCGAGGTCGTCGAGGGCAGCGACGTCATCGCGATCATCGCCGGTCACCTGCACTACTCGACGAGCGCCGTGTTCGCGGGCATCCCCGTGTCGGTGGCGAGTGCCACGTGCTACACGCAGGACCTCACCGAGTTCCAGGGCGGGACTCGTGGCCGCGACGGCGCTCAGGCGTTCAACCTGGTGCACGTCTACGGCCACAACGTCGTGCACTCGGTGGTGCCGATCGGGCACTACTCGACCGTGGGCCAGCCGGTCTCCGCAGTCGAGACCGAGGCTCGCCTGGCTGCCGCCGGTGTCTCCATCGCCCCCGCGGTCGAGCCGGCTCCGGTCACCTCGAGCATCCCGGTCTTCACGCTCGACTCCGTGCCGGTCTCCCCCGTCCACCGCTAGCGGTCAGGGGTCGCCGGCCGGTCGTTGCACGGGCATCAGTTGCTCGTGCATGGTGCGACATCGCGGACGTCGTACGACAGGCGTCTTGTCGCTCGTTGCACCCGCAACAGTTGCTCGTGCATGGTGCGACATCGCGGACGTCGTGCGACAGGCGTCTTGTCGCTCGTTGCACGCGCAATGGTTGCTCGTGCATGGTGCGACATCGCGGTCGTCGTGCGACAGGCGCCTTGTCGTTCGTTGCGCGCGCAATGGTTGCGGGTGCATGGTGCGACTTCGCGGTCGTCGTACGACAGGCGTCTTGCCGCTCGTTGCACGCGCACACCCGCAGGCGCACGCGCACGCGCACGCACGCGGGCACAAGCACACACCGGCGCCACACCGCACCAACGCATCAACAACCGGGCCGGCGGCGCGAGGCGGCCCGGCCCCGCGCCTCCAGGCCGTCAGACGGTCTCGCTGTCCGCGTCCCGCTCCCACGGCGCCGGGAACGGGAAGTACTTCTCGAGGAAGTCCGTCACACGCCGCGTGCGTTCCTCGTCGCTGACCTCGGGGAAGCTGCCGTCGTTGAGGCAGAAGAAGTCGACGTTCCGCTTCTTGAGCAGCTCCTCCAGCGCTCGGAGCCCGGAGAGCATCGTCGTGTCGATGTACCGCACCGGAGCGTTCTCCTGCACGATCGCCCGGCCCGTCAGCAACGAGTAGTAGTGGTAGAGCGAGTTCGTCACAGAGATGTTCTCGGCAGCGCGGAAGCGGGACGCGGCGGTCGCGCGGAACTCGTCCGCGAACTCGTGCTCCATCTCGGTCATGATCGAGGCGCGCAAGGGCGTCGGCGCGTGCTCGAGGTGGCGGGTGGTCACGGCACCGAACCGCTGCTGCAGGAGCCGGCGGTTGACCCGGGCCGCGTTCTCGAAACCGCTGCGTGCGGGGTTGTTCGATCCCAGGCCGATGCGGGTGGTCGCGAGGATGAACTTCGTCACGGAGCCGGGGCTGAAGAACACCGAGGGGTCCACCGTGCGCCCGAAGAACATGTCGTCGTTCGAGTAGATGAAGTGTTCGCTGATGCCCGGGATGTGGTGCAGTTGCGACTCGACGGCCTGTGAGTTGTGCGTCGGCAGCACGGACGGGTCGGCGAAGAACTCCTCCGACCGGACGATCCGCACCTTCGGGTGCTCGGCGAGCCAGGCGGGGGCGGGTGAGTCGGTCGCGATGTAGATCTGCCGGATCCACGGGGCGAAGGTGTGCACCGAGCGCAGCGCGTACTTCAGCTCGTCGATCTGCCGGAAGCGGGCTGGGGCGTCGTCGCCCTCGCCCAGGACGGCACCGGACTGCGCCGCCTGTCGGGCGCGCTGGTACTCGACCGCGTTGCCGTCCACCCACGAGAAGACGATGTCGATCGGGAAGCGGATGTCCGAGACGTGGTCGTCGAACATGTGCTCGACGGTGCGCCAGGTGCGGCCGTAGCGCTCGATGTCCACCAGGACGAACTCGTCGACCGGCAGGCTGCGGCGCATCAGGGCGTTCTCGACGGGTGCGAGCACCTCGGTGTCGGTGACCCGCCAGAACTCGAGCTGCACGCTCGTCTCGGCGCCGTACCGCAGGCGTCCGAGGGGCTCGACGCGCGGCCGGAACACCCGCAGCACGGGTTCGTCGACCGAGGCGAGACCGTCGTCGATGACGAGCACGGCGGGCTTCCCCGGCGGCTTCGCGTACAGCGGCTCGTTCGCGGCGGCGGCCATCACGGCGCTCTCCGCGCGCTGACGGTCGCGTTCGTCCAGCGCGATGACGGGGCGCTGGTCGTTGCCCCGGATGAGCAGGTGGTCGACGTCACCGGCGGTGAGGGCGTCGTCGAGGAACAGGAGGTCCTCGATCATCGACTGCTGCGGCGTGAGGTGCCCGTTGACGAGCGTCAGACGGCCCTTGCGCACGACGACGTCGGGTCGGTCGAGACCGCCGGAGGACGGTCGAGGGTTCAGCAGAGGACTCTCGGTCACCGGCTCGGTCTCGCTGCTCATCCATGCCCTTCGGGTCGATCGGTCGGGCACTGCGCCCGACCTCTCGATCCTACCGTCCGCGCGGACGCTCGGTCCGCCCGTCGGTCGGCTCCGCTACGGCCTGGAGGCGCGGGTCGGCTCCGCCTCGCGCGGCACCTTGACGACGATGCCGACGACGACGAACAGTGCGGCGGCGACGATCTGCAGCGCTGCCCACACCTCGCCCGGGATCGGCACGACGGCGATCGGGTTCCAGCAGACGGCGACGGCCGCCATGACGGCTGCGGCCCACCAGGTCCGGCCGCGAACGGCGAACACCAGGACGATCAGGGCGAGCACGGCGACTCCCCACCGGGCGAACACGAACACGGACGAGTCGATGACGGCGACGCACGCGAGCAGCAGCATCGCCGCGATGAGCGAGGGGGCGAGCGCGGGCCGGGTGAACGGCGGTGTCTCCTTCTTCCCGGAGACCTTCGGCGTGCTCGTCGCGGTCGAGGCGGGCACGCCCTGCAGCGACGAACCCGCGGCGGGCCGCCCCTTCCGGGCTGCCATCAGGCGGTGGCCGCGTCGAGGTCGATCGCCTGGATCGAGCGGGACATCGGCGGCAGGCCGCGCACCCGCTCGAGGGCCGGCACCAGTTCGGCGACGTAGGCGCGGTAGCCCTCGTCGGTGAGGTGCAGGCCGTCCTCGGTGAAGCGCTCGTCGAGGTGGTCGCCGTCCGCCAGCGCGGGCCAGGCGTCGAGGTACTGCGCGTGGCACGTGGCGACGAACTGCCGGAGGTGCCGGTTCGCCTCCTCGATCTTCGCCGTGTAGTCGGCCTGCCGCGGGAGGATCGACACGAGCAGCAGCCGGACGCCCGGGAGCTCGCGGCGGAGCGTCACGAGGACGGACTCCACGCCCCGCACCACGTGTTCGACGCTCGCGCGGTGGTTGCCGAAGTCGTTCGTGCCGATGAGCAGGACGATCACCTCGGGCTGCTCCGCGATCACCGCGTCGAGTCGCGCGAGGACGCCGTCGGTGGTGTCCCCGCCGATCCCCTGGTTGATCGTCCGCTCGTCGGGGAGCCAAGCGTCCCAAGACCCCTGCTCGGTGATGCTGTCGCCCAGGAACAGGACGCCGGTGTGTTCCGCGCTCATGCTGCCTCCTCGTGTGCCGGTTCCGGCTTCCCATTCTGCTGGGTCCAGTTCCGCCCCGTCGACTCGGTGTGCTCGGACTCGCGTTCCGCGGCGGCCGAGATGCGCTCCACCATGCCGGGGAAGATCACCCCGTGGAAGGGCAGGATCGAGTACCAGTACAGGCGCCCGGCGAGTCCCTGCGGGAAGTAGATCGCCCGCTGGTGGTAGTCGCTGCCGCCGTCGTCGGCCGGGGTGACGGTCATCTCGAGCCAGGCCCGGCCGGGCGACTTGAACTCGGCGCGGAGACGGAGGTACCGGCCCCGCTCGAGACGCTCGACGCGCCACCAGTCGAGCGCGTCGCCCTGCTCCAGCCGCTGCGGGTCCCGTCGGCCCCGGTTGAGGCCGACGCCCCCGGCGAGCTTGTCCATCCACCCACGGGCGACCCACGCGAGCGGGAAGGAGTACCAGCCGTTCTCGCCGCCGATGGACTCGACGACGCGCCAAACGTCCTCGGCGCTGGCGGACGAGTGCCGCTTGCGGTCGTCGACGTAGACGGTGTGGCCGGCCCAGTCGGGGTCGCTCGGCAGGGGGTCGGCCGAGGTGGCGGCGAGCGTGGCGTTGCGCCAGCTGGTCTGCACCTCGCCCGTCCGCATCTTCGTCAGGGCCAGACGCACAGCTCGGCGGTAGGACGTCAGCCCGCCCTCGGGCCGAGGCACCACGTCGTCGATGTCGTGCTCGCGCTGGACGCACTCGAACTGCAGCGACTCGATGATCGGTTTGGCGAGCTTGCGCGGGATCGGCGTGACCAGGTTGAACCAGTGCGCGGCGAGCCCCGGCGTCAGGACGGGGAGCACGGAGATCGCTCGTTGGGGCAGCTTCGCCTCGACCGCGTACCCGTTGAGCATCTGGCCGTAGCGGAGGACGTCCGGTCCGCCGATGTCGAACGTCCGGTTCACGTCGGCCGGGATCGTGAGCGCCTCGACCAGGTAGTACAGGACGTCGCGGACCGCGATCGGCTGGATGTGGTTGCGGACCCAGCGCGGCGCGGGCATCCACGGCAGGACGTCGGTCACGTGCCGGATCATCTCGAACGAGGTGCTCCCGGAACCGATGACGACACCCGCCTGGTACGCGATGGTCGGGACGCCGGAGTGCAGCAGGACGTCGCCGACCTCCTTGCGGCTGCGGAGGTGCTTCGACAGCTCCCCGTCCGGGTGCAGCCCGCCGAGGTACACGAACCGTCGGACGCCCGCCTGCGTCGCCTCGTGCGCCATGGTCTCGGCGGCCTGGCGTTCGGCCCGCTCGAAGTCGCCGTCGGCACCCATCGCGTGGGCCAGGTAGTAGACCGCCTCGACGCCGTCGACCGCGGAACGGACGGCTTCGGCGTCCTGCAGGTCGCCCTCGGCGACCTCGACGTCGTCGCGCCAGGGAACGTCCTGCAGCTTGCGGGGGTTGCGGACGAACACCCGGACGGTGTGGCCTGCTTCGAGGAGACGGGGGACGAGTCGGCCACCGATGTAGCCGGTGGCGCCGGTGACGAGGACGTGCATGCGGGGCACGGTACGCGGCTCGGCTCCGGGTAGGCTTGCCGGGTGGACAATGCAGCGTTCTCCGTCGACCAACCGCACGTCACCGCCGATGCAGTGCGTGCACTCATCGACCACGCGATCCTCAAGCCCGAGCTGACCCGATCGGACGTCGACGCGCAGCTCGACGAAGCCGCCGCGTACCGCGTGTTCAGCGTGTGCGTCCGCCCGAGCGACGTCGCCCACGCGGTCGCCCGTCTCGCCGGCACCGGTGTCGGCGTCGGGACCGTCATCGGCTTCCCGCACGGCACCACGTCGACCGAGGCCAAGGTCGCCGAGTCGCTGCAGGCCCTGGCCGACGGGGCGTTCGAGCTCGACATGGTCCAGAACATCGGCGCCGCGAAGTCCGGCGACTGGGAGCGCGTCGAGGCCGACGTCCGCGCCGTGGTCGACGCTGCCGGCAGCACCGTCGTCAAGGTCATCCTCGAGACCGTGTTCCTCACCGACGACGAGGTCGTCGCCGCGTCCCGTGCCGCGCAGTCCGCCGGCGCAGCCTTCGTGAAGACCTCCACCGGGTTCGCCGGCGGCGGTGCGACCGCGGAGCACATCGCCCTCATGCGGGCGACCGTCGGCACCGACACCGGCGTGAAGGCCTCCGGCGGCGTCCGTGGCCTCGACACCCTCCTCGAGATGGTCGGCGCCGGCGCGAACCGCATCGGCACGAGCGCCTCCGCCCGCATCCTCGACGAGGTCGCGCACCGCGCGGAGACGGGCGCGGCGTCCGCGCTCGGCGACGACACCACGTCCTACTGACCCACGGGGCCCGTGCCCCGGACCACCCGAACCGACCCACCACGACGGGGCCGGCGCCCACCGGACGCGACGCCGCGTCCGCGACCGGCACCGTGCCTCCAGACCGCCGCATCGGAGCGAGCATGTCCACCACCGCACCGCAGTCCGCCCCCCTCGCCCTCGCCGTCGACCTCGGCGGCACGAAGGTCGAAGCCGCCCTCGTGACCGACGCAGGCGTCGTCCTGTCCGCCACCCGGTTCCGCAGCCCCACGGGGCCCGGGCGCACCTCGGACGAACTGCAGGCGGCGGTCGACGAGGTCGTGACCGCGGCCCTCGCAGCACTTCCGGACGACGCGACCCTGGTCGGCGTGGGGATCGGCTCGGCCGGCCCCGTCGACGAGGAGCACGGGCTCGTGTCGCCGTTGAACATGCCGGTGTGGCGCGGCTACCCGCTCCGCGACCGGGTGGCGGCCCACGTGCCGGCGGGCGTGCCCGTGACCCTCCGGATGGACGGCCTGGCGATCACCCTCGCCGAGCACTGGGTCGGTGCGGCGCAGGGGTCCGACCACGTCATGGGCATGATCGTCTCGACGGGCGTCGGCGGCGGCCTGATCCTGCACGGCCGGACCGTCAGCGGGCCGACCGGCAACGCCGGACACATCGGCCACGTGGAGTGCGGCGGGTTCGACGACCCGTGCGCCTGCGGAGGCACCGGCTGCCTCGAAGCGATCGCCAGCGGGCCCAAGACGGTCGCCTGGGCGCAGCGTCAGGGCTTCGCCGGGTCCACCGGTGAGGAACTGTCGGCGGCCTACGCCGCCGGGGACGCCATCGCGGTCGCCGCGGTGCAGCGGAGTGGTCGTGCGCTCGGGCAGGCGATCGCCGCCGCCACGAGCCTGGTCGACCTCGAGGTCGTGGCGATCGGCGGCGGCTTCTCGCACGTCACGCCCGACCTGTTCGAGTACGCGCGCCAGGCGGTGGCGGAGCGCGTCGAGTTCGGCTTCGTCACGAAGGTGCGGATCGTGCCGACCGGACTCTCGCAGGACGGTCCGCTCATCGGTGCCGCCGCGCTCGTGCACCGCGCCGACGTCCTGCGCTGACGTGCTGCGCTGACGTGCTGGGCTGAATGCGGCGCTCTCCACAGGTGGTCGTCGGGGCCGTCAGGGCTCGGGCAGGATGTCCGGGTGCCCCGCTCCCGCCTCGTGACCAGCGACGACTGGCCGGAGGTCGAACTGCGGGCCGCGGTGCTCGCCGGCGAGCTCGTCCCGGTCGGGGCGTGCTGGGCCTCCCCCGTCGAGCCGCAGACCCCGTCGCTCCGAGCCGCCGCCGCGGCGTGGACGCTCCGGGACGCCCGTCTGATCGCCGGAACACGGACCGCGGCGTGGATCTGGGGTGCGACCTCGCGGCCACCGACCCCGCTCGAGGCCGCCATCTCGCCGCAGGCTCGGGTGCACGTCGACGCTGGGGTACTCCTGCGGGAAGTCGTCATCGACCCGGCGGACCTCGTCCGGCTGGACACCTTCCGCGTGACGACACCGACGCGGACCGCCATCGACCTGCTGCGGACGCCGAACACCGGTGAACGGACGTTCGGGACGGCCGAGGCGGAGGCGGTGCGGGGCCTGATCGCGATCGGCGCGGTCACCGTCGCCGAGGTCGAGGATCGCCTGTGCGGCCTCGGGACGATCCCGATGGTCCGGCAGGCGTCACGACGGCTCCGCGCGCTGCTGGAGTCCGGCGCGACAGCGGTCGACGGGCGCTGAGCGTCAGCCCGCGCTGACGCGGTAGACGTCGTAGACGGCGTCGATCCGGCGGACCGCGTTGAGGACCCGGTCGAGGTGGGTGGTGTCGCCCATCTCGAACACGAACCGGCTGAGCGCCAGGCGGTCGGACGAGGTCGAGACCGTCGCCGACAGGATGTTCACGTGGTACTCCGTCAGGACCCGCGTGACGTCGCTCAGGAGTCCCGACCGATCCAGCGCCTCGATCTGGATCTGGACGAGGAAGACCGACTTCGACGACGGTGCCCACTCGACCTCGATCATGCGGTCCGGCTCGTTCATCAGCGACTTCACGTTCGTGCACGACGCCTGGTGCACCGAGACGCCCTGACCACGGGTGATGAAGCCGACGATCTGGTCCCCCGGAACCGGAGTGCAGCACTTCGCGAGCTTCACGAGGATGTCCGGCGCACCGCGCACCAGGACGCCGCTGTCGCTGTTGCGGAGCTGACGGCTGGTGACCTGACGCGGGAAGGTGAGCTCGGGTTCGTCGGACTCGGTCTCGGCCTGGACGTTCCCGAGGACCTTCTCGATCACGGACTGCGTCGAGACGTGGCCCTCGCCGACGGCCGCGTACAGGGCAGACACGTCGTCGTACCGCATCGACGAGGCGACCTCGGAGATGGAGTCCTGGCTCATGATGCGCTGCAGCGGCAGGTTCTGCTTCCGCATCGCTCGCGCGATCGCGTCGCGGCCCTGCTCGATCGCCTCTTCGCGGCGTTCCTTGGTGAACCACTGCTTGATCTTGTTCCGCGCCCGCGGGCTCCGGACGAACGTCAGCCAGTCCTGGCTCGGGCCGGAGTCGGGGTTCTTCGAGGTGAAGATCTCGACGACGTCGCCGCTGGAGAGCGAGCTCTCGAGGGGCACCAGGCGACCGTTCACCTTCGCGCCCATCGTGCGGTGCCCGATCTCGGTGTGCACGGCGTAGGCGAAGTCGACCGGGGTCGCGCCGGAGGGCAGGCCGATGACCTTGCCCTGCGGGGTGAAGACGTACGTCTCCTTCGCGCCGATCTCGTAGCGCAGCGAGTCGAGGAACTCCCCCGGGTCGCTCGTCTCCGCCTGCCAGTCGGTGATGTGCGCGAGCCAGGCCATGTCCTGGTCGTCCGCCGACGACGTGTCGACGTCACGGCCGGCCGCGCGCTGCTTGTACTTCCAGTGCGCGGCGACACCGAACTCGGCACGTTGGTGCATCTCGTGGGTGCGGATCTGGATCTCGACCGCACGCCCCTGCGGACCGAGGACCGTCGTGTGGAGCGACTGGTACAGGTTGAACTTCGGCGTCGCGATGTAGTCCTTGAAGCGCCCGGGCAGTGGCGTCCACCGTGCGTGCACCGAGCCCAGCATCGCGTAGCAGTCGCGCACGGTCGGCACGAGCACACGGATCCCGACCAGGTCGTAGATCTCGTCGAACTCACGCCCGCGCACGATCATCTTCTGGTAGATCGAGTAGTACTGCTTCGGACGGCCCATCACGTCGCCGCGGACCTTGGCGGCCTTGAGGTCCTTCTTCAGCGTGCCGATCACGTTCTGCACGAACTGCTCGCGCTTCGGCTGACGCTCCTTGACGAGGCTGTCGATCTCGACGTAGAGCTTCGGGTGCAGCACCGCGAACGAGAGGTCCTCGAGCTCGAGCTTGATCATCTGGATGCCCAGACGGTGCGCGAGCGGCGCGTAGATCTCGAGGGTCTCCTTCGCCTTGCGCGTGGCGGAGGTGGACTCGACGAAGCCCCACGTCCGGGCGTTGTGCAGGCGGTCGGCGAGCTTGATCACCAGGACACGGATGTCCTTCGACATCGCGATGACCATCTTGCGGACGGTCTCGGCCTGGGCGCTGTCGCCGTACTTGACCTTGTCGAGCTTCGTGACGCCGTCGACGAGCATCGCGATCTCGTCACCGAAGTCGTGCCGCAGCTGGTCGAGCTGGTAGTCCGTGTCCTCCACGGTGTCGTGCAGGAGCGCCGCCGCGATCGTGATCGGGCCGATGCCGAGGTCGGCGAGGATCTGCGCGACCGCGACCGGGTGCGTGATGTACGGCTCGCCGGACTTGCGCTTCTGACCGTCGTGCGCACGCTCGGCGACCGAGTACGCCCGCTCGATGAGGGTGACGTCGGCCTTCGGGTGGTGCGAGCGCACCGTCCGGATGAGCGTGTCGACGGCGCCTGCCGGCTGGGCCCGCGAGAACAGTCGCGGGAGCAGGGACCGGAGCGAACCGAGGTTGCCGGTGGTGTTCGGGCCGAGGGGGCTCGCCGGGCGCGACGCCGAACCAGGACGGCTGGCGGCGTCAGCCGGAGTGGGAGCCGGGGCGTCCTGGGGCGTGGATGCACGCGTGTCCGTCATGATGCGCCTCCCGTGGACATGGTCCGAAGTCGATCCGACAAGACTACGCGTGCCCGGTCAGTGCTCGTGACGCGGTTCGCCCTGGGCGTCAGCGCCGGCCTCGGTGGCGGCGCCGGCGTCCGACTGGCCGTCGCGCACCACGGGGGCGCCCGACTGCTCCCACGCGACCATGCCGCCGACCAGGTTCACCGCCGGGACACCGGACTGCTCGAGCGCCGCGACGACCCGGGCGGAACGACCACCCGAGTGGCAGACGATGATCGCCGGCTCGTCGCCGCCGTCGATCTCCTTCCACCGCGCCACCAGCTCGGACATCGGCACGAGCGTCGCCTCGGCAGCGTGGACCTCGTCCCACTCCCCCTGCTCACGCACGTCGAAGAGGCGTGCACCCGCGTCGAGACGGCGACGTGCCTCGGCGACGTCGATGTCCTGGATCTCGGCGGGCATCAGACGCCCGCCGCCGCGTCGACCTCACGCTGACGCTTCGCAGCGGCAGCCTGCTTCTTCGCGTCTGCCTGCTTCACCTTGGGCTCGTTCTCACGCAGGTGCGCGTACATCGGCGATGCGATGAAGATCGTCGAGTACGTGCCCACGATGATGCCGATGAAGAGGGCGAGCGAGATGTCGCGGAGCGTCCCGGCGCCGAGGATGTACGACCCGATGAAGAGGATCGCCGCGACGGGCAGCAGCGCGACGACCGACGTGTTGATCGACCGGACGAGCGTCTGGTTCACCGCGAGGTTCACCGACTGCACGAACGTCCGGTGTGATTCCTGGCTGGTGTTCTCGCGCACCTTGTCGAACACCACGACGGTGTCGTACAGCGAGTACCCGAGGATCGTCAGGAAGCCGATGACCGCAGCGGGCGTGACCTCGAGTCCGACGATGCCGTAGACACCGGCCGTGATCAGGAGGTCGTGCAGCAGCGCCACCATGGCGGAGACGGACATCTTCCAGGTCCGGAAGTACAGCGCCATGAACACCGCGGCCAGCGCGAGGAAGATGACGAGGCCCCGGATGGCCTGCGCGAGGACGTCGGCACCCCAGGTCGCGCCGATGAAGGTCGCCGCGACTTGGCTGTCCGGGACGTCGTACGCCTTGGCGAGCGCGTCCTGGACCTCGGTGGTCTCGCGGTCCGTCAGCTGACCGGTCTGCACGCGGATGCCGTGCGTGCCGAGCTGCGAGACGCGCGGGACACCCTCGGGGACGATCTCCTCGACGGTCTTCGTGGCGATGCTCTGGTCGAGGTTCTGCACGTCGGAGAGCGAGAACTCCGACCCACCGGTGAACTCGATGCCGAGCTGGTAGCCGCCGCGGAGCCACGGCACCGCGAGGGAGATCACGATGGCGATGATCGCGACCAGGTACCACGTCTTGCGGCGACCGACGATGTCGTACGAGCGCTTGCCCGTGTAGAGGTCGCTACCGAACTGGCTGAAGCTGGCCATCAGTCGTCCTTCCCGTCCGGCGTCGTGCCGTTCTCGCCGGAGGCCTGCTGGGCCTTCCGCTCCGCGATGGTCTGTCGGCGCTGCGCCTCTCCGGCGCTGCGCTGACGCTTGCCGTCCACGACCGGCGCGCGGAACTGTGCCCGCCCGCGGTAGACGGCGCCCAGGGCCGACGGATCGAGCCCGCTGAACCGGTGGCCCTCGCCGAAGAACCGGCTGCGGGCGATGAGCTGCATCATCGGGTGCGTGAACAGCACCACGACGACGACGTCGATCAGGGTGGTGAGCAGCAACGTGAACGCGAAGCCCTTCACGTCGCTCACCGCGAGGATGTAGAGCACGATCGCCGCGAGGAAGTTGATCGAGTCGGACGCGAGGATCGTGCGGAGTGCACGCTTCCACCCGGACTCGACGGCGCTCTCGAGCGCACGACCGTCGCGGAGTTCGTCCCTGATGCGTTCGAAGTACACGATGAACGAGTCCGCCGTGATGCCGATCGCCACGATCAACCCCGCGACACCGGCCAACGACAGGCGGTAGTCGACGCGCCACGACATGATCGCGATCACGAGGTACGTCAGGGCGAACGCGACACCGAGCGAGAGCACGGTGACGAACGCCAGCGCCCGGTACTGGATGACCGAGTAGATGATCACCAGGATGAGGCCGATCAGGCCGGCGACGAGACCGCCGACGAGCTGTGCCGTACCCAGCGTCGCCGAGATGTTCTCGTTCGACTGCACCTGGAAGTTGATCGGCAGCGCGCCGTACTTCAGCTGGTCGGCGAGGGTCTTCGCGGAGTCGGCCGTGAACGAGCCGGTGATCTGCGCCTTGCCGTTGGTGATCGCCGAGTTCGTCGTCGGCGCGGTGATGACCGAGCCGTCGAGGACGATCGCGAACTGGTTCTGCGGCTGCGTGAGCGAGACGAGACGGTTCGTCACCGTCCGGAAGTCCTTCGAGCCGGTGCCGTCGAACGTCAGGTTGACGGCCCACTGCCCGGTGGACGTGCCCTGCGAGTCCGTCGCCAGGCCCGAGGTCGCGTTGCTGATGTTCGAGCCGGAGACCTCGACCGGACCGAGGATGTACTTCGCAGCACCGTCCTGGTCGCAGGTGACGAGGGGCTCGTCGTCGGGCGCCGTGGTGACGTCGTCCGGGGCCGAGCAGTTGTAGTTCGTGTACAGGTCCTGCAGCTTGGGCGTCACCCAGTTGAGGTCACTGGCGTTCGTCGGCTTCGCACTGGGCGTCGCGGCGAGGGACGCCGGCGGCGAGTACGGGGTCGGGGACGCGGACGCGGAACCCTTGTCGCCGACCGAGGTGTTCGTCGCGGCCTCGGTGTACAGCACCGGGCGGAACGTCAGCTTCGCCGCCGCCTCGATGCGGTCGATCGTCGCCTTGTCCGGCTTGCCCGGGATGGAGACGACGATGTTGTTCGTCCCCTGGGTGTTGATCTGCGACTCCGAGACACCGGTCGCGTTGATGCGCTGACGGATGATCTCGACGGCCTGGTCGAGCTGCTGCCGCGTCACCGAGCCGCCCTCGGTGTTCTGCGCCGCGAGGGTCAGCTGCGTGCCGCCCTGCAGGTCGAGTGCCAGTTCAGGGACCCAGCTGGCCCCTTCGAACCACTTGCCGCTGTCGTCCTTCGTGGTCCCGGCGAGGACCGATGCCGCGGTGTTCAACCCGGCGAGGACCGCCATCAGGATCACCAACCAGGTGAGCGAGCGGATCGCCTTCTTGACGGGTGTCGATCGTGCCACCGGTCGTCTCGTCTTTCTGTCAGGACCGACGGCGGAGACCGACGGCAGGTGTCGCCGCCGGATCGGTGGACCCGGCGGCCGAGGAGTCAGTCTTCGGTCTTGCGCTTCGCAGCGTCGGCGTCGGTCTCGGTGGACTCGATGCGCTCCCCGTAGACCGGCTCACCGTTGAGCTCGGCGACGGGCTTGGGCTCGTCCTCCGGCGTGGTGGCGGTCTGGATGTCCGACGCGGTGTCGTCGACGACGCGCGACAGGGTCTGACGGTGGACGGTGACGACGGTCCCCGGGGCGATCTCGACGTCGGCGGTGACCTTCTCGTCGTCGACCGACAGGAGCGTGCCGTACAGGCCGAAGGACAGCATGACCTTCGCGCCCGGCACCATCTTGGTGGCGAGCTCGGACTGCTGCTTCTTGCGCTTGCGGCTGTTGTAGAACATGAAGGCCGCGAACGCCACGACGATGACGATGAGGATGACTTCTTGACCCATGATTGCGATGCCTTCTCTGGTATTTCGGTTTCGGGCCGTAGCAGTCTAGGGCACGCGACTGTGTGTGGCATGTCGCCCGGAGTGCTGCGGCGGCGGTCGTCTCAGTCGGTGTCGTCGTCGAACAGCCCGGGTTGCGCGAGGCTCCCCTGCCCCGGAGTCATCCCGAAGTGGCGCCAGGCCTGCGGCGTGGCGATGCGGCCCCGGGGGCTCCGGGTGACGAGCCCGACCCGGACCAGGAACGGTTCGACGACCGATTCGATGGTCTCGGATTCCTCGCCCACCGAGACCGCCAGGGTGTTCAGGCCGACCGGACCCCCGTCGAAGCGGGTGAGCATCGTCTCGACGACCGCTCGGTCCAACCGGTCGAGGCCGAGCTCGTCGACGTCGTAGAGGTCGAGTGCGCCCTGCACCGCCGCCATCCCGTCGGTCGTGCGGTGCACGAGCGCGTAGTCGCGGACGCGTCGGAGCAGGCGGTTCGCGATGCGCGGTGTGCCACGGGATCGGCCGGCGATCTCCCGCAGTGCCGTCCGGTCGATGTCGAGTTCGAGGAGGTGCGCCGCACGGATCAGCACCTGTTCGAGTTCGTCCTTCTCGTAGAACTCGAGGTGCGCGGTGAAGCCGAAGCGGTCACGGAGTGGGTTCGGCAGGAGACCGGCCCTGGTGGTGGCGCCGACGAGCGTGAACGGCGCGAGGTCGAGTGGGATGCTCGTGGCACCGGCACCCTTGCCGACCATCACGTCGATCCGGAAGTCCTCCATCGCCAGGTAGAGCATCTCCTCTGCCGAGCGCGCCATGCGGTGGATCTCGTCGATGAAGAGGACCTCGCCCGGCACCAGCGACGAGAGCACCGCGGCGAGGTCACCCGCGTGCTGGATCGCCGGCCCGCTGGACATCCGCAGCGGTCGACCCGACTCGTGCGCGACGATCATCGCCAGCGTGGTCTTGCCGAGGCCGGGAGGCCCGGCCATCAGGATGTGGTCGGGCGTCCGGTCCTGCAGCGCCGCTGCCTTCAGCAGCAGGTCGAGCTGGCCGCGGACCTTACGCTGGCCGACGAACTCGTCGAGGGACTTCGGGCGGAGCGCGCCCTCGAACGCGAGTTCTTCCTGCGACTCGGCGTCGGCGGCGGTGATGCCGCTCACCGGCCGGCTCCGGCGGGCCGGAGGGCACCGAGCGCGGCACGGAGCAGGGACTGCGTGCCCATGGTGGCGGCACCCGGCTCGTTGGCGATGGTGTCGTCGACGGCGCGCTGGGCCGCGTCCTCACGCCATCCCAGGCCGACGAGGGCGGCGACCACGTCGACGGCGGCCGGGTGGGCCGTGGTGCCGCGGGACGTCGTGGCGACGGGGGCCTGCTCGAACGCGGCGAGCTTGCCGGACAGCGCGACGATGATGAGCTTGGCGGTCTTCGGGCCGATGCCGGACACCTTGCGGAACGCGCCGTCGTCGTCGTTCGCGACGGCGTTCGCGACCTGTGCCGGCTCCATGTGGGCGAGGACGCCCATCGCGGACTTCGGTCCGACCCCGGACACGCTCCGGAGCAGGTCGAACACCTGCAGGGCGTCGGTGGACTCGAAGCCGAACAGCAGGTGCTCGTCTTCCCGCACGATCATGGCCGTGCGGAGGAACACCTCGGAACCGTGTCGCATCGTGAGGGCGTGGGCGGGCGTCACGGTGACCGCGTACCCGACTCCCCCGACCTCGAGCACGACGGCCGATCCGGCGACGTCGATGCAGGTGCCCCGGAGACTCGCGATCATGCGCCGAGCCTACGGCCGGCCACCGACGGAGCGGAGGAGCCACGCTGCGGACGTGCGGCCGCCGCAGCGGCCCGCGCGAGCGGCGAGTCGACGGTGCCGCCCTGCGCGTCCCGCCACGCGCGCTGCGCCGGGGTGAGGTTCGTGGGTCGCGAGCCGACGGCGTCGGGTGATCCGAGCCTCCAGGCATGGCACACGGCCAGCGCGAGCGCGTCGGCTGCGTCGGCGGGCTTCGGGGCCTCGTCGAGGCCGAGCACGCGCGCGATCATCGTCTGGACCTGTCGTTTGTCGGCGTTGCCGTACCCGGTCACCGCTGCCTTGACCTCGGACGGGGTGTGCAGGCCCACGGGGAGCCCCCGGGCCGCCGCCGCGTGCAGCGCGAGCCCCGCGGCCTGGGCCGTGCCCATCACCGTCCGGACGTTCGCCTGGGCGAAGACCCGCTCCACGGCGACCGCGTCCGGGCGGTGCTCGTCGATCTCGGCCGCGATGCCGTCGGCGATGCGGAGCAGCCGCTGCTCGAGCGCCATGTCCGCCGGCGTCCGCACGACCGTCACGTGGACGAGCCGTGCGCGGCGGTTCGGTGCGACCTCGACGATGCCGACGCCGCACCGCGTGAGCCCGGGGTCCACCCCGAGCACGCGCAGCATCGGGTTAGTCCTCGTCCTCGTCGAGCTCGGCCTGGACGTCGGCGGGGATGTCGAAGTTCGAGTAGACGTTCTGCACGTCGTCGCTGTCCTCGAGCGCGTCGATCAGGCGGAACACCTTGCGCGCGGTCTCGGCGTCCACCGGGACCTTGAGCCCCGGCACGAACTCGGCGTCGGCGGAGTCGTAGTCGATGCCGGCGTCCTGCAGGGCCGTGCGGGCCGCGACGAGGTCGGTCGCCTCGGTGATGACCTCGAAGCCACCGCCCTGGTCGATGACGTCCTCGACACCCGCGTCCAGCACGGCCGTCATCACGGTGTCCTCGTCGAGACCGTCGGTCTTCGTCACGGAGATGACGCCCTTGCGCGCGAAGTTGTACGCGACGCTGCCCGGGTCGGCCATGGTGCCGCCGTTGCGGGACATCGCGGTGCGGACCTCGGCCGCAGCGCGGTTCTTGTTGTCGGTCAGACACTCGATGAGCATCGCGACGCCGTTCGGGCCGTAGCCCTCGTACATGATCGTCGTGTACTCGATCGACTCACCGGTCAGGCCGGCACCGCGCTTGATGGCGCGGTCGATGTTGTCGTTGGGGACCGAGGTCTTCTTGGCCTTCTGCACGGCGTCGACCAGGGTCGGGTTGCCGGAGAGGTCGGCACCGCCCATCTTCGCGGCGACCTCGATGTTCTTGATGAGCTTCGCGAACGACTTCGCACGGCGCTGGTCGATGACCGCCTTCTTGTGCTTGGTCGTTGCCCACTTGGAATGCCCGGACACGGTGCTCCTTGCGTCTAGCGGAAAATCTGGATCAGTTTACCGGCCTGGAGGGACGGCTCGCCTCCGCCGCGCTGGACCTGGGGACAAGTGGTCCGGTGGCGCGTGCGCGACGCGGCTCAGGCCGCGCGGACGAGCTCGAGGAAGCGACGGTGGAAGCGGTCTTCGCCCGCGACCTCCGGGTGGAAGGCGCTCGCGATGACGTTCCCCTGCTGCACCGCGACGACCTGGCCGTCCGGCAGGGCTCCGAGGACCTCGACCCCGGGACCGTGCTGCTCGACCACCGGCGCACGGATGAACACCGCGTGCACCGGAGCTTCTCCGAGCGCCGGCATCGGGATGTCGGTCTCGAAGGAGTCGTTCTGGCTGCCGAACGCGTTCCGCCGGACCGTGGTGTCGAGCACGTCGAGCGTCTGCTGGCCCGGGATGCCGGCCGCGATGCGGGAGGACAGCATGATCATGCCCGCACAGGTTCCGTACGTCGGGAGCCCGCCCTGGATCGCGGCGGACAAGGGCACGGCCACGCCGAACGCCCGGGACAGCTTGTCCATGACGCTCGACTCGCCGCCGGGGATGACGACGCCGTGCAGCGTGCCGATCTCCTCCGGGCGACGCAGCGGCACCACCTCGGCGCCGAGCTCCGTCAACGAGGCGATGTGCTCACGGAAGTCGCCCTGCAGCGCGAGGACCCCGATGCGGGGCCGCGCGCTCACCAGCCGCGCTCGGCCAGGCGGTGCGGGGCGGGGACGTCGGCGACGTTGATGCCGACCATCGCCTCGCCCAGACCGCGGGACACCTCGGCGATGACCTTGGGGTCGTCGTGGAAGGTCACGGCCTTGACGATCGCCGCGGCACGCGCTGCCGGGTCGCCGGACTTGAAGATGCCGGAGCCGACGAAGACGCCGTCCGCGCCGAGCTGCATCATCATCGCGGCGTCGGCCGGGGTGGCGACACCACCGGCGGTGAAGAGCACGACCGGGAGCTTGCCGGTCTGTGCGACCTCCTTGACGACGTCGAACGGCGCCTGCAGGTCCTTCGCGGCGACGTAGAGCTCGTCCTCCTTGAGGTACCGGAGGGCAGCGATCTCCTTGTTGATCGTGCGGATGTGCTTCGTGGCCTCGGACACGTCACCCGTGCCGGCCTCGCCCTTGGAGCGGATCATGGCTGCGCCCTCGGTGATGCGACGGAGCGCCTCGCCCAGGTTCGTGGCACCGCAGACGAAGGGGGTGGTGAAGTTCCACTTGTCGATGTGGTTGACGTAGTCGGCGGGCGAGAGGACCTCGGACTCGTCGATGTAGTCGACACCGAGCTCCTGCAGGACCTGCGCCTCGACGAAGTGGCCGATGCGGGCCTTCGCCATGACGGGGATCGACACCGCGGCGATGATCTCCTCGATCATCGACGGGTCGGACATGCGGGCGACGCCGCCCTGTGCGCGGATGTCGGCGGGGACGCGCTCGAGGGCCATGACGGCGGTGGCGCCGGCTTCCTCGGCGATGCGGGCCTGCTCGGCGTCGACGACGTCCATGATGACGCCGCCCTTGAGCATCTCCGCGAGGCCGCGCTTGACGCGGTCGGAGCCGGTGATCGAGGTGCCGGGGGTGCTCGGGGTGCTGCTGCTGTCGCTCATGATGCCGACAGTCTAGTGGTCTGCCGGCCACCCCTCGGCGACGAGACGCCGGGTCTCGCCGAGCAGCTGCGACATCGACTTCGTCCGCGCGATGATCGGGAAGAAGTTCGCGTCGGACTGCCACCGGGGCACGATGTGCTGGTGCAGGTGCCCCGCCACACCCGCACCGGCGACCTCGCCCTGGTTCATGCCGATGTTGAACCCGTCGCAGTGCGACACGGCGCGCAGGACCCGCATCGCCGTCTGGGTGAGCTCGCCGATCTCGCGGAGTTCGTCCGGCGTGGCCTCGTCGTAGAGCGGGACGTGCCGGTACGGGCAGACCAGCAGGTGCCCGTTGTTGTACGGGAACAGGTTGAGCAGGACGTAGGCGTGCTCGCCGCGGGCGACGATCAGGGCGTCCTCGTCGGACTTGTGCGGCGCCTCGCAGAACGGGCAGTCGTCGTCGTGCCCGCGGCCACGTCCCGCGCGACCGGCGTCGATGTACGCCATCCGGTGCGGGTTCCAGAGCCGCTGGAAGGCGTCCGGGACCGCCGCGCCGGAGGCGGCGTCCCGGATCACCAGCGGGTCCTGCTCGTCGGACATCAGACCTGCGCGCGCTCGCGGATCGCCGTCAGGATGCGCTCGACCGCCTCGTCCACGGGCACACCGTTGTCCTGGCGGCCGTCACGGAACCGGAACGAGACCGCTCCGGCGTCGCGGTCGTCGCCGCCCGCGATGAGCTGGAACGGCACCTTCTGCTTCGTGTGCGTGCGGATCTTCTTCTGCATGCGGTCGTCGGAGTGGTCGACCTCGGCGCGGACGCCGTGCGACCGGAGCTTCGCGACGACCTCGTCGAGGTAGTCGCCGTACTCCGCCGCGACGGGGATGGCCACGACCTGCACGGGGGCGAGCCAGGCCGGGAAGGCGCCGGCGTAGTGCTCGGTGAGGACGCCGAAGAACCGCTCGATCGAGCCGAAGAGGGCGCGGTGGATCATCACGGGGCGCTGGCGCGTGCCGTCGGCCGCCGCGTACTCCAGGCCGAAGCGCTCCGGCAGGTTGAAGTCGAGCTGCACGGTCGACATCTGCCAGGTGCGGCCGATGGCGTCACGGGCCTGCACCGAGATCTTCGGACCGTAGAACGCCGCGCCGGCGGGGTCCGGCACGAGCTCGAGTCCGGACTCCTCGGCGACCTCGCGCAGGGTGTTCGTCGCGACCTCCCAGACCTCGTCGTCGCCGACGTACTTCTCCGGGTCCTTCGTGGAGAGCTCGAGGTAGAAGTCATCGAGGCCGTAGTCGCGCAGGAGCGAGAGCACGAACTCGAGGGTCGTGGTGAGCTCCTCCTTCATCTTCTCCTGCGTGGTGAAGATGTGGGCGTCGTCCTGGGTCATGCCGCGGACGCGGGTGAGGCCGTGGATCACGCCGGACTTCTCGTTGCGGTAGACCGTGCCGAACTCGAACATGCGCAGCGGCAGGTCCCGGTACGAGCGCGCCTGCGACCGGTACGCCAGGATGTGCATCGGGCAGTTCATCGGCTTGAGGTAATAGTCGGCGCCCTGGCGGGTGACGTTGCCGTCGTCGTCGCGTGCCTCGTCCATGTGCATGGCCGGGAACATGCCGTCCTTGTACCAGCCGAGGTGGCCTGACTGCTCGAACAGGTCGCCCTTGGTGATGTGGGGCGTGTAGACGAACGAGTAGCCCTCCTGCTCGTGCCGACGGCGGGAGTAGTCCTCCATCTCGCGGCGGATGATGCCGCCCTTCGGGTGGAAGATCGCCAGACCCGAGCCGATCTCGTCCGGGAACGAGAACAGGTCGAGTTCGGCGCCGAGGCGACGGTGGTCGCGCTTGGCGGCCTCTTCGAGCCGCTCGAGGTGCGCCTTCAGCTGCTCCTTGTCGGGCCACGCCGTGCCGTAGATGCGCTGCAGCTGCGGGTTCTTCTCGGAGCCGCGCCAGTACGCGGCGGCGACGCGCATGAGCTTCGACGCGTTGCCGATCCAACGGGTGTGCGGGACGTGCGGTCCGCGGCAGAGGTCCTCCCACACGACCTCGCCCGTCTTCGGGTCGACGTTCTCGTAGATCGTCAGCTCGCCGGCACCGACCTCGACGCTCTCGCCGGAGTCACCGGCGTCGGCAGCACCCTTGAGGCCGATGAGCTCCTGCTTGTAGGGCTCCCCCGCCATGCGCTCGCGGGCTTCCTCGTCCGTCACGACCACGCGACGGAAGCGCTGGGCCTGCCGGATGATCCGGTCCATGTTCTTCTCGATCGCCTTGAGGTCCTCCGGGGTGAAGGGCTCGGCGACGTCGAAGTCGTAGTAGTAGCCGTCGGTGACGGGCGGACCGATGCCGAGCTTGGCGTCGGGGTTGATCTGCTGGACGGCCTGCGCGAGCACGTGCGCGGCCGAGTGACGGAGGATGTCGAGCCCGTCCTGCTCGTCGAGCGTGACCGGCTCGACGACGTCACCGGCGTCGACCGACGCGGCGAGGTCCTTGAGCACGCCGGCGACCCGGATCGCCACGACGCCGCGGACGCCCTCGAAGAGCTCGGTGCCCGTCGTGGTCGTCGTCGCGGTGCGGGGCTCGGGTGCCTGGGGCACGGCTGCGGGCTCGGCGTTCTCCGGCGATGCACCTTCCGGCGCTGCGGCGACTGACTCGGTCACGATGATGGGACTCCTCGATCGAAATGGTGCGTCAAGACTAGTGCGCGGGTGGGCCTCAGGCGGGCACGGAGCCGAGCGTCTGCACGGGCAGGCGTGACTCGAGCCGCTCGCGCCCGGCGAGCCCGTCGAGCTCGAGCAGCGCGGCGAACCCGATCGCCTCGTACCCGGCGCGTTCGAGCAGCG
Organism: Curtobacterium pusillum; assembly: GCF_007673235.1. GTDB lineage: Bacteria > Actinomycetota > Actinomycetes > Actinomycetales > Microbacteriaceae > Curtobacterium > Curtobacterium pusillum_C. The sequence goes on from NZ_VDZH01000001.1 coordinate 469,147, forward strand.
TCACGGTGGCGGCCGCGGTGCCACCCGTCGCGAGGACGTCGTCGATCACGAGCACCCGGGTACCGGCGGGCAGCTGGCCGGGCCGGAGCTCGAGCTCGGCCTCGCCGTACTCCAGTGCGTACTGCTCGCTGAGGACCTCGCCGGGGAGCTTGCCGGCCTTGCGGACGGTCAGGACGCCGACCTGGTGCTGCGCAGCGATGCCACCGGCGAGGGCGAAGCCACGGGCCTCGATGCCGGCGACCGCGGCGAACCCGTCACCGACGGCGAACGGCGCGGCGAGTGCTTCGCAGACCCGGCCGAAGGCGACCGCGTCGGAGAACACCGGCGTGACGTCGCGGAACAGGATCCCCGGCGACGGGAAGTCCGGGACGATGGCGGTGAGGCGTTCGACGAGTGCAGCAGCGGTTTCGGTCACCCGACAACGGTACGGGAGACGAGGCGTGCCCCCGCACGGTGCGAGGTCGGCGGGACCTCGCACCGTGCAGGTGGCGACGGAGCCAGCGCGAGCGCGCTCAGTGCCAGAGGTGCATCGCGGCACTCTGGAGGAGCCAGCGGGCTTCGCGGTCGAGTCGCTCGCGTTCGAGTCGCTGCCGCGTCTCGAAGTCGACCGACGGTCGCACACGATGGGTACGGCGGCTCCAGATGATGAGGGTCATCCCGATGCGGAGCGCGATGCGGTCGGAGAGCGAGACCCGACGGCGCACCGCGCGGGTATCGGGAGGGCGGATGGTGGTGGTCTTCGTGGACACGGTGTCCCCTTCAGGGCATGACGGAATCGCCCGCACGCGGGCAGGACGGAACTGCCCGACACACGGGCATGAGGTGAATGCGTGAGAATGCATTCCGCACCCCGCGCGAGAATGCGCACGAAGGTGCTCGTGAATGACTTCCGGTACGAGGAGCGTGCCACCCACCACCGACATTCGCGGCTGCATTCCGCTGCACGGAGACCACCACCACGAACGGCGATGATCGAGCATGCGAGATGCGTGACCGACGAAGGCGTCAGGCGCTCTCCGGCGAGATCAACTCAGCGCGGGGGCGCCTGGACAGAGGTGTCGACAGGTGCGGGACGCTCCGTGTCAGCGGACCCGGATCGGGGTGCCGCCGGACGTACGGATTCCACGGAACGGTGTCGTTGCGGTGATCATCATGGTCGGGCCCCCTCTCGGTCTCGTGCTGACGCGGTGATTGCTGCCCGTGAACACTATCCACACCAGTATTCCCCGCGCAACCCTTTTCTCGAACTTCTTCCAGAATTGCATTCCCGAACACGCGAGAACGCCCCGGCGCGCATGACACCGGGGCGTTCTCGAAGGGGATCAGACGGACGCGGGGTCTGTTGCCACCGTCGACAGCGCGCCGTCGACCACGTCGATCCGCACGGTGTCGCCGTCCGTCACGGCCTCGCCGACGACGAGGTTCGCGATGCGGTCGTCGACCTCGCGCTGGATCAGGCGACGGAGCGGACGGGCGCCGTACTCCGGCTCGTACCCGTGCTCGGCGAGCCAGTCCACCGCGGCGTCCGAGACCGACAGGGTCATGCCCTGCGCGAGCAACCGGAGCGCCGTGTCCTGGAGCAGCAGCGACACGATCGCGTGCAGCTGCGAGCGGTCGAGCTTGCGGAACAGCACGATCTCGTCGATGCGGTTGATGAACTCCGGCCGCATCGCCTCGCGCAGCTTGCCCATCACCCGGGCGCGCAGGTCGTCCTCGCCGAAACCGTACGAGTCGGCGCCGTCGCCGGCTCCGACCGGCGCGAACCCGAGCGCGCCGGACCGCGACGCGAGGAACTCCGAGCCGATGTTCGACGTCATGATGACGACCGTGTTCCGGAAGTCGACCGTGCGCCCCTGGCCGTCGGTCAACCGGCCGTCGTCGAGCACCTGCAGGAGCAGGTTGAAGACGTCCGGGTGGGCCTTCTCGACCTCGTCGAGCAGGATCACCGAGTACGGGTTGCGACGGACACGCTCGGTGAGCTGCCCGGCCTCGTCGTAGCCGACGTACCCGGGAGGGGCACCGACCAGCCGCGACACGGTGTGGCGTTCGCCGAACTCGCTCATGTCGAAGCGGAGCATCGCCGACTCGTCGCCGAACAGGGATCCGGCGAGGGCCTTCGCGAGTTCGGTCTTGCCGACGCCCGTCGGGCCGAGGAACAGGAAGCTGCCGACCGGACGACGCGGGTCGCCCATGCCGGTCCGGCTGCGCCGCACCGCGGTGGCGATCGCGCGCACGGCGTCGTCCTGGCCGACGACGCGCTCGTGGAGTTCCTCCTCGAGCACGGCGAGCCGGGAACGGTCGCCCTGCGTCAGGCGCGTGGCCGGGATGCCGGTGGCGCGCGACACGACGGCAGCGATGTCGGCTTCCGTGATCGACGTGCCCACGATCTCCGGACTGGAGGCACGACCGGCGTCCGCCTGTCCGGCGGCGGTGATCCGTGCCTCCAGGTCGTCGATCTCGTCGCGCAGGCGCGACGCTTCCTCGTAGTGCTCCTCTGCCACAGCGGCGTCCTTGGACGCGGTCAGCGTGGCGACCTGCGCGCGCAGCGCCTCGACGTCGACGTCGCCCGACAGGGCGAGCCGACGACGTGCGCCGGCCTGGTCGACGAGGTCGATGGCCTTGTCCGGCAGGTGCCGGTCGGTGACGTAGCGGTGCGACAGTTCGACCGAGGCACGCAGGGCCTCCGGCGTGTAGGTCACGCCGTGGTGCTCCTCGTAGCGCGGGGCGAGGCCGGTCAGGATCGCGACCGCGTCCTCGATGCTGGGCTCCCCGACCGTGACCGGCTGGAAGCGACGTTCGAGTGCGGCGTCCTTCTCGATCCGTCGGTACTCGTTGAGGGTGGTGGCTCCGACCAGGTGCAGGTCGCCGCGGGCCAGCCGGGGCTTGAGGATGTTGCCGGCGTCCATCGAACCGCCCTCGCCACCCCCACCGGCGCCGACCACGGTGTGCAGCTCGTCGACGAACACGATGAGCTCGTCGGCGTGCGCCGCGATCTCGTCCATCGCGGTCGTGAGCCGCTCCTCGAAGTCGCCGCGGTAGCGGGTGCCGGAGAGCATGCCGGGGAGGTCGAGCGCCACGACCCGCTTGCCCTGCAGCAGGACGGGCACGTCGCCGTCCGCGATGCGCTGGGCGAGGCCCTCGACGATCGCGGTCTTGCCCACGCCGGGTTCGCCGATGAGGACGGGGTTGTTCTTGGTGCGGCGGAGCAGGATCTCGACGGTCTGCTCGATCTCGTCGGCGCGGCCGATCACCGGGTCGATGCGCCCGTCGCGGGCGCGCTCGGTGAGGTCGGTGCCGAACTGGTCGAGCGTCGGGGTGTCGGAGACCGGCTCGTCGGGGCTGGTCGTCGACTCGGTCCCGGGCATCGGGCGCCCCGCGCGTGCGGCAGCCGAGGCCTGCGCCGCATACTCCTGCATCACCTGCGGGGTGACACCGGCGCTCGCGAGCAGCTGCCCGGTGACGGTGTCCTGGTCCACGACGAGCGCGAAGAAGACGTGCTCGGGGTCGGTGTAGGTGCTGCCGAACCCGCGGGCAGCCTGGGTGGCCTCGAGCAGGATGCGCTGCGCGGTGCCCGTGAGCGCCGGTCGATCCGCACCGTCCCCCCGCTCCTGCGCCATCGGGAGGCGCTGCTCGATCTCGTCGGCGAGCTGTTCGGGGTCGACGCCGGCCTGCCGGACGATCGCCGTGAACGGGTCGGTCCGGACGAGCACGTGCAGGACGTGCAGGGCGTCCACCTCGTGCTGGCCCTGCTCCACGGCGTACTCGGCGGTGCGCTGGAGCAGTTCGTGGGTGCGACGGCTGAGCAGTCGCGTGATGTCGACCGGGCGTCCCAGCGGTACGGATCGCTGGGCGCCGGGGTTCTGGGAGGCGAGCAGACGCGCGAGGAACTCGTCGAACGAGTCGCTGCCGCTGGTCGGACCGAACTGTGCTGGCAAAGGGACCTCCTGGGAACTTGAGTGCCTTCGACTCAATGCAACGCAGGAGGTGCCGGGTCATTCCCGGCGTGCAACAAAACTTGAGGTGACTGGACTCAGGCCCGCGCGATCGCCGCGGCCGTGGCCTCGGTGACGCGCACGAGGTCGGCCGGTGCCACCTCGATGTCGAAGCCACGACGGCCACCGGACACGAAGATGCTCGGGTAGGACAGCGCCGACTCGTCCACCACGGTCCGCAGCTTCGTCTTCTGTCCGACCGGGCTGATGCCGCCCACCACGTAGCCGGTCCGCTTCTCGGCGAGGGCCGGGTCCGCCAGGGTCGCCTTCTTCCCGCCGACGGCCGCCGCGATCGCCTTGAGGTCGAGACGGTTCGCCACCGGGACGATCGCCACCGCCAGGGCACCGTCCACCGACACCACCAGCGTCTTGAACACCTGCTCCTCGCGGAGCCCGAGGGCGGCCGCTGCCTCCTCACCGAAGTTCGTGGCGGTCTCGTGGTGCTCGTACACGTGCGGCGTGTACGGGACCCCCGCCCGCTCGAGGGCGGCGGTCGCTGGGGTGCTCGGCGAACCTGCGGTCATGGGCACGATCCTGCCGTGACCAGCCACTTCCCCCCGAGCGGCGCGCGGGCGTTACCCTGAACGGACCATGACCGTCGTCGAGTTCCTCCTGCGCTGCGTCGCCGCGCTCGTGCTCGGCGACCCCGCGGTGACCGCGCTGCCACTGGTGGCGGTCGCGGCGCTCGGGCTGACCGCCGTGGCCGTCGCCGTGCTGGTGGCCCACGTCCTGGCGGTCGTGCTCGGTCTCGACACGGGCGGACAGGCAACGCCGTCGCGGGCGCCGGCGGACCTCGTCACGCGCATCGCGTGGAGCCACCCCGATGCCGACGGGCACGCCCGACCCCGGGCACCGGGAGTCGTCGCCCCGGCCTGACCACCGACCGGTGGACGGGCCGCACACGCGACCCCTCCCACCGAACCGATCGGAACGTCATGGACCTCTCGACCCTGCCCCTCGTCGGGCCGCTGCTGCACGGCGGCGCCGACCTGCTCGCCGCGACCACCGCGGTGCTCTCCCCCGTCGCCGGCGGACTCGCCGCCGCGATCGCCGTCGTCCTGCTGACCGTCGCGGTCCGGGCGGTGCTCGTGCCGCTCGCCGTCCTGCAGGTCCGGGCCGAACGGGACCGCCGACGGCTCGCGCCGCAGCTCGCAGGCCTGCGGAAGCGGTACGCGAAGGACCGCGAGCAGTTGCAACGCGCGATGCAGGAGCTCTACACGAACGAGCGGGTGTCGCCGCTCGCCGGCTGCCTGCCGGTGCTCGCCCAGGCCCCGGTGCTGTCGCTCGTCTACGCCCTGTTCACGCACGCCTCGATCGGCGGGGTGACGAACACGCTGCTCTCGGCGACCCTGGCCGGCGTCCCGCTCGGCCACTCGCTCGTCGTCGTCGTGTCGTCCCCGCTCTGGGCGCACGCGTGGGTGATCGTGCTCCTGCTCGCCGTCCTCGCGATCGTGGTCGAACTGACCCGCCGCGCGAACCTGCGCTGGAACCCGGCCGCCGTGCCGGACGCAGCGGTGCCCGGCGCAGCGGCCACGGCGGCGATCGGGCGGTACGCCCCGTTCGTCACCGTGGTGTTCGCCGCGATCGCACCCCTCGCCGCGGCCCTCTACGTCCTCACGAGTGCGGCGTGGACGTACGGGGAGCGTGCCGTGCTGCGCCGCGTGCTCGCTTAGCCGCCCTGGCCCTCCTGCTGCGGGCCCTGGTCGACGGGGTCGTACTCGGTGCCGCGTCCCTGCTCCTCGTCGGCGGTGGGGACGTGGCGTTCGGTCCCGCTCCCGCCGGGACTCGTCGCGACGTAGTCGGCCTCGCCGGACTGCGCGTCGTGGCTCAGCGGTTCGAGGGTCTCGGGATCGGGTTCGTGCGTGTCGGTCATCGCACCCGTCTACGCCCCCGAACTGGGCGAGCACGCACGCAGCGCCGGTGGGACGATGAGGCATGGCCGACGACGACGTGGCAGCGGAACGAGCACGGCTCGAGGCGCTCGCGTGGGGTGCCGGTGTGCCGGAGGCCGACGCCCTGCGGGCGCGTGGAGCGCTGCAGCAGCTGGCCCACGGGCATCGACGTCCTGCGGTAGCGCACCACCGGCCTGGAGGCACGACACCCGTCACCCCGCTGCCACCGGTCCCGACGTGGTCGGCCCCCACTGCCGCGGTCGACCCCGGCGGGTCCGTCCGGCCACCTGCGACGGCGCCGCCTGCTGCGGCAGACGGTTCCGGAACCGACCACCTGCCGGACGTGCCGGAGCACGACGGAGGTGATCCGCGCCTCCAGGCCGACACCGCCCCTTGGCGGACGCGGGTCGGACGGTTCCTGTGGACCACCCGGCCCCGCGTGTGGATCGCGCTCGGCGCAGCCGCGGCGATCGGCGTGGCGTTCGCGGCCGGGACCGCGGTCGGGACGTCGCGCGAGCAGACACCCGCTGCACCGAGCGTCACGCCCAGCGCCGGGACGATCACCCTCGAGGACCTGCTCGACGCCCCGCAGACCTACGCCGACCAGCTGCCCGGCCCGGTCGAGGCGCCGGTGAGCCTGCGCACCACCCGGCTGATCTTCACGAACCGGGCGTTGGACGGCGGCTCGTTCGACACGCCGTGGAGCGTGTGGGCCGGCGTCGGGACGGACCGTTCGACCATCTGCCTCGTCGCGACGGCGAACCGACTCGAGTCGACGTCCGCCTGCTACCCCCGGACCGAGGCGCTGCACGGCTCCGTGTCGCTGTCCGCACAGTCGATGAGCGGGACGCTGACGCTGACGCTGCGCGGCGGCGGTGTGCAGGGCACGGTGACGAACGAGAACTGATCTTCCCCGGATCGGGAATGGCTGCGTGGCGCCTGCGTTGGAGCGCTCCTAGGAGATTCTCGGCGAAGGCTCTCGCGCTGCTTCCGTGCAGCGTGCAACACTGGATGGACGCACTCGCCGTGGAGTCGTACCCGAACACATCCACATCCACACCACCAGCGAGTGCGCATCTGCTGTCGTCGATCCATCGACACCGACGCGTGCTCCGCCGTGCCCCGGAGGAGGTCAGCAGCGTGTCCACCAACACCACCACGAACCCGGCCGTGACGAACACGCGGCCGATCACCGTCACGAGCGGGTCGATCGTCGGCATCGCCGTGCTCGGTCTCGCCACGTTCTTCGCGATCACCACCGAGCTCATGCCCGTCGGGCTGCTCGGGACCATGAGCGCCGACCTCGGGGTCTCCGAGTCGACCATGGGCATCGTCGTCACGGTGTACGCCGCGGCCGTCGCGCTCCTGGCGCTCCCCCTGACGTCGCTCACCGCCCGGCTCCCCCGCAAGACCGTGCTCGTCGCGACGCTCATCGGCTACACCGTGTCGAACGTGATGATCGCGCTCGCGCCCTCGTTCGCCGTCGTTTGCGCCGGGCGGGTCGTCGGCGGCATCGCCCACGCGCTCTTCTTCTCGGTGGCCTCCGCGTACGCCACCCGGATCGTCCCGCCGCGACTCGCCGGCCGTGCGATCGCGTTCGTCTACTCCGGCAGCTCGCTCGGGTTCGTCCTCGGCGTGCCGATCGCCACCTGGGTCGCGCAGTCCATCGGATGGCGTCCCGCCGTCGGGGCCGTCGCCGTCGCGGCCGCCGCCCTCGCCGTCGTCGCGCTGCTCTTCCTGCCGAGCGTGAGCGGTGCCGCGTCGCCGCACATCGGGTCCCCGAAGGCCTGGGCCCGCACCGGTCTGCTCTCCGTCGTGATCGCCGATCTGCTGCTCTTCGCCGGGCACTACATCGTCTACACGTACATCGGCCCGTACGCGATCGATGCCGGACTCGACGCCGGCATGGTGAGCGGCGCGCTGCTCGTGCTCGGCGGCACCGGGGTCGTCGGCCTCTGGCTCGCCGGCATGTTCGTCGACCGGGCACCCCGGCAGACCCTGATCGTCTCCGTCGCCGTGATGGCGGCCGCGTTCGCCGTCCTGCCGTTCGTGCACGGGTCGCTGCTCGGCACCATGGTCGTCGCGGGCGTCTGGATGGCGGCCAACGGCACCACGGGCACGCTCTTCATGGCGGCGGCGATCCGGACCGGAGGCGTCTCCCCCGACATCGCCGGTGCGCTCGTCAACGGCGCGTCGAACATCGGGATCGCGGGCGGCGCGGCGATCGGCGGCCAGGCCCTGAGCGTCGTCGGGCTGCAGTTCATGCCGTTCGCGGGCGCTGCGGTGCTGGTCGGTTCACTCGGTGTCGTGATCGCGGCCCGTCGTGGCTTCCCGGTGCACTCGAACGTGCAGGAGCACCTGTCGACCTCGTCGATCGAGGCCATCACCTCGTCGCTCGCGGTCGTCACCACCTCGGTGCCCGTCGTGAGCCGGGCGATCCAGACCCTGACGGGGTCGGTCTCGGTCGTACCGGGCGCCGTGTCGACGGGGTCCGTGCCGACGCGTCGGCGCCGCTGAGCCCGGCCGGGCGGGCGGTCCGGCTGGCCGATCGCGCCGGCCGAGGTCGCACGACATGCCGCGCGCGTGCCATCGAGGTCGCACGAAGTGCCGCGCGGGGCGGTCTCGGGCGACAGAACGTGCGACCTCGAGGCCCGGGACGCGCCGGGCCCGTCAGGTCCCGGCGGGCTGGCTGAGGTCGCACGACATGCCGCGCGCGTGTCATCGAGGTCGCACGACATGCCGCGCGCGTGTCATCGAGGTCGCACGAAGTGCCGCGCGGAGCGACGTCGGGCGACAGAACGTGCGACCTCGGCACCGCCCGCCGCCCGCCGCCTCCCCCACCCTCCGCCCCGCACACGCCGGAGGGGCGGGATCGGCAGCGCCGGTCCCGCCCCTTCCGTGTGTCCGGGTCAGTCCTGCCGGTGCGAGGTCCGACGACGGTTCCGCACGGCACGGAACGTCAGCAGCCCGGCGCCGAGGAGCACGAGCACGCCTGCCGCGATGATCCCGGGCGTGACGTCCGCACCGGTGTACGCGAGCGCACCGCCCGTGCTCGAGCCGCCGTCCGACGACACCGGCGTGGTGCCCGACCCACCGGCGGGAGCCGAGGGCGAGGGCGTCGGCGTCGGGGTGACCACCGCGGCCGGGACCGTGATCGCCAGCGGCGTGGCCGAACCGTTCTCGGGCGTGGTGATGGTCTGCGGTTCGGCGCCGTCGACCTCGACCGTGTACTCCGTCGTGGGAGCGAGCCCTGTGAGGTCGAACGTGCCGTCGGCGCCCGTCGTGGTGCTGACCGGTGCGCCGGCCTCCGGGTCGGTCGGGGTGGCCACGACGTCGACGCCCGCGACCGGGTCGCCGTTCGTGTCCGTCACGGTGCCGGGCTGGTCCGTGGTGACCACCGCTGGCGCTGCCGGCGTCGCGAACGCCAGGTCGGACTCGATGCTCGAGCCCGCCGTGGCCCTCACGCCGGTGTTCTCCGTGGCACCGGTGGCACCCGGCGTCGGGACGGTGGTGCGGACCGTGTACGTCCCGGCAGACGTGGCGAACGTGTAGCGACCGTTCGCGTCCGTCGTGGTCGACCCGACGACGGTGGTGCCTTCGAGGAGCTCGACCACCCGCCCGGCGGCGACCGGGGTCCCGTCGAGCGACACCACTCCGGTGACGGTCGCGATGACCGCGGGTGGCGCCTCGATCGCGGGGACCTGGGCCGGCGGTGCGTCGGCGTCACCGGTGCGGATCGGCTCGGGGTCGGCGCCGCCGACCGAGACCCCGAGGTCGGTGTCGGCAGGCAGGTCCGAACCCGTGTACACGCCGTCGGTGTTCGTCGTGGTGTCGACGAGCGTCGTGCCGTCGTCCGGGTCGATGATGACGACGGGGACGTTGGACGCCGGGTTGCCGTTCTCGTCGGTCACCGTGCCGATCACCGAGACGGTGTCAGCGGGTGCCTCGAACGCGAAGTCGACGACCTGGTCGGCACCACCCGGCGTGGTGTTGAGCGACGTCGTCTTCGAGGCGGTGCCTTCCGCGTTCGGCGGCGGCGTGATGTCGACCGTGTAGCCGCCGATCACCGGGAGCTCCGGGAACGAGTACGTCCCGTCGGCCCCGGTGGTCGTCGTGTACTGCGTCCCGCGCGGGGCGGTGACCGTCACGGTGGCCCCGGGGATCGGGGTGCCGTCGAGCGTTGCGGTGCCGGTGATCGCGGCCGTCCGGTTCGCGAACCAGGTCTGGTACACGGGGAAGCCGCTGCGCTGCTGGTAGGTGATCGTCAGCGTGGTGAGCGGCACCGTCGGCGTGAACCAGGCGGTGGCACCGGAGGTGTCGTTCGCGGCGGCGTTCCCGGTCAGGGTGCGCGTCGCGGCGTCCCAGGTCGGGACGTCCTTGCCGGCCGGGACACCGCCCGGGTCGGCCGGGCAGGACCATCCGCCGGCGGAGACCGCGGAGCACGAGTTGTACCCGCTCTGGAAGCCGAGCTGCGCCGCCGTCGCCGGAGCGCCGCCCTGCACCGTCGCGGAGATCGTCGCCTGGTCGGCGTCGATGTCACCGAGGACGAACGACCAGCTGCTGTTGCCCGGCGTCGCACCGTCGAACGTGTAGGTCGTGGTCGACGCAGCCGCCGCGTTCGGCGAGTCCGCGTTGGGACGCTGGTTGATGTAGGTGTTGCCCCGGCTGGAACCGTACGCGGCACCGGGGCCGGTCGAGGGCCCCTGCCACGTCGATGCCCCGCTGATCACGGTGGACTGCCGGGAGGTCGAGGTGAAGGTCGTGTCCGGGAACCCGGGCAACGTCATCGTGCCCGTGTAGTTCTTGCTCGACCCGCTCAGTGTGAACGTGCCCCAGTGCCCGGCCGGCGCTGCGGAAGCGCTCGTCGCGCCGCCGATCGCCAGACCTGCTCCGAGCACGATCCCGGTCAGCCCTGCTGTGACCGCACGCCAACGCCGCATGTGGAACTCCCCTGCTTCGTGCGCCGAACTGCCACGGCGCTCGTTCAGGCTAGCCAGGGACCGCGAACTCCGTCCAGACCGAGACGCGTTCGTGACTCCTGCCACTCCGGCAACAGGAGCAGACACTCGTCACGGCACCACCAGCGCTGCCAATCGATCGAGCGCTGCGACCTGCCCCGCGACGACCATGGTCCGCGCAGCGTCGATCGACACCCACCGGGCCTCGTCGACCTCGGGCACCTCGACGAACCGGCCGGAGCCACGCGGGAGTTCCAGCCGCACGGTGTTCGAGTGGACCTCGGTGACGTCGAATGCCGGAGCCTCGACCGCGAACACCCGCACCCGCTTCCCCGACGCCTGCCGGTGTTCCCCGAGGTCGATCGGCGTGCCGGAGGGGGCGGGGACACCGATCTCCTCCGCGAACTCCCGACGTGCGGTCTCGAGCACGTCCTCGCTCCCCTCGACGAGCCCCTTCGGGATCGACCACGCCCGAGGTCGACGGAGCCAGAAGGGCCCGCCCATGTGCGCGATCCACACCTGCAGCCCCGGGTCGCCGATCCGGTAGAGCAGGAGTCCCGCACTGAGCACCATGTCGGCGAGCGTAGTGCGGAACACGTGCGACGGAACGCGGGGACGCGTCGACGAGGCTGGGCGGGGTGTCGACCCGGCGGGCCGCCGGACTGGAGGCGCGTGGCGGCGCCGACCCGCGCCTCCAGTCCGTCGCCTGGTCGGGACGGGCGCGGGGCGCACGCGGTCCGGCTCTGTCGAGAACGCGTCCGGAAGGACGCAGCAGGAGTAGTTTCCACCGCAAGGAGCGCCATGCGACGCCCCCGGAGGACCCCGGACGAGGAGGTCGATCGGGATGGACGAACGGTGGACGACGGTCACGCTGGCCGCGGACGCGGCGAAGCCGCACGAGGAAGCCCTGCACTGGATCACCGCGCGGGCGGGCACCGGCATCGAGCGCATCCGGGTGATCGGGGTGGACCCAGCGCTCGAAGCCCGCGTCGGACCGGCGGGCAAGCGCGTGGCCGAGGCCGTCGCGGATGCCGCGCGCGCGGGCCTCCCGGACGTGCAGGTCGAGATCCGGCGCCACGCGGGCCCGTTCGCCGCAGTGCTCGTGGAGGAGTCCGACGACGGGGATCTGCTCGTGATCGGGACGTTCCGGAGCCGGCGGGGTTCGACCGCCGGCGGAGACCCCGCACGCGTCGCCGAGCGTGCAGCAGTGCCGACCGTCGTCGTACCCGACGGATCGCACCCGATCGACGGCGACGTCGTCCTGGCCGTCGAGGAACCGTTGGACGAGCGCGCCGTGGTGATCGCCGTCGACGAGGCCCACCGCCGGCACCGCCGCGTGACACTGCTGCGGGCGTGGGAGATGCCGGTGCTCACCCGCACCGGGCTGACCGACTTCGCCGAGGACCCGATGCGGTGGCGCACCCGGAACGCCGAACTCCTGCAGCGCGTGACGACCGAGCTCACCCGGCGGTACCCGGACGTCCGCTTCCACCCGCTGCTCGTCGAGGGGCACCCGGGGCACGCCATCGCCGCGCACACCCGCCGGGCGTGTCTCGTCGTGCTCGGGCTGGGGCACGTGAGGGCGCTGTCGGGGTCGGTGCTCCACGACGTCCTGCGGGAGACGGTGTCGCCGGTCTGCGTGGTGCCGCCGGCAGCGCACACGGAGGCGGTCGGCGTCAGCGCCTGACGCGCGTCAGCCGATGTCGGCCGCGTCGGTCGGGTCGTCGGCCGGGTCGGTCAGCCGGCGAGGTCGCGTGTCGCCGCTGCGACCCGCTTCGTCAGGTACGCGACCCCGCGCATGTTCGGGTGTAGGGCGCCCGGCTGCAGGTCGATCCGTCGCAGGTTCGCCGTGCCGTCGAGGGACACCCCGGACACGTACGGCTGCTTCATCGCACAGGCGGAGTGGGCCTGCGTGCTCGAGAAGACGTCGACGAACCGGACGCCGGCCGCGCGGGCGGCGGTCTTCGACACCTCGTTGAGTTCCTCCTGGACCCCGTGGAGGTACCGGACGTCGGTGTTCGTGAACGGGTACGAGTTCGTCGGGAACGACCCGGTCAGGGTGCCGAGGTCCAGGGCCGACCGGAAGCAGCCGCCCTTCGGGGTGTGGTCGGCGTCCGGGAAGATCGCCGGGTAGCCGAGGAACACGATCACGGCGTTCGGTGCCGCCGCCTTCACCGCGGCGAGCGTCCCGGCGATGCCCAGGGCGACGCGGGACTGGATCTTCGCGCCGAGCTGGTCGACCCCGTCGGACACGAGGGTGCTCCGGCACGACGGGGCGTCCCGTCCCGAGAAGACCGGTCCCTTGGACGAGATCGCGAGGCACGACGCCGCGGTGCCGAACAGGTCGGCGTCGTTGCCACCGATCGTCAGCGTGACGAGGCGGGTCTGCGCCGACAACGACCGGACCTGCGGCGGGACGCCCTTGAACTGGAACCCGCTGGTGATGTCCGCACTCGTCGCCCCACCGCAGGTGACGTCCTGCAGCGCCAGCCCGAAGCGAGCCGCGATGCGGTGGGGGTAGTCCTGCGCCGACTGGCCGCACGCACTCGTCGGCAGACGCGTCAGGTCGGACAGCCCGTAGCCGGCCGAGTACGAGTCGCCGAGCGCGACGTACTCGCTGCCGGCGGGGATGCCGGCGAGGGTCTCCTCCGGCACGGCCGCCGACGGCCAGGGCTCGGGGACGGGCCACATCGGTGCCGCGACCGCTGCGCCGCTGCCGACGAGCGACCCGGCGAGCACGACGAAGGTCGCCGCTGCGGCGAGCAGCGTCGAGCGGGCGGAGCGGAGCAGGTTCGGCCTCCAGGGTCGGGTCGGACGAACCAGGCTAACGCGTGCGCCCGGACGCGCGGTCCGCGACGCCCGGGAGCACGCGTCGGGTCCGTTCAGCGACGGCCGAGCCGGCGCTCTCCCCCGCTGCCGGTGCGGTACTCGAGCCCGTAGTGCTGGTAGAGCTCCGGTTCGAGCGAGGCGTCGAGCTCACCGTCGGTCGGGATCGTCGGAGCGTCCTTCACGAGCTTCTTCGGGAAGGCCACGCGGAGGTGCTTCGGTGCCACGAGCGCTCCGGTGAGCGGGACGAACAGGAGCTTCTGGAACCCGACGAGTCCGGTCGTGACCGAACCGAACGCCGGCTCCGACGTCGCGGTGTCGTAGTAGATGCTCTCGAGCGTGCCCACCTTGTCGTCGGTCTCGTCGACGACCGGCAGGCCGATCCAGTCCCGGATGTTCGCGGCTTCGAACACGTGCGCCTCCTCGTGAGCGCCCGGTGCGTCCGGGCCGCTCGCCTCCGACGCTACCGGGCGGTCCGTGCGTCGGTCACGGCCACGCCCAGGGCGTCGACCGCCTCGAGCACGTCGCCCGGTCCGACCGCGAGCAGTGCCGGGTCGGGGTCCTCGGCGAACACGTCACCGCGACGGACGGATGCGTCGGTCAGCACCAGGTGGCGGCCGGCGGCCGGCGGACCCCACGCTTCGGGCGGCACCGGACCGAAGACCACGACCGAGGGGATCCCGTACGCCGAGGCGAGGTGGGCGGCACCGGTGTCGACGGTGACGACGACCCGCGCAGCGGCGATGACGCCCGCGAACTCCTGCAGACCCAGGACGCCGGCCAGGATCGCCTCCGGCGCCAGCCCGGACGCCCCTGCGACGGCGGCCGCGCGCCCGACGTCGTCCGCGCCTCCCGTCAGGACCACGTCGAACCCGCGATCCAGCAACCCGCGCACCACGGCGGCGAAGCGGTCCGTCGGCCAGTGCCGGGCGCCGTGGAAGGCGCCGACGTGCACGACCGCGGCGTCCGCGACGACAGGGGGCGCGACCGGGCGGGCGATGGCGACGTCGTCCGGGTCGGCGGTGACGCCGTGCCAGGTGAGCAGGCGCGTCCAGCGCTCCCGTTCGTGGACGCCGTCCGGCCACGCCGGACCCTCGAAGCCGTTGGTGGGGTCCGCGTGCCCGATCACCCGCCGTGCGCCGAGCGCCGCGACGAGGTCGGACGACTCCGGGCCGGCGCCGTGCAGGTTCACCGCGACGTCGACTGCGCCAGCCGGGGCGCTGATCGGGTGGTCGAGCCCGTGCTGGGCCAGGTGGACGTCGACCGCGGGTACGAGCTCGACGACCGGGGCGAGCCAGGCAGTCGTCGCGAGCGTGATCCGGTGCTCCGGGAAGGCACGCCGGAGCGCGCGCAGTGCCGGGACGGCGACGAGCAGGTCGCCGAGCTTGATGGCGCGGAGCACGAGCAGCTCGGGGCGCCCGTCGGACGGGGGCAGGGTGTCGGCGGCGGTCACGGCGCCGACCTTAGTGACGGAGCGCTGCGCGAGGACCCGGGATCGCGTTCCGTGGCTGTTCCTGAGGCCGCCCCCGGCTCCCCACAGGTACTCGGAGAACATGGCTCTCACTCCGGACCGTGTGGTTCGCGGTCTCCTCTTCGATCGGGACGACACGCTCGTCGTCGACGTCCCCTACAACGCCGATCCGCACCTGGTCGTGCCCGTGCCCGGTGCGCACCGGGCGGTGGAGCGTGCCCGGGCGGCCGGACTGCTGCTGGGGGTGGTGACGAACCAGTCCGTGATCGCGAAGGGCATGGCGACCCGCGAGCAGGTCGACGCGACCAACGCCCGGGTCGACGAACTCGTCGGACCGTTCGACACGTGGTGCGTGTGCCCGCACGACGCCGAAGACGGGTGCGCGTGCCGGAAGCCCCGGCCCGGAATGGTGCTCGACGCCGCGGAGCGACTCGGGCTGGCACCGGAGGAGCTGGTCGTGATCGGGGACATCGGTGCCGACGTCGGGGCCGCCCTGGCAGCGGGCGCGCAGGCCGTGCTCGTGCCGACGCCGCGGACCCGGCAGGCGGAGGTCGACGCTGCGCCGACCGTCGCGGCGACCCTCGACGAGGCCGTGGAGTCGGCCCTTGCGCACGCCGAAGCGGTGCGGTCGTGAGCGGCCCGGAGCCCGGCGCCCGGCCGCGGGTCCTGGCCGTGCGGCTGGACTCGTTCGGCGACGCCCTGGTGACCGGCCCGGCGGTGCGGGCGATCGCGGCCGGGGCCTCGCACGTCACGATGCTCTGCGGCCCGCAGGGTGCGCCGGCTGCCGACCTCCTGCCCGGCGTCGACCGGGTCCGGGTGTGGGCCGCGCCGTGGGTCACCGAGACCGCACGACCGATCGACGACGACCTGCTCGCCGAGTTCCGCGCGATCGTCGCCGAGGAGGCCCCGGACGAGGCCGTCGTCTTCACCTCGTTCCACCAGTCGCCCCTGCCCGTCGCGCTGCTGCTCCGGTTGGCCGGTGTCCAGCGCGTGTCCGGCGCGAGCGTCGACCACCCCGGGTCGCTGCTCGACGTGCGCCTGCGACCGGGCGAGGACCTCCCCGAGGACGTGCCGGAACGGGAGCGCGCACTGCGCATCGCCGCGGCGGCCGGGTTCCGCCCGCCGCCGGGTGATGCCGGGAGGCTCGGGGTGCGCCTCGACGTCGGCGCGCCGCCGCCCGTGGCCGGGCTGGACCGGTACGTGGTCGTCCACCCGGGCGCGAGCGTCCCGGCCCGGGAGTGGCCCGAGTCGCACCACCGTGCGCTGGTCGCGGCCTACGCAGCCCGCGGCGTCCCCGTCGTGGTCACGGGTTCCCCCGGTGAACGTGCACGCACGGCGGCCGTCGCCGGGGACACCGCGATCGACCTCGGCGGGCGGACCTCCCCCGCGGAACTCGCCGCGGTGCTCGCCGGGGCCGAGGTCGTCGTGGTGGGCAACACCGGGCCGGCGCACCTCGCCGCGGCGGTGGGGGCGCCGATCGTCAGTCTGTTCTCCCCCGTCGTGCCCGCGGTGAAGTGGGCACCGGAGGGACCGCTCGTCGAACTGCTCGGCGACCAGGACGCCCCGTGCCGCCTGAGCCGTGCCCGTGAGTGCCCCGTCGCGGGTCACCCGTGCCTGTCCACGGTGCGCATCGATGACGTCCTGGAAGCGCACGAACGGCTGCTGGACCGCGCTTCGCGGATGGTCCGGAGAAGCCTGCGGGGCACCCCAGAAGGCGCTGCGTAGCGTCCGCCACTGCTCCTGCTTCTCCTCCCGTCGAACTCGAAAGGGCCTGCATGCGGATCCTCGTCTGGCACGTGCACGGTGGCTGGATGGACGCGTTCGTCCGCGGCCCGCACGAGTACCTCATCCCGACCACGCCGCAGCGCGACGCGTGGGGCCTCGGCCGGGGCGGACGCTCCTGGCCGTCCTCCGCGGTCGAGGTCGACCCGGCCGACGTCGTCGCCGCCGAGGTCGACGTCGTGGTCCTGCAGCGCCCGGAGGAGGTCGAGGCCGCACGGCGTCTGCTCGGCGGCCGGCCGGTGCCGATGGTGTTCGTCGAGCACAACGCACCGCGCGTGGACGTGCCGAACAGCCTGCACCCGCTCCGGGACCGGGACGACCTGACGATCGCGCACGTGACGCACTGGAACGCGCTGATGTGGGACTGCGGCACGACGAGGACCACCGTCGTCGAGCACGGCGTCGTCGACCCAGGTCCGCGCTACCGCGGCACGCTGGAGCGCCTGGGCGTCGTCATCAACGAGCCGGTCCGCCGCCACCGCGTCGTCGGCACCGATCTGCTCCCGCGGTTCGCGGCGGTCGCGCCCGTCGACGTCTGGGGCATGGGGACCGAGCGCCTGCCGGTACTCGGCTTCGGCGACCGCGTCGTCGCCCGCGGGGACGTCGCGGCGGACCCGATGCACAGCGCCCTCGCGGAGCGGCGGGCGTACGTGCACCCGAACCGGTGGACGTCGCTCGGCCTCTCGCTCCTCGAGGCGATGCACATGGCGATGCCCGTCCTCGTGCTCGCCACGACGGACGCGGCGCGGACGGTACCGGCCGGGGCCGGCGCGATCGCGACCGACGTCGAGGAGCTGGTCCGCGCCTCCAGGACGCTGCTCGCCGACCCGGAGGAGGCCCGACGACGCGGCGCCGTCGCCCGCGAGGCCGTGCTGGCGCGGCACGCGCTCGGACGCTTCACCGCCGACTGGGACGTCCTCCTCGACGACGCCGTGTCCCGTGGTGTCCGACGGAACCGTGCGGCTGCGGTCGCCGTGGAAGGGAGTGCGCGATGAAGATCGCGATGGTCTCCGAACACGCGAGCCCGCTCGCGGTGCTCGGTGGTGTGGACGCCGGCGGGCAGAACGTGCACGTCGCGGAGCTCTCCGGCGCGTTGGCCGACCGGGGCCACCAGGTCACCGTCTACACCCGCCGGGACGACGCCACCACGCCCGTGCGGGTGGCGCTCCGGCCCGGCGTCGAGGTCGTGCACGTCGCCGCGGGACCGGCTCGGACGGTGCCGAAGGACGAGCTGTTCCCCTCCATGGGCACGTTCGCGTCGGTGCTCGCCGCAGCGTGGTTCGTCGAGCGTCCCGACATCGTGCACGCCCACTTCTGGATGTCCGGTCACGCCGCGCTCGAGGCGGTCGACCAGGTGCAGGCCCGGACCGGCGGCGTGCGCATCCCCGTCGTGCAGACCTTCCACGCGCTGGGCGTCGTGAAGCGCCGGCACCAGGGAGCCGCCGACACCAGCCCCGCCGAGCGCGAGTGGGTCGAGCCCGCCGTGGGGCGGAGCGTCGACCAGGTGGTGGCGACGTGCTCGGACGAGGCGTTCGAGCTCAAGGCGCTCGGCGTACCGCTGCACCGCATCTCGGTCGTCCCCTGCGGTGTGGACGTCTCCCTGTTCCGGCCCGCCGGTGACGGGCGACCCGTCGAGGTCCGCGGCCGTGCCGCTCGCATCCTCACCGCCTCCCGCCTCGTCCGCCGGAAGGGCGTGGGTACGACGATCGCTGCCCTCGCCGCGCTGGTGGCGGAGGGCCGCGACGTCGAGCTCGTCGTCGTCGGCGGTGCCGGGGTCGCCGGGGCCGACCTCGCCGACGACCCCGAGTACCAACGGTTGGACGCCCTCGCCCGGTCGCTCGGGGTCCGCGACCACGTGACCTTCCGGGGGCAGCTCGGACAGCACGACATGCCCGCGGTGTACCGCAGCGCCGACGTCGTGGTGTGCGCGCCCTGGTACGAACCGTTCGGCATCGTGCCGCTCGAGGCCATGGCGTGCGGACGCCCCGTCGTCGCGTCGAGGGTCGGCGGCCTCATCGACACGGTCGTCGGGGACGCCACCGGTCTGCACGTGCCGCCGCGTGACGAAGCGGCGGTCGCGGTCGCCGTCGCCGGCCTGCTCGACGATCCCGGACGACGCGAGGAGTTCGGACGCGCCGGTCGGGAGCGTGCCGAGACCCGGTACACCTGGCAGAAGGTCGCCGCCGACAGTGAGCGCGTCTACGTCCGCCTCGTCGCCGGGAGAGCCGCGACCGGTGCGCCGTCCGCGACACCCCGCCCCACCAGCACCCGCGCCGGACGGGCCGTCCGTCCCGCGCACTCGACGGAGAGGACCGCCCGATGACCATCGACCAGCGAACCGGGACGGTGGACGGACCGACCACCGCGAGTGCGCGGATCGTGCTCGACCACGTCGCGGCCTCCGTTCCGGTGGTCGCGTCCCTCGTCGACCACAAGGACCACATCGGCGACTGGGCCGACGACATCTCCGGACGACTCGTCGCCGGCCGGCGGCTGCTGGCCGCCGGCAACGGCGGATCGGCGGCCGAAGCCCAGCACCTCACCTCCGAGCTGACCGGTCGGTTCGACGGGGACCGCCCGGCGTACTCGGCGATCTCGCTGCACGCCGAGTCCTCCGCGGTCACGGCGATCGGGAACGACTACGGCTACGACGAGGTGTTCGCGCGTCAGGTGTCGGCCCACGCCCGCGCCGGTGACGTCGTCGTGCTGCTCAGCACGAGCGGCAAGAGCCCGAACCTGCTCCGCGCCGCCGAGGCCGCCCGCGCCGTCGGGGCTCGGGCGATCGCGATGACCGGTCCCCGGCCGAACCCGCTCGCCGACCTGGTCGACGACGCGATCTGCATCGACGGCCCGCCGGCGAACGTGCAGGAGGCGCAGCTCGTGCTCGTGCACGCGCTCTGCCGGGCGATGGAGCCCGCACTGCGCCGGGGCGATCGCCGATGAGCGCGCCGTCGGGGCGGCCGACGACGACTGATCCGTCGTTCCGCATCGCCGTCGTCGGCGACACGCTCCTCGACGTCGACGTGTCCGGGACGAGCGAACGCCTCAGCCCGGACGCGCCGGTCCCGGTCGTCGACGTCCGCACCGACGACCGCCGAGCGGGCGGCGCCGGACTCGTCGCCACCATGCTCGCCCGGGATGGCCACGACGTCGTCCTCGTCACCGTGCTCGGCGACGATGCCCGAGCCACCGAGATCCGCGACCTCCTCCCTGACGTCACGATCGTCGCCGGGCCGTCCGGCGCGCCGACCCCGGCGAAGACCCGCGTCCGCGTCGCCGACCACGCCCTCGTCCGCATCGACGAGAACTGCGGCACCCCGCCGGTCCCCGCCGTCGGCGACGACATGACCGCCGTCCTCGACGGCGTCGACGCGATCGTGGTCGCGGACTACGGCCGCGGAGTCGCGGCCGCCCCCGCGATGCGGTCCGCCCTCGCACGCGCCGCCGAGCGCATCCCCCTCGTCTGGGACCCGCACCCGAAGGGCGCAGCCCCCGTCCCCGGCACCACGGTCGCGACGCCGAACGCCGCCGAGGCGCGACGGTTCGTCGGTGACGTCGTCGACGTCGTCGACGGGGTCCCCTTCGCCACGGCAGCGGCCGAACGCCTCGTCGAGACCTGGGGCGTCGGAGCGGTCGCCGTGACGCTCGGGGACCGAGGTGCCCTCGTGGCGAGCGCCACGGACGGCAACCGGTTCGTCCGCGCTCCGTCCGTCACGGCGGGCGATCCCTGCGGCGCCGGCGACCGACTCGCCGCCGGTGTCGCGGTCGCGCTCGCCGCCGGCTCGGACGTCGCCGGAGCCGTCGCGGACGGGGTCGCCGCAGCGTCCGAGTACCTCGCCGCCGGCGGCGTCACCGGCCTGTTCGCCGACGACGGTCCCGCACCGGTCGCGGTCCCCGGAATCGACCGGGACGCGATGCGCGTCGTGCACGAGGTCCGGAGCGCCGGCGGCACCGTCGTCGCGACCGGCGGGTGCTTCGACCTGCTGCACGCCGGGCACGCCCGGACGCTCTCCGCCGCGCGGGCGCTCGGCGACTGCCTGGTCGTCTGCCTCAACTCGGACGACTCGGTCCGCGCGTTGAAGGGCCCGGACCGTCCCGTCATCGGCCAGGAGGACCGCGTCGAGCTCCTGCTCGCACTCGACTGCGTCGACGCCGTCGTCGTGTTCGACGAGCAGACCCCGGACGAGGCACTCCGGCGCTTCCGCCCGGACGTCTGGGCGAAGGGCGGCGACTACAAAGCGAGCGAACTGCCCGAGGCGCGGACGCTCGCCGAGTGGGGCGGCCGGGTCGTCACGGTGCCGTTCCACCCGGGTCGGTCCACCACACGTCTCGCGGCGGCGCTCGCGGCAGTCGGCTGACACCACCGAGCTCGCACACCACCCACCCCCTACGGAAGGAAGTCCATGCCCGTCCCCACAACCCCGATCGGCCGTGTCCTCGTCACCGGTGGCGCCTCCGGACTCGGAGCCGCGGTCGCAGCGGCCGTCACCGAGGCCGGTGGTACCCCCATCGTCCTCGACCTGCGCGTCGACGCGGTGCCGGAGGGCGTCGACGCCGTCGAGGTCGACGTCACCGACACCGAGGCGACCGAGCGAGCCGTCCGCGAGGCGTCCGAACGGCACGGTGGGCTCGACGCCGTCGTGACCGCGGCCGGCATCGACAAGCCCGCCCCGATCGGCGGGATCTCGTCCGGGGACTGGGAACGCATCGTGGCGGTCAACCTGCTCGGTACGGCGGCCGTCGTCCGTGCGGCACTCCCCGCGCTCGAGGCGACGCACGGACGCGTCGTGACGATCTCGTCATCGCTCGCTCTGCGTGGCGTCGGGGACGGGACGGCCTACTCGGCGTCGAAGTTCGGCGTTCGCGGGTTCTCCCAGGCCCTCGCTGCCGAGACCGGGGGACGCATCGGCGTCACGAACGTCATCCCGGCGGGCATGCGGACGAACTTCTTCGCCGACCGCACCGAGCAGTACAAGCCGGGCCCGGACGCCCAGCTCATCGAGCCGGAGTACGTCGCGAACGCGATCGTGTTCGCGCTGTCGCAGCCGGTGGGCTGCGAGATCCGAGAGCTGTCGATCATGCCGGCGACCGAGCCGAGCTGGCCGTAGGGCCGGGCCGCGGAACGTTCGCGGGGATCTGTCGCGTTGGCAGGCGGCGGACGGGAGGCGCGGGGCGGGGCGGCACCGCGCCTCCCGTCCGTCAGGTGGTGGCGAACAGGTCCGCGACGTCGGCCAGGACCGCTTCCGGCCGGACCTCGTCGACGTACGACGGATCGTGCGCGCAGCGCTCGGCCGTCCAGCCGACCTGCGTGACGTCGACCCCGCAGACCGGGCAGCGCGTCACGAACGACAGGTGCACGCGGTGCCGGCCGCGGTCGAACGGACCGGCGTTGACCACGTTGCCGAACCAGAAGACGCCGACGGTCGGCGTCCCCACCGCCACGGCCAGGTGCCGGGGGCCGGAGTCGTCGCCGACCATCACGTCCGCGGCCGCGAGCACCGCAGGCAGGTCGGCGAGTGGGAGCGAGCCGGACAGGTCGTGGACCCGGTCCGCAGTGTCCGCGGGCAGCGCGCCCCGGATGGCCGAGGCAGCCGGGACGTCCGTGGCGTCCCCGACGAGGACCACGTGGTCGCCGGCGTCGAGCCGGGCGCGGGCGACTGCGGCGAACCGGTCCGGGCTCCAGCGACGACGTGGGTCCGTCGCACCCGGGTGGATCACGACCAGGCGGCCCCGCACGCCGAGCCGCTCACGCACGGCGGTGCGTTCGTCCTCGGTGACGTGCACGCGGGGGTCCAGGGTGACGGGCGTCGCGCCGGCGAGCGAGACCACCTCGAGCGCCCGGACGACCTCGTGCTGGTAGTAGACGTAGCGGACCCATCGTTCGAGGACCTCGGCGTCCTCGGTCGCGGTACCGACGGTGTGGCGGGCACCGAGGCGGAGCAGGAACGGGTTCGAGTTCCGGCCACCCCCGTGGAGCTGCACCGCGAGGTCGAAGCGACCCGTCAAGCGCGCCTCGAAGTCCTCCCGGCTCGGTGCGTCCGGTCCGGAGTCGCGGACACCCGGCGCTACCGGGAGCTCCTCGAACGCGTGCACGGCGTCCGACCGTCCGGCCAGGACGGCGGGCGCCGTCGGTGTGCCGAGGAGTGTGATCCGCGCCTCGGGATAGGCCGCGGCGAGGGCCTCGAGGGCGGGCACAGCGAAGAGCAGGTCGCCGAGCCCTCCGCCTCGCAGCACCGCGATCTCGCGGACGTCGTCGAAGCGTTCTCCACCGTTGCCGATCAGTTGCACCCTCCCCGTCTACCGGCCCCGGACCGCCGACGTGCCCAGCCCCGGACCCGGATGGACGAGAAGCGCGATGTCGAGTCCGCACCCAGGGTCCGACGAGAAGCGTCAGACTCCCGCTCGAACCCGGAAGGAACCCATGACGATCGCACTCACCGCCACCGAGGACCTCGTCGTGACCGACCCGGTCGACGGGTCGACCGCGTCCCGTGTCCGTCGCGCCAGCGAGGCCGACGTCCGCGACGCCGTCGCCCGTGCACGCGGGGCCGCGCCCGCCTGGGCTCGGACCGCGCCGGCCGAGCGCGGAGCCCTGCTGCACGCGGCGGCCCAGCGCGTCCGCGAGCACGCGCAGGAGCTGGCCGACCTGAACACGCGGGAGACCGGAAAGGTGCCCGGTGACGCGCTGGGCGGCGTCGAGGCGGGCATCGGCACGCTCGTGCAGTACGCCGAGCTCGGACCCGTGCACCGCGGTGAGGCCCTCCGCGGCTCGTTCGGTGCCGCGGACTGGGCGGTGCCGCACCCGCGGGGTGTCGTCCTCGCACTGACCCCCTGGAACGACCCGGTCGCGGTGGCGTGCGGGATCCTCGGCGCAGCGATCGTCGCCGGCAACACGGTCGTGCACAAGGGCAGCGAGCGCTCCCCCGCCACGATCGCCCGTCTCAACGCCCTGCTCGCCGAGGTCCTGCCGGACGGCGTCCTGGTCGGGGTCGACGGTGACGCCGCCACCGGCGAGCTGCTGCTCGAGCAGGAGGGCATCGACGTCTACGCGCACGTCGGCTCGACCTCGACCGGCGACCGACTGTCCGAGGTCGCCGTCCGCACCCGCGCCCACGTCGTCCGGGAGAACGGCGGGAACGACGCCGTCATCGTGGACGCCGACGTGGACCCGACGTGGGCCGCGGCGCAGGTCGCACTCGGCGCCTTCGCCAACACCGGACAGATCTGCACCAGCGTCGAGCGGGTGTACGTCCACCGGGCGATCGCGGATCCGTTCGTGGCCGCGCTCGTCGCCGAGGCCGAGCGTCGCACGACGGCCCCGGCCGCGGAGTACGGTCCCCTCGTCGACAACCGGCTCCGCCGCACGGTGCAGTCGCACGTCGACGACGCCCTCGGCCGCGGCGCCACCGCGCGCACCGGCGGGGCCACGCCGGACGGCGTCGGGACGTTCTACCCGGCGACCGTGCTCACCGACGTGACCGAGGACATGACCGTCATGACCGAGGAGACGTTCGGACCGATCGCGCCGGTCCGCGTGGTCGACGACTTCGACGAGGGCCTCCGGCTCGCCGCCGCGGACCGGTACGGCCTGGCCGCGACCGTCCTCACGAACGACACCGGACACGCGCTCCGGGCCGCCGCAGAACTCCCCGTCGGCACGGTGAAGGTGAACGCCGTCTTCGGGGGCGCCCCGGGCGGCAGCGCCCAACCCCGCGGTGCGTCCGGCGCCGGGTACGGCTACGGCCCGCACCTGCTCGACGAGCTGACGACCACCACCGTCGTGCACCTCGAACCGGCTCCGCCGACGACGGCTCCCGGTGGTGCCCGGTGACCGCCGACGTCCGGATCGTCCGGGACCTCGTCGCCGCGGTCGACGACCGCGAACCGCTCGTCGTCGTGATCGGGGACTGCATCCTCGACCGTTGGACGGTGGGCGAGGCCGAGCGCGTCTCCCGCGAGGCGCCGGCACCGGTCGTGCGCGTCACCGGCACGGTCGCCGTGCCCGGCGGCGCGGCGAACACCGCGGTGAACGCCCGTGCCCTCGGTGCCCGGGTCCGCGTGGTCGGGCTCCTCGGCGACGACGAGGCCGGCCGCACGCTCCGGGAGCGCCTCGACGCCGCCGGCGTGGACACGTCGTACATGGTCGTCGTGCCGGACACCCGCACCACCACGAAGTCCCGCGTCGTCGGCGGTGACCGGGTGGTCGTCCGCGTCGACGAGATCGCCGCGACACCGACCGCCGACCACGGAACGCTCCTGGCAGCTGCCGTCCGCCGAGCGATCCGCTGCGCCGACGCGGCGGTGGTCTGCGACTACGGGCTCGGCGTGCAGGCGTCCGACGTCGTGCCGGTGCTCGACGTCGACCGCCCGGGTGCCGTCGTGGTCGACGCGCACGACCTCACCCGCTGGGCAGCGCTCCGACCCGACCTCGTCACGCCGAACGCCGGCGAGACGGCCGCACTCCTCGGCCGCGCCCTCGGCACCGGTCCGGACCGTGTCCCCGCGATCGTCGACGCCCGCGACGAGGTGTTCCGGACGACCGGTGCCCGCGCGGCCGTCGTCACGCTCGACCGCGACGGGACGGTGCTGCTGGAGCAGGGCGCGGACGCCGGCTTCCGGACCCGGGCGGTCCCCGCGTCCGAGCAGCAGGCGTCCGGCGCCGGCGACACGTTCTGCGCCGCGGCGACCGTGGCGCTCGCCGTGCACGCCCCGCTGCGGGACGCGGTCTCCGTCGCGCAGGCGGCCGCCGACGTGGTCGTCCGCGAGGCCGGGACGTCGGTGTGCACCGCGGCGGCCCTCCTCGACTCCGTGACGGCGCCGGCCGCGACCGTGGTCGACCACGACGAGCTCGCCGCGGCCGTCGAGCGGGCCCGCGAGGACGGACGCCGCGTGGTGTTCACGAACGGGTGCTTCGACGTGGTCCACCGCGGGCACACGACGTACCTGCGGCAGGCACGGGACCTCGGCGACCTGCTCGTCGTCGCGCTGAACGACGACGACTCGGTGCGGCGTCTGAAGGGACCGGAGCGGCCGATCAACACCGCCGAGGACCGCGCCGGTGTCCTCGCGGCCCTCGCCTGCGTGGACCTGGTCACCGTGTTCGCCACGGACACGCCGATCCCGCTGATCGAGCGACTCCGGCCCGAGGTCTACGTCAAGGGCGGCGACTACTCCCCGGAGATGCTCCGCGAGACCGAGGTGGTCCGGGGGTACGGCGGCGAGGTGGTCATGGTCGACTACGTCCCCGAGCACTCCACGACGGCGGTCGTGCGCCGCATCCGCGAGGCCGCCGCGGCGACGGACCCCGAGGCGCCAGCCTGACCGGCCACCGCGAAGTCATACCGCGGTAGGGGGTGGTCGAGACCCGGGCGGGATGGCAGCGCTGCGTCGGCTCCGTAGCGTCGAACCCGTCGGCGAGGTCCGTCGGCGGAGGGAGCCACCCGTGTTCGACCAGATCACCCCGCTCGTGACCGAGCTGGCCGCGAGTCCGCTCGTCTACGTCGTCCTCTTCGCCCTGTGCCTCGTCGACGGGTTCTTCCCGCCGGTGCCGAGCGAGTCCGCCCTCGTCGCCGTCGCCGCCATCGCCGCGACCTCCGGCCAGCCGGTCCTCGCCGGGGTCCTCGTCGTCGCCGCACTCGGGGCGATCGCCGGCGACTCGATCGCGTACTGGATCGGACGTCGGATCGGGCTCGCCCGGCTGGCCCGGTCGAAGCGCCCGCGCATCGCCGCCGCGTTCGCGTTCGCCGAGCGGCAGATGCAGCGGCGTTCCGCGAGCCTGATCCTCATCGGCCGGTACATCCCCGTCGGCCGGGTCGCCGTGAACACGACCGCCGGTGCGACGCGGCTCCCCTACCGCCGGTTCCTCGCGATCAGTTCGCTCGCCGGACTGGCCTGGTCGGCGACGTCGATCGGGATCGCCCTCGCCGCGTCGAGCGTCCTGCACGAGCCGATCGTCGCGGCGCTGGTCTCGATGGTCGTCGCCGCGGGCCTCGGCATCGCGGTCGACCGGGTCATCGGTAGAGTCACCCGGAAGCGCGACGCCCGTGCCGCAGCCGCTGCCGCGGCAGCGGCAGTCGCGGACGCCGCGCCCGAGCGGTCCGAGGTCCCCGACACCCGGGCCGGCCGGCCCACCACCCGCATCGTCCCCACCGGAGAGATCGCCCGCCCGTGACCGCACCGCCCGTGACCGCACCGCCGAACCGGATCCGGCCGTCCTGGGTGCTCATCGGTATCCGGGTCGGCCTGGTCGTCATCGCGGTCACCCTCTTCACGGTCGCCGCCCCGGTGACGTCGATCTTCTACGACGTGCCGGTCCCGCTGTCGATGCTCGTGTCGGCCGTGCTCTCCGTGAGCATCGGCCTCGCGCCGCTGTTCCCCCGGGCGTCGTCGACCGCCCACCTCGCGGGCCTGGCGGCCCTCGGACTGCTGACGGCCCCGAGCACCGCCGGCCCGTGGCCGGTCCCGGTGACGGGCATCATCGGGCTGAGCGTGCTGCTCGTCGTGCTCGGCGTGCGATCGACCTGGCGACTCACCGCGACGGTCTGGGCGGCGTCGGCCGTGCTCGTCCTGGTGCTCGTCGCGGTGGCCCCGGGCCGCTGGGGGCAGGCGGACGTGTGGGCCACGAGCTTCGTGGTGACCGCCGGCGACACGCTCATCCTGGCCGCGGCGGCGATCGTGATCGGGCAGCGCCGGTCCATCCGCGAGGAACTCGCCGAAGCCCGCCGGGACGCCGAACTCGAGCAGGCTCGGCGCCGCTCGGTCGAGGAGCGTTCCCGGATCGCCCGCGAGCTGCACGACGTCGTCGCGCACAGCATGTCGGTCGTGCACATGCAGGCCGAGTCCGCCCCGTACCGCGTCGCCGGCCTCGCCCCGGACGCGCGCGCGGAGTTCGCCGCCATCGCGGAGACCTCCCGCACGGCGCTCCGCGAGATGCGGCAGCTCCTCGGCACGCTCCGCGGGGATGCCGACGCGGAGCGCGCTCCGCAGCCCCGTTTCGCGGACCTGCCGGCGTTGGTGCAGGCGACCAGGGCTGCCGGCATCCCGGTCGAGCTCCGCCTCGACGCGGACGAGGCGGCCGACGACGACGTGGACCGGCTCGCGCAGCTCACCGTCTACCGGGTCGTGCAGGAAGCGCTCGGCAACGTGGCCCGGCACGCGCCCGGCGCGTCCACCGTGGTGACGGTCGGGAGGCACGGCTCGGCCCTCGCGGTCCAGGTCGCCAACACCGCACCCCCCGCTGGCACCGTCCCTGCCGCTCCCCCGGACGACGGGGGCTTCGGACTCGCGGGCATGCGGGAGCGGGTCGCTGCGCTCGGCGGCACGATCGACCACGGGCCGACCCCGGACGGCGGCTTCCGCGTCGCGGTCGGCCTGCCCACCCGACCGACACGGCCCGTCCGTGGACCGGCGGCCGACGGAGGAAGCCGATGACGCGTGTGATGGTGGTGGACGACCAGCAGATGTTCCGCATGGGACTGCGGGCGATCCTCCAGGCCCAGGACGACGTCGAGGTCGTGGGCGAGGCCGTGAACGGTGCCGACGCGGTCGTCGAGGCGCTCCGCCTGCAGCCGGACGTGATCCTGATGGACGTCCGCATGCCCGAGCTCGACGGGATCGAGGCGACCCGGCGGATCACCGCGGCGCCCGCCGACCGACCCGTCCGCGTGGTGATGCTCACGACGTTCGACATCGACGACTACGTGTTCGACGCCCTGCGGGCCGGGGCGAGCGGCTTCCTGCTCAAGGACGCCAGCGCCGACGAACTCGTGCAGGCCGTGCGCACCGTGGCCGAGGGCGACTCGCTGCTCGCCCCGCGGGTGACCCGGCACCTCGTCGAGGCGTTCGTCGCTGGGCCGCTGCCGGCTGAACCGCGCACCGAGGTGCTCGACGTGCTGACGGACCGGGAGCGGGACGTGTTCCTGCTCGTCGCACGCGGCCGGTCGAACGGTGAGATCGCAGCCGACCTGTTCATCGCCGAGCAGACCGTGAAGACCCACGTGGGCCGGATCCTCGCGAAGCTGCAGCTGCGGGACCGCGTGCACGCCGTGGTCCTGGCCTACGAGACCGGCCTGGTGACCCCGGCACCCTGAGTCTGATCCGCGCGTAGGAGGCAGAATCGCGCGTAGCAAGCCGAATCGCGCGTAGGAGGCAGGAACTTCCGACCCCCTACGCGCGGAACGACCTCCTACGCGCGGAACGACCACACGCCTCAGCGGACGCGGACCTGCTTCGACGCCTGCTTGCCGGACTGCACGCCCGTGAAGGTGATCGTCGACTTGCCCGTCGTCGCCTTCCACGCCACCGTCGCCGTGCCGTCGATGACGTCGACCGTGCCGAGGTCCGTCGAGCCGACCGCGACCCGCACCTGGCGGTCACCGGCGAACCGGGACCCCGTGAGCGTCACCCGCTGGTTCGGACGCGGGGCCCCGACCGACAGGTCGATGCGCGCTCCGCGGGAGAGCGACGCGAGGTCGTCGCTCAGCCGCAGGCCATCGCGGATCGTGAAGAAGGTGTCCGTCTGGTCGGAGAGCCCGACGACGTTCGCGGCACCGGGCCCGTACGCCGCGATGCGCACCTGCGTGCCGGTGTGCTGCTGCGAGCTGCCCGCGCCGGCCGTGCCGTACGAGACCTTCATCGTGGTGCCGTCGGCCGTGCGGAGCGCCGTGGAGAGCGAGGTCGGCGGCGTGCTGTCGACGATCTGGCTCGAGTGCGCGTGGTCGGCGGTCGCGATGACGAGCGTGTTGCCGTCCTTCTTGGCGAAGGCCAGCGCGGACTGCACGGCCTCGTCGAAGTCGATCGTCTCGCCGATCTGGCCGCAGGCGTCGGCGGCGTGGTCCTGCTTGTCGATGCTCGCGCCCTCGACCTGCAGGAAGAAGCCCTTGCCGGTCTTCGCGCGATCACGGCCCAGCAGGTCGATCGACTTGTTCGTGAGCGACTGCAGCGACAGCCCAGTCGACAGCCGTGCCGGGTTCGGCGTGCACTGCACCGGTGCCTGGTCCGCTCCACCGACGGTCGCCGTGGTGGGGGCGTACCGGGTCGGGAAGTTGCCCGGGGTGAACAGCCCGAGCAGGGGCTTCGTCTGGTCGGCCCGACGGACGGCCGCGAGGCCGTCGGCGTCCGAGACGACCTGGTAGCCGCGCTCCGCGGCCTGGGCGAACAGCGTCGAGCCCTGCCACTGTCCGGCCTTCGCGGTCTGCTGGAAGCTCGCCGAGCCGCCACCGAGGGTGAGGTCCGGGCGGGCGTTCAGCAGCTGCTCGCTGATCGAGCCGAGTCCGCCGTTCTGCAGGGCGTCGGTGCCGCACGAGGCGGTGTCCGGCCCGTAGCAGGAGCGCACGCCGACGTGGGCGACCTGGACCGCCGGGGTGGCGTCCTGGATCTCGGCGGTGGAGACGTCGCCGGTGCGGAAGCCGTTCGCCTTCGCGAGCTCGAGGAGCGTCTTCTGCTGCTTCCCGTCGACGTCGACCGAGATCGCGCCGTCGTAGGTCTTCGTCCCGGTGGCCCAGGCGCTGCCGGACGCCGCGGAGTCGGTGACGTAGTCGGGCTTGCCCTTGTCGGCACCGTCCTTGTAGAGGGAGTACGTCGTGTACGAGCCGGTGAGCGGCAGGGCGTCCAGGCCCGGGAGCCGACCGGCCGCGCCGTACTGGTAGTTCCGCGCGATGGTGATCTCGGAGTCGCCCATCCCGTCGCCGATGAGCAGGATGACGTTCTTCGCGCCGGCCCGCTTGATCTCCTGCTGGATCGAGTGCGTCTGGTCGCCCTGGTGACGCTGGGCGCCCCCGTGCTGGCTCAGTGCGAGCTGCCCGACGGCCTCGGCGGTGCCGGGCAGTGCGACCGCGCCGGCGATGAGCGCGGCGCCGAGTGCGAGCGCCGCGCGACGGCGGCGCTGCGGAGTGTGCTGCATTGCGTGTTCCCCTCGTCTGTGCCCCGAACGGGTGCCATCCGAGGATGGCTGTGCGTGGGTACAGCCGGGTGAACGGGCATGGTCCGTCGCGTGAACGGGACGGGACCACAGACGGACGGGAGGCGCGGTGCCAGCTGGCACCGCGCCTCCCGTCCGGTTCTCGGTCGCGTCTACGCGGCCAGGTGCGCCTGCAGGAACCAGCGGTCCTTGGTGAGGCCGCGCTCGATCTCGATGACGACGTCCTGGCTGTTGAGGTCGACCTCGTCGAGCCCCTCGACGGCGCGGCGGACCTGCAGCAGCGCGGCGTCGATCTCGGCGATGACCTCGGTGATGGTCACGTCGGAGTTCTGGAAGCCCTCGGACAGCGGCGGGATCGTGGTGTTCGCGGCGACGGTCGCGATGCGGGAGTCGACCGGCAGTCCGAGGGCGACGATGCGCTCCGCGGCGAGGTCGGCCCACTCCTGGGCGTGCTCGACGATGGTGTCGAGGAGCTCGTGCACGCCGACGAAGTTGCGGCCGCGGACGTGCCAGTGGGCCTGCTTGCCGTTGACGACGAGCGCCTCGAGGTCGATCACGACGGGGGCGAGGAACTGCGCCACCCCAGCGGCGAGCTCCGGCGTCGTCGAGAACGGGGACGTGGTGGGCGTGGTGCTGGTGGTGTTGGTCATGTCGTTTCCTCCTGCCTCGTGGCTACACCGGGCCGCTGGGCCTGTCCTGTCCAGTGGCGTGCAACCGATGGTGACAACAGTGCCCGCTTCTTTTGTATGCCGCAAGGAAGCGGAGGCTGACCTAACCTGTCAGCCGACGAGCGTGTCGAACCCCGCGTCGGCGAGTTCGATCTGCACGACCGACCGCGCGCGCTCGACCCAGGGGCTGTCCGCGCACCCGATCCAGACGCTCGTGCGCGGCTCGCAGTCGGCGACGCACCACTCGGCGGCCCACCCGGTCACGGCGTGCGCGAGGGCCTCGCCGTGGTCGGCGAAGACGAGGGGTGCCACCGCCGAGGTACGGGCGCTCCGGAGCAGCCACGTCACCGTCACGCGCGGGGGCGCCGGCAGGGTGCGGACCTGCTCGGCGAGGGCTGCCTCGACGAAGACCTGGCCGTAGGCGTTCTCGGGCAGGTCCTCGAGCATGCGGGTCATCTCGGGGAGGTCGTCGACGCCGCCGGCGATGAGGATGCGTTCGCTGGGCTGTCGCCGGGTCCGTGCCATGCCCCAACGGTAAGGCAAGCCTTACCTCATCACAAGGGCTCGGAGCCGCTTCCACCGATACCCGCAGCGGTCACCCCGAGTTCGTGCGACAGGAACGTCCACATCCACCGGAGCGCCACCGCGTTCGTCAGGTCCGGGACACCCTGGGCGATCTGCGTTGCGACCCCGTCGCTGTACGCCGCGAGCTTGAGCGCGACGACCTCGGGTGCCTCCGCCGGCACGAACGCGCCGGACTCGGTGCCGCGGCGGACCACCCGGACCAGGCAGGCCTCCCACACGCGGATGCGCTCGGCGTACTCGGCCGCGACCTCGGGCCGCCGCACGACCGCGGTCCAGTAGTCCGACCAGATCCGCCAGTGCTGCCGGACCTGCTCGGTGTCGCCGAACAGCGGCTCGACGAGCATCCGGAGGCCCGCCACCGGGTCGGGCTCGGCGTCGACCGCGGCGACGATCGCCCCGTAGAAGCGCTCGGTCTCGAGCACGACGACCTCGTTGAGGATCTCCGCGACGCTGCCGAAGTGGTACGTCACGGTGCCGACGGAGACCCCGGCCTCCGCCGCGATGTCCCGCAGCCCGGTCGCGCCGACGCCGTTCCGGACGATGACGGCCCGCGCTGCCTCGACGATCATCGCGCGGCGGACCTCGGGACGCTGCCGGACCCTGGCCGGCCCCGTGCTGCTCACGCCGAGGTCCTCGGGACGTCGTCGGCGAAGGTGTGCTCGGTGACGAGCACCTCGGGGACGTCGGCCCCACCGTCCCGGGCCCAGGCGCGGACGGTGTTCCGGACGTGGAAGGCGTCGGCGTCGGCGGTGACCTCGGACGACGTCTCGAGCCGTGCTGCCCACTCGGGCTTCGCCAGCCCGATCGCCCAGCGCGACGTGGCCACGGCGGACCCCGGGTCGTCCGAGCGGATGCGGTAGGTCTCGCGGGCGTCCTCGCTGAACACGAGGCCGTCCGGGTACACCCGTCCGCCGCCGTACCCGGGGTCGACGTCGAGCGTCCACTCCCCCGTCTCGACGTCGTGCGTGACGGTGCGCTGCGGCAGCACCTCGGTCGGCGCGACCCGTTCGATCGCGAGCGGTTCGGAGCGTTCCGGCTGCTCGAACCGCACGCCGTCGTCGGTGCTCCGCGTCCACACCGGGAGCTCGACGTCCGAGCCGGCCGGGTCGATCGTCACGGTCGGCGCGTCGCCGTGCGGCCAGACCCACGGCCAGTACGTCGTCGACACGGCGATCCGGAGTCGGTGTCCGGCGGCGAACCGGTGCCCGGTCGGCACGAGCCGCACCGCCAGCGACGCCGGGACGCCGGGTTCGAGCGGGTCGTTCCGGTCCATCCCGTCCCGCTTCGCGGCGTTCAGCACGCCCCTGGTCACGAGGGTCGACGAGCCGTCCGGAGCCACGTCGCACAGGCGCACGGTCACGGTGGCCCGGGGCCGGTCGCTCGTCACGGCGAGGTGCACGAGGACGTTGCCGAGCACGTCGACCGGTTCGTCGAGCGGCAGGTCGAAGCAGACCGAGCGGCCGTCCTCGGCGCGCTGGTCCGGCGGCAGGTCGGTGGCGTTGCCGAACGGGAAGAACCGGCCGGCATCGGCACCCGTGTGCTGCGGCGACCGCACGACGACCGCACCGTCCGCGCCACCGCGGAGCTGGGCGAGCGGAACCGTGCGGGTCGTGGTGGCGGACGACGGCCAGGCCTCGGCGCCGACCCACCGACCCCGACGGGACTCGTAGTACGTCGCCGGCGGCTCGCCCTCGTTGATCCACGCCCGGAGCGCGGGTTCCTGCTCGACGCCGGTGTCGACCCCGCGCAGCCAGCGGTCCCACCAGCGGAGGGTCTCCTGCAGGAACCCGATCGAGGGCCCGGGTGCGAGCCCGCGGTCGGGGTACTGGTGCGACCACGGGCCGACGATGCCCTTGACCGGCGCGTCGACGTTCGCCACGAGCCGGAGCACGGCGTCGCGGTACGGGTCGGCCCAGCCACCGACGGCGAGGACGGCGGCGCCGATGTTCCCGTAGTCCTCGGCGGCGCTGCCGTGCCGCCAGTACGCGTCGCGCTCCTGGTGCGACAACCACACCGGGGTCATCGGGCGGTTCGACTCCAGCCGCTCGCGCCACCGTGCGACCCAGTCCGTGCCGACGACCTCGGGGCGCGGTGGCCGCGAGTTGAACGCGAACATCGTCGCGCCCCACGCCGCCATGTCGATGCCGAGCACCGCACCGCCGACGTAGTGCACGTCGTTGTCGTACCGGTCGTCCGTCGAGCACACCGTCACGATCGCCTTGAGCGCGGCGGGCGCCCGGGCGGCGAGCTGCAGCGCGTTGAAGCCGCCCCACGAGATGCCGAACATGCCGACGGCGCCCGTCGACCACTCCTGGTCCGCGAGCCAGGCGATCACGGCCTCGCCGTCGCGGAGTTCCTGCTCGCTGTACTCGTCGTCGAAGAAGCCGTCGGACGATCCGGTGCCGCGGATGTCCACCCGGACGGACGCGTACCCGTGCGCGGCGTACCAGGGGTGGCGCTCGGAGTCGCGGGGCGCGGTCCAGTCGTCGAGCCGGTAGGGCAGGTACTCGAGCAGGACCGGCACGGGCCCGTCGGGTGCCGTCGGCGACCAGATCCGGGTGTGCAGCCGGACGCCGTCCGGCATCGGGATCCACTCGTCGCGGACGGTCACACCGTCGGGGAGCACCGGGTCCTCCCCGAGCGCGGTGAAGCCGGTCATGCGTCCTCCCAGTTCCGGGTCAGGTGTCCGTCGCCGCGGTCGGTCCAACCGTCGGCGTGCCGCCAGCGCGGGACCCCGTCGCCGACGTCGGGCAGCTCGGTGCTGCCCGGTTCGAGCGTCGCCGCGAGCAACGTGGTCGTGTACGGGTGGTTCGGGCCGCCGAACACCCGCTCGGTCGGGCCGATCTCGACGATCCGGCCGCCGGTCATCACGGCGACGCGATCCGCCACGCCGCGCACGACGGCGAGGTCGTGGCTGATGAACAGGCAGCTGAGCCCGCGCGACCGCTGCAGGTCGGCGAGCAGCGCGAGGATGCCCGCCTGCACCTGCACGTCGAGCGCGGTGGTGATCTCGTCGGCGATGACCAGGCGCGGCTCGGCGGCCAACGCGCGGGCGATCCCGACCCGCTGCCGCTGCCCGCCGGACAGCTGCGCCGGCAGCCGGTCGGCGAACTCCGGCCCGAGGCCGACCTGGCTGAGCAGTTCGCCGACCCGCTCCCGCGACGAGGAACCGGTGAACAGCTTGAGCGGCCGGGCGATCGCCGCGCCGACGGTCCGACGCGGGTTCAGTGAGGTGTCGGCGTTCTGGAACACGAGCTGCACCGCACGACGGAGCTCCGGGGACCGCCCGGCGATCGGCTCGCGCAGGTCGCCGCTCACCGTGCCGTCGTCGAACGAGAACGTGCCCGACTCGGCCGGCACCAGGCCGGCCAGGGCCGTCGCGAGCGTCGACTTCCCGCTGCCGGACTCCCCCACCACGGCGAGCGTCTCGCGCGGTGCGATCGTGAAGGAGACGCCGTCGACGGCGGCCGGCAGGCCGCGTCCGTAACGGATCACCAGGTCGTCGGCGGTCACCACGGGACGGACGAGCGGGACGGGAGGCACGGTGCCGGTCGATCTGGAGGTGACCGTCTGCGAGACGGTCACCTTCTCGGGCAGGCGATCCGTTCCTCCCGGCCGGCGCCCGTCCGGCACCGCGGCCAGCAGGGCGCGCGTGTACTCGTGCTGCGGGGCGGCGAAGAGCGCCGCCGTGGCGGCGTGCTCGACGATCTCGCCGTCCCGCATGACCGCGATCTCGTCCGCCATCGCGGAGACGACGCCGAGGTCGTGGCTGACGAGGAGGACGGCCATCCCGAGCTCGCGGCCGAGGTCGGCGATGAGGTCGAGGACCGCCGCCTGCGTGACGACGTCGAGGGCGGTGGTGGGTTCGTCGAGGACGAGCACGCGCGGCCGGGCTGCCACGGCCATCGCGATCGCGACGCGCTGCTGCTGGCCGCCGGAGAGCTGGTGCGGGTAGCGGCGGACGATCGTCTCCGGTGCCGGCAGCCGCACGAGCCGGACGAGCTCGAGCACGCGCTCGGGGCCGTCGGGCTCGCCGTGGGCACGGAGGGCCTCGCGGATCTGCTCGCCGACGCGCATCGACGGGGTGAGGGCCTGCCCGGCGTTCTGCGCGACGACGCTCGCCGTGCCGCCACGGAGCGCACGGCGGCCGGACGGCGACAGCGCGAACACGTCCTCGCCGTCGACGTGCACCGTGCCGCGCTCGATCGTCGACCCGGTGCGGAGGTGCGCGAGGAGCGTGCGGGCGACGGTGGACTTGCCGCTGCCGGACTCCCCGACGAGGCCGAGGGTGCGGCCCGCCTCGATGGCGAACGAGACGCCGCGGACCACCGGCACCGACCGCTTGCCGGCGGCGTACGAGATCGCGAGGCGGTCGACCTGGACGACGCTCATGCGCTGACTCCCTTCGTCGCGCGGTCGACACCGAGCGACTTGCTCAGCCCGTCGGCCGCGAGGTTGAGGCCGACCACCAGGGTCGCCAGCGCCACGATCGGCGCGAGCGTGCCGAGCGGGACGACCGTGAGGGCGGTCCGGTTCTCCTGGACCATCAGGCCCCAGTCCGGTGTCGGCGGGTTCGCGCCGAAGCCGAGGAAGGACAGCGACGCCACGAGCAGCACGATCCACGACGCCCGCATCGCGTACTCGACGAGCACGACGTCGAGGACGTTCGGCAGGATCTCCCGGAACACGATCGACATCGACCGCTCGCCGCGGGCCCGGGCGGCCGTGACGTAGTCCTGCGTGATGACGGTCCTGGCGGCGCCACGGACCACCCGGGTGACCGCCGGCGCGTAGACCACCGTGACCGCGAGCACGATCACCCAGAGCCCGGCGTCGAACACCGTGACGACGACGAGCAGCGCCAGGATCGAGGGCACGCTGAGGAGCGCGTCCACGATCCGCATGACGACCTCGTCGAACCAGTTGTCCGCGTACGCCGTGACGCAGCCGAGGACGGTCCCGACCGCGACCGCGATGGTCGTCGCGAGGAAGGTCACGAGCAGTGCGTACCGGCCGCCGTTGAGCGTGCGGGACAGGATGTCGCGGCCGTACTGGTCCGTGCCGAGCCAGTGCGTCCACTCCGGACCGGCGAGCACGTTCGACGAGTCGGTCGCGACGGGGTCGTGGCCGGCGATGACCGGGGCGAGGACGGCGAGCACGAGGTGGAGCGCGATCAGGCCGAGGCC
Source organism: Curtobacterium pusillum (assembly GCF_007673235.1). GTDB lineage: Bacteria > Actinomycetota > Actinomycetes > Actinomycetales > Microbacteriaceae > Curtobacterium > Curtobacterium pusillum_C. Next base: position 506,425 of record NZ_VDZH01000001.1, read on the forward strand.
GATGCTCAGCGCGGTCGAGCTGCGCAGCGGGGCGACGGCTGCGCCGATGACGTTCCGGGAACGCGGTGCGATGGCGGTCATGCTGCTGCCTTCCGGGCGGAGCGCGTGCTGCGCGTGCGGGTCCGGGTGCGCGTCCGGCGCTGCCGCGTGCGCAGCTTCGGGTCGAGGACCAGGGCGACGAGGTCCGCCGCGAGGTTGCACACGACGTAGATGAGGGCACTGAGGAGCGCGATCGCCTCGATCGTCGGCAGGTCCCGGTTGAAGACGGACTCGAGCATGAGCTTGCCCATCCCCGGGTAGTTGAAGACGTTCTCGACGACGACCACACCACCGAGCAGCCAGGCCACGTTGAGCGCGACCACGTTGAGCGTCGGCAGCAGGGCGCTCGGCACCGCGTGCTTCCACACCACCCGGCGCATCGTCAGGCCCTTGAGCTCCGCGGTGGTCACGAACTCGGAGGCCATCACGTCGATCGTCGACGACCGGGCGGTCCGGACGATGTACGCGGCCATCGCCAGGGTCAGCACGATGATCGGCAGCCAGATCGTCGGCAGGAGCTCCCCGACCGTGGCGTCGCTGCCGCGCAGGACGACGGCGGGGAACAGCGGCAGCCCGATCGCGAAGAGCAGCACGAGCACGGTCGCGACCATGAACTCGGGCACGCTCATCACGATGAGGCTGACGATCGAGATGGCCCGGTCGGACGCACGGCCGCGGCGGACACCGGCGACCACCCCGAGGGTGAGCGAGAGCGTGACGCCGACCACCATCGCGGGGACCGCGATGAGCATGCTGTTCCGGAACGCTGTGAACAGCGTCGGGGCGACGGGTTCGCCGCTCACGAGCGAGGTGCCGAAGTCGCCGTGCACCGCACCGGCGAGCCACTCCAGGTAGCGCAGCCAGACGTTCTGGTCGAGGCCGAGCGACTCCCGGAGCTGCTTGACCGCGCCGGGTGTGGCGTTCTGCCCGAGGAGTTGCTGTGCGACGTCGCCGGGCAGCGCCTGCACGGCGAGGAACACGAACAGCGAGGCGAGCACCACCGTGAGCACGGCGATGCCGAGTCGGCGGAGCACGGGGACGAGGACGTCCAGCGGCGCGGCGCGCCCAGGTGATCGCTTCATCGGCGCAGTCCGATCCGGAGGTAGTCGAACTCGAAGCCGTACTCCGAGTAGTTCACGACGTCGCGGGACAGCCCGACCAGGCGGTCACCGAACATCGGGGTCATGTCCGCGCCGTCCTCGACGACGAGTCGCTGGGCGTCCTGGTAGAGCGTCAGGCGCTTCGCGTCGTCCATCTCGGCACGGGCGTCGTCGAGGAGCCGGTCGAACCGATCGTTCGACCACGCGCTCTCGTTGTAGGACGAGCCGGAGCGGAAGATCTGGTTGAGCAGCTGGTCGATCGGGCGGCCCGTGAACCAGTAGCTCACCATGAGCGGCTTCTGCATCCAGATCTGCGTGTAGTACGAGTCGGAGCTGGCGTTCTTCACGGTCAGGCGGACGCCCGCGTCGGCGACGGCGTCCCGGTAGGCGACCGCCATCGGGGTGAACACCGACTCGTAGCTCGACGTGTAGATCGAGGTACGGAACCCTTCGGCGCCGGCAGCCTTGAGCAGCGCCTTCGCCTTGTCCGGGTCGTACTCGCGGTGGTCGTCCACGAAGGCGGCGAGCTGCGGCGGGACGGGGTTGTCCCAGCCGGCCGACCCGGTGCCCTGCAGTGCGGTGTCGACGATCGTGCGGGGGTCGTACGCGAGCTTCATGGCCTGCCGCACCCGCGGGTCGCGGAACTCGTCCGAGGTCGCGAGCATCGGGATCGTGTACCACTGCGCGTTCTTCGAGCGGGCGATCGTCGCACGGTCCGAGGCCGCGACGACCCGGGCGGTCGCGAAGTCGAGGTTCGTCTGCGAGATGAGGTCGATCTGCCCGGCGAGCAGCGCGTTCACCCGGGCCGTCGTGTCCTGGATCGAGTAGAAGTCGATGCCGTCGAGCGCGGGGCGTCCGGCGAAGTGGTCGTCGAACGCCTCGACGCTGCCGGCGCCCGCCGGGGTGAACGACGACAGCCGGAAGGGACCCGTCCCGATGCCCGTCCGGCCGATGTCGGCGATCGCACCGGCGGGCACGATGTAGCACTGGTAGGCGGTGAGCAGCGACGGGAACTCGGCGTTCGGCTTCGTGAGCGCGAATCTGAGCGTGTACGGGTCGACCGCGGACATCGACTCCGCGTCCATCACCTCCCCGAGCACACCGGCCTGCGGGCTGCCGGTCTTCTCGTCGAGGATGTGCCGGATGCTGGCGATGGCGTCGTCGGCGCTGAAGCGGGAGCCGTCGTGGAACCGGACACCGCGGCGGAGGCGGAAGGTCCACTCGGTGCCGTCGGTGTTCGCGGACCACTCCTCGGCGAGGTCTGGGACCGTCTGCCCCTGCTGGTCGAGCTTCACGAGCCGGTTGTAGAGCGCGCCGAGGTACTCGTACGCCGACAGCGAGCTGGCGGAGTCGAGGGTCTCGGCTGCCGAGGCCGCCGGACGCGCGATCCGGAGCCGACCGCCGTTGCGGGCAGTGCCGGTGGCAGCGGCCTCGGGCAGCGACGTCGTACCGGCCGAGGCGCCGGAGCTGCACCCGGTCAGGGTGAGCAGGCCGAGGCCGGCGAGTCCGGCGGCGCCGCTCAGGAGCGCTCGACGGCTCGGGCCGCGGGCATTCCGGGGTTCGAGGACGATGGGTTGCATTCGGGGTGACCCCTCCTGGTAATCGTTCCGGTGAACGATAGAGGGGATCGGGCCGGGTCCCAAGTCCTGTGACGTGCCCGCCCGACCGTCGATCCGCCGCCGATCCGCGCCCGTCCGCGGAAGCGCCGTCCTCCGTCGGCGATCCGAACGTTTACCAAGCCGTTACACGAGCGCGCCTCGGGCGGAGCAGGATCGGACCACCGGCACGCGAGCGAGGAGCACCGATGGCGACGTTCACGAGGGGTTTCGGCGGTCGACGCCACGAACGGGACGACTCCCGGATCCCACCCGGGCAGACGCTCGTGCAGGACTGGCCGGTGCTCTCCGCCGGGGCGACCCCCGAGATCGAACCGGCGGAGTGGAGCTTCTCGATCCGAACCGAGTCCGGGCTGCACACGTGGTCCTGGGACGAGGTGCAGGCCCTCGGGGTGGAGGACGTCACCGTCGACATCCACTGCGTCACGCACTGGACGAAGCTCGACATGCCGTGGCGCGGTGTCCCGCTCGACCGTCTGTTCGCCGACGTCGAGACCTCGCTCGACTACTGCATGGTGCACAGCTTCGGCGGCTACACCACGAACGTCCCGCTCGACGAGCTGCTCGACGGGCAGTCCTGGATCGCGTTCGAGGCCGACGGCGCCCCACTCGAACCAGAGCACGGCGGACCGGCCCGCCTGCTCGTGCCGCACCTGTACTTCTGGAAGAGCGCCAAGTGGGTCCGCGGGATCGTCATGCAGTCCGACGACGAGCCCGGCTTCTGGGAGAACGCGGGCTACAACCTGCACGGCGATCCGTGGAAGGAGGAGCGGTACTGGTGACGCTCCCCGACACCGGCCTGGAGGCACGGATCACCCCGCCCGCGTCGGCTGCGGCCCGCAGGCGGCCGACCTGGCACGCCGCGACGGTCGCCGCCGTCTCCCCCGAGACCCCGAACGCGCGCCGCATCGTCCTCGACGTCCCGACGTGGCCCGGCAACGACCCCGGGCAGCACCTCGACCTGCGGCTCACCGCGGAGGACGGCTACCAGGCGTCCCGCTCCTACTCGATCGCGTCGTCCGGCGACCCGACGTCGGTGGTGCTCGCCGTCGACCGGGTCGACGACGGGGAGGTCTCGCCGTTCCTGGTCGACGCCGTCGAGGTCGGCGACGCGCTCGAGGTGCACGGCCCGCTCGGCGGCTGGTTCGTCTGGCGCCCGGGCGTGTCGGACCGTCCGGTGCAGCTCGTGGCGGGCGGCTCGGGGATCGTCCCGCTCGCCGCGATCGCCGGAGCCCACGCCGAGGCCGGAGACCCCGCTCCGTTCCGGCTCCTCTACGCGGTGCGGACGCCGGAGGACGTGTTCTTCCGCGAGGAGCTCAGCCGCGCCGAGGCAGCCGGCGTCGACACCACGATCGTGTACAGCCGCCGGGCGCCCGACGGTGCGGCGGTCCCGGCGGGACGACTCACGCGAGACGCCCTCGCCGCAGCGGTGTTCCCGCCCGACACCGGCGCCCTCGTGTACGTGTGCGGGTCGACGCCGTTCGTCGAGCAGGTCCTGCGGTGGCTCGGCGAACTCGGACACGACACCACCGACGTCCGCGCCGAACGGTTCGGGGGCAGCTGATGTCCACCGTCGTCGACGGGAACGCGCTGGCCGGGGTCCTCGCGGAGTTCCTCGGCCCCGACGCCACCGGCGCCCTCCTCCGGTGCGCCGGGTGCGGTTCCACGGGCCTCCTCGCCCGGACCCGCGTCCACACGAGCCCGATGGGGTCCGTCGCACGGTGCCGGGACTGCGACACGGTCCTCGTCACGGTGGTCGACGGCCCGGACCGCCGTTGGGTGGGGTTCCCCGGTACGCGGGCCGCGGGCACGTCGATCGACTGAGCACAAGAGCTCCACCCGATCCGTGCGGGAAGTGTGCGGGAAACCGCACGGCTCCCCCGCCGCCCCATCCGACGGGGCCGCCGCTCCGGATGCTCTGTCGGGACGCGCGGACCACCCATCCGCAGCACCCGAGGGCACGGTGGCCCTGCGTTCGACGAGCGCGGGAACCCGAATCCTGCGCTCGTCGGCCGCCCCACCGGCCGCGATGCCCGTCGCGGTACGACGAAGGCCCCGGTCGTCTCCGACCGGGGCCTTCGCCTTGCTTCTTCCGAGCGGATGACGAGATTCGAACTCGCGACCCTCACCTTGGCAAGGTGATGCGCTACCACTGCGCCACATCCGCGTACGGAAGAACTCTACCAGGCCACGGGAGTTCGATCGGACCATGAGCTACGTACACGACAACCCGGGCGGGTCCGAGGCGCACGGCGCAGACCTCGTCGACGGTGACGAGCCGGCGGTGCGGATCCTCGTGCACGGAGACCTGCCGACGACGATCGAGCACGAGGGTCGCACGTGGCTCGCCTCCGGCGAGAGCCACGACGACGGTGACGACCAGGCGCCGCCGATCGCGGTCTACCGGCCGGTCGACGCGGGATGACCAGCGCGGTCGAGGACGTCGTGGGCCTCCTCGAGTACGCGACCACGCGACTCCAGGACCGCATGGCGGGACTCACGGACGACGAGTGGAACTGGCAACCCGTCCTCGGGGACGGACTGGTGACCATCCGCTGGCGGCTCGACCACGTCGCGGCGGCGCTCGGCGAGGAGCGGAACTGGAGCTGGCTCGGCGCCGATGCATCCGGCGCCCCGACCGTCGGTTCGGCCACCGGAGCGGACGCTGCGACCACGGCCGTCGCGGACGCGAGTGCGGCGTTCGCCGGCCTGGCACGCGGCCTCGGGACGACGGCGGGCGACCCGCTGGGGTCGGTGGCCGGGCCGTACGCGGACGACTCGAGACTGTCCCTCGTGCTGCACGTGGTCGACGAACTCGTGCACCACGCCGCCGAGGCCGCCCTCCTCCGCGACCTGTACGCCGCGACGCGATCGGCGTGATCGCGAGACTGTGAGCGCTCACATCGCGGGGCCCCACACTGGCGCCACGGTGTCACCAGGGTGTGCCCGCGGAATCCCTCGGCCGCCCTGGGGAACCGCCGAGGGAGACCCCATGACCAACACATCCGAGGCGGCCACCGTGCCCCTGGCCCTGACGAGCGTGGTGGCCTCCGGGCTCCCCAGCGACCTCGGCACCCCGCAGGCCGCGAGGTTCTACGACGTCCCCGCCGTGTTCAACCGACGCCCGGACGCCGCCGAGACGACCGGGATCCGCGGCGCCGACGGACACGCCCAGCTCGCAGCGGCCGGCTACCCCGACGTCTCGCTCGACGTGCAGGACCGTCGGCTCGTCATCGGCCACACGAACCTCGACCAGCTCGAACGCGGACTGTCGGGCGCCATCGCGACGATCGTCGACACGATCAGCCGTGCGTCGCTGCTCGAGAAGGAGGTCGCTCGCGACGCCGCCCGCGCGGACTTCGACGACCGCACCGCCCGCGCGCAGGACGTGACACGTGCCGCCTCGCGGATCCACTTCGTCCCGCAGGCCACGACGGTGCGCTAGCGTCGGGAGCCACCCCTCAGGAACGGTGCTCCCGATGACGGAATTCACTGCGGCCGCATCGTCGATGCAGGCTGCGCCGGACGGCACGGACATGTGTCCGCCGTTCCTCGCGACCCTGCCGGTGACGGGTGTCGGGATCTCGACGCTCGGCGACCCGCTCGGCTCGGCGACGGTCTGCGCGAGCGACGCCCTCGCCGAACGCGTCGACGAGATCCAGATCGACCTCGGCGAGGGGCCCTGCTGGGAGGCCCTCACCACCCGCTCCCCCGTGCTCGAGGCCGATCTCGCCACCACGACCGGGGCACGCTGGCCCGCTGCGCTCGACGAACTCCTGCGTGCCGGGGTCGGTGCCGTGTTCTCGTTCCCGATGCGGATCGGGACGATCCCGGTCGGTGCCGTGGACCTCACCGTGGACGAGGAGCGCTTCCTGACCGCTGGTCAGGTGCGCGGCGCCGTGCAGCTGACGGAGGTCGCCGCACGCCGGGTCCTCCGTGACGCCCTCCTCGCCGCCGCCGCCGATGGGCGCGCGGACATGGAAACGGGACGATACTCCAGACGAGAGGTGCACCAGGCGACGGGCATGGCCGCGGCGCAGCTCGGACTGAGCGTGCAGGACGCCCTGCTCGTCCTGCAGGCACACGCCTACGCCACCGAACGCACCGTCCGCGACGTCGCCGCGGACCTCATCGCACGCCGACTCGACCTCGCCCGGCCGTACGGTTCCGAGACCTAGGGAGCACGCACCATGGCACCGACACGCGAGCAGCGGCTCGTCGACACCTTCGTCGCCCTGACCGACACCCTCGTCGACGACTACGACGTCGTGGACCTCCTGCAGAACCTCGTGGACGGCGTCGTCGAGATCTTCGATGCCTCCGCAGCGGGCATCCTCCTCGTCAACCAGGCGCAGGAGCTCGAGGTCCTCGCCTCGACGAGCGAGCGCTCGAGCTTCCTCGGGCTGCTGCAGCTCGACGCCGGCGAGGGCCCGTGCGTGGAGTGCTTCGCCACCGGGCGACCGGTGTCCGTGCGCGACCACGCCGAGATGGAGCGGCGCTGGCCGACGTTCGCCGCCGCGTCAGCCGAGTCCGGGTACGCGTCGGTGCACTCGATCCCGATGCGGCTCCGCGAGACCACGCTCGGGTCCCTCAACCTGTTCCGGGAGACCGAGGGGGCGCTCAACCGCGAGGACGCCCTGGCCGCCCAGGCGCTCACCGACGTCGCGACGATCAGCATCCTGCAGCAGCGGACGCTCGAGCACGCGAACCTCGCGCAGCAGCAGCTCCAGCGGGCGCTCGACAGCCGCGTCGTCATCGAACAGGCGAAGGGCTTCGTCGCGCACACGCACCACGTCGGCATGGAAGATGCCTTCGCCATGCTCCGCGGGTACGCCCGATCGCACCAGGAGCTCCTCGCCGACGTCGCTCGCGCCGTCGTCGAGCGCCGCCTCGTCCTTCCCTGAGCGGCGACCCCACCGGGCCCCGAGCGCGCGCGTACGCTCGGCGGCACCAAGTAGCCCCGGTCCCCGGTTGCAGCGCCACAGCTCGACCCAGGAGGACACCATGCGCGAGGTCACCACGACACCGGACGGCTACCGGAAGACCACACCGCGCGGCGACCGGGTCGACACCACCTCGACCTACTCAGCACTGCTCGTGCGGGTTCGGACCGCCGGGCTGCTCGGCCGCCGGACCGGCTGGTACTGGGGACTCGTCGGGGTCCTCACCGCGATGCTCGCCGTCACCGGCGGAGCGTTCGCCCTGCTCGGCGGCTCCTGGTGGCAGCTCGTCGTGGCCGGCGTGCTCGGGCTCCTGTTCACCCAGTTCGCGTTCCTGTCGCACGAGGCAGCGCACCGGCAGGTGTTCGCGTCCCACGACTGGAACGACCGTGCCGCCCGCTACGTCGGGACCTTCCTGACCGGCATCAGCTACGCGTGGTGGATGAACAAGCACACCCGGCACCACGCCAACCCGAACACGGTGGGCAAGGACCCCGACATCTCCTTCGATGCGATCTCGTTCCGGCCGGAGGACGCCGCGCGTCGCACCGGGTTCCTCCGGGTCCTCGTGCGGGTGCAGGGCTACGCGTTCTTCCCGATGCTCCTGGTCGAGGGGGTCAACCTGCACTGGCAGTCGATCCGGACCTACACGAGCCGTGGCACCGTCAAGCACCGCTGGGCGGAGGGCTCGGTGTTCGTCGGCCGGTTCGTGCTCTACGTCGGCGCGGTGTTCTGGCTGCTGCCGCTGGGGATCGCGTTCGCGTTCCTCGGGGTGCAGCTGGCGGTGTTCGGGTTCTGCATGGGGATCGCGTTCGCGCCGAACCACAAGGGGATGCCGATCATCGAACCCGGGCAGCGGGTGGACTTCTTCTCCCGCCAGGTGCTCACGTCCCGCGACATCAGCGGTGGCCGGTGGGTCGAGTTCTTCATGGGCGGACTCAACCACCAGGTCGAGCACCACCTGTTCCCGAGCATGGCCCGGCCGAACCTCCGGGCGGCGCGCGTCCTCGTCCGGCAGTACTGCACGGAGCAGGGAGTCCCGTACACCGAGACGAGCCTCGTGCACTCGTACGCGATCGTCGTCCGCTACCTCAACGAGGTCGGACTCGCCGCCGCCGACCCGTTCGCCTGCCCGATGGTCGAACGCTTCCGCTGACACCGGGGTGGACACGCCATGATGGTCGCGTGGACGACGACGTGCGGGTTCGGATCGCGCTCGACGCCGTGCTGCAGGAGCTCGGCGCGTCCCGGTCCGACGTCGAGCCGCTGACCGGTGGCTCGGTCAACCACACGGTCCGGGTCCGTCGCGCGACCGGTGGCGACGTCGTCGTCCGGATCCCGGTCGATCCCCTCCGCGAGGACGAGTTCCCGGTCGAGGCCTGGGCGACCGCAGCGGCCGAGCGGGTCGGCATCGCGGTCGCGCGGGTGCTCCGACACGGACGCCACGACGGCACACCGTTCGTGGTGTCCGAGTACGTCGAACCGGACTCACGACCGATCACGGATCCCTGGCGGCGGCTCGGTGCAGCGGCGCGCACGATCGGCACGATCGCGCTCGACGGGGCGCCCGCGTCCATGTACTCGCGTTTCGGGACCGACCCGGCCACGGCGTGGCGGGCGCACGTCGCGTACAACGTGCGATCGCTCGACGGGGACGACCCGCTCCTCCAGGCCGGTGCGTACACGTCGGCGTCTGCGCTGCGTGCGGCGTTCCGACCGCTCGGCGTCCGCGCGTTCGAGCACGGTCTCGCACACGGCGACCTCGCGCCGCGGAACCTGCTCTCCCGCGGGCCCCACGCGGCGCCCGTCGTGATCGACTGGGGTGCTGCCGAGGTCGGCCCGACGCCGTGGACGGATGCACGACGGGTGTTCGCGTGGTGGCACCTGGACGGCGAGGTGTCCGAGCAGGAGTTCGGCGCGTTCGCCGCGGCCGCAGGACTCGGCGAGCCGGAGGACCTGCGCACGCTGGGGGCCATGACGGCGCTGCACCTCGTCGACGTCACACGGTGGGCACGCCAGCGGCGGCCGGACCAGTACCGGGCGTACGTCGCGGCGTGCCGGCGCGGGCTCCGGCGGCTCGGGCTCTCCGACTGACGCCTGCGCGAGCCGCGGCGGCTACCAGCCGCGACGGGCTACCGTTCAAGTAGGTGACCCCAGCCCATGGCCGCCGGCACGATCTCATCGTCCAGCGACCGGAAGCACCATGACCTCCCTCTCCAGCACCACCCACCCCGAGACCGAAGCGGTCCGGTGGGTCGCGCTCGACGACCGAACCTGGCAGGGACGCTGCGGATCGGACGTGATCGGCACCGTGACCTTCGGGTCGCGCTACGTCGTCCACCTGGTCGACGACGACATGACCGGGTTCCACACGAGCCTGGAGAGTGCGAAGGCGCAGCTCGAGGCCTGGGTCCGCTGGCAGTCCGGGCCACCGAGCGAGGCCTGAGGCGGGCGCGGCCGGTCATCCGGTGCGCGATCGAGTGAGCAGAAAACGTCGAGTCGCCGCGGCTCACTCGACGATTTCCGCTCACTGAACGTGTACGCGGCGCCCCGGTGACGACCCCGCGTACGACGAAAGCCCCCGGCGGGACCTGTGGTCCTGCCGGGGGCTTTCTGGTGGTGGGCGATACTGGGATCGAACCAGTGACCTCTTCCGTGTCAGGGAAGCGCGCTACCGCTGCGCCAATCGCCCAGAAGTCTCCGCCGAAACGAAGTCTGGAGGTGGGGACGGGATTCGAACCCGCGTGGACGGCTTTGCAGGCCGCTGCCTAGCCTCTCGGCCACCCCACCATCGAGGTTCACGTCTCCGTGAGTACCCGAACGGTGGGATACCCTCTGGTGAGTCGTGGAACTCCGGAGAGAACCACACTCGAGCGGATGACGAGATTCGAACTCGCGACCCTCACCTTGGCAAGGTGATGCGCTACCACTGCGCCACATCCGCATTTGTCCGGCCCGCTGTCGCGGCGACGACGTAAACTCTATACGAACCAGGTGGCTTCCACCAAAATCCTTCTCGTTCACCGGGCGTGTCCCCCGTATTCATGCGGATCGGAGCGGTTCCGCACGGCCCGCCGCCCCTCGCACCGTGCGACGCGAGCGCTCGTCGGTGCGAGGTCTCGCGCAGTGTGCGAGGTGAACGCGCTCGCACGCTGGTCGGAACCTCGCACCGAGCAGTACCGAGCATCGGCGGCGCCGCACACTCGGACCCTGCGCCACACCCGGGACGCACGCCGTGTTCGGCAGAGCCCGCGGCATCCGCTAGTATCGATCCGCACGAACAGTGCAGGGGGCGATTGGCGCAGTTGGTAGCGCGCTTCGTTCACACCGAAGAGGTCATCAGTTCGAGTCTGGTATCGCCCACAAGCAAGAACACCAACGACAAGAGCCCGGCGCAACCGCGTCGGGCTCTTGTCATCTCGACAGCCAGACCGGCACACCGCCGACCCGACCGGACGAAGGGGCACATGACCGACGTCGACCTCGAGTTCGCCCGAGTCCGGGCGGTCCTCGACCGTCCGACCCTGCGGCTGATGTCCCGCCCGACCAGTGCCACCGTCCTCGCGGTGTTCCGCACGGTGTTCGACCGCGACGTCCAGTACGTCCCCGCTGACCGCATGCACCTGCAGGTCGAGGAGCACGTCGCGCGGCTGCAGGCCACCGGCGCGCGCGTGCCCGCGAGCGAACAGGCCGCGAGTGAACAGACCGACCAGGACGCCCGACCGAACGGCCGTGCACTCTGCCGTGAGTGGGTCGCGGCGCAGTGGCTCGTCCGGTCGAACTCCCCCGACGGCGACGAGCAGTACTCCCTGACGAGCCACGCGCTCGAGGCCCTGTCCCTCGTCGACGCCCTGTCCTCCGACCGGGCCCTGATCAGCGAGAGCCGCCTCGCGATGATCGTCGACGCCGTGCACCGGTGGGCCGCCCGGGCCGAACCGGACCCGGACGTGCAGATCCGCCGCATCGACGCGCAGATCGCCGAGCTCCAGGCCGAGCGCGAACGGCTTGAGCAGGGCGCCGTCGACACCGTGGACGACGCCCGCATGCGCGACGGGTACACGAACATCTCCGACCTCATCCGGCAGCTGCCGAGCGACTTCAAGCGCGTCGAGGAAGCCGTGGCGACGATGCACCGCTCGATCGTCGAGGACTTCCGGCAAGAGGTCCGCTCGATCGGCGAGATCCTCGACGACTACCTCGTCCGCACGGACAACCTCATGGAGGCCACGCCCGAGGGTCGCGCCTTCGAGGGGGCGTTCGAGCTCCTCCGCGACGACGCCCTGCTCCTACGGCTCCGGGACGACATCGCGACGATCCTGGCCCACCCCTTCGCCGATTCCCTCGGGGCCGGTGAGCGTCGGGCGTTCCGGAACACGGTGAGCATCCTCCGCCAGGGCATCGAGGACGTGCTCGCCCAGCGCCGCCAGCTCACGGCGACGCTCCGCGACCAGATCGTCGCGCACGACGTCGTCCGGGACCGCGAGCTCGACGCCGTCATCCGGTCGATCAACCGCGGGCTCGCCACCTGGATGGACCAGGGGTCGGCACGTGACCGCCTGCCGCTCGGGCTGCTGCCCGCGGCGGCCGAGGTCGGCACCCTCCGCGAACGCTTCTACGACCCGGATGCCGAGTCGGTGCCGCCACCCATCGAGGAACCCGACGACGACGTCTTCGAGGACCTCGACGTCGAGATGCTCCGCCGGCACGGTGGTCCGCTGCTCACCGAGCTCCGCGCGGCCCTCCGGTTCGCCGAGGCCGACTCGAGCGTCGACGCCTTCCACGGCCTGCCCGACGAGCAGCGCCGCCCGGTCGAGCTCTTCGGCCTGGCCCACCTGCTCACCGGGCACGAGGACTTCGAGTCCGCCGCGCACGTCGCCGAGCACCGCACGGTGCGGCCGGACGGCAGCCCGGTCGCCTTCCGGATGCCGACCGCAGCGCTCGACGCCGACCCCCGAGCGGGCACCCCCGACACGACCAACGACGAACACGCACAGGAGGCGCGGTGAGCGACACGACGCCGGCACCGGTCGACGAGACGGTCACCGTCGACGACCCCACCACCGTCACGCACGACGACGAGCGGGACGAGAGCAGCTTCGCCCTCTTCGAGGGCGACGAGGGCCGGCTCGACGACCGCCAGCGCCGCGCGCTCGTCGCGCTGCTCCGCAACTCGTACGTGAGCGCGCGGACGCACGCCGACGAGTGGCGGGCCGTGCTCGACGCCGAGTACCAGCTGCGCTCGCGCCTCAACGACCTGTTCCTCGAGCTGCACGTCGACCGCGACCGCGAGGTCGCCTGGAAGCGTCAGGCCCGCTCGGAGAGCCAGCGTCGCGGGTTCCCGACGCTGCTGCGCGACGTGCCGTACACGCGCGAGGAGACCATCGTCCTCGTCTACCTGCGGATGCGCCTGCGGGCGGACACCCGACCGGGTCCGGACCAGGTCGTCGTCGACCGGAGCGAGATCCTCGGGCACGTCGCCGGGTTCCGCCCAGCGACCGCCACCGACCGCACGCGTGACGAGGGCCGGGTCGCGAAGGCGATCGAGCGTCTGGTGACGGCGCGCGTGCTCATCAAGACCTCCGACCCGGACCGGTTCCGGGTCGCGAGCGTGGTCGAGGTGCTGCTCCCCCTCGAGCGGCTGCTGGAACTGGACACGTGGCTCCGGACGACCACCGCGCAGGACCACGCGACCACGCCCGACGCGACCACGACCGAAGGCGACCCGATCGACGGTGACGACCCGCGCCTCCAGGCCGACGAGACCGACACCGACGACGAAGGCGAGACGGACGCATGACCGACACCGCGACCGACTCCTTCGGGCTGACCGCCCTGTTCGACACGGTGGCGCAGTGGCGCGCCGAGTCGATGCAGGTCGTGAACTGGGGCGGGTTCCACGGCCACCGACAGGTGGAGCTGTCCGGCACCGCGACGCTCATCTCCGGCGCGTCCGGCACCGGCAAGTCGACGCTCATGGACGCCTACCTGGCCGTCATGATGCCGTCCGACGTGCCGTTCAACGGCGCCTCGAACGACGCGACGACCGGGCGTGCGCGCAGCGCCGACCAGCGGAACCTGCTCACGTACCTGCGCGGCAAGGTGGACACCCGCCGCGACCCCGAGTCCGGCGCGCTGCGCGACGTGAACCTGCGCGGCGACGACCAGACCACGTGGGGCGCCGCCGCGGTGACCTTCCGGAACGACGACGAGCGCCGGTTCACGGTGCTCCGCGCGTACATCGTGCCGAAGCGCGCCCGCGGTGTCGGTGACATCCAGATGACGATGGCGACGGTCGACGACACGTTCGACCTCCGGCGGCTCGAGGAGTTCGTGCCGACACGGTTCCACCACCTCGAGCTGACCGGGCGCGTGCCCGGGCTCGTGATCCGCGACACCTACCAGGAGCTCGCGTACACGCTGCAGACCAGGCTCGGGATCGGCGACTCCGGCGGCGGCAACCGGGCGATGCGCCTGCTCGCGCGCATCCAGGCCGGGCAGCACCTGCCGACCGTCGACGCCCTGTACAAGTCGCTCGTGCTCGAGACGCCGGGCACGTACGAGGCAGCGGACCGGGCGCTCGCGCACTTCTCCGCACTCGACGAGGCGTACGAGGCGATGGACACCGAGGAGCGCAAGGTCCGCATCCTCTCCCCCATCACCGAGCTGCACGCCGAGATCGAACGCGCCACGGCAGCGGCCGCGGCGCTCGACGGCATCGCCACCGGCGCCGAGGTCTCGCCGTTCGCGCACTGGACCGCCTCGCGCAAGCGTGCGCTGCTCGACGCCGAGGTCGATCGCAACGGGCGTGAACGCACGGCGGCCCGCGCCGAGGTCGCCGCGGCGGAGGCCCGGCACGCCGCGGTCGAGATCGAACTGCGCGACGCCGAGGCGCGCCTGCGCGACCAGGGCGGCAACGCACTGGCGCAGCTCGAGGACCGCATCGAACGCCGCACCCGCGAGCGCGACGCCGTCGTCCGGACCCGTGCGACGTTCGACGAGCGCACGGCCGTGCTCGGGGTCTCGGTGGCGTCGGAGTCGGACTTCACCGGCGTGCAGCGTGCCGCGCACGACTTCCTCGGTCGGTACGCTGCGTCGCGTTCTGACCTGGACGAGCGTCGGGACGCCCTGACGCGCGAGGAGTACCCGCTCCTCGACCGCGAGCGGTCCCTGCGCCAGGAACGGCAGTCGCTCGAGCACCGCCAGGGCGCCATGCCGCTGCCGATGCACGAGGCCCGACTCGCGATGGCCCGAGCCGCCGGCATCGACCCGGACTCGCTGCCGTTCGTCGCGGAGTTGCTCGACGTCCTGCCCGGCGAGGAGCGCTGGCGCACGGCCATCGAGTCCGTCCTGGCCCCCGTCGCCCGCACGCTGCTCGTCGACCAGGACCGACTGGACGACTTCAGCGCCGCGATCGACTCGCTGCGCCTGCCCGTCCGCGTGCAGTTCGAGGGCGTGCCCACCGGTCCGCACCTGGACCTCGAGGGCGACCCGGCGATGGTGTCCGGCAAGCTCGCGATCAAGTCGTCGCCGTTCAGCACCTGGGTGCGGGAGCGTATCGAGTCCGACCGCACCGACGCCCGCTGCGTCTCGTCCGCGGACGAGCTCGGTGGCGGCGGTCGACGCGTCACCGAGTCCGGACAGCTCCGCGACGGTCGTCGTGGCGCGCACGGCGACCGCCGCCAGGCGAACGTCATCGGCTTCACGAACGAGGCACGCGTGGCCTCGGTCGAGGACGAGCTCGCGTCGATCGCGCAGGACCTCGCAACGCTCGAGGCCCGCCGTACCGACGTCGCGCAGGACATCGCGGCGCTCGACACCCTCCGCGCCGCGCACCAGCACGTGGTCGACGTCACGTGGGACGCCCTCGACGTCGACGGCGTCGAGACATCCCTCGCACGCCTCGACGAGGAGCGCCAGGCGTTGCTCGCCGCCGACGACGGGCTCCGCACCCTGCGCACCTCGGTCGCCCGCCTGCGGAAGGGGCTCGACGAGGCGTCCGACCGTCGGAGCGCCGCGCGACTGTCGGTGAGCCGCCTCGACGAGCGCTACGCCGTGCTCGTCGACGGGCAGGACGCCGCCGCCGAGATCCTGTCGCGCTTCGAGTCCCTGCCGGACAGCGTTCCGGACGACGCCCAGGAGCGCCTGCTCGCCGAGACCTTCGAGGAGGTCGGGGCCCCGGACGGTGTCGACGGGTTCGACGATGCAACCCGCCGACTGCGGCGTCGCCTCGAGGAACGGCTGTCGCAGGCCCTCGACGGCGCCGCGTCGGCATCGAACGCCCTGACGCTCACCTTCCAGCGGTACCAGGACGCCTGGCCGGACCCGAACCTCGGCACGGGGGTCGCCTCGTACCCGGACTACCACGCCATCCTCGACCAGATCGTGGCGACCGGCCTGCACGCCCGCCGCACCGAGTGGCGTCGTCGGCTGTCGCAGTGGAGCGGCGAGGACCTCGTCCCGCTCGCGGGTGCCTTCGACCGCGCCGTCGTCGAGATCGAGGAGCGGCTCGAGCCCGTCAACGAGATCCTGCGCGAGCTGCCCTTCGGCGCGAACCGCGACCGTCTGAAGATCCAGATCCGCCGGGTCACCCGCGAGGACGTCGTCTCCTTCCGGAAGGAACTCCGCGCGCTCTCCGCCTCGGTCGACACCGAGCTGACCGACGACGTGCTCGAGACCCGGTTCCGCCGGCTCCGACGCTTCATGGCCGTCATCCGCCCCGACCCGGATGCCGCCCGCGGTCGCACGACCCAGCGCGACGCCGTGCTCGACGTCCGCCGGCACATGGAGATCACGGCCGTGCGGTACGACACGTCCGGGGCCGACCTGGGCGTGTACTCGTCGCTCGGCGACAAGTCCGGCGGCGAGACGCAGGAGCTCGTGGCGTTCATCGTCGGGGCGGCGCTCCGCTACCAGCTCGGCGACGAGACCCGGCCCCGGCCGCGGTTCGCCCCGGTGTTCCTCGACGAGGCCTTCATCAAGGCGGACTCGGAGTTCGCCGGGCGAGCCGTCACCGCGTGGCTCCGGCTCGGGTTCCAGCTCGTCGTGAGTGCTCCGCTCGACAAGGTGACGGCGCTCGAGCCGTCGATGGAGCGGCTGCTGTCGATGCGGAAGCACCCGGAGACCGGCCACTCGTCGATCACCGAGATCGCGCGCGTCGCGCCCGAGGCGGGCTGACGCGGGCGGGGCGCGGGGCGCGCGGGGCGCGCGGGTGAGGTCGCACGAACTGCCGCCTGGCGGCGCCGGCGGCGGCAGTTCGTGGGACCGCCTCGCGGTGCGCACGGCGTGTTGCGCGACCTGGACGCAACCGTCTTCCGGACTGGAGGCACGGTGCGGGCCCGCCCCGCGCCTCCAGTCCGTGTCTTCGTACGTCCCGAGCGACGTGCGGACGACCGCAGGTCGGCGAGTGAGGTCGCACGAACTGTCGCCCGAGGCGGCTCGACGCGGCACTTCGTGCGACCCCGGTGACACGCCTGCGGCGTGTCCTGCGACCTCGGGCGGGGCTTCGCGGCGGAGCCAAGGGCGGGCACGCTACGGTGGGCGCGTGTTCGGACGACGCTCTCCCCAGTCCCGCCCCGACGACTCGCCCGGCCTCGGCATCGGCGCCCTCGTGCGGGTGGTCGACAGCGATCGAGGCGGCGAGGAGTGGGCCGACGAACCGATCGGCGTCATCGTCGCTCCGGGAGGCAGCCAGATCGGCGGGGCCCAGCGCACCTGGACGGTGGCGTTCGAGGAGCCCGTGTACACGAAGGACGGCCGCGGCCCCTTCGAGCGCGCGACCGTCCTGAGTCGTCAGTTGGTGCCGGTCGAGCCGACGCCGGAGTCCTAGGACCCCGGGCGGATCAGTACTCTTCCGAGCCGCTCTTCATCATGGCGGCGACGGCCATGCAGACCCCCACGCCGCCGAGCACGCCGATGCCGATGATGACGCCTGCGATGAGTTCGAGCATTGGTGACTCCTTGGTTCCGGGGCCGGTGTGGCTTCCCTCAGGCTACCGGATGCCGCGCATGAGCTTCAGCACCGGCTTGGCGATGACGAGCAGGACGACACCGACTGCCACGGCGACGAGGCCGAGGATCGCGAAGTACGGCGCCTCGTTCTCCGGGTCGTAGTACTGCGACAGGACACCGGTGACGGCCGTGCCGAGCGAGACCGACAGGAAGAACAGCGCGACCATCTGGGTCTGGAACTTCGGCGGTGCGAGCTTCGTGGCGACGGACTGGCCGATCGGCGAGAGCAGGAGCTCCGCGAAGGTGAAGACGAGCAGGATGCCGACGAGCACGAGCAGCGGCGTGCCGTTCTGCCCGGAGCCGACGAACGGCAGGAACAGCAGGAACGCGACGCCCATGATGCCGGTGCCGAGCGCGAACTTCGTCGGGGTGGACGGCTGACGGGGCCCGAGCTTGGTCCACATCGCCGCGAACACGCCGGACAGCACGATGATGAACACCGGGTTGATCGACTGCACCCACGAGACCGGCATCTCCCAGCCGAACAGGGAGCGGTCGAGGCGCTGGTCGGAGTAGATCGTCAGGACGGTGAACTGCTGCTGGTACAGCGACCAGAACACCGCACTGCCGATGAACAGCGGGATGAAGGCGAGGACGCGCGAACGCTCCTCCTTCGTGATGCCGCTGGACAGGATCACTACGAAGTACGCGATGGTGGCGAGCACCACGATGGCGACGACGACCTGCGGCAGGTTGTCGACGTTGAGCAGGCCGGTGAGGACCGCCGTCAGGATGATCGCCAGCCCGACGACGACGAGGACGCCGACGAGCGGGTAGCGACGCTTCTCGAGCGGGTTCGGGACGTGCCGGACGACGGCGGGGAGCTTGCGACGGCGGATCGCGTACTGCACGAGGCCGGCCGCCATGCCGACCGCGGCGATGCCGAAGCCGACGTGGAAGCCGAACTTCAGCTGGAAGTAGCCGGTCAGGAGCGGACCGAAGAACGCGCCGAGGTTCACGCCGAGGTAGTACAGCGAGAAGCCGGCGTCGCGGCGGTCGTCGTCCTTGCTGTACAGACCGCCGACGATCGTGGTCGCCGTGGCCTTCAGCCCGCCGGACCCGAGGGCGATGAGGATGAGGCCGACGCCGACGCCCGCGACGCCCGGGATGAGCGCCAGGGCGATGTGGCCGCACATCACGACGACCGCGCTGCCGAACAGGGTGCGGTCCGCGCCGATGAGCCGGTCGGAGATCCACGCGCCGAGGATCGTGAAGAGGTACACCGCGCCGCCGTACGCGCCGACGATGCCGGTCGCGACGTGCGAGTCGATCCCGAGGCCGCCCTTGGCCACCGAGTAGTACATGTAGATGAGGACGATGCCCTGCATCCCGTAGAACGAGAACCGCTCCCAGAGTTCGACCGCGAACGGCGTGGACAGCTCGAACGGCTGCCCGAAGAATGTGCGCTTGCGTTCCGGCGCGGTGGTACCTGACATGCCGGACAGTCTGCCCCTCGGGCGAGTGTCGCACCGAATCGACGAATCCTGCTCATGTATTACACGTGCCACGATTTGGAGGGTTCCCACCAACGGCGACGATCCCACGGTGCCGTTCGTTGTGCCGCCCGGACGCCCTTCGTGCGGCTCACGGGTGCCGTGAATAGCGTGGCTTCTGCAACACCGGACAGAGCAGTTCAGGAGGGCTCCGACCATGGTCGACACCGCACCCGTCCACAGCACGAACACGCCCAAGGCCGACGCCGCGGGCGACCCCGCCGCGGGCACACCCGCCGGCGGGACGGACACCGACGTCCGCATCGACGTCGACCTGCTCGCCGAGCACCTGCTCGGTCGCTGGGCGGAGGACCGACGCATCTCCCGCCGGCTCGCGCTGGACCCGGCGATGCACAAGATCGAGGGCATGCCCTACGCCGACGCCCGCGGTCGGACGCTCGACCAGCTCCGGACCCTCGTTGACGCCGGCGCCATCCAGCGGCCCTACCCCGCGGAGTTCGGCGGCCAGAGCAACCACGGCGGGAACCTCGCAGCGTTCGAGGAGCTCGTCACCGCCGACCCCTCGATGCAGATCAAGGCCGGGGTGCAGTGGGGCCTGTTCGGCTCGGCAGTGCACCACCTCGGCACCGAGCGGAACCACCGCGAGTTCCTGCCCGGCATCGTCTCGTTCGACGTGCCCGGCTGCTTCGCCATGACCGAGACGGGCCACGGCTCCGACGTGCAGAGCATCGCCACCACGGCGACCTACGACCCGGACACCCAGGAGTTCGAGATCCACACGCCCTTCCGTGGCGCGTGGAAGGACTACATCGGCAACGCCGCCCTGCACGGCAAGGCGGCGGTCGTCTTCGCGAAGCTCGTGACGCAGGGCGTCGACCACGGCGTACACGCCTTCTACGTGCCGCTCCGTGACGCCGACGGCGCCTTCCTGCCCGGCGTCGGCGGCGAGGACGACGGCTACAAGGGCGGCCTGAACGGCATCGACAACGGGCGCCTGCACTTCGACCACGTCCGCGTCCCGCGCACGAACCTGCTCAACCGCTACGGCGACGTGGCCGAGGACGGCACGTACTCCTCCCCGATCGCGTCGCCCGGTCGCCGCTTCTTCACCATGCTCGGCACGCTCGTGCAGGGGCGGGTGTCGCTCGACGGTGCCGCGGTCGTCGCCCAGAAGATCGGGCTGCAGATCGCCCTGACGTACGCCGCCCAGCGCCGCCAGTTCCCCACCGGCGACGGCACCGAGGGGGTCCTGCTCGACTACGGTCGCCACCAGCGCCGTCTGATCCCCCGCCTCGCAACGGTCTTCGCGCAGTCGTTCGCGCACGAGAAGCTCCTCCGCACCTTCGACGACGTCTTCAGCGGGCGCGAGGACACCCCGCAACGCCGCGAGGACCTCGAGACCCAGGCCGCGGCATTCAAGTCGATGTCGACCTGGTCCGCGCTCGACACCCTGCAGGAGTGCCGCGAGGCCTGCGGCGGCGCGGGCTTCCTCGCCGAGAACCGCCTCACCGGGCTCCGCGCCGACCTCGACGTCTACGTGACGTTCGAGGGCGACAACACCGTCCTGCTCCAGCTCGTCGGCAAGCGTCTCCTGACGGACTTCCGTGCGAGGGCCCCGAAGGACCCGGCGTCGACGGCGAAGTTCGTCGCGGCCCAGGCGGCGACGAAGCTCGCCGACGCCACCGGCATCCGGCGCCTCGGTCAGGCCGTCGCCGACCGCGGCTCGCTCGCCGCGTCCGTGACCGACCTGCAGGACGCGAAGACGCAGCGCGACCTGCTCGCCGGTCGTGTCGACACGATGGTGACCGAGATCGGGCTCCGACTGGCGTCCACCGGCAAGGACCGTGCTCGCGGCGCCCTCCTGCTCAACCGGTCGCAGCACGAGCTCATCGAGGCCGCCAAGGCGCACGCCGAGCTCATGCAGTGGGAGGCGTTCACCGAAGCGATCGACGAGGTCCCGCCGGGCGACACCCGCCGTGTGCTCGTCTGGCTCCGCGACCTGTTCGCCCTCGGCCTGCTCGAGCAGCACCTCGACTGGTACCTGATGCACGGTCGGATCACGGCGCAGCGCGCCCGTGCGGTGTCGGCGTACATCGACCGGCTCGTCGCCCGCGTCCGTCCGGTCATCCCGCAGCTGCTCGACTCGTTCGGCTACGAGCCCGGCCACGTGCGCGCTCCGATCGCCCTCGGCGAGGAGCAGGCGCGCCAGGACGAGGCACGGGCGTGGTTCGCCGCCGAGGCTGCGGCCGGTCGGCTCCCAGAGCAGGAGAAGAAGCCCCGCCCGTAGGCCAAGCACGGGATCGCGCCCCCGGACGAACATCGCGCCCCGAAGGAACGGGGCGCAGTGTTCGTATCGGGGCGCGATCCGACCTCCCGCGGGACGCGGGACGCGGGCCGCGGGACGCGGGCTCCGCGCGACCCGTCAGGCCTCGGTACCGCCGAGGTCCCCCAGCGCCCGACGCAACCGCGCCTCGGCGTCGTCGTCAGCAGCCGTCGCCGAGGCCGACTCGTTCGCCTCGGTCACCGCACGCACGACCTCTTCGCGCTGGATCTTCACCCCGCGCGGTGCGTCGATGCCGATGCGGACGCCGTCCCCGCGGCTGTCGAGCACCGTGATGACGATGTCGTCACCGACGAGGATCCGCTCGCCGACCTTCCGCGTGAGTACCAGCACCCGCTCAGCCTAGCGACAGGACGGGCACCCCCAGCAGGTGGACCGACTCCGGCGTGGCGGTCTCCCCCGCGCCGATCGCCACGACCCCGGCGACGTGCACCCGTCCGGCGACCGCGGTGAGCATCGCGCTCGAGTCCTCCGGCTTCCGGCCGACGTCCACGACGACCCACACCTGGTCGGGCCCGAGGCCGTCCACCGTCTGGGCGTCGTCCCACGCGGCGACCCCGAGCAGCGCGTGGCCGTCGCGGACCCCCTCGGCCCGCGCGAGGATCCCGCTCCGCCGGTCCGACGCGTCGGTCGGGCGGAGCGCGTAGCGGGTCGCGAAGATGCCGGCGGCCGCGTCGACGTCGTTGGGTCGGCCGACCAGGAGCACCAGGTCTCCGTCTGCGGAACGCACGGCGGCGGGCACGGGCCGAGCCGTGCCTCCAGGCCGGACGACGACGGGATCCGCGACCAACGCGTCGACGGCCTGGAGGCGCGACCCACCCTGCACGGGTTCCGTCACCTCCGGCGGTGCCGGCGCCGGGCGCGGCGCGCTCCCCGTGATCCCGTCCGCGACGAAGCCGTCCAGCACCGACGCGAACGCGTCGGCCCGCGTCGACGCTGTGCCGTCACCGCTGGCGATGCGGGCCTCGGCTTCCTCGGCGTCGGCGAGCAGCGCCGCGATGCCCACCCGCGTGGCGGGGCCGTCGGCGATGGCGACGCGGGCGGTGGGGACCTCGTCGGGCGCGGGGACCTCGACGGTGGCCTCGACGTGCGCCTTGCGGAAGAGCCCGCCGATGCCCGGCGTGGTGACGCGCTCGGCGGCGACGATCCGCGCACCGGCGCCGAACTCGGCCCGGACGGCGTCGCGGACCTCGTCGAGCGTGGCGCCGTTACGCTGCAATCGGGTCGGCGGCACGGACCACTCCCACGGTCTCGATGGTGGAGCCCGCGGCGGTGGCCTCCTGGTAGGAGAGCACCGGCAGGCCGTTCGACTGCGCGGACACCATGCGGTGCACGGCCGGGCGGAGCTGCGGAGCGCAGACGAGGACGGCGGAGATCCCCTGGTCCTCGACGGAACGGACGGCGTCGCGGAGGGAGCCGAGGACCTGCTCGATGCGGTGCGCGTCGAGCACGATCTGGGTGCCCTGCTCCGACGGACGGAGCCCCTCGAGCATCGACTGCTCGAGCAGCGGGTCGATCATGATCACCCGGAGCGTGCCGGCGTCGAGGTAGCGGGCGGGCAGCGCGGGGCCGAGTGCGGCACGGGCGGCCTCGACGAGCCCCTCGGGGTCGGTGGAGACCTTCGCGCGGAGCGTGAGCGCCTCGCAGATGCGGCCGAGGTCGTTGATCGGCACGCGCTCGGCGAGCAGCCCCTGCAGCACCCGCTGGAGTTCGGCGAGGGAGAGCATGCCCGGGACGAGCTCCTCGACGGCCGCGGGGTTGACCTGCTTGACGCCCTCGGTGAGGACCTTGACGTCCTCGCGGGTGAGGAGCCGGGCGGCGTTGTCGCCGATGATCGCCTGCAGGTGGGTGACGAGCACCGAGACGCGGTCGATCACGGTGGCACCGGTCATCTCCGCGGCGTGCCGGAGCTCGGCGGGCACCCACTTGCCGGCGAGGCCGAACACCGGCTCGACGGTCGTCTCCCCCGGCAGCCCGTCGAGGTGGTCGCCGAGCGCCAGGACGCTGCGCGACGGTGCGGTGCCGCGACCGGCCTCGACGCCCGCGATCCGGATGGCGTACGTCGACGGTGGGAGCTCGATGCTGTCCCGGGTGCGGACCGGCGGCACGACGACGCCCATGTCCACGGCGATCTTCCGACGGAGCGCACGCACACGGCCGAGCAGGTCGTCGGAGGCCCCGGACACCATGTCGACGAGGTCGGGGGCGAGCAGGATCTCGAGGGCGTGCACGCGCATCTGCTCGATGAGGTCCTCGGGGGTGTCCGCGCTCGGTGCTGCGGCTTCGAGGGCCTGCTGCGCCGCGGCGTCCTGCTCGGCGCGCTTCGTCTGCTGCCCGAGCCGCCAGGCGATGAACAGCAGCGTGGCGCCGATCAGCAGGAACGGGACGATCGGCATGCCCGGGATGAACCCCATGGCGATGGCGGCGACGCCGGCGATCGCGAGGGCGTTCCGGGACTGCGTGAGCTGGGTCGTCGCGGACGATCCGATCTCGGTCTCGGCGCCGGAGCGGGTCACGATCATGCCCGTCGAGACGGCCATGAGCAGCGCCGGGATCTGCGTGACGAGCCCGTCGCCGATGGTCAGGATGCCGTACTTCGACAGCGCGTCCGTGACCGAGAGGCCGTTCTGCAGCATGCCGATCGCGATGCCGCCGACGAGGTTGATGACGATGATGAGGATGCCGGCGATCGCGTCGCCCTTCACGAACTTCGAGGCGCCGTCCATCGCACCGTAGAAGTCCGCCTCGGCGGACACGGCGGCCCGACGTTCCTTCGCCTGCGCGTCGGTGATGAGCCCGGCGTTCAGGTCGGCGTCGATGGCCATCTGCTTGCCGGGCATGGCGTCGAGGGTGAAGCGGGCCCCGACCTCGGCGACACGTTCGGCACCCTTCGTCACGACGACGAACTGGATGACGACGAGGATCAGGAAGATCACCGCGCCGATGATGATCGACCCGGAGACGGCAACGTGGCCGAACGCCTGGATGACGTCACCGGCGAAGCCCTCGCCGAGCACGAGCCGGGTCGACGCGACGTTGAGCCCGAGCCGGAACAGCGTGGCGACGAGCAGCAGCGACGGGAACACCGAGAAGTCGAGCGGCTTCTTGACGAACAAAGTCGTGAGCAGGATCACCAGCGCCAGCAGGATGTTGCAGATGATCAGGAAGTCGAGCAGGAACGACGGCACCGGCAGGATCAGCAGCAGGATGATGCCGACGATGAAGACCGGGACGACGAGCTTCGGCAAGTCCTTGCGGTTCATGCGGGTACCTCTTCGAGTGGGCTGTTCTTGCGGAGTCTGCGTGGCCGGAGGTCCCCGGTGAGCGTGGTCGGGTCGAGGACCGTGGCGACCTCGTCCGGAGTGGTGGGTCGTGGCGGCGTGTGCGACCCGGCCGCCGCCCCGCGGGCCTTGAGCGCCATCACGAACGACAGCACGCGGGCGACGGGCGTGTAGAGGTCGACGGGGACCTCCTGCCCGAGCTCGCACGCGGCGTGCAGGGCACGGGTCAGCGGGACGTCGCGGACGATCGGGACGCGGGCCTCCTCGGCCTTCGCGCGGATGACGTCCGCGACGGGACCGGCCCCCTTCGCGACGACCTTCGGCGCGGACTTGCCCGGCTCGTACTTGAGCGCGACGGCGTAGTGGGTCGGGTTCGTCATGACGACGTCCGCGGTGCCGATCGCCTGCACCATCCGGTTGCGGCTCATCGCGAGCTGCCGGGACCGCCGCTGCGACTTCACGAGCGGGTCACCCTCGCTGTGCTTGTTCTCGTCCTTGACCTCACGCTTGGTCATCATGGTGCGCTTCCGGTTCCGGCGGATCACCACGAAGACGTCGAGGGCGGCGAGGATCAGGCCGGCGGCGATCGCGGCACGCAGCAGCGTCCCGGCCCCTCCGGCCGCGGCGTCGAGCACGGCGGAGAGCGGCAACGAGCCGCTCGTCATCAGCACGGGGACGAGCGCCTGCACGGCGAACCAGAGGACGAGTCCCACGACGGCGGTCTTCAGCAGCGCCTTCGCCCCGTTCCAGAGCGCCTGCGTGCCGAACACCCGCTTCAGGCCGGCGATGGGGTCGAAGTGCTCGGGCTGCGGTGTCAGCTTCCGGAAGTGCACGCCGCCCTGCGCGACCGCGGCGGCCGTCACGGCGACGAGCACCACCCCGAGCATCGGGCCGAGCGTGCCGGCGATCGACCCGAGCGCGTCGTGGAAGACGCCGTTCATGGTGCCGATCGAGGGGTTCGCGATGACCCGCTGGACGGCTCGGAGCTGGTCGGAGCCCGCTGCGGCGGCGTTGCCGATCGCCGCGGGCATCATGAGCGCCGCGGCCGCGATGCCGATCCAGGCGCCGAGGTCCTGCGAACGGCCGATCTGCCCCTTCTGGTGGACCTCGCGCATCCGCTTCTGCGTCGCCTGTTCGGAGCGTTCTCCGCTGTCGGACACCGGGTCACCCCCGTCCCGTGATCGCCGCCACCGCGTCGCCGGTGAGGGACGACACGACGGACGGCAGCGCCATGAACAGGGCGCCGGCGAAGACGACGGTCAGCCCGATCTTGATCGGGAAGCCCATCTGGAAGGCGTTGAGCGCCGGGGCGACGCGGGTGAGCAGGCCGAGGCCGACGTCGGCGAGGAAGAGCACGACGACGAGCGGTCCGGCGATCTGCAGCGACGACAGGAACATCTGCGACAGCGCGGTGACGAGCACGGAGGCGAGCCCGCCCAGCTCGAACGTCCCCGTGAGCGGCACCGCGTCGAACGACCGCACGAGCCCCGCGACGATGAGCTGGTACCCGCCGGACGCGAACAGGAGCGCGAGCGACGCCATCTGGAACAGCCGGGTGAACTGCGCGCCGTTGACCTGCGACTGCGGGTCGTACGCCTGCGCCAGGGTGAACCCGCCGAACAGGTCGATGAGGGCGCCGGCGGACTGCACGGCCGCGAAGACCAGGAACACGAGGAACCCCAGGGAGAGCCCGACGACGAGCTGCGTGAGGAGCGCGAGCAGGAACGGCCCGGTGTCGAGCGACGCGTACCCCTCGGCGACGCGGGGCGCGACGCCGATCGCCAGGCCGAGCCCGAGGATCACCTTCACGGTCGCGGGGAACGCCCGGTACGAGAACGGCGGCGCGATGACGAAGAACGCGACGAGGCGGACGCCGGCGAGCATCGTCGCCTCGAGGCGGTCGCCGTTGATCACGAGTTCCATCAGGCCGTCCCGAGGAGCTTCGGGATCATGTCGAAGGCGACGTGGGTGAACGCCACCATCTCCGAGATCATCCAGTTGCCGCACACCACCAGGGCGATGGCGACGGCGACGGCCTTCGGGACGAACGAGAGCGTGACCTCCTGGATCTGCGTGACCGACTGGAACAGCGAGATCGCGAAGCCCACGACGAGCGACGTCACGAGGACGGGCGCGGCGAGCTTCGCCGACACCAGGAGCGCCTGCAGCGTGAGGTCGATGACGGCCTGCTGGTTCATGTCGTTCCCTGTCCCGTCGTCCTAGACGACGTGGTAGCTCTCGATGAGCGACTTGATGATGAGGCCCCAGCCGTCGACCAGGACGAACAGCAGGATCTTGAAGGGCAGCGAGATCATGACCGGCGGGAGCATCATCATGCCCATCGACATCAGCGCCGCCGAGACGACGAGGTCGATCACGAGGAACGGGATGAAGATGACGAACCCGATGATGAACGCGCTCCGCAGCTCGGAGATCACGAACGCGGGGATCACGGTCGTCATCGGCACGTCGGCCATCGACTTCGGGTTGTCCTGACCGGCCGCGCGGGTGATGAGCGCGACGTCCTCCTCGCGGGTCTGGTGCAGCATGAAGGTGCGGAGCGGCTTCGTGCCGATCTCGACGGCCTGGTTGAAGTCGAGGTGTCCGGCCAGGTACGGCTGCAGCGCGTCGTCGTTGATGTGCCCGAGGACCGGTGCCATGACGAACAGCGACAGGAACAGCGCGAGGCCGGCGAGCACCTGGTTCGGCGGGATCGACTGCAGTGCGAGGGCGTTCCGCGTCATCGCGAGCACCACGAAGATCTTCGTGAACGACGTCATCATGAGCATCAGGGCGGGGGCGACGCTGAGCAGCGTGATCCCGATGAGCGTCACGACGGCCGACGAGGGCGTGCCGTCCGGGCCGTTCACGCTGACGCTGAAGTCACCGGTGGACGGCGCGGTCGGGGTGGCGGGAGCGGTCGGCTGGACGACGCCCGCTGCATGGGCACCGGTCGCGGTGAGCATGAGGAAGCCGGCCACGACCGTCACCCCCAGCAGCAGGAGGGCGATCAGACGTCCGGTCCGCGCCGCGGTCACCCGGCCCGCCGGTTCCGGAGCGCCGCGGCGGCCTGCCGCCAGGTGTCGGCCGACAGGATGGAGCCCTGCAGCTGCGCGGACGTCGGGACGGTACGCCGGTCGCGGTTCCGGGGACGCATCGGGAGCTGCTCCGCCGCGTCGGCCTGGAGGCGCGGCTCGACTGCCGTCTGCGCGGCCAGTTCCTGACGGAACGCGTCGGCCGACGGGGTCGGACGCACGGGCAGCTGGACGGGACCCGTCACGATGGTCAGCTCGGGTGCCGGCGCCTGCCCGCTGGTGAGGAGGTTGACGCCCTGCTCGGAGACCCCGAGCACGAGGCGCTCCCCCTCGACGTCGACCACGACGACGCTCGCCTTGCCGCCGATGCCCTGGCGGGCGACGACCTCGACCGAGGCCGAGCGACGGCCCCTGGTCTTGCCCGCGCCGAAGCCGCTCTTCGCCATGCGTCGGTGCAGCACCCACATGAGGGCGAGCACGACGCCGAGCGAGAGCGCGACGCGGAGGGTGATGACGAGCGTGTCCACGGTCGGCGGCTCAGACGCTCTCGGCGACGTCGAGGATCTTCGTGATGCGGACGGCGTAGTCCTGGTCGACCACGACGACCTCGCCGTGCGCGATGAGTCGGCCGTTGAGCAGGACGTCGGCGGGGGCACCGGCGCTGCGGTCGAGCTCGACGACGGCGCCCGGCTCCATGCCGAGCACGTCGCGGACGGACATCCGGGTGCGGCCGATCTCGACCGTGAGGGTCATCTCGACGTTGTTGATGCGGCCGAGGTTCCCGGCGGGCAGCATCGTCGCCGGGGCGGACGCAGCCTGGGACACCGTGCCGTTCTCGCGGACGCGCAGGGCGAACCACCCGCCGGGCGTCCCACCGGCCGTGAGCTCGAACACCACCGTGTCGGGGTCGGCCAGGAGCGCCGAGGCCGACTCGCGCCGGGCGTCGCCGAGGACGCCGACGCCGAGGACGCCCGCTGCCGCCTCGAGCGAGGGGCGCAGCACGTCGGTGACGTCGACGATCCCGTAATCGGTGCCACCAGCGGCGGTGACGGTCTCGAGGTCCGTGAGCACGAGGACCAGGTCGGCCGACAGGCCGCCGACGAACGAGGCGACCACGGCGTCACCGGCCGCTTCGAGGGCGACGGGGGTCGCGCCTCCAGGCTGGGCCACGACCGTCAACGGGACGGCCGTCGGGAGCTGCGCGGCGAGGGCCTCGGCCGCCTGCGTGTGGAGGGTGGTCGTGACGGTCATGCGGGGAGCTCCGATGTGGTGGTGACGACGATGCCGGCGAGGCGCGAGCCGTTCGCGCCGACCGCGGCGGTGCCGACGGGTTCGCCGTCGACCGCGATGGTGAGGGGGCGGTGCTGCGGGTGCGGCAGCGGCAGGACGTCGCCGACCGCGAGGCGCAGCACCTGCGAGGGCAGCACCGTGGCCGGGGCGAAGCGCAGGCTGACGCCGACGGGGACGCTCGCGAGCTGCGCGTCGACCAGGGCGCGCGCGTCGGCGGGCGTGACGTGCGCGGCGGCCTCGCCGAGCTGCGGCAGGACGGCCTCGGCCGGCAACGCGAGCGTGCCGGGAGCGACCCGCTCCCCCACGCGGATCGTGAACGACGCGACGATCATCAGGTCGCCCTTCTGGGCGGCCTGGGCGAACTGCGAGTTGAACTGGAACCCGCCCGCCGTGACGTCATGCGCGAGCAGCCCGCCGAACGAGTAGCGGAGGTCGTCGAGGGCGTCCTCGACGATCTTGCGGACGAGCGCCTGCTCGATGGGCGTGAAGGTGCGGTCCGGCGTCGGGAGCGGCTTGGAGGCGCCGAGCGCGTGCGACACCCAGGTGAGGGCGGCGTCGAGCGGGACCTGCAGCACGCCCTTCGGGGTGACGTCGGCGATCGGGAGCAGGACCATGCCCGTCAGCGCTGGCAGCGACGCGGCGTACTCGTCGTACGTCGTCATCTGGACCTGCTCGCAGGTCACCTGGCTGACGGCACGGACCTTGGCGGTCAGCTGCGTGCCCCACTGACGCGCGAACGTCTCGAAGGCGAGCTCGAGGACCCGGGCGTGCTCGCGGGCGAGCGTCGACGGGCGCGCGAAGTCGTACACCTCGGGCGCTGGCAGGGTCTCGGTCACGGGTGCGTCTATCGGTCCGCTGTGGAGCACCCGTCAGTGCTGCCCCCTCTTCTGGGGCGGTGGTCGTGTCGGTGTCGTCGTGTGCTCGTTCGGTCCTGGGCCTCAGCCCTGTCGTGCTCCGTCCTGCGCCTTCGCCAGCGCGGGCATCAGGGCGCTGACGTCCTGGTCCTGGTTCGACAGCACCACGATGTCGACCCGGCGGTTGAGCGTGAGGTCCGCGTCCGTGCCGCCCTTCGCGAGCGGCCGGCTCGACCCGAACCCGACGCTCTGGATGTGGTCCGCCGGCATCCCACCGCGTTCGACGAGGTCCCGCAGCACCCCGGTCGCCCGTGCCGCGCTGAGCTCCCAGTTCGTCGCGTACGGGGCGGTCGAGTTCCGCTGGTCGGCGTGCCCCTCGACGCTGACGTCGTGGCTGCTCGTCTTCAGCACCGGCGCGATGGCGTCCATGACCCGCTTCGCCTGGTCGGACAGGTCGGCGCTGTTCGTCGTGAAGTACGTCTCGCTGCCGACGAGCCGCACGGTCAGGCCGCGGGCGTCGACGGTGAACTGCACGTTCGAGGTCTGCCCGGCCTTGTCGAGGTTCGCCTTGATCGCCGCCTCGATGGCCTTGAGGTCGTCGAGCTCCTGCTGCGCCGCGGCCACGTCGGCCTTCGTCGCGGTCGTCGGGACCACGGTGGAGGCCGGGTCGACGTTGGTGTCCTTCGTGCCGGACGACGCCGTGGAGTGGTCGGCCTGGGACTTGTCCACGGAGTAGCCGGAGCCGTCCTTGACCTCGTCCTTCGTCACGACCGTGCCGGACGCCGTGTCGACCTTCTGCGACTTGACCTCGCCGAAGCCGGTCGCGAGCGAGTTCTTCAGGGCGATGTACTTCTGCTGGTCGACCGTCGACATCGCGAAGAGCACGAGGAACATGCACATCAGCACCGTGATCATGTCCATGTAGGACGCCATCCAGCGCTCGTCGGGGTGTTCTGCCTCGTCGTGGGACTTCTTCGAGCGACCGCGGCCGCGTCCTCTGGGGTTCGCGCTCATCGTCAGGCCGCCAGCTGCTGGTCGTCGAGGTCGGCGTCGCTGCCCTTGCCCTTGTTCTTGGCACCCTTCGCCTTGGCGTCCCCACCACGGGCGGCCGGCGGGACCATCGCGGTGAGCCGCTCCCCGAGCAGTCGGGGCTGGCTGCCCGCCTGCACCGCCAGGAGCCCCTCCATCAGGAGCGTCTGCCGGTCGGCTTCGAGCTGCGCGAGCTTCCGGAGCTTGCCGCCGATCGGCAGCCAGAGGAAGTTCGCGGTGAGCAGGCCCCAGAGCGTCGCGACGAACGCACTGGCGATGAGCGGGCCGAGCTCGTCCGGCTTGCCGAGGTTCGCGAGGACGTGGGTGAGCGAGACGACCGTCCCGATGATGCCGACCGTCGGTGCGAACCCGCCGAGGCCCATGAAGAACGCGCTCGCGCTCCGCACCGGGGCGGCGTTCGACTCGATCTCGTCCTCGAGCAGGATCCGCAGCTCGTCGCCGTCGGTGCCGTCCGCGATGTTCTGCAGGGCCTTCTTCATGAACGGGTCGTCGTGCTTGTCGGCCTCCTGCTCGAGCGCGAGCAGACCGTTCGCACGGGCCGTCTCGGCGAGCCCCACCACGTCGTCGATGACGGCCTGCGGCGGGGTGACCTTGCCGGTGAACGCCTTCGGCACCGCCTTGAAGCTGGCGATCGCGTCCTTGAGTGTCGTGCTCGCGATGCCGCAGCCGATCGTGGCACCGAACACGAGGAGCATCGGCGCCGGCAGGAACAGCCCCGCGAGCTCGACGTGCTCCATCTCGACCATGCCGAACAGCGCGCCGAACGCGACGAGGATGCCGATGATCGTTGCGATGTCCACGTCAGCGACCCCCGTCCTGCGTGCGGAGGGGCGCGACCGCGGCGAGCGTCGGCTGGGGCCCCGTCGCGTTCCGGGTGGTCGGCAGGTCGGTGCCGTAGGCCATGCCGACGATGCGGGCGCGGTACGCGGCGATGAGGTCGATGACGTCGGCCATGGACTCGCGGACGATGTACTTGGCACCGTCGACCATGATGAGCGTCGTGTCCGGCGTCTCCTGGATGCGCTCCACGAGATCGGGGTTCACAGCGAATCCGCTGCCGTTCAGTCGTGTGACGACGATCATGGCCCGTCCTGGTTCTCGATCGTCCCGCCGCCGTCCGTGGGGCGGGATGCGGCCCGTCCGTGGGCCTGCACGAGGGACTATCGGCGGGCGCTGCGGTGCCGTTAGTGCCGGTCGCGGCGGTTGCACCGAAGTGTTGCGCGCGCAAGGAGCGACACCGCGGCTGTCGTACGACGACCGCCTTGTCGCACGATGCACACGCAAGAAGCGACACCGCGGCTGTCGCACGACGACAGTCTTGTCGCAGGATGCACGCGCGACGACCGCTGGCCCGTCGCTCGCCGCCACGCGCCCCTCAGTCCGGCGCATGCGCGCGCAAGGAGCGACACCGCGCCTGTCGTACGACGACCGTCTTGTCGCACGATGCACGCGCAACCGTTGCGCACGCAAGAAGCGACACCGCGGCTGTCGCACGACGACCGTCTTGTCGCACGATGCACACGCAACCGTTGCACGCGCAAGAAGCGACACCGCGGCTGTCGTTCGACGACCGTCTTGTCGCACGATGCACGCGCAACGACCGCTGGCCCGCCGCTCGCCGCCACACGCCCCTCAGTCCGGCGCATGCGCGCGCAAGGAGCGACACCGCGGCTGTCGCACGACGACCGTCTTGTCGCACGATGCACACGCAACGACCACCGACCCGGCCCCCGCCGCAACCCGCCGGAACTCTCACCGATGGTGTATTCCCACCCCGATCCTGAGAAACCTGGGCGTTGTACCCCCGTCTTTATCTCATGACCGTGTTACGTTGGCGCCATGTCCGACACCACCACCGTCGTCACGCCGACCGCCACGGCCGTCACCACCGCCGCACCCCTCCGCGAGGTCGGCGCCCTCATCCGCGGCGCACGCAAGGGCCGCAGCATGACCCAGGCGCAGCTCGCCGAACGCGTCGGCACCAGCCAGAGCGCGATCAACCGCATCGAGCAGGGCGGGCAGAACCTCTCCCTCGAGATGCTCACCCGCATCAGCGATGCCCTCGACCAGCAGATCGTCTCGATCGGCGGCGCCCCGCAGCGTGCCCACCTGCGCGTGCAGGGCGGCCGGAAGCTCAGCGGCTCGATCGCCGTGAACTCGAGCAAGAACGCCGCCGTCGCACTCCTCTGCGCCTCGCTGCTCAACCGCGGCGTCACCCGCCTGCACAAGGTCGCCCGGATCGTCGAGGTCGACCGCATCATCGACGTGCTCCGTAGCCTCGGCGCGAGCGTCACGTGGTCGGAGGACGGCGAGACCCTCGAGATCGTCGCCCCGTCGGACCTGCGGCTCGACGCGATCGACGCCGACGCCGCCCGTCGCACCCGCAGCGTCCTGATGTTCCTCGGACCGTTGAGCGGCCGGTACGAGTCCTTCCGGCTCCCCTACGCCGGTGGCTGCGACCTCGGCACCCGCACGGTCGAGCCGCACCTCATCGCGCTGCGGCCCTTCGGCGTCGACGTCGAGGCGACCTCCGGCTGGTACGAGGTCGGCGTGGCGAACCAGGACGTCCCGGCGAAGTCCGTCGTCCTCACCGAACGCGGTGACACGGTCACCGAGAACGCGATCCTCGCTGCGGCCGCCCGCGACGGCGAGACCGTGATCCGCAACGCCAGCCCCAACTACATGGTGCAGGACCTCTGCTTCTTCCTCGAGCTCCTCGGGGTGCAGGTCGAGGGCATCGGCACGACGACGCTCCGCATCACGGGCAAGAGCCGCATCGACGAGGTCGTGGACTACTGGCCGAGCGAGGACCCGGTCGAGGCGATGAGCCTGCTGACCGCCGGGATCGTCACGGCGTCGACGCTCACCGTGACCCGCGCGCCGATCGAGTTCCTCGAGATCGAGCTCGCGACCTTGGCCGAGATGGGCCTGCGCTTCGACGTCTCCGACGAGTACGCCGCCGCGAACGGCCGCACCCGCCTGGTCGACATCACGGTGCACCCGTCCGAGCTGCACGCCCCGATCGACAAGATCCACGCCATGCCGTTCCCGGGCCTGAACATCGACAACCTGCCGTTCTTCGTCGTCATCGCTGCGATGGCCGAGGGCACCACGCTCGTGCACGACTGGGTCTACGAGGGCCGGGCGATCCACCTGCTCGACCTGACCCGACTCGGCGCGAGCGTCACCCTGCGCGACCCGCACCGCCTCGACGTCACCGGTCCGACGCACTTCTCCGGTGCCGAGGTCAGCTGCCCGCCGGCGCTCCGTCCCGCGGTGGTCATCCTGCTCGCGATGCTCGCCGCGAAGGGCGAGAGCGTCCTGCGCAACGTCGGCATCATCGCCCGCGGGTACGAGCAGCTCCAGGAGCGACTGAACTCGCTCGGCGCGTCCATCGAGACGTTCCACGACTGAAACCGGTCCGCCCAGCGTGACCCGACGGCCCGTCCCCGCAAGTGGGGACGGGCCGTCACCCGTTCTGCGGGAACCGACCCGTGCCTCCAGGCCGATGCCCAGGAGCGCTCCACTGCCCACCCAGGCCGACGGTGCTGGATGGGGTGATGGCCACGAGATCGCTCCTGACCGTCCCGCTCCTGCTCACCGTCGCGGCGGCCGCCGTCGCCTGGTTCGTGCTCGGGCCGGCCGCGGCACTCGCCTTCGCGGCGCTCGCGCTCCTCGAGATCGCGATGGCCGCGGACTCCTCCGTGCCGATGGCCGGCATCGCCGGCCGCCTGCACTCCCCCGCACGACGGCTGTTCCTGTCGCTCGGCATCGTCGCGGGGGTCCTGGCGATGCGCCTGCTGCTCCCACCGGCCGCCGTGGCGGTCGGGGACGCCACCGACCCGGCGAGCTCGGTGGGCGAGGCGGTCTTCGCGCCGGGTTCCTTCTCGGCCCACCTCGCCGAGGTCCGGCCCGCCCTCGCCGCCTTCGGCGCCGCCTTCATCTGGTTGGTCTTCGCGGAGTACCTGTTCAACACGGACCGCGCGTCGCGCAGGTCCTGGCTGGGCCGTCTGGAGGCACGGCTCGCCCGGGTCGCGCGCCCTCGCGTCTGGTCGTTGGTCACCGCCGGCACCGGGGTGGTGCTCACCGCGGTGCTGGTGGGGGTCGACGCCGGGTGGGCCCCCGGGCGGCTCCTGCCGGTGGTGCTCGGCGGGGTCGCGGGCATCGGCGCGTACCTGCTGTCGAAGCGGGTGGCGGCGTGGGCACTCGGCGGCCTGACGTCGTCGGACACGGCGTCGGTGGGGACGGGCGGCGCCTGGCGGATCCACGCCTACGCCTCGACGGTGGTCTTCGAACGGGGGCTCGTCGTGTTCATGCTGTTCGAGATCCTCGACGGGGTGTACAGCCTGTCCGGTTCCGGGGTCCTCGGCGGCGACGGGCTAAGCGCGCTCGAGCAGGCGGCGGTCGCGGTCGCCGCCATCGGGGTCGGGGCGGTCTTCCTGGCCCGGTTGACCTCACGGCTGGACGAGGCAGCAGGGCTGAAGCGGCTCCGCTACCTCAAGGCCGGCGCCGCGTACGTGCTCGGGATCCTCGCGGTGCTGCTGTGGACGAGCCTGCTCGTGCCGATCCCGGGCGTCGTCGTCGGGTGGTTCGGCAGCGTCGTGATCGGCCTGGCGCTCGCGACCTCGTTGCCGTGGCGTGCGTGGTGGAAGCGGGCGCGTCGAGGCCTCACCGGCCGGACCCGGATCGCACGGGGCTGACCGGCGCCGGCACCCGGACGCCACGGCGCCAGGTCGCGACCGTCAGCGGCATGCCCGGGCGGTAGGCGATGTGCGCGGCGGTCAGGGCGTCGAGGACCTGCAGGTCGGCCGGTCCCCCGATGCGCAGGCTGCCGACGGCGTCGTCCCCGTGGTCGAGCCCGAGGGCTGCGGCGCCGCCGAGGGTGGCGGCCGCGAGGGCCTCCTCGAGCGTCAAGTGCTGCTGCAGGACGGCCGTGGCCACCTGGAACTGCATCGACGACGTGAACGAGGTCCCCGGGTTGCAGTTCGACGCCAGGGCGATCCGGACGCCGGCGTCGACGAGCCGCCGGGCGGGGGCGAACGGCGCGCGGGTCGACAGGTCGCACGCCGGCAGCAGCGTCGCGATCGTCGACGACCCCGCGAGGGCGTGGACGTCGGCGTCGGACAGGTGGTTGCAGTGGTCGACGCTCGCGGCGCCGAGTTCCACGGCGAGGGCGACGCCGCCGCTCTCGCCGAGCTGGTTGCCGTGCACCCGGAGCCCCAGGCCGGCCCGGCGTCCGGCGAGCAGCACCCGGCGGGACTCGTCCGGGGTGAACGCTCCCGCTTCGCAGAACACGTCGACGAACTGCGCGTGCGGGGCGACCGCGTCGAGCATCGGTCCGGTGACGAGGTCGAGGTAGGCGTCGCGGTCGGTGCCCTCCGGGACGACGTGCGCGCCGAGGTAGGTCACGACGTCCGCCACCCGGGCCGCGATCCGGGCGAGCCGCTCCTCGGTCGCGACGTCGAGGCCGTACCCCGTCTTCGCCTCGATGGTCGTCGTGCCCTGGGCCGCGGCACCGTCGACGATCGCACGCGCACCGGCGAGCAGGTCGGACTCCGAGGCCGCGCGGGTGGCACGGACGGTGGTCATGATGCCGCCCGCGGCGTACGGCCGGCCGGCCATCCGGTCGACGAACTCGGTGGAACGGTCGCCGGCGAACACGAGGTGCGTGTGCGGGTCGACCCAGCCGGGCAGGACCGTGCGCCCACCCACGCTCGTGCGGACGTCGGCGTCCGGGGCGTCCGATCGCGCACCGATCCACGCCACCCGGCCGTCCTCGACGACGAGCGCCTGGTCGTGCCGGGTGACGGCGGCCGCCGCGGCGTCGCCGCCGACCGCGCCGGAAGCCTCGCCGGAGGGGTCGAGCGTCCGCAGTTCGCCGATGTCGGTGATGAGCTCGCTGGTCACCGGTGGTCCTCCGTCCATGCCGTCAGCAGGTCCGCGGGTGCGCGGTCATCCGCCAGTCTGCCGTCGACGGCGCGCACGGTCCCGCCGACGACCACGCGCTGGACGTCCGACGCGGTCGCGGTGAGCACGAGCTGCGGCACCGCCGAACCCGTCGTCCGGACGCTCGCCGGGTCGACCTCGACGAGGTCGCACCAGGCACCCACCGCGATGCCGCCGCGCAGGCCGAGCGCCCGGTAGCCGGCCGTGCCCCGAGCGGCGTCGAGCTCGGCGGGGCTGAAGACACCGCGCCGCCGTGCGGCCAGGCGTTCCCCGGCCTCGAGCCCGCGGACCTCCAGGAACGGGTCGACCACGGCGTTCTGGTCGGACCCGAGCGCGATCACGGCGCCGGCGTCGGCGAGGCGCCGGGCCGGACCGATCCCGTCGCCGAGGTCGGCCTCGGTGGTCGGGCAGATGACCGCGGTGACCCCGGCGGACCCGAGGAGCGTGATCTCGTCGTCGTCGAGATGCGTGGCGTGCACGACGCTCAGCCGCGGCGAGAGTGCGCCGGCGTCCGCGAGCACCCGCGTCGGCCGGGCACCCCACGCAGCGAGGCTCCGGGCGTTCTCGGCCGGCTGCTCGGACAGGTGCACGTGCAGCGGGACGTCGTCCGGCAGTGCGCCGGCGATCACGGCGACGTCGTGGGGACGCACCGCCCGTACCGAGTGCACCGCCGCGCCGACCGTCACGAGGGAGTCGTCGCCGACGGCGTCCCGGAGGGCGTGCCAGCGGTCGAGCCACGCGGCCGCGGTGCCGTCGCCGAAGCGCCGCTGCTCGGGGGCGAGCGGTTCACCGGGCGCACCGGTCAGGTAGCAGGTGTCCAGGAGCGTGAGGCGGATCCCGACGTCGCGGGCGGCGTCGGCCAGCGCGAGCCCGATCGCGTTCGGGTCGTCGTGGGGGGTGCCGTCCGGCCGGTGGTGCACGTAGTGGAACTCCCCCACGGCGGTCCACCCGGCGGCCAGCATCTCCCCGAAGACCCCGACCGCGAGCGCACGGTACGAGTCCGGGTCGAGGGCTCCGGCAGCGCGGTACATCGCCGTGCGCCACTGCCAGAAGTCGCCGCCGTCGCCGTGGGTCCGGCCGCGCAGCACCCGGTGGAAGGCGTGCGAGTGGGCGTTCCCCGACCCGACGAGCACGGTGCCGAGCCGGAGGTCGCCCGGAGCCGCGGGGACGCCGGGTTCGACGGCGGTGATCCGCCCGTCCGGCCCGACCCCGAGACGAACGTCGTCCACCGCCACGCCGTCGACCAACGCCGTCGCGCAGTGCACCGGACGCACCGCGGCGGTCACGTCAGCTCCCGCATCACCCGGGTGAGCGCGTCCACGCCGGCGGCGCAGTCGTCGGCGTCGGACCACTCCTCGGGCGCGTGCGACACCCCGGTCGGGTTCCGGACGAACAGCATCGCCGAGGGGACGTGCGCGGACAGCACGCCGGCGTCGTGCCCGGCGCCGGTCGGCAGCACGGGGACCGCGGGACCGTCGGCACCGACGAGCACCCGGTCGATCGCCGTGCGCGGTCCGTCCGGGAAGTCGACCCGGGCCGACCAGGACTCCTCGGTGACCTCCACGTCGCAGCCGTTCGCGGTGGCCGCCGCACGAGCCGTGGCGGTGATCTCGGCGACCACGGTCTGCGTGACGGCGTCGTCCCCGGCGCGGGCGTCGAGCCAGAACTCGACCGCCGACGCGATCACGTTCGTCCCACCCGGCACCGAGCGGAGCCGACCGACGGTCGCACGCGCGTCGCCGTGCTGCCGTGCGAGCGACGGGATCCCGGCGATGACGGCGGCCGCGGCCACCATCGGGTCGCGCCGGTCGGCCATCAGCGTCGCCCCGGCGTGGTTGCCCTGCCCGGTGAACCGGAACCGCCAGCGGCCGTGCCCGAGGATGCTCGACGCCACCGCGACCGGCGCACCGAGGTCGACCAGCCCGCGCCCCTGCTCCACGTGCAGCTCGACGAACGTGCCGATGCCGGACAGCCGATCAGGGTCCGGACCGACGCCGGACGGGTCGATGCCCGCTGAGGCGAGCACTGCCTCCAGGCTGGTGCCGTCGGCGTCCGTCAACGCGAGCGCGCGTTCCGGGCTGATGGCGCCGCTCAGCAGGCGCGAGCCGAGGCAGGCGACGCCGAAGCGCGAGCCCTCTTCCTCGGCGAAGACGGCGATCGCGGTCGGGCGCGAGGGCCGGTGTCCCTCGGCCTGCAGCCGGGCGACCGCGTCGAGGGCCGACACGACGCCGAGCGGGCCGTCGAACGCGCCGCCGCCGGGCACGGAGTCGAGGTGGGACCCGGTGATGAACGCGTCCGGGCCGGGCGCGCCCCACCAGGCCCAGGTGTTGCCGTTGCGGTCGACCTCGACGTCGAGGCCGAGTCGGGTCGCGCGCTCGACGAACCAGTCGCGCAGGGTGCGTTCGGCGTCGTCGAGCAGGTGCCGCGTGTACCCGCCGCGGACGTGGTCGCGACCGACGTCGGCGATCTCGGCGAGTCCGGGCAGGACGGTCGCGCCGGAGTCCGTCACGCTCAGACCTCCCACATCGGCACGCGCAGGCCGCGCTCGCGGGCGACCTCCTCGGCGCGCTCGTAGCCCGCGTCGACGTGGCGCATGACGCCGGTGCCCGGGTCGTTCACGAGCACGCGGGCGATCTTCTCGGCGGCGAGGTCCGTGCCGTCGGCGACGATGACCTGCCCGGCGTGGATGGACCGGCCGATGCCGACACCGCCGCCGTGGTGGATCGACACCCAGGTCGCACCCGACGCCGTGTTGAGCAGGGCGTTCAGGAGCGGCCAGTCCGCGATCGCGTCGGAGCCGTCGGCCATCGCCTCGGTCTCGCGGTACGGGGACGCGACGGAGCCGGAGTCGAGGTGGTCGCGGCCGATGGCGATCGGGGCGCTGAGCTCGCCCGAGGCGACCATCTCGTTGAACTTCAGGCCCGCCAGGTGTCGCTCCTGGTACCCGAGCCAGCAGATGCGGGCGGGCAGGCCCTCGTACTGGATCTTCTCGCCCGCGGCGGTGATCCACCGACGGAGCTTCTCGTCCTCGGGGAACAGCTCGAGGATCGCCCGGTCGGTGGCGGCGATGTCGGCCGGGTCACCGGACAGTGCTGCCCAGCGGAACGGCCCCTTGCCCTCGGCGAAGAGCGGACGGATGTACGCCGGCACGAAACCCGGGAACGCGAACGCGCGGTCGTAGCCGCCGAGCTCGGCCTCGCGGCGGATCGAGTTGCCGTAGTCGAAGACCTCGGCGCCGGCGTCCTGGAAGCCGACCATCGCCTCGACCTGCTTCGCCATCGCCCGGCGGGAGTCGGCGGTGAACGTCTCCGGGTCGGACTCGGCTCGGGCCGCCCACTCGTCGACGCCGTAGCCCTCCGGCAGGTAGCTCAGCGGGTCGTGCGCGCTCGTCTGGTCCGTGACGACGTCGATCGGGACGCCGCGGCGCAGCAGCTCGGGGAAGACCGTGGCGGCGTTGCCGACGAGCCCGACGCTGAGCGCACGCCGCTCGGCCTTCGCGGCGGTGACCCGGGCGACCGCGTCGTCGAGGTCGTCCGCCAGCTCGTCGAGGTACCGGTGGTCCACGCGACGCTGGAGCCGGGCGCGGTCGACGTCGACGACGATCGCGGCGCCACCGTTGAGCGTGACGGCGAGGGGCTGCGCGCCGCCCATGCCGCCGCAGCCGCCGGTGAGCGTGATCGTCCCGGCGAGCGTGCCCCCGAACCGCTTCTCGGCGACGGCGGCGAAGGTCTCGTACGTGCCCTGCAGGATGCCCTGCGTGCCGATGTAGATCCACGAGCCGGCGGTCATCTGGCCGTACATCGTCAGGCCCTCGGCCTCGAGCTTGCGGAACTCCGGCCAGGTCGCCCAGTCCCCGACGAGGTTCGAGTTCGCGATGAGCACGCGGGGCGCCCACTCGTGCGTGCGGAACACCCCGACGGGCTTGCCGGACTGCACGAGGAGGGTCTCGTCGGACTCGAGGTCGCGGAGCGCGTGCACGATCGCGTCGAACGCCTGCCAGTTCCGCGCCGCCTTGCCGGTGCCGCCGTAGACGACGAGGTCCTCGGGGCGCTCGGCGACCTCGGGGTCGAGGTTGTTCATGAGCATCCGCAGCGGTGCCTCGGTCTGCCAGCTCTTGGCGGAGAGGGTCGTCCCGCGAGCGGCGCGGACCGTCCGCGGGCCCGATCCGGCCGGGGTGGTCACGGCGTGGTCTGCTGCAGTCTCGGTCACGGTGGCTCCTTCGTCGCTGGTCTCGCCGCCCGGCCGGGCGCCGGTCCGTCGGTATCCGCCGGGCCCTGCCCGTCGGCGTTCCTCCATCTGACATGAGACGCCCGGGTGCGCGGACCCCACGACGCCAGATAGTGTCCGGGATACCGGACAGGAAACGACGCCGACATCGGAGCACCATGCCCAGCCCTTCGCCGAAGGTCCCCGCACTCGACGCCGGCCTGCGGGTGCTCGGACTCCTCGCCACACAGCGCGGACCGCTCGCCGCCAGCACGATCGCCACCCGACTCGACCTGCCGCGGTCCACGGTCTACCAACTGCTGACGTCGCTCACCGAGCACGGGTTCGTCCTGCACCTCGTCGAGGCGCGCAAGTACGGACTCGGGATCGCGGCGTTCGAGCTGGGCTCCGGCTTCACCCGGCAGCAGCCGCTCACCCTGCTCGGCGCCCCGCTGCTCGCCACCCTCGTCGACCGCACCGGCGAGAGCGCCCACCTCGGCGTGCTGCACGGCGCCGAGGTGGTCTACGTCGTCGAGGAACGCGCCCGGCACCGCGGAGCCCTCGTCACCGACGTCGGGGTCCGACTGCCCGCGCACCTCACCGCCACCGGGAAGTCGATGCTCGCCGCGACCCCGACCGCGCAGCTCCGAGCCCTGTACCCGCCCGGCACCGCGTTCGTCCGACGGACCGAGACCGGCCCCGGCGACCTGCGGACGCTCCGGCACGAGCTCGAGGGGATCCGGGCCGCCGGGTACGCGACGGAGGACGGAGCCGTGACCCCGGGGCTGTCGTCGGTCGCGGTCGCGGTGCTCGACACCACGGGGTGGCCGGTCGCGAGCATCGGGTCGACGTACGCGTCGACCGCGGACGGCGGCGTGCCGCCGTCGCTCCTCGCGGAGGTCCGTCGCACCGCGGACGTGCTCGCCCGCCGGCTCGGCACGTCGGCGCCGGCACCCGTCGACTGAGCAGGAAACGTCGGGTTGCCGGTCGTGACCCGACGACTTCTACTCACTCGACGCGGTCTCCCGTGACCACACGGCGGACTGGAGGCGCGGTGCGGGCCCGCCCCGCGCCTCCAGGCCAGCAGATTTCACGAGAACGAAACACGGCATTGCTACTCAATGAAAACCAGATTCCGTAGGGTGGCAGCCATGACCGAGCAATCCACGGGCGGACAGGGCATGCGGACGATCGACCGCGCCCTCGTCCTGCTCGGCCTGGTGTGCGACGCGGACGGCATCTCGCTGACCGAGGCCGCACGGCGGGCCGACCTGTCGGCGAGCACCGCGCTCCGCCTCCTCCGAGCACTCGAACACCGCGAATTCGTCCGCCGTGACGACGACGGTGCGTTCACCGCCGGCCCGCACCTGGTGCAGCTGGGCGCCGCAGCCCTGTCGAACACGGCGCTCGTCGCCCAGACCCGCGACGCCATGCGCCGGGTCGCGCAGGGCACGACCGAGTCCTGCTACCTCAGCGTGTTCGGCGTCGGCGACACCGCGATGCACCTCGCCATCGCCGAGGGGACCCAGTCCATCCGGCACGTGGGCTGGGTCGGCCGCACGATCCCGCTCACCGACACCGCCGTCGGTCGGGTCCTGCTCGACGACGTCGGCGAGGACGGGTACGTCGTCGTGGCCGAGGGCGCCGAGCGCGACGTGACCGCGGTGTCCGCGCCGGTGCGCGCCGGCCACCGGGTCGTCGCCGCGATGTCCTGCCTGGTCCCGAGCTACCGGCTCACCGACCCGGCCGACGTCGCCCGGA
Source organism: Curtobacterium pusillum (assembly GCF_007673235.1). Taxonomy (GTDB): domain Bacteria; phylum Actinomycetota; class Actinomycetes; order Actinomycetales; family Microbacteriaceae; genus Curtobacterium; species Curtobacterium pusillum_C. The sequence continues at coordinate 549,346 of NZ_VDZH01000001.1, forward strand.
TCGGCGAGCACCTGGTCCGGGAGTCCCGCGCGGTGTACCCGGCGGTGCCTGCATGAGCGGCGGTGCCGTGGTCGACGACGTCCTGCTCGACGAGGAACCGCTCACCGTCGACCAGGTCGTCGCCGTCGCCCGGCACGGCGCCGTCGTCCGGTTCTCCGACGCCTACGCCCGACGCGTCGACGCCGCCGCCGACCTCGTCACGCGCTTCCTGGACGACCGCACCGTCGTGTACGGCGTGACCACCGGCTTCGGCGACAACTACACCGAGACCATCGCGCCCGAGGACGCCCTGCGGCTGCAGGAGAACATCATCGTCTCCCACGCGGTGTCGGTCGGCGCGCCGATCCCGGAGGAGCAGGTCCGGGCGATCCTCGTCGTGATGCTCGCGCACCTCGGTGCCGGTCGGTCCGGCACCCGTCTGGAGACGCTCGAACTCATCCGCGCGCTGCTCGAGGCGCACGTGACGCCGGTCGTCCCCGGCGGCGGCTCACTCGGCTACCTGGCGCTCGAGGCGCACATCGCCCTCGTGCTCACCGGCCGCGGACGAGCGACCGTCGACGGTGTCGTGGTGAGCGGCGCCGAGGCACTGCGCAGCCGCGGGCTGACTCCCGTTCGACTCCGGGCGAAGGAGGGCCTGACGCTCCTCAACGGCATCATGAGCATCACCGCGGTCGCCGCCCTCGTCACGCACGACGTCCGGCGAGCGGCCCGCCAGGCCGACGTCATCGGGGCGCTGGCGTTCGAGTCGCTCCGCGGGACGACGCGTGCCCTCGACCCGCGGGTGCACGCGCTCCGCCGGTACCCGGAGCAGGCCGCGTCCGCGCGGAACCTCGTCCGACTGCTCGACGGGAGCGCGATCGCCGAGCTGCACCGCGACCACCGCGTGCAGGACCCCTACCTGCTCCGCGCGCTCCCCCAGCTGCACGGGTCCGTCCGGCGGTCGTTCGACGACGCCGCCCGGATCGTCGACGAGTCCCTCGGGTCCGTCGGGGACAACCCCCTGCTGTTCCCGGAGGACGGCGACGCGGTCATGGCCGGCAACTTCGACGGCACCTCGGTCGGACTCGCCATGGACGCCGTGAAGGCCGCCGCCGCCGTGCTCGCCCACCACAGCGAACGCCGGACGGACCGGATGGTGAACAGCACCGTCAGCGAGTTGCCACCGTTCCTCGCGCCCACGCCCGGGCTGCACAACGGCCTGATGATCCCGCAGTACACGGCCGCCGCGCTCGTGCTCGAGATGCGCGGCGAGGTCTCTCCCGCCTCGGTCGAGTCGATCCCCACGTCGGCCGGCCAGGAGGACCCGGTGAGCAACGCGCACCTCGCCGCCCAGCAGGCGTACCGTTGCGCGGACCGCCTGCAGTACGTGCTGGCGATCGAACTGCTCGCTGCGGCGCAGGCGGCGGACCTGCTCGCGGACGAGGTCGGCGTGTCCGGCTCGCCCGCGCTCTGCGCCGTGCGGGAGGCCGTCCGCCGACTCGTCCCCACCGCCCCCGTCGACCGCGAGTTCGGCCGGGACATCGAGGCCCTCCGCACCTTCCTGGCGTCCGACGACCTCGTCGCCGCCGCGGAGTCCGTCACCGGCCCGCTCGAATGACCACCCCACACCATCGGAGCACCATGACAGCGTCGTCCCCCCGGACCGCGGCCCCGCCGGAGCGCCTGAGCCGGTTCCACCTGCGGATCACCGCGCTGACGTTCGGCGCGAACTTCTCGGACGGCTACGCCCTCGGGAGCATCGGCATCGCGCTGACGCTCATCCCGCAGGCCTTCCCGGTGAGCGACGTCTGGTCGGGACTCATCGCGAGCTCGGTCCTCATCGGCATCTTCGTCGGCAGCATCACCTGCGGCTGGCTCGGCGACAAGTTCGGTCGTCGACTCGTCTACATGCTCGACTTCGTGCTCATCGTGGTCGCCTCGGCCGCGCAGTTCTTCGTGCACGACCCCGGGACGCTGTTCGTCCTGCGCCTGCTGATCGGTTTCGGCGTCGGAGCGGACTACGCGCTCGGGCCGACCCTGGTGGCGGAGTTCGTGCCGGCGCGGTTCCGCGGCGGACTGCTCGCCACGCTGACGGTGGCGTGGACCGTGGGCTACACCGCTGCGTACTTCATCGGCACCTGGGTGAGCACGCTCGGCACGGGCGACGGCTGGCGCTGGCTACTGGCGAGCGGTGCGATCCCCGCTGCAGCCGTGCTGGTGCTGCGACTCGGCACCCCGGAGTCCCCGCGATGGCTCATCACCAAGGGGCGCCTCGCCGAGGCCCGGGCGATCGTCGCGAAGTTCCTGCCGGAGGGACTCGACGTCGACGCGGTCGCCGCCGCCCACGAACGGCGGACACCCGGTCGCTACCGGGACCTGTTCCGCGGCAAGAACCTCCGGAACACGGTCTTCGGGTCCGTCTTCTACAACGCGCAGGTCATCCCGTACTTCGCCGTCTACAGCTTCCTGCCGGTCATCCTGCTGAGCCTCGGCATGGACGCCGACGGCTTCGCGGCCGGGGCGCTCCTCAACGTCTTCCTGCTGCTCGGCGGGCTCGTCGGTCTGTGGCTCGTCGCGAAGTCCGGACGTCGACCGCTCATCATCTGGACGTTCGGGATCATGGCCGTGGCCCTGGCGATCGTCTCGTTCGGCGAGCACGCCCCGCTCTGGCTCGTGCTGCCGGCGTTCCTCGTGTTCACGTTCGTGATGTCCGCCAGCTCGAACCTCGACCAGGTGTACCCGCCGGAGCTCTTCCCGACGAACGTCCGGGCCGCGGGCGTCGGGCTCGTCAACGGCGTGAGTCGCATCGGCTCGGCGATCGGCACGTTCCTGCTGCCGCTCACCCTCGGCGCCTGGGGCATCACGCCGACGCTCCTCGTGCTCGCCGGGATCCTGGCGATCGGGATGGTCGTGTCGATCCTGATGGCGCCGGAGACCGCGCACCTGAGCATGGACGACGACGAGCTGTGACGGGCACCGTCCGGTTCGCCGACGCGCCCCGCAGCCGGTGGGCGAACGGGCTCGGTGAGACCGTCGAGCTCTGGCGCACGCCGGCCGCAGGACCGTTCGACGCCCGGCTCAGCATCGCGACGATCGGCTCGGACGCTCCGTTCTCGTCGCTCCCGGGCGTGGACCGCGTGCTGCTGTCGTTGTCGCCGCACCCGCTGACGCTCGACGTGGACGGCGGCCGGACGGTGCTCGTGCAGTTTGACACGGTGGCGTTCGCCGGCGAGGCCGCCGTCCGCGCGGTCGGCGTGACGACTCCGGGGTACGACCTGAACCTCATGGTGCGTCGGGGCTCCGGTACGCCGTCGCTGACGGTGGTGTCCCTCGACGGCGACCTCGAGGTGCACGGGGTCGCGGTCGCCCTCGACGGCACGGTCACCGGTCCCGACGGCCCACTGGCCCCGTTCGACGCGGTCGTCGGGCCGGTGTCCCTCACCGGCCGCGGCCGCATCGCGATCGCTGCCATCCCCGCCGGGACAGCGATCGAGTGAGCAGCAATCGTCGGGTCGCGGACCGTGACCCGACGATTGCTGCTCACTGGATGCGGTCTTCCGTCACCACGCGACGGACTGGAGGCGCGGTGCGGGCCCGCCACGCGCCTCCAGTCCGGGGTGTGGTCGCGTCAGACCGCCGACGCGAGCCGCTGCCAGGTGCTCACGACCGTGTCGGGGTTGAGCGACATCGACGTGACCCCGCGGGCACGGAGGTGCTCCGCGAGGTCCGGGTGGTCGCTCGGGCCCTGCCCGCAGATGCCGACGGACGCGCCGCGGGCGCGGCAGGCGTCGATCGCCATGTCGATGAGCCGGAGCACGGCCGGGTTCCGTTCGTCGAACGACTCGGCGACGAGGGCGGAGTCGCGGTCCACGCCGAGGGTGAGCTGCGTGAGGTCGTTCGACCCGATGGAGAAGCCGTCGACGTGGTCGAGGAACCGGTCGGCGTCGAGGGCGTTCGCGGGGATCTCGCACATCATGACGACCCGCAGACCGTGGCGGCCGCGCTCGAGACCGTGCTCCGCCATCAGGGCCACGACGGCCTGGGCTTCGTCGACGGTGCGGACGAAGGGGATCATGACGCGCACGTTCGTGAAGCCCATGACCTCCCGGACGGTGCGGATCGCCTCGCACTCGAGGGCGAACGCCTGCGCGAACTCCTCGGACAGGTAGCGCGAGGCGCCGCGGAACCCGATCATCGGGTTCTCCTCGACGGGCTCGTACCGGGCACCGCCGAGCAGGCCCGCGTACTCGTTCGACTTGAAGTCGGACAGCCGGACCACGACGGGCTTCGGGTCGAACGCCGCTGCGAGGGTCGCGACGCCCTCGGCCAGGCGCTTGACGAAGAAGTCCCGGGGCGAGCCGTACGCGGCGATCCGGTCCTCGATCTGCTCGCGGACGTCGGTCGGCTGGTCGGCAAGTCGGAGCAGGGCGTTCGGGTGCACGCCGATCTGCCGGCCGACCACGAACTCCATGCGGGCGAGGCCGACGCCGGCGTTCGGGAGCGCGGCGAACGAGAACGCCTGCGCCGGGTTCCCGACGTTCAGCATCAGGTCGACGTCGAGCTCCGGCAGGTCGTGGACCTCGATGCGCTCGGTCTCGACGTCGAGGACCCCGTCGTGGACGACGCCGGTCTCCCCCTCGGCGCAGCTCACCGTCACGAGGTCGCCGTCGTGCAGGGTGCTCGTGGCGGTCCCGGTGCCGACGACCGCGGGGATGCCGAGTTCTCGGGCGATGATCGCCGCGTGGCAGGTCCGGCCGCCGCGGTTCGTCACGATCGCCGATGCCCGCTGCATGATCGGCTCCCAGTCCGGGTCGGTCATGTCCGCCACGAGGACGTCGCCACGGCGGAAGTCGTGCATCTCGTCGACGCTCGCCAGGACCCGGACCGTCCCGGATCCGATGCGCTGGCCGATCGCGCGTCCCTCGAGCCGCGGCGGCGTGCTGGGCTGCACGACCAGGCGGTGCCGTTCGATCACGGACGCGGAGGCACGCGACGCGACCGTCTCCGGGCGGGCCTGCAGGACGTACAGGCGACCGTCGAGGCCGTCCTTGCCCCACTCGACGTCCATCGGGCGTCCGTAGTGCTCCTCGATGACGACGGCGATGCGGGCGAGCTCGGTGACCTCGTCGTCGCGCAACGAGAAGTGCCGGCGCTCGGCGGCGCTCGTCTCCACGAAGGCGGTCGTGCGGCCGACGGTGGGGTCGTCGGTGAACACCATCCGCTGGGCCTTCGAGCCGAGCACCCGGCCGAGGATCGCGGGACGACCCGCGGCCAGCGCGGGCTTCGACACGGTGAACTCGTCCGGGTTCACGGCGCCCGACACGACGCCCTCGCCGAGGCCGTGGGCACTCGTGACGAAGACCGCGCGGTCGAAGCCGGACTCCGTGTCGAGCGTGAACAGCACCCCCGCGGACGCCAGGTCCGACCGGACCATCCGCTGCACGCCGACCGAGATCGCGACCTCGTCGTGCACGAACCCGTGGTGCACCCGGTAGGCGATCGCTCGGTCGGTGTACATCGAGGCGAACACCCGGCGGACGGCGTCGAGCACGTGCTCGATCCCCCGGATGTTCAGGTACGTGTCCTGCTGCCCGGCGAAGGACGCGTCGGGCAGGTCCTCCGCGGTCGCCGAGGACCGGACGGCGAACGAGGCTTCGTCGGGTGCCTCGGCGGTGAGTCGTGCGAAGCCCTCCCGGACGGCCTGCTCGAGTCCGCGCTCGAGGGGTGTCGACAGCACACGGCGACGGATCTCCGCCCCCGCGGCGGCGAGGGCGGCCGTGTCCTCGACGTCGAGCGCGACGAGCGTGGCGCTGATCCAGGACGTCAGACCGGTGTGCTCCATGTGGCGGCGGAACGCGGTCGCGGTCGTGGCGAAGCCGTCCGGCACGCGGACGCCGAGGCCGGACAGGGAGCGGAGCATCTCGCCGAGCGAGGCGTTCTTGCCGCCGACGGACGCGAGGTCCTCCAGGCCGACGGCGTCGAGGGGCAGGACGTCCGGCACCAGGGCCGTCCGTTCGTCGATGATCGTCATCAGTTCGCCTTTCGTCATTGAACCGCCGGGATCGTGTCCCGGCTGGGCGTGTCACCCACCGTGCGGGATCGGCGAACGCTTCGACCCGACGAACATCCTCGAAATCCGCCGGATTTTCGGATACGGTCCGTTCCATGCAGGTCGACGACGACAACGCACGCATCCTCGGGGCGCGCATCCGGCACTTCCGGACCCGCGCCGGCTGGACCCTCACCGCGCTCGCGGCCGAGCTCCGGACCACCGCGAGCACCCTGTCCCTGATCGAGAACGGCAAGCGGCCGGTCCGCGCAGCGGAGCTGCCGGGCCTGGCGTCGGCGCTCCGCGTTGAGGTCCTCGACCTGCTGCAGGCGGAGGCTCCCGACCCGCGGTCCGCGCTCGAACTGGAGCTGCAACGGTTGCAGGGTGGGCCGCAGTACGCGGCGCTGGGCGTGCCTCCCGTCCGGGTCTCGAAGTCCCTGCCGCAGGACGCGCTGGCAGCCCTGGTCCGCACCCTGCAGGAACTCGACCGGAAGGCCCGCGAGGCGTCCGCGACGCCGGAGGAGGCGCGACGGGCGAACACCGAGCTCCGCGACCGGATGCGCGCGCGGAACAACGCGATCCCGGAGATCGACGCCCTGGCCGAGGAGGTCGTCGGCGCCGTCGGCCACGAGGTCGGGGCGCTCACACACCGCGAGGTCAGCCGGATGGCGGAGCACCTCGGGTTCACCCTGCTCTACGTCGACGACCTGCCGCACTCCACACGGAGCATCACCGACCTGGCGAACGGGCGGATCTACCTGCCGCCCGCCTCGATCCCGGGCGGACACGGCCTGCGGTCGATGGCGCTGCAGGCGATGGCGCACCGGCTGCTCGGGCACCAGCCGCCCTCGTCGTACGCCGAGTTCCTGCAACAGCGGCTCGAGATCAACTACTTCGCCGCGGCGTGCCTCATGCCCCGGAAGCAGGCGGTCGGATTCCTCACCGAGGCGAAGGCGTCGCGGGACCTCGCCGTCGAGGACTTCCGCGACGCGTTCGGCGTCACCCACGAGTCAGCGGCGTTGCGGATGACGAACCTGCTCACCGAGCACCTCGGCGTCCGGGTGCACTTCCTGCGGGTCGGCGAGGACGGTGCGATCTACAAGGCGTACGAGAACGACGACCTGCCGCTGCCTGCCGACGTCACCGGTGCGGTCGAGGGACAGGTGGTCTGCCGGAAGTGGGTCGCGCGGTGGGCCGGGGACCGCAGCGCCCGGACGTCCGAGGCGCACCAGTACACCGACACCACCGCCGGGACGTACTGGTCCTCCACCCAGACCGGCTCCGGGCCCGATGGAGCCTTCAGCATCACGTTCGGTGTGCGGTTCGACGACGCGAAGTGGTTCCGCGGCCGCGAGACCACCGAGCGCCAGGTGTCGACGTGCCCGGACGAGTCGTGCTGCCGCCGACCGCCGGCGCCGCTGGCGTCCCGGTGGTCGGACGCGGCGTGGCCGAGCGCGCGGATGCACACCCGCGTGCTGGCGTCGCTGCCGTCGGGGCGGTTCCCCGGGGTGGACGACACCGAGGTGTTCGAGTTCCTCGAGCGGCACACGGGGGATGCTGCGTGACGCATTCGGGTTTTCCCGAATCTCGGTCTTTTTCGAGGTTCGTTTCTTCGTCGGTGCCGGTCCGCTGGACGGAGGGTGGTGGCACACCAGCACGGATCTCGACGAGGAGGCCACCATGCCCCGCACCGCTCACCACCGCCACACGTTCCCACCAGCGCGGGTCCTGCCCCTGCCCGAAGTGCCGGACGGCGCACGGAACCACGACCTCGCCCACGCCGGGACGGCGCAGTGGGTGGCGCGGACGGCACTGCTGACCCGGGCCGACGAGGTCGTCTGGGTTGACGGGTCGGACGAGCAGTGGCGGGAGCTCGTGACGCGGTTCACGATGGACGCCGACGTGGTGCGGCTCGACCCGGGGGCGCGGCCGGGGAGCCTGCTCGTGCGGTCGCCGGAACGCGTCGGGCGCACTGCTGTCACGGACCGGACTGCAGCCGGCGTCGTCGAGCGCGTCGCTGAGTCGATGCGCGGTCGGACGATGTACGTCGTGCCCTTCCTGCTCGGTGATCCGGACGCACCCGACGTCCTCGGCGTGCACGTCACCGACTCCCCCGCGAGCGTGGCCGTGCTCCGAGCCCTCACCACCGTCGGGGTCGACGCACTCGATGCGATTGGCCCGGAGGCCGACGTCGTGCGCACGGTGCACACGAGCCTCCGCAGTCCGCGTGACACCCGTCCGACCGGTCGCACGGTGCTGCTGGACGAGCGCGCGGGAGTACGCACCGTGTGGCTCGTCGGCGGTGACGACGGTTCCGGTGTCTTCGAGGCGCTCCGGGCGCACACGGACGACCGCGCCGTCGAGGTCACGCTCCTGCGCGTGCACGGGGACCACGGCACGACCACTGTCGCCGTCACCGGTCGCACGGCGGTCCGTCTCGACCACACGACCCCCGGCGGCCAGCACGTCGAGCTCCTCGCCGCCGGCCCGGTGCTCGTCCGCCCCGGACCCGACGCCGTCGTCGCCCGAGCGCTGACCGACGGCGCGGTCGTCCCCGTGACCGGCCTCTCACCGAGGTCGGTCCTGGCGGCCGACGTCGAGCGGGACGCGGTGTTCGTCGACACCGCACTCGACGAGGACGGCGACGTGTGGTGGCCCGGCAGCGACGACGACCGGGCGCTGCACCTGATCGACCGGCACGGCCACTACCTACCCCGCGGGGGCGACCCCGCCGCTGCCGGGGCCCCGGACGCGACCGTCGCCGTCCGACTGCACGGCACGACTGCTCGTGCTGCCGTCCGCTCGCGCGGCATCACCGTCGACGCGTTCGTCGTCACCGACCCGGCCGGTGCCGCAGACGTCGACGCGCTCGCGGCGCTCGTCGGGACCGCGATGCCCATCAGCACGACCGCGTGGGGTGGCCCGGCGGAGATCGCCACGGCGCTCGACGGCCTGCCCGGCACGACCGGGACCGCGGTCGCGGCCCCGGCCGCGGCAGTGGCGCCCGCGCGACGGGAGGTCGCCGCGTGAGCGTCTTCGCCGACTGGATCGAGGAGGAGTCCCTCGCCGAGGCCTCGATCCCGATCGTGGGCAGCCTGTACCGCCGGCAGAACGTCGTCACCACGATCCACGGCCGACGACTCGTGGGGTTGTCGGCGAACCAGGTGCTCAAGGCGCACCGGTTCGCCCGACACCTCGACGGCACCGAACTGCACCCGTCCGAGACGTTCCCGGTCCTGCGTGCCCTGGCCACGCTCGACCTGGGGCCGGCGGTCGTCGACGTCGCGGCGCTGCTCCGCCGCCACCGCGAGCTGTTGGCAGGGGACTCCGCTCCCAGCGACCTCGGCACGTTCCTCCGCACCGAGCTCGCCGACGTCGTCGGCCACGGGTCGGAGGCGCTCGCACCGACCGATGTCGTCCTCTACGGCTTCGGTCACATCGGACGGCTCGTCACCCGGATCCTGCTCGCCCGCGCCGGCGGGGCGAGCGGTCTGCGACTCCGCGCCGTCGTCCTCCGCCCCGGCGGCCCGGGCGACCTGGCGAAGCGCGCGAGCCTGCTCCGACGCGACTCCATCCACGGCCCGTTCGACGGCACGATCACCGTCGACGAGACCGCGCAGACCATCACGGCGAACGGCACCGTCATCCAGGTGATCCGCGCGGAGGCGCCGGACCGCGTCGACTACCGGGCGCACGGGATCGAGGATGCCGTCGTCGTCGACTCGACCGGTAGCTGGCGGGACCGGGCGGGCCTCGAACGGCACCTCGCGGCACCGGGTGCCGGGCGGGTCCTGCTGACGACCGCGGCGAAGGGCGACGTCCCGAACATCGTGCACGGGGTGAACGACGCCGAGATCGCCGACGAGCGGATCCTCGCCGCGGCCAGTTGCACGACGAACGCGGTGACACCGATCCTCGCTGCCCTGCACGAGCGGTACGGGGTCCGGCACGGCCACGTCGAGACCGTGCACGCGTTCACGAACGACCAGAACCTCACCGACAACCACCACCGCGCCGACCGCCGGGGCCGTGCCGCGACGCTCAACATGGTGCTCACCGAGACCGGTGCGGCGAAGGCCGTCGGCGCGGCGTACCCGGAGCTCGCCGGACGCCTGACCGGCAACGCCATCCGCGTCCCGGTGTCGAACGGGTCGCTCGCCGTCCTGTCCCTGCAGCTCGACGGTGCGCCCGACCGCGACGAGCTGAACGCGTTCCTGCGCGACGTGTCCCTCGTGTCATCGCTCCGGCGACAGGTCGACTACGTCGAGTCACCGGAGTTCGCGTCCACCGACGTGCTCGGCTCCCGCAAGGCCGGGGTGGTCGACGGCCTGGCGACCATCGCGGACGGCGACGGTTCGGCGGTGGTCTACGTCTGGTACGACAACGAGCACGGGTACTCGCGGCAGGTGGTCCGCGTGCTCGAGTCCATGACCGGCGTCCGCCTGCCCGCGTTCCCCCGGGACCGGGTGGACGCCGATGGCCGGTCGATCGCGCCGCTCGCAGTGGCCGAGCGGTAGCTCCCGACCGGGCCGGGGTGCCGGCCGTCCGGCCGAGCAGAGCGGCCCGACCGGGCCGATCCGGGGCCGTGTCCGCGCAGGGGTGTGGGGACACGGCCCCGTTGCCGTGCGCTGTCAGCACCCACCGCGTTGACTGGGGTGTCGGTCGAACGAGGAGTGCGTGTGCTGGGACCTGAACTGGTGGTGGTGCTCGGCCTCGCCATCGCCCTGACGGCCGGCATCGCCGACCGCATCCGGGTGGCCCCGCCGGTGCTCCTGCTCGTGATCGGTGCCGGGCTCGCGTTCATCCCGGAGTTCGCGGACGTCGAGCTCCCCGCGGACGCCGTCCTGCTGCTGTTCCTTCCCGCGCTGCTCTACTGGGAGAGCCTCACCACCTCGCTCCGGGAGATCCGCAAGAACCTCCGCGGCATCGTCCTGATGGGCACCCTCCTCGTCGTGGTCACCGCTGGCGCGGTCGCGGTCCTGCTGCACCTGCTCGGCATGCCGTGGGGACCCGCCTGGGTCCTCGGCGCCGCCGTCGCCCCGACCGACGCCACCGCGGTCGGCGTCCTCACCAAGATGCTGCCGCGTCGGAACGTCACGGTGCTCCGCGCCGAGAGCCTGGTGAACGACGGCACCACCCTGGTGGTCTACGGGATCGCGGTCGCCGTCACCGTCGGCACGCAGGAGCTCACGTTCTGGGGCGTGTCCGGGATGCTCGCGCTGTCGTACCTCGGCGGTGTCGCCGCCGGACTCGCCGCCGCGTGGGTCGGCACCCTCGTCCTGCGCCGCGTCGACACCGTCGTCCTCGAGAACCTCGTGACGCTGCTCGTGCCGTTCGGTGCGTTCCTGGCCGCCGAGGCGATCGGCGCCTCTGGCGTGCTCGCCGTGGTGGCCGCCGGCATCGTCGTCAGCCAGGTCGGACCGAAGCTCGACCGTGCCGAGACCCGGCAGCAGGTCCGGGCGTTCTGGTCGTTCCTGACCTTCCTGCTCAACGGCGCCCTGTTCGTCCTGGTCGGCATCGAGGCGATGGTCGCCGCACGTGCCCTGGATCCCGCCGAACTCCTCCGTGCCGCCGGGGTGATCGCCGCGGTGGCGGTGCTCCTCGTCCTCGTGCGCTTCGCCTTCCTGAACGCCGCCGGCGGCACCGTCTGGCTCGTCACCCGTCGCACCGGCGGCGCACCCCGCGAGGGCCACCGCGACCGCCTCGTCAGCGGCTTCGCCGGGTTCCGCGGTGCGGTGTCGCTCGCCATGGCCGTCGCCGTCCCGCGCATGCTGGAGTCCGGCGATGCGTTCCCGGACCGCGACCTCATCGTCTTCGTCACCGCCGGGGTCGTCGTCGTCACCATCGTCGGCCAGGCGCTCGTGCTCCCCGCCGTCCTGCGCCGCGCTGCCCTTCCCGAGGACGAATCCGTCGGCGAGGAACGCCGCTACGCCGAGCGCACCGCGATCGAGGAGGCCCTCGACGCCCTCCCCCGGCTCGCCCGCTCGACGGGAGCCGACCGCGCCACCGTCGACCGCGTGCGCAAGGACTACGAGGCCCACCTCGATGTCATCCAGGCGCGCGAGGAGGACGACGACGACCACCCCGCCCTGCAGCGGCACGACACCGCGGTCGCCCTCGAGCTGGCGCTCGTGCAGCACAAGGCCGCGACGCTCCTGCGGCTCCGCGACGCGGACGAGATCGACGACCTGGTGCTCCGGCAGGTGCGTGCGGGCTACGACGCGGAGGAGGCGCGCCTGAGCGGCGCGGCTTCCGCCTGACGAGCGGCCTGGAGGCGCGACTCCAGCCCGCCCCGCGCGTTCAGTGTGCAGGAATGGTCGGGTTCGACGACCCCACTCGACCATTTCTGCTCAGTGGACGCACGGCACACGGGCGCTCACGCGTCAGTGCATGTGCCGGTGGTGGGCGTCCGGGTAGTGCTCGTGCGTGTGGGTGATCCGCTCGTGGTGGTGTTCGTGCCGGTGCCAGGTGCCGGCGGGGACGGGTTCGTCGTGGTCGTGCTGGTGGTGTTCGTCGTGGGTGTGCCAGTGGTCGTGCGTCATCGGCTCGTGGGTGTGCTCGTGCTCGTGCCGTTCGGTCAGGTGCAGCCACACGCCGATCGCCATCAGGACGCCGGCGACCAGGAACGGCCAGGTGACCCGGTCGCCGAACGCGAAGGCGAGGACCGCACCGAAGAACGGGGCGATCGAGTAGTACGCGCCGGCGCGGGCGGTGCCGACGTGCCGCATCGCCACGATGAACAGCGCGAGGCTGACCCCGTACGCGAAGAACCCGACGACGAGCGCTCCGAACACTGCGGGCCATGCCGGCAACGTCGCACCGAGTGCGAACGCGAGGACGAGGTTCACGGGCCCGGCGACGACGCCCTTGACCGCGGCGAGCCAGGTCGCGTCGGTCAACGCGACCTTCCGGGTCAGGTTGTTGTCCAGCCCCCAGCACAGGCACGCGCCGAGGATCGCCAACGCCGGCCAGGGCGAGCCGAGGTTCGCCCCGGACGGCACGCTCAACACCACCGCGCCGGCCACGATCGCGACCATCCCGAGGGCGATCCGACGGTCGGAGTTCTCCCGGAACACGAACCACGCGAGTGCCGCGGTGAGCACCCCTTCCGCGTTCAGGAGCAGCGATGCCCCGGACGCCGGCATGTTCGCCAGTCCGAGCATCAGCAACACTGGACCGGCGACACCGCCGGCGGCGATCGCCCCCGCGAGGGGCACGACATCGGCCCGGGCCAGCCGCACGCGGGGTGCCCGACGGCCGACACGCAGCAGCGTCAGGCCGAGACCAGACCCGCAGTACAGCAGCCCGGCGAGCATCCAGGGGCTCGCGTCCCCGAGCAGGAGCTTCGCGAAGGGGGTCCCGGCGCCGAAGAGCACGGCGGAGAGCAGTGCCGCCTGCACGCCGCGGTTCCGGAGCGCCGCCGTCACGAGCGGTGGTGCGACGCAGCGCCGACGACGTGCTCGGCCTGTTTCACCGCGTCGATCACGAGCTCCGAGGCGTGCTCGTCGGTGAGCCGGTAGAACACCGTCGTGCCGTCGCGCCGCGTGGACACCATCCGGGCGAGCCGCAGCTTCGCGAGGTGCTGCGAGACCGCCGCCGGGCTCTTGTCGACGACGTCCGCCAGGTGGTTCACGGACATCTCCTCGGCGCTCCGCAGCGCGAGGATGATCCGCACGCGCGTCGCGTCCGCGAGCATCGCGAAGACCTCGACGGCGAGTTCGACGTACTCCGACTCCGGATCAAGTCCGCATGGTTGCTTGTCTACGTGCACACGCAGATACTAACGCAAGGAACGGGCGGACGGGAGGCACGGTGCCCGCTGGCACCGTGCCTCCCGTCCGCCTCGTCCTACGATTCGTTCGCCGCGCCGTCGGACGCGAGCGCCTTGCGTCGCTGCGCGACCTGGACCGCGATCGCGACCGGCACGGCCGCGAGGGCGAGACCGCGCAGCCACGGGCGGTCGAACGCGTGCCGCGTCGCGTGGTCGAGCGAGACCGGACCCGGGCCGCCGAGTGCGAACATCGCCGCGGAGAACCCGAGGAACGCCGGGAACTCGAAGCCGCCGTCGGCGTTGAAGAACCCGTTCGGGGTGTGCACGCTGGTCGCCACGCCCATGGTCGTCGCGGCTCCGGCGCCCGCGATCGGGGTGGCCAGGCCGAGCGCCAGGGCCGCGCCGGAGCCGGCTTCCCCGACGCCCGCGAGCACGGCGTTCCGACGCGCGGGGCGGAACCCCATCGCGTCCATGCCCTTCGCGGTGCCCTCGATGCCGCCGCCGCCGAACGCGCCGAAGAGCTTCTGGGAGCCGTGCGACACGAGGACGGCTCCGAGTGCGATGCGGAGCAGGGTCTTGGCGGTGACGGATGCGGTGGTGGTGCGCGAGCTCATGCGGTCCTCCGAGGGTCGGTGTGCCGACGACGGTACGCCGCACCGTGCCGCATGCCCGCGACCGTCCGTCCACTGAGCAGAAATGGTCGAGTCGGATCACCCGACTCGACCATTTCTGCTCACTGAACGCGCAGCGAACGCGCTCCACCTACCGCTTCAGGTTCGTCAGCTCCTGCAGCACCTCGTCCGAGGTCGTGATGATGCGCGCGTTCGCCTGGAAGCCGCGCTGCGCCACGATCAGGTTCGTGAACTCCTGCGACAGGTCGACGTTCGACATCTCGAGCGTGCCCGACGCGAGCTGGCCGACACCGGGCGACCCCGGAGCACCGACCGACGCGTTGCCGGAGTTCGCGGTGGCACGGTAGCCCGAAGCGCCGGTCTTCTCCAGGCCGGCCGGGTTCGCGAACGTCGCGAGGGCGATGCGGCCGATGGCGAGCGACGCGCCGTTCGAGAAGCTGCCGACGACCGTGCCGTCCTTCGAGATCGAGTAGCCCTGCAGTGAGCCGGCCTCGTGGCCGTTCTGCGACGCGATCGACGCGGTGTTGAGCGACGCGAAGCCGGTGAGCTGGCGCATGTCGACGGTGATGCCCCCGACCGCGAGCGTCCCGCCGCTGGTGAGTGCGCCGTTCGCACCGAAGGCGATCGACGAGGTCGCCTGGGTGCCCTGACCGTCGGTCGCCGTGACGTCCCAACCGGTCGTGGTGCGCTTGTAGGCGATCGACATGGTGTGCTTCGCGCCGGACGCGTCGTACACGGTCGCGTCGCGGGTGATCACCGTGTCGACGGCGGTCTCGGACGGCAGGTTGCCGGTGACGCCGGCGGTCGTGGTGCGGACCGCGGGGGCGGCGGCGTCGAGCGGCAGGACGATGTCCGACAGTGCACCGTTCTCGTTGACGACGCCGTTCGTGGCCGGGTAGCCCTGGACGATCTTGCCGTCGGCGGTGACGAGGCGGCCGTCGGCGTCGAAGTCGAACGCACCGGCACGGGTGTAGACGGTGTCGTTGCCGAGGCGGGTGACGAAGAAGCCGTCGCCCGAGATCATCAGGTCGGTGGCCTTGCCGGTGGCCTGCGCGGAGCCCTGGGCGAAGTTCGTGGAGACGCCGGCG
The DNA here is from genome assembly GCF_007673235.1 of Curtobacterium pusillum. Lineage (GTDB taxonomy): Bacteria > Actinomycetota > Actinomycetes > Actinomycetales > Microbacteriaceae > Curtobacterium > Curtobacterium pusillum_C. The sequence goes on from NZ_VDZH01000001.1 coordinate 564,865, forward strand.
ACCTGCACGCCGAGGCCGATCTGCGCCGGGTTCGTGCCACCGATGCCGGTCTGCGGTCCACCGGCACCCTGGGTCATCTGCGACAGGGTGTCCTGGAAGACCGTCGACGACGACTTGAAGCCGACCGTGTTGACGTTGGCGATGTTGTTGCCCGTGACGTCCAGCATCTGCTGGTGCGAACGGAGGCCGGAGATCCCGGAGTAGAGCGAGCGGAGCATGGTGCGTCCTTTCGGAGAACGAGGAAGGAGAAGAGGGGTCAGGAAGCCGGAGCGGTGGTCGTGATGCCGGAGATCACGTCGAGTGCGACCTCCTTGCCGTTCACGGTGACCGTGGGCACGCTGTTCGCGTACGACACGGCCGAGGCGGTCCCGGTGACGGACGTGCCCGTCGCGGCGTCGGTGTAGCTGACCTGCTTCCCGACGAGGTTGGCGGCGGCGATCCGCATCTGGAGCGAGAAGTTCTCGTTCGCCGTCGTGGTCTGGTTCGTGATCTGCTCCATCATCGCGAGCTGCGTCTGCTGGCTGATCATCTGGTTCGTGTCCATCGGCGAGGACGGGTCCTGGTTCTGCAGCTGCGTGACGAGCAGCTTCATGAACACCTCGGAGTCCATCGTCTGCGACTTCTTCGAGGAGGCGTTCGCGGCGAGGGCCGCAGCCTGCGCGGCCTGGTCCACGCTGCCGGTGATGCCGTCGATCGGCATGGTCGTTCCCTTCGGTTCTGCCTGTGCTGGCGAACGTCGCTCAGGCGAGGACGTCGAGTCCGGCGGTGCGGACGGTGGGCGTGTGGGTGGTGCCGGGTCCGCGCGGGCTGAGCCGTGCCTCCAGGCCGGGGTCGCCGACGTCGGGGCGGAGCGTCCCGGCGGGCTGACGCTGCTCGCGTCCCGGGGCGTCGCCCGGGTGGTTCTGCGAGGAGAGGTCCATGGTCGTCGTCAGGCCGGTGCCCGACGCGTCGCGGCGGAGGTCCGGCAGGACCTGCCGCACCGCCTCGCGCCCCGCGTCGGAGGCCGCGAACAGCTCGACGTGCATGCCGTGCGTCGTGACGTGCGCGCGCACCGTGACCGGGCCGAGCGTGTCCGGCGTCACCTGGACGGTGACCACGTGTTCGCCGGGGCCGGCCTGCGCGAGGGTGAACACCGGGCGGCTCAGCTGCTGCGCGAGCGGCGCGGGCGCGTTCGCGGTGGTCGAGCCGGACGTCGGTGCCGGCGCGCCGGTCGGGCTCGTGGTCGGGACGGCGAACGGCGTCTCGCCTCCGCGTGGGGCGGTGACTGCCTGGAGGCCCGGATCGCCCTGGCCGGCCGTGCCGCGGTCCGACCCGTGGCCGGTCTGGGCGCTGCTGCCCCCCGCCTCGGCGGCGGGTGCGATGGGCGCGGTGGGCGCGGTGACGGTGGTGGTCGTCGTGACGACCGGGGCCGGGCTCGTGGTGTCGGCACGCGGGCCGGTCGGTGCCGCCACGGCGAGGCCCGCGGTGCTGGCCGCCGCGGGCGGTGCCGTCGTGACGGTCGACCCGGGGGTGGGAGCTGCCGTCGGGGTCGGGGTCGGGGCCGCCGTCGCGTGGGGCGCCGGGGTCGGTGCGGTCGGCGCGGGCGTGCCGACCGCCTCGGGCGCCGCGGTGGTCGTCGCTGACGGCGCAGTGGCCGCCGGGGACGCGGACGGAGTGTCGATCGCCGCGGGCAGGGCCTCGGACGGGCCAGCAGGTGCGGCGGGCACCGCGACGGCAGCCGGGGCGGTCACGACGTCCGGGGTCGGGAGGGCCGCCGTCGTCGGGACGGTCGTGGTCGCCGGCAGGGCCGTCGTCGGCGCAGCAGCGGTCGGTGCGGTCGGCGCGACGGCGGCAGGCGCGACGTCGGCGGGCACGGCGTCGGCGGGCGCGGCGGCGGTGGTCAGGACGGGGGCGACGAGCGGGGTCGTCGGGACGAGGACGTCGACGAGCGGGGTGGGCGCCGCGGCACCGCCGTCCGGGGCGGTCTGGGCATCGTCGTGCGACCGACCGCCGGCAGGCCGATCACGACCAGCTCCGACGGCCGGCGTGGTCCCGGAGTCGTGCCCGGCGGCGACCAGGGCGGCACCGAACGAGTCGGCACTCCCCTGGGCGGCGCCGGCGGCGGGCTTCGTCGCGGCGGCGGGTGCCGGTCCCGGCGTGGCGATCGTCATGCTCATGCTGCGCTCCCCGAGTTCATCAGCGACAGCAGTGCCGCGGTCTGCAGGTCGGTACCCGACGCACCCGAGACAGCTGGCGTCGCCGAGGCCTGCGCCGGGACGATGCGCCGGATCGTGGCGATGTCGGAGTCCTTGTACCAGTTGTCGACGATCCGGACGTCCTTGCCCGGTCGCGGCGCGTGCAGGACCTTGCCGTCGCCGACGTAGATGACGACGTGCCCCTCGCCCTTCGGGATGATGAGGTCCCCGGGCTGGGCGTCCTCGAGCGAGCCGACCTCGACGCCCATCTTCGCCTGGTCCGGCACGACCCGGGGCATGGTGACCCCGAGGTCCTTGAACACCGTCTGCACGAGGCCCGAGCAGTCCATGCCGCTCGTCGTGGTGCCGCCGAACACGTACGGCACGCCGAGGTACTTCTTCGCGTCGGCGACGACGTCGGCCCCGCTGGCGCCGCTGCCCGTCGCGAGGGTGCCGGCACCGGCGTCGACCGAGGTCGCGGTCGAAGCGCCCGACGCAGCCGCCGAGGTCGTCCCCGTGCCGGTCGCGGTCGCGAGCGCGTCGGCGAACGCGGTCGAGTTCGCGGCACTCGACGACGACGCCGGGGCGGTCGTCCCGGTGCCGGTCGTCCCCGTGCGCAGGGCGTCGATCTGGGTCCGGATCTCGGAGATCCGGGAGAGCACGGCGTCCACGCTCATCGGGCACCACCTTCCGCACGGCTCCGGGCCGCGATCTCGTCGAGGGCGTTCTGTTCGGTGCGGAGCTCCTCGGCGGTCTGCTGCTCCGTGTGCTGGACCTCGAGCTTCTCGAGCCCGAGGGCGGACCGGCGGGCGCCGTTGTAGTCGTCCTGCGCCTGGTCGGCATCGGCGCGACGGCTGCGGACGACGGCGTCGAGCTCCTCGAGCATGCCCCGGGTCGCGGCACGTGCGGCGGCGACGGCGCTGAGGGTCGCGGCGTCCTGGATCGGCTGCGAGCCCTCGGCGTCGGCGAGGCTCCGGCGCGCGGCGATCCGGGCGTCGGCGGCGTCGCGCACCCGCTCGTTGGCGGCGGCGAGGGCAGCGGCGGCACGGTCCTGTTCGGCGTGCCGCAGGCGGAGGAGCCCGGCGAGCGGGAAGCGGCGCGCCATCAGGCCACCGCCAACTGCTGCACGAGCGTGCCGAGGTGCTGCCAGGACGCGGCTGCGGTCGCGCGCTCGTCCATCCCCTGGCGGAGGAACGCGTCGATCGCGTCCTGGTGGTCGACGGCGGCGTCCACGAGCGGGTTCGTCCCCGGCTGGTACGCGCCGACGTCGAGCAGGTCCTGCGCTGCCTTCCGCGCGGCCATGACCTTCCGGAGGGTCGTCGCGGCACCGCGCTGCGACGGCGTCGTGACCTTCGAGGCCACGCGCGACACCGACCCGAGCGCGTCCACCGACGGGAAGTGCCCGGTGATCGCGAGCTTCCGGTCGAGCACGACGTGGCCGTCCAGGATGCTCCGGGCGGCGTCGGCGATCGGCTCGTTGTGGTCGTCGCCGTCGACGAGCACCGTGTACAGGCCCGTGATGCTCCCGACCCGGTCGGTCCCGGCACGCTCGAGCAGTCCGGCGAGCACCGAGAACGTCGACGGCGGGTAGCCCCGGGTGGCCGGCGGCTCCCCCACGGACAGCCCGATCTCCCGCTGGGCCATCGCGACGCGGGTGAGCGAGTCCATCATGAGGACCACGTCCTGGCCGGCGTCGCGGAACGACTCGGCGATGCGGGTGGCGACGAACGCGGCACGGAGGCGCATGAGCGCGGGCTCGTCCGAGGTCGACACGACGACGATCGAGCGGGCGAGGCCCTCGGGTCCGAGGTCGTCCTCGAGGAACTCGCGCACCTCGCGGCCGCGCTCCCCGACGAGCGCGATGACGTTGACGGCGGCGTCGCTCCCCCGGGCGATCATCGACAGCAGCGACGACTTGCCGACGCCGGAGCCGGCGAACAGGCCCATGCGCTGCCCGCGGCCGACGGTGGTGAGGGTGTCGAGCACGCGGACGCCGAGCTGCATCGGGGCGTCGATGCGGGTGCGCGCCATGGCGCCCGGCGTGTCGTGGTCGAGCGGCACCCAGGCGACCGGGTCGCCGGAGGCACCGACGAGCGGACCGCCGTCGTCGATCGGCCGGCCGAGCCCGTCGAGCACCCGTCCGAACAGTCCGGCGCCGGTCGGCACGAGCACGGGGCGGCCGGTCGGGCGTGCCGGTGTTCCGGCGGTGACCCCGGTGAGCCGTCCGAGCGGCATGCAGCGGACGCCCGCGACGTCGGTCGCGACGACCTCGACGAGTGTCTGCGGTGCACCCTCGGCGCCGACCGAGACGACCTCGCCGACGCGCGCGTCGAGGCCGGCGACGGTGAGCCCCAGCCCGACGGCGCTCGTGACGACGCCGACGCGCTGCGGGGCAGCCTGTCGGAGCGCCTCGTCGAGCCCACGGGGGCGGAGGATCGGCCGCTGCAGCGTGGCGGTCACGAGGCGACCCCCAGCGCGGTGCGGGCGCGGTCGAGCGCGGTGGCGATGCGGGCGTCGAGCAGCCCGTCCGGCAGGTCGACGACGGCGTCGCCGTCGGACAGGGCCGGGTCCGCCACCACCGGGACCGGCAGGTCCAGGTCGGCCACGCGGGCCGCGTCGCCGACGCTCAGCCGGACCGCGACGGCGACCGTGCGGTCGATGGAGGCGAGCGCCCGCAGGACGGTCGCCTCGGCGCCGGACGCACCCCGCGCCTCCAGGCTGTGCGCATCCGCCGGTCCGGCGGACGCCGCGTCGGACGGCCTGGAGGCACGGATCGCGTACCCGACGACGGCTTCGGCCAGGTCGACGGCGGCGGCCGCGACCGACTGCTCCGCGGCGTCCAGGACCGGCGTCACCTGCGACAGCATCGCGTTCGTCGCGGCGTCGAGGACAGCGATGCGACGGGCGGTGTCGGCGTGCATCGACGCGAGGCGCGCGGCGTGCTCGGCCTCGAGCCGGACCCGCAGCGCGTCCGTCTCGGCCTGCGCGGCGCGGAGGCCGGCGGCGTACCCGGCGGCGTGCCCGCGGACGTCGGCGCTGGCGGCGCGGTCGCGTCCGGCCGCGTCCCCGATGACGGGGAACGCGACGCGCTGGACGGTGGCGGCGGTGTCAGTCAACGAGCTCGTCCTCCTCGGCGCGGTGAACGGTGATGACGCCCTGCGCCTCGAGTTCGCGCACGGAGCGGACGACCTCGGCGCGGGCCTCCTCGACCTGCGACACCCGGACCGGGCCCATGGCCTGCAGTTCGTCGTCGAGGAGCTCGCGGTTGCGCTCGGACACGTTGGCGCGGATGGTCTCGACGACGGGGGCGGCCGCACCCTTCATGGCGGTCGCGAGGAGCTTCGAGTCGATGCCGCGCAGGACCTGCTGGATGTCGCGGGACTCGAGCTTGACGATGTCCTCGAAGGTGAGCATCCGGGAGCGGATGTCCTCGGCCAGCTCGGGGTCGCGCGCCTCGAGCCCGTCGAGCACGGCCTTCTCGGTGGCGACGTCGGAGCGGTTGATGATGTCGACCAGAGGCGCGATGCCCCCGACGACCTCGACGCTCTCGCGCGGCGACACGACGGCGCCGGCGCGCTGCCGCAGGACGCCGGCGACGATGCCGACGGCCTCCGGGGTCGCGCTGCCCATCGTCGCGAACGCCTGCGCCACGTCGGTGCGGACACGCTCGTCAACGCCCGCCAGGACGGCGCTCGCCTGGCCCGGCTTGAGGTGCGCCAGGACGAGCGCGATGGTCTGCGGCAGCTCACCCTCGAGCAGGGTGACGACCTGGCCGGGTTCGGCGTCGTCGAGGAAGTCGAACGACTGCCCCGCGAGGTTCGACGCCAGCCGGTCCATCACACCGGCGGCCCGCTCGGCGCCGAACGACGCCTCGAGCAGTCCGAGCGCGGTCTCCTTGCCGCCGCGCTTCTGCATGCGGCCGCTCATGGTCATCCGGTGGAACTCGGTGAGGGTCCGGTCGACGACGGTGTCCTCGACGCGGCGCATCCGGACGATCTCGGCGGAGATCTCCTCGGCCTCCATCTCGGTGAACTGCTTCATCACCTCGGCGGCGCGGTCGGTCTCCATCTGCATGAGGATGAGCGCCACCTTCTGGGCGCCGCTCAACGGGCGCTCGTTCGCGCCGTTGCCCGGGCCACCGGCGCTCGGCACCAGCGCGCTCACACCGGTGCCCGGTCGTCGAGGAGCCCGCGGAGGAGCTCGGCCGTGCGCTTCGGGTCGCGCTCGGCCAGGGCGGAGATGTCCTGGCGGCGGCGCTCGGCGGTGATCTCCTCGGTGGTGAGGACCTCGGTCGGCGCGTCGTCGTGCGGCATCGTCGGCAGCGCCACGGTCGGGGCGTCCCCGGCCTGCAGCGTGCTCCGGTCCGCGCCGTCGACGGCGAGGGGCAGCTGGAACGTGTCACCGGCGAAGGCGTCGAGCTCGCCGAGGTCGACCGCCTCGCGCTCCTGCTTCCGGCTGCGACGAGCGAGGAAGACGACGATCGCGATCACGGCGAGCAGCGCGCCGATGACGATCCCGGCGGTGCGGATCGACGACCACAGCGCTTCCTGCTGGTCGGCCTGCTGCTGCTCCTTCAGGGCCTTCGCGGCACGGTCGGCCGTGCTCGTGTCGAAGTCCATCATCGCCACGCGCACCTGGTCACCGCGGGTCTGGTCGACCCCGGCCGCCGCGGACACCAGGTCGTTGATGCTCTGCAGGTTCGCGTTCTGCACCGCCGTGGCCTTCGAGTTCAGCGCGACGGAGATCGTCTGGCGGGACAGACCGCCGGCGGGCAACTGGGTCGTCTCCGTGGTGTGGTCGACGGCGTTGTTCTTCGTCGCGGACTCGTTGGTGTACCCGTCGTCACCCGTCCCGCTGCTGGCGGTGCCGTTCGGCACGGCGATGTTGTCCGGGCCGAGCACGCCGGTCGCACCGCTGCCGGCAGCGCCGGATCCGGAGCCGTACTGCTCGGTCGTCGACGACTCGTTGAGCGCCACCGGGCCGGTCGTCGGCGTCGTGTACGACTCCGACGTGCGGGTGCCGGAGTTCTGGTTCATCGTGGCGGAGACCACGACGCTTGCGTTGCCGACGCCGAGCGTGGTGTCGAGCAGGTCCTGCACCTTCTTGCTCGTCGACGCGTCGTAGTCCGCCGCCTGGTCCGCACCGCTGCCGGTCGCCCCGGTGCCCACGGCGGAGAGCGTCTGGCCCTTGGAGTCGACGACGGAGACGTCGGTCGGCTGCATGCCCTCGACAGCCGCGCTCGTCAGGTGCACGATCGCCTGGACCTGGTCGGTGCTCAGCTCGGCGCCGTTCTTCGTCGCGATGAACACCGACGCCGTGGGGTCCTTCTCCTCGGAGACGAACACGGTCTTCTCCGGGATCGCGAGCTGCACGGTCGCGGTCTGCACGCCGTCCATCGCGCCGATGGTCTTCGCGAGCTCGCCCTCCATCGCCCGCTTGTACGTGACGTCCTGCTGGAACTCGGAGCTCGTCACGCCCATCTTGTCGAGCAGCGAGTAGCCGCCCTCGTTCGACGACGGCAGCCCGTTCGACGCGGCCTTGAGCCGCTCCGAGTACACCTGCGCCTGCGGCACGAGGATCGTCGCGCCGCCGTCGGTCAGCTGGTACGGCACGCCGTCGGTCTGCAGCTGGTCCGTGATCGAACTGGCGTCGGCTGCCGCGAGGCCCGTGAACAGCGGCGCGTAGGACGCCTTGCCGAGCCAGCTCGCGAGCGCGATGCCGCCGAGCAGGAGCGCCGCGATGACGAGGATCGCGATCGTCCGCTGGGCGGCGCTGAAGCCCTTGACGTAGGCGGCGAGACGTCCGAAGACGTTCTTGACGGCGACCGGCATCAGGCCTGCATCCTCATGATCTCGTTGAACGCGTCGACGCCCTTGTTGCGGACGGCGGAGACGAGCTCGAGGGTGACCTGCGCGCGGGTGGCCGCGATCGTGGCGTCGTGGATGTCGTCGAGGTTGCCCGTGACGGCCTTGAGCGCCAGGGTCTTCGAGTCGCTCTGCAGCTGCTGCAGCCCGTCGACGGCGTTGCCGAGGCTGGCGGCGAACCCGCTGCCGTCGGTGCTCTTCGCCCCGGCGGTGCCGGCGACGTCGCTGGAGGTGCCGGACACGCTGGTCAGTGCGTTCGTCATCGCGTTGGTGGTCACACCGTTGACGGCGTCGATGGGCATCAGTTCTTCCCGATCTGCAGGGCCGCCTCGTAGGCGGTCTTCGCACGGTCGACCACGGCGGCGTTCGCCTGGTAGCCGCGCTGGGCCATGATGAGGTCCGCCATCTGCGTGCCGAGGTCGATGTCCGGCATGCGGACGTAGCCCTCCGCGTTCGCGAGCGGGTTGTCCGGGTCGTAGGTCACGCGGCCGGCGGCGCTGCCGAACGCGGCGCCCTTGACGTAGGCGCCGGAGACGCCGTTGCCCTCCTGGACCTCGACGTACCGGGCCTGGAACGCGGTGTCGTCCATCGACTTCACCGTGTTGGCGTTGGCGATGTTGTCCGACACCGCGTCGAGCCACTTGCGGTGCACGGTCATGCCGGTGCTCGCGATGCCGATCGCGTCGAACGTCGTCACGAGTTCGTCCGCATCGCCGCACGGACGCTGGTGAGCTCGGAGTTCATCGCCTGGGTGGCGAACTGGTACCGGAGCACGGTGTCGACGTTCGAGAGGGTCTCCTCGTCGAGGTTGACGTTGTTCCCGTTCGTGTTCGTCGGCTCGAGGCTCCGTGCGACGGTCGGGGTGGTGCCGCCGTTGCCGTCGACGATCGACTTCGCCAGGGCGTCCTCGAACTGGACCTTCTCGGCGTGGTAGTTCGGCGTGTTGATGTTCGCGATGTTGTTCGCGATGACCTTCTGCCGCATCGACAGGCCGTCGAGCGCACTCTGCAGTGCGACGCTCGTCACGGAATCGAACACTGGTGGACCGTCCCCTCGCTGACGACGTCCCCTGGTGACGTCGCCTGATGGCGGTGGCCGATCCGTGGCCGAACTGGTGAGCGATCCGTGCTCAGGTGGCGCTGTCGGCCGGGCCCTGGGGCGCGTTAGGGCTCGCCCCGAACGGGGGGCGGGGTGGGGTCGGCGGGGCCGGGCGGAGCGGGGCGGGCGGGGCGGTCGGGGCCGACTCAGTGCGACAACGTCGATGTCGTACGACACCGGCGGAGTCGCTCGTTGCGGACGCGGACGGTTGCACGCGCCGCACTGCGACAGGTCCGACGTCGTACGACGTCCGCGTTGTCGTTCCGAGTCCGCAGCCGCACCGGCCGGCGCGTCAGGCGGACGCGTCGAGGTACACCGAGCCGCGCGGTTCCCGCGTCTCCGCGACCGACCGCAACGCCCCGAGGTGTCCGGCGGTCGAACGGCGCTCGGCGTCCAGGACCGCGATGCGGTCCCGCTGCGCGGCGAGCAGCCTGGAGGCACGACCCACCAGGTCGCGCGGGACCGGTCCCAGCCCGGTCGGCTCCGACCACACGGTGTCGGTGTCGCCGGTCAGGTCCTGTTCCAGGGTGGCGAGTGCCGCCTCCCACGCGTCACGCGACACCGAGCGCTCCGCCCGAGGGGTGCTGGGCCGCCGAGGCAGCGGGCAGCGACGCAGCGGCCTCGTGCCAGGACTGCCGGAGCGGCTCGAGGATCCGGATGCAGTCGCGGGTGGCCTGCACGTCCCGGTGCACGTTCGCCGTGATGAGCGAGGTGGACGCGTAGTTGTAGATCGCGAGCAGTCCCTCGCCGCCGTCCCACACGTCGATCCTCAGGGTGGACGACAGCTCGCCGACGATGGCCTGGGCGTGCAGGAGCTGCTCGCGGGCAGCCTCCCAGTCCGCGGTCGTCTGGGCGGCCTCGGCACGGTGCAGGTCGAGGAGCAGCCGGTCGTAGAGCATCGTGACGAGCTGCGCGGGCGTCGCGGAGAGCACGGCCTCGTTCGTGTACTGCGCGCGCCGCTGGTCGGTCACGCTGCGTGGCTGGGCGGCCTGTCGGAAGGCGGCGGCCTGGAGGTCGAAGGCGTTCATGGTCGTTCCCGTCAGCTCGACGTCGAGGCGAGCTGGCTGGCGAGCCAGCTCGACTGGGACTGGAGTTTGCTCAGGCTGGTCTCGAGCGACGAGTACAGCGTCTGCAACGAGGCGCGGCGTGCGGTGAGCCGGTCGGTCCAGCTGTCGATCTGGGTGGTGAGGTCCTTCGCAACCGCCTGCCGGCCGGTGATGCTCGTGGTGATCGAGCCGTCGTACTTGTCCGAGGCCGCGGTGGCCGCCGCGCCGACGTTCGCCGCCACGCCGGAGAGCATCGCCTGGGTGCCCTGGGGGTCTGTTGCGAGTGCCTTCTGGAAGACGTCGGCGTCGAACGTGAAGTCGCCGTCCTTCGTGATCACGATGCCGATCGACGACGGCGACTTGCCGCCCACCGGTGCGGACATCGTGCTGGTCAGGCGCTGCACGACGTCCCGGGTGGTCCCGTCGCCGGAGAGCACCCCGGCGGTCGTCGTCGTGGTCCCGTTCGTCGGGCTGGTGGTGCTCGTGACCGCGGTGTTCGAGCCGTAGTACGCCGTGACCGCGTTCATCGCGTCGACGAGGCCGGACGCGACGGCCTGGGCCTTGGTGGTGTCCTGTGCGACGCCGACGGTGACGGACTCGGTGGTCGGCTTCGTCACCGTGACGGTGAGGCCGGGCACGAGGTCGGTGAAGGTGTTCGTCGCGCTCGTGACGACCTGCTCGGCGGCGGTGCCGGCCCAGAGCGTGACGCTGGCGTCCTTCGCCTGCGTCACGACGGCCGCTCCGGTCTCGGTCAGGACGTTCGTGGCGGAGCCGGCGGTCACCTCGGCACCGGTCCCCCGGTACACCTGGAACGCACCGGCCGCGCCGGTCTTCGCGGACGTCAGCTGGAGGCGGTAGAGCTTCGTGCCGTCGGTGTCGGTCCCCGCGGCGACCTTCGTCGCGGTGATGCCCGCCCCCGCCTTGTTGATCGCGGACACCGTGTCGTCGAGCGACCCCGACGCGGGCGTGACGGTCGTCTGCTTGCCGTCGGACCCGACGAGGGTGAGCGGTTCCGCCGAGGCGGACCACGCGGACGTCGCCGCGGTGACGCCGACCTGGGCGGAGGCGGTCGAGCCGACCGAGAACGTGATCGAGCCGGCGGTCGCGTTCGCGCCGGTCACCGCGGTGACCGCGGCCGACGAGCTCGTGGCGGTGAAGACGTCGAGCGACGTCGCCTTCCCGGCGGCAGCGGCCTTCGTGGCGAGGGTCTGCACGAGGCTGTTGATCGTCTGCAGTGACGAGATGAACGAGTTCGTGCTGGTGAGCTTGTTCTTCAGCAGCGTCTGCGGGACGCCTTCGACACTCATCAGCGAGTTGATGAGGTCGGTCGTCTTGAGACCGCTGACGAGGCCGTCGATCGCGAGGCTGCTGGCCGATGACACGGAGGACATCGAGGGCTCCTTGCCGTCGGAGGTGGTGGTGGTGGTCGGGTGCGGGCGACGCCGCCGCCCGGGACGCCTGAACGGTCCCGGGCAGCGACGTCAGGGGTGCTAGCGCAGGAGCGAGAGCACGCCCTGCGTGCTCTGGTTCGCCTGCGCGAGCATCGACGTGCCGGCCTGGCTGAGGATGTTGTCGCGCGTGTACTTGACCATCTCCTGCGCCATGTCGACGTCGGTGATGCGCGAACCGGCTGCGGTGAGGTTCTCCTTCGCCACGTTCGTCACGTTGATGGCGTGGTCGAACCGGTTCTGGACGGCACCGAGGGTCGAACGAGCGGTCGAGACGGCCTTGATCTGGTCGTCGATCGCGGTGATCGCGAGCTGCGCGTTCGCCGCGGTGTCGAACGCGATCTTCCCACCGGTGCCGGTCGTGAGGGCGTCGGCGACGTCCTTCACGTTGGCGCCGCTGAGGTCGACCTCGATCTGGCTCGACGTACCCGCGTTGGCGCCGACCTGGAACGTCAGCTTGCCGGTGTTGGTGTTGGCGGAGCCGTCGAGCAGGTTGATGCCGTTGAAGTTGGTCGACTCCGAGATGCGGGTCAGCTCCTTCTGGAGCTGGCCGACCTCGGTGTCGATCGCGGTCCGCGAGTCGCCGTTGTTCGAGTCGTTGCCGGCCTGGACGGCCAGGTCGCGCATGCGCTGGAGGATCGAGTGGGTCTCGGTGAGGCCACCTTCAGCGGTCTGCACGACGGAGATGCCGTCCTGCGCGTTGCGGGCGGCGACCGTGAGGCCACCGACCTGGGACTTCAGCCCCTCGGAGATCGACAGACCGGCCGCGTCGTCGGCAGCACGGTTGATGCGGAGACCCGACGAGAGCTTCTCGAGGGACTTCGACAGGTCGTTCTGCGTCGCGTTGAGGTTCCGGTACGTGTTGAGTGCCGAGAGGTTGGTGTTGATGGACATACCCATGGTGGTTTCCTCCGTGAAATCTGGGTCTTGCGTCTGCCCGTCCGTGGGCTGACATGGGTGACTCTCGGCCGGTCGGCCGGAGCCGTTAGGGGATCGACGAGGTTTTCCGGTGAGATCGCCTCGTCGACGTCTCAGCTCGCCGCCACGACCGGAGTGGTGGCGTCGTGCACGGCGCGGGCGACACCGGCGGCGGCGTTCGTGGCGACCCGTGCCAGGTAGGCGCTCCGGCGCGCGGCCGTGGTGCGCGAGGCGGGCTCGGCAGCGGCCCCTCCGTCGCCGTAGTGCGCAGCGAGTCCGTCGCGGAGCAGGCGCATCGCCTCGGAGCGCTGCTGGGAGACGGCGGAGTGCGTGATGCCGAGCTCGGCGGCGACCTCGGTCACGGAGCGGTCGCCGAAGTAGACGTTCTCGACCACGTAGCGCATCCGATCCGGCAGCGCCTCGACGGCGGCGCGGAGGTAGCGACGCTTCTCCGCCTCGAGCAGGTCCTCGCCCGGCAGCGGCAGGTCGGCGGCCAGGGTGTCGTGCACCGTCTCGTCGATCGGGGTCACGGTGCGGGCGGCATCGCTCATCGCGTCGGAGGCGGTCTGCCGGTCCACACCCATGGCGTCGGCGATCTCCTGCACGCCGACGCTCCGGCCGAGGCGCGCGGAGAGGGCCTCCTGCGTGGCGAGGGTCTCCCGGATGCGCTTCCGCGTGCCGCGGGACGCCCAGTCGGCCGAGCGCATGTCGTCGGCGATCGCGCCCGTGATCCGGGTCCGGGCGTAGGCGCCGAACGGGACGCCGAGGTCGGGGTCGAAGGCCTCGGCCGCAGCGACGAGTGCGAGCGAACCGACGGCGGCGAGGTCGTCACGGTCGAGGTGGGTGGCACGCGCTCGGACGTCGGCGACGATGTAGCCCACGAGCGGGAGGTGCTCCACGATCATCGCGTTGCGGTCGTTCCGGTCCATGCTGATCCCCTGGTCGACTGACGTGACTGACCCGTCCCTGGGCGCGGCGGACACCGGCCTCGGATGGCCGGTGCGTACGCCGAAGACCCACCCGGTTCCTTCCGGGTGGTGCACGTCCGCGCCCCTGCGACGCGGTGCGGGTGTCCCCCGCCGTGCGGTTCGAATGTATCGGCTGGCAAAGCCCTGTACGGGTGCACAACCGTCCCCAATGCGGGGGTGAGAGGGTGTTTTCCCGGTCGGCATTTGGGGGGACACCGGGTGGGGAACGGGCGTTCTTGTCCCCCGCTCGGGGTGAATTCCTGGAGGCGCGGCTCGTGTCCGGCAGACGCAGTCGCCAGAGCGGCGCTTACGTCCGCGACCGGCGACCCGATAGGTCCCGGTGTCCGCAGGATGACCGACACACCCCACCGGGAGGAGACGATGAGCGTGAACGAACTGTCCGCCGTGCTCTGGCGCGAACGCGAACTGCTCGAGCTGCTCACCTTCAAGCTCGAGGAGGAACAGCTGCTCCTCGCGGCCGGACGCTCCCGCTGGGTCTCGCACGCCAGCCGCGAGGTCGAACAGGTCCTCGAGCGCCTCCGCAGCACCGGGCTCGAGCGCGCAGCGTCGAGCGCCGAGGTCGCCGAGGAGTGGGGTGTCCCCACCGACGCACCCCTGCGCGAGGTCGTCGCCGCAGCCCCGAACGGCCCCTGGGGCGAGATCCTCGCCGCGCACCTCACCGCCATGGTCGAGCTGACCACCCAGATCGGCTCCCTCCGCGACGAGAACGACCGCTTCCTCCGGGCCGCCGCACAGGCGACCGAGGAGACCCTCGCCGGATCCGTCACGGGCGCCGCCACGTACGACGCCTCTGGTGCCTCGGGTGCCGGCTCCGACGGCGCGCGGCTCTTCGAGGGGACCCTGTAGCGCCGTGGTGAGCACCTTCGGATCCCTCGCCACCGCCTACTCCGGCCTCGCGGCGGCCCGCGCCGGCATCGACGTCACCGGGCAGAACATCGCCAACGCCGGTACCGCCGGGTACACGCGCCAGCGCGTCTCCCAGTCGTCGATCCCCGCCGCGCAGACCGGCTTCGTGCGAGGAACCGCCGCCCTCGCCGGGCAGGGGGTCTCGGTCGACGGCATCGCCCGCCTCGCCTCCCTGACGCTCGACGCCGGCGTCCGGGTGGCCTCCGGGTCCTCGGCCTACGCCGACGCCCGCGCTGCGGCACTGTCGGCGCTCGAGAACGGGCTGAACGAGCCCGGTGACGACGGCCTCGCCAGCAAGCTCGACGCCTTCTGGTCGTCGTGGAGCGAGCTGTCCACCCACCCCGACGACCCGGGTGCCGCCAGCGCGGTCATCGGCGCCGCGAAGACCGTCGCGAGTGCGCTCGCGAGCGGCTCCAAGGCGATCGACGCGCAGTGGTCCACCGTCCGCGGGACCGTGGACGGCCAGGTGCAGCAGCTCAACAGCGCCGCCTCGCAGGTCGCCGACCTGAACGGACGGATCCGCACCGCCCTCGCCTCGGGAGGCAACGCCAACGAGCTGCTGGACCAGCGCGACCAGCTCACCGAGCAGATCGCGTCCCTCGCCGGGGGCACCGTGCGCCAGAACTCCGACGGCACGGTCGACGTGCTGATCGGCGGCAACGCCATCGTCCAGGGCACCGACGCCCGCTCGGTCGCCCTCGGCGGCGGACAGCGACTGGCCGACGGAGCCGCCGTGACCCTGACCTGGACCTCGGGGACGGCCGGCGCGGTGTCCCTGTCCGGCGGCTCGATCGGCGGGAACCTCTCGCTCCTCGCACCCGTCACCGCGAACGGGACCGGCGGTGCCCTGGCCGAGGCCTCGGCGTCGTACGACCAGGTCGCGACGAAGCTCGCCACCGCGGTCAACGCCGTGCACGCCACCGGGACGACCCCGACCGGGGCGACGGGCAGCCCGTTCTTCTCGCTCGCTGCCGGCGTGCCGGCCGCCCAGGGCCTCGGCGTCGTCCCGACCGACGGCAGCGGACTGGCGACGCGGAACGCGGCGGGGGAACTCGACGACTCGTTCGCCGACGCGCTCTCGCGACTCGGCACGGCGTCCGACGGCGCTGACCGCTCCTGGGCGACCTTCGTGGCGGGGGTGGGCACTGCCTCCCGGTCGGCCTCGTCGGAATCGACGCTCACCGGACTCGCCCTGACCAACGCGCGCACGCAGCAGCAGTCGAGCGCCGGTGTGGACCTCGACGAGGAGAACGTGAACCTGCTGAGCTACCAGCACGCGTACCAGGGCGCCGCGCGCGTCCTGACCGCCGTCGACGAGATGCTCGACACCATCATCAACCGCACCGGCATCGTCGGGAGGGGCTGACCGTGATCACCCGAGTGACCACCCAGATGTCCATGACGGCCGCCAGCGCGCGGCTGCAGGCCGGCGCTGCGAAGCTCGCGCAGCTGACCGACCAGGCGACCACGCTGAAGAACATCCAGCGACCGTCCGACGACCCGGTCGGCACCGCCTCGTCGATGCAGGTCCGCAAGGAGCAGGCCGCCGCGGCGCAGTACACGCGCAACGCCGACGACGCCGTCGGCTGGCTCGCCACGACCGACAGCACCCTGTCGAGCGTGTACTCGGTGCTCAACAGCGTGCGGGACCTCACCGTCCAGGCGGCGAACAGCGGCACCATGAGCGACACCGACCGCGACGCGTTCATCACCCAGTTCCAGTCCCTGAAGACCGAGCTCGAGTCGAAGGCGAACGCCACGTACGGCGCCCGCTCGGTGTTCGCCGGGTCCTCGACGGCTGCGAACGCGTACGACCCCGCGACCGGGTGGGCGACCGCCGGCACCGACGTCACCCGGCGCATCGGCGACGGCACGACCGTGCGGGTCGACACCGCGGGCACCGCCGTGTTCGGCTCCGGCAGCTCGTCCGTGTTCTCGATGATCGACTCGATCGTCGGCGACCTGCAGAACGGTGTGAACCTGAACCCGCGCATCGACGACATCGACGCCGCGATCGACACCGTCCGCGGCGTGCAAGCAGACGTCGGTGTCCGGCACGCGGCCGCCCTCGCCGCCCAGGACTCGCTGAAGAGCGCCACCGTGTCGCTCGAGAGCCGCCGCGCCGGCATCGAGGACAAGGACCTCGCGAAGGCCGTCCTCGACCTGCAGGTGCAGCAGACCAACTACCAGGCAGCCCTCGCCGTCACCGCGAAGGTCCTGCAGCCGACCCTGATGGACTACCTCCGATGAGCATCGACCTGACCTTCGCCGTCCCGCCGTTCGGCCTCGCGCCGGCAGACGTCTTCACCCTGACGCCGGTCGACGGTGCCGACGGTCTGTTCACCCTGGTCGGGGGTTCCTCGCGCCTGTTCGTGCTCGACGCCTCGGTGCACCTGCCTTCGTACTCCCCCGAGCTCACCGACGAGCAGGCCGCGGGGCTCGGGCTGACCTCGGCCGAGGACGCCATGCTGCTCGTCGTCGCGAACCCCGGCGAGTCCGGCACCACGGTGAACCTGCTCGCGCCGATCGTCGTGAACGCCCGGACCTCGGCCGGCGCCCAGCTCATCCTGGAGGACCAGGACCTGCCGCTGCGCGCGGAGCTCGCCCGGCGCTGACGCGCGCGCGCGCCCGTTCCGACTCGGAACGACAACTCCGCTGTCGTACGACATCGGAGTTGTCGCCGCTGCGCGTCTGCGACAGTTGCGCACGCTTGCCTGCGACAAGGCGGCTGTCGTGCGACATCGACGTTGTCGCACGTTGTACCCGTGCCACCCCTCCACAGCCTGGAGGCACGGCTCACCATCCACAGATCAGCCCGGTTCCGCCGTGTGGTGCGGTCCACCGCGCCATGGTTGCGGCATGCACGAACGAGTCCTCGCCGTCCCGCTCATCCGCACCGGCGGTCATCCGAGCGCAGAACGCCGTGCGCTGCAGCGCCAGGTCCACCGCGGCGAACTCGTCGCGACCCGGCCCGGAGTCCTCGCCCGTCCGGAACACCTCGAAGGGCTCCGGCCCGAGCACCACCACCTCCTGCTCCTCCGCGCGACGGCGCCGACGATCCATCCGCCGGTCGAGATCTCCCACCGGTCTGCGGCGGCGGTCCACGGGCTGCCCTTCATCGGACGACCTCCCGACCGCGTGGACGTCACCGATCCGCGTCGCGGTCGCGGTGAGACCACTGCGTTGCTTCGCGTGCACGCGCCGGCCAGTTCGTCATCGTCACGATGGGACGGGTTCCCGCCGACCTTGCCTGGGGAGTTCGCCGGCGCTCAGGTGACCTCACTGGTGAGGACCATCATCGACGTCGCGTCGACCGTCGACCTCATCGACGCTGTCCCCATGATCGATGCCGCGCTGTACGACCGACGGGTCCTGCCCGCGATGCTCCACGACGAACTGGCTGCGCGACCGACCCGGGGCAGCGACAAGGCGGCGGTCGCAGTGGGGACGGGGTCGGCGGCATCGGGATCGCCCGCGGAGTCCGTCTGCCGTGTGCGCTTCCGGCAGCTCGGTGTCCCGGACCCGGTGCAGCAGCACGTGTTCGCCCGCCCCGGGGAGCGCACGGCGATCGTCGACTTCTGGTTCCCCGAGCACGGCGTCGTCGTCGAGGTGGACGGCCGGGCGAAGTACGAGGACGACGCGATGCTCGACGGTCGCTCGACGGCGGACGTGCACTGGCAGGAGAAACAGCGTGAAGACTTCGTCCGGTCCTTCCCCGAGGTGCGCACCGTCGTCCGGGTGACCTGGGCCGACCTCATGGACCCGGATCGACTCCGCGTGAAGCTCCACCGCGCGGGGATCCCCTGCTGATGACGCGCCGCACAGCACAGTCCGACGGAGCTCCCACCCGTGCGGCGTACCGTCGACCGCATGGCCCGAGAGCAGAAGGACCAGGCGATCGTGCCCTTGCCGGCAGCGCCTGTGGCCTCCACCCCCACCGACCCGAACGCCCGCACCCCCGAGCAGCAACCCGCCGGATGGGTGAAGATGCTCGACCGCGTGCTGAGCGTGCAGCGTCCCGTCGTGGTCGCGCACGTCCGAGCGCTCCGCCGGCGCCATCCCGACTCGACGCCGGCCGAGATCATCCAGATCCTCGAGCGGCAGTACCTCACCGCTGTGACCACCGGTGGCGCGGCTGTGGGTGCGAGCGCCGTTATCCCGGGCGTCGGCATGGCCGCTGCCCTGGGGCTCAGCGGGGCGGAGACGGTCGGGTTCCTCGAGACGACGGCCCTCTTCGCGCAGTCGGTGACCGAGGTGCACGGCATCGCCCTGGACGACCCCGAGCGAGCGCGCATGCTCGTCATGGCGATGATCCTCGGGACTCCGGGCACGCAGCTCATCAACCAGCTCGCCGGGCAGATCGCCGGCGGTCAGGTCCGGACGGCGTTCTGGGGCGAGATGGTGACGTCGTCGCTGCCGAAGCAGGTCGTGAACGGGATCGGCGGGCAGGTCCGCGACCAGTTCATCAAGCGCTTCGCCGCTCGGCAGGGCACGACGATCGTCGGTCGAGCGCTCCCGTTCGGCATCGGCGCGGCGGTCGGTGGCCTGGGCAACCACGCCCTGGGTCGGAAGGTGATCCAGGCCTCACGGACCGGGTTCGGGCTCCCGCCCGCACAGTTCCCGATCGTGCTCGAGCCCAAGGAACCGAAGCAGTCGAAGGAACCGAAGCAGGTCAAGGCTCCCAAGCAGACGAAGGCGCCCAAGGACCGCCGGGCCATCACGCGCCGCAAGGGCCGCGAGGACCTCTGGGCCGACACCCCCGACCACACCGACGACACGGTCTGACGAACCGGACGGAACTGCACCGGACCGGACCGGACCGGATCGGAGGCGCGCTGCCAGCTGCCACCGCGCCTCCAGTCCGCTGTCCGTCAGTTCCCGATCACCGCGCCCGCACGGGCGTCGTCACCACCTGCCCAGCGTGCGCGAACCCGCCGCCGAACCCGAACAGCAGCGCCGGCACACCCTCGGGCAGGTCGCCCCGCGCCCATGCCTTCGACAGGCCGAGCGGCACGCTCGCGGCCGAGGTGTTGCCCGACTCCACGACGTCCCGGACGACGAACTTCGACTCGCCGCCGAGCGCCGTGACGAGGGGCTCGATGATCCGCAGGTTCGCCTGGTGGAACGCGAACACCTCGATGTCGTCGAGCGTGAGCCCGGCAGCGGCGACGGCAGCGCGGGCGTGGTCGGCGGCCTCGGTGATGGCCCAGCGGTAGATGGAGCGGCCCTCCTGGCTGAAGCGCTCGGGGTCCCCGGAGACGAGCACCGCCTCCTCGAGGTGCGGCACGCTCCCCCACGACACCGGTCCGATCTGTGCCTCGTCGGAGACGCCGAGCACGGCCGCACCGGCACCGTCCCCGACGAGCACGCAGGTGGACCGGTCGGACCAGTCGACGATGCCGGAGAGGATCTCGGAACCGATGACCACCGCGATGTCGGTCGAGCCGACGCGGATCGCCTGGTCGGCCAGTGCGACCCCGTACTCGAAACCGCTGCACGCGGTGTTGATGTCGATCGGGGCGGCGGACGGCGAGAGCCCGAGTGCCGCGGCGACCCGGCCCGCGGTGTACGGAGCACGGTCGCGGTGCGTGGTGGACGCGACGATGACGACACCGACGTCGGCCGGGGTCACGCCGGCGTCCGCGAGGGCGTTCCGGGCCGCTTCGATCGCCATGGAGGTGACCGTGTCCGACGGCCCGGCGATGTGCCGGGTCTCGATCCCGGTCCGAGTGCGGATCCACTCGTCGTTCGTGTCGACCATCGTCGAGAGTTCGTCGTTGGTCAGGATGCGCGAGGGCTGGTGGTGGCCGAACCCGAGGATCCGGCTGCCACGGAGAGCTGGGGTGTTCACGAGACGGCACGCTACTCCCCTCCCCGATCGGCGCATGCCCGGCGCGGCATGCGCGGGACGTCTGGGCCACCCGTGCACCGCGGGTCGAGGCCGGTACTCGCAGGGCCTGCCACGCACCCCCTCGATCGCGTAGACCGGACCCATGGACTACACACACCTCGGACGGACAGGGCTGTCGGTTTCACGAGCAGTGCTCGGCACGATGAACTTCGGCCCGGAGACCAGCGAAGACGACTCGCACGCGATCATGGACCGGGCGCACGAGCTCGGCGTGAACTTCTTCGACACCGCCAACGGCTACGGCGGCTCGGTGGGCAAGGGCGCCACCGAGGAGATCATCGGCCGCTGGTTCGCCAAGGGCGGCGGGCGTCGCGAGAAGACCGTCCTCGCGACGAAGGTCTACGGCGACATGATCGACTGGCCGAACGGCGGGAAGCTCAGCGCGTACAACATCCGCCAGGCCCTCGACGCCAGCCTCCGACGGCTGCAGACCGACCACATCGACCTGTACCAGTTCCACCACGTCGACCGCGCGACCCCGTGGGACGAGATCTGGCAGGCGATCGACGTCGCCGTGCAGCAGGGCAAAGTGCTCTACGTCGGCTCGTCGAACTTCGCCGGGTTCCACATCGCCCAGGCGCAGGAGGCAGCGGCACGCCGGAACACGCTCGGCCTCGTCAGCGAGCAGTCGATCTACAACCTCGTCGTCCGTGACATCGAGCGCGAGGTCCTCCCCGCCGCCCGCGAGTACGGCCTCGGCGTCATCCCCTGGTCCCCGCTGCAGGGCGGGCTCCTCGGCGGCATCATCGAGAAGACCGAGCAGGGCTCGCGCCGCCTGAGTGGCCGCAGCGCGGAGTACGTCGAGGGGCACCGCGACCAGCTCACCGCCTACGAGTCCTTCGCGAAGGAGCTCGGCCACACCCCGGGCGAGCTCGCCCTCGCGTGGCTGCTGCACCAGCCCGGCGTCACCGCACCGATCACCGGCCCCCGCACGATGGAGCAGTGGGAGTCCGCGGTCCGCGCCGTCGACATCCGCCTCGACCAGCGTGCGCTGGACCGGCTCGACGAGATCTTCCCGGGCCACAAGACCTCGCCGGAGGACTACGCCTGGTGACGTCGCCAACGGAACCATCGGGTCGCTGACGCGACCATCTGCCTGGAGGCGCGGTGCGGGTCGGACCTGCACCGCGCCTCCAGTCCGTGGTCACGTCGAGAACGCGACCAGCGTCGCGATCAGAGCGCCGCGATCTCCGCGTCCTGCAGGCCGATGGCCCGCAGGTAGTCGTCGACGCTCCCCCAGCGACGCTCGAGGTACTCGATGACCGTGGTCATGATCTCCGGGACGCACCGTTGCGCGGTCGCGGTGGCCTCGGGGTCGGTGCTCGCGGCGCGCTCCCGGGCGAAGCGGTCGACGAGGCCGGCGGCACTCGCGGCGTAGTCGTCCCCGATCGCCTCGACGCTGTCACCCCAGTGACGGGCGAGGAGCGCACTGACGATCCCCGTCCGGTCCTTGCCGGCGGAGCAGCACACCAGGACGTCGCCGTCCGTCGCAGCGACGGCACGCAGGGCGTCGGCGATCCCGCTGCGGTGCCGGTCGAGCCAGTCGATGTACTGGTCCTCGAGGGCGGTCGCCTCGGCAGCCGACTCCAGGCCCGACGACGGATCGAACATCGGGACACCTCGGTAGCCAGGCGACGCCGCGAGCGGATGCGGCACGGCGGCCGTCTCGTCGACTCGGCGGAGGTCGATCACCGCGGCGAGACCCGACGGATACGCGTCCGCATCCACCGGTTCGGTGTTCGCCCGGTAAACGGTCCGGTGGTGGTCGGACTGAAGGGCGGTACCTCCGACGGGGCGGAGATTGCTGAGGATGCTCGTCGTCGAGTGCACGCCTTCATCCTGCCGCTCGCACGCAGGCAACCGCTACGGGTGGTAGCTCACCCACGTCCAGCGCCCACCGAAGTCCGTCCGGAGCGCACCCAGGAGTTCCGGGACGAGGTCCCAACCGTCACCGGACATGACGATCCCGATCGGACTGACGACGATGCTCCCGGACGTGTCCTGATCGCCCATCGGAGCCGTCCCCCCGCAGTTCCCGCAGGAGAGAGTCGGCTCGGGTAATGGCGATCGATCATCGCTGCACAACGACTCGGGCGGCACCGTCTACTTCAGCCGAACTCGACGCGAACCTCCGAGGCACCCCAGATGTCTTTGATCCTCTTGCCAAGGTCTCGGAACCGTTCGTCCGCGGGGATCGGCAGATCGATTTCGACCGCCTCGCCGAAGCGCCGAGCCCGAAAGTCCACAACGAACTCGTTCGGTTTGTTGATGATGGTCTGGAACGCCGCACCAGCCGTGACCGATACGTGCACTATTGACTCACCAGGAATCACTGAGGCCAACGAAAGCGTGACTCCCCGCGCCGGTTCCGCAACGCCGTCGACTTTGTACGGCGACGAACCGACGAGTCCGGACCATGACCTCTCATCTGCACTATCGACGTTCCGATCGTTGACCGTCCAAATCCCATTGAACACAGGCAGCGCAACTTTGATCGCGGCGGAAGTGTCAACCAGGCGGGCAGCGATCACGTCCGCAGACTCAGGCCTTGCATCCCATTCGGCCACGAGGTACCAGTCGGTGACATTGGTCTTCACGCTGAGGCAGGGTCCGATCGAAGCTCAGGCCTCACGGATTGTCTCGGTTCAGACAACAAAGACCCCTTCGCTCCCAACTCATTCACCGAGGAGGTCCTCAGGAGCACGGTCGGCAACCTTCGTGCTCTCTGCCTCCCAGAGCACCTCGAGGGACTTTGCGAGGTCAACGAACGCTTCGAAACTCGGACCCGACGTGCTCAGAGTCACCGGCTCGCCGAAATCCACCGAGGAGAAGTCCACAGATACCGAGTTCGGTGCCACTCGTCGCGTTTGATGTGTGGCACCGGCACGCACGCGGATGGCCGCATAGCTACCGTCAATCACTGGCGAGAGCAGCAAGAAGCTGAACCCCCGAGCCGGATCCGGCTCACCGTCGACACGCAGCAGGCTCGATCGCACAAGTTCGGGCACTGCGTTGTCCCTGTACTCGACCGAGCCGACCTCGCTGCTCACCTTCCACCCTCCCTCAAACTCCGGGAACGCCCGGGCGAACCGATCGCAACTCTGCAATGCGAGATCTGCGACCTTCTCAGCGGACTGTTGCCGCGCTGACCACTGCACTTTCATCTGCCAACCTGAAACGTCAACGACGCTGCTCACCATCCTGCAAACCCATCCGGTAGCTGCTTCATTCTGGCGGCGAGTTCAGCTTCGATCGATCTCAAAAGAGGCACCAGTGTCAAAAGCTCAGAGAGATGCAGTGTCGGGTGCCTCGATGAATGTCGCTAGGTCGACGGCCGGAAAACGTGAGTCACGACTGCGTTCGCGAGTTCCTCGAGGAACGCCCGTCCCCCCATTCCGGTGTGGGTCATCGGGTCGACGCTGGCGTTCAGCTTGAGGAGGAGTGCCGACACGGCTGCATCATCCATGTCGGTACTGAGGACCGATTCTATCTCCGATCGCACATCGGTGGCGGACTGCACAGAAAATGCTTCCAGAGCATCATCGAATGCTTCGGACGCATCACGATAGTCCATCTCCCAGGTGGGGTAGAAAATTGCAGGGAGAAGAGACGAAAGCGCGGGAAGTGTTCGACGAAGTTCCACTGTACCCAGATCTTCGATGTCAGGCATCTATCACACCTCCGGGGGCGTTGGGAATGCGGTCTTGATGAAGAAGCCCTGCGGCGCAGAGATGTCGCGTCTAAGGATCACTGTCACCGTATGGCTATCGACGACTTCATGAAGGTAGTACCGACCAATCGGGTCCCTGAATGTCGCGGTGAACGCCTTGACTTTGTCCGTTCCCGCCAGCCACCCATCCACGGAGCGCTTGTTCGCATCGAGCGTTTCACCGAGAACTCTATTGAGATCGTCGACGGTCAGCCGGAACGCGCCGTGACCGTTTTTCGGCATTGGGTCTCTACCAATGATCTCCGCGTCGGACTGCAGAACGCCCTCTTTTTCTCCCCACAGGTGACGGTCGAGCGTGTGCGCCGTGTTCCACCGACTGTCAATCGCCTGAATCCCGCCGAAGTCATGGAGACCCGAAGACAGCGATCGGTCTTCCACGCGAACGATCTCGCCGTTGACTCGTACCTCGAGATCGCCAACGAGATTGGGCGCGGTCAGAGGATCTGCTCCCGTCGCACCGCCAAGATCCTCAGCGCCTCCGTGGCCCGCACTGGCGTCTGGACGAACTGCGTCTGCAGACGTGTTCGCCCCGTCATCACCGTGCTCAGCAGCCCCTTGAACGTCTGCGTGAGATGCCCCGTGCCCATGAACAGCGTCGGACGTGCCCCGACCATCCACATGATCCGCCACCGAGTGCAACCAGTGCGACCCCGGCTCCGGATGCCCGACCTCGATGTGCGGCCGCCCGACCCCGAACCCGAGCCCGTCCGGTGTCGCCACCGCGTGCTCGACGCTGACCTTCACGGTCGGGATCTTGTCCCCGAGCCACCGCAGCGCGTTCGCGAACCCGCCCCGGCTCCCCGCGAGCAGGTCCGACGCCCCGGACAGCGCCTTGCCCGGCAGGCTCCCGAGTGCGTCCCCGACCCGCACCATCGCGGTCCCGGCGGTGGCGAGCTTCGACCCGAACGCCGCGAGCTTGGACCCGTCCGCACCGAGCACCGCGAGCCGCGACCCGAGCGCTGCGACCTTCGCGCCGGCGCCGACCTCGCCCGCGCCGGGGATGAACAGCGTGCCGATGTTGAACGCGGCACCACCGGCGGCGTGGGCGGGGTCGTCCCGCCAGTCCTCCGGCGACCCGACGAAGCCCTCGACGAGGGTCTTCTGCTGGTCGAGGATGTTCCGCGCGGTGTCGCTGACGACGTCCGGCAGGATGCCCTTCGGCAGCGCACCGGCGATCAGCAGCGGCGGGCTGCCCATCAGTGCGATGAGCCCGAGCGACTCCGCGAAGCCCTTCCAGGACTGCGCTGCCCAGTCGCCGTCGCCCCACCCGCCGGTCTGCGAGTTGTAGCCGATCAGCCCACCGAGGCCGTCGAGCGTCCCCTGCAGCGCGTCGTCCATCCCGGAGCTGAAGGACTCCGAGCAGGACTGGTCGCCGCGTCCGGTGCTCCCCCACGGCATCGGCTCGTTCGCCTTGACCGCTGCGGTGTAGTCGACGGCCTGCACCTCGGCCAGGCACATGTCGGTACGGAGCCCGTTGATGGCGTTGACGCACTCGGCGGAGGCGGCGGAGAGCTTCGTCTCCTGCTCGGCGACCTTGGTGAGCAGGTCGTTGTTCTCGTCGACGTACGGCGTGTACTCGTTCCAGCGCAGGTGGGCGTCGTCGAACTGCTGCCCGAAGTTCTGGACCAGGCCGACGATGCCCTGGTTCGCCGGGTGCTCGGGATCCCACGGCCCGACGGTCTTGCCCTTGAGCGCCTTCTCGACGAACGTCGCGGCCTCGGCCTTGAGCTCGACGAGCCGCTTCGCGATCGGCGCGACCGCCGTGGCGTAGTCGCTGAGGTGCGTGGACACCTTCTGCAGGGTGGCCGCGAGCGACGCGGTGTCCGTCTCGACCCCGTCCATCACGGTCAGCAGTTCGGCCGAGTCGGGGGTGGTGTAGCTGCCGCCGAGCTTCGCCCATGCGGTCTTCACCTCGCCACCGCGCGTCTCGACGTCGGTGGCCGACGTCGAGAACGCCGTGCCGGCGGTCTCGACCTGCTCCGCCTTGATGTTCGTGCCGGGGATCGCGTCCGGGTCGATCAGGCCGTCGGCCCGACACTGGCCCGTCATCGGTCACCACCCAGGTCGACACCGTCGAAGTTGCCGGTCCTGGAGGCACGGATCGCGTTGGCCTGTGCCGTCGCGGCCATCTCCTCGTCACCGTGGTAGTAGGCGAGCGTCGCGTTGGCAGCGCCGGCGAGGCCGGCGGTGATGTGGTTGCTGACACGGGTCAGGAGCTCCGAGTGGCTCTCGATGAGCGCGGCGACCGCTCCGGCGACCGCCTGGTCGTCGCCGACTGCCGTGGTGAGCGTCGCGTGCGCGTCGGCGAGACCGTCGAACGCGGTGGACAGGCTCGTCGCGGCGCTCTCGGTGTCGGTGAGCGCGGTCTGCACACCCGCGGGCTCGATCTGCCAGCCGTTCCCCATCGTTCCCCCTGGTCGTCCCGTTCGACTCGGTCAGTGGCCTGCTGCGGCGCGGGACACTGCCGTTCCCCCGGCGGCGTCCGCAGTGTTCCGCACGATCTGCTCGGCCGTCCCCCGGAACGGGGGTTGCGCGGCCGCGTGGATCTCGGTCCACCATAGCCGATCGTCGTCCTCGGGCAGCGGGCGGGGCAGTGGTCGCCCGAGCAGCCGTTCGGCGTCGACGGTGCTCTCGAGCCGTCGGGACTGGAAGAGCGTGAGGAGCACGACGCCGCCCGCGTCGACGAGCTGCAGCGCATCGCCGTCCCAGAGCTGCCGGACGCCGATGTCCGGGTCCACCTCGGCGGCACCGCTCAGGACGGCCACGGCATCGACGTGCTGACCGGACAGGATCACCCACTCGGCGCTCATGCGCGCGCCCCGGACCCGAGCAACTCGACGACCCGCGGCCCGAGCGCGTTCCCGAGCTCGGCGAGCCGACGCCAGCGCGCCTCCACCTCGGCGCCGCCGGTCAGACCGGACCGCGAGGGGGTGAAGTCGAGCACGAGGGACGGCACACGTGGCGGTCCGACGACCGTCGCTCCCGACGGCAGAGCAGCCGGATCGACGCCGAGGTCGCGCAGCGCGGCGGCTCCGACGATCGCGCCCAGAGGCACGGGCATGCCGATCTGGCGCGCGGAGAGGGTCGCGTCCGAGTGGCCGGCCGACCGCCACGCGGTCCCCAGCAGCACCCGCTGGCGACGCGCGAGTTCCGCGAGCACGCGCTCGGGTGAGGCAGCGTCAGGGGCTTGCACCGTGCCTCCAGGCCGTGGCAGAGCCAACCGTGTCTCCTCGGTGACGCCGGTGGCGGACCGCTCGACCCGGATCTGGACGGCGGCCACGCCGCTCTCGACCGGAGCGGTCGCGACCAGACGTGACGGGCGCGGAGCACGCCGGCGGGCGAAGTCGGTGACGGCCGCGACGCTCCACGCGATCGTCGCGGGCTCGACCGTGCCCCAGCCGGACGGCGTCGTACCCGCGAGTCCCTCGAGCAGCAGCTCGGCGGTACGACCGATGCCGGTCTGCTCGGTGGCCGGGTGGTGGACGGACACGACGACTTCTGTCCAGGGCACCTCGTCGGCGCCGAGCCGTGTCGACCGGGGCGACGCCTGCGGTGAGAGCATGGCGGTCGCGACGTCGTCCGCGGTCGTGGGCGAGCCGGCGGCGCGGTAGCGGTCGCCCTCGCGGACGACCCAGGCGCTGCCGGTGCGCCGGAGCATGGCGAGCATCGCGGTGGTGATGCGGCTCGTCGGCGGGGTGAGCAGCACGAACGCGAGGCCAGCGGCACGGGTGTCGAGCACGAGACCCGTGCGCGCGGAGGAGAGTTCGACCACGGCGGCGTCGGTCTCGCTGACCACGAAGCCCGGTCCGACGGCGTCGACGAGCGGGTGCGCGAGGGTGACGTCGTCCACGCCGGAACCCTACCGGGCGCGGTCCCGTCCGACTCGGAACGACGGCTCCGATGTCGTACGACGTCGGAGTCGTCGTCCCGAGTCCGCCGCGCCCGCCCGCACGCCTGCACCCACGAACGACGACGGGCCCCGCGCCTGCTGTGTGCGCGGGGCCCGTCGGACGGGTGGTGTCAGGTGCTACCGGACGGAGACCGGGGTCTCGTCGCGGTCTTCGTAGAGGACGTAGCCCTCTTCACCGTGGACCGCGGTGTCGATGCCGGCGACCTCGTCCTCGGTCTTGACGCGGAAGCCCATCGTCTTCTCGATGATCCATCCGATGAGGAAGGCGAGGATGAACGAGTACGCACCGACCGCACCGGCCGCAGCTGCCTGCTTGCCGAGCTGGGCGAACGAGCCCGAGTAGATCAGGCCGGTGTCGTTGGCGAAGAAGCCCAGGTAGAGCGTGCCGACGATGCCGCCGACCAGGTGCACACCGACGACGTCGAGCGAGTCGTCGAAGCCGAGGCGGTACTTCCAGTCGATCGCGAAGCAGCAGATGATGCCGGCGACGAAGCCAAGCAAGATGCCCCAGCCCGGGGTGAGCGCGGCGCAGGCCGGCGTGATGGCGACGAGGCCCGTGACGGCACCGGACGCGGCACCGATCGAGGTGGCCTTGCCGTCCTTGAGCTTCTCGACGAGCAGCCAACCGAGGATGGCGGCGGCCGGGGCGGCGAGCGTGTTCACCCAGGCGATCGAGGCGATGCCGTCAGCAGCGCCCTCGGACCCGGCGTTGAAGCCGAACCAGCCGAACCACAGGATCGCAGCACCGAGGAGGACGAAGGGCGGGTTGTGCGGCTTGTGCGCACCCTTGGCGAAGCCGACGCGCTTGCCGAGGACGATCGCCAGGGCGAGACCCGCAGCACCGGCGTTGATGTGCACCGCGGTGCCACCGGCGAAGTCGATGACGCCCCAGGTCGCTGCCCAGCCCGAGGTGAGGTTGAAGACCCACGAGGCGACCGGGAAGTAGACGACCGTGACCCACACGCCGGCGAAGACCATCCACGCGCCGAACTTGGCACGGTCGGCGATCGCGCCGGAGATCAGGGCGACCGTGATGATGGCGAAGGTGGCCTGGAAGCCGACGAACGCCATCGAGGGGTACGCCGCGTTGATCGTGGAGGCCTTGGCCTCCTCGAACGCCTGGCCGAGTCCGATCTGGTTCCAGTCGATGCTGAAGAAGCCGACGACACCGGAGACCGCCGTGCCGTCACCGTGGTTGGCGAAGGCGATCGCGTAGCCGTAGAGCACCCAGAGGACGCTCACCAGGGCGATCGCCCCGAAGGACATCATCATCATGCTGATGACGGACTTGGCCTTCACCAGACCGCCGTAGAAGAAGGCCAGGCCGGGTGTCATGAACAACACCAGCGCCGCCATGACCAACACGAATGTCGTGTTGCCCTGATCAAGCATCTGTTCACCTCTCGATTGCACCAGCGGCTCTTGGTCCGCGTCGGGTGTCACCGAGTCTGGCGAGGTGAGGTTTCACGAGGACGCACGAAGTGTTTCGCGGGTGTAACGCGACGGCGCGCTGTGTAAACGTCGTGTTTCGTCGCCCGGGCAGTCCCCTAGACGCGGGCCACGAGTCCGTCAAGCAGCCCGGGTCAGCGCGACGACACGGCTCGCGGCACGCAGGTACTTCTTGCGGTACCCGCCGTTCAGCATCGTGTCGGGGTACACCTGGTCGAGCGGGGTCCCCGACGCGACGATCCGGACCTGCGCGTCGTACAGCCGGTCGACGAGCGCCACCCAGCGCAGGGCGTCGGTCTGGTCGGTGAACGCCTGGACGTCGGTGAGTCCCACGGCGTCCAGGTCCTCGACCATGGCGACGTACTTCGACGGGTGCACGGAAGCGAGGTGTCCGACCACGGCCCGGAAGTCGTCGAGCGTGACCGTGCCGGCTGGCAGGGCCCCCTCGACGTCGGCGACGACCCCGGCGGACTCGTCGACGGCGCGGCGGCGGTAGTCGAGGCCGTCGATGCGCATCGTGTCGAACCGGTCGGACATCGCCTGGATCTCGCGCAGGAAGTCCTGCGCGGCGAACCGGCCCTCACCGAGCGCGCCCGGCGGGGTGTTCGACGTCGCCGCGAAGCGGGTGCCGGTCTCGGTGAGCTCCTTGATGAGCCGCGTCATCACCATCGTGTCGCCCGGATCGTCGAGCTCGAACTCGTCGATGCAGACGAGCGACGTCCCGCGCAGCAGGTCGACCGTGCCCTGGAACCCGAGCGCCCCGACGAGCGCCGTGTACTCGATGAAGGTGCCGAACGTCTTGCGCCCCGTGGCGGCGTGGTAGGCGGCGGCGAGCAGGTGGGTCTTGCCGACGCCGAACCCGCCGTCGAGGTAGACGCCGGACTTCGCAGGCGTGTCGGACACAGCCGCGCGACGCCGCCCGAACAGGCCCCGGCGGGGCTGGTCCGCGGGGCCTGCAGCGACGAAGGCCTCCACCGCGTCCCGCACCGACGCCTGCGACGGGTAGTCCGCGTCCGGTCGGTACGAGGCGAAGGAGGCGTCCGCGAACTGGGGCGGCGGGACGAGCGAGGCAGCCATCTGCTGCGGGGTCACCTGCGGGTCACGGTCGACGAGGTGTTCAGGCGCTGTGCTCACGGAGATCGGAAGGCCCTTTCGGGAAGCATGTCGTGGGGCGTCACGTTGCGTCAGGGGCACGGTACGTCCGCGTACCGTTGCCCACAGGCACCGACGACCGATCCTAGTCCGGTGCCGGATGACCACCTGGAGGTAGCCCACCATGACCGCACCGGTCGACACGTCCGAGAAGTTCACTGCCTACGCGCACCCGGAGCGACTCGTCTCCACCGAGTGGCTGCAGGAACAGCTCGACGCCCGCACCCCCGACCTCGTCGTCGTCGAGTCCGACGAGGACGTCCTGCTCTACGAGACGGGCCACATCCCCGGCGCGGTCAAGATCGACTGGCACACGGACCTCAACGACCCGGTGCTCCGCGACTACATCGACGGTGAGGCCTTCGCCGCACTCCTCGGCAGCAAGGGCATCGGCCGCGAGACCACCGTCGTCATCTACGGCGACAAGAACAACTGGTGGGCCGCCTACGCCCTCTGGGTCTTCTCCCTCTTCGGGCACGAGGACGTCCGCCTGCTCGACGGCGGCCGTGCCAAGTGGATCGCCGAGGACCGCGCGCTCACGACGGACGCCACCGTCGTCACCCCCGCCGAGTACCCCGTCGTCGACCGGGTCGACACCGAGATCCGCGCGTACAAGGACGACGTCCTGGCGCACCTCGGCAAGCCCCTCATCGACGTCCGCAGCGCACCCGAGTACTCCGGCGAGCGGACCACCGCGCCGGACTACCCGGAAGAGGGCGCCCTCCGCGCCGGCCACGTCCCGACCGCCGTGAACATCCCGTGGGCCACCGCAGCCGCACCGGACGGCACCTTCAAGGCCCGCGAGGAGCTCGACGCGATCTACCGCGACGGCGCCGGCATCGGCGACGCGGACGAGGTCATCGCCTACTGCCGCATCGGCGAGCGGTCGAGCCACACCTGGTTCGTCCTGCAGCACCTGCTCGGGTACGACAACGTCCGCAACTACGACGGCTCCTGGACCGAGTGGGGCAGCGCCGTCCGCGTCCCGATCGCCGTCGGCAACGAACCGGGTACGATCACCGACCGATGACCGACGCACTCCCCCAGTCCCTCGCCGAGATCCGCGACGACTTCCTCGAGCTCTCCCAGCAGGACCGCCTGCAGCTGCTCCTCGAGTTCTCGAACGAGCTCCCGGCGCTGCCCGAGCGCCTGCAGGGCCACGAGGACGAACTCGAACGCGTCGAGGAGTGCCAGTCGCCCGTCTTCATCACGGTCACCGTGGGCGAGGACGGCGACGCTCCCGGGATCGTCCGGATGCACGCCACGGCACCGCGCGAGGCACCGACCACGCGCGGCTTCGCGTCGATCCTGGCGCAGGGGCTCTCCGGCCTGACGGTCGAGCAGGTACTCGCCGTCCCGGCGGACTACCCGCTGACGATCGGGCTGAGCGAGGCGGTCAGCCCGCTGCGGATCCGCGGGATGGTCGGGATGCTGGGTCGGGTGCAGCGGCAGGTCAAGACGCAGGCCGCGGTCGCGTAGACCCCACCGGCAGGCAGCCGAGGCCGACCCGGAATCGCGCCCCTCGGCGAACATCGCGCCCGTGTGTGATCGGGCGCGATATTCGCATCGGGGCGCGACCTTGCGGGCCGTTCCACCGACCGACGGGAGGCGCGGTGCCAGCTGGCACCGCGCCTCCCGTCCGTCCTGCAGTCGCGTCTACCGCGCGCTGGCCGCTCCGTCCCGCTGGACCACCTCGGTCAGCCACGCGAGGATGCGGGCATCGAACCAGTCGGCGTCGTGGTTCCAGAGCTTGGTGTGCCGGGCGGTCGTCTGGATCTCCAGCCGGACGAGGTCCGGTCGGGCCTCGGCCAGGGCGTGCGACGCGGAGGACGGGACGAAGCCGTCGTCGTCGCTGTGCATGAGCAGGATGGGGACGTGCAGCTCGTCGGCGCGCGCGACCATGTCGAGCTCACGCAGGTCGACGGGCTGGTGCAGACCCGTGAGCCGGTGCAGGACCGGCGTGCGGAGGAGCCGCTGGGCGACCTTGCGGACCGGCCGCGGCAGGCGGAGCAGCTGGCTCTGGGACTTGAGGACGGCGTGCCAGTCGACGACGGGCGACTCGAGCACGATGCCGTCGACGAGTCCGGCGAACCGTGAGCGGACGAGGGTCTGCAGCACGACCGCGCCGCCCATCGACCAGCCCATGAGCACGACACTCGACGCACCCTGGCCGGAGACCCAGCGGAGGACGGCGTCGATGTCCTCCCACTCGGTGCTGCCCAGGCCGTAGCGGCCGTCGACGCTCCGCGGGGCGACGCCGTCGTTCCGCCAGCTCGCCAGCACCACGGAGTACCCCGCTGCCCGGAAGACCGGCACCGCGCGGATCGTCTCGGCGCGGGTCACGCCGCGGCCGTGCACGAGGACGGCCCATGGCGCTTCGGGGTCGTCGGCACGGATCACCCACGCGGGTGCGGGGCCGTTCGGGGTGGAGACGTCGACGTCCTCGACCGGGACGTCGAGCTCACCGGGGGTCAGGTAGAACCAGCCGCCCCAGCGACCCCGCCGCGCCGCCGTGGGGTCCCCGGCGTCGATCGCGATGATGCGCCGAGTGACGGTCGTGTCGGTCGTGCCGAGGACCTCGCCGACGCGCATGTGCCCGGTGCCCCCGCCGAACCACAGGCTGTAGCGGCCCTGCAGCTCGGTGTCGGCGGTGCGCTCGAGCGTCACGGTCTTCCGAACGGGGTCGACGGCGTGGATCGGGACGCGCTCGGTGCGCTTGCGGTCGGGGGTGACCACCGCCCGGGCCACCGCCGCGACGAAGCCGCCGATCACCGCGGTGGTGACGGCTGCCGCTGCGATGCCCGCTCCCAGTGCGACGAACCCGGCCGATCGTGCGGTCTCCTGGACGACGTCCTCGGCGGGTCGCGCGGATCGGGACATGGTCCGGAGCCTAGTCTGCATTCGTGTCCGAAACCCGAGAGCCCGACGCGTTCGCGCGGCTCCGTGCGTTCGTGGAGTCGGGTGGCACCCGCGCCGAGACGACGATCACCGAGATCCCCTCGCCCTCGCGCATCGCGCCCTTCTCGATCGCCCTCGCGGCGGACGTCTCGGGCGCTGCGCACGGCATCGACTCCGACCTCGGCACGGGCCGGTTCATCGCCCTGCACGACCGGGACGAACCCGAGGGCTGGGGCGGCGCGTTCCGCATCGTGACGTTCGCGCAGGCACCGCTGGAACCCGAGATCGGCGTCGACGAGTTCGTCGCCGACGTGACGTGGAGCTGGCTCGTGGACGCCCTGGCGGCGCACGGAGCCACCTACGACCACGCCTCGGGCACGGCGACCAAGATCATCTCGCGCGGCTACGGCGACCTCGCGGCGCAGGGCGACGGGGCGCAGCTCGAGCTGCGTGCCTCGTGGACCCCGCGCGGGGAAGACCTCACCGCACACGTCGAGGCCTGGGAGGAGATCGTGGCGATGCTCGCCGGTCTGCCGCCTGCGTCGGACGGCGTGACCCTGTTGGCTCCGAGGAGGCTCGCCCGTGACTGACCCTGCTACTCCGGCCGATCCGGCTGCGTCGGCGGCGGCGTCGCCGGCGTTCGAGGCATCGCACGAGGCGGTCAACGTCATCGCGACCCGCGAGGAGTACCTGGAGGCCGTCGCCGCGATCGCCGCCGGACACGGACCCGTCGCCCTCGACGCCGAGCGCGCCAGCGGGTACCGCTACTCGCAGCGGGCGTACCTCATCCAGGTGTTCCGCCGCGGCGCCGGTGCGTTCCTGTTCGACCCGATCCCGATCGGCGACTTCTCCGAGCTGCAGGACGCGATCGTCGACGAGGAGTGGCTGTTCCACGCGGCCTCGCAGGACCTCCCGTGCCTCCAGGAAGTCGGTCTCGTCCCCACCCGCATCTTCGACACCGAGCTCGGCGCACGGATCGCCGGGTTCCCGCGCGTCGGCCTCGGGGCGGTCGTCGAGCAGCTGCTCGGCATCACGCTCGCGAAGGCGCACTCCGCCGCGGACTGGTCGACCCGCCCGCTCCCCCAGTCCTGGCTCGTGTACGCCTCGCTCGACGTCGAGCTGCTCCCCGACCTCCGCGACGCACTCGCGGCGAAGCTCGACGAGGCCGGCAAGTCCCGGATCGCCGAGGAGGAGTTCGCGGCCGTGCTGACCCGGGCACCGAAGCCCCCGAAGGCCGAGCCGTGGCGCCGGCTGTCCGGGATGCACGCGCTGCGCGGGACCCGTGCGCTGGCGATCGCCCGGTCGCTCTGGACCGCGCGCGACGCGTACGCCCGCGAGACCGACATCGCGCCCGGCCGCACCATCCCGGACTCGGCGATCGTCGCGGCCGCCGCGGCCAACCCGGCGTCGAAGGGCGAGCTGAGCGGTGTGAAGGCCTTCACCGGGCGCGCCAGCCGCGCCGAGCTCGACCGCTGGTGGGCCGCCGTCGAGGACGGCCGCACGACCGAGGACCTGCCGAAGCTCCGCGGCACGGGCGAGGCCACGCTGCCGCCGCCCCGCGCTTGGGCGGACCGCAACCCGGCCGCCGACCGCCGGTACAAGGCCGCACGCGCGGCGGTCGTCACGCGCGCCGAAGAGCTCGACCTGCCCGTCGAGAACCTGCTCACCCCGGAGACGCTCCGCGTGGTGTCGTGGGAGCCGCCTCAGCCGATCGCCACCGAGACCGTCGGGGCCGCACTCGCCTCGCACGACGCCCGCCCGTGGCAGGTCGAGGAGACCGCGTCGATCATCGCGCACGCCTTTGTCGCTGCTGCACAGGCGCCTGCTGCCGAGAGCAACACGGAGTCGTAGGAACGCCCCAACCGGCATGCGTCCGCACAGGCTCGGGGCATAGCGTCGACCCTGCATGCCGGGTACGTCCCGGCCGGTCGGGGCGGAACGTGCCCCGACCTGATCGATGAGGATCTGGAGGCCCAGATTGCCAAAGGCAGCAGACGTCGTCTTCGTTGACGGCGTTCGGACACCGTTCGGACGAGCCGGGGAGAAGGGGGTGTTCTGGAAGACCCGCGCGGACGACCTCGCGGTGCACGCGATGCGCGGACTCCTCGACCGGAACGCCTCGCTGGACGGGGCCGCGGTCGACGACGTCGCCGTGGCGGCCACCACGCAGCAGGGCGACCAGGGACTCACCCTCGGCCGGACCGTCGGGATGCTCGCGGGCCTCCCGAAGACGGTCCCCGGATACGCCATCGACCGGATGTGCGCCGGTGCCATGACGAGCGTCACGACGCTCGCCGGAGCGATCGCCTTCGGCGCGGCGGACGTCGCGATCGCCGGTGGGGTCGAGCACATGGGCCGCCACCCGATGGGCTTCAACTCGGACCCGAACCCCCGCTTCATCGCGGAGCGCATGGTCAACGGCGACGCACTCGTGATGGGCAAGACCGCGGAGCGGCTGCACGACCGCTTCCCCGCGATCACCAAGGACCGCACGGACGCCTACGCGGTCCAGTCCCAGCAGCGCTACGCCGCCGCCTGGGCCGCCGGCAAGCTCCAGCCGGACCTCGTGCCGGTCGAGGTCAACACGGGCGAGGGCTGGGACATCGTCTCCAGTGACGAGCCGCCCCGGCCCGGCACCACCCTGGAGGCACTGGCCGCCCTGAAGACGCCGTTCCGGTCCCACGGACGGATCACCGCCGGCAACGCGGCCGGCCTGAACGACGGCGCCACGATGAGCCTGCTCGCGTCGGCCGACGCGGCGAAGCAGCACGGCCTGCCGACGAAGATGCGCATGGTCTCGTTCGCGTTCGCGGGCGTCGACCCCGAGGTGATGGGCATCGGCCCGGTCCCCGCGACCGACAAGGCCCTCGCCAAGGCCGGCCTGACGATCGACGACATCGGGCTGTTCGAGATCAACGAGGCGTTCGCCGTGCAGGTGCTCGCCTTCCTCGACAACTACGGCATCGACCAGGACTCCACGAACGTGAACGCCTGGGGTGGCGCGATCGCCGTCGGGCACCCGCTCGCCTCGAGCGGTGTCCGCCTGATGACCCAGCTCGCGGCGCAGTTCGCCGAGCGCCCGGACGTCCGCTACGGCATCACCACGATGTGCATCGGGCTCGGCCAGGGCGGCACCGTCATCTGGGAGAACCCGAACTTCAGCAAGTCCGCGGCACGGAAGGCGGCCTGAGCATGACCATCGTCGACAACGACCGGCTCCTCGCCCTCAGCGAGGACGAGGTCGTCACCCACTCGTACCTCAAGCACGTCGCGCTCCCCTCGGGTGGCACGCTCGCGCTCATCACGCTCGACAACGGCAAGGACTACAAGCGGCCGAACACCCTCGGGCCGCGCACCCTGCACGAGCTCTCCGGGGTGCTCGACACCCTCAAGACCGAGGCGTCCGCGGGCACGGTCCAGGCGGTCGCGATCACCGGCAAGGAGTACTGCTTCGCCGCCGGGGCCGACCTGTCCCAGGCGGCCGCCGTGCCGTCGCGGGAAGCCGCGCACGACCTCGCCGCCCTCGGGCACGCCACGCTGCGGAAGCTCTCCGACCTGGGCGTCCCGTCGTTCGCGTTCATCAACGGCATCGCCCTCGGCGGCGGCCTGGAGATCGGACTGCACTGCACGTACCGCGTGTTCTCGTCGGCGGCGCAGGGCATCGGTCTGCCCGAGGTCTTCCTCGGCATCATCCCCGGCTGGGGCGGCGCCACGCTGCTCCCCCGCCTGATCGGTCCGGAGAAGGCGCTCCGTGTCATCGTCGAGAACCCGCTCAAGAACAACCGCCTGATGGACGGGCCCGCCGCAGTCGAGCTCGGCATCGGCGACGCGCTCATCCCGTCGGTCACGTTCCTGCCCTCCGCGGTGGCGTGGGTCGACGGCGTGGTCTCCGGTCGGACGAAGGTCGTCCGGAAGAACGAGCCCGGCATGATCGAGAAGGCCGCGTGGGGCACAGTCGTCAAGGTCGCCCGCGGCCAGGTGGCGTCGAAGATCGGCACCGTCCCGAAGTCGCCGTTCCGCGCGCTCGACCTCGTCGCGTCGGCGAAGTCCGGGTCGCTGGACGAGCGGTTCGCCGACGAGGACGACGCCCTCGCCGACCTCATCTCCGGCGACCAGTTCGCCGCGTCGATGTACGCGTTCGACCTCGTCCAGAAGCGCGCGAAGCGTCCCGTCGGTGCACCGGAGGGCGTCGAGCCGAAGAAGATCACGAAGGTCGGCGTGCTCGGCGCCGGACTCATGGCGTCGCAGTTCGCGCTGCTCTTCGCCCGCCGCCTCGGCGTCCCGGTCGTCATCACGGACGTCGACCAGAGCCGCGTCGACGCCGGCGTGGACCGGATCCGCGGCGAGGTCGACAAGCTGCTCGACAAGGGCCGGGTCTCCCCCGACGACGCGAACCGCATCAAGGCGCTCGTGTCCGGCTCGGTCTCCTACGACGCGTTCGCGGACGCCGACTGGGTGATCGAGGCCGTGTTCGAGGAGATGGGCGTCAAGCAGGACGTCTTCCGGAAGATCGAGCAGGTCATCGCCCCGGACGCGATCCTCGCGACGAACACGTCGTCGCTGTCGGTCGACGAGATGGCGTCCGTGCTGACCAACCCGGAGCGCCTCGTCGGGTTCCACTTCTTCAACCCGGTCGCGGTCATGCCGCTGCTCGAGGTGGTGCGGGCGTCGAAGACCTCGGACGAGGCCCTCGTCACGGCACTCGCCGTCGCGAAGACCCTCAAGAAGACCGCGATCATCACCGCCGACCAGCCGGGCTTCGTCGTCAACCGGGTGCTCGCGCGGGTCCTCGGCGAGGCGATGCGCGGCGTCGAGGAGGGCACCTCGTTCGACGTCGTCGCGCAGGGAGCGGCACCGCTCGGGCTCCCGATGTCGCCGTTCGAGCTGCTCGAACTCGTCGGGCTGCCGGTCGGTGCGCACGTGCTCGACTCGCACCACGCTGCCTGGCCGGAGCGCTTCTACCCTGGCGACGGCCTGAAGAAGATCGCCGAGTTCGGGCACATCCTCACCCGCGACAAGAAGGGCAATGCGACCGGGTACGACCCGGCTGCCGTGAAGCTCGTCGCACCGGCGAAGAAGGACGCAGCGCCCGTGGACGCGGCGACGATGCAGCAGCGGTTCGAGGACGCCCTCGCGGATGAGGTGCACCGGATGCTCGAGGACCACGTCGTCGAACACGTCGAGGAGATCGACCTCGGTCTGATCCTCGGCGCGGGCTACCCGTTCCAGGCCGGTGGCATCAGCCCGTACCTCGACCGCAGCGGGGCCTCGGAGCGTGTCTTCGGCGGCTCGTTCCACGAACCGCTGATCGTCGGCCCCGCCTCCCGCTGACGGAGCGCGGCGCTCGCGATCGCGCCCGCAGACGAACATCGCGCCCCGTCACGACGGGGCGCGATGTTCGTGACGGGGCGCAATGTCTGCCGAGCCGCCGACGGCCGTGCCCCACCGTCGAGTCGCTCACAGCCTGGGTCAGCCGCCGACGCAGTCGTTGCTGCCGCTGAAGCACGGCGGCACGGAGGAGCGCGGAGCCGGCGGCGCGGGCGGCTCGTTGTCGGACGACGCGAAGTACCCCGCACTGTGCGTCACGACGAGCACGTACGTCGCACCGCTCGCCCGGACGGCTTCGTCGCGTCGTTCCTCGCCGAGACCCGGTGAGGAGTGCACCACCGCATCGTCGGCCGGCCACAGCCCGAGCGAGGCGTCCCAGCCGGCCACCCGGACGACGGCGAAGTGGTCTTGCCCGAGCTCGTTGCCCAGCGCGACCGACTGCCGTCGGCCGGTGTCGACCAGGTACGGCATCGAGCCGTCGGGCTGGATCGTCCGCGCCACGAGGTCCTCGTCCGTCAGCCCCGCCGCACGGAGGGCCGGGCCCGCGACGCGCACGGCATCGGCGGGCGTCGTCGCACCGTCGATCGTGTAGACCGCCCCCGCATCCACCCGGCACGACGTGCCCTCGGCGGGCTGGAAGAAGCCGGCGCTGGTCGCGCTCCCGCACGAGTCGGTCCAGGTGGCGTCCACGCGGCGGAGGGCGTCGGTACCCTCCCAGTCGATCACCCGGTGCATCGTCTGCCGAGCTCCGACCCTCGCCGCGGCACCGAGCCGCGGCTCGACCCGGTCGTCGTTCAGCGCCGAGCAGCCCGACGTCAGTGCCACCACGGCGAACAGGAGTCCCGCCGCTGTCGTTCCGATCCGCCATCGCATGCGGCGATCATGGCAGACGATCCCGAGGGACATGCCCCGAGCGGCATGGACCCGTCAGCCGTCGACGGACGAACGCGACCGCGCCGGCTTCGCCTGGGGCAGTTTCGTCCCGACGACCTGGTCGATCACGTCCCGGGCGATCGCCTGCGCGGTCAGTCCCACGTCGGTCAGGATCTGGGAGCGGGAGGCGTGGTCGATGAACTCGTCCGGGAGCCCCAGCTCGTTCACACCGGTGTCGACGCCCGCTGCGCGGAGGTCCTGCCGCAGCCGGGTCCCGACGCCGCCGACCCGCACGCCGTCCTCGATCGTGATGACGAGGCGGTGCGTCCGGGACAGATCGACGAGCGACTCCGGGATCGGCACCACCCACCGTGGGTCGACGACCGTGACGCCGATGCCCTGCGCCTCGAGCAGTGCTGCGGCTTCGAGGGCGACCGGGACCATCGAGCCGACCGCGACCAGCAGGACGTCCTCTTCGGCTCCGGAGTCGGGCGCGTGCAACACGTCGACGCCGTCGTCCAGGCGCCGGAGCGCGGGGATGTCCGGTCCGACCTGCCCCTTCGACCACCGGAGCACCGTCGGGGCGTCGTCGACGGCGACTGCCTCGCGGAACTCCTCGCGCAGTGTCGGGGCGTCGCGGGGTGCGGCGATCCGGATGCCCGGCACGACCTGCAGCAGCGCGAGGTCCCACATGCCGTGGTGCGACGGCCCGTCCGGACCGGTGATGCCGGCGCGGTCGAGTACGAACGTGACGCCCGCCCGGTGCAGCGCGACGTCCATCAGGACCTGGTCGAACGCGCGGTTGAGGAACGTGGCGTAGAGGGCGACCACGGGGTGCAGTCCCCCGTACGCGAGCCCGGCCGCGGTCGTCACGGCGTGCTGCTCCGCGATGCCCACGTCGATCACTCGCGACGGGTGCTGCTCCTGGAACAGGTGCAGCCCGGTCGGGCGGAGCATGGCTGCGGTGATCGCGACGATCCGCTCGTCCGACCCGCCGACCGCCGCGAGCTCTGACGCGAACACGGACGTCCACGAGGGCCCCGACGACACGTCGAGCGACTCACCCGTCTCCGGGTCGATGTGCCCGACCGCGTGGAACTGGTCCGCCTGGTCGCGGAGCGCCGGTTCGAAGCCGTGCCCCTTCTCGGTGATGGCGTGCACGATCGTCGGCGCGCCGTACTCCTTTGCCTGACGGAGGGCGGCCTCCATCGCACGCTGGTCGTGCCCGTTGACCGGGCCGATGTACTTGATGTCGAGGTTCGAGTACAGCGCCTCGTTGTTCGTGAACCGCGACAGGAACCCGTGCAGGCCGCCGCGCATCCCCCGGTAGAGCGCGCGACCGGGCGCGCCGAAACGAGCAGCCGCCGCCTGGGACTTCTCGAACAACGCTCGGTACTCACGACGGGTCCGGACCGAGCTGAGGAACCGTGCCATGCCACCGATCGTCGGGGCGTACGAGCGACCGTTGTCGTTGACGACGATCACGAGCCGCCGGTCGTTGCCGTCGGAGATGTTGTTGAGCGCCTCCCACGTCATGCCGCCGGTCAGGGCGCCGTCACCGACGACCGCGACCACCGTCCGGTCCGCCTGCCCCGTCTGCACGAAGGCCCGCGAGATCCCGTCGGCCCAGGACAACGACGACGACGCGTGCGAGGACTCGACGATGTCGTGCTCGGACTCGCTCCGCTGCGGGTAGCCCGCCAGACCGCCCCGCTCCCGGAGCCGCGAGAAGTCCTGCCGCCCGGTCACGAGCTTGTGCACGTACGACTGGTGCCCGGTGTCGAAGACGAACGGGTCGTGCGGCGATTCGAAGACCCGGTGCATCGCGAGCGTCAGCTCGACGACGCCGAGGTTCGGACCGAGGTGCCCGCCGGTCTTCGCGACCTCGGCGACGAGGAAGCGGCGGATCTCGGCGGCGAGGTCCGTCATCTGCGCGTCCGACAGACGCTTCAGGTCGCGCGGCGACTTGATGCTGCTCAGCAGGCTCACGGGCGCTCCTTTCGTGGTGCTGACCACTCACTCTATGCGCGTGACCCGACAACGGACGGGAGGCGCGGTGCCAGCTGGCACCGCGCCTCCCGTCCGTCTCGTGGTCGCGTCAGACGAGCGACCGCAGCACGTACTGCAGGATCCCGCCGTTGCGGTAGTAGTCCGCCTCACCGGGGGTGTCGATGCGGACGACCGCGTCGAACTCGATCGTCTGCTTGCCCGCCGGCGAGTGCTCGCTCGGCTCGGCCGTGACGTGCACGGTCTTCGGGGTACGACCCTCGTTGAGCTCGGTCAGGCCGGAGATCGAGACGACCTCGGTGCCGTCGAGCCCGAGGGACTCGATCGACTCCCCGACCGGGAACTGCAGCGGGACGACGCCCATGCCGATGAGGTTCGAGCGGTGGATGCGCTCGAAGCTCTCGGTGATGACCGC
This sequence comes from Curtobacterium pusillum, assembly GCF_007673235.1. Classification (GTDB taxonomy): domain Bacteria; phylum Actinomycetota; class Actinomycetes; order Actinomycetales; family Microbacteriaceae; genus Curtobacterium; species Curtobacterium pusillum_C. Next base: position 606,981 of record NZ_VDZH01000001.1, read on the forward strand.
CTTCACGCCGAGGAGGTTCGTGCCCTTCGCAGCCCAGTCACGCGACGAACCGGAGCCGTACTCCTTGCCGCCGAAGATGACGAGCGGGATGCCCTGCTCCTGGTAGTGCTGCGACGCGTCGTAGATGAACGACTGCGCACCGTCCGGCGTCGTGAAGTCACGGGTGTAGCCACCCTCCACGCCGTCGAGGAGCTGGTTGCGGAGGCGGATGTTCGCGAACGTGCCGCGGATCATGACCTCGTGGTTGCCGCGACGCGATCCGTAGGAGTTGAAGTCCTTGCGGTCGACGCCGTGCTCCGCGAGGTACTGGCCCGCCGGGCTGTCCGCCTTGATCGAACCGGCCGGCGAGATGTGGTCGGTGGTGACCGAGTCGCCGAGCTTCGCGAGCACCCGGGCGCCGGAGATGTCCGACACCGCGTCGGGCTGCATCGTCATGCCCTCGAAGTACGGGGGCTTCCGGACGTACGTCGACTCGGTGTCCCACTCGAACGTGTCGCCCGTGGGGGTCGGCAGGTTCTTCCAGCGGTCGTCACCCTCGAACACGGAGCCGTACTCGTGGGTGAACATCTCGGTGTCGATGGAGGCGTCGATGACCTGCTGGACCTCGACCGCGTCGGGCCAGATGTCCTGCAGGAAGACGTCGTTGCCGTCCTGGTCCTGCCCGAGCGCGTCCTTGTCGAAGTCGAAGTGCATCGACCCGGCGAGGGCGTACGCGATGACCAGCGGCGGCGACGCCAGGTAGTTCATCTTCACGTCGGGGTTGATGCGGCCCTCGAAGTTGCGGTTGCCGGAGAGCACCGCGGTGACGGCGAGGTCGTTGTCCTGCACGGCCTGCGAGATCTCCTCGGGCAACGGGCCCGAGTTGCCGATGCAGGTGGTGCAGCCGTAGCCGACCGTGTAGAAGCCGAGCTGCTCGAGGTAGGTCGTCAGACCGGCCTTCTCGTAGTAGTCGGTGACGACCTTCGAGCCGGGCGCGAGGGTGGTCTTGACCCACGGCTTGGCGGTGAGGCCCTTCTTCGCGGCGTTCCGGGCGAGGATGCCGGCAGCCATCATGACCGAGGGGTTCGACGTGTTCGTGCACGACGTGATCGCGGCGATCGCGACGGCGCCGTGGTCGATCGTGAACGGGTCGGCCCCGTCCATGGCGACCTTCGTCGGCTGGGAGGCGGTCGACGGGGCGCTGGACACGTACACGTGCTCGTGCAGGTGCGTGTCCTCGTTGGTGGAGCCCGCGGCGATCGGGTCGGATGCCGGGAAGGTCTCCTCCACCGCGTCGTCGAGGTCCGTCTGCTCGCTCGGCGTCGTGTAGTTGTTGAGGTCGACCTCGAACTGGTCCTTGGCCTTCGACAGCTCGATGCGGTCCTGGGGACGCTTCGGGCCGGAGATCGACGGGACGACCGTGGAGAGGTCGAGCTCCATGTACTCGGAGTAGTTCGGCTCGACCGACGGGTCGTGCCAGAGGCCCTGGGTCTTGGCGTACGCCTCGACCAGTGCGATCTGCGCGTCGTCGCGGCCGGTCAGGCGGAGGTAGTCGAGCGTGACGTCGTCGACCGGGAACATCGCCGCGGTGGAGCCGAACTCCGGCGACATGTTGCCGATGGTGGCGCGGTTCGCGAGCGGGACCTCGCCGACGCCCTCGCCGTAGAACTCGACGAACTTGCCGACGACGCCGTGCTTGCGGAGCTCCTGCGTGATGGTGAGCACCACGTCGGTCGCGGTCACGCCGGCCGGGATCGACCCGGACAGCTTGAAGCCGACGACCTTCGGGATGAGCATCGACACCGGCTGACCGAGCATCGCCGCTTCGGCCTCGATGCCGCCGACGCCCCAGCCGAGGACGCCGAGACCGTTCACCATCGTGGTGTGGGAGTCGGTGCCGACGAGGGTGTCCGGGTAGGCGTAGGTCTCGCCGTCGAAGTCGCGCGTGTAGGTGACCTTCGCCAGGTACTCGATGTTGACCTGGTGAACGATGCCGGTGCCCGGCGGGACGACCTTGAAGTCCTCGAACGCGGTCTGGCCCCAGCGGAGGAACTGGTAGCGCTCCCCGTTCCGCTCGTACTCGAGGTCGGTGTTGCGCTGGAGGGCGTCCTCGCGACCGAAGAGGTCCGCGATGACGGAGTGGTCGATGACCATCTCGGCCGGCGACAGCGGGTTGATCTTGTTCGGGTCGCCGCCGATGTCGGCCATCGCCTCGCGCATGGTGGCGAGGTCGACGATGCACGGCACGCCCGTGAAGTCCTGCATGACGACGCGCGCCGGCGAGAACTGGATCTCGGTGTCCGGCTCGGCGTCGGGCTGCCACGACCCGAGGGCGCGGATCTGCCCCTCGGTGACGTTCTTGCCGTCCTCGGTGCGGAGGAGGTTCTCGAGCAGCACCTTCAGGCTGTACGGGAGCTTCTCGTGCCCGGGCACCGTGTCGATCCGGTGGATCGCGTAGTCGACACCCCCAACCGACAGTGTGTCCTTCGAGCCGAAGCTGTTGACTGCAGCCACTGTGCCGCCTCCCTGTTGATCGGTGTGCCCCCATCCAAGCGGGGCGCGGGGCGTCCCACCAGCAAGGCAAACCTAAACCCGTCAGCCCTGGGAGGACCGACGAGAAGTGTCTCGATGTCGAGACAACTCTACACCGTGGCGGTGTCGCCCTCACGCTTGAACACCGTGCGGACGAGCAACCAGGTCACCCAGAGCAGTGCCGCGTAGAGCGGGACGCCGGTGATGAGCTTGATGCCGGCGAGCAGTTCCACCTGGGCGGTCAGGTAGAGCGGGACCTCGATGACGAGCCGGATCGCGAAGAGCCCGACCCACAGCCAGGTCGCCACCGTGAGCACGCGGCGCTTGGCGGGGTCGGCACGCCAGTCCTGGTGACTGCCGTCCTCGTTCGGCGGCAGCAGGAACCCGACGACCAGTCCGATCAGCGGCTGCCGGATCGCGAGCGTCACGAGGAGCCCGACGAGCCAGACCGCGTTGATGATGATCCCGGGGATGAAGTTGCTCTCGGCGCGTCCGGTGATGAGCGCGAGGCCCGCCGAGATCGCCACGCCGAGGATCCCGGCGACGGACATCACGAGCGACTGCCGCTGCAGCAGCCGGAGCACGACGAACACCACGCCGATCGCGACCGGGATCAGGACGCTCGGGACGAGCTCCTTCGTGATCGCGTAGACGACGAGGAACGCGAGCCCCGGCAGCACCGACTCGGCGAGCCCGCGGACGCCGCCGATCGCGGCGACGAGCGCGTGCCCGGAGGGCGCCTCGCCCGGGGCGACCTTGCCGAGCCCCGTGTTCGCGACGGCCGCGCGGAACTGCTCGTTGAAGGAGGGCAGCGCGTCCGACGCGCGTTCGTCGGGACGGGAGGTGTCGTCGTTGTCCGGCACCGTGCCTCCAGGCAGGTCGTGGGTCAGATGGCCGACTGGGTCGACTTCGGCATGTGCAGCGGGATGAGGTCGCGCGGCGGCATCGGCGTGTTCCCGCGGACCACGACGACGCTGCGGAACAGGTCCTCGATCTCGGCGGCGTCGTCCGGGGACTCGGCGGCCTTGCCGGCGATCACGCCGCGCAGGAACCAGCGCGGGCCGTCGACGCCGATGAAGCGTGCCGGGCGGGCGCCGTCGGTCACGCCGGTGCCGTCCGAGACGACGGGGACCTGCGCGCGGAGCTCGGGGCCGAACGGGCCGTCGACCTCGGTCACGACACCGCCCTGACGCTCGATCTGCTCGGCGATCTGCGCACGGATCTCGTGCCAGAGCCCGGTGGAGCGCGGGGCCGCGAACGGCTGCACCTGCAGCGTCGACTCGTCGTAGTCGAGCCCGACCGCGACGACGCGCTGCGAGCCCTCCTCGACCTCGAGCCGGAGGTGCAGGCCCTCGCGGGGCAGGACCTTCACGCCACCGAGGTCGACGTACGGGCGGACCAGGTTCGCCTCGGTCTCGTCGTGCGGCCCGCTGTCGGCGCGGTCGTCAGGAGCGGACTTGTCGGTCGGCGCGACGGCGTCCACCTCGTCGAGGTCCGCGTCGGCGTCGGTCGCGATGTCGACCTCGGGAGTCGTGTCCGCGATCTCGACCTCGTCGGCGACGGCCTCGGCCACCTCGACCTCGTCACGCTTGCGTCGACCGAACTTCATGCGCGCGTTCCTTCCTGAGCGTTGTCGGCGGTGCCGCTGACGGCATCGCTCCGGACACCGTAGCCCGACGACCCGAAGCCACCCTGGCCGCGGACGCTGTCGGGGAGCTCCTCGACGCGGGTGAACGACACGCGCGGGACCGGCATCACGATCATCTGGGCGATGCGGTCGCCGACGTGCACCTCGTGCGCCGCGGACTGGTCGGTGTTGAGCAGTGCGACCTTGATCTCGCCCCGGTACCCGGCGTCCACCGTGCCGGGCGCGTTCACGATCGTGATGCCGTGCTTCGCGGCCAGGCCACTGCGCGGGACGACGAAGGCGGCGTACCCGTCGGGCAGCGCGATGCGGAGTCCGGTGCCCACGAGGCGTCGCTCGCCGGGCTGCAGCACGAAGGCCTCGGTCGAGACGAGGTCGGCACCGGCGTCACCGGGGTGGGCGTATCCGGGAGCGTTCTCCCCGGTCCAGAGCACGTCGACTGGTTCGGTCACGTGTCGAGGGTAGTGCAGACCGTGACCGTTCCGTGACCTGGCCGGAGTCGTGGTCGAATGGTGTCGTGACCCTGTACCGCGAACGACTGTGGGCTCCGCCCGTCCTCTACCTGGCGACGGCGCTCGTCATCCCCGCCAGCCTCCTCGTGTTCCTGCCGATCAGCGTGCTCGCCGGCGTGCTGGTCGCGATCGGCATGGAGCTCGGCGTGCTCGTCCTGCTCTGGGCGCTCGCCCCGACGATCGAGGTCACGGACACCGAGTTCCGCGCCGGCAAGGCCCATCTGCCCCGGTCGCTCGTCGGATCGGCCGAGGCGTTCGAGGGTGCCGAGGCCACCACCCAGCGCGGCCCGAAGCTCGACGCTCGCGCGTGGACGCTCTTCCGCGGGTACGTGCGCGGGGTCGTGCGCGTCGAGGTCGCGGACGCCGCGGACCCGACGCCGTACTGGCTGGTCAGCGTCCGCGACCCGGCAGCGGTGGTCGCCGCGCTGCGTTCCTGAGTCCGGGTCGCGTCGGTCCCGTGGTTGCGGGTCCGGCCTGGAGGCACGGCGCGCCCCCGCCCCACCCGTTCCGTCCCACGCCGCGGCGCCGGCACGGCGAACGGCCCGCCACCTCCGAGGAGGTGACGGGCCGTTCGTGTTCGTACGTTCCCGTCGGTACTGCCCCTAGAGCGCCGCGCACTCCGCGCAGACCGGGCCGAGCTTCGACTCGTGGTCGAGCTGCGAGCGGTGCTTCACCAGGAAGCACTCGACGCAGGTGAACTCGTCGACCTGGGGCGGGAGCACGACGACGTCGAGGTCGACGTCGCTGAGGTCCTGTCCGGCGAGCTCGAAGCTGCCGGGGTTGTCGGAATCATCGTCGACGACCCCCGACATCTTGTCGGGAACGCGCTCCTTGAGGGCCTCGATCGACTCCGAGTCGGAGTTGTCGTCGGTCTTCCGGGGGGCGTCGTAATCGGTGGCCATGCCCATCCATTTCTCGTATCGAGAGGTCGTCGCCGGTGATCGGCGGCGACAGTTTGCACCACGTCTCGCCAGAGCGCAAACCGAAGTCTCCGGCGGGTCGTTCTGGCGCTGCAACCCGTCGTCGTGCACAGCTATTCCCGGCGTCCGGAAACGCGTCGCGGCAGTCCGCGGCACGCCCGTGCGCCTCCGCGTGAACGGGTGTCCACGGCTGCATACTCCTGGGGTACGACGCACGACCGTACGCGACGCTCGGAAGGCGGAACCATGCAAGACGTGAGAGTCATCGGAGTGGAGTCCGGGGCACTCCTGCTCGCGACCGACGGCGGCACCGAGTTCCGGCTGCCCGTGACCTCGTCGCTGCCGGGCCAGGTCCGGCAGGCGAACCCCGAGGCCGGTCCGCAGAAGCGCGTGTCCCCGAAGGACGTCCAGGCCCGCATCCGTGGTGGTGCCGACGCCGCCGAGGTCGCCGCGGCGCTCGACGTCGACGTCGAGTACGTCCGTCGCTTCGAGGGCCCCGTGCTCGCCGAGCGTGCGTTCATCCTCGACGCCGCACACCGCGTCGCCGTGACCCCGGTCGACGACGAGGCCCCCGACACCTTCGGCGAGGCGATCACCGCCAAGCTCGAGGCCGGCGAGGCCACGGCGGTCAGCTGGGCCTCGTGGAAGCACGTCGAGAGCGGCTGGCAGGTGCGCGTGCACTACACCGCGGCCGAGGTCGAGCACGACGCCCAGTGGCGCTTCGACCCGAAGACGTCGACCCTCACGCCGGACAACGGCGATGCGCACCGCCTGTCCCACACCGACGACGAGGGCATCGCACCGCGCCTCCGCGCGGTCGAGACCGACCACCACGACACCGACGGCACGCGCTTCGACTCCGGCGCGTTCCGCGTCGACGAGCCGGACGAGGACGTCACCAACCCCGACGTGCAGGAGCGCCCGCTCCGTGCACCGCTCCCCCGCATCGGTGCAGCCGTCGAGGAGCGCGCCCCGGGCAACGAGACCGCCGACCTGCTCGAGGCGCTGCGCCGTCGACGCGGGGAACGCGAGTCCGCGGCCTTCGGCGACCAGCAGGACGCACCGCGCGGGACCTCGATCAGCGTCGTCGACATCCCGCTCCAGGGCTTCGAGGACGACTCCTCAGCTGCCGAGCCGCAGGATGCCCGGCCCGCTTCCGCCCCGGAACCCGAGAACGGCCGTCCGGAGCGCAAGAAGCGCAACCGCCGGTCGATGCCCAGCTGGGACGAGATCGTCTTCGGCACGCGACCGGACGAAGACCCGGCCTGATCCGTGGGGCCCCGGTGGGCTACTGCGCGAACGCTCCGGCGAGCCGCAGTGGCACCATCGTCTCCCCGTCGGTCATGGCACCGTGCTGGCCGATCATCCGCTTCGGCACCTCCCCGTCGCGCAGGCCACGGTCGTCGTTGAACGCCCAGGACCCACGGGCCACGACGATGACGTCGCCGATCCGCTCGACGACCGCGTCCGACACGGTGCCGAACCACCCCGCCGCGATCGCCTCGTCACGGCTGGCGACGTACGCCTTCTTGCCGTATCGCGCACGGAAGGCGCCGACGAGTGACCGGACGTCGGTGCCCGGTGCCACGGTCAACTGCCGGCAGCGCGGGTCCCCGGCGACCCCGATCACGTCCGTGAGCAGGAGCGGGTCGATCGCGATGTTCGCGTGGTCGGGGACGTCCAGCACGCCGTGGTCCGCCGTCACGACGATCCCGACGTCGCTCGCGGCCGAACGGTCGAGCCGTGCGAGTTCGCCGTCGAGGAGTTCCAGGGCGCCGGTCCAACGATCGGACTGCCACCCGTTCTTGTGCCCGATCGAGTCGAGTTCCGGCACGTAGAGGTACACGAGGGACCGACCCGACGCCGTCTCGGCGAGGGCAGCGTCGACGCGCTGCGGGATCGAGTCCGCCGGGACGTACCGGGCGCCGCCGAGCACGTTCGCCGTCATCCCGGACGAGCGGTAGCGGGCCGGACCGACCACCACGGGGTCGACACCGAGCGTGGGCGCCTCGGAGAACAGGGTCCGGGCGAGGAACCAGTCGGCCGGCACCTCGCTGTCCCAGCCGCTCAGCAGGTTCATCACCTGACCGGTGTCCGGGTTCCAGCCGCTGTACCCGACCACGCCGTGCTCGCCGGGCGGGCGGCCTGTGGTGAGGGTGCTGAGCGCCGCTGCCGTCGTCGTGGGGAAGCCGCTGCGCAGCTTCCTCTTGCTGGCGGCAAGCCAGCGCGCGTGCCCCGCGCGCGCGGCCAGCGCGCCGGCCCCCAGGCCGTCGACCAGCACGACGATCGCGGAACGGGCGGGACGGAGGGTGATCCGCGCCTCCAGTCCGGTGGTGCGCAACCACGCGTCGTCCGCAGCGCCGAGCGCGACGAGGCAACTCGGGAAGACGTCGGCGAGGTTGGCGGTGGCGTCGGGGGCCGTCGGTACGCTTGTTCCCATCTCCCCCAGTCTCGCAGAAGGGTGCCATGGCACGCACGGAAGCAGTCGGCCTGCCCGACGGTGAACGCATCGAGGACGTCGACGTCTCCGAGGAGATGCAGGGCTCCTTCCTCGAGTACGCGTACTCCGTCATCTACTCACGGGCACTCCCCGACGCACGCGACGGCCTGAAGCCCGTCCAGCGGCGCATCCTCTACCAGATGTCCGAGATGGGCCTGCGGCCCGACCGCGGGCACGTGAAGAGCGCCCGCGTCACCGGTGAGGTGATGGGCAAGCTGCACCCGCACGGCGACGGCGCGATCTACGACGCGCTGGTGCGGATGGCGCAGCCGTTCACGATGCGGGTGCCGCTGGTCGACGGGCACGGCAACTTCGGTTCCCTCGACGACGGCCCGGCAGCCGCCCGGTACACCGAGGCCCGACTTGCCGAGCCGTCGATGGCCATGACGGAGGGCCTCGGCGAGGACGTCGTCGACTTCGTCCCGAACTACGACAACCAGATCATGCAGCCCGGCGTGCTGCCCGCGGCGTTCCCGAACCTGCTCGTCAACGGCGCCTCGGGCATCGCAGTGGGCATGGCGACGAACATGGCGCCGCACAACCTCGGCGAGGTCGTCGAGGCCGCCAAGCACCTGCTCATGAACCCGCAGGCGTCGCTCGAGGAACTCATGGAGTTCGTGCCCGGGCCGGACCTGCCCTCCGGCGGCACGATCGTCGGACTCTCCGGCGTACGGGACGCCTACGCCAGCGGTCGCGGCTCGTTCCGCACCCGGGCGAAGGTCTCGGTCGAGAACCTCACCCCGCGCAAGGCCGGTCTCGTCGTCACGGAGCTGCCGTACCTGGTCGGCCCCGAGCGTGTGATCGAGAAGATCAAGGACGGCGTCCAGTCGAAGAAGCTCGTCGGCATCTCCGACGTGAACGACCTCACCGACCGCAACCACGGGCTCCGGCTCGTCATCGGCATCAAGAGCGGCTTCAACCCGGCTGCCGTGCTCGAGCAGCTGTACAAGCACACCCCGCTCGAGGACGGCTTCGGCATCAACAACGTCGCCCTCGTCGGCGGATCGCCCCGCACGCTCGGGCTGCGCGAGCTCCTCGACGTGTACGTGCAGCACCGGCTGTCCGTCGTCACCCGGCGGTCGCAGTACCGCCTCGCGCGCAAGAAGGAGCGGCTGCACCTCGTCGAGGGGCTGCTCATCGCGATCCTCGACATCGACGAGGTCATCGAGGTCATCCGGTCGTCGGACGACTCCGAGGCCGCGCGCTCCCGCCTGCAGACGGTGTTCGACCTGTCCGAGGTGCAGGCCGAGTACATCCTCGAGCTCCGTCTCCGGCGCCTGACGAAGTTCTCACGGCTCGAACTCGAGGGCGAGCGCGACCAGCTGCTCACCGAGATCGCAGCGCTCGAAGAACTCCTGGCGTCCGACGAGCGCCTCCGTGCCCAGGTCGCCCTCGAGCTCACCGAGGTCTCGGACAGGTTCGCGACCCCGCGCCGCACCCTCCTCACCGAGGCGGACGCCCCCGTCAAGGGCGGTCGGAAGGCAGCCGTCGACCCGGAGTCGCTGCAGATCGCCGACGCTCCGTGCCGCGTCCTGCTCTCGACGACCGGTCGGCTGGTCCGTGTCGACATCCCGTCGTCGGACCTGGGCATCGTCCGGGTGCCGAAGCGGTCCAAGCACGACGCCCTGCGCTCCTCGGTCGTGTCGACCGTGCGTGGGCAGGTCGGTGCCCTCACGTCGACCGGTCGCGTGCTGCGGTTCTCCCCCGTCGACGTCCCGGCCGTCCCGCCGGCATCGGTGCGACTCGACGCCGGAGTACGGGTGACCGAGTACCTCGGCACCCCCAAGACCGAGACCGTCGTCGCGCTGGTCGACCTGTCGCCGAACGCTCCCGACTCGCTGGCCATCGGCACCGCGCAGGGTGTCGTCAAGCGCGTCACGACCGGTGCGTGGCCCGACAAGGACGAGATGGTCGCGATCGGGCTCAAGCCGGGCGACGCGGTCGTCGGTGCTGCGCAGGCTCCGGAGTCGGACGACCTCGTGTTCATCACCTCGAACGCGCAGCTGCTCCGGTTCGGTGCCGCCGCCGTCCGTCCCCAGGGACTGCCCGCCGGCGGTGTCGCCGGCGTCGCCCTGGCATCGGGTGCGTCCGTCATCTGGTTCGGGTCCGTCCCCCATTCCGACGACGCCGTGGTCGCCACCGTGTCGACGTCGTCCTCGGCACTGCCCGGCACGGACTCCGGCCGCGCGAAGGTCTCCGCGTTCTCGGAGTTCCCCGCGAAGGGCCGTGCCACCCAGGGTGTCCGGGCGCACGCCTTCCTGAAGGGCGAGGACGGCCTCACCGTGGCGTGGGCGGGCGTCGCTCCCCCGCACGCGGTGGGGACCGACGGTGCTGCCCGGACACTGCCGGACTGGCTGTCGAAGCGGGACGGGTCGGGAGCGCCGCTCGACGCGCTGATCGGCACGATCGGCGGGAGTGCGGCGGCCCTCGACGGCACCGCGGGCGAGGCGTAGGCGGCCAGCCGCGCCGCGCCGCGCCGCGCCGCGCGGGACGACTATTCGCGCTGAGCGACACTTCACGGGGCTCGCTCCGCGAGAACTGTCGCTCAGCGCGAGTCTCGCGCTGGCCAGCCGCACGCGGCGGCGCCGGGGCCCGGGCCCGGGCCGGCCCTCCGCGAAAGCGACAGACTGCCGCCGAACCTCGGCGGGACACTGTCGCTTCGGCGGGTCGGACGGCGACCCCTGGCGTAACGGTGTCGCTTTCGCGGACACGTCGCGGCGTCGGGCGGGCCGAGACTCACGCTGAGCGACACTTCTCGCGCCGATCAGCACGAGATCGGTCGCGCAGCGCGAGTCTCACGCCGGGCCGCGCCTACGCGTCGATGCGGTCGCGGTCGAGGCCCTCGCCGGCGAGGATGAACTCCTTACGCGGAGCCACGTCGTTGCCCATGAGCAGCTCGAAGACCTTCGCAGCTCCCTCGGCGTCCGTGATGTTCACCCGGCGAAGGGTCCGGTGCGTGCGGTCCATCGTGGTCTCCGCCAGCTGGTCGGCGTCCATCTCACCGAGGCCCTTGTACCGCTGGATCGGCTCCTGGTACTTCTTGCCCTGCTTCTCGAGCTTCTTCAGGACCGCCTGCAGCTCCTGCTCGGAGTACGTGTACAGCGTGTCGTTGGCCTTGCCGCGGTTCACCACGACGACCCGGTGCAGCGGCGGCACGGCGGCGAACACCCGCCCCTGTTCGATCATCGGCCGCATGTACCGGAAGAACAGCGTGAGCAGGAGCGTCCGGATGTGGGCGCCGTCGACGTCGGCGTCGGACATGATGATGACCTTGCCGTAGCGCGCCTGGTCGATCTCGAACGTGCGGCCGGAGCCGGCGCCGATCACCTGGATGATCGAGGCGCACTCGGCGTTCGAGAGCATGTCCGAGACGGAGGCCTTCTGCACGTTGAGGATCTTGCCCCGGATCGGCAGGAGCGCCTGGTACTCGCTGTTCCGCGCGAGCTTGGCGGTGCCGAGCGCCGAGTCGCCCTCGACGATGAACAGCTCGGTGCCCTCGGTGTCCTGCGAGCGGCAGTCAGCGAGCTTCGTCGGCAGCGAGGAGTTCTCGAGCGCGTTCTTCCGGCGCTGGGTCTCCTTGTGCGCCCGGGCCGAGATGCGGGTCTTCATCTCGGCGACGACCTTCTCGAGCAGTGTCGCGGCCTGGGCCTTCTCGGTGCGCTGCGTCGAGGTGAGGATCTCGGTCAGCCGCTTCGACACCACCTGGTCGACGATCTTGCGGACGGCCGGCGTACCGAGGACCTCCTTCGTCTGGCCCTCGAACTGCGGCTCGGGCAGACGGACGGTCAGCACGGCGGTCATGCCGGCGAGCACGTCGTCCTTCTCGAGCTTGTCCTGCCCGACCTTGAGCTTGCGGGCGTTCGCCTCGACCTGGGCACGCACGGCCTTGACCACGCCGGACTCGAAGCCCGCCTGGTGCGTCCCGCCCTTCGGCGTCGCGATGATGTTCACGAAGCTGCGGAACACCGTCTCGTACCCGCTGCCCCACCGGAGCGCCAGGTCGACCTCGCACTCGCGGGACACCGAAGTGGACACCATGTGTCCCTTGTCGTCGAGCATCGGCACGGTCTCGGTGAACGTCCCCGTGCCCTGGACGCGCCAGACGTCGGTCACGGCGGAGTCGACGGCGAGGTGCTCGACGAACTCGCCGATCCCGCCCTCGTACCGGAAGCGCTCGACGACGGGGCCGGTCTCGACCGTGGTGCCCGTGGCTTCCGCACGCGCGGCCGCTGCCTCGATCGAGGCGGGCCGGGAGTCGGTGATCGTGATGCCGAGTCCGGGGACGAGGAACGCCGTCTGGCGCGCGCGACTCACGAGGTCGCTCGTGCTGAACTTCGCGTCGGCCGTGAAGATCTGCCGGTCGGCCCAGTAGCGGATTCGCGAACCCGTGACGCCCTTCTTCACCTTGCCGACGACACGGAGCTCGCTCCCGGAGGTGAACGGCGAGAACGGGGCGTCCGGACCCACGCCCTTGGAGTCGTCGAAGGTGCCGGGCTCCCCGCGGTGGAACGACATCGCGTACGTCTTGCCGCCGCGGTCGACCTCGACGTCGAGGCGCTCCGACAGCGCGTTCACGACCGATGCACCGACGCCGTGCAGACCACCGGACGCGGCGTACGACCCGGAGCCGAACTTGCCGCCGGCGTGCAGCTTCGTGAACACGACCTCGACCCCGGTCAGGCCGGTCTTCGGCTCGACGTCGACGGGGATGCCACGGGCGGTGTCGCGGACCTCGACCGAGCCGTCCTCGTGCAGCACGACACCGATCTCGTCACCGTGTCCGGCGAGGGCTTCGTCGACGGAGTTGTCGATGATCTCCCACAGGCAGTGCATGAGACCGCGGGAGTCCGTCGACCCGATGTACATGCCCGGGCGCTTCCGGACCGCCTCGAGCCCTTCGAGGACGGAGAGATGGCGTGCGGAGTAGTCGGAGCTCACCTTCCGATGCTAGCGACGCGCACCGACACTGCCGTGCGGACACTCGGACTGGGGACAGTCGATCCGCGCTGAGCGAAACGGACCATCACAATGCGCCACTCTCAGGCATCACGTGTTGAAATAGGTGGACCAACCCGCACCACCTGCGATCCGTGAGGAGCACAGCAATGACCCAGACCGTGCAGGACCTCTCCATCGACGAAGTCAGCAGCCACCAGCTCACCGCTGCCGACCGTTGCGACAGCTGCGGCGCGCAGGCGTACATCCGAGCGACCATGGCCAGCGGCGAGCTGTTCTTCTGCGCCCACCACGGCGCCGAGTTCAAGGACAAGCTCGCGGCGACCGCCATCGAGTGGCACGACGAGAGCAGCCGACTCTACGAGTCGAAGTAGACGACCGAATCGTCACCCCAGAACAGACGGGAGGCGCGGTGCCAGCTGGCACCGCGCCTCCCGTCTTCTGTCTGGTCGTGTTCTCGGGCGTCGCCTCAGGCGATCCGCTTGAACGCCTTGTCGACGTAGCGGTCGACGGTGGCGCGCGCTTCGCGCGCGTACCGGTCGATCGTCTCCGTGCGTTCCGGGTCCGGCGCGTAGTCGCGGCCGAGCCGCGCGGTCGCGGCGGCGAGGACGCCATCGGTCAGCTGCGGGTTGAGCGGCAGGATCGGGCCCTGCGTGTGCGTTCCGAACGAGTTCCCGACGAGCGCGCCCTCGACGGGAGCGCCCGCCTGGTTGCCGCCGCCGGACACGACGTCGGCGAACGGCTGGACACCGGCGCCGAGTTCGATCGTCGTGGCGTGGTCCTCGAAGCCCGCGAGTCGCGTGGGCGCACCCGGGAGCAGGGGGTACTTCGTGTCGAGCACGAAGTAGTTCACCCGACGCTCGGCACCACGGACGGCCCGGGCGTCGAACACCCCGAAGCCCTGGACGACGGCGCCGTCGGTGGGGACGACCTCGTTCGTGGCGAGGTCGAAACCACCGCCGACCGCGACGACCGGCACACCGTCGCTCGCGAAGGAACGGAGCGGACCACCGATGCGGGCGACGTCGGCACCGAGCGAGCGCATCGCGCTGAGCGGACCGTTGCCGATGACCACGACGTCCGCCGCGGTGGGCAGGGCGTCGCCGGGGGCGTACTCGAGCACCTCGGTGTCGATGTCCGCCGCAGCGGCACGACGCACCAGGGCCGCGACGTTCCCCCGGTCGCCCGAGACGCCCATCTGCCGGGGGTAGACTTGCAGGATGGTCAGCCGTTCGGCCGTCATGCGGTCTTCTCCATGTCCGGGTGGCCGAGGGCCTTGCGGGCGATCATCATGATCTCGTAGTTGACGATGAAGTTCTTCGTCCCGGTCGAGGTCGCTCCGAGCCCCTGCATGAGGGCGATGGCTGCCTCGACGTCGGGCTCGACGCGGCCGATGCGGACACCGGCGTGCTCGAGCGCGATCGCGATCTGCCAGGCCTTGTCACCGGAGACGACGTCCACGTGGTCGAGCTTCGAGAAGTCGATGTCGTAGATCCAGGAGATGTCCGGCGTGCCCTCGTCGATCGCCATGAGCACCTGTTCGGGGTGGTCCGGCAACGCGTCGAGGTTGAGCTGGAGGCTCGCGGCGTTCTTGAACATCGTGAACTCGGCGGACTCCCCCGCGATGGGCAGCCGCTCACCGCGGCCGTACGCCGGCTTCATCGTGCCGAAGGCCTTCGTCACGGCGTCGGCACGGAACTGCGCACCGAGCGCGGCACTCGCGGTCGCGGTGGCCGCCGCCGCGTCGACCGCGTAGTGCAGGCCGCGGGCGGGCAGCCGGACCGGGATGTCGGCGCCGTCGAAGCGGATGGTCGCACCGTCACCGGTGTTCACGACGACCTCGGCGTCGGCGACGTTCGGCACGGCGTCCTGCCGGTCGAAGTCGTCGGCGTTCTGCAGGCCGTTCGGCGCTGCGGCCACGACCTCGGCGCTCGCACCGAAGCGCAGCACCCGCTGGCCGTCCGTGCCGACGTACGCGTCCAGGAACTGGTCGTCACGGTTGGTGATGACGTTCGCCGTGGACAGCGCCGCGGTGTCGAGCATCATCGTCGCGACGCGCTCGGTCTCGAAGAACCGGTAGAGCTGGTCGACCTGCACGTTGAGCATCGTCACCGTGGACGGCGACAGGATGCCGGCGAGCTCGACCGCGAAGGCCTC
The DNA here is from genome assembly GCF_007673235.1 of Curtobacterium pusillum. GTDB lineage: Bacteria > Actinomycetota > Actinomycetes > Actinomycetales > Microbacteriaceae > Curtobacterium > Curtobacterium pusillum_C. Next base: position 622,182 of record NZ_VDZH01000001.1, read on the forward strand.
GTCGACCTCGAGGATGCCGATGTCGGCCTTGAGGCGACCGGTCAGCGACACCTCGGACAGGAGCGCCGACGCGATGCCCTGCGGCAGGTTCGCGCCGGACGGGTTCGTGAAGACACGGAGCCCGTGCGCCCGGACGATGTCCGAGATCATGTGCGTCGTCGTCGACTTGCCGTTCGAGCCGAGCACGAAGACGACGCCGTTCGGGAACTGTTGCGTCACGTGCTGGAGGAAGTCCGGCACCAGCTTGAGCACGATGTACCCGGGGTAGGCGGACCCCCCGCCCCGCGCTCTGGCGAGGGCACGGAGGATCCGCCCGATGAGGATCGGGATGAAGAACCGCATCGGCCTACTCGAGGTAGTCGCGCAGCGACTGCGACCGCGACGGGTGGCGGAGCTTCGCCATCGTCTTGGACTCGATCTGACGGATGCGCTCACGCGTCACGCCGAACGTGTCACCGATCTGGTCGAGGGTCTTCGGCTGGCCGTCACCGAGGCCGAAGCGCATGCGGATCACGCCCGCCTCGCGCTCGGACAGGGAGTCGAGCAGGCTCTCGAGCTGCTTCTGCAGCATCGTGAACCCGACGGCGTCGGCCGGGACGACCGCTTCGGTGTCCTCGATCAGGTCGCCGAACTCCGAGTCGCCGTCCTCACCCAGCGGGGTGTGGAGCGAGATGGGCTCGCGACCGTACTTCTGGACCTCGACGACCTTCTCCGGGGTCATGTCGAGCTCGCGGGCGAGCTCTTCCGGAGTGGGTTCGCGACCGAGGTCCTGCAGCATCTGGCGCTGGACACGGGCCAGCTTGTTGATGACCTCGACCATGTGGACCGGGATGCGGATCGTGCGGGCCTGGTCGGCCATGGCACGGGTGATCGCCTGACGGATCCACCAGGTGGCGTACGTCGAGAACTTGAAGCCCTTGGTGTAGTCGAACTTCTCGACCGCACGGATCAGGCCCAGGTTGCCCTCCTGGATGAGGTCCAGGAACTGCATGCCCCGGCCGGTGTAGCGCTTCGCGAGCGACACGACCAGGCGGAGGTTCGCGCCGAGCAGGTGCGACTTGGCACGCTGACCGTCACGGGCGACCCAGCGGAGCTCGCGCTCCTCGGGCTTCGACAGGCCGGTCGAGTGCTGCAGCTTGTCCTCGGCGAACAGGCCGGCCTCGATGCGCATCGCGAGCTCGACCTCCTGCTCGGCGTTGAGCAGCGCTACCTTGCCGATCTGCTTCAGGTAGTCCTTGACGGGGTCGGCCGTGGCACCCGTGATGGTCGTCGAGTAGACCGGGGCCTCGTCGTCGTCGGACTGGGAGATGACCAGCGCGCCGGCGGCGACCGCTGCGGCGGCGTCCGGCTTGGTGTCCTTCTCGTCGGTCTCGGTGTCGTCGGAGGCGTCGACGTCGGCCTCGGCGGCCGGGGTCTCCTCGTCGAGGTCCTCGTCGTCGGCCTTCTTCTTCGCCTTCGGGGCCGCCTTCTTCGGGGCGGCCTTCTTGGCGGTGGTCTTGGTGGCGCGCTTCTTCGGCGCAGCCGTCCCCTCGGCCTCCGCAGCGCTCTCCGCTGCGGTGTCCTCGGGCTCGGTGTCCTTCGTGGGATCGATCGTCGTGCTCCGGGCAGCCATGCGATCACCTCTCTCGTCGTGCCACGTTCGTGGGGTCGTGGCCTCCCTCGCCGCCCAGGGCCTGCGCCGTGGTCTCACACGTCGTCAGGTCCTACCGTTCCGGGCAGCACTAGGACCCATGTCAAGTCCCCCGGTTTCTGCGGCGCACTGGAGTGCTCCGAGACACAGGAGGCCCGAACGGGTCCGCGTTCATTATTGCACGCTCCGCTTCCGCAGGCGCGCAACGAGTGCAACCCAGAGCGGCCCCACCCGTATTCCGTCCTGCGCGTGGAGTTCCCGGCGTGTCCGCCGTCGGGCGTGCAGGAGCATCACGACACCGATCCCGACCACCACGTACTGCACGGTGAGGGCCAGCCGGAAGTTCGTCCAGGCGAACACGGTCTCCCCCGACGCCCGCGAGGCGACGTCCAGGATCGTGCCGATGAGGAACATCATCACGAACGCCGCCAGGAACCCGCCGACGTTCACCACGCCGTTCGCCGACCCGAGCGACCCGACGGGGTTGAACGAGCGGGCGAAGTCGAACCCGATGAGCGAGCCGGGGCCGCCGATGCCCATCACGACGACGAGCACGACGAGCAGCCAGGTCGGTGGGTGGCCGGGCCACAGCAGGATCGCGGTCCACACCACGGCGAGGGCGACGACGATGCCGAGCACCAGGTTCGAGCGGCGCAGCGGGAACCGGGCGCACAGCACGCCCAGGACAGGCCCGACGACGAAGCCGGTGACGACGATCACCGTGAGGAAGCCGGCGGCCTCGGACGGGGAGTACCCGAGCCCGCGCAGCATCGGCACGCCCCACAGCAGCGAGAACACCGTGCCGGACGACTGCGTCACGTAGTGCGACCAGAAGCCGAGCTGCGTGCCCGGACGGCGGAGCGCGTGGCCGAACGTGTGGAACGCACCGCGCCAGGAGTGCGGGAGCGGCAACGGGATCGTGTCCGTCCGCACGTGCACCGGGCCGTTCTTCACGAAGACGAACGCGAGCACCAGGCCGACGGCGCTGGCCGCCGCGGCGACACCGAACGCCGGTGACCACCCCGCGGTGTGCAGCAGCACGGCGAACGGGAAGGCGGACAGGATCTGCCCGACCTGCCCGAGGTTGCCCGTCCACTGCGAGATCTGCGGCAGGATCGGCCCACTGAACCACATCGGCACGAGACGGATCACCGAGATGAACGTCATCGCGTCGCCGGCACCGACGAGGACGCGCCCCGCGATCGCCGGACCGATGGTCGGTGACACGGCGACGACGGCCTGCCCGACCACCAGCAGCGCGGCGCCGAGCAGCACCAACCGCCGCGGCCCGACCCGGTCGAGCGCGATGCCGACCGGGATCTGCAACCCCGCGTAGACGGCGATCTGCACCACCGCGAGCGTCGAGAGCACCGCGGCCGAGACTGCGAAGCGGTCCTGCGCGTCGACCCCGGAGACGCCGAGCGAGGACCGCTGCACGACGGCCAGCACGTACGCGAGCACCGCGACGCCCCAGACGAGGAAGGCGCGGCGGGAGTTCACCGAACCAGGCTACCGGGGCGGCCCCGCCGCCAGGACGGGCTGTGGAGAACGTGACGGGCGGGCACGACGTGAGTCGCGCCTCCAGGCTCAGTCGGCTGCCGGGTCGCCGTCCGGGCGGCGACCGGCCAGGAAGCGTTCGAGTTCGGCCGCGATCGCGTCCGCCGTCGGGACCTGACCGTCGACGCCGGTGAGCGGCGAGGCGATCGGGTTGCCCTCCATGTACGTGTCGTGACGTTCCTCGAGCACGCTCACGAGTCGTTGGAGCTCCTCGTTGCCGGAGACCTGCTCGTCGACGCGGGTCCGGAACTCACGGCCTTCCTCGCGCAGTTCGTCGGAGGGGAAGATCAGGCCCGTGGCGGCGGAGATTCCGGACAGGGCGGCGACCGCGGCGTCCGGGAACTCGGTGTCGGAGAGGTAGTGCGGGACGAGGAGCACGAGCCCGGTGACCTGGGCACCGGTCTCGGAGAGTCGGTGCTCGACGAGGTGCAGCACGTTCGCCGGCGCCTGGGTCTCCGGCTTCCACACGCTCATCTGCTCGACGAGGTCCGCCCGGGTCCCCGAGACGGTCAGGCTGATCGGGCGCGTGTGCGGCACGGGCATCGGGATCGCCTGCACCCAGGTGGTGTCGACGACCTGCAGCTCGGCGGCGAGGTCGGTCACGGCCCGGACGAAGCGGTTCCACTGGAAGTCCGGCTCGTACCCGGAGAGGAACAGGAACGGCTGGCCGATCTCGTCACGCACGAGGTGCAGCCGCAGCCTCGGGGGCTCGACGGCCGCGATGTGGTCGTGTTCGAAGGTGATCACCGGGCGCCGGGCGCGCCAGTCGAGCAGCACGTCCGGGTCGAACTCCGCGACGAGCTCGGTCTCGAGGCCCTCGAGCACGGCGGTCGTCACCTGGGCCACGGCGGAACCGGCATCGGCGAATCCGGTGAGGCCGGCGACCAGGTGCAGCCCCGCGGGCACGGCCGGCGCGTCCTCAGCGAAGGTGTAGAGCTCCTCGGGGTGGTTCACCGTCCCCATGCTAGGCGGGGCTCCGTGCTCCCCCGTGCGCAGCGGCCACGCCGACAGCGAACACCTGCTGGATAGGGTGGTCGCATGGTCCGACCGACGCTCTCCACCACGACTTCCAGCCCCGCCACCGTCACCGCCGACGTCCTCGTCGTCGGTGTCCGACCCGGAACGGACGGCGGCCCCGCGACCCTGGCTCCGAGCGCCGCCGGCCCCGTGGACGCGCTGACGGACCTCGACCTCGCCTCGATCGGTGCGACCGGCGCCAAGGACCAGCTCGTGCGTCTACCGGGTACCGGTGTGACCGCGACCGGCATCGCCCTCGTCGGGCTCGGCAGTGCCACCGGCCCTGCGGCGATCCGCGCCGCTGCGGGCAGCGCCGTGCGCCAGCTGCCCACCGTCGCGTCGATCACGCTCGCACTGCCGACCGACTCCGCAGAACTCGTCGACGCCGCGCTCGAGGGCGCCGCCCTGGGTGCGTACTCGTTCACCCGCCACAAGGGAGCCGGCACCACCGGCCCGACGCGCGGTGACCAGGAGATCACGGTCGTCGCCGCCTCGGACGCCGACGACGCCACCGTCCGCCCCGCGATCGTCGCCGACGCTGCGACGCTCGTGCGCGACCTCGTGAACACCGCGGCCGGCGACCTCGGGCCCGCGGACGTGGCCGACGTCGCACTCGCCCAGGCCGAGGGACTGCCGCTCACCGTCGAGGTCCTCGACGAGACCGCGCTCGAGGAGCAGGGCTTCGGCGGCATCCTCGGCGTGGGACGCGGCTCGGAGCGCCCGCCGCGGCTCGTGGTCGTCCGGTACGCGCCGGAGTCCGCCACGAAGCACCTCGCCCTGGTCGGCAAGGGCATCACGTTCGACTCGGGCGGCCTCTCGCTCAAGCCGGCGGGCTCGATGCTCGGCATGAAGACCGACATGACCGGCGCCGCCACCGTGCTCGCCGCGACCGTGGCCGCCGCCCGCCTCGGACTCGACGTCCGCGTGACCGCGTGGCTGTGCCTCGCGGAGAACATGCCCTCCGGTTCGGCGACCCGCCCCGGCGACGTCCTCACCCTGAAGAACGGCAAGACCGTCGAGGTCACGAACACCGACGCCGAGGGCCGCCTGGTGCTCGGCGACGGCATGGCCGCCGCGTCGCTCGAGCAGCCCGACGCCATCGTCGACGTCGCCACGCTGACCGGTGCGCAGGTCGTCGCGCTCGGCGACCGCACGACCGGCCTGATGGGCAGCGACGACCTCGTCGCGCAGGTCCGGGCCGTCGCCGCGTCGGTAGCCGAGCCGATCTGGCCGATGCCGCTGCCCGAGGAGCTCGACGCCCGGCTCGCCAGCGAGATCGCCGACATGGTGAACGCCACGGTGGGCAACCCGGCCGGGGGCATGCTCCTCGCGGGCAAGTTCCTCGAGCGCTTCGTGGGCGAGGGGATCCCGTGGGCGCACCTCGACATCGCCGGGCCGTCCGAGAACAAGGGCGGCGGGTACGGCTGGCTCGGCAAGGGTGCGACGGGCGTCATGGTCCGCACGCTCATCTCGCTCGCAGAAGAGCTCCAGGCCAAGTAGTAGGTTTGACTCCGGCGGGGCAGCGCGCTCGACGTGCCCCCGCCGGAACCAACGGGACGGGACCGGAACCATGCGGTCCGACCGTCGGACGCCGCCGCCGCGGTGTCCAGTGGGGTCCGATCGGCCCCGACACGCACGAGGGAGTTGCACCAGGTGACGGAACAGACTTACGACGTCGTGGTCCTCGGTGGCGGCAGTGGTGGCTACGCCGCTGCGCTCCGGGCCGCCGAGCTCGGGATGAGCGTCGCGCTCATCGAGGGAGACAAGCTCGGGGGGACGTGTCTGCACCGCGGCTGCATCCCGACGAAGGCGCTGCTGCACGCGGCCGAGGTCGCCGACGCGACCCGTGACGCCGAGAAGTACGGCGTCGTCGCCGAGTTCGCCGGCGTCGAGGTCCCGAAGGTCATCGAGTACCAGCAGGGCGTCATCAACTCGAAGTACAAGGGCCTCCAGGGCCTCATCAAGGCGCGCGGGATCACCGTCGTCGAGGGCTGGGGCAAGCTCACCTCGCAGAACACCGTGCAGGTCGGCGACCAGACCGTGACCGGCAAGAACATCGTCCTCGCGACGGGTTCCTACTCGAAGTCGCTGCCGGGGCTCGAGATCGGTGGTCGCGTGATCACCTCCGAGACCGCCCTGCGCATGGACTACGTGCCGAACAAGGTCGTCATCCTCGGTGGCGGCGTCATCGGCGTCGAGTTCGCCAGCGTCTGGAAGTCCTTCGGTGCCGAGGTGACGATCGTCGAGGCGCTCCCCCACCTCGTCCCCGCCGAGGACGAGTCCATGTCGAAGCAGCTCGAGCGTGCGTTCCGCAAGCGCGGCATCGAGTTCTCGCTCGGTGTGCGCTTCCAGGGCGTCGAACAGCACGAGAACGGCGTCGTCGTGACGCTGGAGGACGGCAAGACCTTCGACGGTGACGTGCTGCTCGTCGCCGTCGGCCGTGGCCCCGTCACGCAGAACGTCGGCTACGACGAGGTCGGCGTGACGATGGACCGCGGGTTCGTCACCACGAACGAGCGCCTCGCCACGAACATCCCGAACGTGTACGCCGTCGGCGACATCGTCCCGGGCCTGCAGCTTGCGCACCGCGGCTTCCAGCAGGGCATCTTCGTCGCCGAGGAGATCGCCGGGCTCAACCCGGTCATCATCGAGGACAAGAACATCCCGAAGATCACGTACTCCGACCCCGAGGTCGCCTCCGTCGGACTCTCGCAGTCCAAGGCCGAGGAGCAGTACGGCGCCGACAAGGTCGACTCGTACGAGTACAACCTCGCCGGCAACGGCAAGAGCCACATCATCGGCACCTCCGGTTCGGTCAAGGTCGTCCGCGTCGTCGACGGCCCCGTCGTCGGCGTCAGCATGATCGGCGCCCGGGTCGGCGAGCTCATCGGCGAAGCCCAGCTCGCCGTGAACTGGGAGGCGTACCCGGAGGACGTCGCTCCGCTCATCCACGCGCACCCGACGCAGAACGAGGCCCTCGGCGAGGCGTTCCTGCACCTCGCGGGCAAGCCGCTGCACGCCCTGTGAACACCATGACCACCACCACGAACCACCCCTGCGAAGAGGAGTCCACCCGATGAGCGAATCCGTCAACCTCCCGGCGCTCGGCGAGAGCGTCACCGAGGGCACGGTGACCCGATGGCTGAAGAACGTCGGTGACCGGGTCGAGGTCGACGAGCCGCTGCTCGAGGTCTCGACCGACAAGGTCGACACCGAGATCCCGTCGCCGATCGCCGGCGTCGTGGAGGAGATCCTCGTGCAGGAGGACGAGACCGTCGAGGTCGGCACCGCCCTCGTCAAGATCGGCGACGGCTCCGGCTCGTCCGACGGCGGGTCCTCGGCCTCCGAGTCGAACGAGGCAGCGGCCGAGGCCGAGGAGCCCGAGGCCGCTCCGAGCACCGAGCAGGAGTCCGAGACCCCCGCTCCGCAGCCGACCGAGCCCGAGCCGGCCCCCGCCGGCGAGACGCAGCCCGCTGCGCCGCAGGCCCCGGCAGCCCCGCCGGCCGCCGCCCCGGTCCCCCAGGCCGCTCCGGTCCCGCCGCCCCCCGCCGCTCCGCCGGCAGCCGTCCCGGCCCCGGCTGCTGCTCCCGCGGCCTCCGCCCCGACCACGACCGCCGCCGTGCCGAACCCGACGCAGGACGCCTCGGCCTCCGGCTACGTCACGCCGCTCGTGCGCAAGCTCGCGAACGAGCAGGGCGTCGACCTGTCGACCGTCACCGGTTCCGGTGTCGGCGGACGCATCCGCAAGGAGGACGTCCTCGCGGCCGCCGCGAAGGCACCCGCCGCAGGTGGTTCGGCTCCGGCCGCAGCACCGTCGGGTCCGTTCGTCGCCGAGGTCTCCCCGCTCCGTGGCACCCGCGAGAAGATGACCCGCCTCCGCAAGGTCGTCGCCGAGCGCGCCGTGCAGTCGATGACCTCGACCGCGCAGCTCACCAGCGTCGTCGAGGTGGACGTCACGAAGGTCGCCCAGTTCCGCGACGCGAACAAGGCCGAGTTCCTCGAGAAGACCGGTTCGAAGCTCTCCTTCATGCCGTTCTTCGCCCTGGCGGCGTCCGAGGCGCTCAAGGCCCACCCGAAGATCAACTCGACCGTGGAGGGCGAGGAGATCGTCTACCCGGAGACCGAGAACGTCTCCATCGCGGTGGACACCGAGCGCGGCCTGCTCACCCCGGTGATCAAGGACGCGGCGTCGCTCAACCTGGCGCAGTTCTCGCAGTCGATCGCGGACCTCGCCGAGCGCACCCGCAACAACCAGCTGAAGCCGGACGAGCTCGCGGGCGGCACCTTCACGCTGACCAACACTGGTTCGCGTGGCGCGCTGTTCGACACCCCCGTGGTGTTCCTGCCGCAGTCGGCGATCCTCGGCACGGGCATCGTCACGAAGCGCCCGGCGGTCGTCAAGGTCGACGGACAGGAGGCGATCGCGATCCGTTCGTTCGTCTACCTCGCGCTGTCGTACGACCACCGGATCATCGACGGCGCCGACGCGTCGCGCTACCTCGTCGCGGTGAAGAACCGTCTGGAGGACGGGAACTTCGGCCCGAACCTCGGGTACTGATCCCAGCACCACCGCACGACCAGCACGACGGAGCGGCCCCGATCCCCAGCGGATCGGGGCCGCTCCCGTTCACGATCACCATCATCCGAGCGTGAACACTGCCGCGGTGGTGACGCCTGCTGCCACGACTGCGCCGACCAGCGCGCGTCGGAACGGGAGTCGTCGGTCGCTGCCGAACGGCACACCGTGTTCGACGAACCGGCGCGCCACGGCGACGAAGCCGTCGGCCGGCTCGGTGGCGTCCGGCGGAACGCCCACGATCAGCTCGTGCGCCGCCGGTTCCCACCGGACCGGACGTGGCGCCGCGGCCGCGCGCACGTGCGACAGCGCCGCCCGGACCGCCTCGGCACCGCCGTCGAGCGCCTCGGCGATCGCGTCGTCGACGAGTGGGCGGACCGGATCGCGGGGGTCTGCACGCTCCCACACCACCCTGGCCGCCAGGAGCAGGACACGGGCGCCGTCCTCGTCCGCGCCACGGACGCCGTCCGTCCCGGGCGGTCGGTCGCACAGCACGACTGCACCGGCGTCGTCCACCAGCACGTCGTCGAGTCCGGCCGTCCCGATGCGCACCGAGCCCGAGCGCTCGGCCGCCGCGAGTTCGAGGAGCGGCACCGTCAACGTCACCGCGACGCCGGTCGTCGGCGTGCCGAGTGTGTCGAGTGCGGTCGCGAGCGGTGTCCCGATCGGACGCTGGACGTCCACGGCGAGGCGCCCGCCGGGCAACCTCCCGATCGCGGTGACGGGGGCGAGGTGACGGCCGACCGCCGTCGCGCGGTCCGCGGCCCAGGCGAGCAGCGGCTGGTCGTCGGCGTCGGACGCGACCCAGCGGACGTGATCGGTGACAATCTGCATGCCGGACAGCCTCACGGGCGGGTGGGTCGTGCCTCCAGGCCGGGCCGCGGTCTGTGGAGAACCCTGTTCGCCCACAGCCGGAGCATCGACGGTCCGGAGATGTCGACAGAAGCCGTATCCTGGGTGCATGGCACGCAGCAGTTCTCAAGGTACGACGGCGAAGGAGCCGGGTCGTCTCAAGCAGATGTACCAGGTCTTCACCATGACCCGTCGGGCGGACCCGAGCTCCGTCTGGTGGTTCGCCCTGGCCTTCGTGGTCCCGGTGGTGTTGGGCGTGCTACTCGCGCTGCTGCTCCCCGGCCAGAACTGGCTCGCGGTCATCCTCTGGATCGTCGCCGGTGTGCTGCTCGGCGTCCTGCTCTTCCTGATCGTCCTCGGGCGACTGGCCGAGCGAGCCGCGTACTCCCAGATCGAGGGCCAGCCCGGTGCCGTCGGTGCCGTGCTGTCGAACTCGCTCCGCCGGCAGTGGCGTTCGAGCGAGATGCCCGTGGCGGTGCACGGACGCTCGCAGGCCGCGGTCTACCGGGCCGTCGGTCGGCCGGGTGTCGTGCTCATCACCGAGGGCCAGCGCGGCAACCTCAACCGTCAGGTCGACGAAGAACGTCGCAAGGTCCAGCGCATCGTGCCGAACGTCTCCGTGCACGTGGTCCACGTCGCCTCGGGCAAGGACGGCGACGGTGACGACGCGGTCACGCTGCACAAGCTCCCCCGCGCCATGAACAAGTTCAAGAAGTCGCTCAACCGCAACGAGGTGCTGGCGGTCGCGAACCGCCTCGACTCGCTGACGCAGAGCCCCGCAGCCGCGATCCCGAAGGGCATGGACCCGATGCGTGCCCGCGCCGGCCGTCCGCGCTGACGCACTCCCGCCGCGACGACGAACGCCCCCGACCGTGCCAGGTCGGGGGCGTTCTCGCGTGCGAGGGGGTGTTGGGTGTGCGAGGTTGGCGGGGCGGCCGTGTGCGAGGTTCCGACGAGTGTGGGAGCCGCGTGGGCTCGCACCATGCCGGGAACCTCGCACACTGCGCCTCGCGTGGCGCAGCGTGGCAGCCCGCGGCGCCCAGCGCCAGCGCGCCCCAGCGCCAGCGCGCCGCAGCGCCAGCCCGCCCGGCGCCCCGCGCTCAGCGGCGGACGAGCACCGTCCCGGCGATCCGGTCGTGCGCCCCGCGGCTGTCGCGGTCGATGATCAGCGCCGGCACGATCAGGCACAGCAGGACCGTCCGGACCACCGGGCGCCAGACGCCGACGTAGCCGCCGCGCATCGGCACGACCCGGAGCCCGACGCAGATGTGGCCGAACGACCCGGACAGCAGGCAGATGAACAGGACCTGGAGCGCCGCGAAGATCGCGATCTGGATCCACGAGTGCGCGATGTCACCGGAGCCGTTCACCGGCGACCACACCCCTGTGACGTAGGCGACCAGGTCGGCCAGGGCCCCGTCGATGAGCAGCGCGACGATCCGCCGGCCGATGCGACCGACGCTGCGCGGGCCCTCCTCGGGGAGTCCGAGGTCCTTGCCCGGCCAGCCGTCCGGGTGTGCAGAGGACGCGGGGGGCGGAGTGGTGCTGCGGGCCATGCCCCAAGCGTAGGCGACCGCGACGGGGCCGACACCGACCGCAGCCCCGACGGCACCGTCCCCAGCCCCGCCGGCGCCACCAGCAGATACCGACTCGCCCACCACCCCCGACGTAACACGGACGAAACAATCCAGTCATGTCCGGGAAACTCGGTGTCAATAGCCTCTTCGGAGGGTGCACCCGCGGCACCTCCACATCACCCAAACCCCCAGGAGATCGACACACATGTTCAGCGATTCCTCCGAGGTCCTGGCCTTCATCAAGGACACGGACGTCAAGTTCCTCGACATCCGCTTCACCGACCTGCCCGGCGTGCAGCAGCACTTCAACATCCCGGCATCCACGGTCGACGAGGACTTCTTCTCGGTCGGTCAGCTCTTCGACGGCTCCTCGATCCGCGGTTTCGCGTCGATCCACGAGTCCGACATGCAGCTCATCCCTGACGTGACCACCGCGTACATCGACCAGTTCCGCGCCGAGCGCACGCTGATCATGATCTTCGACATCTACAACCCGCGGAACGGCGAGATCTACGGCCGTGACCCGCGCCAGGTCGCCAAGAAGGCGGAGAAGTACCTCGCGTCGACGGGCATCGCGGACACCGCGTTCTTCGCCCCCGAGGCCGAGTTCTACATCTTCGACGACGTCCGCTACTCGGTCACCCAGAACCAGTCGTTCTACTCGGTCGACTCCGAAGAGGGCGCCTGGAACACCGGCCGTGAAGAAGAGGGCGGCAACCTCGCCAACAAGACCCCGTACAAGGGCGGCTACTTCCCCGTGTCGCCGGTCGACAAGACGGCCGACCTCCGCGACGACATCACCCTCAAGCTGATCGAGGCAGGCTTCGAGCTCGAGCGCTCGCACCACGAGGTGGGCACCGGCGGCCAGCAGGAGATCAATTACAAGTTCGACACGATGGTCCACGCCGCGGACGACATCCTGAAGTTCAAGTACATCGTCAAGAACACGGCGGACCAGTGGGGCAAGGTCGCCACGTTCATGCCGAAGCCCCTCTTCGGTGACAACGGCTCGGGCATGCACACCCACCAGTCGCTCTGGTCGGACGGCAAGCCGCTGTTCTACGACGAGAACGGCTACGGCGGCCTCTCGGACCTCGCACGCTGGTACATCGGTGGCATCCTGAAGCACGCCTCGGCACTGCTCGCCTTCACGAACCCGTCGATCAACTCGTACCACCGCCTGGTGAAGGGCTTCGAGGCGCCGGTCAACCTGGTCTACTCGGCCGGTAACCGCTCGGCCGCGATCCGCATCCCGATCACCGGCACGAACCCGAAGGCCAAGCGCATCGAGTTCCGCGCGCCGGACGCCTCGGGCAACCCGTACCTCGCCTTCGCGGCGCAGCTCATGGCGGGCCTCGACGGCATCCAGAACCGCATCGAGCCGCACGAGCCGGTCGACAAGGACCTCTACGAGCTCCCCCCGGAGGAGGCCAAGGGCATCCCCCAGGTCCCCGGCTCGCTCGACGAGGCCCTCGACGCGCTCGAGGCGGACCACGAGTTCCTCACGAAGGGCAACGTCTTCACCGAGGACCTCATCCAGACCTGGATCGACTACAAGCGCGAGAACGAGATCCTCCCGCTGGCCCAGCGCCCGCACCCGTTCGAGTACGAGCTCTACTTCGGCGTCTGATCCTCGCTGAGCGCACGAAGGCCCCGCACCGGTTCCCGGTGCGGGGCCTTCCGCGTTCCGCGCGTGTCGGCCGGCGGTCGTGCAGTGGAGGTGACCGCCTGGAGGCGCGGTGCCGGTCCGTCGGGCCGGCACCGCGCCTCCAGGCGGTCACCTCGTGACGTTCCTGCCCATCGCACGCGCCGTGGGAAGCCGAATCGCGCGTGGGAGGCAAGAAGGAACTGCCTCCTACGCGCGGTTCCGCTCACCATGCGCGAAACGACCCCCTCCGCGCGGAACGACCCCAGGAGGACACGAGCAAGAGGCGTCCGCGCGCGCGAAAGCGGGGCCCGTGCCGCCCCGGCACGGACCCCGCTCGTTGGCGGAGACGTCTAGCGCGCTGTCGCCAGCACGTCGTTCGTCCCCGCGGCGACGCTCACGGGTGCACCCGTGGCCGGAGTGGGCCGTCCCAGGGAACGGACGGTCCAACCCGCCTTGACCCAGTCGGTGACCGGGAGGCAGTTGCGGGCGTCGATCACGAACCGACGACCGACGATGGCGGCGAGTTCGACGGGCGAGGCCTCGACGATGTCGTCCCACTCGGTGAGGACGAGCACGACGTCGGCGTCCTCGATCGCGTCGACCATCGACGAGGCGTACGAGAGCGTCGGGAACGAGCGTCGGGCGGTCTCCATCGCCTCCGGGTCCCACAGGGTGACCTGGGCGCCGCGCAGGTGCAGCGCGGCGGCGACGTTGAGCGCCGGCGAGTCGCGGACGTCGTCGGTGAGGGGCTTGAACGCCGCCCCGATCACCGCGACGCGACGGTTGAGCACGGAACCGTCGAGCGCGTCGATCGTCATGTCGATCACGCGTTCGCGCTGCCCCATGTTGATCTCGTCGACCTGCTGCATGAGTCCGACCACGCGGCCGGCTCCGAGCTCGTTCGCACGGTGCATGAGCGCTCGGATGTCCTTCGGCAGGCAGCCACCGCCGAAGCCGAGGCCCGCGTTGAGGAACTTCCGGCCGATGCGGGCGTCGTGTCCGAGGGCGTCCGCCAGGGTCGACACGTCGGCGCCGGTGATCGCGCACATCTCCGAGATCGCGTTGATGAACGAGATCTTCGTGGCGAGGAACGCGTTGGCGCTGACCTTGACGAGCTCCGCCGTGGCGAGGTCGGTCGTGATGACCGGGGTGCCCTCGGCGATGGGTGCGGCGTAGACCTCGCGGATCACGGCGTCGGCGGCCGGGGACGCACCGCCCCAGACCAGGCGGTCCGGGTGCAGCGTGTCGTCGACGGCCTTGCCCTCGCGGAGGAACTCCGGGTTCCAGATCAGCTCCGCGTCGATGCCGGCCGGCGCGAACTCGCGGACGATGCCACGCAGACGCGCAGCGGTGCCGACCGGGACCGTCGACTTGCCGACGATGACGCCGGGGTGCGTGAGGTTCTCGGCGACGCCTCGTGTGGCGTTCTCGACGTAGGACAGGTTCGCGGCGTGCGAGCCGGCCCGCTGCGGGGTGCCGACGCAGACGAAGTGGACGTCGGCGGCGGCCACGGCCTCGGCGATCGAGGCGGTGAAGCGGAGCTTGCCGCTCGCGACGTGCTTCGTGATGAGCTCCGGCAGACCGGGCTCGTAGAACGGGACCTCGCCGGCGGCGAGGGCGGCGAGCTTCGACGGGTCGACGTCCACGCCGATCGTCTCGAAACCCATCTCGGCCATCGCGGCCGCGTGGGTGGCACCGAGGTAGCCGGTGCCGATGACGCTGATGACGGGTGCGGGACGGGTGTCGGCCGCTGCGGTCGACTTCTTGGACGCGGTCATGGCGTGACCTCCTGCAGGTCGTAGTCGATGTCGTTGCGCTTGATGCCCTTCGCGAAGGTCGCGAGGCTGTCGGCGCGGGAGTTGAGTCGCCAGTCGTTCGTGGTGCGGGCACCGTCGACGATCGTGGTGGCCACTTCGCTGAAGTACGCGAAGCCGATGATGTCCTTGTTCGCGGGGTCGGCGAGGGCGTCGAACAGCGAGGTGATCCACTGGGACTTCTGGCCGTTCGAGGCGGTGCCGCCGGTCTCGGTGGCGCCGATCTCGTTGAGGACGATGTGCTTGCCGGGTGCGATCTGACGGATCTGTGCGAGCGTCGCGCCGAACGTGTTCTGGAACGTCGGCTGCTCGACGGCCTTGCGGTAGTAGCCGCTCATGCCGACCCAGTCGACGTACTGGGCACCCGGGTAGTAGTTCTCCATGTAGGCGAGGGTCTGGTACTTCGGGTTGCCGAGGTTGTCGATGCGCGTCGGCGACCAGTTCCAGATCGCGTACTGGTTGGCACCGTTGTCCTGGAAGACCTTCCAGACGTGCTGCCAGACCTTCTTGTACGAACCGGGATCGTTCTTCTGCGCACTCGACTCGGACCAGCTGTACCACTGGCCGTTCATCTCGTGGTCGAAGCGGATCACGAGCGGCATCCCGTTCGCCTTCACCGCCTGCGCGTACTTGGTGAGGTAGGCGTCGAACTTGCCGGAGAGGATGTCCTGGTTGGTGTACCCGGGCACGTACGGCTCGTCGTTGCCGGTGGCCGCGGGCACGGACTCCCACGTCATCATCGGCAGGCGACCGTTCGCCCAGGAGCGCTGCACGGCGCTGGCGTTGAAGTCCTGGTCGAAGCCCTGGAAGTACCCGACCATGTTCGTCGCGGTGCCGACCGCCTGCTGCACCTGGTCGTACTCGGACCAGCTGAAGGGCGACTGCGCCGTGTAGAGGCCGTACCAGCGGGACTGCTGGCCGAGGATCTGCGCCTTGGTCGGGGTGCTGATCGGCGTGGTGGTGGGGTCCTTCGACGGGCCGGTGTTCGGCTTCGTGACGGAACCCCCGGACCCACCGGAACCGCCGGAGCTGCTGGAGCCACCGGATCCACCCGAGCCGCCGGAGCCGGCCGCGTTGACGGAGGTACCGGACCCGCCGGAGGAGGACGCGCCTCCAGTCCCGCTCTTCGCTGCGCCGAGCTCGGACTGCAGCGACGCGAGCTGCGCCTTGAGCTGCGTGATCTGGTCGGCACGCGACCCGGCCTGCGCGCTGCTGGAGTCGAGCTTGCCCTCGAGCGCCCAGATCTTCTCCTGCGCGGCGTCGAGCTTCGTCTGGAGCTCGGCGGCGGAGACCTTCTTCTTCGGCGGGGTGACCCCGAGCGCCTGGTGGACCGCGGTCGACACGGAGCCGGCCGGGGACACCCAGACGTTCCAGGTGATCAGCCCGAGGACGATGACGATGGCGGTGGTGCCGATGGCGGTGAGCCGAGCGTGCTTGCTGGACTGGGCCCACCACGTACTTGAGGATCGGATGAGGTCAGACAATGAGGAAGGCCTCCAGGGCGAAGACCGCGATGCCGATGCAGTACGGGATCGCGGCGTACGGGTTGTACCGGCGGACGCGTGCGGGAGCCTGCTTCGCGGGTGCCGGAGCGACGGAGGCCTGCGCGGCGGACCGGCGCGTGGCGAGCACCGTCGCGGTGGAGTTGGTGGTGGCGTCGGGGCCGAACAGTTCGTCGAACGCGCGGTCCGCGGCGCGCTGGTCCGCGGCGGCCGTGGGGTCAGCAGCGAAGGCGGCGACGGCCGGGTCCGTGGGGACGGCGTCGATCGGGCTGACCGGAGCCCGCGTCCCGACGGCCGTCGGCTGCACGGCGTCGGCGGGGTCCTCTTCCATCGGCCCGCCGGCGTAGGCACCGGCGCGGGTCCCCCAGCCGGACGCGTGCGCCAGGCGGAAGAAGCCGATGAGGCGGATCGGCATGAGGAAGAACGTCGACACGATGATGAACATCGGCAGGCGGAAGAAGTCGCTCGGCTTCTCGGCGAGGTGCCGGATCTGTCGGATCGCCATGCTGAGGACGGACGAGACCACCATGAGTCCGGCGACGTAGATGAACCCGGTGGAGAACCCGTACTGGTGCAGGATCCCCTCGTACAGGTTCGAACCCTGGCCGGTGAGGCCGCGGTAGATCCAGCCGGCGATCACGCCGAAGAGCATGAACGGCAGGATGATGTCGGTCAGGAAGAACAGCGCGAGGATCGGCGCGTGGCCGAGCATCCACGGGAGCATCCGCAGCGTGTTGTACTGCGAGCCACGGGCCCAGCGGAGCTGCTGCTTGAACAGCTTCTTCACCTGGAGCGGGGCGTCCGTGTAGACCAGCGACGTGTACTGGTAAACGGTGCGGTACCCCTCCTTGAGCGTGAGGTTCGTCAGCGTCCGGTCGTCGGACACCTCGAGGAACACGCCCATGAACTTCTCGTGCATGAAGCGGTCCATGACACGCACGAGGATGTCGCGGCGGAAGGCGATCGTGCGTCCGGGCAGGCAGCCGATCTGGCCGAGGACGCTCTGCGCGGGCATCGAGTACAGCGCGCGGGAGTTCTCCAGCCAGTCCGCCCAGCGGGTGATCCAGCTGCGCTCGGGCTCCAGGATGCGCTGACGGGTGGTCACGCCACCGACCGAGGCGTCGGCGAACGGCTTGAGCAGTTCGTCGAGCGTGCCGGGGGTCCAGACCGTGTCCGAGTCGACGAGCACGGTGATGTCGCCGGTGGACATCTCGGTGCCGACCTTGACGGCGTTGCGCTTGCCCGGGATGGGCGTGTGGGTCCAGCGGACGAGTGGGGCGAACTCGTCGCAGACCGCTTCGAGGGCCTCGTTCCGGGCGCCGTTGATGACGACGATGATCTCGCCGGGACGCTGCTCGACCATGCGGCCGATGACGTCGCGGAAGAGGTCGAGCGGTTCGTCCACGACGGGGACGACGACGCTCGTGGTGCCGGTGTAGGTACCGGTGTAGGGGCGGTAGCGGGCGGAGAGGACGACCTTGAGCAACCAGAGCAACCAGATCACCGCGGAGTACACGGCGAAGAGGTAGAACTCGGGGTGCCCGTCGACCATCTGCCTGATCTGCAGAATGAAGGTGAACATCGATCCCTGCTTCAACGTTCGAGGTGGGTGATTCCGCGCCATCGGGAAATCGGGGTCGGTTCGGGTGACCCCATTGATGCAGAAAGCGGACCGGCCTCGCAACGCGGCCCCCGTCCGGGGGCGTTACGGGGACGTTACGGGGTACGTCGCGGTCCCCCTCGCGTCGTGGCGATCGTGTCCGCACTGCTGCTGACAGCACTCCGGCGGACGCGTTTCACCCTGCCACTCACCCTGCGCGGGTCGAGCAGCGGCCTGGAGGCGCGGATCACCTCTGCAGGAAAGCCCTGTTCCGGGCCTGGTCGCCGGGCGCGGCGCACCTGCGCGGCGGGGCAGCTGCGCCGACGGCGCGATCCGTCGATCACGGCGCGGTAACGGCGCGCGGCGTCGCCGGCATCGGGGTACACGCCATCACGAACGGGGGACGGCTCGTGTTACGTCGAATTCACTTCCGAGGACCTGTCGACAAGCCACGAAACACGTCGGTCCGGGCGTGTCGCGCACGCGACAGGTGTCGGGTGCGGCCGGGAGAACGCGTCGTGGAGCCCACCCGTCAGGCGCCGTAGAACTCGCGCTCGAACACCTGCCGCGCACGCCGCGTGACGCCGAGGTAGTCGTCCTCGAGCTGCGACGCCGACCCGGGCGGGTACTCCATCAGGCGCGCCACGCCCTCGAGCTGGATGCGGTCCACGGGCAGCACGTCGGTGGTCTTCCCCGACCAGAGCACGAGCGCGCTCCGGGTCCGGGAGGCGAACCGCCACGCGGCACCCAGGCGTTCGGCGTCCTCGGCCCCGATGAACCCGGCCTCGGTCGCGGCGTCCAGGGCCTCGAGCGTCGACGTGGTCCGGAGCCCCGGCACGCTCAGCGCGTGCTGCAGCTGCAGGAGCTGGACGAACCACTCGACGTCGCTCAGCGAGCCCCGGCCGAGCTTGAGGTGCCGCGCGGGATCGGCACCACGCGGGAGTCGTTCGGACTCGACGCGGGCCTTGATGCGCCGGACCTCACGGACCTCCTGGTCGTCGATGTGGTCCGGGTACCGGGTGCGGTCGGCGAGGTGCTCGAAGTCGCGCAGGAGCTGCTGGTCCCCCACGGCGCCGCGGGCCCGGAGGAGCGCCTGCGCCTCCCAGGTCAGCGACCAGCGGGCGTAGTACGCGCCGTACGAGTCGAGGGTGCGGACCACGGGGCCGTTCTTGCCCTCGGGGCGCAGGTCGATGTCGAGGTCGAACGGGTGGATCGCGTCGTCGGTCAGCCGGGCGAGTTCGCGGACGATGGTCTGGGCCGCGCGCGACGCCTGCTCGGAGGGGATTTCCGCCGGGGCCCGGTACACGTAGAGGACGTCGGCGTCGGATCCGAAGCCGAGTTCCCGGCCGCCGTACCGTCCCATCGCGATGACGCCGAACTCCAGGCCGGCCGGGGCGTCCCGGCGGGCCAGGGTCAGCGCACCGGCGAGGGTCGACTCGGTCACGTCGCTCAGCGCGGGGCCGAGGGCGTCCACGTCGAGCTGCCCGAGCACGGCGGCCATGCCGAGGCGCAGGGTCTCCCGTCGTCGGGCGGACCGGACGAGTGCCGCGGCACCGTCGACGTCGTCACCGTGCCGTGCGGTGGTGGCCGTGACCTCGGCGAGGAGCGACTCGATCGGTCGTGGGCGCAGCAGGGTGTCCGGTTCGTCGAGCCACGCCACGGCCTCGGGGAACCGCTCGAGCAGCCCGGACAGGAACGCCGACTCGGACAGCACGGTCGTGAGCGAGTGCGCGGCACCCGAGGAGTCCCGGAGCATGCGGAGGAACCAGCTCGACTCCCCCAGGGTGTCGCTGAGCCGGCGGAAGGCCAGGAGTGCGCGGTCGGGGGCCGGTCCCTCCGCCATCCACCGCAGCAGTACGGGGAGCAGGTTCCGCTGGATCGCCGCGCGACGGCTCGTGCCCTGGGTCAGGGCGCGGATGTGGCTCAGCGCGCCGGCCGGGTCCGCGAAGCCGATCGCACCGAGGCGGTCGACGGCCTGGTCGCTCGTCAGCACGATGTCGCCGTCGCTCGCGGCCACGGCGGACAGGAGCGGACGGTAGAAGAGCCGCTCGTGCAGGCCCCGGACCTCGAGCTTCACGCCGCGCCAGCGTGTCTCGAGGGCGGACGCCGACTTCGCGAGGCCGCTCGACCTCGCCAGGACCCGCAGTTCCTCTTCGTCGGAGGGCATCAGGTGCGTGCGCTGGAGCCGGCGGAGCTGGATGCGGTGTTCGAGCACGCGGAGCAGGGCGTAGTCGGGGCCGAAGCGTGCGGCCTCTGGCCTGCCGACGTAGCCGGCGTCGGTGAGGGCGTCCATCGCCTCGAGCGTGGAGCGGACCCGGACCGACTCGTCGTCGCGACCGTGCACGAGCTGGAGGAGCTGCACCGTGAACTCGACGTCGCGCAGGCCGCCGGGACCGAGCTTGAGCTGCCGATCGACCTCGGCGTCCGGGATGTGCTCCGTGACCCGCTCCCGCATGCGCTGCACGGACTCGACGAACCCGGGGCGCTTCGCGGAGTTCCACACGAACGGGCCGACGGCGGCGGCGTAGCGCTCCCCCAGGTCGGCGGACCCGGCGATCGGCCGCGCCTTGAGCAGCGCCTGGAACTCCCACTCCTTCGCCCAGCGCTCGTAGTACGCCACGTGCGAGTCGAGCGTCCGGACGAGTGCGCCGTCCTTGCCCTCCGGTCGGAGGTTCGCGTCGACCTCCCACAGCGCGGGCTCGGCGGCGAGGTCGGTGATGGCGTGCGTGGCCGCGATCGCCAGGCGGGTGGAGATGAGGACGGCGCGGTCGGTGCCGATGGTGTCGGTGGGCTCCGTGACGAAGATGACGTCGACGTCGCTGACGTAGTTGAGCTCCCGCGCACCCGCCTTGCCCATCGCGATGACGGCGAGCGGGGTCGCGGCGACGTCGGCCGCCGGGAACGGTACCTCACGCCGGGCGACGTCCACCGCGGCCTCGAGCGCGGCGCCGGCGAGGTCGGCCAGCCCCGCGGCCACGGCCGGGAACGCCTCGGTCGGCGACACGTTCAGGACGTCGAAGAGGGCGATCTGCGCCAGGTGCCGGCGGTAGCGCACCCGGAGCCGGAGCCGGGCGCCCTCACCCGTGGCACCGTCGATCGCGGCGAGCAGCGACTCCGTGTACCGCTCCTGCGACCACGGCTCGGTCACCGGGTCGAGCAGCAGCGCGATCTCGGCCGGTCGGCGGTGCAGGAACTCACCGAGCCCGACCGACGCGCCGAGCAACCGGACGAGGCGTTCGGTGGCCGCCTCGTCGGCGAGCACCGGACGGAGCTCGTCGGGCGCGCGCTCGAGCAGCCGCTCGAGCGCGCGGAGCGCGCCGTCCGGATCGGCGGTCGACTCCCACAGGGCCGCGGCGTCGCTCACCGGGACCTGCAGGTCGGAGCCGAACCGTGCCTCCAGGTCGGCGATCCGCTGCAGGCTCTCCGAGAGCTCCGCGAAGCCCAGGCGGGCCAACTCGGAACGTGACGTCGTCGTCCGGCCGGTCATCTGGCGCGTGTCCCGCGGACCGTCAGAGCGCGCCGAGGTTGGTGTCGAGCTCGAACGGCGTGACCTGGTCGCGGTAGCGCTTCCACTCCTGCCGCTTGTTGAGCAGCACGAAGTTGAACACCTGCTCGCCGAGCGTCTCCGCCACGAGCTCCGAGTCCTCCATGAGGCTCAGGGCGTGGTCGAGGCTCGCCGGCAGCTGGCTGTACCCGAGGGCGCGGCGCTCGGAGTCCGTCAGGCTCCAGACGTTGTCCTCGGCCTCTGGCGGGAGCTCGTAGCCCTCGTCGATGCCCTTGAGGCCCGCGGCGAGCAGCAGCGAGTACGCCAGGTACGGGTTCGCTGCCGAGTCGATGCCGCGGTACTCGACGCGGGCGGACTGGCCCTTGTTCGGCTTGTACAGCGGGACGCGGACGAGCGCCGAGCGGTTGTTGTGGCCCCAGGTCACGAAGGACGGGGCCTCGTCGCCGCCCCAGAGGCGCTTGTACGAGTTCACGAACTGGTTCGTGACCGCCGTGATCTCCGGCGCGTGCTTGAGGACACCGGCGATGAAGTGCTTCGCGGTCTCGGACAGCTGGTACTGCCCTCCGGCCTCGTAGAAGGCGTTCTGGTCGCCCTCGAACAGCGAGACGTGCGTGTGCATCCCGGAGCCGGGCTGGCCCGAGATCGGCTTCGGCATGAACGTCGCGTAGACGCCCTGCTCGATCGCGACCTCCTTCACGACGGTGCGGAACGTCATGATGTTGTCCGCCATCGTGAGCGCGTCGGCGTAGCGCAGGTCGATCTCGTTCTGGCCCGGGCCGGCCTCGTGGTGGCTGAACTCCACCGAGATGCCGAGGTCCTCGAGCATGCGGACCGAGCGGCGACGGAAGTCGTGGGCACTGCCGCCGGGGACGTTGTCGAAGTAGCCGGCGCGGTCGACGGGCTGCGGGCCGCCGTCCTGCCAGTCGCGGCTCTTCAGCAGGTAGAACTCGATCTCCGGGTGCGTGTAGAACGTGAAGCCGCGCTCGCTCGCCTTCGCCAGCGTGCGCTTCAGCACGTTGCGGGGGTCGGCGACGGCGGGCTGACCGTCCGGCGTCGTGATGTCGCAGAACATCCGCGCGGTGGGGTCGATCTCGCCGCGCCACGGGAGGATCTGGAACGTCGAGGGGTCCGGGTGGGCCAGGACGTCGGCCTCGTAGCTCCGCGTCAGGCCCTCGATCGCGGAGCCGTCGAACCCGATGCCCTCGGCGAACGCACCCTCGACCTCGGCCGGGGCGATCGCCACCGACTTCAGCGTCCCGATGACGTCCGTGAACCAGAGTCGGATGAACTTGATGCCCCGCTCCTCGATGGTGCGGAGCACGAAGTCCGTCTGCTTGTCCATTGACGCCCTTTCCGTGGTGCAGCTGGGATGCTCAGCCTATTGGTCTTCGTCGTCCCAACGCTCGTTGTTCGCCTTGATCCGGTCCAGGGCGTGTTGCGCTTCCTCACGCGTGTCGAACGGGCCGATGCGGTCGCGCTGCGGGGACTGTGGGCCCTGCTCGACGGCGTGCGTCTTCTCGTTGAACCACCACTGGGACTCGATGCGTTCGTCGCTCATGCCGCCACCGTACCCATCCGGCGTGTGCGCGGGGCCGCGCTGCTCACCGATGCCGGATCTGTCGCTTCCGTCGAAGCGACAGATCGCCGCCGAACGTCGGTGGGTATCTGTCGCCTCGGCGGACCGGACGCCGCGCGGAGCGCGGATCTGTCGCTCTGGCGGACCGGACGCGGAGGTGGACCGGACGTGGCAGAGGCGCACCTTCGGGGCGCGCCCCGCGCGCATGGTGCCCGCCTGGAGGCGCGGTGCCGGCCCGGCGGACCGGCACCGGGCCTCCAGGCGGGCACGTCGCACCCCGCACCCGCGTCGCGGGGACCGCGCACCTGGCTAGAGTGGTCCGCATGCCCCGGGACGAACACGGACACCTGACCGCTGGCCGCCTCTCCCCGCAGCGGCCCGTCCCGAAGGACATCGAGCGCCCCGAGTACGTCGGCCGGGCGGAGCCGCACGAGCACGGGCTCGGTGACACCTACTCGCCGGACGAGGTCGAGCGCATCCGGGTCGCCGGCCGCATCGCCTCCCAGGCCATCGACGCCGTGGGCGAGGCGATCCGCCCTGGGGTCACCACCGACGAGCTCGACCGAATCGGCCACGAGTTCGTCGTGTCGCACGGCGCCTACCCCTCGACGCTCGGCTACCGCGGGTACCCCAAGTCGCTCTGCTCCAGCCTCAACGAGGTCATCTGCCACGGGATCCCCGACGACACCGTCCTGCAGGACGGCGACCTCGTCAACATCGACATCACCGCCTACAAGGACGGGATGCACGGCGACACGAACCGGACCTTCATCGTCGGCGAGGGCACGCAAGAGGTCCGCGACCTCGTCTCACGGACCGAGGAGGCGCTCCGTCGGGGCATCCGCGCCGTCGCCCCGGGCCGCCAGGTCAACGTCATCGGCCGCGCGATCGAGGCGTACGCGAAGCGCTTCGGCTACGGCGTCGTCCGGGACTACACGGGCCACGGGGTCGGGCGTGCGTTCCACTCCGGGCTGATCATCCCGCACTACGACGCACCACGCTTCGACGACGTCATCGAGCCCGGCATGGTCTTCACGATCGAACCGATGCTCACGCTCGGCGGCATCGAGGCGGACATCTGGGCCGACGAATGGACCGTCTCCACGCGGGACAAGTCGTGGACCGCACAGTTCGAGCACACCCTCGTCGTCACCGAGCGCGGCGCGGAACTCCTCACCGTCTCCTGACACCCCTACCGAAAGGCTCCTCATGACCTCCCTCGCAGTCGGCGTCGACATCGGCGGTACGGGCATCAAGGGCGCGATCGTCGACGTCACCACCGGCGAACTCACCACCGACCGGATCAAGAAGGCCACGCCCGAGGGCGGGAAACCGCACGACATCGTGGCGGTGGCGAAGTCCATCGTCGAGGAGCTCGCCCCCGCGGCGGACGTGCCGGTCGGGGTCTGCTTCCCGGCGATCGTCCGCGACGGCAAGACGATGTCGGCCGCGAACGTGTCGAAGAAGTGGATCGGCTTCGAGGCCGAGGCGCTCTTCGAGAAGGAGCTCGGCCGCTCCATCCACTTCGTGAACGACGCCGACGCCGCCGGGTTCGCCGAGCAGCAGTTCGGCGCGGCGAAGGGCAAGGACGGGCTGGTCGTCGTCACGACCCTGGGCACGGGCATCGGCAGCGCGCTCATCAACGACGGCGTCCTCATCGTCAACTCGGAGCTCGGGCACCTGGAGATCGACGGGCACGACGCCGAGTCGCGGGCGTCCTTCGCTGCCAAGGAGCGGGACGACCTGTCCTGGAAGCACTGGGCGAAGCGCCTGCAGAAGTACTACTCGACGCTTGAGGCCCTGCTCTCCCCCGAGCTCTTCGTCGTCGGTGGTGGCGTGTCGAAGCAGTACGAGGAGTTCCTCCCGCTGCTCGACCTGCAGGCGGACATCATCCCGGCGACCCTCCGCAACAACGCGGGCATCATCGGTGCCGCGACCCTGGCCGCCCGGTCGCAGTCGTAGCGCGCACGTCCGACCCGCCAGCTCGGACGTCGAGGTCGCACAACACGCCGTGCCCTGTGCGCCGAGGTCGCAGAATCGGCCGCCCGAGCCCGCTCCGAGCGACACTTCGCGCGACCTCGGCACCCCGGCCGCTACACTGAGTCCCGCGAATGGGTCGGTGAGACGGTCGCGTCACTCCCCCGGGAGTGCCGAGGAACGTCCGGGCTCCACAGAGCAGGGCGGTGGGTAACACCCACCCGGAGCAATCCGCGAGACAGTGCCACAGAAAGCAGACCGCCGGCGGCGACGTCGGTAAGGGTGAAACGGTGGTGTAAGAGACCACCAGGGGTCCGGGTGACCGGATCCGCTCGGTAAACCTCGCCCGGAGCAAGGTCAGACAGAGGACGCTGAGGCTGCTCGCCGAGTCCTCGGGTAGACCGCTGGAGGCCGACGGCAACGTCGGTCCGAGAGAGATGGCCGTCACCGCCACGCAAGTGACGGGACAGAACCCGGCGTACGGCCGGCCCATTCGCACCACACACGGTCTGGCGGCCGAGACTCGCGCCGGTGCGGCGCACGCGACGCGCGCGCGGACGGCCTGGAGGCGCGGTACCAGCTGGCACCGCGCCTCCAGTCCGTCCGTGGGTCGCGTCTAGAGCCCGGACTCCGCCGTCCGCACCAGGATCGCGTCGCTGTCGGGGCAGAGCACGACGTCGTCGGGCGCGGCCCGGCGGATCGTCTGCAGGTCCGAGTTGGTGAGGGTCACGCCCGAGGCGGTCGACACCCCACCCTGGAGCAGCGACGCCCCGAAGCCGTAGCGCGCCCGCTGCCGGTCGTAGAGCGCCAGGAGCTCGGCGGGCACCTTCGCGGCGACGTCCGCACGGCTCTGCACGGCCGAGGCACGGTCGGACTCGAGCCGTGCGATCTCGGCGTCGCGCTCGGCGGCGAGTCCGGCACGCGAGGCCTCGACGTCGGCGAGCTGCGCCTCGATGTCACCGACGCGGGCGCGGAAGCCGTCGAGGGTCTCCATGACCTCGAGCTCGGCCGTCTCGAGGTCGCCGATCCGCCGCTGGAGCGAGTCGAGCTCGCTCTGGAGCCCGGCGGCGTCCTTCGCGCTCGACACGTTCTGGAGCATGGTGGTGTCGCGCTCGACCCGGGCCTGCGCCGTCGCCGTGTCGGACTCGAGGCGGGCGAGCTCCCGCTCGGCGTCCTCGACCTCGCCGGTCGCCGCGGCGAGGGAGGCACGCAGCCCAGCCGCGGTGGTGCTCAGCTCGGTCAGTCGGTCGCCCTTCTGGAGCGACGTGATCCGGTGGGCGATCCGGGTGACGTCGTTGTCGAGTCGCTGGACGTCGAGGAGGATGACCTGGTCCTCGGGTGCTGCCTTCATGGTCAGGCTCCTTCAGTGTGGGTGGTGGGTTCGGCGGCCGGCAGGACGGCGAAGTCCCACGGGTCGGTACGGAGGTCGCTCACGGTGACGCGGACCCCGGCGGCGGCGCGCAGCTGCTCGGCGGCGATGTCGAGCCAGAGCCACTCGGTGGCCCAGTGCGACGTGTCGATGAGGGCCGGGCCCCCACCGAGCAACGCCTGCTCGCGGAACTCGGACGCCGGGTGGTGCCGGAGGTCGCTCGTGACGTAGACGTCGGCGTCGAGCACGGCGGGGTTCCGCAGGTAGGCGTCGCCGGCGCCGGCGCAGAGTGCCACCGTGCGGATCGGCTGGTCGAAGTCCCCCGAGACCCGGACGCCCGTGGCGGTGCCGGGCAGCAGGTCGACGAGCGCGCGGGCCAGGGTACCGAGGGTGGTGGGCTCGGCGAGGGTCCCGACCCGGCCGATGCCCGTCGACGGGTCGGCGCCCGGCTCGAGCGGACGCTGGTCGATCAGGCCGAGCCGGTCCGCGAGCACGGCCGAGGTGCCCGTGGTGACGACGTCGGCGTTCGTGTGCGCCGCGACGAGTGCGGTGCCGCCCCGGACGAGCGTCGCGAGCACGCGGCCCTTGTAGGTCGACTCGGCGATCGTCGTCACGCCGCGGAGCAGGAGCGGGTGGTGCGTCAGGAGCAGGTCGGCACCGGCCTCGACGGCTTCGTGCGCGGTCGCGGGGACGGCGTCGACGGCGAGGTGCACGTGTTCGATCGTCTGGTCGGGGTCACCGGCGACGAGACCGACGGCGTCCCACGACTCGGCTCCTGCGGCGGGCCACAGGTCTTCGATCACGGCCTGGAGTTCGCGGAGCGTCGGCATCCCGTCAGTCTACCGAGCGGACCGTGCGACCGAGGCCGCCTGTGGATCAGCGACGACCGAACGCGTGCAGGACGCGGGCGACGAGTCGTGCCCACCAGCCGGGCTGGCTCGCCTCGTCGACCTCGCCGGTGCGGTGCACGGCGTCCGCCGCCTCGGCCGTCACCGTGTCGGTGGCCGTCGTCGGCTGCACGGCCTCCGGCAGGACCACCGGGGTGCTCGCGGTCGTGCCGACGTGCGCGGTGAGCGCGGCGGCGAACGCGGCACGGTCGATGACCGTGGGGCCGGTCGCGGGCTGGATGAGCGGGGTCGGTCGCGTGTTCGCCGAGACCGGGGAGACGACCGGGAGGGACAACACCGGACGAGCGACCTCGTCACGTGCCGAGGTGGTCGGCTCCGGGGCGTCGATCGCGTCGACGACGTCGGTCGCCTCGACGAGGGCGGGCACTGCCGTCGCGGGAGCAGCCGGTACGACGCGCTGCACCGGGACCGTGCCGGTGGCGGCACGGCGGGTGGCGGCACGGTCGCGACGGTCGGACTCGAGCGCCGCGTCGGCGAGCAGGTCGGCGAAGACGGTGTGGGCGAAGGCCCGGGCGGCCTCCACCTCGGGGTCCGTCTGCTCGGCGACGGTGGCCTCCCACGCGGCGAGGCGCGCGAGGTCCTCGTCGCGGCGACGGACCTCGTCCTCGAGGATCACGATGCGCTCGATCGTGGTGCGACCGCTCGACGCGGACACCTCGACGGCGAGGTCTTCGATGCGGAGGGCGAGGCGCTCCGGGGGTTCGGGGAACGACGGGGCGCAGGCAGCAGCGTGCCGGGCACGGTCGCGGGGCCGGCGGAAGGCGGAGTCGTCCGTCGCGGCCGACGGCACCGGCTGGGTGGCGTCCACCTCCGGCGCGGGGACGGTGCTGGCGGGCTCGACTGCGGCGTCCGACGCTGCGTCCGGTCGCTGCACGGGGCCGGTGACCGGCGGGACCACGAGGTCCGCCAGGTACGGGGCGCGCGTCGCCGGGGCGTCACGGAGCCACTCCTCGAGCTCGCGACCGAAGGGGTCGACGAGGGGGGTGCGTGCACCGGACTGCGTTTCCATGGTCGGAGCATAAATATCGCGACGCACGAATCCGTGGACATCCGCGGTGTGTCGCCGAAGACCCTGCCATATCGCGTCGAACGTGAACGGCGTGTCGGCCGGGCCGCCCGGCGGTGTCAGAGCGAGTGCTCGAAGTCGTCCAGCAGGGACCGTCCGTCGGCCCAGGCACCGACCCCGCTCGCGACGTTCACGTGCCCGCGCGGGCCGATCCTGATCGCCCGCGCACCGAGGGTGTCGGCGAACCCGAGAGCACGCTCGACCGAACAGTACGGGTCGTCGTCGCTGACGACCAGCGCGGTCGGGACCGAGGACCGTGCGAGCGGCTCCGCGAAGCCCGAGGCCTCGGGCGGGAAGCCCGGCGCGGCGGGGTCCGGCGGCGCCACGAGGAACGCGCCGGCGACCGACGGGCGGTCCGGCTCCCCCGACCAGTCGGCGACGGCCAGGACACCCAGGCTGTGGGCGACGAGCACGGGCGGTTCGTCGAACGACCGGACGGCACGGGTAATCGCGGCGGACCAGTCGGCCGGGTCCGGCTCACCCCAGGACGCCGGCTCGAGACGCACGACGCCGGCGGGGTCGACCGCGGCTCGTTCGGCCTGCCACCGCGACTGCCAGTGGTCCGGGTCGGAGTTCCAGATCCCGGGGACGATCACCCACGGTCGAGGTCTGCGCACGGTCCAGATCGTAGCGAGGAGTGCCGCCGAACGACGACGTACCGGGGCTCAGCCGTGCAGCGTGTCGCGCGGGTACTCCCCGAAGCGGCTCGCGTAGGCGCCCGAGAACCGCCCGAGGTGCGCGAAGCCCCAGCGCACCGCCACCGCGGCGACCGTGACCTCGCCGGGCGAGGCCCGCCGGAGTTCGTCGCGGACCCGGTCGAGCCGGATGCCCCGCAGCATCGTGTTCGGCGCCGTCCCGACCTGCCGCTGGAAGGCCTGCTGCAGCCCGCGGACGCTCAGCCCGACGTGCTCCGCGACGTCCGTGGTGGAGATCGGGGTGTGCGCGAAGGCGTGCATGTACTCCACCGCTTCGCGGACCCGGCCCGTCGCGCCCTGGGGCAGGGTGACGTCCGGTGCCAGCACGGTGTGCGGGAAGGTGCGGAGCAGGGCGAGCGCGGTGTCCCGCGCGGTCTCGGCGAGGACGATCGGCGACACCGGCGCGTTGCCGAGCACCGTCGACGCAGCACGCTGCACCTGGGCGTTCCAGTCGCGCAGGTCCTCCTTCCGCGGGGTCTGCGTGTGGTCGAACACCAGGGGCGCGGGTCGGGTGCCGTGCTCCTCGGCCGCGATGCCCTCGAGGTAGGTCCGCTCGAACTGCACGAGGCTCTGCCGGACGTCCTGCAGGTCGAACGCGAACGGCCGCCCGGTCGGGAACATCATCGGCGTCCCCGGCCCGAAGGCGACCTCCTGCCGGCCGATGTCGACGAGTCCACCCCCGTCGGCGAGCCACATCACGACGTACTCGTCACGCGCCTCGAGCTCCCCCTCCATCCGGGCGTCGAACCGGGTCGACCGGAAGGACATCGTGTCGTCGCCGACCACACGGAACCGGTAGCTGAAGGGGCGCTCGGTCTGCGCAGCACGGAACCCGGCGCCGTCGTAGGCGTCTTCGTACATCTGGATCGCTGCCGCGAGGTCGTGACCGGACGTCTCGAAGCTGATCCTGGGGTCGGGTTCGACTGTCATCGTCCTGGATCGTGACACGGCGGCGCGGAAGACCGGCACCGGGACGGGCTGTCTTGCGGGTTACGGCTCAGGCGCTGCGCGATCCGGATGAACGGGATCAGCCCCGGGTCAGGCTGCGGCGTACGGTCCAGCGGTTGCGGTCGGCGACCCGTTCGTACCGCAGGTCGTCGACGACCATCTGGACGAGGGCCAGTCCCCGACCGCTCTCGGCGAGGGCGTCGGGCAGTCGGGCGTCGGACGGGTCGATCGGCACCGGGACCCCGTCGTCGGTGAGGTCCGCCTCGACGGCGTCCGCTCCGACGTCGAGGCGGAGGGAGCAGGAGACGCCGTTCCCGCCCGCGCCGTGCTCGATGACGTTGGAGGTGAGTTCGACCAGCGCCAGCTCGAGCGCCATCCGGTCCTCCGACGCCACCGTCGGCTCGGCGTCCCACACCGACGCCAGGAACGTGTGCACGGCCGTCACGTCGTCCGGCGGACACGCCAGGTCGAGGCTGTGCCCGCCCACCGTGGCGCTCATCCCCAGTCGCTGACCGCGGCGTCCCCGTCCGGGTACGTGCGGAGGATCTTGTCCATGTTGGACAGCTTGAGCACCATCTCGACCTGGTCGGACGGTGCGGCGATGCGGAGGTCCCCGCCGGCCTGCCGCGCGGTCTTCAGGCAGCCGACGAGCGCCCCGAGCCCGGAGGAGTCCATGAACTCGACGGTGGAGAGTTCGACGACGACCTTGGGCCGGCCACCGGTGACGACCTGCGCCACCGTCTCGCGGAAGGTCGGGGCCGACACCATGTTCAGCCGGCCGCTGCACTCCAGCACCGCGACGTCCGTGTCTGCCTCGTGTACGACGATGTCCATGTCGGTGCCTCCTCAGGTCGGTGCGGCGTGCACCATGCAACCTACCGGGTCACGATCACGAGACGGTCCGCCCCCGCCGGGTGGCGACGAGCTGCACGACGACGGCGGCCGCCATGAGCGTCGCCATCACGGAGCCCATCGCGAGCGCGGTGCCGCCCAGGGCGCCGGCGAGCGGTGTCCCGAGGCCGCCGAGCCCGAAGGTCAGCCCGCCCTGCAGCGCGGCGGCCGTCCCCGGGTGCGCTGCGCCGACGTGCTGGGTCCGCGTCATCGCCGCCGGCAGGACGAACCCCCACGCCGCCGTGACGACGGCGAGCGAGCACCACACCGGGACGGCGCCGAGCCCGAGGAGTGCGCTCACCAGGACTCCAGCAGCTCCGACCGTCCCGACCGCGAGCCCGAACGACAGCAACGCGTCCTCGGAGAACCGACCGACGACACGGCGGAAGACCAGCGTCGTGACGATCATCATCGAGGCGTTCGTCGCGAAGACGAGCGTGTACATCCCCTCCGAGAACCCGAACTCGGTCTGGAACACGAACGAGCTCGTCGCGATGTACGCGAAGAACCCGATCGTCGAGAGCACCCCGGTGAGCACGTACGCCCGGAACCGCGGGATCCCCATGAGCTCGCGGATGCGCCGCCAGTTCGCGCCGAAGCCGACACCACCACGGGACTCGTGCGGCAGCGTCTCGTGGAACCGGACGACGACGGCGACGAAGAACACCGCGCCGAGCACCGCGAGCACGACGAACATCAGCCGCCACGTCCCGATCGTGAGCACCGCTCCCCCGGCCAGCGGTGCGACGACCGGACCGATGGCGTTGATCGCCGCGAGCGTGCCGAACACCTTCGCCATCCGCGGCCCACCGGTGACGTCGGAGACCATCGCGCGGCCGGCCACGGCACCCGCGGCGCCCGCCAGGCCCTGGAACACCCGTGCCACGACGAGCGTCACGACGTCCGGTGCCAGCGCGCACCCGACCGACGCGAGGGCGAACACCGCCGTCCCGACGAGCATCAGGGGCCGCCGTCCGATGCCGTCGCTGACCGGCCCGGCGAGGAGTTGCCCGACCGCGAAGGCGACGAGGAAGGCGGTCAGCGAGAGCTGGACCGCACCCGGCGTGGTCCCGAGGTCGCGTGCGATCGCCGGCAGCGCCGGGATGTACATGTCGGTCGCGAACGGCGAGACGCCCACGATGAGCGCGAGCGGGACGATCGGCGGCAGCACGCCCGACGTCACTCGGGTCCGCATGCGCTCCGTCGTCACGCGGCCACGCTACGCGCACCCGAATCGATTCGACAAGGGCGGGTGCGGTAGGGGCGGTGGTCGGGTCACAGACCGACTGGAGGCGCGGTGCGGGCCCGCACCGCGCCTCCGGTCCGTCTCAACCCGTGTTCTGCAGACCGGCGGCGATCCCGTTCACGGTCAGCAGGAGCAGACGGTGGTCGCCGTCCTCCGGGTCGGTGCTGCCCGTGGAGCGGATCGCGCGGAGCGCGCGCAGCTGCAGGTGCGACAGGGCGTCGACGTACGGGCTGCGGAGGCGGACGGCGCGGGCGAGGACCGGGCGGTCCTCGAGGACGTCGCTGCCGCCGGAGACCCGGAGCACCCAGTCGCGGGTGCGCAGCATCTCGTCGAGGACCTTGGCGGCGAGGTCGTCGCGGTCGGCCAGTTCGAGGTAGCGACGGGCGATGTGCTCGTCGGTCTTCGCGAGCGACATCTCGACGTTCTTGATCATCGCGCCGAACAGCGGCCACTCGGCGTACGCGGTGCGGAGGAGTCCGACGTCGCCGACGGCCTCGAGCGCGGCACCGAGGCCGTACCACCCGGCGAGGTTGATGCGGGCCTGTGTCCAGGAGAACACCCACGGGATCGCCCGGAGGTCCTCGAGGGACTCGACGCTCAGCCCGCGGCGGGCCG
The DNA here is from genome assembly GCF_007673235.1 of Curtobacterium pusillum. Taxonomy (GTDB): domain Bacteria; phylum Actinomycetota; class Actinomycetes; order Actinomycetales; family Microbacteriaceae; genus Curtobacterium; species Curtobacterium pusillum_C. Next base: position 654,751 of record NZ_VDZH01000001.1, read on the forward strand.
GACGGGACCCGAGCGGCAGGAGACCGATCTCCTCCATCGGGGTCACGCGCGCGAACCACGGCGCGAACCCGTCTGCCTTCACGAGGTCGTAGAAGGCCTGACGCGACACGTCGTCGAGCTGCTGTGCGAGCTCGGCGAACCGGGTGGCGGCGACGGCGGTGCGGTCCTCGTTCGAGGGCGACGAGGCGAACAGGGTGGCCGAGGCCATCTGCTCGAGGTGCCGCGCCGCGATGTCCTTGTCGCCGTACTGGGCGAAGATGACCTCACCCTGCTCGGTGAGCTTGAGCCGCCCGTCGATCGAGCCACGAGGCTGCGCGAGCACCGCCTCGTTCGCGGGTCCGCCACCGCGGCCGAGCGAACCGCCGCGGCCGTGGAAGAGCGTCAGCTCGACGTCGTTGGTCTTCGCCCAGTCGGCGATGCGGGCCTGGGCGTCGTAGAGCGCGAGGTTCGCCGACACCGGGCCGACGTCCTTCGACGAGTCCGAGTAGCCGAGCATGACCTCGAGCTTGCGGCCCGTCGCGGCGAGGCGGCGTTGGAACGTCTCGGTGCGCACTGCCTCGTCGAGGATGTCGACGCTGGCGTGCAGGTCGGCGAAGGTCTCGAACAGCGGGATGACGTCGAGTACCGGAGCGGCCTCGGGCGACCCGAGCGCCGCGACGGCGAGCTCGTGCACGTTCGCGAGGTCCGCCGCGGACTGGGTGAACGAGACGATGTACCGGCTGGCGGCGCGCACCCCGTAGCGGGACTGCAGCGACGCGATGGTGCGGAAGACCTCGAGGACCTCCTGCGTCATCTCGCTCAGTTCGCCGCCGGCACGGATCTCGGCGAGGGCGTTCCGGTGCACCTGCGAGTGCTGCCGGACCTCGAGCTCGGCGAGGTGGAACCCGAAGGTCTCCACCTGCCAGACCAGGTTCTGCAGCTCCCCGTTCGCCGGACGGGTCGCGCCGGCCGCGACGAGCGACGTCTGGATCGTGCGGAGGTCCGCCAGCAGGGCCTCGGGCCCGGGGTAGGCCAGGTGCTCCTGACCGGTCCGGGTCGCGTCGATCCGGGCGGCGACGAACATCAGTGCGCGGCGGTGGGTCTCGTTCGGGGCACGGACACCGATGCGCTCGGCGATGCCGGCGTCGAGGGACTCCTGCGCTGCGACGAGCGCGGTCAGACCGGCGTCGGCGGGGGTCTCGCTCGCGTCCAGCGTCAGCGTGCTGCCGATGCGGGTCGCGGCGCGGGACAGCCCGAGGAGGATGTGCTCCGCGGCGATCTCGGCGGCCTGGCGGGTGACGTCGGCGGTCACGTGCGGGTTGCCGTCGCGGTCTCCGCCGATCCACGTGCCGAAGCGGACGAACGCCGGAGCGGTCACCGGGGCGCGGCCGGCGTCGTCACCGAGCAGTCGGTCGTCGAGCAGGCGGTACACCTGCGGCACGATCTCGAACAGCGTCTGGTCGAACACGCTCATCGCCGTGCGGACCTCGTCGAGCGGGGTCGGCCGGGTCGTGCGGAGGGGCGAGGTGCGGAGGAGCGTCGTGATCTCCTCGAGCAGCCGGCGCTCGTTCTCGGCCAGCGCGGTGGCGTTCGTCGTCCGGTCGCGCTCGTCGATGAGGTCGGTGATGCGCCGCACGGCCGTGGTGACCGCGCGGCGGCGGGCCTCGGTCGGGTGCGCGGTCAGGACGGGGTGGAAGCGGAGGTCGCGGAGGCGTGCGGCGGCCTCGTCGTCACCGACCTGCTCGACGAGCGAGGCGTAGGTCGCGGGGAACGAGTCCCCCGCCAGGCCGCCGTCGTCGCCGCGGTGCCGGAGCACGCGGACGCGGTGGTGCTCCTCCGCCAGGTTCGTCAGGTGGAAGTAGGTCGTGAACGCCTGCGCGACGGCCTCGGCCCGGTCGGCCGACATGCCCGCGACGATCGCCTCGGCACGTGCTGCGCCCTCGGCCTCGCCGCCCTCGAACGCGTCGATGACCGCGGCACGCAGGCTCTCCACATCGTGCAGGAGGTCCTCGCCGCCGGTCTCCCGCAGCACCCGCCCGAGCAGGTTGCCGAGGTACCGCACGTCCGAGCGCAGGTCGCTGTCGACCGCTCCGCTGACGTCGTCCCGAGCGCGCCCGTGGCGCGTCGATCCATCGATCGCCGTCATGTGGTCCTTTCCGGGTCTGCCGGGAGTGCCCTCCCGGTATCCCAGCAGCGTATCGGCCCGCCGCGGCGCCTGACGACAACCGTCCGGACGGACCGGTGCGCCGGAGTCGTCGAGTGCTTCGTCGGGTGGTTCGTCGGGTGGTTCGTCGGGTGCTTCGTCGAGTGCTTCGTCGAGTGAGCGGGAATCGTCGCCTGCCGATCACGGACCCGACGATTCCTGCTCACTCGACGGCCGCGGACCCGCCCCGGTTCGCATCGCATCCGGACGGAATTCGGGGTGCGTTCGTAGAATCCGGCCAGGGATGCTCCGCCGCCGTGGGCGGAGGGACCGGGTGGAGGGGCCGCATGAGCGAGACAGTCGAACCAGCTGGATCAGCCGACCGAGACCCGGACACGGGGCGGGCGCAGAACGACGTCGGGACGCGCCCCGTCCCGGTGAAGCCGCCCGTGGAGCGCTGGGTGTTCTGGCCGGCGGCCGGGATCGTCCTGGCGTTCGTCGCCGTCGCGCTGATCGCACCACGCGCGACGGAGGACGCGTTCGCCGCCGTGCAGGGCTGGATCGTGCGGGACTTCGGCTGGTACTACGTGATCGCCGCCGCCGCATTCGTCGTCTTCGCGATCTGGATCGGGTTCAGCCGGTTCGGCGACATCGTGCTCGGCCAGGACGACGAGAAGCCCGAGTTCTCGACCCTCTCGTGGCTCTCGCTGCTGTTCGCCGCCGGCATGGGCATCGGGCTCGTGTTCTACGGCGTCGCCGAACCGCTCAGCCACTTCGCTTCACCGCGGCCAGGGGTGACCGGCGACGACGACGCTCTCGCGCAGCAGGCGCTCACGCAGACGTTCCTGCACTGGGGACTGCACGCATGGGCGATCTACGTGGTGGTCGGGCTGGCGCTGGCGTACGCGATCCACCGGCGGTCGCGCCCGGTGTCGATCCGCTGGGCGCTCGAACCGCTGCTCGGCAAGCGCGTCGTGGGCGGGTGGGGCAACCTCATCGACGTGCTCGCCCTCATCGGGACCCTGTTCGGCGTCGCGACGTCGCTCGGCCTCGGGGTCCTGCAGATCGGCTCCGGCCTCGAGTACACGGGGGTCGCGGACAACACCCGCGGGCTGCAGATCGGGCTGATCGTCGTCGTCACGCTCATCGCCATCGGGTCGCTGCTGAGCGGGGTCGGCAAGGGCATGAAGATCCTGTCGAACATCAACCTCGGGCTCGCCGCCGTCCTGCTCGTCTTCGTCCTGTTCGTCGGGCCGACGCAGTTCTTGCTCGGCGAGTTCGTGCAGTCGATCGGGCAGTACGTCCAGGGCTTCGTCGGGCTCGCGTTCGACACCAGCGCCTTCGCGGGCAAGGCCGGGCAGGACTGGCAGGGCGCGTGGACGACGTTCTACTGGGGCTGGTGGATGTCCTGGGCGCCGTTCGTCGGCATCTTCATCGCGCGGATCTCCCGCGGTCGGACCGTCCGGCAGTTCGTGCTCGGCGTGCTCTTCGTCCCGACGCTGCTGACCTTCCTCTGGTTCGCGATCATGGGCGGCACGGCGCTCTACGACCAGCTGCACGGCACCGGCGACCTCATCGGGGCGGACGGCAGCGTGTCCGTCGAGCAGGTCCTGTTCCAGCTGCTCGGCGCGATGCCGGCCGGATCGGTGCTCGTCATCGGGGCGATCATCCTCATCGGGGTGTTCTTCGTGACCTCTGCTGACTCCGGCGCCCTCGTGATGGGCATGATCGCGACCGGCGGCCAGATCGAGCCGAAGAACTGGATCCGGGTGTTCTTCGCGGGGGTCACGGCGCTCGTCGCGGTGGCGCTCCTGCTCGCCGGGGGTCTGAACGCCCTGAAGACCGCGGCCATCACGACCGCGCTCCCCTTCAGCATCGTGATGGTCCTGATGTGCTGGTCGACGGTGGTCGCCTTCACCCGGGAGCGTCGGGCGTACGTCCGGGCCGAGCGGCGGGCACTGATGACGGACCTGGCGGAGTTCTACCAGCAGGAGGTCGTCGACCCCGCGGAGCGCGCCCCGAAGACCGGCCCGATCCAGAAGTTGGCGCGCCGCATGCGGCACTGAGCACGGCGCGCGACGGCGCGGGGTGCGGGCTGCGGACCACGCCGCGACCCAAGGAGCCGGGCGGACGGCATACGACCGCTTCTGCGCACGAAGCGCCGTGGTCGGGACCACCCCCGGCCTGGAGGCGCGTGGCGGCGCCGACCCGCGCCTCCAGGCCGGTGGGGCCACGCGGGGTACGCAGTGTGCGAGATTCCGGGCACTGTGCGAGGCGCCTGCGGTGCCACGGTGCGCGGAACCTCGCACACTGCGAAGCGCGACGCGGCGCGCGCAGCGTGCGGGAACGCCGGGATCGCGACGCGTGGCGGGAGCACCCCTGCTGTTGCGACGCGCTCCGCGATCCCGGCGGGTCTGGGGTCAGCTCGGCTCGGTCAGCCGGGCCTGGGCAGCAGAGTGCACCTCGACGATCTGCACGCGGGCCGACCGTCGATCGGTAAGCGGGGTGCGCCACGGCACGATGACCTGCTCCTCGGCGCCGTCGTCGAGCTGTGCGATCCACACCCCGGCGATCGCGTCGATCTCGGTCATGGTCGCCGCGACCGCCGTGGCCGCGCCGTTCGCCCGCACGATGACGAGGTTGTCCGTCCCGTGGTCGCCGTTCATGTGCCGCAGGATCGCTCGGCGGGCACCGTCGTCGAGGGGGTCGGTCACGCGATCACCGTCACGTTCCCGGTGGCCGAGTCGCCCGGCCGACGGGTGGCGTCGAGCCCCTCGAGCAGGCCGTTGTTCAGCGAGTACGCGAGTTCGACCTCGGCGATCACGCGCTCCTGTTCCTCGGGCGACCACGGCGCGGCGTCGAGCTGCGCCCGGTAGGTGTCCTTGAACGCGCTCGGGTCGGCGACCTGGTCGAAGATGTAGAACAGGATCCCGTTCGTCTCGAAGCCGAACTGCTCGGCGAGCATCCGGCCGATCATCTGCCCACCGGACAGGTCGCCGAGGTACCGCGTGTAGTGGTGCGCGACGAAGCCGCCGGGCCACTCGGCCGCGACCTCGTTGAGGCGTCGGACGTACGCCGTCGTCGCCGGGAGCGGGCACACGAGCTCCGACCAGTCCGGGCCGACGAGGTACTCGAGGTCGGCGCGGATCGCCGGCATCCGGGTGAGCTGCGAGGTCACGAACGGGGCGGCGACGGGGTGGTCGGCCATCCGGTCGGCAGCGCGCTCCAGGGCGTCGTACACGAACGAGTACTGTCCGAGCAGCGCTGCGTAGTCGGCGACGTCGCACCTGCCACCGAGCAGGTCGTGCATGAAGCCGTTCCCGGCCGAGGATCCGTGCGAGCGACGCGTGCGCTTGCGCAGCAGCTCGGAGAACGGGATGACGGTCGTGTCCATGAGGTAAGGCTAACCTTAGTTACAAGAACGTCAAGCACGAACGCCTCGCAAGAACCCAACGCCAAGCCGGAAAGAGGAACCTGGACCCGTGAGTTCCAAGCCCAAGCGCCCCCAGCACGTCTTCGTCGTCGACCACACCGAACGACTCTCACCGCACATGGTCCGGGTGCACCTCGGCGGCCCGGCCTTCGACGACTTCGTCGCCGCCGCTGACCCCGAGCGCCTCGACGCCACGGACAAGTACGTCAAGCTGCTGCTCGCCAAGCCGTCGCTCGGCCTGACGCCGCCGTACGACCTCGAGGAACTCCGCGAGACCCTGCCGAAGCAGGACCGCCCCGCCCGCCGCACCTACACGGTCAGAGCGGTCGACCACGACGCGAAGACCATCGCCGTCGACTTCGTGGTGCACGGCGACGACGGACTCGCCGGTCCGTGGGCCGCTGCCGCGCAGCCCGGCGACCTGCTCGCCCTCTCCGGCCCCGGTGGCGGCTACGCGCCGTCCAGCGACCCGGCGGTCACCCACGTCCTGCTCGGCGACGACAGCGCCCTGCCCGCGATCTCCGCCGCACTCGAGTCCATGCCCGAGTCCGCGACGGGCGTCGCCCTGGTCGAGGTGGCGGGTCCCGCCGACGAGCAGACCATCGCGCACCCGGCCGGTGTCGACCTGCGGTGGCTGCACCGCGACGCCACCGGCGCCGAGCCGGGCACGCTCCTGCTGGACGCCGCCCGCTCGCTGGAGCGCGCCTCCCGGCCGGTGCAGGTCTTCGCGCACGGCGAGCGGACCGCGATGAAGGCGATCCGCCGGCTGCTGCAGGACGACTGGGGGCTCGAGAAGTCCGAGATGTCGCTGTCCGCCTACTGGGCGCTCGGCCGCGCCGAGGATCGGTTCCAGGAGGAGAAGCGCGAACCGATCGGGGTCATCTTCACCGAGTAGGCGGGCGTCCGTCGGTTCGGCCTGGAGGCGCGGCGCGCGTCGGTGGGTCGGGCTAGCGTTCCCGGCATGGTCGCCCTCTCGTGCTGTGCGCCCGGTTGCGACGCCGGTGCGGTCCTCGGGTTCGCGGTGCCCGCGGTGCCGCTGTGCGCGGGGCACATCGCGCTCGTCGTCGACGCCGCCACCGAGCACCCCGGCGTCGAGGACGCCCTGCCCGGACCGTGCCCGGTGTGCGGCTCACGGATCGGGGTGCGCTTCCCGTCCGGCACCGTGTGCGCGACGTGCGAGTGGCGGTGGGGCGACGTGCCCGACGGGGACCTCGCTCCCCCGCGCGTCGACGTCGTCTACTACCTGCGGATGCGCGACGACTTCGGCGACCGGATCAAGATCGGGACGACGACGAACCCGCGGCAGCGGCTCGCGGCGATCCCGCACCAGGACCTCCTCGGGTTCGAGCGCGGCGACCGGAGCCTCGAGCGTCGGCGGCACGCGCAGTTCGCCGCGACGCGGTACCCGGGCACGGAGTGGTTCCGGGTGACGCCGGAGCTGCTCGCGCACGTCGGGACCGTGGCCGCGGGGGTCAGCGACCCGTGGGAGCTCCACGCCCGGTGGACGAGTGAGGCGCTCGCGCTCCGCGGCTGACCGGCACGCCGGCGCGGCAGCTCGCGACGCTCCGCGGCGGCGAGTCTCGCGCTGGGCGACAGATTTCGCGCCCCGGACCGCGAGGACTGTCGCTGAGCCCGAGACTCGGACCGGCGGACGCGAGACTCGGCCAGGTCACCGGGCGTAGGCGTCGACGAACAGCGCGCCGCGGATCTCCCGCAGCGTGTCCGCCAGGCGGGCGACGGTCCGGCCGGAGATGCCGGAGACCTCGAGGTCGTACGGGCCGAGTGCCTGCAACCGACCGGTGCGGATGCGCACGACCTCCCACCCGACGCCCCGCACCGCACGGTCCTTCCGGCGATCCGTCTCCTGCCGGGGGCCGACGTGCTCGAGGCCGTGGCGCCCGGTCGAGTCGTACTCGATCGCCACCCGGAGCTCCGGCAGGATGATGTCCGGCCAGACCTCGACGTGGTCGAAGAACGGCCGGTCGAGCCGGATCGCCGAGTGGTCGAACGTGAAGGCGAACCGTTCCGCGAGCGCGGCACGGAGTTCGGCCTCGACCGCGGAGGCCGTCGCCGGGGCGCACACGCTCGTGAACGACTCCCCGGAGGGCAGCCGCGGGGTCTTCGGGCAGATCGACCGCGGGACCGCTGCGGGTCGGGGTCGACGGGGCGCACCGGGCTCGGGGCGGTGCGGACGGGACCGTGCGGAGGCGACCGCACCCGCCGGGGTCCCCCGTGCCGGTGCGGCGGGCAGGGTCTGTCGACCGGTCACCCGCACGACCCGCTGCGGCACGGGCACCGCGGTCGGCCAGTCCGACGGCAGGACCGGCCACCGCTGCGGCTGGGCCTGGACGGCGCACTCGGGGCACCAGACCGACCGCCGCCGTTCACGACCCGGGCGGGAGCGCTGCTCGGCCGGCGTCGCGACGAACACGTGCCCGACGTCGCACTCCCACGTCAGCAGGACCTCGGCCGCGGGCGGCACCTGGCTCAGGACGAGGCCGTGGTTCCATTCCGGGTGGTACTGCCGGACGAGCACCGGGTACGAGGCCCACTCGGCGCGGAACTCCCCCACGGCGTACGGCACCGGGACGCCGCGCGACCACTGTCGGCGGCGCCACCACGCGTCGACGGGTTCGGCCACGTCGTCACGCTAGGCACGACCACCGACAAGCGCGTCAGGACCCGGGTGGTTCCGCGAAGGTGAACCGTTCGGGACCGGCATCCGACCCGTCGTCGAGCACGCGGATGCCCGCTTCGCGGCAGGCGGTCACACCGTCGCGGTGCACACGCTCGGGTCGTGGCCGCTTCGGGACGCCGGCCGTGCCGAACACCGCCCACGCGTTCGCCGGCGCCGCACTGGTGAACCGGGTGCTGTACCGGACCCCGGCGAACCCGGCGGCGTCGAGCGCCCTCGCCCAGGCCTGTGGCACGCGGTAGTCGCCCATCGTCTGCAGCTCGGCACCGACGCCGAACCGGACGGCACCGGGGTGGGTCACGTCGGCGAACGCCCGGCCGCGCGACGCTCGGGCGGCCACCACGACCATCTCCCGCGCACGGGCGGTGAAGACGGTGTTCGTGTCCAGGACGTGGTGCGCCAGACGCTCCCGCACGGCGACCTCGACGGAGTCCGCCCAGTAGCAGGTGCCCCGCGGCGGGGCGAGGTCGAACCGGCCGCCGTCGACCCCGTCGGCGTCGGGCTCGGTGCTCGCGAACCACCACGCACCGCGGTCGTGCCGTTTCGCCCGGTAGAAGGTCGTGCCCCGGGACTCCTCGCTCGGGAACGCGGCGAGGTCGAGGTCGTCGCGCGGCGGGCGCTGGGCGACCTCGTTCCGGCGGGGCGTCACGCGTCCGCAGCCCAGGCGTGCGCAGCTCGGCGGGCCGCGGCGAGCACCTGCTCGTCACGACCGTCGCGGAGCGCCTCGGCAGCAGTGGTGCCGCCGAACGCGTCGGCCGGGGTGTTCAGCCAGAGTGCGCTGCCCCACGGGTCGATCCGGTCCGGGTCGATGAGCGCGAGCACCTGCCGCAGGTTCGGCAGCGGCGTCCCGGTCACGCCGAACTGGAACGAGGGGAACACCAGACTGCCGTCGCCGATCTTCAGGCCGATGAGGTCCCGCTTCGCCGTCGCCTTGCTGAGCGCCTGCCGCGTCACCCCGCGCCAGGCGGCCAGGGTCGGGGTGTCGTAGAACGGGCCGAGCAGTGCATCGGCCTCGTGCTTGCCGGACGGCAGCGCCGCCACCATCCGGTCGGCGAGCACCTCGATGTCGGCGCCGGAGTCGAGCGCCCCGTCGACCCGGTCGAGCACCAGTCGGCTCCGGAGCGCCGTCAGGAGCGCTTCGACCCGGTCGGTCGGCCGCCCGGCTGCAGCGTGTGCTCGTGCTGTCGTCGCCATCCTGAGCCTCCTGCTGATCGGGTGCACAGCGTCAACCGTGTCAACCAATCCTGTCGCACGAACGACAACCATGTCAACCATCTCGGCGACAGCTCAGCCCGCGAGCGCGTTCCGCACGTAGGCGACCACCGCGTTCGCGTGCCCGTGGCCCAGACCGTGCTCGTCCTTGAGCCAGGCGACGACCTCCATGTGCTTGTGGTCGTCCAGGCGGTCCGCGACGATGTCGAGCCAGTCCTGGACCGGGCGGCCGTACGTCTTCTCGATGCTCGGGAAGTACGACGCCGGCCCCTTCGGCACGGCGCCGTCGGCCGGGGGCTCGGGTGCGGTCACACGGTGTGCGGTCATGCCGGTCACGATAGCCGTCGCGGCACGTCACAGAGCGTCATCCAGAACCGGTGTGTGACGCCGCGTTCCGTCCCGTGCCGATGTGTTGCACCCCGCGTTGTCGCATCCCTCCGCACCTCCTACGGTCGCGACATGACCCAGACCACCGACACGGAGCGGGACGCCGTGACCCGCCCCGACGGCGCGAGGAGCGTGACGGACGCGCACCGCGCCTCCAGTCCGAACGGAAGTCAGGCCGGAGGCCTGGCCGACGCGACCATCGACGCCGCCGGACGCGCCGCGCTCGACCGGCCGGTCGTCCCGCTGCGGCACCCGATGCGCTGGATCGCGGCCGCGATCGTCCTCGTGGTGCTCCTGAACTTCGTCGAGACGCTCTTCACGAACGAGCAGTGGGGCTGGCCGGCGGTCGGCAAGTGGGTGTTCAGCCCGGCGATCCTGACCGGCCTGCAGCTCACCCTCGTCGCGACGGCGCTGAGCGCCGTGATCAGCTTCGCCGGCGGCATCGTCGTGGCGATCGCCCGGCTCTCGCGCAACCCGGTGCTGTCCGGGCTCGCCTGGGGCTACGTGTGGCTGTTCCGCTCGGTGCCGCTCATCCTGGTGCTCGTCTTCCTGTACAACCTCGGGTCGCTGTACCCGACGATCGGCATCGGCGTCCCGTTCGGACCCCAGCTCGAGGTCCCGACCGCGAACGTCCTGGGTGACCTGGCGATCGGTGTCATCGGGCTGAGCCTCAGCGAGATCGCCTACGCCTCGGAGATCGTCCGCGCCGGCGTGCTCGCCGTCGACCACGGGCAGCACGAAGCCGCGCAGGCCCTGGGGCTCCCCCGTCGCCGCCAGTTCGTGCGGGTGATCCTGCCGCAGGCGCTCCGCTCGATCGTGCCGGCGTTCGTGAACCAGATCGTCGGACTGCTCAAGGCGTCGTCGCTGCTGTTCTACGTGTCGCTGCTCGACCTGTTCGGTGTCGTCCAGAACCTGTCGAGCACCTACCCGACGGACATCATCCCGCTACTCGTCGTCGCGACGCTCTGGTACCTGGCGCTCACGAGCGCGGTGTCGGTCGTGCAGTACTACGTCGAGCGCTGGACGGCCCGCGGCTCGGTCCGCGCGCTGCCGCCGACACCGTTCCAGCGACTGCGGGCTGCGGTCCGGCACGGCGCGGGTCGCCGGCCTGGAGGCGCGGATCGCCGTGCCGAGGCCGCCGCCGCCGAGCGGGCGGTCGCCGCCGGCACCTCCACCACGAACGACAGGGCCATCTGATGAGCGCGACCATCGGCATCCACGGCGCCGTGAAGGCCTTCGGCGAGAACGTCGTGATCGACGGCGTCGACCTGTCGCTGCCGTCCGGGAGCGTCACCGTCATCCTCGGCCCGTCCGGGTCCGGCAAGTCCACGCTGCTGCGGGCCATCAACCACCTCGAACCCCTCGACCGCGGTGTCGTGACCGTCGGCGGCGAGACCATCGGCGTCCGGGTGCGGACCGGCCGCGACGGGGTCCCCCGCTACAAGGAGCTGCCCGAGCGGCTGATCCTGCGGCAGCGTTCCCGGATCGGCTTCGTGTTCCAGCACTTCAACCTGTTCCCGCACCTCACCGCGCTCGAGAACGTGGCCGAGGGACCGATCGCCTCCGGCGTTCCCGCCGCCACGGCGAAGGCCCGGGCGCAGACGCTGCTCGAACGCGTGGGCCTCGGCGACCGCGGAGCCACCCGGCCGCGCCAGCTCTCCGGCGGGCAGCAGCAGCGCGTGGCCATCGCCCGGGCCCTGGCACTCGAGCCCTCGGTGGTGCTGCTCGACGAACCGACCTCGGCGCTCGACCCCGAGCTGGTCGGAGAGGTCCTCGGCGTCATCAAGGACCTCGCCGAGTCCGGCACGACGCTCGTCATCGTGACGCACGAGGTCGCCTTCGCCCGCGAGGTCGCCGACCACGTCGTCTTCCTCGACCACGGCCGCATCGTCGAGCAGGGGCCGCCCGCGCAGCTCATCGACGACCCGCAGCACCCCCGCACGCGCGACTTCCTGTCCCGCGTCCGCTGAACTCCCCACCCGTTCCGACGTACAACGCACCCTGGAGAACCATGTCCCCGATCACCCCCTCACGCTGGCGGAACCGCGCCGGCGCCCTCGTCCTCGCCGCCGGAGTCGTCGTCGCCCTGGCCGGTTGCGCCGCGAACGCGAGCGCCGGCACCGGCTCGGGCGACGGCACCGTCACGATCGGAGCAGCGTCGAACGGCGCCGCCACCGAGACGAAGGTGTCCGTGCAGGAGGACTCGAAGCTCCACGACGAGCTCCCGGCCGACGTCAAGAAGTCCGGCAAGCTCGTCATCGGCATCGGTGCCCTGCCGTCCGGGTACCCGCCCCTCGCGTTCACCGGGGACGACCAGAAGACCCTCACCGGTTCGGAGCCCGACATCGGTCGCCTCGTCGCCGCGAAGCTCGGCCTCGAACCGCAGGTCAAGAACGCCACCTGGGACAACCTGTTCGTCGGCATCGACGGCGGCTCGATCGACGTCGGCCTGTCCAACGTCACCGTGACCGAGCAGCGCAAGGAGAAGTACGACTTCGCCTCGTACCGCCAGGACAACCTCGCACTGCAGGTGAAGAAGGGCAGCAGCCTGACGTTCGACGGCGACCCGTCCGTGCTCGCCGGCAAGACGATCGCCACCGACTCCGGGACGAACCAGGAGAAGATCCTGCTCGGGTGGAAGGCCGACCTCGAGAAGCAGGGCAAGACCATCACCGTGAAGTACTACCCCGACGCGAACTCGAAGCTCCTGGCCGTGCAGTCCGGCAAGGTCGACGGGTACCTCGGCCCGAACCCGACGATCGCGTACCAGAACAAGCAGAACGCGGGGACGGCCAAGGCGACGACGACCGCCGGCACGTACTCGGGCGCGGGCGCCGACCTGCAGGGGCTCATCGCGGCGACGACCAAGAAGGGCAACGGGCTGGCCGCGCCGGTGCAGCAGGCCATCAACGAACTCATCGACGACGGCACATACGCCAAGTGGCTCAAGGCGTACAACCTGTCGAACGAGGCAGTGCAGCAGTCCGAGCTCAACCCGGAGGGCCTGCCGCTCGACGCGAGCTGACGCCGCACGCGCTGTCCGACACCCCCGTAGCCGTCCTGGCCGCGGGGGTGTCGTCGCGCGTGGGGTCGGCGGACCGACTCGGTGCGACAACGCCGACGTCGTACGACATCGGATCCGTCACCCGTTGCACGCGCGGGCATTCGCGACCGCGGGACAGCGACAACGCCGACGTCGTACGACATCGGACCTGTCGCATCGAGTCGGCAGCCCGACAGGCACGCGCCGGACGCGCGCACCCAGCGGACGGGAGGCGCGGTGCCGGCTGGCACCGCGCCTCCCGTCCGCTACAGCGTCGCGTCTCAGGCCGCGACGGCCTCCGCAGGCACGGTCGAGCCGTGCGCGTCGGCAGCCGTCCAGAGGGTCGTCGGGTACGCCGCGCGCACCACCGGCACGACGTCGGCGGCGAACCGCTCCAGCGTCGCGAACTGGTCCGCCAGCGGCAGCGTCGTCGGCAACGACACCGACTGCAGGTCCGTCCCGAGTCGCTCGTGGAAGCGCCCGATCTTGTCGACGACCTGCTGCGGGCTGCCGACGAGCGCCGGCCCCTCGGCCACGGCGTGGTCGATGTCGCGGAACGGCGTGTTGTTGCCGGGCACGTCCCGGCGCGCGACGAGGCCCTCGTAGACCGGGCCGTAGAGCGCCTTGGCCTCCTGCGAGGTCGACGCGACGAAGATCCCGCCGGCACCGGCCCCCGCTCCGACGTACGGCGTCCGGTCGGTGTGCCCGGCCTCGGCGAACGCCTGCCGGTACCGGTCGACGAGCACGCCGTAGGCCTCGAGGGGCTGGATCGCGTTGGCGCTGAACAGCGGGTCGCCCCACCGTGCGGCGAGTTCGACCGACACCGTGGACGATGCCGAGCCGTGCCAGACGCGCGGGCCTCCCGGGCGGAAGGGGCGCGGCAGCGTGGTGATGCCCTGCTGCGGGTGGGTGGAGGGTCCGCCCGCCCAGTCAGCGGGCGCCGGGCCCCAGAACGCCCGGAGCGCCGCGTACTTCTCGGCCAGCAGGTCCCACTGGTCGGCGAGGTCGAGCCCGAAGATCGGGTACTGCAGCACCTCGTTGCCCTTGCCGACCGTCAGCTCCAACCGGCCGCCCGAGAGCTGGTCGACGGTCGCGTAGTCCTCGGCGACCCGGACGGGGTCGAGGATCGACAGCACGGTGACGCCGGTCTGCAGGCGGATGCGCGAGGTCGAGGCCGCGATCGCCCCGAGCAGCACGGTCGGTGCGGCGGACAGGAACGGTCCGGCGTGCCGCTCCCCCACGGCGAAGGAGTCGAACCCGAGCCCCTCGACGAACCGGGCGGTCTCGACGACGGACGCCAGGCGCTCGGACGGCGGGACGATGTGCCCGGTGACCGGGTCCTCCTGGTACGGGACGATGTCGAGCAGCTGGAACCGCATCAGCGCACCGCCCCGGCCGGCACGGACTCGGTCGCGGACGCTGACCGAGAACGGTCCGGCGCACCGGCGTCGGCACGCCGTGCCCACTCCGCCGCGAGCATCTCGTAGGAGCGCACCCGTGCCTCGTGGTCGTGCGTGATCGTGGTGACGAGGAGTTCGTCCGCCCCGGTCGCGCGGCGCAGCGTCTCGAGCTGGTCCGCGACCGTACCGGCATCGCCGACGAACCGCGTGGCGATGCGGTCCGCGACCGATGCCGCCGCGGCGTCGTCCAACGGGTGCTCCCGCGCCCAGTCGGGTGTCGGGTACTCGATCGCCCCGACGCCGGAGCGGATCGAGTGCACCCACTGGCCGTAGCCGAGCGCGAGTTCGGACGCCTCGGCGGTGTCCCGGCCGACGACGACGTCCGCCGACACGATGACGTGCGGCGCGTCGAGCACACCCGGCTGGAACGCATCGCGGTAGGCCTGCACCGACGCCAGGACGGTGCCCGGCGACGTGTGGTAGTTCGCGCCGTAGGGCAGGCCGAGACTCCCGGCGGCCCGTGCACTCGCTCCCCCGGTGGAGCCGTGGATCCAGAGTTCGACCGGGGCGTCGGCGGCGGGCGGCGCCTCGACGACCGCGCCGTCGTGCGACCACGTGCCGGCGAACAGCGCCCGGATCAGGTCGAGTTCGCCCTCGAACCGGTCGACGTCGCCCGGCACCCGACCGAGCAGCTCGCCCTGCAGCGCGAACCGGCTGCGCGGGGCGATCCGGAAGTCGAACGGTGCCGGGATGAGCAGCCCGTCGACCACCTCGTCCTCGCGCGGCGAGAGCGACGGCGGCTCGGGGACACCAGGCGCCGCGGCACCAGGCGCTGGGGCGCCGGGCGCGGGTGCACCGGAGCGCCCCAGTCCGAGGTCGATCCGCGGCCCGTACAGCGCGGCGAGCGTGCCGAAGGTCTCGGCGATCTGCAGCCCGCGGACGTTGCCGACCAGGGTCGCCGCGCTGCCGACCCGGATCGTCGAGGTCGCGGCCGCCACGGCGCCGATCACGATGTTCGGCGCACTGCCCGCGACGCCGGGGTTGAGGTGGTGCTCGGCGAGCCAGTACCGGGCGTACCCGGCACGCTCGGCGTGCTGCGCGAGGTCGACCGTCCGGTGCAGCGCCTGCGCGGCGGTGGACCCGACACTGACCGGGACCAGGTCGAGGATCGACAGGGGAACGGCGGTCATGCTGCGTCCTTCCAGGCACCGGTGAGCTGGTCGAGGCGGGTGTCCGCACCGAACGCGATGCCGTGCACGTCCTTCGCGGTGGCGATGATGCTCGTGAGCTCGTGCACCGGGACGAAGTCCACCTGCGAGGCGATCCGCTGCTGGATCGCCGCGAACGTGGCGGTGCGGTCGGTGCCGGACGACTGCGAGAGCTCCTTCGTGAACAGGGCGTCGAGCGTGCCGTCGCCGGCACCGATCGACTGGGCACCGTCGCTCGAGAACTTCGAGCGGAGGACGTCGCCGTCGGCGCGTGAGTTGTTGTCCCACGCGATGTCCCAGTCACCGCTGGTCGTGTTGGCGAGGTACTGCGGGACGGTGCCGCTCTCCAGGGTGAGGCCGACGCCGACCTTCTTCAGCTCCTGCTGGATGAGTTCGAGCGAGGTCTGGTTCGGCCCGAAGTTCGTGATCCAGATGAGCTTGAGCTGCAGCTTCTGGCCGTCCTTCGCGCGGATGCCGTCCGATCCCTTCTCCCACCCGGCTGATTCCAGCGCCTTCTTCGCCGCGGAGGGGTCGTACGAGATCGCCGACGAGGTGTCGGTGTAGCCGGGGGTGGTCGAGCCGAGCACCGAGGTCGCGACCTTGAACAGGTCGTTCAGGGACGTGTCCCGCACGGTCTTCGGGTCGACGGCCTGCGCGATCGCCTTGCGGACGACGAGGTCGGACACGAGCGGGCGCTTCTGGTTGAACGTGAGACCGAACACCTGCCCGGGGTTCGCGCGGGTGACGAGTTCGTACTGTGACTGCAGCGTGTCGACGTCGCTCGGCTGCACGCTGCTGATGGCGTCGAGCTGACCGGACTGGAGGCTGCCGGTGCGGACGCTCGCCTCCGGGACGACCTGGAACGTCACCTTGGACAGGTGCGCCGCGCCGGCGTTCGACCGCGCGGCGGGGCCCCAGTCGTAGTCCTTGCGCTTCGTGAGGACGGTGGAGGTGTTCTTCGTGTACGACGACAGGGTGAACGGCCCGGTCCCGATGACGGCCTTGCCGTCGGCCCGGTCGTCGAACGGCGTCTCGGTGGTCTTCGGCGCGACGATGCCGAGCGCGACCGACGCGGTGGCGTTCGGGAACGCGGCGTTCGGCGTCGTGAAGTCGACCTCGACGGTGTCGTCGTCGATGACCTTCGTCTCCCGGTAGCCGGAGAAGTACGCGGCGGCGGTGCTCGACGCACCGGCCTTCGCGATGTCGTCGAACGTGTCCTTGACCGCGGTCGCGTCGAACGCCGACCCGTCGGAGAAGGTCACACCGGAGCGCAGGTCGAACGTGAACGCGGTGGCGTCGGCGTTCGCCGAGTACTTCGTCGCGAGCCAGGGCTTGAGCGAGCCGTCGGACGGGTCCTGCCAGAGCAGCGAGTCGACGAGCTGCCGGGTGATGGCGAGCGTGTCGTTGCCGGCGCCGGTGCCCGTCGGGTTGAGCGTGATCGGGTCGTTCGCGATCGCGTAGGTGAGCGACCCGCCGTCGACCGGCTTCGACGACGAGGACGACGACGCGGTGCTGCCCGACGAGCAGCCGGCCATCACCAGGGCCGCCGCGGTGCCGGCCGCGATCGCGGCCACCAGACGGATCGGGGTGCGGTGGATGGTCATGAGACTCCTTCGGGTGCGGCAGCGCCGTCGACGACGACGCCTGCGGGGTCGGGTGCGACCCGCCGGGATCGTCCGGGGATCGCGTCGAGCAGGGCACGGGTGTACTCGTGCTGCGGGTGGTGGAGGACGTCGGCGACACCGCCGTGCTCGACCACGCGCCCGCCCCGGAGGACGGAGACCTCGTGGGCGATGCGGCGGACGACGGCGAGGTCGTGGGAGATGAACAGGTACGAGACGCCGAGTGTCTCCTGCAGTGACGCGAGCAGGTCGAGGATCTGCGCCTGCACGGACACGTCGAGCGCCGAGACCGGTTCGTCGAGGACGACGAACGACGGGTCGAGCGCGAGGGCCCGGGCGATCGCGACG
This sequence comes from Curtobacterium pusillum, assembly GCF_007673235.1. Lineage (GTDB taxonomy): Bacteria > Actinomycetota > Actinomycetes > Actinomycetales > Microbacteriaceae > Curtobacterium > Curtobacterium pusillum_C. The sequence continues at coordinate 672,221 of NZ_VDZH01000001.1, forward strand.
CGCTGCCGCTGACCGCCCGACAGCTCCGACGGTCGACGTGCCGCCGCCGAGGCGGGCAGCGCCACGAGGTCGAGCAGCTCCGCGGCGCGGGCCGCACGGGACCGCCTGGTGCCGATGCCGAACGCCGCGAGCGGGTCGGCGATGACCGCCCCGACCGACAGCCGCGGGTGCAGGGCCGCGTACGGGTTCTGCTGCACGATCTGCGCGCGGCGCCGGTACGCCCGCAGCGCCGCACCGCGGGCCGCGGTCACGTCGTCGCCGTCGAACCGGACGGTGCCCGCGTCGGCACGCTCGAGACCGAGCACCAGCCGTGCCGTCGTCGACTTCCCGGACCCGGACTCCCCCACCAGCGCGAGGGTGCGGCCGCGCGGGACGGTCACGTCGACGCCGTCGACGGCGGCCACGCGGGCGAAGGACTTCCGCAGGCCGGTCGCGACGACGAGCGGGTCGGCAGGGTCGGCCTGGAGGCGCGGGGCGGCTCCCACGGACACGGTCACGTCGTCGAGACTGGGCGCCGCTGCGATGAGCGCGCGGGTGTAGGCCTCGCGGGGTGCGCCGAGCACCTCGGCGGGGGTGCCCTGCTCGACGATCCGGCCCTCGGACATCACGACGATCCGGTCGGCCCGGTCCGCGGCGACCCCGAGGTCGTGGGTGATGAAGAGGACGCTCGTCCCCCGCTCGGCGACGAGCCGGTCGAGGTGGTCGAGGATCGTCCGCTGCACGGTGACGTCGAGGGCGCTCGTGGGCTCGTCGGCGACGAGGAGTTCCGGGTCGCCGATCAGCGCGATGGCGATGAGCACGCGCTGCCGCATGCCGCCGGAGAGCTCGTGCGGGTACTGCTTCGCGCGCAGCTCCGGGCGGTCGATCCCGGCGCGGCGGAGCTCCTCCACGGCGCGCTCGTGTGCTTCTGCCCCCGTTGCGATGCCGTGGATCTCGAGCACCTCGGCGACCTGCCGGCCGATCCGCGTGACGGGGTTGAGGGAGACGGTGGGGTCCTGCGGGACGAAGCCGATCCGGACGCCGCGGACACGACGCACCTCGGCGTCGGACGCGGTGACCAAGTCGAGGTCCGCGGAACCGGCGGCGGTCCCGGAGAGCCGCACCGTGCCTCCAGTCAGGTCGGCCGCTGCGGGCAGGAGCCGGAGGACCGCGTGCGCCGTCGTCGACTTGCCCGAACCGGACTCGCCGACGATCGCGACGCGTTCGCCGCGGCCGACGTCGAGGGAGACGCCGTGCAGTGCGGTGCGCGCGTGCCGGCCGTGGCCGTACGCGACCGTGAGGTCGCGGATGCTGAGGAGGCTCATCGGACGGCCCGCCGTTCGGTGTCGAGGGCCCGGGCGACGCGGTTGCCGGCGAGCACCGTGACCGCGATGACGAGACCCGGGATGGTCGTCAGCCACCACGAGGTGGCGATGTAGTCGCGGCCGGTCGAGACGAGCGAGCCCCACTCCGGTGCCGGCGGCTGGGCACCGTAGCCGAGGAAGCTCAGGCTCGAGACGGCGAGGATCGCGGTGCCGAACTCGAGCGCGGCGAGGACGAGCACGGGGCCGGCCGCGTTCGGCAGCACGTGCACCAGCAGCACCCGCCACCAGCGGTTCCCGTTCGCGGTGGCCGCCTCGACGTACTGGGCGGTGCGGACGCGGACGACCTCGGAGCGCATGATCCGGGCGATGGTGGCGATGCTCGCGACGCCGACCGCCACCGCGACGTTCACGGTGCCGAACCCCAGGACGGTGACGATCGTCAACGACAGCAGCAGGCTCGGGATGGCGAGCAGGACGTCCGCGACGCGCATGAGCACCGTGTCGACCACCCCGCCGACGAACCCGGCGAGGAGCCCGAACACCGAGCCGCCGACGAGCCCGATGAGGATCGCGAGGATCGCCGCCTGCAGGGTGAGCGCGGTGCCGTGCACGACCCTGGCGTAGAGGTCGCGGCCGAGCTGGTCGGTGCCGAACCAGTGCGCGGCGTCCGGCGCGGTGAGCTTCACGGCCGGGTCCGCGGCGAGCGGGTCGTGGTGGGTCAGGGCTCCGGGGAGCAGCGCGGCGAGGACGACGAGCGCGAGCCAGAGGACCGCCACGGTGAGCGTCGGCCGGGCGACGAGGCCCCGGAGTGCGGTCGCGCCGCCGGGGACGCGGTCGGTGACGAGCGACGCTGGACGGCCGATCGCGAGCTGCGTGGTCTCGGTCATGCGGGGACCGCCTTCGGTTCGGTGGCGTCGGACGGGGTGGCACCCGGCGTCGCGCCGTCCTGCTCCCGCAGCTTCCGGCGGCTCCCCGCCAGGACGACCCGCGGGTCGAGGAGCGGGTACACGAGGTCGACGACGAGGTTCGCGACGACGAAGATCGCCGCGGCGACGAGCACGATGCCCTGCACGACGGGGATGTCCTGCCCCTGCACGGCGGTCGCGGTGACCCGGCCGAGGCCCGGGCGGGAGAACACCGTCTCGGTGACGACGGTGCCGGAGAACAGCTGTCCGACGATGAGGCCGGTCACGGTGAGTGCCGGCAGCGCGGCGTTCTTCAGCGCGTGCCGGAGCTGCACCCGCCACCGTCCGGCGCCCTTGGCGTACGCGGTGTCGACGTACGGCTCACGCAGCGTCGCGACCAGGGACTTCGACAGCAGCTGGGCGATCGTCGCACCGGTGGGCAGCGCCAGGGTGATCGCCGGCAGGACGACCGACGACGGTCCCTCGCCGCCGAACGCCGGGAACAGGTGCAGGCCGAACGAGAACCACTGCACGAGCAGCAGGGCGAACCAGAAGCCGGGCACGGCGACGCCGATCGGGGGCAGCTGGAGCAGGAACTGGCCGAGGGCACGGTTCCGGGTCCACGTCGCCAGCACGGCGACGCCACCGCCGAACACGATCGCGAGCAGCAGGCCGACGACGGCGATCTGCGCGGTCGGCCCGACGGCCTCGCCGATGACCTCGGTGACGGGTCGTCCGACGCCGATCGAGCGACCGAGGTCGCCGGTCAGCAGTGAACCGAGGTGTTGGAAGTACTGCACGAGCACGGGCTGGTCCAGTCCGTACTGGTGTCGGAGGGCGTCGAGCTGCGCCTGCGTCACGTCGGTGGCGTCCGGACCGAGCATGATCCGGGCGGGGTCGCTCGGCAGGACGTACAGGACGAAGAACGAGATCGTCCACGCCGCCCAGAGCACGAGCACCGCCTGCCCGATGCGCGAGAGCACGTACCGGGTCACGCCGCCACCACCGTCCGTGCGGGCGTCCAGCCGAGCGCCGTCACGCGAGGACCCCCCGGCTGTCCCGGATGTTCCCCGGCAGGCCGAGCGTCTCGCGGAGCGTCGCGCCCTCGGTGTAGGACTCCCGGTACACGCCGCGCTCCTGCAACAGCGGGACGACCGTGTCGACGAACTCGTCGAGGCCGTACGGGTTGGTGTGCGGGACGACGACGAAGCCGTCGGTCGCGCGCTCCTGGACGTACCGGTCGATCTCGGCGGCGATGTGCGACGGCGTCCCGACGAACCCGCCGCGCGTCGACACGCGGATGACCAGGTCACGGATCGACAGCTTCTCCGCAGCAGCGAGGTCACGCCAGGACTGCACGAGCGCGGGGACGTCGCGGGTGTGCCGGGCGCGGCCGCGGGTGATCGCGACGCCGTCGAGGTCCGGCTCGACGTCGGGCAGCGGGCCGTCCACGTCGTACCCGGACAGGTCGCGGTTCCACACCTGTTCGAGGAACGCGATCGCCGTGGCCGGGCTGACCTGGGCGCGCTGGATCGCCCGGGCCCGCTCGGCGGCGTCCGCGGGCGTGTCACCGAGGACGAAGGTCGACGCCGGCAGGATGTGCAGCTCGTCCTTCGAGCGGCCGACGCGCTCGAGTCGCGCCGTGATGTCGTCGTAGTAGGACTTCGCGTCGTCGAACTCGGTGTGCAGCGAGAAGATCACCTCGGCGTGCGCCGCGGCGAGGTCACGCCCCTCGTCGGAGTCGCCGGCCTGCACGACCACCGGGTGCCCCTGCGGGCTCCGCGGCACCGGGAACGTCCCGGTGACGTCGAACTGGGGGCCGTGGTGGTCGACGTCGCGGATGCGGGAGCGGTCGGCGAAGGGGCCACGCGCGAGCCCGGCGGCGGCCGGGTCCGCCACCACGGCGTCGGACTCCCACGAGTCCCAGAGCTCACGGGACAGCTCGATGAACTCCGCCGCCCGCGTGTACCGGTCGGCGTGGTCGAGGAATCCGCCGCGACGGAAGTTCGCGCCGTGGAACGCGTCCGAGCTGGTCACGACGTTCCAGCCGGCGCGTCCGTCGGTGAGGTGGTCGAGCGTCGCGAGCTGCTTCGCGAGTTCGAGCGGCTCGTTGAACGTGGTCTGCAGCGTGCCGACGAGCCCGATGTGGTCGGTGACCCCGGCGAGGGCGGCGAGGATCGCGAGCGTGTTCGGGCGCCCGACGACGTCGAGGTCGTGGATGCGGCCCTTCTGCTCGCGGAGCCGCAGGCCCTCGGCGAGGAACAGGTAGTCGAACAGCCCGCGCTCAGCGTTCCGGGCGAAGTGCTCGAACGACGAGAACGCGATCTGGCTCTCGGCCCGGTCGTCGCTCCAGATCGTGGTGTTGTTGACTCCAGGGAAGTGGGCGGCGAGGTGGACCTGACGCTTGGCGCTCATGCTGAGACCTCCACGGGTGCGGAACCGGAGACGGACGCGTACCGGCTGACCGCCGGGGCGATGCCGAGCCGCGTGCGCAGGTCGGCGGTGGGACGCGAGGCCACGTCGGCGCGGAGGCCGGCCGTGACGAGCGCGGGGACGAGCTCGCGGGCGATCGCCGTGGAGTCGAGCGGGATGCGCAGCGGGCGGAGCCTGACGCCGGCGAACCCGAGGTCCCGCAGGTCACCGATCAGCGTCACGAGCTCGGGCACGGTCATGGCCAGCACGGACGTGTCGGACCCGGACCCGACCGCGTACGGCACACCCGCGGCGGCGTCGAGCGCTGCGAGCTGATCGGCGGCCTCGGCCGCCGACGACCCGATGAGCACCGCGAGGTCGGCGAGGACCGGACGACGGACGTCAGAACCGGCCGCCTGCTCAGCGTCACGGACGAGTGCCAGCGCGTCCCGTGCCTCCAGGCCGCCGTACCCGGGCGTGACCAGCACGACGTCCGCAGCGTCGACGGCGAACGCGGCCGCGTCGGCGCGGTGCGCCAGCGAGAGGACCGGCGGTCGACCCTGCGGCGACCGCGGCACGATCGACGCGCCGTGGACCGAGACGAAGGAGCCCTCGAACTCCGCGTTGTGGATGCGGTCGCGGTCGATGAACCGGCCGGTGGTCACGTCGCGGATGATCGCGTCGTCGTCCCAGCTGTCCCAGAGTCGCGAGACGACCTCGGCGACCTCGCGCGCCTCGTCGAACAGGTCGGCGGCGGTGTCGCCGCCGGGGCGGCGCCCGAAGAGCGCGGCTTCGCGGGGCGTCGGGCTGACCTGGATCCGCCACCCGGCTCGCCCCTGCGAGACGTGGTCGAGGGTCTGGAGGCCCGTGGCGACGTGGAAGGGCTCGGTGTGCGTCACCGAGACGGTCGGCACCAGACCGATCGCGCGGGTCGCGGGCGCGACCGCGTTCGCGAGGAGGAGCGCGTCGAGGCGACCGACGACCGTGCCCGTGTCGAGGTCACCCGCCGCGTCCACCGGACCGGCGGTGAAGGAGTCCTCGATCGTGACGGCGTCGACGCCGAGTCGGTCCTGCTCCACGACGACGTCGCGCCAGTGCCGGAGGCTGGTGAGGCGCTGCGCCGCGGGGCCGGCGGTGCGCCAGGCGGCGGGGTGCCAGCCGGCGCCCTGCAGGGCGGTGACGAGGGTGATGCGGTCGGGCATGGGGTGCGCTTCCGTCGGGTGTGGTCGGTGGTCAGTGCTCGTGCGGGGCGGGAGTCGTGGCGTCGGCGCCGAACTTGAAGCCGAGGCGGCCGTGGGCGAACCCACCGCCGGCGCGGATGGCCGTGGCGACCCAGGCGGCCTCGGCGAGTTCGGCCTCGTTCGCGCCGGCCTTCACCGCGCGCTGGCTGTGGCCGTCGATGCAGTAGACGCACTGCGTGGTGATGCCGACCGCCAGCGCGATGAGCTCCCGGTACTTCAGCGGGATCTCGCGGCCCTCGGGCTGGAACACCGACTCGTCGAACTGCACGAACGCCTTGAGGATGTCCGGGGTCTGCTGCTTGTAGACCTTCGTGAAGGTCTTGTCGTGCTCGCGGTCGAGGTAGTCGGTCATGGTGGCGACGCTATGACCGACCGGGCCCGGGGACGACGGGTGTTGCGGAGCGTGACCGGGCGTTGCTCCGTGTGACGCGGCACCGTCGCCGCGGCGTCACACGGCGTCACGGGCGCGCGGGGCGCGCGCGGACCCCCGCACGCTGCGGACCGGGCCGAGCACCGTGCGAGGTTGCCTACAACCCGCGCGCCCGCGCGCCGAGCCGCCCGCGCAACGTGACGTCCTCGTACGCGCGGTGGAACACCCCGCGACGCTGCAGGATCGGCACGAGTTCGTCGACCACGGTCTCGAGGCCGCGCGGGAACTCGTCGATCATCAGGTTGAACCCGTCGGCGGCCCCGGTCCGGTACCACTCCTCGATGGTGTCGGCGGCCTGCTCCGGCGTGCCGACGACGATCCGGGCGCCGTACCCGCCGAAGCCGCGCAGGACCTCTCGCAGGGAGGTGTTGTGGGAGCGGACCCAGCGGACGACGGTCTCGTGGTACCCGAGCGAGGGGCCGTACGTCACGGGGTCGACCTCGCGGTCCAGGATCGCCGCGGGGATCGGCGCCTCGGGGTCGAGGTCGGTGAGGTCGGCGTCGAGGTGCGTCCCGAGCGCCCGGAGCGAGTACCCGTCCGGGGCGAGGGCCTCGAGCTCGTCGAACCGCCGCTGCGCCTCGGCCTCGGTGCTCCCGAGCACGAGCGACAGACCGGGGACGATCGCAACATCCGCCGCGCGCCGACCGTAGGTCTCGGCCGCCTGCTTCACGGCACGGTAGTGCTCCCGCGCGGGCTCGGGCGTCAGCTCGACGGCGAACACGCCCTCGGCGACCCGGGCAGCGAGGTCCCGCCCGTGCGGCGAGCCCCCGGCCTGGAACACCACCGGGTGCCCCTGCGCCGACGGCGGGACGCTGATCGCCCCCGCGAACTCCGTGAACTCGCCGTGGTGGTCGACGGGGACCCCGGTGGCGGCGGACCGCCAGAGCGCCTGGACGAGGTCGACGACCTCCCCGGCGCGGGCGTACCGCTCCGGTCGCTCCGGGTTCGTCGCGACGCCGAAGTTCGCGGACACCGACCGGTCGTACGTCGTCACCGCGTTCCAGGCCACGCGGCCGCCGGAGACCGTGTCGAGCGACAGCAGCCGCTCGGCGAGGTCCACCGGGTCGTTGTAGGTGGTCGAAGCCGTCCCGACGAGCCCGAGGTGGGTCGTCGCGTCGGCGATCGCCCCGAGCGCCACGAACGGTTCGAGCAGCCCGTACGCGCGCACGTTCGGGTCGCCGAGCGCGGGGTGGTCGGCGAAGAACACCATGTCGAGCAGCCCGCGTTCCGCGATCCTGCCCAGGTCGCCCCAGAACTCGGCGGTGAGCAGGTCGGTCGGCTCGACGTCCTGGGTCCGCCAGGCCGCCGGCCGCTGGCCGAAGCCCTGCAGGTTGACCCCGAGGACGAGCCCGGCGTCGGCGCTCATGCGCCGACCGTCGCGGGGACGGGCAGGCCGAGCAGGTCGCGGAGCGTCCGTCGGTCGGTCGCCGTGTCGGTCGTCGGACTGGAGGCGCGGCTCGACTCCGACACGTCGGCCGCGGCCGGCAACGGAACGAGCGGGTGCGCGACGCCGGTGCCGTCGCGGTGGGCACCGAGCACCAGGTCGGCGCCCTCGTACGCGACGTCGTGCCAGACCGCGAGGACGGGTTCGCCCTGCCGGCTCGACGGCGTCGTCAGCGGCCCGCGGACCCGGTAGCCGCCCGGTCCGCCGTCGTGGTCGAGCGGGCGGATCCGGGTGGTGTCGGCGAACCGGCCCGCCTCGCGGTCGCCGACGATGCTGTCGAGGGGCCACGTGCGCCAGAGGCCGCGCACGACCTCGGCGAACTCGGCCGCGTCGTGCTGCTCCCCCGTCGCCGGAAGCCCGTGGTCCCGCGCGCCGACGACGAGTCCGACTCGGGCGTCGAGCACGTGGTCGAGGGACAGCACCCGGCGGGCGACGTTGTAGGGGTGCTCCCGGGTGGGTGCCGCCGCGACGAGCAGCCCGTGCGTGGGCAGCGCACGGCCGAGGGCGAGCGCCGCCGTCGTCGGGTCGAGTCGGTGACCACGACCGCGTTCGAGGTCGAAGCGGTCGGTGCCGATCGCGACGGCCACGGCACCGGAGGCCCGGATCCGGTCGGCGAGCCGGGCGATCCCGCCGGGTCGGGCGACAGCCGCTGCAAGGTCGGCGTCCGGCACGGTGACGATCGTCGGTGCGGGTGTCTCGGTCACGGTGGTCCCTCCGTACGCGTGCAGAGCGGCCCGCCACCCCGCCTCCCCTGCGTCCGTGGCGGGCCGTTGCCGACGACCGTACGGGGCGGAGCGGGCCCGCCGGGTGCAGGTGTCGTCGGGTTGCGCCTCGTGACGGCGGGTTACGCCCGGTCGAGCGGACTGGCGCCGTTCACGAGCAGGTCGCCGACGATGCGCCGCTTGTGCACGCGCGGGTTGTGGGACGCCAGGGTCCGGGCGTTCCGCCAGTGCCGGTCGAGGCCCAGGGAGCGGAAGGTGCCGCTCGACCCGAGGGCGTCGAACACGAGCGTGGTCGCGTCGAGCACGGCGTCGGTGACGACCGTCTGCGCCTGGGCGACCGCGATCCAGCTCCGCTCGAGGGCGGCGCGCAGGACGGGGTCCGTCGACGGGTCCGCCCCGGTCGCCCGGAGTTCCGTGTGCCGGTCGACGGCGGCGTCCACCGGCCCGAGGCTCGCGGTGAACGCGGAGTCGGCGGCGTACACCCGGGCAGCGACGGTGCCGATCGTGCCCAGCAGCTCGGGGTCCTGCGTCGGGACCTCGGCGGTGCCGTTGTGGTGCCCGCGGGCACGGGAGCGCAGCGCCGCGATCCCCTCACGGAGCGACGCCCGCCCGATGCCGACGAGGATCGCGTGCATCACCGTCTGGTAGTACTGCTCCTGGTACGGGTAGCGCGTCGCGTACGGCAGCACCCGCTCGTCGGGGACACGCACGTCGGTGTACGCCACGCTCCCGCTGCCGGTGATCCGTTGCCCGAAGCCGTCCCAGTCGTCGCCGATCTGCACGCCCGGGTCCCGGGCGTCCACCAGGGCGACGAACCGCGCTCCGGTGTCGTCGAGCGCCAGCACCGTGATCCACCTCGCGTAGACGCTGCCGGTCGAGTAGAACTTCCGGCCGGTCACGCGCCAGCCGCCGTCCGGGTCGCGGGTGATCCGGGTGGTGATGTCGACGCCTGCGGTGTTCGGGGTCTCGCTCCACCCGCCGCCGACGAACTCGCCGCCCCCGAGTCGCGCGACGATCTCCCGGTCGAACGGGCTCCCCTCGGCGTGCACCCGGTCCTCGATGAACGAGAAGTGGTTCCGCCACACGTGCGCGAGGTTCGGGTCGACCTCGGCGATCTCGGCGATCGCGCGGAAGACGTCCGACAGGCGGGCACCGACCCCGCCCCACTCGAGCGGGGTGCGCCAGCGGGCGAACCCGGCCTCGACGAGCCACCTGAGCTGGTCGGTGGCGAGCCGTTCCTCGCGTTCCCGCTGCCGGGCGTCGACGGCGATCCGGTCGATCACCGGTCGGAGCGGCGCGATCAGTTCCTCGTAGCGGGCGTCGGCCGGGATCTCACTCGGGCACATGGCGGCACGCTACCGGCGGGCAGACGTCCGGCTCGTGCCCACCGCAACCCGGCGTCACACCCGCGCGCGGACGGACCGCCATCACCAGACGATGCGTGCGAACTCGTCGCGCAACCGCCGTGCGCGTCCGGGGTGGACCTGCTCGACCCACCCGATCCGTCCGAGCAGGTGCGCCCGGAAGTCGGGGTGGCCCGCACGGTTCTGCGAGGCCGGGCCGTGCACGGCGGCGTTGTGCAGGATCGCGTGCAGCCGGTCGACCTCGCGCCGACCGGGCGAGGTCCGGTCGTTGACGACGACCCCGGTGACCGACTGTCGCGAGCCCCGCCGCCGCACCCGGCTCTTCGACGGGTTCAGCCGGAGTCCCTGTTCCGTCACGATCCGGTCGACCCCGCGGAGGAACGCGTCCGGTCGTGCCGCGAGCCGCTCGTCGCCGCTGAACGTCAGGTCGTCGGCGTACCGGGTGTAGACCGCGCCGACCGAGGCCGCCCACCCCGCGAGCCGCGCGTCGAGGTGCCGGAGCGCCGTGTTCGCCAGCGCCGGTGAGGTCGGTGCGCCCTGCGGCAGGTGTGCTTCCCGGAGCATCCCGCGCAGGGTCTGCCGTTCCTCCGGGCTGCCGCCGTCCGGCATCGCGCTGAGGACGTGCACCGGCACCCGGTGGGTGCAGACGCCGGTGAGGACGTGCGCGAGCGGCTCCGCGAAGCCCGCCGAACGGAAGACCCCGTACACGGTGGGCGCCGTGATGCTCGCGAAGAACGACGTCAGGTCGGCCGTGACGACGACCTGCTGCCCGGTGTGCACTGCGGCTCCGGTCACGACGCTCCGACCACCGACGAAGCCGTGCGCCGCGTCGTGCACCGGCAGCGCGGTGAGGAGCTCGTCGAGGATGGTCCGCTGTGTCCGGCGGAGCAGGTCCATCGGCTTCTCGAGCAACCGCGGCGTCCGCCCGGGCCGACGGATCCACTCCGCGCGGTAGTGGTGGAGCGGGCTCGACGGACCCGGTCGTCGGTTCCACGCTTGGGTGTCCGCGAGCCAGAGCAGCCGCCCGACGGTCAGGTCGAGTTCGCGCGCGAGCTCCGGCAGCGTGTCGACGAGCAGTCGGGACGCGGTCTCCGGTCGTGCCCGGACCGCGGTCGCCCGGCGCGCGGTGATCCGGACCGGTCGGCGGGCCTCGCGGGCGCGGTGCAGTTCGGCCAGCCGCGGTGCTGCTGCGAGCACCGCTGCGAGCTGTCGCGGTGCGTCCACGGGTGGCCGTGGGTACGCGGCGAGGGCCGCCGCGACCGCGAGTCCGACGTAAGCGCGCTCGACGCCCACCACCGCCCAGCCGGCGGCGGTCAGGTCGTCCGGTCCCCAGTGCTCCGCGGTCAGGAACGCGTCCGCGAGGGCGCCGGCGACGACGGACAGGGGCGTGGGGTTCCCAGGGGACCCGTCGGTGCCTCCGTGCGGCGTCGCGCGCGGAGCGCGCCGGCCCGCTCGGGGCGTGTCGTCCTGCTGGTCCTGCGTGCCCCGGGGTGACCCCGGAGAGGTCGACGCGTCACGCGCGCCGGCCGCCTCCCCCGGGAACTCCACCCGCTCACCCTACGGCGACCCCCTGACGGACGGGAGGCACGGGGCGGGCCCGCACCGCGCCTCCAGTCCGTCGGTCGGTCGCCGCGACGGCCGTGCGCCGCTCTCCGGGACCCGCCCGCGTCAGGCGGCCGCGCGTCGCGTCAGCGGACCGCGCAGGCCGAGGTGCTCGCGCAGCGTGTCGCCGCGGTACTCCGTCCGGTAGACGCCACGGTCCTGCAGGAGTGGCACGAGGCGGTCGACGATGTCGTCGAGGCCGGACGGGACGAGCCACGGCGAGACGTTGAACCCGTGCACGGCCCCGGCGTCGGCGTAATCGGCGAGCCGGTCCGCGACGCTCGAGTAGCCGCCGACGATGCCGCCGCGACGGACGCCGACGCGGGTGACGAGCTGGCGGATCGAGAGCCCCTCGGCCTCGGACAGTGCCCGCCACTGCGTCGCGAGCTCCTGCGACTTCTGGAACTGGAAGCCGGAGCCGCGCGTCGAACCGGTGACCTCGACGACGGGGTCGATGTCCGGCAGCGGGCCGTCCGGGTCGTAGGTCTGCAGCGACGTGCCCCAGATGTTCTCGAGGTAGGCGATCGCCGTGGCCGGTGTTATCTGGTGCTCGGCGACCCAGCGCGCTTTCTCCTCGGCCTCGGCGTCGGTGTCCGCGAGGACGAACTGCTGACCGGGGAAGATCTTCACGTCGTCCTCGGGGCGGCCTGCCGCGAGGGTGCGACGGCGGATGTCCGCGGCGAAGGCCTTGGCGTCCTCGAACTCGGGATGCGCGCTGAAGATGACGTCGGCGGCCCTGGTGGCGAAGTCGCGGCCCTCGTCGGAGTCGCCCGCTTGGAAGAGCACCGGGTGTCCCTGGGCGCTGCGCGGGAGCCGTCCCTCGGCGCGGACGGCGTAGTGCCCGAGGTCGCGCTCGACGACGTGGACGCCCGACCGGTGCGACCAGCTCGCGGCGTCAGGGCCGGAGGCGACGACGTCGTCGTCCCACGAGTCCCAGACGGCGCGGACGGTCTCGACGACCCGCTCGGCGTGGGTGTAGCGGTCGGCGTGGTCGAGGTAGCCGCCGCGGCGGAAGTTCGCGCCGGTCCAGGCGTTGTCCGTCGTGACCACGTTCCAGGCCGCCCGCCCGCCGGACAGCAGGTCGAGGCTCTGCAGCCGGTGCGCGAGGTCGACCGGGTCGTTGTAGGTGGTGTTCTGGGTGGCGACGAGACCGATCCTCTCGGTGATCGCGGCGAGGGCGGCGAGCTGCGTCTGGGCGTCAGGACGGCCGACGACGTCGAGGTCGTGCACCTGCCCGAGGTGTTCGCGGAGGCGCAGCCCCTCGCCGAGGAAGAACGCCGAGAAGAGTCCACGCTCGGCGGTCTGCGCGATGCGGCGGAAGGACTCGAACGCCGTCTGCGAGCCGGACTCCGGCTCGGTCCAGATCGTCGTCGAGTTGACGCCCTGGAAGAAGACGCCGAACTGGATCTGATTGCGCGGGGTCGTGGTGCTCATGCGGTGACCTCCTCGAGGGCGGCGGTGCGGGCAGCGGTGTGGCGGTTGACCGCGGCCGGGAGCCCGAGGACGTCCCGCAGCCGGTCACCGGGACGGGGCGACCGGAAGAGCCCGGCCTCGCGGAGGGCGGGCAGCACGGCGCGACCGATCTCGTCGAGGTCGTCGTCCAGGACCGCGGGGTGGAGCCGCACGCCGTCGACCTGGCCGGCGAGGTCGGTGAGCAGGTCGACGAGGCCGGCGGCGTCGCCGACGTACCGCCCGACGGTTCCTGGTGCCCACGGCTCGTGCGCGTCGAGGTCGGCGACCCGGCGGGCGGCGGGGACACCGGCGCGGTCGAGGGCGACCTCGAGTTCGAGCCACACCTGCGCGGCGCCGGCCTCGGTCGCGAGCCGACGGGTGGCCTGCGCGCTCGAGGTGACGAGGGCGACGTCGGTGCCGGCGGGCAGTCCGCCGGCCAACGGGGCGAACACGGGCAGCTGCCCCTGCGGCGGCCGCGGGATGATGCTCGGTCCGGCGACGGAGAACCGGGGCGACTCGGCGGTCACCCGGTGCAGGCGGTCCCGGTCGACGTACCGCCAGGTCGTGGCGTCCCGGATGACGGCGTCGTCCTCCCAGCTGTCCCAGAGCTGACGGACGACCTCGATCGCGTCGGTGGCGGTCGCGACGGCCTCGGCGGCGTCGACCGGTGCGCGTCCGTACACCGCTGCGGAGCGCGGGTCGGGGTCGGTGTCCGCGATCCACCCGACACGGCCGTCGGAGGCCAGGTCGGCGGTGGCGAGCTGCGTCGAGACGTGGAAGGGCTCGGTGTACACCGCGGGGGCGACCGGGACGAGACCGATCGCCGACGTCAGCGGGGCCGCGAAGGCCGCACGCTGGACCGCGTCGATCCGGCCGACGACTCCACTGCCGGCGGACGTGCCCGGCGGGACCGCGGCGTCCTCGAACGTCACGGCGGTGAACCCCGCCCGCTCGGCCGCCCGCACGGTGGCGGCGATGCGCCTCCCGCTGAGCAGGTCGGCCGGCGCGTGGTCGGCCGCCCGCCACGCTGCGGGGTGTGCGCCGTCGCCGTCGAGTTCGATCGCGATCGCGAACGGGGCTGTGGTCATCGTTCCTCCCGGAGTCCGTCTGGTGCGACCCTAGGCAGCACGCTGCCGTCCCCGATCGTCTGTTGCGAAGGACGACGACGTGTTACCCCGCGTGGCGGTGGGAGTACCGTCGGTCGGCGTGACGATCGAACACCTCACCGAACCGCTCGCCGGACAGGGGTGGGTGCAGATCGGCGAGGTCCTGCTCGCGTTCGCCCTCGCGTCGCTCATCGGCCTCGAGCGCCAGCTCCGGTCGAAGAGCGCTGGCATCCGCACGCAGGCGATCGTCGGGACCGCGTCCGCCCTCATGCTGCTCGTGAGCAAGTACGGGTTCAGCGACGTCCTCGTGCCGGACCACGTCGTGCTCGACCCGTCCCGTGTCGCCGCGCAGATCGTCTCCGGAGTCGGGTTCCTCGGCGCCGGGCTCATCCTCACCCGACGCGGAGCGGTCCGCGGGCTGACCACGGCGGCCGCGGTGTGGGAGACGGCGGCGATCGGCATGGCCGCGGGCGCCGGACTCTGGCTGCTCGCACTGGTCGTCACCGCCCTGCACTTCGTCGTGGTGTTCGGCTACACCGCGATCGTCCGGGCGCTGTCCCGCTCCGCCGAGCAGTCGATGACGCTCGACGTGGTCTACGACGCCGGTCGCGGGGTGCTCCCGGCCGTGCTCGCCCTCGTCACGGCCGGTGGGTGGCGGGTCGCCCGACTCGTGCAGCAGGACACCGACCGGGCCGACGCCACCGCGGTCCGGATCGACGTCGCCGGCCGGGCCGAGGGGTCCCTGCTCATCGCCCGGATCGGCGAGGTCGACGGCGTGCGCATCGTCGACCCGTCGGCAGCCGACGACCTGGAGTGACGCCGTGCCCTCGTTCTTCCTGACCCACGCCGAGGTCGTCGTGGACCCCGCGCGGCCGATCGAGTCGTGGGGGCTCTCCACCGACGGTCGTGCCCGCGCCGCGGGGGCCGCTGCCGTCGCCTGGTGCCCCGGGGTCCGGCGCATCGTGTCGAGCACCGAGCGGAAGGCGATCGACACCGCTGCGATCGTCGCGGAGGCGGTCGGGCTCGTCCCCTCGACGGACGCCGCACTCGGTGAGATCGACCGCAGTGCGACGGGCTACCTGCCGCTGGACGAGTTCGAGGGGGTCGTCGACGCGTTCTTCGCCACGCCGGGCGACTCGGTGCGCGGGTGGGAGCGGGCGGTCGACGCCCAGGCGCGCATCATCGCTGCGGTCCGGGCGCTGACCGCCGACGGCGACGTCACGATCGTCTCGCACGGTGCCGTCGGGGCGCTGCTGCTCGCCGACCTGCGGGGCGTACCGATCTCCCGCGCACTCGACCAGCCGGGCATGGGCAGCGTGTTCACGTTCGACCCGCAGGCGTGGCGGGCGACGAGCGGCTGGTCCCGCGTCCGGGTGCCCTGAGCGGTCGGGCGGGCGGGCTGCCGGGCGGGCGGGCGCCGCTGCCGAACGACGACTCCGACGTCGTACGACATCGGACTCGTCGCAACCGAGCGCGCGCAACAGCCCGCGCACGCAAGCAACGACACCGCCGACGTCGTACGACATCGACAGTGTCGTTCCGAGTCCGCACCGCCCGGGCCCGTCACCCGCACCCGGCGCCCGCCCGCCCGCGTCACACCGGCAGCCGCTCCCCCGCCTCCACGGCCACGTCGAGCCGGTTCTCCGCCGGCGGCAGCGGGCACGTCGCGTGCTCGGTGTACGCGCACGGCAGGTTCGTCGCCCGGTTGAAGTCGATCGTCGTCGCACCGGTGGCGTCCGGCGCCGCGATGTCCAGGCTCCGGTTGGCCGCGTAGGTCGTCACCCCGCTCGTCCGGTCGGTGAACAGCACGTGCAACCCGTCCCCGTGTCCGTTGAACGCCAGGAGCGACCGCGGCCCGTCGAGGTCGAACGTCAGCACGCCCGGCGCCTCGTACACGTGCTGCAGCCCGTCGACGACGGACCCCACCGTCACCGAGCGCGGCGTCCCGAACGGCTCGAAGTGCGCGTCGACGACGAAGGCCGGGTCGGGCTCGTACGACGGCGTTCCCGGGTACGACACCCGCGTCGCGTTCGAGGGTCGGCGCGGCCGGATGACGTCACTGCCACCGCGGCGGGCGACCTCGACGACCACGGTCTCGTCCCCGTCCTGCCACACGACGGACGTGCTCGACCGTTCCGCCAGCGGGCCGAAGCGATGTGTCCCGGTGACCCGGACGCCGTCGACCTCGATCGACTCCCCCTCCGCGAGCACCACCACGGGCCCGTCGTCCGAAGTGGACCACGTCCCGGGAGCGTCGTCGAACCGCTCCGGCGTGCCGGTCAGCCACCGGATGCTCGTGATCGCCAGGAACCCGTGCTCGCTCGCACGGGAACGCTCGTGAGCCTCGTGCCAGGCGCTCCACGCGGCCTGGAAGTCGGGTGCGGTCGGCGTCGTCGTGGTCATGGGACGACGCTACGTCCTCCGCGGGTCGCGTCGCGACGGCCGCCGTCTCGGGACGTCACGCGGTCCGCGAACGTGGACGGGGCGGTGACGGCGACCAGGCCGGGAGGTGCGGTGCAGGTCGGACGCGCACCGCGCCTCCCGACCGGTGCCGGACCAGGGCCGCACCCACCGGACCGCGGCGGCTCACCAGGGGTGCGCGATGCTGCGGGCCCGCGGCCCGCGGGCCGTCGCGACACGCGAGGCGGTCTCCTCCGGGGCCCGCGCGTCGAGCGCCGTCGCGAGGACCGCGCACGCCGCACCGCGGGCGACGGCCTGTTCGCCGTGCGTGGTCGGCTCGACGGCGATCCGCGGCGCGTCCGGCAGGCGGTCCGCCAGGCTCGCGCGGACCGCGTCGAGGAACACCTCGCCGCCCGCGATCGCTGCGCTCCCGCCGATCACGACGTCGGTGACGTCGAGGAGTTCGACGACGTGAGCCAGCGCTGAGCCGAGGGCCGCTCCGCCGGCCGCGACCAGGGGTGCACCATCGGGATCGGCGCAGAGGGACTCGTAGGCGGCGCGGACCGCTGCGGGGCAGTCGGTGCCGGTGTCGGCGGGCAGGAGTCCGGCGTCGATCGCGCGCCGGACCTGCTGGAGCGGCTGGCAGGCCTCCCAGACGGCGGTCCACCGGCCGTGGGCGTGCACGGGCATCCCGCCGAACTCGCCGGCGTTGCCGGTGGCCCCGCGGACGACCTCGCCCCCGGCGACGACGGCCGCGCTGATCCCGTGCCCGAGCGTGACCGTGACGAGGCCCGCGGTGCTCGTGGTGGTCCAGGCCTCGCCGAGCCCGCCCGCGACGCCGTCCTTCTCGAGCAGGACGGGCAGGCCGGTGCGACGGCCGAGCTCCTCGGCGACGGGCACGCCGGCCCAACCGGGGAGCTGGACCGGTGCGGCGAGCGCCGCCCGTGCCGGGTCGAGCGGCCCGGGTGCCGCGACGCCGATGCCGACGAGGCGTTCCCGGGTGGTGCGCTGCTGCCGGGTCCGTCCGGCGAGCAGGCGTTCCGTCATCGCGGCCATGGCGTCGAGGGTCGCCGTGGGGTCGTCCACGCGGCCGGTGTCACGGTGTTCGGTGGCGAGGACGGTGCCGGCGAGGTCGACCAGGACCGCGGTGACGCGAGCGGGGTCGAGGTGGAGGCCGATGGCGTACCGGGCGTCGGGGGCGATGCCGAGTGCGCGGGGCCCCTCGGGTGCGGTGGGGGCTTCCTGGCGGAGGAGTCCTTCGCGGAGGAGCCGGGCGGCGATGTTCGACACGGTCTGCGCGGTGAGTCCGGTGGTCGCGGCGATCGCGGTCCGGGTTGCCGGGCCCTGCCTGCGGACGACGTCGAGGACGAGGGCGCGGTTGAGGGTGCCGACTCGCGCGCTGTTCGTTCCGCGGTGCAACACGGGGTGCGCTGGTGGTTGACGCGGATCGTCCATGGTCCCTAGCATCGCATCACCTCGGTTTCATCAATCAATTTGATTGAATCGTACGGCCACACCGGTGTGACCACGACGAAGGGACGCTCGTGACGACGACGACACGATCCGGTACCGCAGCTCCACCTCCCCTCCGGGAACGCGACGCCGCGGTCCCGAGACCCCGGCGACGCCCCCGGGAGAAACACCCGTGGACCGTCGCCGAGAAGCGCAGGGTCCGGGTCGGTCTCGCCTTCATCTCCCCCTGGATCATCGGCGTCCTCGTGTTCATCGGCTACCCGCTGGTGTACTCGTTCGCGATCAGCCTGACGCGGTACTCGGGCATGAACGGTGCGACGTGGGTCGGGTTCGGCAACTACATCGCGGCGTTCATCGACCCCCTGGTCCACACCGCGGTCGGCAACACCCTGTTCTTCGCGGTGATCGCGGTCCCGGTCGGGATCGTCGTCGCCATCGTGATCGCGATGGCGATGAACCAGGACGTCCGCGAGATCGGCTGGTACCGCACGGCGCTGTACATCCCGTCGCTCATCCCGACGTTCGCGCTGGCGTTCATCTTCGTGGTGCTCGTCAACCCGCAGACCGGCATCGTGAACCAGGTCATGAAGCTCGTCGGCATCCCGGCGACGAACCTGCTCGGCGACCCGACGACCGCGAAGCTCGTCATCGTCGCGCTGGCGCAGATGGGCGCAGGCAACGCGGCGCTGATCTTCCTCGCCGGACTCCGCGGGATCCCGAAGACCCTGTACGAGGCTGCCCGCGTCGACGGTGCCGGCCCGGTGCGGCAGTTCTTCGCCCTGACTCTTCCGCTGCTGTCCCCGGTCATCCTGTTCAACCTGATCACGGGCATCAGCAACGGCCTGCAGGTCTTCACCGAGGCGTACGTGATCTCGTCCGGCACGGGCGGCCTCGGCAGTCCGGACAACGGGACGTTGTTCTACATGCTCTACCTCTACAAGAACGCGTTCAGCTACGCGCAGCTCGGGTTCGCGAGTGCGATGGCCGTCCTGCTGTTCCTGGCCGGCATGCTCCTCTCGGGGCTCGTGTACTGGCTGTCGAAGCGGTTCGTGAACTACGACGTGACCGGAGAGTGACCCGATGAGCCTGCACACCAAGTCCTCGCCCACCGTCACCGCGAGCGTCGAGACGGTCAACCCGAAGGGCCGCCGCGGCGAGCGCTCCCGCAACGCCGACGGCTCGATCCGTTCGCCGTGGTCGTCGGTCCTCGCCCGCGTGGTGCTCATCGCGATGAGCCTGCTGTTCCTGGTGCCCATCTACTGGATGGTCATCTCCGCGCTGAAGGGCAACTCCGAGCTCGGCGCCTTCCCGCCCACCTGGTTCCCGCAGTGGCTGGACTGGTCGAACTTCGCCGACGCCGTGAACGCGATGCCGTTCTTCACGTTCTTCCGGAACACGCTGATCATCACCGTCTGCGTGACGGTGTTCTCGATGGTGTCGAACCTCGTGATCGCGTACGGGTTCGCGTGCCTGGAGTGGCGTGGACGGGACCGCCTGTTCTACGTCGTCCTGGCGACGCTGTTCATCCCGTTCCCGGTGACCCTGATCCCGATGTTCGACCTGTACGCACGGCTCGGGTGGATCAACACGTTCCTGCCGCTGATCGTGCCGAGTCTGTTCGGGTCGGCGTTCTACGTCTTCCTGCTGCGGCAGTTCCTGCTGCAGATCCCGAAGGACCTGCTCAACGCGGCGCGGATGGACGGTGCGTCGGAGTGGGGCATCCTGTGGCGGATCGTGTTCCCGCAGGCGCGGGCGGCGCTCGTCACGGTCGGGATCTTCGCGGCGGTGGGGGCCTGGAACGACTTCCTCGGCCCGCTCATCTACCTGCAGGACCAGAACGTGCAGACCCTGTCGATCGGTCTGCAGGTGTTCCGCCTCAACAACTCGCAGGACTTCCAGTTCAACCAGCTGATGGCGGCGTCGGTGCTCATCATCCTGCCGCTCGTGGTCCTGTTCTTCGTGTTCCAGCGGACGTTCATCAAGGGCGTCCAGATCGGGAGCTTCAAATGAGCAGCGCATTCGACCGACGGACGTTCCTGCGCGGTGCCGCCGCGACCGGTGGCGCGGGTGCGCTCGCACTCCTCGCGGCCTCGTGCGCCACGGGGTCCAGCGCCCGGAGCAACCCGAACCAGGTCACGATCTGGGGCGTCACGGGTACGTTCGTACCGTTCCAGACGAAGGTCATCAACCAGTTCAAGGCGCTCCACCCGGACATCGACGTCAAGGTGAACGTGGTGCCGTCGCAGGGCACCGGTGACGCGACGAGCATCATCACGGCGGTGCGTGGCGGGACGGCCCCTGACCTGTGGCTGCTCGACCGGTTCAGTGCCGCGCAGTACGCGGCGATCGGGTTGATCGAGCCGATCGACGACCTCATCGAGGAGTTCGAGGAGCAGCCGAAGGACGAGTTCCTGGCGCAGTGGCTCGGGTTCGCCGTCGGCGAGGTGACGTACGAGGGCAAGACGTACGGGCTCCCGCACGACACCGACTGCCGCGGGATGTTCGTGAACCGGAAGATGCTCAAGGGTGCCGGGGTCGACCCGGACGAGTTCGACTGGGAGCACAACGGCCCGGCGACGTTCGACCGGGTGTGGGAGGTCAGCGAGCGCATCACGAAGAAGTCCGGTGGGAACTACACCCACATGGGGCTCCTCCCCTGGTACGGCGAGGGGTGGCCGTTCACCTGGGGGCTGGGTCTCGGGGCGTCGTACTTCGACCAGCAGGACTCCCGGATGACGATGGACTCGAAGAGCGTCCGCGGGATCTTCGACTTCTACGAGGACTGGGCGAAGCGGTACGGCTACAAGGACGCGGACACCTTCATCGCCACGTACGAGCCGACCGGGCACCCGCCGGGGCAGACCGCGTTCATGGCCGACCGGATGGCGTTCATGGTGAGCGTGCCGTCGACGATCCAGACGTTCGACAACTACGGCCCGAAGGACCTCGACTGGGGCACCGCCTACCTGCCGACCCAGCAGGCGGGTGACGACAAGTACACGTGGTCCGGCGGGTTCGCACTGTGCCTGCCGAAGGGGTCGAAGAAGAACAAGGCCGTGTGGGAGCTCATGAAGTACTTCACGAGCAAGCGTGGCCAGGAGACCTACATGGTGCCGGCGACGAGCGTGCCCACGAACCTCTCCGCGCTCGAGGACCCGAAGGGCTCCGCGAAGTCGATCCGGTTCTTCGTCGAGTCGATCGGCGCGTCCACCTGCCGTCCCCCGCTGCCCGTCGGCGGCGCGTGGTGGGACTCCCTCGCCGACGCCCGGTCGAGCGTGCTGCTCGGCACGGCGAGCCCGCAGGAGGCCGTCGAACGGGCGCAGAACCGTGTCGACCCGATGATGCAGACCTACTCCCCGTTCAAGCTCCCCAAGGACTACGACAAGGTCCGGATCTGATCCGGGCCACGACGAAAGGACCAACACCGTGCCCACCACCCCCCTCCGCGTTGCCGTCCTCGGCTTCTGGCACGTCCACGCCGGTGACTACGCCCGCCAGGCCGTGGAGCACCCCGGCACCGAGCTCGTCGCCGTCTGGGACGACGACGTCGACCGCGGCCGCGAGGGCGCCGAGCGCTTCGGCGTCGAGTTCACCGACGACCTCGACGCGCTCCTCGCCCGCGACGACGTCGACGCGGTCACGATCACCACGTCCACCGACGTGCACCGCGACGTCATCACCCGTGCAGCGCGCGCCGGCAAGCACGTCTTCACCGAGAAGCTCCTCGCCCCGACCGTCGAGGAGTGCGAGGAGATCATCGCCGCGTGCGACGCCGCCGGCGTCAAGCTCATCGTCTCGCTCCCCCGGCTGTACCACGGCTACACGGCCGCGATCCGCCGCGAGATCGACGAGGGCCGCCTCGGCGACGTCGACTACGCCCGCGTCCGGTTGTCCCACGACGGCGCGATCGCACCGTGGCTGCCCGAGCGCTTCTTCGACCCCGAGACCGCGATCGGCGGGGCCCTCACCGACCTCGGCTGCCACCCCGTGTACCTGACGCAGCTGTTCCTCGGCGCCCGCCCGGACACCGTGGACGCCGTCTACCGCTCGGTCACCGGCCGCGCCGTGGAGGATCACGCCGTCGTCACCGTCGGCTACCCCTCGCAGGCCATCGGCGTGATCGAGGCCGGCTTCGTCGCCGGCACCCCGTTCACCATCGACGTCGCCGGGACCGCCGGCTGGCTCGCCTACTCCGACCAGCCGGGGGTCCTCACCGCCGGCGGCGCGGCCTACGGCGACCGGCCGGTCAGCCTCCCGGTCCCGGAGGACGCCCAGGACGCGTTCGGCCAGTGGGTGGACCACATCACCACCGGGACGCGCGCGGACGACAACCTCGCCCGCGCCGTCGAACTCACCCGCCTCGTCGTGGCCGCCAACCAGGCCGCCCGCCAGGCCGCCCGGGTGCCGGTCCCCGCCTGACCGGCGGGACCACGGACACCAGCAGCACCACGAACACCAGCACGACCAGAGCCAGGAGTACCAACCATGCCCACTGCCCCCATCCGCGTCGGCCTCATCGGCGGCGGCGGCATCGCCTCCGCCCACATCGCCGGCTACGCCCAGCACCCGGACCTCATCCGCATCGCCGCGGTGGCCGACGCCGTCCCCGCGACCGCCGAGGGTCGCGGCGCCGAGCTCGGTGTGCCGTTCTTCACGAACTACGTCGAGATGCTCGAACGCGCCGACGTCGACGCCGTCGACATCTGCCTGCCGCACCACCTGCACCGCGACGCGATCGTGGCCGCGGCACGCGCCGGCAAGCACGTCCTCTGCGAGAAGCCGCTCTGCCTGAGCCCGGACGAGGCCCGTGACGTGCAGGCCGCCGTGTCCGAGGCCGGCGTCACCCTCATGTGCGCCCACAACCAGCTGTTCATGCCGGCGGTCGCGAAGGCCAAGCAGCTCCTCGACGAGGGCGCGCTCGGCACCGTGTACGAGGTCCGCACCACGGACTCGTTCCGCAACGAGTTCGACCCGTCGAACATGGGTTGGCGCGCCCACGCGTCGCAGAGCGGTGGCGGCGAGCTCATCGACACCGGCTACCACCCGAGCTACCTGCTCATGCACCTCGCCGGCGGTGTGCCGACGCAGGCCACGGCGTTGCTCTCCACCCACCGCTTGAAGTTCATGGAGGGCGAGGACTCCGCGCAGGCGCTGTTCCGCTTCGACAACGGCGCCGTCGGGCAGCTCGTCACCAGCTGGGCCTACGAGCCGGCCGCCGGCACCGAGCGCTTCAGTGCGGTGGGAGAGCTCGGCGCCCTCACGAGCGACGGCACGACCCTGCGGTGGGACCTGCGCGACGGCACGAGCGAGACGGTCACCTTCGACGAGGTCGACACCTTCGCCGCCGAGATCGAGGCCTTCGGCGTCTGCCTCCGGGACGGCACGCGGCCCATCCACACCGAGCGCGAGGGCATCGCGGTGCTCGGCATGATCCTGGCGGCCTACGAGGGTGCACGCACCGGCACGATCGCGCCGGTACTGACGGCCGAGCAGGCCGTCTCGGCCTGACCACCGCGACCAACGGACGGGAGGCACGGTGCGCGTCCGACGCGCACCGTGCCTCCCGTCCGTCGTCGCGTTCAGACCACCCGCGTCGCCCCCGTCACGGGGCCGGGCTCGGCGTCCTGGTCGTCGGCGGCCTGCAGGACGTCCTCGGCCTGTCGGAGCAGGTGGTGCGCCGCCAAGCCGATCGACCGCGCCCCGACGACCGCGACGAGCGCGCACAGCAGCGCGAGCACCGCGACGACCGGGATCCACGCCCACGACGGGTCGAGCACCCGCAGCCACTCGACCGCGGCCGTCGCGACCGCCGCGGCCGGGAACACGAACGACCAGAACCCGAGCGAGAACGACAGGCGCACGTACCGCGGCAGCAGCGCGAGCTGCACGAGGAACAGCAGGGCACCGAGCCCCGCGATCGCCTGCACCGGCAGCGTCACCACGTCGTCCGTCAACGCGAACACCGACACCGTGGCCACGGCCGGCGGTGCGACGAGGATCGCCATCGTCGGCACGAGCGGGCCGGGCAGCTCCGGGCGGAAGCACAGCCGGAGCAGCAGCAGGCCGGTCATCACGCCCCAGAAGAACACGCCGACGCCGAAGCAGGCCCAGGACAGCCAGGTCGCACCGACCTCGTGCGTCGCGACCGAGCCGACCAGCGCCGCGGCCACCGTCGGCAGCAGGTAGCCGCCGTGCACCGACTCGAGCGCGAGCCGTCCCTCGAACCACGTGCTCAGCAGCCACGCGGCGAACCCGGCCGCCACCGCCACGGCGACGAGGACGAGCACCTGCCCACCGACGGGCCAGACGTGCGCGAGGTCGACACCGAGCAGCATCGCCGTCGCCGGGACGAGTGCCGCGAGCGGGCCCTGCGCCGGGTGCCGGAGCTGGTCGACGAGCCGCTCGTGCGCGCGCACCCGGACGCCGCGGACGACGTGTGCGCCGAGCATCCACACCCAGGCGACGGCGGCGATCACCCAGAAGACCTGCGGCAGGAACGCCGGCAGGTGCAGCACGGGGGCCGCGTACGACCAGGTCTCGGCGAACCCGGCGAGACCGAACGGCACGGCGAGGGTGTTGAGCGGGATGCGTGTGGTGGGTCGTGGCATGGCGAACCCATTCTCGCGGAGTGCGGAACCCCGCACACTGCGGACTGGAGGCACGGTGTCCGGCCGCCACGCGCCTCCAGTCCGTCAGCGGCGTCGACCCAGGGCGACGCCCGCCACCGCGGCGACCGCCCCGATGACCAGGAGCGGGCGCGTGACGCGCCGTCGCTTCGCGACCCAACCGCCGTCGGTGGCGTTGCCGGCGTCGGCGGGACTGTAGAGGTTGCCGTCGGTCGGAGCGCCGGTGCCGCGGAGCGCGAACGTCTCCACCATCGGCTTCGTGAGCTTGTGGAACAGCCCGGGGAACACGTACTGCAACGGCACGAGGGACGCCTGGACACGGCCGACGTAGCGGTAGCGCTTCGGGTGCAGCGCCGCTCGGACCACGGCACGCCCGGCCCGTCCGACCGACACCGTCGGCGGCAGCGGGTGGGACTTCTTCCCGGTGTAGTTGGCGCCGTTCTGGTAGATCGGGGTGTCGATCGTCGACGGCAGCAGCGTCGTGAACCGGATCCCGGTGTGGGCGAACTCGTCGCCGAGCACGTCGACCAGGCCGAGCGCCGCGTGCTTGCTCGTCACGTACGCCGACTGGTACGGCGCCGAGAGCAGGGACTGGATCGACCCGACGAGCACGTAGGTGCCCCTCCCGCGCTGCTTCCAGTGCGGGAGCAGGTGCGTGACGGCGTTGAGGTGCCCGTAGAGGTTCGTGTCGACGACGCGCTTGAACGCCTCCGTCGGCGTCTGCTCGAAGAGGCCGTAGACGAAGAGCGCTGCGTTGCCGACGAACACGTCGATGCGGCCGAAGCGGCTCGTCACCGTCCCGATCAGGTCCGCGACCTGGCGCTCGTCGGCGACGTCGGTGGGGATCGCGATCGCCTCGGCGCCGAGCTTCCGGCACTCCGCCGCGGCGGCCTCGAGACTGTCGTGGCTGCGCGCGGCGAGCACCAGGGTCGCGCCCTGACGTGCGAACTCGTGCGCAGCGGCCCTCCCGATGCCGCTCGATGCTCCGGTGACGACGACGATCTTCCCGCGGAACCGATGTGCCATGTCCTCGTTGCTACGCGGTCGGTGCTCGTGGCCGGCACAGGCGGGCGTACCCCGGGGTCCGGGTCCCGCGCCGCGGGGTGCGCCGACGCCCGCCGGGTGTCACGATGGGGGCATGCGCAAGGACGACCTCACCGTCGACGAGGCGACCGTGATCGCCCAGCACGCCCGCGACGGCGTGCTGGAACTCGAGGATCCCGAGGTCCGGAAGGTCGTCGAGCAGGCGAACCGCGTGCTCGTCCGCGCTCAGATGTGGGGAGAGGAGCGGAGTCCGAAGCTCCGCCGACGCCGACGCTTCATCGCGGTCGGCGCGCTGCTCCTGGTGCTCGTGTGGGTGGCAGGGCTGCTCGTCCCGATCGCCGTGCGGTTCGGCTGACGCGGAGCGTCCGGGGCGGCCTGGTCGTCAGGGGCGGCCGCGGGCGTTCCGGGCGACGAGCCACAGGTACGTGCTGTGCCCGACGAGCGCGAGCCCGAAGAAGACCGCCGCGACGGCGTAGACCCGGTCGAGCTTGCCTTGGCCGATCACGAGCATCACGATGCAGAACACGACGGCCACGGCGAGCACCCCGACCTGCACCGTCGACCAGATCCGTCGGAAGCGCGGCATGCCCGTCTCGTTCACGGACACCATTCTGCCCGATGCGGTCAGTGGTCCCGGAGCGCTTCGATGAGCTCGGACTTCCGCTTCGACGAGTAGCCGGTCAGACCGAGCTCCTTCGCGCGCTTCCGGAGGTCCGCGACGGTCCAGTCGTCGTACGACCCGGACTCGCCGCCCTTCCGGCCCACGGCCTCCTTGCCACGGGCCGCGACGGCGTTGCTGATGCGGGCGGCCTTCTCCTTCGAGTTGCCCTCCTTGCGGAGTTCGTCGTACATGTCCGGCTTCTTGAGTTGGTTCGGCATGGCCCGCAGGGTACGCGCGGCGCCGTCAGCGCTTCTCGGGGTCGTCGCCCCAGTTCATGAGGGACCACCGCCACGGGGTGTCGTGCACGTCGCCGTCCGGCCGCTGCTTCGCGTGCCGGGCGACGTACCCCACGACCTTGCGCATGTGGGCGTAGTCGTCGTCGGTGTAGTCGGCCTGCTTCTTGTCGAGGATCCGGATGATGTGGCGTCCGCTCTCGTGCCCGGTCGACTCGCCGCCGCCCGACGGCTTCTGTCCCACCTGCTTCGACTCGTCCGTGTCGAGCCAGGCGCGGAGCTCCGAGGCGGTCATGTTCACCGCGTCGTCGAAGTCCTCGCGGGTCTGCTGTTCGTCGTCGCTCATGCCACTGACCGAACTCCGCACTCCTGCAGGTGATCCCAGACCGCACCCTGTTCGGTGGGAGGGACCACGAACGCACCACAGGAGCACCCGATGAGCGCACCCCGCGACCAGTACGAAGCCACCAACCCGCGCACCCGCTACCCCGACGTCCGACCGGAGCCGCAGACGCAGGCCGAGCCGGGCCTCCAGTCCGAGATGCGACCGATCCCCGACCTCGGCGAGGAGACCTACCGCGGAACCGGTCGGCTCGCCGGCCGGAAGGCCCTGATCACCGGCGCGGACTCCGGCATCGGCGCCGCCGTCGCGATCGCCTTCGCACGCGAGGGCGCGGACGTCGCGCTCGCCTACCTGCCCGAGGAGCAGTCCGACGCCGACCACGTGATCGAGCAGATCCGGGCCGCAGGTCGCACCGCGGTGCCGATCCCGGGCGACCTCCGCGACCGTGGGTACGCACAGGCACTCGTCGACCAGGCCGTCGACGGGCTCGGCGGCCTCGACACCCTCGTCAGCGTCGCCGGGAAGCAGCGCTGGCAGCCGAACGTCGAGGACCTCACCGACGAGCAGTTCGAGGCGACCTTCGACGTCAACGTCTTCGGGCTCTTCCGGCTCGTGCGCGCCGCGCTCCCCCACCTGCACCCCGGGTCGACGATCACGACGACCGCGTCGATGGAGGCGTACCAGCCCGCACCCGACCGGCTCGACTACGCCGCGTCCAAGGGTGCGATCAACAACCTGTCGAAGGGGCTCTCGCAGGCTCTCGTCGAACGCGGCATCCGGGTGAACGTGGTGGCACCGGGGCCGACCTGGACCGTCCTGCAGCCGAGCGGCGGCGTCGACCCCGAGTCCCTGCCGGACTTCGGGTCGAGCGAGTCGCCGATGGGACGCGCGGCGCAGCCGGCCGAGCTCGCCCCCGCCTACGTATTCCTCGCGTCGCAGGAGTCGAGCTACGTCGTCGGCGAGACGCTCAACGTCAACGGCGGCATGGTCACGCCCTGACCACTGGGAATGCCCGGCGGCCCGCCGGTGTCGAACTCATCACGAACGCGAAGGAGCACACCATGGCCCACGACCTCCACAAGAGCACCGGCCTCGACGACGAGCGCACCTGCCTGCCGACGAGCACCGTCTCGGTCCTGCACGACGAGCGCAAGCCGTCCTTCGGACGCTGGCTCGGCCAGATCAACCGTCAGGACTGAGCACGCCGGCCCACGTGCTCGAGACGTGACAGCGGATCGACTGGAGGCGCGGTGCCAGCTGGCACCGCGCCTCCAGTCCGTCTCGCGCTGCTAGCGTGCTCCCATGTCCTGGGGCCGGTGGTACTTCGCGGCCCAGGCCGCGGGCGGGGCCGCGTGGTGGATCGCGGTGTTCACGCTGCCGGCCGTCCGGACCGCGACCCTCGGGTCCCTGCAACCGTTCCTCGTCGCGCTGGCGGACGTCCCGCTGTTCGTCGTCGCGTCGGCGCTCGCCGCCGCGAGGGTCCGCGCGGCCGCGGTCGTCGCCACCCTCTGGACCGTCGCGGTGACGGCGGCGATCGTCGTCTGGGCGACCGTCACCACCGAGGCGGGACTCGGTGTCCTGATCATGGTCGGTGCGTCAGTCGGCTCGGTCCTCGCACTGTCGCTCGTCCTGCTCGGCCGGATCCCCACGGAACTCGTGACCTCCGGACCGCTGCGCTTCCGGACCGCCGACCCCGACGGCGGACGTCGTCGGCACGTCCTCGGCACCGCCGCGCAGATCGTCGTCTTCTGGGGCCTGTTCCTCGGGGTGTTCCCGCTGGTCATCGCGTTCGCCGAGCTCCGGTGGCGCCTGCACCCGCCGCTGCCGGACCCCCTCGTGACCGCCTCGGTCGTCACCGGGGTAGTCGTCCTCGTGCTCGCGAGCGCGCTCGGCATCGCGTCCGCGGCGACCATGTCCACCCAGGGTGCCGGCACGCCGCTGCCGTCCGCGATGCCGAACCGACTGGTCGTCGCCGGCCCCTACCGCTCGGTGCGGAACCCGATGGCACTCGCCGGCATCACGCAGGGCGTCGGCGTCGGACTGCTCCTGAGCTCGTGGATGGTCGTCGTGTACGCGCTCGCCGGGTCGATCGTGTGGAACTGCATCGTCCGTCCGCTCGAAGAGGCCGACCTCGAGCACCGCTTCGGCGACGACTTCCGCCGCTACGCCGCACGGGTCCGCTGCTGGGTGCCGCGGTGGCCGATCCCGGCGAGCGCTCCCGCGGACGCGATCAGTCCGCCGCGCCGCTGACGTTGACGAGCCACGTGACGCCGTAGCGGTCGGTGAGCATGCCGAACGTGTCGCCCCACGGCGCCTTCGTGAGCGGTTCGATGATCGTCGTCGCCCCCTCGGCGAGGCCGTTCCAGTAGCGGGTGAGCGCTTCCTCGTCGTCCCCGCTGAGCGACACCGAGATGTTGCTGACCTCTGGCCCCTCCATGCCGGTGGGGGCGTCAGAGGCCATCAGCAGCAGGCCGTTCTCGCCCTCGAGCTGGCCGTGCATGACCTTGTCGGCGTCGGCGGGGTCCTGCGTCATCCCGGCCTCGCCGAACGTGCTCAGGGTGAGCTCACCGCGGAACACCGAGTGGTAGAACTCGAGGCCCTCCCTCGCCCGGTCGCGGAGGTTGATGTACGGGTTGAGGCGGACGGCCATGGTGGACTCCTCGGGATGTGCGCGGGCGTCGTCGCCCGTGTCGCGCCCATCGTCCCATCGCTGTGGGCGGACCGGAAGACCCGCGGGCGGTCGGGCAGGATGGGCCGATGGACGCCGACCGGTACGACCAGCTCCTGGACGCAGCGATGCCGTGGACCGAAGTGGTGTCCGCGTTGCGGGCGCACGGGTGGACGCCGTGCGGCACGGGCGACTGGGCGACGGCCCTCCGGTCACCGTCGGGGGACCTCGCCGCCCGGATCAGCCCATTCGACCCGGCAGGACCGTACTCCGCGATGCTCTACCGGGAGGCCGCACACACCCGCCAGGTGCCTGCCCTCGTCGAGCACCGGGTGCTGTCGGGCGGTGCGGACCTCACGGTAATGGAGTACCTCTCTCCGGTGACCGAGGCCGAGGGCACCGCGTTCCAGCAGTCGATCGCCCGACGGGACCCTTCCGTCGCAGCCCTCGCCGACCACATCGCGGCGGTGCACACCCGGGGTGCCCGCGAACAGCCGTGGTGGGGTCCGCTCGACGACAACCCCGCGAACGTCATGCGGGGCTCCGACGGCCGGCTCGTCGTCGCCGACCTGTTCTACGCGGACGGGCCGTCGCTCTACGCCACGGTCCGGAGCGATCCCGACCGCATCGTCCGCGACTACCCGGAGCACCTCCGACGGCACATGACCGAGTTGCCGCTCGCGAGTTCCGGCGGATGGGCGGAGGGCGACGCGGAGCGGATGCGGGTGGCGCTCGCGGCGGCGGACGACCGCCTCCGGCACGCTCGCTGACCCGTACCACAATCATTCGCATTGGCGTATGGTTGTGGTACGAACAGATCGGGGCAAGCGTGAACGAGATCACCACGGCTGAGTACGCCGCGAGACACGGTGTCTCCCGACGGCGGGTACAGGCAGCGGCGGCCGCCGGCACGCTGCCCGCGCGCCGCGTCGGTGCGCAGTGGCTGGTCGACGACGCCACACCGCACCGGGGTCGCCCCGGTCGCCCCCTGTCGCGCAGGTCGGTGCGCGCCGTCGAGTGCCGCCTCTCCGGCAGCCCCGATTGGGCGGACGGGCTCTCACGCAGTGAGCGCAGTCGGATCCAGGACCGCATCGCCGAGCTGCGCGCGGATCCGGTGCCGTGGCGACGCATCACGAACTGGACACGCACCGAGTACCGGAAGCCGAGCGGGTACCAGGTCGCTGCGGCTGATCTCGAGGACCTACGTGCCGACGGTCGACTCGTCCGCGCGGGCGTCAGCGACCCACGGTCGGGCATCAGCGACGCCGGGTTCTTCGAAGCACACGTCGCCGAGGACGACCTCGCCGCCGTCGAGCGGGAGTACCTCCTCGTCGCGACGGACGCTCGACCGAACGTCCTCCTCCACGTCAGCGCCGAGCGCCCCTCGGACCCGGTGCCGCTCGGCACGCTGATCATCGAGCTGGCCCACCACGACGGAGCCCGCGAACGCGCCGCTGCCCGATCGCTGCTCGAGCGCGCCCTCTGATGTTCGCGGCTCCTCCGCTGCGCCC
Source organism: Curtobacterium pusillum (assembly GCF_007673235.1). Taxonomy (GTDB): domain Bacteria; phylum Actinomycetota; class Actinomycetes; order Actinomycetales; family Microbacteriaceae; genus Curtobacterium; species Curtobacterium pusillum_C. The sequence goes on from NZ_VDZH01000001.1 coordinate 703,162, forward strand.
TGCCCAGGCGGGCGCCTGGCATGCGCTCTTCGACCTCCACGAGCGACTGTCCGACGGCTGGGCGCTCGTCGGCGGGCAGATGGTCCAGTCGCTCTGCTGGGAGCGCGGTGCAGCACCGAGTCGCCCGACGACGGACGCCGACACCGCACTCGACGTCCGCGCCAGACCCCTGATGCTCATGACGTTCACCGCGGCGCTCCGCGATCTCGGTTTCCGTCCCGACGGCACGAGTTTCGAGGGGCACCAGCACCGATGGGTCCGGGGTGACGCGCAGATCGACGTCCTGATCCCGCGGTTCCTCGGGGAGCGGGCGGAACGGCGCCGAGGGGTCGCGGGCGGGACGACGATCGCGGCGCCGGGCGCACAAGGGGCCCTGTGGCGTGCCGCCCCGGTGACGCTGGAGGTCAACGGTCGGATCGGGACGGTGCTCCGGCCGACGTTGCAGGGTGCTCTTCTGTCCAAGGCGGCGGCGGTCGAGATCGTCGGCGACGACCCCGCGCGGCACCTCTCGGACATCGCGACGCTCGCAGCACTCATCACCAGACGCGACCGGGTCGCCGACGACATCACGCCGACCGAACGGCGGCGGATCGCGGCGGCTGCCGCGCTGATCGATCGGGATCCGACGATCATCCGTGTGGCGGGCGTGGACCGGACCGCGATCGATCGCCTCCGGATCGCGTTCGACGGAGGATGAGGCCTCGTAACGACCGGGCACCCAGCCGCCCGCGCCTAGCATCGTGAGGATGCCCGTTCCTCGTCACGACGACTTCATCCGTGTCCGCGGCGCCCGCGAGCACAACCTGCGCGACGTGGACGTCGACATCCCCCGCGACCGGATCGTCGCCTTCACCGGCGTCTCCGGCTCGGGGAAGTCCTCGCTAGCGTTCGGAACCGTCTTCGCCGAGGCGCAGCGCCGCTTCCTGGAGTCCGTCGCCCCCTACGCTCGGCGGCTCATCGCACAGGGGTCGACGCCGCACGTCGACTCGATCACGGGGCTCCCGCCGGCCGTCGCACTGCAGCAGCGCCGTGGTGCACCGAGCGCCCGGTCGACCGTCGGCACGCTGACGACCCTGTCCAACTCGATGCGCATGCTGTTCTCCCGTGCGGGCACCTACCCGGCGGGAGCGGAGCGTCTGGAGTCGGACTCGTTCTCGCCGAACACCGCGGCCGGTGCCTGCCCGCGCTGCCACGGGCTCGGCACGGCGCACGAGGTCACCGAGGCCTCGGCGGTGCACGACGACTCCCTAAGCATCCGGGACGGGGCGATCACCGCGTGGCCGGGAGCCTGGCAGGGCAAGAACCTCCGCGACGTCACCGCGGTCCTCGGCTACGACATCGAACGGCCGTGGCGGGAACTCCCCCGGGCCGATCGCGACTGGCTGCTGTTCACCGAGGAGCAGCCCGTCGTCGAGGTCCACCCGAAGCGCGACCGGGTGGCGAAGCCGTACCGCGGCCGCTTCTGGAGCGCCCGACAGTTCGTCCTCCACACCCTCGCCGACTCACAGAGCGAGACCCAGCGGAACCGCGCACTGCAGTACGTCGAGTCCGGCCCGTGCGGTCTGTGCGGCGGAACCGGCCTGACCCGCGACGCGCTCGCGGTCACGATCGGCGGCCAGAGCATCGCCGAGCTGAACGCCCTGCCGCTGGCGACGCTCGCCGACGTGCTGCGCCCGATCGCGTCGATCACGGACGCCGGTGCGGCGACGTCGAAGGCGACGTCGGGCGAGCGCACCGAGGTCGCCGTCGCGATCGCCGGCGACCTCGTCACGCGTGTCGACGTGCTCGTCGGGCTCGGACTCGGGTACCTCGCGCTCGACCGGGCGACGCCGACGCTGTCCCCGGGCGAGACGCAACGACTCCGGATCGCGACGCAGCTCCGATCCGGGTTGTTCGGCGTGGTCTACGTCCTCGACGAGCCGAGTGCGGGTCTGCACCCCGCCGACGCCGAGTCGCTCGTCCAGGTCCTCGACGACCTGCGCGCGAGCGGCAACAGCGTCTTCGTGGTCGAGCACGACATGAGCATCGTCCGGCGTGCGGACTGGATCGTCGACGTCGGTCCCGGCGCCGGCGAGAGCGGCGGCACCGTGCTGTACAGCGGACCGGTCGACGGGCTGGGGGACGTGGAGGCGAGCGTCACCCGCCGGTTCCTGTTCCCGGGCGACCACACGCCGGACCGGGTGGAGCGCGCGCCGGTGGGCACCCTCGAGCTCCGCGACGTGACCCTGCACAACCTCCGGCACCTCGACGTCGACGTCCCGCTCGGGGTGCTCACCGCCGTGACGGGAGTCAGCGGTTCCGGCAAGTCGTCGCTCGTCGGTGGTGTGCTGCCCGAGGCCGCCTCGGCCCACCCGCTCGTCACCCGCACTGTCCAGGTCGACCAGAAGCCGATCGGACGCACGCCGCGGTCGAACCTCGCGACCTACACGGGTCTGTTCGACGCGGTCCGGACCGCCTTCGCCGCGACCGACGCCGCACGCGAGCGCGGCTGGACCGCCGGCCGGTTCTCGTTCAACGTCGCCGGCGGCCGGTGCGAGGTCTGCCAGGGCGAGGGCTTCGTGTCCGTCGAGCTCCTGTTCCTGCCCGGCAGCTGGGCCCCGTGCCCGGAGTGTCACGGCAGCCGCTACAACGACGAGACCCTCGAGGTCCGGTGGAACGGCGCCACGATCGCCGACGTGCTCGGGATGACCGTCGACGAGGCCGCTCCGTTCCTCACCGACCTCCCCGCCGCAGCCCGCGGCCTCGAGACCCTCCGCCAGGTCGGTCTCGGCTACCTGCGACTCGGGCAGCCCGCACCGGAGCTGTCCGGCGGCGAGGCCCAGCGCATCAAGCTCGCCACCGAGCTCCAGCGCGCCCGGACCGGCCACACGCTCTACCTGCTCGACGAGCCGACCACGGGACTCCACCCGGCGGACGTCGAACTGCTCTCCGACCAGCTCGCCCGCCTCACCGATGCCGGCAACACCGTCGTCGTCGTCGAGCACGCGATGGACGTCGTCGCCGTCGCCGACCACGTCATCGACATGGGTCCCTCCGGCGGTGCCGAGGGCGGCCGGGTGGTCGCCTCCGGCACACCGGAGCAGGTGGCGGCGTCCGCCGCCAGCCGGACCGCACCGTACCTGCGCGCGCAACTCGGGCTCTGATGCTCGGCACCCACCGGACTGGAGGCACGTGGCGGGCCCGCCCCGCGCCTCCAGTCCGGACACCGGCCGCACCACCCCGTTGGCCTGCTGGCCATGGCCATCACGCCGGAGAACGCCGGCATCGCCGTCCGCGAACTACCAGGATGTCTACCGGCTGAGCTACCTGCGCGGACCGAGCGGGATCATCGTGATGCTGGCCCAGGACCTCCGGAAGCGGTAGCGCGCGCGGGGCTCCGTATGCTGGTGCGATGCATTCCGGACGTGCGGTCCTGGCCGCTTCCACGACCTTGGCGATCCTGGCCGGAGCAGCGGTCGCCGTCGTGGCCTGGCCGTCGACACCGCTGCGAACCGGCCACCTCGTGGGCGGTGCCTGCGCCAGCTACGCGGCAGGGGACACATCCACGTCGATGAGTGTCACGATCCCGGTGCAGAACGACTCCGCAGGCGACATCGAGGTCGTCGGGAGCCGGCCCCTCGGGCAGGTCGGGACGGCGGACGTCGACCTCCGCGTCGCGCCTGGTCGCTCGTTCGGGTTCAACGGCTTCGGCACGCTCAGTCAGCTCGCCGAGGGCCACCGCACGGTCCCCCTCGACGGTGCGGTCCTGCCCGCACACCGGACCTCCACGGTGATCGCGACGATCACGCGGAGCGACGGCGCGCCCTTCGGTGCGATCGGCGGCCTCGAACTGGACCAGCGCGCCGTGCTCGGGACGATCCGCAGCACGGTGCTGCCCGCGACGCTCGGCGTCGCCGCGGCCGGCCGGATCGACGAGTGCGACCTCGACCAAGTCTCGCTCGACCGGGACTGACCGCGGTCAGTCGCCGACGAGGGCGGTGACCGCGTCCACGACGATCTGCCGACGGCGCGCGGGGGTCACCGCCGCGACGAGGGTGTCGAACTCGGGCGTGGTCGCACTCCAGAACGCGGCGACGTGCACGACGAGGCCGAGCAGGACCGCCGGGCGGTAGGAGCGGGGCAGGACTCCGGCGCGCTGGGCGTGCTCGACCGCGGCGACCGCCTCGGTGTCGGCCCCGACCAGGGCGTCGAGCGGAGCGGCCTCGCCGCGTTCGAGCCGGTGCCACGTGAGCAGCCGCTGCGCCCACGGACGCCGGACGTACGAGTCGTGCAGGCGTGCGGCGTACCCGGGCAGGTCGTCCGTGTCGATCGGGACCTCGTCCGAGGTCTCCGTGACCGTCTGGGCGATCAGCGCGTCGAACAGGCCCTCCTTGCTGCCGAAGTAGTGGAACACCTGCGCCTTGTTGCTCTCCGCCGCTGCGGTGATGCGTTCCAGGCGGGTGCCGACGAGACCGGCGGCGGCGAACTCGTCGCGGGCGGCGAGCAGGAGTCGTGCGCGCATCGCGTCGGCGGCAGGGGGCGTGAAGCGGGCCATGGGTCCACGGTATCGGCAGCCGGGCGGGACCGGGCCGTGGCTCAGCGGGCGAGCGCTGAGAGCTCCGCCCGCGACCGCGCACCGTACTTCCGCAGCAGGTTCGCGACGTGGTACTTCGCGGTGTTCACGGTGATCCCGAGCTGCGCGGCGACGTCGGCGTTCGGTGCTCCCGCCACGACGAGCCGGAGAACGTCGCGCTCCCGGGGCGTCAACGCCTCGGCGTCCTCGATGCGGTCGCCGAGAGCCGGCGGGTCGAGGGGCATCACGATCGAGATCGTGGAACCCCATCCGTCCGTCGACTGGACCCGGAAGTCCCCGTCGAGGGCAGACACCCGTTCGGCGATCGGGCGCACCGTGTCGTCGTGGACGTCGAGCGACCCGTCGCCGTCGTCGCGGATCTCGACGAGCAGGTTGCGCCCGTCGCAGTCCCACTGCACCCGCACACGCTCGGCGGTCCCCCGGTCGACGTGCGCGAGCACCGCGGTGCGCACGATGGCGCGCGCGGCGTGGGCGACCTCACCGGGCAGGGCGCGACCGGTCGCGGGCGGCTCGACGAACTGGATGTCGATCGCACCGAAGCGCACCAGCGGTCGCAGGTCGTTCCGCAGCCGGAGGAACGCGCGGGACACCGGCTCGACCAGGGCGTTCCGCTCCTCGTCGTTGCTCGTCCGGAGGTCGACCAGCGCGGCCGACGCGATCTCGGCGGCCTCGACGCGTGCGGCGCGGTCGTCGACGCGCGTCGACCGGAGCACCGCGAGCAGTGACTCCAGGGTCAGGGCGTGCTGATCGGCCCGTTCCGCGACCAGCCGTGCGTGCTGCACGACGAGCGCGCGGGTGGCGGGTTCGGCGAGCGGTACGGGGTCGACCATGGCGCGATACTACCCCCGCCCCACTCCCCTACCCGGGCGGATGGGAACGCCCGCTCACCGGGTAGCTGCGACGACGTCACGGACCGGTCAGGCTCGGGGTCATGCATCAGAACGCGCTCCGCATGGTTGCCGACGAGGTCGCTGGTCTCCTGGACCGACTCGTCGAGACCGCAGGCGGCCGGCTCGACGACCTCGCCGACCTCGTGACGACCGCCGATCGCGTCTTCGTCCACGGCGCCGGCCGGTCCGGCATCGCGCTCCGCATGACGGCGATGCGGCTCATGCACCTCGGGATCCCGACCCACGTCGTGGGCGAGGTGACCACCCCCGCGATCGGCAGTGGCGACCTGCTCCTCACCGCAAGCGGCTCCGGCACGACGAGCGGCATCGTCCGCGCGGCCGAGACCGCCACCGCAGCCGGAGCGACCGTCGCAGCGATCTCCACCACGGACGACGCGCCGCTCTCCCGCACCGCCCGGATGACGGTCCTGCTGCCCGCCGCGACGAAGACCGACCGATCCGGCGTCGCCTCCGCGCAGTACGCCGGCTCCCTCTTCGAACAGGGTGTCGCACTCCTCGGCGACGCACTGTTCCACACGCTCTGGCAGCGAAGCGGTCAGAGCGCCGACGACCTGTGGCCCCGGCACGCGAACATCGAGTGACTCCGGCCACGACCCCCACCCGCACGACAGGAAAGAAGCACATCATGCAGTTGCAGTTCGCCATGGACACCCTGACCACCGACGCCGCGCTCGAGCTCGCCGCCGCCGCAGCACCGCACGTCGACATCCTCGAGCTCGGCACCCCGCTCATCAAGAGCGAGGGCCTCTCCGCGATCACCGCGATCAAGCAGGCGCACCCGGACAAGATCGTCTTCGCCGACCTCAAGACGATGGACGCCGGTGAGCTCGAGGCCGACATCGCGTTCCAGGCCGGCGCCGACCTCGTCACCGTCCTCGGCACCGCCGGTGACAGCACCATCGTGGGCGCCGTGAAGGCCGCCGAGAAGCACGGCAAGGGCATCGTCGTCGACCTGATCGGCGTCGCCGACAAGCCGGCCCGCGCCAAGCAGGTCGTCGCCCTCGGCGCGACCTTCGTCGAGATGCACGCCGGTCTCGACGAGCAGGCCGAGCCGGGCTTCACCTTCGAGACCCTGCTGCGCGACGGCGAGTCCGCGGGCGTGCCGTTCTCGGTCGCCGGCGGTGTCAACGCCGGTTCCGTCGCGTCCGTCCAGGACGCCGGCGCGCGCGTCGCCGTCGCCGGCAGCGCGATCTACAGCGCCGACGACGTCGCGGCCGCAGCCGCGGAGATCCGCGCCGCCATCAAGTGACGCACTGAACGTGCGCACCTGAGGGACGGGAGGCACGGTGCCGGCTGGCACCGTGCCTCCCGTCCGTCATACGGTCCGGCCATTCGTTGCACTTCCTGTTCCGCGAGACGTAGCATGGGCGCGTGGTCACCATCGCCGAGTACGCGACCGAGCACGGCATCTCGCCGCGTCGCGCACGGACGCTCGCGCAGCAGGGTCGCGTTCCCGCTCGACGCATCGGACGCGCGTGGGTGCTGGACGACGACGCCACGACGTCACCGGTCACCGGTACCCGCCCGATGAGTCCGCGGACCAGGGTGATGTTCCTCCGCGCCCTCTCCGACCAGTCCGTCCGCGGGCTGACCGGCTCGGACCGTCGGCGCATCGCCGGCTACCTGAACCGACTCCGTCAGGCGGAGCACCCTGCCGCACTGCTGCGCGCGTGGTTCCGTGGGGCCGTGACGCCGAGCGGGTTCTCCCTCGGCGAGCTGCTCGTGCGTGCGGCGATGGACGGTGACGACGACATCGTCTCCGAGCGCCTCGCCCGCCCCCAACGCCGCTTCCTGAACTCGCCCGACCGCCTGGCTCGGGTGGTCGCGGACGAGCGGGCCATCCACGGGTTCACCCGCGCAGAACTCGCCGCCCGTGCCGGCACGACGGAGCACGACGTCAAGGCCGTCGAGTCCGGCGAAGCGATCGACTCGCTCGTCACCGTCCTGCAGGTCATCAACGCCCTCGACGTGCACCCGCTCGCGGTCCCCACCGCAGCGGTCAGGGACTCAGCGTGACGAAGGTCCTGCACGCGTGGCTCGAAGGTCGGTACGTCGGGGAGTTCGTCGACGCCGGGAGCGGGCGCGTCACCCTGCGCTACGACAGCGATGCGCCGGACACTCCCGTGTCGTTGTCGATCCCGCGCCACGGCACGGTGCCCGAGCACGCCGCGAGTCGGTTCCTCGACAACCTGCTCCCAGACCGGCCCGAGGCCCGCGAGTGGATGCGGCGCATCACCGACGCGAGGTCGACGAGCACGTTCGACCTCCTCGCGGAGGTCGGCGGAGACGTTGCGGGCGGTCTCGTCCTCCTCCCCACCGAGGACCTTCCCGAGTCCGCCGCGACGGCGCTCCTCGTGGCGGACGACGATGCGATCGCCTTCCGGATCAGCAGCCTGCACCAGGACCCCGACCGTTGGTGGGAACGCGCCGATCCGGCGCGGTTCTCCCTCGCCGGCAGCCAGCCGAAGTTCGCGCTCGCCGACGTCGGCGGGACCTGGTTCTGGTCGAACGCGTCCGTTCCGTCGACCCACATCGTCAAGCCCGCAGCCTCCACGAACCGTGGTGCAGAACGGGCAGAAGTCGCGGCTGAACGGCTCGCCGCGGACATCGGCCTCGTCGCACCGCGGGCGGACGTCCTCGACGTGGCCGGAGAGCGTGCCTACATCGTCGAGCGGTTCGACCGGGCAACGCAGCCGAACGGGCTCGCGACACGGATCCACGTGGAGGACCTCACCCAGGCCCTCGGTCAGGCGGGCGCGAGCAAGTACGCCATCGGCGCGAAACCGATCATCGAGCTGTTGCTGCGGCACGACCCGACCGGCGAGGCCGCTCACACCTTCCTCAGGCAGGCGGCCTTCAACGCCGCCATCGGCAACGCCGATGCGCACGCGAAGAACTACTCCGTCCTCCTGCGGCCCACGGGGATCCGGCTCTCCCCGCTCTACGACGCCCTGCCCACCCGGCTCTGGCCCGCCTACGACGACACGCTCGCGATGCGCATCGGTGGTGCGGAGCACCCGAACGAGCTGACGCTCGACCACTGGTCGAAGCTCGCGCGCAGGTCTGGTCTCGACGTCGACCGCGCTCGTACCGAGGTGCGGGAGGTCTACGAGGCCGTCGCTGACCGTGTCGACACTGCGTGGACCGAACTCGACGACGACCAGGCCGAACGCATGCGCGCCCTCGTCGCGGAGCAGACCAGGAAGATCACGTCTGCGGTGGTGGGCCCTGCCGGGATCGAACCGACGACATCCACGGTGTAAACGTGGCGCTCTACCAGCTGAGCTAAAGGCCCTTCCCCTCGATCCTAGACGAGTCGCCGCAGCACCCCCGCGGTGAGCGCCGTGCGCTCGACCATGCGGTCCAGGTCGACCCACTCGTGTCGCGCGTGCGCCCCGTCGCCGACCGCGCCGAGACCGTCGAGCACCGCTGCTCCGAGCGCCGCTGCGAAGTTCCCGTCGCTCGCGCCCCCGACGCTCGTCTCCGCGACGGTGAGGCCGAGTGCGGCAGCGGCCGTCTCGGCGACCCGGAACAGCTCGACGTTGCGGTCGGTCCGCGCCATCACGGGTCGGTTCCAGTCACCCGTCACCGAGATCGACGCCGCCGGGTTCGCCGGCTCGAGACCGCCGAGGACCTCGTCGATCCGTGCGGACTCGGCATCCGACGACACGCGGACGTCGAGCGCCGCCGTCGCCGCACCGGCCCGGACGTTGGGCCGGGTTCCGCCGGTGACGACCCCGACGTTCAGCGACGTGCCCGCGTCGAGGTCGGCCGCGCCGTGGAGCGCGAGGACCACCCGGGCGAGCTCGTCGACCGCGCTGGCGCCCCCGGCCGGGTGCAGACCCGCGTGCACCTCGACCCCGCGGATGTGGACGTCGAACAGTCCGACGCCCTTCCGTGCGGTCTTGAGTGCGCCGTTCGGCCCGGCCGAGGCCTCGAAGACCAGGACGGGGCCGGGGGTCCGTCGGACGACGTCCTCGATGACCGGGCGGGAACCGATGCTGCCGACCTCTTCGTCCCCGTTCAGGACGAGGCGGATGTTCGGCCGTGGGACGCCGAGGCCGTCGAGGAGCGCGACCGCGTGGGCGAACTGCACGAGCCCGGCCTTCATGTCGTAGGCACCGGGGCCGGTCAGTCGGTTGCCGTCGATCCGCACCGGCCAGTCGGCGAGCGTTCCGGCGGCCCACACGGTGTCGTAGTGGCAGAGCACGACGGCCCAGGACTCCGTCGCGTCGGGTGCCACGAGGTCACCGACGACGACCGGGCCGTGCTGTTCGGGCTCGTGGAGGGCGCGCTCGGCGAACGGCCCGACGGTGGCGGCGAGGAACCGTTCGACGTGGTGGAGTCCGACGCGGAGCAGGGCGAGGTCGTCCGAGGGGGTCTCCGTCTCGACGTACGCGACGAGGTCGTCGACCATCTGCGCGCGCCGGACGACCGCGGCCTCCAGGAGGTCGACGTCGACCACGGTGGCCGTCACCGCGCCGCTCCGACCGCCGCGACGAGGCCACGGATCCGGTCCTCGTCCATCGCGGCGCCGTCCTCCACCGCGACGATCTCGTCGACGAGCGCGCGGATGCCGGGCGTCGGGATGCCGAGCGTCTCCCCGGCTTCGACGACGGGGCCGTAGTGCAGCGGCACCTCGGTCTTCCGGTGCCGGACGGCGATGTCGCGCCAGATCCCGGAGCGGGTCTTCGACTGGGTGGCGAGCCACGCGACGAGGCCGTCGAGCGCAGCGGTCGTCGTGGCGGGGTCGGCACCGGGGGCGAATGCTGTCGGCTCGAACGCGTCGAACGGTTCCGGCGTGATGCCCTGCGCCTCGGTCACGGCGAGGACCTCCCGAGCGAGCGCGGCCATCACGTCGCGGTTGTCATCGATGAGGACGCTCATGTCCTCGTCCGCCAAGGCCGTCGCGGTGAGCATCGCGCCGAAGGCCAGCTTCGACCAGAGGAAGCCGGCGACGTTGTCCGTGACGACCGGGGCCCCCCATCGGCGCAGGTCCTCCGCGAGCTGTCGGTTGCGGTCGCTCGTCCCGCCGGCGTACTCGCCGAGCGACATCGCGCCGAGGCCGCCGTCCTGCACGACACCGGGGGCGACGACGTCCGCGAACAGATCGACGAACGCGATGACGGTGCGGTCGGCACCGACGTGGCGGGCGATCGTCGCCTCGTTGAGACCGTTCTGCAGCGAGGCGACCCAGCCGTCGCCGGCGAGCCGAGGTGCGATCCAGGCCGACGCCGGGTCGGTGGCGAGCGCCTTGACGGCGAGCAGGACCGGTCCGAGTGTGGTCGGTGCGTCGGGGTCGTCGAGGTGCCAGATCGGGAGCCGGGCCACCCGTTCGCCGTCGGCGGTCCGGAGGCGGAGTCCGTCGGCGCGCACCGCGGCGACGTGCTCGGGGTCGGCGTCGACGAGCTGCACGGGGACACCGGCGGCGTCGAGGTGCACGGCGAGGGTGCCGCCGATCGCGCCGGCACCGACGATCGTGTACGGAGTGCGGTCGGTCATGCGGGGACTTCCTCTCGGGTGGTGCTGCTGCTCAGCGGCAGGTTGTGCGCGCCGGTGGACGATCCGCCGTCGACGCGCAGGATCGTCCCCGTGACCCACCCGGACTGCTCCGGGTCGGCCAGCCAGACGACGGCCTTCGCGATGTCGGTCGGGTCGCCTGGTCGCCCGAGCGGGTTCGGCGACACGGCGGCGGCGTACTCGTCGCTCACGCGGTTCACCTCGCTGTCCACGACGACGAACCCCGGCGCGACGGCGTTCACCCGGATGCCGGCGGCCCCGAGCTCCAGGGCGCTCGCACGGGTCACCATCTCCAGCGCGGCCTTCGACGTGCTGTACGGAGCGGCGCCGGGGCGGGCGCGGAGGGCGGCACCCGACGTGATGTTGACGACGGTCGGGGTCCGACCGGACCGGGTGGCGAGGCGGCCGAGTGCCACGGTGGCGAGCAAGGGCGCTCGGACGTTGACGTCCTGCACGGAGTCCCACGTCGTGGCGTCGAGCTCGAGGAAGGGTGTCGCCGGGTAGACACCGGCGGCGTTCACGAGGACGTCGACGGGTGCCTGCTCCCACGCGGCGGTCACGGCACGCGTCGGGGCGTCCGGGTCGCGGAGGTCCGCCACGACCGTGCCTGCGGCGTCCGTGGAGCCGATCGACCCTGCGGCTGCGGCGAGTGCGTCGGCACGGTGGTCGACGAGCGTCAGCCGGTCGCCGAGGGCGGCGAACGACCGGGCCACGGCGAGCCCGATCCCGCTGGCCGCCCCCGTGACGAGCACGTGCCGCGTCATCGGAGGACCTTCCCCTTCGTCTCCGGCATCGTCAGGTAGACGACGAGTCCGATCGCCGCGGCCACCGCGCAGTAGACCCAGACGAGGTTCCCGTACCCGGCGCCGCTCATCCAGGTCGTGATGTAGGGCGCGGTCCCGCCGAAGATCGCGACTGCGAGGGCGTAGGGCAGGCCGATCCCGGTCGCACGGACCTCCGGCGGGAACTGCTCGGCCATGATCACCGCGCAGTTCGCCGAGTAGCCGAGCAGGAACAGGATGCCGATGACCTGGATGATGAGCAACGACCAGAACGTGCCGCTCAGGAACGTGAACGCCGGCCATGCGAACAGCAGGAACCCGCCGGCGAAGATCGACATCGTGGGCTTGCGTCCGATCTTGTCCGACAGGATGCCGGCGAACGGCAGCAGCACGAGGAACACGACCATGGCGATCACGTTCGCGAGGAGCGCCTGGTTGAGCGGGAGCCCCGTCGTGACGTGGGCGTAGGTCGGCATGTACGAGACCCACATGTAGTAGAGCAGGGTGCCGGCGATGGTGATCCCGAACACGCGTGCGGTGGCACCCGGGTGGTCGCGGAACATCGCGACGACGGCGTTGCGCTTCGGCGCGGCCGTCTGCGCGTCACGGTCCCGCTGGGCGGTGAAGGACTCGGTCTCCTCGACCGAGGTCCGCAGCCAGATGCCCACCAGCCCGATCAGCGCGCAGAAGACGAAGGCGGCGCGCCAGCCCCAGGCGTCCAGGGCCTCGGGTGAGAGCACCGAGGTGATGATCGCACCGATCCCGGAGGCGATCAGCACGCCCGCACCGACCGACACCTGCTGCCAGGATCCGGCGAAGGCGCGGCGCTTGGGAGCGGCCGACTCGACGAGGAACGCCGACGAGGAGCCGAACTCCCCGCCCGCCGAGAAGCCCTGCACGAGTCGCGCGAGGAGCAGCACGATCGGTGCGGCGATCCCGATCGTCGCGAACCCGGGCGTGATGCCGATGACGAGCGAGGCGGCGGCCATCAGCCCGATCGTGAGCATCAGCCCCTTCTTGCGGCCGTGCCGGTCGGCGTACGCGCCGAGGACCGCGGCGCCGATCGGACGCATCACGAACCCGACCGCGAACACCGCGAGCGTCGCGAGGAGCGCCGCCGCGTCGTTGCCCGGCGGGAAGAAGTGGTGGCCGAACACCGACGAGAACGTCGTGTAGACGGCCCAGTCGATCCACTCGACCACGTTCCCGATGCCGCCGGCGATGATCGCCTTGCGGCCGCGGGCCGTGAGCCGCGTCTCGTGCACGGCATCCGGCGCGGTGCCGGCGGCACCGAGCCTCGGGTTGGTTGCTTCTGCTGTCATCGTTGCGTCGACTTCCTGGGTGGGAGGAACGGGGGTGCGGAACGGGTGGAGCAGCGGACTGGAGGCGCGGGGCGGGGTCGACCCGTGCCTCCAGGCCGTCAGACGGTCGCGTCCGTGGCGGACGCTCCGACCGGGTCGAGACCGCTCGCGGTCGCGACGTGCTCGGCGAGGCCGGCGTGGGTGGTGAACCAGACGTCGTCGAACGAGCGGATGTGGGCGAGGAGCGCCTCGAGGACGACGAGGCGCGACCGGTGCCCGATGAAGTGCGGGTGCATGGTGAGTTGGAACACGCCGCCCTCGGCACGCGCCACGTCGAACTCGTCGCGCCAGATGCGGCCGACCTCGTGCGGCGGCGTGTACGGCCGCAGCGACTGGAAGCGCTCCATCATCAGGTACGGCGCGTCGTCGCGGATCCAGTCCACCGGGATCTCGACGATGCCCGTCGGCTCGCCGCGGTGCAGGATCTCGTACGGGTCGTCGTCGGCCATCAGCGAGGAGTCGTAGCGGAAGCCGAGCTCGCGGGCGACGTCGAGCGTGGAGTCACTGAAGTCCCACGACGGCGTCCGGATGCCCGTCGGGCGCACACCGGTCTGCGACGTCAGCACGTCGACCGCCCGGCTCAGCAGGTCCAGCTCGTCGTCGTGGCCGAGCAGGGTGTTCCGCTCGTGGATCCAGCCGTGCACCGCGACCTCGTGGCCGTGTGCGACGTACGTCGGGGCCTCGTCGGGGCGGAGCAGCGCGCACACCGCGGGCACGTAGAACGAGGACGGGGCCTCGTAGCGGTCGAGCAGCCGGAGGATGCGTGGGACGGCTGCTCGCGCGCCGTACTCCCCCATCGCCATCCGGCCGGGCGACGTCTCGCCGTCGCGCAGTGACGGGGTCTCGTGGTCGGAGTCGAACGAGATCGCGACCGCCACGCGGGCGCCGCCGGGCCAGCGGTCGGGGCCCTCCGGCGGCAGCAGGTTCCGTCCGGCGCGGACCTCCTCGACGTGGCCACGCCAGGTGGGCTCGTTCCACTGCCAGGGCTGCTGGTGGTCGGGCTGGGGCATGGTGTCCTCCTGTGGTGGTCGGGTCACGCGATCGTGGGGGCCGAGGCGTCGGGTCACGGGATCGCGGGGGCCGAGGCGTCGCTGGCCGGGACGAACCGGCCGTCCTCGATCCGGCTCCACATCCGTTTGACGGTGCGGAGCTGCACCGTCACGTCGACCTCGCGCACGCCGGGCAGCGCGCCCAGGACGTCGGTCGTGAAGGTGTAGACGGACGCGAAGTCGGGCAGGAACGCCTGGCCGATGAGGTTGTACCGTCCGAGCGACGCGGCGGCGTAGTGCACGGCGGGGTGCCCGGCGAGCTGTGCGGCCGCAGCGGAGAGCCGGTCGGGTGCGACGGAGATCCACACCTCGAGTTCGGTCGTGCGGCCGAGGAGCGCCGGGGCCACGAGCGGGCCGATCCGGAGTCGACCGCTCTGCACCAGGTCCTCGAGGGTGCGGCGGGTGGCCGCCTCGGACCGACCGACCTCGCGTGCGAGATCGGTGAGGGGCTTGCGACCGTCGCGGACGAGGGCGGCGAACACGGACCGCTCCTCAACGGTGGCGTCGGCGTGCAGCGGTGCCACGCCTTCGCCCGTCGACGGATCGGGAGCGGGCGCGTTCGCGGTCGCCGATCGCGGGGCGGCCGTGGGTGTCGGCCGCGGGCCGTCGCCGGGGAACACCGTGAACGGGGCGGTGAAGGTCCGCACGATCGGCAGGGCCTCGGTCTCGACCGGACGCCCGTCGACCACGATGGTGCTGAGGAACGCGGTCAGGTCACCGACCCGGGGCAGGACGACCTCGGCCGTGCAGTCCGCCGAGCCCGTGAGGGTCGCGGCGAACCGGACCTCGGGGCGTCGGGCGAGGGCATCCGCCAGGGCGTCGGCACGGTCGGCCCCGGACTTGATCCGGACCTTCGTGGAGACGCCGAAGCCGGCGGCGAGCACGTCCGACGCGGCGATGATCCGGACGGCTCCGTCCTCGATCAGACGTGTGACGCGGCGTTGTGCGGTCGAGGGCGAGCAGCCCGCCAGCTCACCGATCGCCGCCCAGGAGGCACGGCCGTCGTGCGCGAGGGCACGGAGGACGGCGCGGTCGACCTCGTCGGCGGCGGTGGGACGAGCATCCGTCAAGGTCATGCGGATCAACGTATTCCGTCATTCCACGACCGTCAATGCAAGATTTGCGTCACACACGACTCGTAACACGATGTTTTCATTCACCTCCACTGAGACGGACAGCGAAGGCCGCCCCGGTTCCCCGGGACGGCCTTCGTCGTGCACACGTGTCAGGACTGCGGCGGCGAGTAGAACTGCAGGTCGTTGCCCTCGGAGTCCTTGAACGGGAAGATCCGGCCCCACGGGTGCTCGCTGATCTCCCCCTCGACGTCCGCTCCGCGCTGCCGCAGCTCGGCGAGTTCGTCCTCGATGATGCCGTCCGGCTGGAAGGTGATCACCGCGCCGCCGGCGGACGAGACGCTCGCGTCCTCACGGGCGTTCAGGCCGATCATCAGACCGCCGACCTCGAGTTCACTCCAGTCGTCGCTCTCGTTCCGCACCGTCAGTCCGACGGTGTCGCGGTAGAACGCCACCGCTCGTTGCATGTCGGTCACCGGGACCCACACCGTTGCCACTCCGGATGCCATTGCCGTCTCGTCTCCGGCCGCGCGGTGCGGCCCTCGACGCCGTTGTACGCGAGCGTGTCCGCACGCCCTCACGGCGTTGCGGACTCCGGCTTGCCGGCGAGTGTGCCGGGGTCAGACTGGACGAGCAGCGGCGCCATCCGGAACCCGTGCACGTCCCCGCCGTTCATCGGCATCCGGAAGCCGGCGAGCTCCTCGTGCGCACCGGTGTCCGGGTCGACGGACCTGACCGATACCTGCCGCCCGTCGCGGACGACGGCGAGCAGTGCGCGGTCGTCGATCCACCCCGGGTACTCGATGCGCTGGTGTTCGTCGCCCGGGAGCACCGCGACCGGTCGCGTCTCCCGCGACCACGTGCGGAGGACGCAGGTCTCCCGTTCGAGGACGCCGGAGCGGTGCTCCGTCCGGAGCACGAGCAACCGCGAGCCGTCCGGACTGACCGCGCCGGAACCGACGAGTTCGAGCCCGAAGCCCGAGTACCTGCGGGGCCACGACGAGTCCAGGTCGATGAGGTCCAGTCTGCTGAACGGGTTCGCGACCCACCCGAACCCCACTGCGGCCCACCGACGGTCCAGGGAGAACTGCACGCTGGGCCCGGTCAGGTTCGGGCTCAGGCCGACGGCGAACTGGTGCTCGAGCTCCCGCACGTCGCCATCGCGTTCGATCGTCACCACTGCGGTGGCGTCGTAGACGTCGAGTGGAACGGAGTGCACGGTGGCCGACAGCCCAGGACCGCCGTCGAAGACCAGGGTGTTCGGGGGCTGCTCGGGTTCCACCACGACGGATCCGGACACGAGATCGATCCTGCGTCGCTCCGGAACGGGCCCTCGACCCCGGCGCCACGCCGTGTAGCGGGCGGAGGCTCCGTCAGGCGCCAGCTCCCATCCCCCGCAGTCGTCGCCGTCGGCGAACGGGTCGGTGAGACGGACCAGTCCCTGTCCGGGGTCCCACACCCAGATGCCGTCGGCGCCCGTGAGCATCCACGGCACCGGACTGTGTGGTCGGCCGGAGCGTGTCCGGCGCGCGGGGCCGGTCGGACGACGGGTCCGCGTGACGAGATCATCGGGGGTCGGGGCGACGCGTCGGACGATCTCGAGCGGCGCGGCCGCGTACTCGGCGGTGTTCATCACCGCGAGCGCGTCGAAGGTGGACACGTCCCACCGCGGGTCGTTCGCGACGATGCCGTGCCGGAGGGCTTCGCAGTACATCGCTGCGTCGATCGAGGTCCAGTGGTCGCCCGCTTCCTCGTCCATCGCGTGGTACAGGTAGTGATCGATCGCCTTCAGTACCTCGACGGCCGTCCAGGTCTCGCGCTCGGGTGCGGCGTGCTCGTACGGCTCGTGGTCGTCGTCCCAGTCGTGGCGGGCGTCGAACACCGCCTCGTTCTGTCCGACGAGCGCGGCGCCGAGCTCGGCCGCGGAGCCCGCGTCGACCGTCCCGACCACGACGGCGCCGTCCTCTCCGTGGTGGCCCCACCGGAGCGGCCCGCCGAACCGGGGTTGCAGGCCGGCCCAGACCAACACGCGGATGTGTTCGTGGTCGATCAACGAGTTGCTCACGACCACATCGTGGGAGACGGCCGCGCTCCGGCTCGACCCCCAGTCCGGGCTGTCGAGCCACGTGCGTGGGCCGCTCGCCGCGAGCCGCCCGTGTCACCGGTCCCGCAGGACCCGCTCCACGATCGCGTCGAGGCCCTCGTCCGGCCGCAGGGGTCGCTCCGTGACGAAGGGCAGCGGGTCCCAGCCGCGGTACCACTCCCGCATCTGCTCGGGAGTGAACTCCACGGCCTGCGGGCGGCTGCCGTGCCGGACCACGGTCTCGTCGAACGTCAGGTCGAAGGCGTAGAACCGTGCCTCGTCGGCATCACCCGCGATCCGCTCGATCATCGCCGCGTACCGGTCCGCGCGGAGGATGCCCTCGAGCACGACGTGGTGCCCCGCGGCGAGACAGTGCAGCGCAGCCGCTTCGAGGAGGGCCGCGTGCGCCATCCCGTCCGCGACGCCGGCGTCCTGGCGTTCCTTGTAGACGATCCGCCGGAAGTGGTCCTGCCCGAGGACGGCCGTGGGCCAACCCAGCGCACGCTGCAGCGCGGCTGCGACGGTCGACTTGCCGGAGCCCGAGTTCCCACGGATCACGATCAGCACGGGGTTCACGCTACGTCGTCGTCACACGTCGACCCGGTACCCGAGCGCCAGGTCCTCGGCGTTCACCCCGCGGATGCCCCAGTTCACCTTCGGCGTCTCGGTGATCGTGATCTCCACGCTGTGCGGCGCGATGCCCACCTCGGCCGCGATCCGGTCGAAGAGCTGCCGGATGAGCGCCCGCTTCGCGTCGGCGGACCGACCCTCGAACATCGACACCTCGATGATCGTGTAGTCGTCACCGCGGTCCTCCGGGTACACGAAGTCGGCCGGGTCGAGCCCGACGAACCGGTGGAAGCGCTTCTCCGCCGGGTAGTCGAGGGCCGCCACGACCGCGCCGTGGATCGCGTCGGACAGCTGCTGGCGTCGTGCATCGATGGAAGTCCGCCGTCCGTACACGATCACCTGCGCCATAGCGAGACCCTAGCGGGCCGGGCGCGGCGCAGCGCGGCGCGGCTGGCCCTGCGGGAGTGCCAGCAGTTCCGCGCCGACACCGGGTACCGTCACCCCCGTGAACGGAGTCGGAACCCTCGACGAAGCCGGCCGGCTGCGGCTGCTCGGCGCCGGTGTCACGGGCGCCGCGTTCGCCGTCGTGCTCGCCACCCTCGTCATCTCGTCGTGGGCGGGTTCGAGCACCGCGGTCGTGGTCTCGATCGCCATCCCCGCAGCGGTCGCCGGCATCGCGATCGCCGTGGTCCTGCAGCTCCGCGAGTGGCGGGCCGAGGGCGGGTACGCGCGCTCGGTGGTCGTCCGGAACTGGATCGTCGACGGGCAGGTGCCGGCCGGCGTCCCCGCGACGGAGTGGATCCCGCTCGTCCAGGCGCAGGCCGAACGCGAGGCCGCCGGCTGGGGGAAGATCGTCCTCAGCACACTGTGGATCGCGATGACCTGGTCGATGCGCGACCAGCACGGCCCCCTGATCACCACGATGTTGATCGCGCTGTGGATCGGACTCGGCCTCTGGAGCGCCGCATGGGTCATCCCGCGCGCCCGCGCCGCGAAGGCCCTGCTGCGGAACGGCGTCGCGACCGCGAACTGACCGTCGCCCGAGCACCGGGTGACTACGCTCACCGTCATGCAGAGTCGCACCCTCGGCCGTACCGGCCGCCCCGTGTCCGTCGTCGGCCTCGGCACCTGGCAGTTCGGCGGCGACTGGGGTCCCGTCTCCGACGCCGACGCGAACGCCGTCATGGACGCGTCCGTCGAGTCCGGCGTGACCCTCTTCGACACCGCCGACGTCTACGGAGACGGCCGCAGCGAACAGCTGATCGGCGCCTGGCGGACGGCGAACCCCGACGTCCCGCTGACGATCACGACGAAGATGGGTCGGCGAGCCGAGCAGGTCCCTGCGAACTACGTCGCCGCCAACTTCCGCGAGTGGGTCGACCGCTCCCGCCGGAACCTCGGGCAGGACACCCTCGACCTCGTCCAGCTGCACTGCCCACCGACCGCGGTCGTCGAGGACGACGCGGTCCACGACGCCCTCGACGCACTGGTCGCCGACGGCTCCGTCGCCGCCTACGGCGTCAGCGTCGAGACCGCCGACCAGGCGCTCGCCGCGATCGCCCGCCCGGGCGTCGCGACGGTCCAGATCATCCTCAACGCGTTCCGTCTCAAGCCGCTGGACCGCGTGCTGCCGGCCGCCCTGGAGGCACGGGTCGGCATCCTCGCGCGCGTCCCGTTGGCCTCGGGGCTGCTGTCCGGCAAGTACACGGCGGAGACCTCGTTCGCCGAGGTCGACCACCGCAACTACAACCGGCACGGCGAGGCCTTCGACCAGGGCGAGACGTTCAGCGGCGTCGACTTCGAGGACGGCGTCCGCGCCGCCCAGGCGTTCGCGGCGGCCCTGCCCGAGGGTGTCTCGGTGCCGCAGGCCGCGCTCGCGTGGATCATCGCGCAGGACGGTGTGACCGCCGCGATCCCGGGAGCCCGCAACCCGTCGCAGGCGCGCTCGAACGCCGGCGCCGGTGACCTGCCCGAGGTCCCGGGGCTCGACGAGACGGTGCGCGAGCTCTACGACGAGTGGTTCCGCGCCAGCGTGCACGACAAGTGGTGAAGCCGGCGGTCGTCGGGCTGGCGCTGACGGTGCTCACCGTCCTCGCGCTGCTCGTCGGCGGGACGAGCCCGTCAGGCGGGACGACCGCGTCCGCACCCCCGTGGCCGGCACCGACCGACCTGTCCGAGCGCGCCGACGCAGCAGGGCTCCGGAACGTGTGGGGCGAGCGGCTCGCCGAGCACGTCCACACCCACCTGACGATCCTGGACGGAGACGAGCGCGTCACCGTGCCGGCGAACATCGGGCACTCGGACCGGGAACGGTTCGCGGCGCAGCTCCACACGCACGACACCTCGGGCATCCTGCACGTCGAGTCGCCGACCCGGGAGTCGTTCACGCTCGGACAGTTCTTCGACGAGTGGGGCGTCCCGCTGACCGCCTGGCACGTCGGCGGTCTCCGCGGTGAACTGACGGTGTGGGTCGACGGCCGCCGGTACCTCGGCGACCCGCGCTCGATCGACCTGGCGAACCGACGTGAGATCGTGCTCGACGTGACCACTATCGGCGAGGTCCCGCGTCGGCCCGCAGCCTTCGACTGGCCCCCGCAGTACCGCTGAGGTCCGCCGCACCGTCGCGTAGCCTGCTGCCGTGACCACCATCCGGACCGGGACCGACCTCGCCGCCGTGGAGGACGTCATCGCCGGGATCACCGCGCACGGCGAGCGCTACCTGTCCCGCGTGTTCACCGCCCGCGAGCGTGCCGACGCCGGCGACGACCCCGAGCGCCTCGCCGCGCGGTTCGCCGGCAAGGAGGCGGTGCTGAAGCTCCTCCGGCCCGCGGCCACCGACGCCGTCCCCCTGACCGACGTCGCGATCGTGCACGACACCGTCGGCGCCCCCGTGGTCGAGCTCACCGGACGCGCCGCGGAGCTCGCGAACCGGATCGGCTGCGACACCATCGCGATCTCGCTCTCCCACGAGCGCGGGCTCGCCCTCGCGACGGCGGTCGCCCTCACCGCCTCCTGACGCCCTGGGGCCGCCCCGGGGCGGACGGGAGGCACGGTGCGGGGCCGCCCCGCGCCTCCAGGCCGGCGGGAACGCGCGTTCCTTCCCATCGCGCGCGACCTGGGATGCCGAATCGCGCGTAGTGAGCAAGAAGGAACTGCTCCCTACGCGCGGAACGGCCACCTACGCGCGAGACGGCACCCCGCCTGTACGCCCACACAGCCCCACGACGGTGCGTGCGGTTTCGCGCACCCGCACAGCGGTTTTCCGGGCCACCGTCCTCCTTATGGTTGCGGACATGGACCAGGACCCGACCACCTCCGCGACCCCCGTCGCACTCGCCGACCCGACGACCGAACAGGCCGTCCGACGCGCACTCGCTGACCACGGGCGCCTCACCGTCGACGCCATGGACGTGGCCTCGATCGCCGACCTCTACGCGCTCGGGCTGACCTCGCACGCGACCGTGAACGTCATGCTCGCGGTGGAGAACGACCTCGACGTGGAGTTCCCGGACTCGGTGCTGAACCGCTCGACGTTCGCGACCGTGGAGTCGATCGTGGCTGCCGCGGAGCTGGCGCAGTGATCGCGCCGGTCCTCGAACGCCGCGAACCGCGGACCGCTCCGACCGCGCCGGAGCCGGCGAAGGACCGTTTCGCTGCTCGCACCGCACTCGTGGCGGACATCGCCGCGCGCTTCGCCGACGAGGTCGACCGCGACGCTCGTCCCCCGCGCGAGGCGATCGCCGCCATGAAGGAGCACGGGCTCCTCGCCGCCGCGGTCCCGACCGAGCTCGGGGGCGAGGGCGCGACCCTCGCCGAGCTGTCCGTCATCGCGACCGAACTCGGGCGGTCCTGCGCCGCCACGGCGATGGTCTTCGCGATGCACCAGGGCCAGGTGATGGCGCTGTGGCGGCACGGCGGTGCGTCGTGCGGTGTCACGGCGATGATCGAGGCGGTGCGGGCCGGAGCGCTCGTCGCCTCGTCCACCACCGAGCGCGGCATCGGCGGCGACGCCCGACGGAGCACCTGCGCGATCGAGCCGGACGCAGCAGGACGGATCCGGCTCCGCAAGGACGCGCCCGTGATCTCGTACGCGACCGAGGCCGACGCCGTCTTCGTCACCGCTCGTCGGAGCGTCGACGCCGCGGCCTCCGACCAGCGACTCGTGATCTGCCTGCCATCGGAGACCACGCTGACGCAGACCTCGACGTGGGACACCCTCGGGCTCCGCGGCACGTGCAGCAACGGCTGGACGCTCGACGCCGAGACCCACGAGGACAACGTTCTCCGCGACGACTACGCCACGATCTCGGCCCGCACGGTCCTGCCGGTCTCGCACGTGCTCTGGGCGTCGGTGTGGCTCGGCATCGCCGCCGACGCCGCCGACCGTGGACGTCGTGCGGTCCGGAAGCAGGCACGTGCCGCGGTCGGGCAGACGCCGCCCGGCGCGCTCCGGCTCGCCGAGCTCCTCGTCGACCTGCAGGCGCTCGCGGACACGGTCCGTCACGCTGCGGCCCGGTTCGACGCCGTCGCCGACGACGGCGCGGTCCTCGAGTCGAGCAGCTTCGCCCTCGCGGCCAACGCACTCAAGATCGGTGCCTCCGAACGGGTCACCGACCTCGTCACCAAGGCGATGCGGATCGTCGGCATCGCCGGCTTCGCCGCCACCGGACCGCTCAGCGTGGCCCGGCACCTCCGAGACGCCCACGGGGCCGCCGTCATGGTGAGCAACGACCGTCTCCTCCAGAACGACGCCGGACTGGCACTCATGACCGGAGCAATCCTGTGACCATCACCGAACACCCCACGACCGCCCCCGCCGACACCGCCGTCGCCGACTCCGCCGCTGCCCTCGACGCCGCTCGGGCCGCCCTGCGCGCACGACTGCTCGCCGACGGCGTCCTCATCGACCTCGGTTCCCCCGGCCTCTACGGGCGGACCGGCGTCTTCGAGCGCGTGTACACGGCCGTCGACGCCGCCGCCGTCCGGAGCCAGCACGACCTCGACGCCGAGGTCCTCCGCTTCCCGCCGGTCGAGCCCCTCGCCGCGTTCGAACGCACCGACTACATCGCGTCCTTCCCGGACCTCGCCGCGTCGATCTCCGGGTTCACCGGCGACGACCGCACCCACCGCGCACTCCTGGCAGCCCGGGAGCGCGGCGAACGCTGGGAGTCCTTCCTGCAGCCGGCCGACCTGATGCTCACCCCGGCCGTCTGCCACCCGGTCTACGGACTCGTCGGCGACACCGTCCCGCAGGAGGGCCGCTCCTTCGACATCGTCGGCGACTCCTTCCGTCGCGAGCCGTCGCTCGACCCGATGCGCCTGCAGGCCTTCCACATGCACGAGTTCGTGCACATCGGCACCCCGGCGTCCGCCGAGGCACACCGTGACGGCCGGATCCCGATGATGCGCGCGCTGCTCGAGTCGTTCGGGCTCGCGATCGACGTCGTCCCCGCGAACGACCCCTTCTTCGGTCGCGTCGGGCAGATGCTCGCGCGCAACCAGGTCGAGCAGTCCCTCAAGTTCGAGTTCGTCACCCCGGTGTACGGCCCCGACCACGAGCCGACGGCGATCAGCTCGGCGAACCTGCACGAGGACCACTTCGGCACGTCGTTCGGCATCCGGACCGCGGACGGCGCGGTCGCACACAGCGCCTGCCTCGCCTTCGGCCTGGAGCGGATCACGATCGCCCTCTTCGCCGCGCACGGCACCGACCCCGACACGTGGCCGACGGAGGTCCGCACGGCCCTCGCGCTGTGAGCACGCACCACGGCTGGTCGGGATCGCCCGCCCTCCGCGTGGCGGTGCAGCTGCCGCGCGCGGCGCGCGCGGGCGTCGTGATCTGCCCACCGCTCGGGCAGGAGGGCATCATCGCGTACCGCACGCTGCGCCTGCTGGCGGACGGCCTGGAGGCGCGTGGCGTGGCCTCGGTGCGCTACGACCCGTCCGGACGTGGAGACGCCGCGCCCGACACGCGTCCGGACGCGCAGGTCAGGTCGGCTGAGCACGCCGCAGCGCTGCTGCGGTCCGCCGGCGTCGAGCACGTGACGTTCGTCGGGCTCGCGTCGGCGGCGCTCGTCGCTGCCGCGGCGGCAGCGGACGGCGACGGTCTCGTCGTCTGGGACGCCCCGGCCTCCGGCCGTGCGTGGCTGCGCGGGCAGCGTGCCCTCGCTGCCATGACGATCGGTCCGGACCGGGTGGTCGACGGCGTCGAGAGCCTGATCGGCATCGACGTGGACCCCGCCGAGGCGGACGAGCTCGCACGCCTGACGTTCGCAGCCCGACAGGACCCCACGGTGGCGCTCGTGCGCCCCGGCAGTCGTCCGCCGCGCGGGCTCGGCGCGGTCGACACGACCGAGGTGACCGGGAGCGCCGAGCTCCTCGACGGCTCGAGCCTCGTCGCGGTCATCCCGGGGTCCGCGGTCGAGGCGGTCGTCGCGTGGGTCGACGCCTGGGCCCCGACCACAGCACGCCCCGTCGCGCCACCGCCCCTGCACGAGGTCCTCGACGTCGACACCCGCGTGTCCGAACGGATCGTGCGCTTCGGCCCGGACGACCTCTTCGCGATCGAGACGGTCGGCTCCGGCCAGGCCGAGCACGCGCCCGTCGTGGTGCTGCACAACGGCGGCGCCGAACACCGGGTCGGCGTCGCGGACTTCCAGGTCCAGCTCGCCCGGGGTCTCGCGCGCGACGGCGCCCGGGTCGTCCGGGTTGACCGTCGTGGCACCGGCGAGAGCTCCGCCGTGGCCGCGGACGAACGCGCGCTGTTCTACACGCAGGAGTGGCTCGACGATCAGTCCGCCGTCCTCGACGCGCTGGCGACCCCGGCCGAGCAACTCGTGCTCGTCGGGATGTGCGCCGGCGCCTGGCTCGCCGGCCGGGACACCGAGGACCCGCCGCGGCTCGTCGTGGAGATCAGCCCGAACGACTACCGCCGGAACACCGCCCAGCCCGGCACCTACGCGGAGTCCTTCCGCACGGTCGCCCGTCCGTCACCGCTCCGCCTGCGGGTCCGCGGCTGGTGGAACGCGCTCGTCCCGGAACCGGTGCGCGAGCGCGTGGCCCGACGCGGGAGCCACGGCGGGGTCATCGGGCACCTGCGGCCGCTCGTCGAGCACGGCACCGACGTCGTCGTCATCGCCGCACCCGAGGACGCCGAGCTGTTCGACCGCCTCGGCGGTCGTCGTGCCGAACGCCGGTGGTCCGGCGAGGGACGATCCGGCCGACTGCAGGTGGTCCGGGTCGCGGACGGCGACCACGCCATGTTCTCCCCCGTGATGCGCGAGGCGACCCTCGCCGAGGTGCGCTCGCGCGTCGCCGCGGCGTTCCCCGTGCACGCCTGACCGAGGTCAGGCGATGCCGAGCACCCGTGCGACGGCGTCGGGGTGTTCGACGTGCGCGAAGTGCCCGCAGTCGTCGAGCAGCACGGTCCGTACCTGCGGCAGGAGCGCACCCAGGGCGTCGAGGTCCGACACCCGGGCGAACACGTCGTCCCGTCCGGCGACGGCCGTCACCGGGCAGGTGACCGCGCGCCAGCGGTCGAGGTCGTAGGTGGCCGCTGACCGTGCGGCACCGAGGAACGCCGTCGGGCGGAGCTCGTCGACGAAGGCGTCGAGCACGCTCCGGTCCAAGTGCCGCACGTGGGTGAACACCGGCGCGGCCAGGAGCGGGAGCAGCCCCACCCGCGCGAGCCCGCGGAGCACCGGCCGAGCCGTCTCCCGCGTCACGGCGAGCCCGGCCCGGAGCAGGGCGAACGCGGGCAGCCGGAGGACGCCGCGCCAGGGGTGCCGGGCCGCAGCGGCGGTGGCCACCGTCGTGCCCGAGACGAGCGCGACCGAGCGGACGCGTCCGCGAGCGCGCACGGCGAGGTGCATCGCGACGAACGCACCCATCGAGTGCCCCACGACGTCGACGGCGTCGATCCCGAGGGCATCGAGCACCGCGGTCAGCACGTCGACCGCCTCGTCGATGCCGAGCGGCGCAGCGGGCGCCGGCGACGATCCCCAGCCGGGCAGGTCGACCAGCACGAGGCCGCGCCCCGGGACACCCCCGGCGGCCTGCAGCAACGGCGTCCACGTCGACCACGACCCCGCGACGCCGTGCAGGAGCAGCATCGGGTCGGAGCCGACCCGGTGGTGGACGACGACGGGACCGACGCCGGTCGGCACGACCGTCCGGGCGAGGGACCACCTGCCGGGGTCCGCGGACACCGGGAAGGGTGCGTAGGGGTCGACGGCGACCACGCGCTCGCGCGATCCCGTGCCGATGGCGTGCACCGTGCCTCCAGTCCGTCCGACGCGTCAGCGTCTGCCGGAGGGATTCGGAACGCTAGCCGACGGGGACTGGTGCGGTGCAGGCGGCGAGCCGGTCGAGGGCAGCCCTGTACTCCGTGACGTCCCGGGCGACGCCCGGCTCGGAGATGATCGACGCCTTGATACGGCCCTGCACGTCGATCACGAAGGTCGCGCGCGTGGCGAAGCCCTTCTTCTCGAGGAACACGCCGTACTCCTTGGACACGGCACCGTGCGGCCAGAAGTCGGCGAGCAGTTCGAAGTCGTAGCCGTTGGACTCGGCGAACGACCGCAGCGTCGCCTTCGAGTCGACCGAGATACCGATGAGCTCGACCCGCTGGTCCTGGAACATCGCGATGTTGTCCTGCAGGGCGCAGAGCTCGTTCGTGCACGTGGACGAGAACGCGAGCGGGAAGAAGACGAGGGCGACCGGGCGGGAACCGCGGAAGTCGCTGAGGCGGACGTGCTCACCGAACTGGTTCGGGAGTTCGAAGTCCGGCGCGAGTGAGCCGATCTCCAGTGCCATCAGTGCGTTGCTTCTTCCTCGGGCGTGGGGTGTGCCCGGTGTCCTCGCGCACGCACGGGTCGCGTGTGCACGATCGGCAATCGTACGCCGACGCGTCGTGAATGCAAGCACCGGTCACGTTGCGCTCCGTCAGGTGACTCGTCGGTGGTGGGGCCTAGAGTGGACTGCGGTTCCCACCGCCGGTCGCGACCCGATCGATCGGTGGACCACCTATGTCCACCACCACGAGAACGAACGAGGTCAAGGGTGACGGTGAACGACCAGGACCCGTACAGCCACGGCAGCAGCGACCAGGACCCGGAGGAGACCGCCGAGTGGCGTGAGTCCCTCGACGGCCTGGTGCAGACCCACGGCCACCAGCGTGGCCGCGAGATCATGCTGAGCCTGCTCAAGCGGTCCAAGGAACTGCACCTCGGTGTGCCGATGGTCCCGACCACGGACTACGTGAACACCATCGCGCCGGAGAACGAGCCCGAGTTCCCGGGCGACGAGGAGCTCGAGCGCCGCTACCGCCGGTGGATCCGGTGGAACGCCGCGATCACCGTGCACCGCGCACAGCGTCCGGGCATCGCCGTGGGCGGCCACATCTCGACGTACGCGTCGAGCGCCGCCATGTACGAGGTCGGCTACAACCACTTCTTCCGCGCGCAGGACCACGCGTCCGGCGGCGACCAGGTCTTCTTCCAGGGCCACGCCTCCCCCGGCATGTACGCCCGCGCCTACATGGAGGGCCGGCTCAGCGAGGACCAGCTCGACGGCTTCCGGCAGGAGAAGTCCCACGCCGGCGGCGGCCTCTCGTCGTACCCGCACCCGCGCCTCATGCCGCACTTCTGGCAGTTCCCGACCGTGTCGATGGGCATCGGTCCGATCAACGCGATCTACCAGGCACAGCAGGCCAAGTACCTCTCCAACCGCGGCATCAAGGACGCCTCCGACCAGCAGGTCTGGGCGTTCCTCGGCGACGGCGAGATGGACGAGGTCGAGTCGCGCGGTCAGCTCCAGGTCGCCGCGAACGACGGTCTGGACAACCTGAACTTCGTGATCAACTGCAACCTGCAGCGGCTCGACGGCCCGGTCCGCGGCAACGGCAAGATCATCCAGGAGCTCGAGGCGTTCTTCCGCGGCGCGGGCTGGAACGTCATCAAGGTGGTCTGGGGCCGCGAGTGGGACGACCTGCTCGCCCGCGACACCGAGGGCGCGCTCCTCAACCTGATGAACCAGACGCCGGACGGCGACTACCAGACGTACAAGGCCGAGAACGGCGCGTACGTCCGCGAGAACTTCTTCGGGCGCGACCCGAAGGCGCTCGAGCTCGTCAAGGACTACACCGACGACCAGATCTGGAACCTCAAGCGCGGTGGCCACGACTACCGCAAGGTCTACGCCGCGTTCAAGGCCGCGACCGAGCACAAGGGCCAGCCGACGGTCATCCTCGCGAAGACGGTCAAGGGCTACGGCCTGGGCCCGAGCTTCGAGGGTCGCAACGCGACCCACCAGATGAAGAAGCTCACGCTCGACAACCTCAAGCAGTTCCGCGACGAGATGCGCATCCCGATCTCCGACGCGCAGCTCGAGGAGAACCCGTACACGCCGCCGTACTACCACCCGGGCAACGACGACGAGGCGATCCAGTACATGCACGAGCGTCGCCGTGAACTCGGTGGCTACGTGCCGGAACGCCGGACCAAGTACACGTCGATCACCCTCCCCGAGGACGCGAAGTACCAGGTCGTCAAGAAGGGCTCCGGCAAGCAGGAGATCGCCACCACCATGGCGTTCGCCCGACTGCTGAAGGACCTGCTGCGCTCCCCCGACTTCGGCGACCGCGTGGTGCCGATCATCCCGGACGAGGCACGCACGTTCGGGATGGACGCGTACTTCCCGACGGCGAAGATCTACAACCCGAACGGCCAGCACTACACGTCGGTCGACCGTGAGCTCCTCCTGGCCTACAAGGAGAGCCCGCAGGGCCAGATCATCCACGTCGGCATCAACGAGGCGGGCGCCCTCGCGGCGTTCACCGCGGTCGGTACCTCCTACTCGACGCAGGGCGAGCCGCTCATCCCGGTCTACGTCTTCTACTCGATGTTCGGGTTCCAGCGCACCGGCGACGCCATCTGGGCCGCCGGTGACCAGATGACCCGTGGCTTCATGATCGGCGCCACCGCCGGTCGCACGACGCTCACGGGCGAGGGCCTGCAGCACGCCGACGGCCACTCGCTGCTCCTCGCGACGACGAACCCGGCCGTGGTGTCCTACGACCCCGCGTACGGCTACGAGATCGGGCACATCGTCCAGGCCGGCCTCGACCGGATGTACGGCACGAACGAGGACGGCAGCGCGAAGCACGCCGACCCGAACGTCATGTACTACCTGACGGTCTACAACGAGCCGATCGTCCAGCCGGCGGAGCCCGAGGGCATCGACGTGGACGGCATCGTCAAGGGCATGTACCTGCTCAAGCCGAGCGAGCACGACGGCCCCAAGGCCCAGCTGCTCGCGTCGGGTGTCGCCGTGCCGTGGATCCTCGAGGCGCAGCAGCTCCTCGCCGAGGACTGGGGCGTGTCGGCCGACGTCTGGAGCGTCACGAGCTGGGGTGAGCTGTACCGCGACGGTCTGGACGCGGAGCAGCACGCGTTCCTCAACCCGAACGAGGCCCCGCGCACGCCGTACGTCACCGAGCGCCTGCTCGCGACGGAGGGCCCGGTCGTCGCGGTCAGCGACTTCATGCACGCCGTGCAGGAGCAGATCCGGCCGTTCGTGCCGACCGACTACGCCACCCTCGGCGCCGACGGCTTCGGCTTCTCGGACACCCGTCCGGCCGCTCGCCGCTTCTTCCACATCGACGGTCCCTCGGTCGTCGTGCGGACGCTGCAGCAGCTCGCCCGCCAGGGCAAGGTCGACGGCGCACTCGTCCAGCAGGCGATCGACAAGTACCGCCTGCACGACGTGACCGCCGGCACCACGGGCAGCGCCGGCGGCGAGAGCTGATCACCCGGTGACGACACCCCGCACCGACCCTGCCGTGGGCCGGGAGAACGACCGTGAACGGGCGCTCTCCTGGCTCCGGCAGGTGTCGGGCGAACTCTCGACCGCCACCATCAAGCGGCTCGAGGACACCCTCCCGTGGTACAGCGAGATGCCCCCGGGTCGCCGCTCCGCCGTGGGGCTCGTGGCGCAGGCCGGCATCACGTCCTTCATCAGCTGGCTCGAGGGCACCGCGTCCACCCCGTGGATCGCGGCCGCCGACGTGTTCGGGTCCGCGCCCCGCGAACTCCTGCGATCGGTGAGCCTGCAGCAGACGCTCCAGCTCATCCGCGTGGTCGTCACGGTCGTCGAAGAGCGCGCCAAGGACGACGAGATGCTGCAGGAGGCGATCCTCAAGTACTCGCGGGACATCGCCTTCGCAGCGGCCGACGTGTACGCCCGCGCGGCCGAGGCCCGCGGGCTGTGGGACGCCCGACTCGAAGCCCTCGTGGTCGACTCGATCCTCTCCGGCGAGTACGACGACGAGCTGCCGTCCCGCATCGCCGCCCTCGGGTGGCACGGCCACGGCGAGGTCGCGGTCCTGGTCGGCAACGCCCCGAAGCAGCTCGAGGTGGACCAGATCCGCCGGACCGCCCGCCACATGGACGCCGACGTGCTCATCGGCGTGCAGGGTTCGCGGCTCGTCGTGGTCATCGGTCGGGCCACCCCGCGGGACGACGTCCCCGAGGGCGAGGAACCCGTCTCGTTCACCGCGATCGCGCAAGCCCTGGAGCCCTCGTTCGGCGAGGGCCACCTGGTGCTCGGCAACGAGGTCCCCGGCGTGGTCGACGCCTCGACCAGTGCGAAGGGAGCCCTCGCCGGGTTCGCGGTCGCACGGGCGTGGCGTGGTGCACCCCGTCCGGCACTCGCCGACGACCTGCTCCCCGAGCGGGCCCTCGCCGGCGACCCCCTCGCCCGGTCGGCCCTCGTGCAGCGGATCTACGTGCCGCTCAAGGACCAGTCGACCGAGCTCCTGCAGACGCTCTGGTGCTACCTCGACACCGGGCGTTCGCTCGAGGCGACCGCCCGCGAGCTCTTCGTGCACCCGAACACGGTGCGCTACCGGCTCCGTCGCGTGGCGGACATCATCGGGTGGGACGCCACGCACGCGCGGGACGCCCTGATCGTGCAGTCGGCACTCATCCTCGGTGCGATGTCCGAGTCGACCGCCGGGCGGCGTCGCATCCCGCACCGCCGGTGAGCGCCGCCGCTAGGAAATGCACAATGTCGAATCAACATCACTGTGGGAAGTCCACACGGGGCCAACACGGGTCGACAGGCAGGATTGTCCGGTGATCGTCGTCGTCGCGCCCGGACAGGGCTCCCAGACCCCCGGCTTCCTCGCCCCCTGGCTCGAGGACGCCGCCGTTCGTGACCGTGTGGGGGCGTGGTCGGAGGCCATCGGCGTCGACCTCGCGAAGCACGGCACCGAGTCCGACGCGGACACGATCAAGGACACCGCGCTCGCGCAGCCCCTCATCGTCGCCGCCGGCCTCGTGACCGCCGACGCGCTGCTCGCCGACGGCCGCCGTGCCCTGGTGGGTGGGGTCGCCGGTCACTCGGTCGGTGAGTTCACCGCCGCCGGGGTGGCCGGGATCCTCGAGCCGACGGACGCCGTCGCGCTGGTCGCCGAGCGGGGCCGTGCGATGGCGGACGCCGCCGCGCTCGAGCCGACCTCGATGGCCGCGGTCCTCGGTGGGGACGCCGAGTCGGTCGCCGCGGCACTCGAGCAGCACGGCCTCGTGCCCGCCAACCACAACGGCGGCGGACAGACCGTCGTCGCCGGCTCGGCCGACGGCATCGCGGCCCTCGCCGCGGAGCCGCCGGCCAAGGCCCGCGTGATCCCCCTCGCCGTCGCCGGGGCGTTCCACACCCGGTACATGGCGTCCGCCGTCGAGCGTGTCGCCCCGGTCGCCGCCGCTGCGACCGTGCAGGACCCGACCCTCCCGATCTGGACGAACGCCGACGGCTCCCGCATCGACGACGGTCGCCGCTTCGTCGACCTCATGGTCAACCAGATCGCGAACCCCGTGCACTGGGACGCCGTGATGGAGTCCTTCGCCGGTGCCGGTGTGACCGGGATCATCGAACTCGCACCGGCCGGTGCCCTCGTCGGCCTGGCGAAGCGCGGACTCCGCGGCACGCCGACCGTCGCCATCAAGACCCCCGACGACCTGCCCGCAGCGATCGACCTGCTGCAGAGCGCGGGCCAGGAAGCAGACGCCACCGCATGACCGACCGTCCCACGCTCGCCCAGCGACGCGGCCACGAGTTCACCCGCATCCTCGCCTTCGGCGCTGCCCGCGGCGAGAACGAGGTGCCGAACGACGACCTCGTCGGCCCGATCGACTCGTCCGACGAGTGGATCCGCCAGCGCACCGGCATCGTCACGCGCAAGCGTGCCGGACAGGACGTCGAGGCGGTCGACCTCGCCGAGACCGCTGCGCGCGAGGCGATCGCGAAGGCCGGCATCGAGCCGTCGCAGATCGGCGTCGTCCTGGTCAGCACCGTGACCCACACGGTCGCGACGCCGTCCATGGCGTCGCTGCTCGCCGAGCGCATCGGCGCGACCCCGGCGGCCGCGTACGACATCAGCGCCGCCTGCGCCGGGTACGCCTACGGGATCGCCCAGGCCGACTCGTTCATCAAGTCCGGTCTCGCCGACCACGTGCTCGTCGTCGGGGCGGAGAAGCTCAGCGACGTCGTCGACCCGACCGACCGCTCGATCTCCTTCCTGCTCGGCGACGGAGCGGGTGCTGCCGTGATCGGCCCGAGCGACTTCCCCGGTATCGCCCCGACCATCTGGGGATCCGACGGCTCGAAGTGGGACGCCATCGGCATGACGGCGACCTACAAGGAGTGGGAGGCTGGCGCACCCCGTCCGACCATGCGCCAGGCGGGCCAGACGGTCTTCCGCTGGGCCGTGTGGGAGATGGTCAAGGTCGCCCGCGAAGCCCTCGAGACCGCCGGCGTCCGGCCGGAGGACCTCGCCGCCTTCGTCCCGCACCAGGCGAACATCCGCATCATCGACGAGTTCGCCAAGCAGCTCGGCCTGCCGGAGTCCGTCGTGATCGCACGCGACATCACCACCACCGGCAACACCTCCGCGGCGAGCATCCCGCTCGCCACGCACCGCCTGCTCGAGGAGAACCCCGAGCTCTCCGGCGGCCTCGCCCTGCAGATCGGCTTCGGCGCCGGTCTGGTCTTCGGCGCCCAGGTCGTCGTCCTCCCCTAGTCCATCCCGACGAGCCTCCGGGCGCGCGCGCCGCTCGTGCCCTAGGCTGGTCCACGGTCAAACGACACCCCCCTCAAGGAGAATCCCCATGGCCCTGTCCAACGAAGAAGTCCTCGCCGGCCTGGCCGAGCTGATCAACGACGAGACCGGCATCGCGACCGACACCGTCGCAGCCGACAAGTCGTTCACCGACGACCTCGACATCGACTCCATCTCGATGATGACCATCGTCGTCAACGCCGAAGAGAAGTTCGACGTCAAGATCCCCGACGAAGAGGTCAAGAACCTCAAGACCGTCGGCGACGCTGTCGACTTCATCGTCAAGGCGCAGGCCTGACGCGAACTTCCTGAGCGCCGCGGCCCCGGCGAACCGACGGCCGCGGCGCTCATCTCGTTCCATCCACACGAAAGAACACGTCGTTCCATGACCAACAAGACCGTCGTCGTCACCGGGATCGGTGCCATCACGCCCCTCGCCGCGACCGCCCCGGAGACGTGGGAGGCGCTGCTCGCCGGCAAGTCCGGCATCACCCGCATCGAGGACCCGCGCTACGCCGAGCTCGAACTCCCCGTCGAGTTCGCCGGCCAGGCGCGCCGGTTCCTCACGGACCAGCTCACCCGCCCGGAGACGAAGCGCCTCGACCCGTCGTCGCAGCTGTCGCTCGTCGCCGCGCGCGAGGCCTGGGCCGACGCCGGCATCGACGACGAGTCCGTCGTCCCCGAGCGCCTCATCGTCGACTGGGCGACCGGCATCGGCGGCGTGAACACGCTCCTCGACGCCTGGGACACCCTGCGCGAGAAGGGCCCGCGCCGCGTCATGCCGATGACGGTGCCGATGCTCATGGCGAACGGTCCGGCCGCCGCCATCGAGATGGAGTTCGGTGCCCGCGGTGGCGCCCGCACCTACCTGTCCGCGTGCGCGTCGTCCACCGAGTCCCTCGCCGAGGCCTACCGCCACGTCGCGAGCGGCGACGCCGACATCGTCATCACCGGTGGTGCCGAGGCCGCCCTGCACCCGCTGCCCCTCGCGGCGTTCGCGGCCATGCAGGCGCTCTCGCGTCGCAACGACTCCCCCGAGACCGCGTCGCGTCCGTACGACGTCACGCGCGACGGCTTCGTGCTCGGTGACGGCGCTGCGGCGCTCATCCTCGAGTCGAAGGAGCACGCCGAGGCCCGCGGCGCCAAGATCTACGCCGAGGTCGCCGGCGCCGGCATCACCTCGGACGCCTTCCACATCACCGCGCCGGACCCCGAGGGCAGCGCAGCCGCCCGCGCCGTCCTGCAGGCGCTCGAGCACGCCGGTGCCGCGCGCGAGGACGTCGTGCACGTCAACGCGCACGCCACCTCGACCCCGGTGGGCGACATCGCCGAGTACCACGCGATGCGCCGGGTCTTCGGTGACCACCTCGACCAGATCGTCGTGTCGGCCACCAAGGCGTCGACCGGTCACCTCCTCGGTGGTGCCGGTGCGATCGAGGCTGCCTTCACGGTGCTGGCGCTGCACAACCGCGTCGCGCCCCCGACGATCAACCTCACCGAGCAGGACCCGGAGATCGTGATGGACGTCGCCACGGCGCCGCGTGAGCTGCCGCAGGGCGACCTGCTCGCGGTGAGCAACTCGTTCGGCTTCGGTGGGCACAACGCGGTGGTCGCGTTCCGCACCGCCTGATCCGGTCCACCCCGGCCTGGAGGCCCGTCCCGCGTCGTCGGGGCGGGCCTCGGCTGGTTCCGTGACCGGTTCCGGCGCGAAAGCGACGCACTGCCGCCGAGTGCCGCCGTCTTCTCCGCGAAAGCGACAGTTCCCCGCCGAACATCGGCGGGGAACTGTCGCTTTGGTGGAACCGGAGGACGGGACGGAGGAAGGACGGAACGGAGGAATTGGTGCGGGCTCAGCCGACGCGGTGGAGCCAGACGACGGGGTTGCCCTCGGCCGCGTGCCGGAAGGGCTCGAGTTCGTCGTCCCACGCCTGACCGAGCGCCAGACGGAGCTCGCGGTGCAGCTCGAGGGCGTTGCTGCCGGCGACCTCCATCGCGTAGCGGACGCGGTCCTCGGGGACGACCATGTTCCCCGTGACGTCCGTCTGCGCGTAGAAGACGCCGAGGTCCGGCGTGTGCATCCAGCGGCCGCCGTCTGACTCCGAGGTCGGTTCCTCGGTGACCTCGTAGCGGAGGTGCTCCCAGCCGCGGAGGGCAGAAGCGATCGCGGCACCGGTGCCGACCGCGCCGGTCCAGGTGAACTCGGTGCGTCGGGCGCCGTCCTGCGCCGGCTGGTCGAGCCACGAGAAGTTCACGGCACGGGTCATGGCACGACCTGCCGCCCATTCGACGTGCGGGCAGAGCGCGCGTGGTGAGGAGTGCACGTAGAGCACCCCGGTGGTCGTTCCGTTCACGATTCCTCCGATTCGTCAGGTGCGACTTCCCCATCGACCTGTACTTCGGAGTGTTCGTTCGGAACCATCGATATCCGATTGTGATGTCCTTGCGGACACGCCCATTATGCAGCCTGGGCGCTGGGAACGCCAGACACCGCGTCGGGAGTCAGTGGAAGACGTGTCCGGTGGTGTCGACCGGGTGCCGCTCTCCCGCGGTGATCGCCACCGGGATGCGGTTCTCCTCCGGTGGGATCGGGCAGGCGAACTGGTACGAGAACGCGCACGGCGGCAGGACGAGCAGGTTCCAGTCGAGTACGACCTCGGCGGCGGCGCCGAGGTCGTCGAGGTACAGGAAGCGCCCCATGGAGTAGGTGCTGCCCGGGTTGTCCTCGGGCAGGGCGCTGGTGGCGTCCTGCACGATGAGCTGCAGCCGCGCCGACCCCTGGAACGGTGCCGAGCGGACCGCGACGAGCCGGACGGCCGTGCTGCCGAAGGCCGTCTCGATGTGTCCGGCGACCTCGAGCGGATCGCCGGCGGCGTCGAGGACGCTCCCACGCGCCTCCAGGCCATCCACCGGCTTGTACCTGCCGGACGTGACCCAGGCGTCGGACCGGTCGAAGCGCGCGATCGCCGCGAAGCGGGTGATCGCCTCGGATGCCGGGTCCCAGACGCGGAGCATGCCGCCGGACACCGTTCCTGCGAAGCCGTCGGGGAACGCGACCGTGGACGGGACCACGGCCTGGTCGCCGGCGACCAGGACCTCGCCGTCCACCGGGACACCGTCGACGACCACGCCGTCCTCGGCCGCGGCCGTGACGGTCAGACCGCCGGCAGCCGGGGCCCACGTGCCGGGGACGGGCCACACCGGCTGGACGTGGTCGACGTGCTGGGCGTTCACGAGCGCCAACGGGCCACGAGGACTCGTCGCCCAGCGCGCACGGCCGGCGACGTGGTCGTCGTGGTCGGTCACGACTGCTCTTGCCGCGGGTAGATGACCTTCTGGACGATGATGATCACCGACGCGGCCACGGGCAGGGCGACGAGTGCGCCGAGCACCCCGCCGATCGTGCCACCCGCGACGGCGGCGATCACGACGAGGGCGCCGGGGACCTGGACCGCGCGGGACATGATGCGCGGGGAGATCACGTAGGCCTCCACCTGCATGTACACGAGGTAGTAGATCGCCGCGGCGAGGGCGGTCGCGGGCGAGGCGAACAGGCACAGCAGCGAGATGACGATCGCGGCGGCCAGGGTGCCGACGAGCGGGATGAGCGAGCCGAGGAACGCGAACGACGCGAGCAGCACGGGCAGCGGGGCACCGATGATGAGCAGGAACACCAGGCTCAGGATGCCGTTGATGAGCGCCTGCGAGATCTGGCCGACCACGTAGCGACCGACGGCCTGGGTGATCTGCTCGCTGACGTCGATGAAGTTCTGCCGACGCGACGCCGGGACGAACCGGTAGGTCATCGACTTCATCCCGCGCATCGACGCGAGGAAGTAGAGCATCAGGATGATGACGATCACGGCACCGGTCAGCCCGGACAGGATGCCGCTGCCGACCGCCAGGATCCCGCCGCCCAGGCTCAGCAGGTTGCCCGGGTTCTCGACGAAGGACTGCACCGACTGCAGCGCGTGGTCGATGTCGAACGACCCCGAGAACTGGTCGGAGAGGTTCTGGACCCACTCCTGGTTCGAGATGTCCTTGACGATGTCCGGGAAGTTCTGGATCAGGTTCGTGGCCTGCTGCACCAGGATCGGGACGACCGCGAACACCACGCCCGCGAACGCCGCGAGGACCCCGACCACGACCACCGTGATGGCGACCCAGCGTGGGACGAAGCGCTCGAGGAACGAGACCAGCGGGTCGATGCCGAGCGCCAGGAACAGGGCGACGCCGATGTAGACGAGGACCGTGGACAGCTGGTGCACGATCGAGCCCGCGACGAGTGCGACGAGCACACCGATCGCGCCCATGAAGCCGATCCGGAACGCGTTGACGCGCACGCCGGTGCCACCACGGGTCACCTCGAACGTCACGTTGGGCGTCGGGCTGTGGTCCTCTTGCTGCGGTGTGTCGCGCTTTCTCGGCAGGTGCACGTAGGGCGGGCGGGACTTGAACCCGCGAATCGTTCGGTTATGAGCCGACTGCCTTGACCAGCTTGGCTACCGCCCCTCGCCGGGGACCGTCAGGCCACCGGCTCCCCACGATACAGCGACTCGAACGTCGAGAGCGTGCGGTTGATGTCGTGTGCCTCGATCATCGCCAGGCTGCGCTCCCGCATGGCCACGTAGTCCTCGTCCGACGCGGTGAGCACCGCCGTCAGCTTCGCCGCGAGGTCCTGCTCGTCACCCGGGATGAACAGGTACCCGTTGCCGTCGATGAGGTGCGGCAGTGCCATCGAGTCCGCCGCGACGACGGGGAGCCCGGAGGCCATGCCCTCGAGCGACGAGATGCTCTGCAGTTCGGCCGTCGACGGCATCGCGAACACCGTGGCGTTCGTGAGCGCCTGCCGCTTCGCCTCGTCGGAGACGAAGCCGAGGAACCGGATGCGGTCCTCCAGCCCGAGCTCCTTCGCCTGTGCCTTGAGCTTCGGGATCATCTCGCCGTCGCCGACGATGGTGAGCGTCGCCTCGAGCTCGGCCGGCAGCGCGGCGAGGGCACGGACGAGGACGTCGAGGTTCTTCTCCGGAGCGACCCGGCCGACGAAGACGATGTCGTTCTGCGCCGGGCGGCCCTCGCGCGCCACGTACCGGGTGGCGTCGATCCCGCACGAGATCGCGAGGACGCGCTGCCCGGCGATGGCCCGACGGAGGTAGTCCGCCGCGAGGTTCGTCGGCGTCGTGATCGTGTCGGCCAGCCGGTAGGTCTTCGCGGCGTCGTTCCAGGCGATCTTCAGCGCGATCGGCAGGGTCCGCTTGCCGAAGGGCGTGTACTCGAGCAGGTTCTCCGGCATGAAGTGGTTCGTCGCGACCACCCGGATACCGCGGTCGTGCGCCTCGTGCACGATGCCGCGGCCGATCACCACGTGCGACTGGATGTGGAGGACGTCCGGCTTGACGGCGTCCAGGATCGGCGCCGTCCACTTGCGGACGCTCCACGGCCAGACGAAGCGCAGCCAGGCGTGCAGCGGCCACTTGTACGACTTCAGGCGGTGCACCACGAGCGTGACGCCGCGGTGCTCCTCGTCGAAGGTGCCGTAGTGGCGGCTCGACGCGGGGGCGACGACGTGGACCTCGTGCCCGCGCTCGGCGAGGCCGACGGCGAGTTGCTCGGCGAAGGTGGCGGCGCCGTTGACGTCCGGCGGGAAGGTGTCCGCGGCGATCAGGACACGCAGCGGTCGTCGACCCCCCGTCGCACCCGTCGGCTCGGCGGTGGCGGTGGTGGCGTCCTCTGACACGGCGGGCGTCGTCCTCTCGTGGGCGATTGCTGGTCGGTCTCCGACGGTACCGCAGGGGCCCGACGGAGCGCGTCCGCCTCGCGGCGGACACGACCCTACGCAGGTATGACGGGTGCTCTGGCGCCTACGACCGGGTCTGCGGGTGGTGCTTCGCGAGCAGGAACACACCGGTGATGGCGATGGCGGCGGCGACCACGAAGCCGGCGACCGCGATGAACGGCGCACCGGCCGCCTCGCCGAGGACGATCACGCCGATGCCCACGGCGACGATCGGGTCGATCACCGTCAGGCCCGCGATCACCAGGTCGGCCGAGCCGGCGGAGTAGGCGTTCTGCACGAAGTACCCGCCGAGCGACGCGGCGACGATCACCCCGACGATCGCGAGGACCGTCAGCCAGTCGAACGTGTGGTTGACGAAGCGGTTCAGCGTGACCTTCGCCAGCGTCGCCACGAAGCCGTAGAGGATGCCCGCGCCGACGATGTAGTAGAGCGCGCTCTTGTGCTTCGCCACGACCCGGAACGACACCAGCACGAGGACGAGCACGACCGCCAGGATCACCAGCACCGTGACGAGCTGCTGCCGCGTGATGGCGCTCTCGTGGCCGACGAACGCCGCGATGCCCACGAAGATCGCGACACCGATGATGCAGGTCCACACCGCCCGGCGGGCACGCCGCCCGAGCGGGACGCCGGACGACCGCGAGGAGAACCACGTCGTGATGACCAGGGCGACCGCGCCGAGCGGCTGCACGACGATCAGCGGTGCGTAGGTGATGCTCACGAGCTGCAGGACGACGGCGATGCCGAGCATGAGCGTGCCGAGCACCCAGTAGCCGCTTGACACCAGCCCGACCACGTGCCGGACGCTGAGGCCCTTCGACTGCCGACCGAGACGTGCCTCGACCCGCTGCACGCCACGGCTCTGGAACTGCGCGCCGAGGGACAGGAACACCGCCCCGATGAGCGCGACGGGGATCATGAGCGCCTGGAACGGCGTGAGGTTCACCGCGTCCGGCAGCTGGAGGTCCGTCGTCACGCGTCGAGGCTACCGTCCCCCGCCGGATAACCTGGGTGAATGGCCGTTCTCCCGATCCGCATCACCGGCGAACCCGTCCTGCACGAGCGTGCAGCCGAGGTCACCGAGTTCGATGACGACCTCCGTTCCCTCGTCGCCGACATGTTCGAGACCATGGACCTGGCGCCGGGCGTCGGGCTCGCCGGACCCCAGGTCGGCGTCGGCAAGCGGCTCTTCGTGTACTCATGGACCGATGATGACGAGGTCCTGCACCGCGGTGTCGCCGTGAACCCCGTCCTGTGGACGACCCCCGCCGTCCCCGAGGCTGTGGAGGAGCTCGACGAGGACGACGAGTCCGAGGGCTGCCTCTCCGTGCCGGGTGAGCGCTTCCCGCTCCGCCGGTCCGGAGCAGCCCTGCTCCGCGCGGTCGACGAGCAGGGTGACCCCTTCGAGGTCGAGGCGCACGGCTGGCTCGCCCGCATCTTCCAGCACGAGTACGACCACCTCGACGGGTACCTCTACGCCGACCGGCTCGTGCACCCCTACGGCAAGCAGGTCGCCAAGGCGATCCGCAAGAACAGCTGGGGCGGGCCGGGCAAGTCCTGGTTGCCGGGTCGCGACCACCCCGAGGGCTGACGCCGCAGGACACCGCAGGCTGTCGCCCGGACCCAGCCTGGAGGCGCGGGTCAGCTCCGCCAGGCAGCGAGTGCGTCGCGCAGGTGGTCGGTCTCCGGATGGCCCGGGCAGTACTCGAGCAGACCGGCGGCGACGTGCGCCCGGGCCGACGAGGTCACCGCATCGACCCACGGGCCGCTCCCCCGCACGGCGCACCCGGACGCGAGCTCCTCGAGGGTCGCCCCACCGTCGGTCGCCTGCACGGCGGCCCGCTGCTGCGAGGACATCTCCGTCCCGGTGATCCGCTCGGCCGTGCAGTCGGTGCGGTCGTCCTCCCACACCGCCGAGTACGTCGTGTAGGTCTCGGTGCGCTCGGACGAGCCGTCCGCGCACACGAACGCGAACACGATCGGCGACGTCCCCGAGGCCGAGACCCCGGAGGTCGCACCGGTGTCGAGGGAGTCCTCCGGCTCGGACTCTGCTCCGGTCGTGCAGCCCACGAGGCCGATCGCCGCGGCGACGACGACGCCCACGGCGAGGGCTCGGCGCACGGTGATCACCTGTGAACGCTAACAGCTTCCGCCCAAGCGTCCGCTGCGAGTCCGG
The DNA here is from genome assembly GCF_007673235.1 of Curtobacterium pusillum. GTDB lineage: Bacteria > Actinomycetota > Actinomycetes > Actinomycetales > Microbacteriaceae > Curtobacterium > Curtobacterium pusillum_C. The sequence goes on from NZ_VDZH01000001.1 coordinate 744,169, forward strand.
CTCGCCCGAGACTCGGCCCCAGCGACACTTCTCGCGCCCCGGAACCCGAGAAGTGTCGCCCAGCGCGAGACTCGGCCCACCGCGCGCGCTCGCACCTGCGCACGCAAAAGGCCCCCACCCGAAGGTGAGGGCCTGTCTGCTCCCCGAGTTGGACTCGAACCAACAACCTGCCGGTTAACAGCCGGCTGCTCTGCCAATTGAGCTATCGAGGATCACTGTCCGCTGGCGAATGTCGTGCGAACAACGGGTAACAGCATAGCAGCAACCCGGAGCCACCCCGCGCATCCGGCACGCATCCCGGGCGTGCCGCCCGCGGGACCGGTGCGCCGCGCGACCGTGCTCAGTACCCCGCCACCGGGTCGACGACCCCCGCGAACCCCGTGCCGGACCCACCGAGGAACGCCGCCGTGTTCAGCCGCACCCGCTCGGCGAGCAACGGCGCCACCATCTCCGGCGTGTCGGCCTGGTGCGGCGTGATGATCGCGCCCGGCTCGTCCCACAGCGGGTGACCGTCGGGCAGCGGCTCGGGATCGGTCACGTCGAGCCCCGCAGCGGCGATCGAGCCGTCACGCAGCGCGTCCACCAGGGCGTCGGTGTCGACGAGTCCCCCGCGGGCGATGTTCACCAGTCGTGCGGACGGCTTCATGATCGAGAACTGCCGGGCGCCGAACAGCTTCGCCGTGCCGGAGGTCATGGCGGCGGCGATCATCACGACGTCGGCATCGGGCAGGACCTCGTCGAGCTGGTCGGTGGTCACCGTGCGCGAAGCCCCGTCGACGGGCGACGACGAGCGCCGCACGACGGTCACCGAGACCTCGAACGGCGCGAGCAACCGGATGTACTCCTGCGCGATCCCGCCGGCACCGATCACGACGACGTTCCGGCCGTACAGCGAGACGCCCTCGGGCTCGGTCGCCCATGAGCGTGCACGGGCCCGCTTCTGCAGCACCCGGAGCGTCCCAAGGGTCAGCGCGAGGGCGTGCTCGGCGACCGGCTCGGCGTACGCGCCCTTCGCGGAGGTGAAGAGCACCCGGTCACCGTGGGACTGGATCAGCTCGGCGAACGCGTCGACGCCGGCGAACGGCAGCTGGACCCAGCCGACACCGGGAGCGGACTCCAGCGCATCGGACAGGCCCGCGGGGTCGCGGGGGTCGAGCCACACGAGCCCGCGGGCGTCGGTGTCGAGCGGGCCGACCGTTCCACCGGCGGACGCCACTGCCGCTTCGTGCAGCGACGCCGACGACGTGGCCGGCGCGATCGCGACCGGTCCGGCGGCGGGCGGCGCGATCGGCAGCGCAGCGCCCGCGTCAGTCACGACCGCGCGGTGCCCGCGAACGTCCGAGGCGCTCACGCGTTCTCCTGCCGTTCCGAACGCGGGCCGGTCCCGGCCGAGACGGGCCGGCGGGGAGCCGACGAGCGTCGGGCCGGGTTCACGGCCGCAGCAGCGGGGCGCCGCTTCACCGGCCGGGCCGCGGTGGACGCGAGCGTCTTGACGTACGGGTCGACGGGGTTCTCGAGGACCTCGTCGAAGGTGCCGAGGCCGACGAGCCGGCTCTCGGCCATGATCGCCACCCGGTCGGCGAGGGCCCGGGCCTCGCGGAGGTCGCTCGACACGACGACCGCCGAGAACTGCCGGTTCCGCTGCAGGGTCGCGAGCGCCTCGAGCACCGACTGGCGCACGAGGACGTCCACGCCGCGCGCGGGTTCGTCGGCGACGAGGAGCTGCGGCTCGAGGACGAGCGCCCGGGCGAGGGCGACACGCTGCCGCTGCCCGCTCGAGAGCTCCCACGTGTTGAGCCGCATCACCCCGAGCGGCAGGTGCACGGCGTCGACCAGGCGCGCGACGATGAGGCCGGCTTCCTTCCGGTCGAACCGCCGGTCGCGCACGTAGATCGGTTCGGCGATGGCTTCGCCGACGGTCAGGTCCGGGCTGAGCCGGTCCGCGCCGTCCTGCGGCAGGTAGCCGATGCGTCCGCTGAGCCGCTCGGCCTTCCGCGAGGTCGTCCGCAGCCCGCGGGTCTTCTGCCCGAGCACGGTGAGTTCGCCCCCGACGATGTGCCGGCGGTGGGCGCCCTCGCCCTCGCCGGTGGCGCCGAGCTGCCCCGCGATCGCCGCGGCGAACGTCGACTTGCCGGACCCGGACTCGCCGAGCACGGCGAGGATCTCCCCCTGGCGGACCGTCAGGCTGACGCCGTCGACGGCACGGATCGCGTCCGTCCCCCTTCCGCTCCGGTACTCGATCGACACGTCGTCTGCGACGACCGCCGGTCCGTTCACCGCGATCATGGGTCCCCTTCCACGCCGCCCCCTGGCGGCGGTTCGCGACGGGCCGGGTGCACCGGCCGTCGTGCGTGGTGCGGTGGAGGCGACTGCCTGGAGGCGCGGCGTGCGTCGTCGACGCACGCCGCGCCTCCAGGCTGGTCGCGTCGGGTCAGGACCCGGCGTTCTCCAGTGCCTCAAGCGTACGCCGTCGCTCGGCCTGTTCCGCTGGGTCCGGCACCGGGAGTGACGCCAGGAGTCGCTGCGTGTACGGGTGCTGCGGTGCGCCGAGGACCTCGGCCGTCGTCCCGGTCTCGACCAGGTCGCCGCGGTAGAGCACCGCGATCCGGTCCGAGAGCGCGCCGACGACCGCGAGGTCGTGGCTGATGAACAGCGACGCGAACCCAAGGTCCTGCTGGAGCTCGAGGAACAGCTCCAGCACGCGCGCCTGCACCGACACGTCGAGCGCACTCGTCGGCTCGTCGGCGATGAGCAGCTTCGGACGCAACGCGATCGACCGCGCGAGCGACGCCCGCTGCCGCTGCCCACCGGACAGCTCGTGCGGGTACCGGTCGCCGTACGCGGCCGGCAGCTGCACCATCTCGAGGAGCTCACCCACACGCTTCCGGGCGGCCCGCGGGCTCGACACCTCGCCGTGCACGACGAGCGGTTCGGCGACGCACTCCGAGATCGTGAGGAGCGGGTTGAACGAGGTCGCCGGGTCCTGGAAGACGAACCCGATGTCCTTGCGGTGCCGCTTGAAGTCCCGCTCGCGGTACCCGAGCATCTCGGTGCCGAGCACGCGGAGCGACCCGCCGGTGACCCGCGTCAGCCCGGCCATCGCCCGGCCGATCGTGGTCTTGCCCGAGCCGGACTCCCCCACCAGGCCGAGCACCTCGCCGGGACGGATGTCGAGGTCGACGCCCTTCACGGCCTTGAACGCGTGCGCACCGAGCCGGCCCGGGTACTCGATCTCGAGGCCCTTCGCCGACACCAGCGGCTCGACGTCCGACGTGATCGCGGCGCGACGGGCGGCTCCGGTCGAGGCCTCGAGCCGGGGCACCGCGGCGAGCAGCCGCTTCGTGTAGTCGGCCTTCGGGTCCGCGAAGAGCTCCCCGACCGGGGCTTCCTCGACGACCTCGCCCTGGTACATCACGGCGACGCGGTCGGCCAGGTCGGCGACCACGCCCATGTTGTGCGTGATGATCACGATCGCAGCGCCGAACTCGTCACGGCAGCGGCGGAGGAGGTCGAGGATCTCGGCCTGCACCGTCACGTCGAGCGCCGTCGTCGGTTCGTCCGCGATGATCACCGACGGCTCGAGTGCCAGCGCGCTCGCGATCACGACGCGCTGCTTCTGCCCACCGGAGAACTGGTGCGGGTAGTGGTCGACGCGCGTCTCCGGGTCGGGGATGCCGACCCGACGGAGGTAGTCGATCGCCTTCGCGCGGGCCTCCTTCTTGGAGACGCCGCCGTGCGCCCGGAGGCCCTCGGCGATCTGCCACCCGACCGTGAAGACCGGGTTGAGCGCCGTGGAGGGCTCCTGGAACACCATCGCGCCCGCCGTGCCGCGGAGGCTCCGCAGCTCCTGCGCGCCGACCGAGACGACGTCCGTGCCGTCGAGGTACACCGCGCCGCCGAGGGTCGCCGTCTCGGGCATGAGCCTGAGGATGCTGCGGGCCGTGACGGACTTGCCCGAGCCGGACTCGCCGACGAGGGCGAGGACCTCACCGGGGCGGACGTCGAGGGTGACGCCCTTGACCGCGTCGACGGCGCCGCCGTCCGTGGCGAAGGTGACGGTCAGGTCGTCGACGACGACGACCGGTTCCGTGGTGGTGTCGCTCATGCTGCCGCCCCTTCCGTGCTGGCGGCCTGCTTGCGCGACACCAGCTGCTTCAGCCGCCGGCGCGCACGCAGGCGGGGATCCGAGATGTCGTTGAGGCTCTCGCCGATGAACGTCACGCCGAGCACCAGCACGACGATCGCGACACCCGGGAAGACACCGGTCCACCAGACGCCGCTCGCGACGTCGGACAGCGCGCGGCTGAGGTCGTAGCCCCACTCGGCGCCGCTGGTCGGGCCGATGCCGAAGCCCAGGAAGCCGAGGCCCGCGAGCGTCAGGATCGCGTCACTCGCGTTCAGCGTGAGGATCAGCGGCAGGGACCGCGTCGAGTTGCGGAGCACGTGCCGCGTCATGATGCGCCACGGGTTCGTGCCCATCACGCGCGCGGACTCGACGAACGCCTCGTTCTTCAGGCGGACGGCCTCGGCGCGGACGACCCGGAAGTACTGCGGGACGTACACGACCGTGATCGAGATGGCCGCGGCGATGATGCCGCCGGAGTAGCTCGAGTTGCCGCCGGAGATGACGATCGAGACGACGATCGCGAGCAGCAGCGACGGGAACGCGTAGATGGCGTCGGCCACCACCACGAGGATGCGGTCGAGCCAGCCGCCGATGTAGCCGGAGACCATGCCGAGGATCACGCCGATGATGATCGACACGACGACGGCCACGATCACCACGAGCACCGCGGTCCGGGCGCCGTAGACCACGCGGCTGAACACGTCGAAGCCACCCACGGTGGTGCCCCAGATGTGCACGGAGCTCGGCTCGCCGGTGCGCGGGAAGCTCTGGCCGTCCGCGCCCTGCAGCTGGCCGAAGCCGTACGGGGCGATGAGCGGCGCGGCGATCGCGACGATCAGGTACAGGGCGCAGATGACCACGCCGGTGATGAGCATGGCGCGCTGCCAGCCCGTGCTCTTGCGGAGCTGGAGGACGACGGGCAGCCGCTTCCAGAGCGGCTCGTGGCGGTCGACGAGGGAGGTGTCAGCCATCTCTAGAACCTCACTCTCGGGTCGATCAGTGCCGCGACGACGTCGACGATGAAGTTCGTCACCGCGACGATCACGGCGAGCATCGCGACGATGCCCTGGACGGCGACGAAGTCGCGGGCCGACAGGTACTGGTTCAGCTCGAAACCGAGGCCGCGCCAGCCGAAGGTGGTCTCGGTCAGGACGGACCCGCCCAGCAGCATGGCGATCTGCAGTCCCATCACGGTGATGATCGGCACCAGGGCCGGACGGAACGCGTGCGTCCGGACGAGACGGGCCTCGCGGACGCCGCGGGAGCGGGCCGCGTCGACGTACTCTGAACCGAGCGACCCGATCATGTTCGCGCGCACCAGGCGCAGGAAGATGCCGGCGGTCAGCAGGCCGAGCGTCATCGCGGGCAGCACGGCGTGCGCCAGGACGTCGGTGATGATCTCGGCGTTGCCGGTCCGCAACGCGTCGATGATGTAGATGCCGGTCGCGCCGGGGATGTTGTCGAGGACGAGCGACACCCGTGTCGACGCCCGGTCACCGAGCGGCAGCCAGCCGAGCCACACCGAGAACACGAGCTTCAGCAGCAGCCCGCCGAAGAACACCGGCGTGGCGTAGGTCAGGATCGCGAGGGCGCGGAACAGCACGTCCAGCCACTTGTCGCGCATGTACGCGGCGAGCATGCCGAGCGGGATGCCGAGCACCAGCGCGACGATGAGCGCGTAGAACACGAGCTCCGCGGTCGCGCCGCCGTACGTGACGATGATCTCGGTGATCGGGCGGTTGTCGGTCGCCGTCGTGCCGAAGTCACCGCGGACGATGTTGCCGAGGTACTCGAAGTACTGCACGAGCACGGGTCGGTCGTACCCGGCCGCGTGCAGGCGCTCCTGCAGCTGGCTCGGGGTGAGGCGACCGCCGACGGACGCGGTGATCGGGTTCCCGATGACGCGCATCAGGAAGAACACGAGCGTCACCAGGATGAAGACGGTCGGGAAGATGAGGAGGAACCGGACGAGGACGTACCGGCCGAGCCCGCCACCACTGCCCTTGGCACTGCGCTGTGCCTGTGGCTTGGTGGGGTCGGAACCGTTCACGTCCTGCGTCGCCTCGGGGGTGCTGAGGGTCACGGGGAGGGGTGCCTTTCGTGGACGTGACCAGGGGGCGTCCCTCGTGGGAACGCCCCCTGGTCGTCGTCGGTGTTACTTGGAGAGGGTCGCGTAGCGGAACTTGTACGAGGAGTCGAGGGTCAGGCCCTTGACGTCCTTGGCCGCGACGGCGACGGACTTGCCCTGCAGCAGCGGCAGCGTCGAGATCTGCGTCGCCTCACGCTCCTGCGCCTGCTCGATCAGGGTGGCGCGCTTGTCCTTGTCGGACTCCTGCTGCTCGTCGGAGATGAGCCCCTGGATCGTCGGGTCGTCGTAGTGGTTCTGGACGAAGTTGTCCTTCGTGAAGAACGGCGACAGGTAGTTGTCCGCGTCCGAGAAGTCCGGGAACCAACCGAGCTGGTACACCGGGTAGGCGTCCTTCGTGCGCTCCTGCGCGTACGTCGTGTAGACCGTCGACTGGATGTTCACGGTGAACAGGCCGGAGTTCTCGAGCTGGGTCTTGAGCTCCGCGTACTCGTCGTCCGACGTCGAGCCGTAGTGGTCCGGTGCGTACTGGATGTCGAGCTGCACCTTGCCGGTGACGCCCGCCTTCGACAGGGTGTCCTTCGCCTTGTCGACGTCGGCCCCACCGTCACCGTCGCCGTAGAGCTTCTCGAACGGCTTCGCGGCGCCCGTCAGGCCGTCCGGGACCATCGAGTAGAGCGGCGAGTAGGTGTCGTTGTAGACGTCCTTCGCGAGCTTCTCGCGGTCGACGACGTCGGCGACGGCCTGGCGCACGGCGAGGGCCTTCGTCTCGTCGGCGTCCGACTGCTTCGCGCCGAACGGCTGCGTGTTGAAGTTGAAGACCAGGTAGCGGATCTCGCCGCCGGGGCCGTCGGTGACCTTGACCTTGTCGTCCTTGCGGAGATCGGCGATGTCGGTCGGCGTCAGCGAGCGGTACGCCACGTCGACGTCGCCCTTCTGCACGGCGAGCTTGAGGTCGGTCTCCTTGGTGTAGTAGCTCGCCGTGACCTCGTCGGTCTTCGGCTTGCCCAGGAGCCCGTCGTAGTTCTTGTTCGCCTTGTACTGGATCGTGTCGTTCTCCTTGTAGGAGCTGATCGAGTACTGCCCGGCGAAGGCCTTGCCCTTGACGACGTCGGCCGCCGGCGTGAGCTTGTCGGCGGAGAACACCTGCTCGTCGACGATCGGGCCGGCGGGGCTGGAGAGCACCTGCGGCCAGGTCTGGTCGGCGTGGTCGAGGTTGAACACGACCGTGGTGTCGTCCGGCGTGTCGATGCTCTTGAGGTTGGCGAGCAGGGACTGCGGGCCGTTCTCGTTGTTGATCTTCAGCTCGCGGTCGAACGAGAACTTGACGTCGCTCGACGTCAGGTCGTTCCCGTTGGCGAACTTCAGCCCGCTCTTGAGCTTGACCGTGTACGTCGTGTCGTTGGTGAACTCGCCGCTCTCGGCGATGTCCGGCTTGACGTCCGGGCTGCCGACGGGGGTGTTCATCAGGAACGGGAAGACCTGGTTCTGCACGGCGAACGAGCCGTTGTCGTACGAACCAGCCGGGTCGAGCGAGGTGATCTTGTCGGTCGTGCCGATGCTGATGCCGTCGAGGGCGGTGTCGCTGACACTGCCGCTCGCGCAGCCCGTGAGCACCAGCGCCGTCGCTGCTGCCCCGGCGCCGAGCGCGATGCCGCGCCTGCCCCACTTCGCTGTGTGCTTCTTGAACACGGATGCCATGTTCGATGCCTCTCTTGGTGGTGAATGCAAGGGTCCTGAGCCGGAGGTGGATCGTCTGTGTGCCCGGCCAGGAACGCTCATTGCTATCACCCTGTCACGGAACTGCACGAACCGAGGGAGATTTGTTTACACCGCTGTAATGCAGGAGTGCGTCGCGTGTTGCATCATCCGTGCGTGCGAGACCGGCGCGTCGCGCACGAAAGTTGCGCGTTGCAACGGGCGGTCTTGTCGCGCTCCACCCGCGCGGCGACTCGGCTTCGGTCCCCCGGTCGGGTTCCCTGAGGTCGCACGAAACGTCGCTCGCCCGGGCCGGACGCAGCACGTCGTGCGACCTCGGTGAAACGCACGCGGCATGTCGTGCGACCTCGGAAGGTTGGCTGGAGTCGCGGCGCTCGTGCGCCGAGGTCGCTCGAACTGCCGCTCCGCCGCGTCACGAGCGGCCATTCGTGCGACCTCGGCGCAACGCACGTGGCATGTCGTGCGACCTCGGGCACCGCCCGCCGCCACCGCCCGTCCGCCGGACCGGCTGCGCTAGGAAGCAGCCTCGGCGTCGGCGCGCAACCGCATCCGCTGGGCGTCGATGTCGACCAGCTGCCGTTGGATCTCGGCGCGGCGATCGGCCTGCTCGTGCGGGTCCGCCCGCTGCAGCTGCCCGAGCAGGGACGCTTTTCGCGCGAGGAGGTCCCGCTCCACCAGCGCCACGACGATGCTCCGGGCGTAGATCGCCAGGTCCTCGTCGGTGCGCGCCGGGATCGGCGCCAACGCGAGCTCCTGCACGAGCCCCCGGAACGGCGCCGGGACGTCCTGGAGCAACCGGTCGAGCCAGTCCCCTGCGCCGACGGCGTCGACGTTCGCGACCACGGCGTCCCGGACGACGGAGAGCATCGGCGCCGAGAACGTCGCGGCGGCGGCCAGACCGAGCAGCGGCGCACCGACGTGCCCGGGCTGCTGCACCATCGCCATCACGGCGTCGCGCTCCATACGCGTGATCGGGTCGTTCGGCAGCAGACGGAGTCCGGCGACCGGCTCTTCCGGCGGGGTGACCAGCTCGCCACCCGGACCGGCCTGCCCGACCGGCACCGTGCCTCCTGTCCGGTCGTCGTGCCGACCGCCGGAGCCGGACCCGGCTCGCTGACGGGCGTTCTCGACGGCTCGGCGCACCTCGGGGATGTCCATCCCGAGCCACTTCGCGGTCTCCCGCGTGTACGCGGTCGCGAGGGTGCGGTCCCGGATGCCGGCGACGACGGGTGCCGCGTCGCGGAGCCCGGCGACGCGGCCCTCGGCGGTCTCGATGTCGTGCGTGGCGAGGCGACGCCGGATGATGAACTCGAACATCGGACGCTTGGTCTCGATGAGCCGGGTGACGGCGGAGTCACCGCGGGCGAGCCGCAGGTCGCACGGGTCGAGCCCGCCGGGCGCCACGGCGACGTACGTCTGCGACGCGAACCGGCTCTCCTCTGCGAACGCGCGGGAGGCAGCTCGCTGCCCGGCCTCGTCCGGGTCGAACGTGAAGACGATGTTGCCGAGCTGCGACAGGTCACGCCCGGCGGAGTCGCCGAGCATCGGGCGCAGCACCTTGATGTGCTCGACGCCGAACGACGTCCCGCAGGTGGCGACCGCGGTGGTGATGCCCGCGAGGTGGCACGCCATGACGTCGGTGTACCCCTCGACGATGACGACCTGCTTCTGCTTCGAGATGTCCCGCCGGGCGAGGTCGATCCCGTAGAGCACCTGGCTCTTGTGGTAAATCGGGGTCTCCGGCGTGTTGAGGTACTTCGGGCCCTTGTCGTCGTCGAGCAGCCGGCGCGCGCCGAAGCCGATCGTCGCCCCGGTCACGTCTCGGATCGGCCACATCAGACGCCCACGGAACCGGTCGTACGGGGAGCGGTCGCCCTGCCCGGCGAGCCCCGCGGCGAGGATCTCGTCCATCGAGAACCCGCGACTGCGCAGGTGCTCGCGCGTGGCGTCGTAGGACTGCGGTGCGAAGCCGACACCGAAGTGCTGCGCAGCCGCCGGGTCGAAGCCGCGCTCCCCCAGGAACTGCCGGGCGGGTTCGGCCGCCGCGGTGGTGAGCTGCGCGACGTAGAACTGCTGCGCGGCCTCGTTCGCGGCGATCAGCCGGGCGCGCTGGTTGTAGTCCGTGCGCGGACCGTCGCCCTCTTCGTAGTGGAGCGTGAAGCCGATCTTCGCCGCCATCCGCTCGACGGCTTCCTGGAAGGTGGTGTGGTCCTGCCGGATGATGAACTCGAAGACGTCGCCGTCCTCGCCGCAGCCGAAGCAGTGGTACCGACCGACCTGCGGCCGGACGTGGAACGACGGCGATCGTTCGTCGTGGAAGGGGCAGAGGCCCTTCAACGAGCCGACACCGGCGGACTTCAGGGTCACGTAGTCGCCGACGACGTCCGCGATGTTGACACGCGAGCGGACCTCGTCGATGTCGTTACGCGCGATCCTGCCAGCCACCCCTCGATCCTAGTTCGTGGCGGTGACACCGCCCGACCGAACGGGCGTCCTGTGGACGGGCGACGGCCTGGAGGCGCGGCTCGGCTCCACCCGTCGGCGTCCGTCCCGGGACGGTGCGTTCGACGCCGTCGAGTCGCGTCCGTGGGACGGGTCGCGTCGGCAGGACGGGCCGCCGTCGGCGGCTTCGGTTCGCGTCCGGGGCCTGCGGCTCAGACCGGGATGTGGACGCTCTCGTGCTCGCCGACCACGAGCCGCCGGTGCCACGCCAACGCGCCCTGGTCCGTCAAGCTCGCGACCTGGTCGACCACCGCACGCAGCCGTCCGGTGTCGTCGGAGGCAGCACGCCAGTCGGCGGCGAACCCCGGCTCGAGGTCCGCGCTCCCGCTCGCCGCGAGGGCGTCGAGCAGTTCCGTGAGGATCCGACGCTGGTCCTCGTACACCGGCTGCCGGTCGCCCTGCGTCATCACGAAGGCCGCGACGATGCCCTTGAGCACCGCGATCTCGCCGATGATCTCCGGCGGCGTCACCACCGAGGCAGCGAAGCGCACGAGGGACCCCGACGCGTAGGACTCCCGCGTCGCAGCGGTCGCGGTCCGCGCGAATCGGCCGATGAGCTGCGAGGTGAGGTTCTTCAGGCGCGCCAGGTCCCGCCGCGACCCGTCGTACGACGTCATCCACAGCGGCAACGCGCGGAGCCGGTCGAAGGCGTCGAGGAGCTCGTCGCGGCTGAGGTCCGAACCGACCCACGCGTGCATGGCCGACACGATGTCGTTCTCGCCGACGCGGTCCCCGAGCGCGGCGACGTCGATGAAGCCCGCGACGACGGCGTCCTCGAAGTCGTGCACCGAGTACGCGATGTCGTCGGACAGGTCCATGACCTGCGCCTCGATGCAGCGCTGCCGTCGAGGAGCGCCCGCGCGCAGCCACTCGAAGGCGTCGTGGTCGTCGTCGTAGAAGCCGAACTTGGTGCGCCCCGACGATGCTTCGGACACGCCCTGGGCGGCCGGCCACGGGTACTTGCAGCTCGCGTCGAGCGACGCCCGCGTGAGGTTCAGTCCGTAGGGCCGATCATCGTCCGGTCCGTCGCCGTACACCTTCGGCTCGAGCCGGGTGAGGAGTCGCAGCGTCTGCGCGTTCCCCTCGAACCCGCCGATGCCCGCGGCCCAGGCGTTCACCGCGGTCTCGCCGTTGTGCCCGAACGGCGGGTGGCCGATGTCGTGCGCGAGGCAGGCGGTGTCGACGACGTCGGGGTCGAGGCCGAGCGAGTCGGCGAGCTCCCGGCCGACCTGGGCGACCTCGAGCGAGTGCGTCAACCGGTTCCGGGCGAAGTCGAGGCCGGTCGTCGGGCTGAGGACCTGGGTCTTCGCGGCGAGTCGCCGGAGCGCGCTCGAGTGCAGGAGCCGTGCGCGGTCACGGGCGAAGTCGGACCGACGGCTGCCGTGGGTCTCGGGCAGCCAGCGCTCGGCGTCGGCCGGCCCGTACGAACTCGTGGCGCTCATCCGCCGCTGTGGTGCAGCTCGGCGGCGGCGAGGACCTTGCGGAACTCGCTGTCGACGTCGCGCGACTCGAGCCAGCGGTCGGGCAGGGCGGTGCGCTTCGGGTGGCCCGCTCGACCGCGCGGGCCCTCGGCGTCGGCGCCCGGGTACGGCGCGTCGTGGTCGAGCTGCGCGAGCAGGTCGTCGATCTCCTGCAGGCTGGACGCCATCGCGAGCCCGGACCGGACGTCCCCGCCGATCGGGTACCCCTTGAAGTACCAGGCGACGTGCTTCCGGATGTCCCGGCAGCCGTGCTCCTCCGAGCCGAAGAACTCGACGAGCAGTTCGGCGTGCCGCTTGAACGCGACCGCCACCTCGCCGAGGGTCGGCATGTAGCGCAGGCCCTCGCCGCGGAACGCCGCCGCGAGGTCGCCGAACAACCACGGCCGACCGAGGCACCCGCGCCCGACGACCACGCCGTCGGCCCCGGTCTCGTCGACCATGCGCAGGGCGTCGGCCGCGGACCAGATGTCACCGTTGCCGAGCACCGGGATGTCGGTGATGGTCTCCTTCAGGGTGGCGATCGCCGACCAGTCCGCGTGCCCCGAGTAGTGCTCGTTGGCGGTGCGGGCGTGCAGGGAGACCGCCGCGACACCGGCGTCCCGTGCGATGCGGGCGGCGTCGAGGTACGTGAGGTGGTCGCTGTCGATGCCCTTGCGCATCTTCACGGTGACGGGGACGTCACCGGCGGCGCGCACCGTCTTCGTCACGAGCTCCTTGAAGAGGTCGAGCTTCCACGGCAGTGCCGCTCCCCCGCCCTTCCGCGTGACCTTGGGAACCGGGCACCCGAAGTTGAGGTCGATGTGGTCCGCTCGGTCCTCGCCCACGAGGATCGTCGCGGCCTCGGCCACCGTGTTCGGCTCGACGCCGTACAGCTGGATCGATCGCGGGGTCTCGGACTCGTGGTGCTGGATGAGCTGCATCGACACGGGGGTGCGTTCGACCAGCGCGCGGGACGTGATCATCTCGCAGACGTACAGGCCGGCGCCGTACTCGCGGCAGAGCCGGCGGTAGGCCATGTTGGTGATGCCCGCCATCGGCGCGAGCACGACCGGCACGTCGACCTCGATGGGGCCGATGCGCAGGGGCTTCGCCGGACGGGTCGCCGTCCTGGGTGCGTCAGTGATCGTCATACGTCTCCCATTCTCCCACGTCGGTGCCCGCCGGTAGCGTTCTCCACATGACGACCGACGCCACGAGCCGATTCGACACCTCCCGATTCGACGCCGACGCCACCGCCCGCGCGCTCCGGGTCGACGTCGTCGAACGCCCGGCGGCGAACTCCCTGCACGAGGCCGCAGCACTGCTCGGCATCGAACCGGGCGACATCGTGAAGACCCTCGTCGTCAAGCGGCACGACGGCGGCTTCCTGCTCGCCCTGGTGCCCGGCGGCCGGAGCATCGCGTGGAAGAAGCTCCGGACCGTCGTCGGCGTCAACAAGCTCTCGATGCCCGACGCCGCCACCGCACTCGAGGCCTCCGGCTACGAACGCGGCACCATCACCCCGATCGGCGCGACCGGCGACCTGCCGGTCTACGCCGACGAGCGGATCGTCGGACGCCGGGTCGCGCTCGGCGCCGGCCGCCACGGCGCGAGCGCCTTCGTCGACGCCGACGACCTGATCGCGGCCTACGCCGCGACGGTCGCCGACATCACCGACGAGGAACCCGTCCGCTAGGTCCCGTCGGCGCGGATCGCACTGCCAGACGTCTCGATCGCGCCCCGTGCTGGACATCGCGCCCCGCCGCAACGAGGCGCGATGTTCACAGCGGGGCACGGCATCGGCCCGCCGAGTAGCGGGTCGACGCACGGGTCCCGTCAGTCGGGGACCTCGGTCCAGACGCCCTCCGCGCCGGGGACGAAGCACGAGTCGCCTTCGCAGACCGGCGCGCCGCCGGACGTGACGAGCGTGAGCAAGGCGGGTCGCGCCTCCAGACCGTCCGACTGGAGGCGCGGCTCGGCCGAGCCGTCGACGCGCACGTCCGTCATCGGGTCGCCTCCGCGTCGGCTGCCGCGTCCTCCGCGGCGCGCTGCTGGGCGTCCGCGATGTCCGACGGCGTCGTCTCGCGGAGCGCGACGACCTGCGTCAGCACCTGCTCGAACGCGGCCGGGTCCTGTGCGCCGGAGACGCCGTACTTGCCGTCGATGACGAAGAACGGGACGCCGTTGATGCCGTACGACTGCGCCTGCGCCTGGTCGGCGCGGACGGCCGCGAGCTGGGAGTCGTCGCGCAGGGTGGCGAGGACCTCGTCACGGTCGAGCCCGATCTCCGCGCCCAGGTCTGCCAGCGTCGCCTCGTCGCCGACGTGTTCACCGCGCTCGAAGTAGGCGGTGAAGAGCCGCTCGACCATCTCGAGCTGCTTGCCCTGCTGCTTCGCGAGGTGGATGACCTGGTGCGCCTTCACCGTGTTGGTGTGGTGCATCGACTCGAAGTCGTAGTCGAGGCCGACGGACGCGGCGATGCCGGTGACCTGGTCGAGCATCTGCTGGGCCTGCTCGACGGGCATGCCCTTGTGGTTCGACAGGAACTCGGCCTCGGTGCCCTCGAAGTCGACCGGGGTGTCCGGGCTCAGTTCGAAGGAGTGGTACTCGACCTCGACGGGCCGGCCGGAGTCGGTCGCGGCGAAGGCGGCGACGCCGGCCTCGAACTTCCGCTTGCCGATGTAGCACCAGGGGCAGGCGATGTCCGACCAGACATCCACCTTCACGGTGTCGTTGAGAGCACTGTCGTTCATGCCGGGTGCAACGCGATGGCGACGATCGCATTCCCGTCGCTGGCAGCAAAGCACCGGTGTTCGCAGGTCGAACACCCGCGTGTGGGTGTGCAACGCACGAACACCGGTGCTTTGCGGAGCGAAACCCCCCTACGCGCCGAGCAACCGCGTCGCGAGGTACCCCTGCAGCTGGTCGAGCGCCACGCGCTCCTGCGACATCGTGTCGCGCTCGCGCACCGTGACTGCCTTGTCCTCGAGCGTGTCGAAGTCCACCGTGATGCAGAACGGCGTGCCGATCTCGTCGTGGCGACGGTAGCGGCGACCGATCGCGCCGGCGTCGTCGAAGTCGACGTTCCAGTGCTTGCGGAGGTCGTCCGCGAGGCCACGGGCCACCGGCGACAGCTGCTCGTTGCGGGACAGCGGCAGCACCGCGGCCTTGACGGGCGCCAGGCGCGGGTCGAGCCGCAGCACCGTGCGCTTGTCGACGCCGCCCTTCGCGTTCGGGGCTTCGTCCTCGTGGTACGAGTCGAGCAGGAACGCCATGAGCGCACGGGTCAGGCCGAAGGACGGCTCGATGACGTACGGCACGTACTTCTCGTTCGCGGCCTGGTCGAAGAAGCGCAGGTCCTGCCCCGACGACTCGATGTGGTTGTTGAGGTCGAAGTCGGTGCGGTTCGCGACGCCCATGAGCTCGCCCCACTCCGAACCGGTGAAGCCGAAGCGGTACTCGATGTCGGCCGTGGCGTCGGAGTAGTGCGCCCGCTCGCCGTCCGGCACGTCGAAGCGGCGGAGGTTCTCCGGGTCGATGCCGAGGTCGGTGTAGAACGCGACGGAGTCGGCGATCCACTGCTCGTAGTGCTCCTCCGCCTCGGCCGGGGGCACGAAGTACTCGATCTCCATCTGCTCGAACTCGCGCGTGCGGAAGATGAAGTTGCCGGGCGTGATCTCGTTGCGGAACGCCTTGCCGACCTGGCCGATGCCGAACGGGGGCTTCATGCGGCTGGTCGTGACGACCTGCGCGAAGTCGACGAAGATGCCCTGCGCGGTCTCGGGGCGCAGGAAGTTCAGGCCCTCTTCGGACTCGACCGGGCCGAGGTAGGTCTTGAGCATCCCGGAGAACTCACGGGGCTCGGTCCACTCGCCGCGGGTGCCGCAGTTCGGGCAGGCGATCTCGGCCATGCGGCCCTCGGGGTCGCGGCCCTTCTTGGCGACGAACGCCTCGATCAGGTGGTCCTCGCGGAACCGGTGGTGGCAGTGCAGGCACTCCACGAGCGGGTCGGTGAACGTCGCGACGTGGCCGGAGGCCTCCCACACCTTACGGGGCAGGATCACGGCGGAGTCGAGACCGACCATGTCGCCGCGGCCGCGGACGAACCGCTGCCACCACTGACGCTTGATGTTCTCCTTGAGCTCCACACCGAGGGGCCCGTAGTCCCACGCGGAGCGGGATCCGCCGTAGATCTCCCCCGACTGGAAGACGAAGCCGCGGCGCTTGGCCAGGGCGATGACGCTGTCGAGACGGGAGGGCTGTGCCAAAGGGTGCTCCAGAGGTCGCCGAGCTGGGTGCTCGGTGCGGAAACGTACCGGGCAAGCGTACCGGCGTTCGCGTCGGACTGGAGGCGCGGCTCGGCCCCGGTGGAGAACCGCCGTCCGTCAGGCCGTGGGCGCGTCCACGGCGCCGCCGTAGCGTCGGTCGCGGCGTGCGTACTCCTCGATCGCTCCCCACAGGTCGGTGCGTCGGAAGTCCGGCCAGAGCCGGTCGAGGAACACCATCTCGGCGTACGCCGACTGCCAGAGCAGGAAGTTGGACGTGCGCTGCTCCCCCGAACTCCGGAGGAACAGGTCGACGTCCGGCATCTCCGGCACGTAGAGCCGCTTCGCCAGGGCCTTCTCGGTGACCTGGCTCGGTTTGAGGCGCCCCGCCGCGACGTCCTCGGCCATGCCCCGTACGGCGTCGACGATCTCGTTCCGACCGCCGTAGTTGACGCACATCGTCAGCGTGAGGACCTCGTTGCCCGCGGTCATCCGCTCGGCCTGCTCGAGCTCGTCGATCACGCTCCGCCAGAGCCGCGGCCGACGCCCGGCCCACCGCACCCGGACGCCCCACTCGTGCAGCTGGTCGCGTCGACGCCGGATGACGTCGCGGTTGAAGCCCATCAGGAAGCGCACCTCCTCCGGGGAGCGCTTCCAGTTCTCCGTCGAGAACGCGTACGCCGAGATGTGCTTCACGCCGATCTGGATCCCGCCCGCGACGACGTCGAGCAACGAGGCCTCGCCCGCTTTGTGACCCTCGATGCGGGTGAGTCCGCGACCGTTCGCCCACCGGCCGTTGCCGTCCATGACGATCGCCACGTGCTCCGGCACGAACCGGGCCGGGATCGCCGGGGGCGTCTCGCCGGTCCAGTCGATCGGGCGGAACGGTTCGACGTCGTCTCGGCGGCGGTGGCTCATGCGGTGCGGGTTCCTTCGGCAGCGGGATCGGGGTCGGGCACGGTCGGTGCCGGGGTGGAGGCGACGGCGCGTGCAGTGGCCTCGGGCCCGTCGTGGGTCAGCGGCACCGGCAGCGGGTGCTCCGACCGGTCGACGTGCGGCAGGGACCGGAGCGATCGTTCCAGGTGCCACTGGGCGTACGCCGCGACCACGCCGGAGGCCCGGGAGCGCGTCCGTTCGTCCGCCGCGTCGACGACGGTCCAGTCCCCCGCGAGCAGTGACCCGAGCAGGCCCAGTGTCTCGCCGTCGAGCCGAGGAGTGCCGGGGGGCGCGGCGTGGTCGGCCACGACTCCACCGAGCTGCACGACGAACGCCGAGTGCGGGCCGGGCTCGCCGGTCACCGCACAGTCCGAGAACGAGGGCGCCCACCCCGCGATGCTCATCGCGCGGAGCAGGTACGAGTCGAGGGTCGCGCTCGACACGTGCTCGCCGCGGGACAGGGACCGCAGCGCACCGACGAGGAGCAGGTACTGCTGGAGTCCCGCGTCCGCCTCGCTCAGGCGGTCGGCGGTCTCGACCATGGCGCTGGCCGCGGTGTACGCGCCGTAGTCGGCGACGATCTGTGCACCGTACGACCCGAGGGACTCCGCCTGCGTGACGATGTCGAGCGACCGACCCTCGTAGAACTGGGCGTCGACGACCATGAACGGCTCCAGCCGGGAGCCGAACTTCGAGGCGGTCCGACGGACACCCTTCGCCACCGCACGGATCTTGCCGTGCTGCCGGCTGAGCATCGTGACGATGCGGTCGGCTTCACCGAGCTTGTGGGTGCGCAACACGACGCACTCGTCCCGGTACAGCGGCATTGCTCCAGTATCCCCCTCCGCACCGACACCCCGCGCCGCCTGCCCGCCTGCCCGCCTGCTGCCGATTCGCGCGTAGGAGGCAGGATCGCGCATGGGAAGCGGAACCGCGCATAGGGAGCAGGTTCTTTCGGCCTCCTACGCGCGATTCAGCTTTCCATTGCGCGCGCTATGGGCAGGAACGTACCCAGACCAGCGGGACGACAGACGGGAGGCGCGGTGCAGGTCGGACCCGCACCGCGCCTCCAGGAGGGGTCGCGTCTCAGGCGGAGACCAACTCCGGCGCGCCGGACGCGGCACCCGCGCGCACCGCGCGGTTCACCGCCGACACGATCGCCTTGAGCGACGCCGTCGAGATGTCGGCGTCGATCCCGACGCCCCACAGCCGCACACCGTCGACGTCGAGCTCGACGTACGAGGCCGCCTTGGCGTCTCCGGAGGCGCTCATCGTGTGCTCCGAGTAGTCGTAGAGCGTGACGTCGACGCCCTGCTCCCGCATCACGGTCAGGAACGCGTCGATCGGACCGGTGCCCACGGCGTCGGCCTCGACCGCGCCCTCGTCGACGCGCATCGCGACCGACAGCTTCGTCGTGCCGTCGAAGTCGCTCGACGTCGCCGTCTTCGTGATCTCGTACCGGCCCCACTTGTCCGACTCGTCGGCCGCGGGCAGGTACTCGTCGCGGAAGAGGTCCCAGATGCGCTCCGAGGAGAACTCGCCACCCTCGGCGTCGGTGCGCTGCTGCACGACCCCGGAGAACTCGATCTGCAGCTTGCGGGGCAGGTCGATCGCGTGGTCGGTCTTGAGCAGGTAGGCCACGCCACCCTTGCCGGACTGCGAGTTCACGCGGATCACGGCCTCGTAGGAGCGGCCGATGTCCTTCGGGTCGACGGGCAGGTACGGCACGGCCCACGCGATCTCGTCGATCGACTTGCCAGCGGCGTCGGCCTTCGCCTGCATCGCGTCGAAGCCCTTGTTGATGGCGTCCTGGTGCGAACCGCTGAACGCCGTGTACACGAGGTCGCCCGCCCACGGCTGACGCTCCGGCACCGGCAGCTGGTTGCAGTACTCGACCGTGCGCTTGATCTGGTCGATGTCCGAGAAGTCGATCTCGGGGTCGATCCCCTGCGTGAACAGGTTCATGCCGAGCGCGACGAGGTCGACGTTGCCGGTGCGCTCACCGTTGCCGAACAGGCAGCCCTCGATGCGGTCCGCGCCGGCCATGTACCCGAGCTCGGCGGCCGCGACGGCGGTGCCGCGGTCGTTGTGCGGGTGCAGCGACAGGATGACGTCGTCGCGGTGCGCGAGGTTGCGCGACATCCACTCGATCGAGTCGGCGTAGACGTTCGGTGTCGCCATCTCGACGGTCGCCGGCAGGTTGATGATGACCTTGCGGTCGGGGGTGGGCTCGAAGACCTCGAGCACGGCGTTGCAGATCTGGACCGCGACCTCGAGCTCGGTGCCCGTGTAGGACTCCGGCGAGTACTCGTAGAAGACCTTCGTGTCGTGCTGCAGGTTCGCCTCGGCCGCGCGGCACAGCTTCGCGCCAGACACCGCGATGTCCACGACGCCCTGCACGTCGGTGCGGAACACGACCTCGCGCTGGACGATCGACGTCGAGTTGTACAGGTGCACGATGGCCTGCTTCGCGCCGTCGATCGCCTCGTACGTGCGGTTGATCAGGTGCTCGCGCGCCTGGGTCAGCACCTGGATGGTGACGTCGTCGGGGATCGCGCCCTCGTCGATCAGCGAGCGGACGAAGTCGAAGTCGGTCTGCGAGGCGCTCGGGAAGCCGACCTCGATCTCCTTGTAGCCCATGCGGACCAGGAGGTCGAACATGGCGCGCTTGCGCTCGGAGTCCATCGGGTCGATGAGCGCCTGGTTGCCGTCACGCAGGTCGACCGCGCACCAGCGGGGCGCCTTCTCGATGCGCTTCGTCGGCCAGGTCCGATCGGGCAGCTCGACGCGGATCTGCTCGTGGAAGGGAACGTACTTGTGGATCGGCATCCCCGAGGGGCGCTGCGTGTTCTGCATCGTTTCGTCGCTTTCGTCGCGGTGTTCGTGTGCTCTGCGTGGGTGCGGCCACGACGGACTCCGCGACGAGGTGGGCCGTTGTGTCAGGCCTCGTCGCGGCAGCGAAGGAGGAGGAGCGCCGAGTACATATCCCGTCCACCGTAGCACTGGTGTACCAGCACGGCGCAACCGTCCAGGGCGACGGTCGGTCGGTGCGCCGGGTGCGGACGGCGGGCGGCGGGCGGGGTGGGCGCCGAGTGTGCACGACACGCCGTCGGTCGTTCGCCGAGGGAGCACGAGGTGCGCCCCGACGGAACCGAACACGACGTTTTGTGCCCTCTCGGCGAACGCGAGCGGCATGTCGCGCGACCGCGACCGCGACCGCGCCCAGCCCGACCCCGCCCTGCCCCGCCCCGCTCCGCGCACCCGGCGACACGACGGACAGGAGGCACGGTGCCAGCTGGCACCGTGCCTCCCGTCCGACGTCGCTCGCGCCCAGGGCCGCGCGTCAGTCGACCGCGAGGGCCTCGGTCGGCGGGACGCGCATCGCGCGCCGCACCGGCGCGATCGTCGCGGCGACCGCGAGGACGAGCGCCCCGAGCACCACGATCCCGATGGTGAGCGGCGGCAGCACCGGGGCCACCGGGGTGCCGAGCGAGCCGAGGAGCGTCTGACCGCCGACCCACCCGTAGAAGGTGCCGAGCACGAGCCCGGTGAGGACCGCCGCGACGACCATCTGCACGGCCTCGGTCACGATCATCCGACGGACCTGCGCCCCGGTCAGCCCGAGCACACGGAGCAGCCCGAGCTCCCGTCGACGCTGCAGGACCCCGAGGGCGAGCGCGTTCACGACCCCCACGGCGGCGATGACGGCGGAGAACCCGACGATCACACTGATCACGGCGTTGAGCTGCACGAAGAAGTCCCGCATGCCCTGGACCTGCTCGGGGCTGCCACCCTCGAGCTGGCCGCGCAACTGGGCCTCGAGCACGTGCTGCATGATGCCGAGCGCCACCGCGAACGTCACGAGCAGCGTGACCCCGATGACGAGCCCGATCGTCGCGCGGGAGGACCGCCCCGGCGCACGCATCGCGTTCCGACCGGCGAGGAGCACGACCGGGTCGCGGGACCCGATCCGACCGATCAGCTGCAGGACCGGCGGCATCACGATCGTGGCACCGACGGCGACTCCCGCGAACGAGACGAAGCCGCCGAGGGCCGCGGGCAGGACGGCGATCGGGGACGCCGCGCTGCCGAGGAGCCCGACGAGCATGAGGAGCCCGCCGCCGGCCATCAGCAGGATCGACCAGACCTTCCGGGCGGTGCCGGAGCGGACGTCCTCGTGGCTCGGCTCGACACTCGACGACAGTGCTTGGAGCGGCGTCACGGTGAGCACCCGCCGCGACCCCACCGCGAAGGCGCCCCACGTGGCGAGGACCACGGCGACGACCGGGAGCACGAGCTCCCACGGCAGCAGGGTGTAGGTCGTGTCGGGCAGGAAGCCGTTGCCGCGCAGGACCACGACGAACAGCGCCGTCAGGCCTGTGCCGGCGACGGCACCGATGAGCCCGCCGAGCACGCCGACCAGCAGTCCCGTCCGGGTGATCCGGGCACGCAAGGTGGCCCCGGTCGCGCCGACGAGCCGCTGCAGCGCGATGATCCGCGTCTGTCCGGCGATGAGCGTCGCGCAGGTGTTGGCGGTGACGATCGCGCCGACGTACAGGGCGATGCCGAGGAACAGCCATCCGAGGACGGAGAGGATCGCCTTGACCGGGCCGAGCTCGGAGAGGCCGGCGGCCGCGAGTGCCTCGGTGACGATGCCCGGCGCGATGACGAGCGCCGACCCGAAGGTGGTGCCGAGTGCGGCGACGAGGACCGTGGGGGCGAAGGAGCGGATGCCGTTCACGCTGCGGCCTCCATCCCGAGCATCGTGGTGGAGATCTCGGTCGCGTCCATCGCCGCGCGGTCGCCGACGATCCGGCCGTCGGCGAGGAAGAGGATGCGGTCGGCGTTGGCGGCGGCGACCGGGTCGTGCGTCACCATGACGACGCTCTGGCCCCACTCGGTCACGGCCCCGCGGAGGATCTGCAGCACGTCGCGCCCGGTCCGGGAGTCGAGTGCACCCGTCGGCTCGTCGGCGACCACCACGGCGGGACGCGAGGCCAGCGCGCGGGCGATGGCGACACGCTGCTGCTGCCCACCGGACAGCTGGTGCGGCCGGTGCGTGAGACGGTTCCCGAGCCCGAGCATCTCGACGAGCCGGTCGATCCACGCCGATTCCTCACGACTCGGCTTGTGCCCGCCGAGCAGGAACGGCAGGCGGATGTTCTCGCTGACGTCGAGTGTCGGCACGAGGTTGAAGGACTGGAACACGAACCCGAGCCGACGGCGGCGGAGCTCGGTGAGTTCCTTGTCGGCCAGGCCGGCGATGTCGACGCCGTCGATCTGGATCCGGCCCGTCGACACGGCGTCGAGTCCGGCAGCGACGTGCATCAGCGTGGACTTGCCCGAACCGGACGGTCCCATCACCGCGGTGAACTCCCCCGAGCCGATGTCGACGCTGACGTCGTCGAGCGCCGTCACCCGCCGGGCGGCGTCGCCGTAGTGCTTGGACACGTGGTCGAGACGGATGATCGGTGCGTGGCTCGTGGTCATGCATCCACGATGACGGTCGGGAGGCACGCCCCGCGTCGGTCCGACGGCTCCTGTGGATCGTCCGCTCGGCTCGACTCCCTGTGCAGAAGTCATCCGAGCGGATGAGGGTCACTCGGCCTTGGTCACCAGGCCGTGCTCGTGCGCGAACACGACGAGGCGCACGCGGTCGCGGAGCTCGAGCTTCGTGAGGACCCGCGAGATGTGCGTCTTCACGGTCGCCTCGCTGACGTACTCGTGCTGGGCGATCTCGCTGTTGCTGAAGCCCCGCGCCGCGAGGTCGAAGATCTCCCGCTCCCGCGGCGTCAGGTCGGCGAAGGCCGCAGGGACCGATGCCGCCTGCTCGCTCGAGTCCTCGTAGCGGCGGAGCAGTTCACGCGTGGCGGACGCCGCGAACACCGCGGTGCCGGCGTGGACGGTGCGGATGGCGGCGAGCAGGAACTCCGGGTCGGCGTCCTTGAGCACGAACCCGCTCGCACCGGCTCGGATCGCCTTGGCCGCGGCCTCGTCGAAGTCGAAGGTCGTGAGGACGAGCACCTTCGCGCCGTCCGCGCCGCTGTCCTCGACGATGTGGGACGTCGCGGTGATGCCGTCCATCACCGGCATCCGGACGTCCATGAGCACGACGTCGGGACGACCCCGGCGCACGAGTTCGACACCCTCGGCACCGTCTCCGGCCTCGCCGACGAACTGCAGGTCGGCCTGCGAGTCGATGAGCATCCGGATGCCGGTCCGGAAGAGCGCCTGGTCGTCGACGAGGGCGACGCGGATCGGGGTGTCGTTCATCGGCGGGTGTGCTCCTGGCTGGTCGGGGTGGTGCGGGGTGCGGGGATGCCGGTCGTCGGCACCAGGCCCCTGGGCATCTGTCCGCTGGCGGGGACGGTCGGCATCCGGACCGCGACCGCGAAGTCGTCGCCGCGGGGTCCGGCCGTCATCGTGCCCCCGGTCATCGTGGCACGTTCGCGCATCCCGACCAGGCCGTGTCCGGTCCCGGGACCGCGGGTGCCGTCGTCCGCCCGACGGTTCACCACGCTGATCTCGACGGTGTCCGGTCGGTACGTCAGCGCGGTGTGCACCGGCGTCCCCGGCTCCCCGTGCTTCCACGCGTTCGTCAGGCTCTCCTGCACGATCCGGTAGACCGCGAGCTGCGTGGTGGTCGGCAGGCCGGACGGGTCGCCCTCGCGTTCGACCCGCACGTCGAGTCCGACGCCGCGCATCTCGCCCACGAGTCGTTCGATGTCGTCGATCTCGGGTGTCGGTGCGGTCCCCTGCTCGTGGCGGAGGGCACCGAGGAGCTCCCGGACGTCGCCGAGGGCACGGCGCGCGGTCGTCGAGATCGTACCGAGGGCCTCGTCCGCGATCGCGGGGTCGGCCTTGAGGGCGTACCGGGCTCCGTCCGCCTGAGCGATCACGACCGCGAGCGAGTGCGCCACGATGTCGTGCATGTCCCGTGCGATCCGCACGCGCTCCTGCTCCACGGCGACGGCCCGGTCGGCCCGGGCTGCGTCACGTTCGGCGACGAGCTGAGCCTCCCGGCTCATGCTCGCCGACCGGCGCACCCGGCGGACGAGTCCGGCGAGCCACGGCAGGAGCAGCAGGAGCAGGACGACGGCGAAGTACGAGAACGCGACCTTGAGCGACTCCTGCGCCGGGGTCGTCGCCGTCACGATGCCGAGCCGGGAGTTGTAGTCGTCGACCCCGAGGTACACCGCGGCGATCACCGGTCCGCCGATCGCCGAGACGAGTCCGGCCAGCCGCACGCGGCGGCTGCCGTACGCACTCGTCGTGTACATCACGGCCGCGATGAAGACGTTCGACAGGTCGGGTTGCTGCCCGGTGACCATCTCGAAGACGGCGAACACCCAGGCGACGCCGAGCGCGAGGCCCGGCGACAGCCGACGGAGCGCGAGCGCTCCGGTCATGCCGACGACGGTGATCAGCGCGAGCGGCGAGTCCATCCCCCGCGCCGTCGCGACCAGGACGAGCGCACCGAGGACGACCGCCACCACCACGTCGGTGACGATCTGCGCGCGCAGCATGGGACGGAACACGTCACCACGGTACGGCCTGGAGGCACGGCGCGCGTCCGCCTGTGGAGTGACGTCCGCAGGCGGTCGGCTCAGAAGCCGAGTCGGCCGAGCTGCTTCGGGTCGCGCTGCCACTCCTTGGCCACCTTCACCCGGATGTTCAGGTACACGTGGCGGCCACCGAGCAGCGACTCGATCTCGACGCGGGCGCGTGATCCGACGTCCTTCAGCCGTTCGCCCTTGTGGCCGATCACGATCGCCTTCTGGCTGTCGCGCTCGACGAACAGGTTGGCGAAGATGCGCAGCGGACCGTCCGGGTCGTCGTCCTCGTCGGGCTCGACCATGTCCTCGATGACGACCGCGAGGGAGTGCGGGAGTTCGTCGCGGACGCCCTCGAGCGCGGCCTCGCGGATGAGCTCCCCGATCCGCTCCTCGTCGGTCTCCTCGGTCACGGTCGTCGCGTCGTAGAGCTGCGGCGACTCGGGCAGGAGCTTCGTGATCTCCTCGAGCAGGACCTCGAGCTGGATCCCCTTCGTCCCCGAGGTCGGGATGATCGAGTCCCACTCGCGGAGCTGCGACACCGCGAGCAGTTGCTCGCCCACCTTGTCCTTCGCGGTCCGGTCGATCTTCGTCACGATCGCGACCTTCTTGGCGCGGGGGTACTGGTCGAGCGTGTCGTTGATGAACTTGTCGCCGGGCCCGATCGGCTCGTTCGCCGGGACGCAGAACCCGATCACGTCGACGTCGCCGAGCGTCGTCTGCACGAGGTCGTTGAGCCGCTCACCGAGCAGCGTGCGCGGACGGTGCACCCCCGGCGTGTCCACGATGATGACCTGCCCGTTCGGCCGGTGCACGACGCCGCGAATGGCGCGTCGGGTCGTCTGCGGCTTGGACGAGGTGATCGCGACCTTCTCGCCGACCAGGGCGTTCGTCAGTGTCGACTTGCCGACGTTCGGGCGGCCGACGAACGAGACGAACCCGGCACGGTAGGGCTGCTCGGCGTCGCCGGTGGCGGGAGTGGTGGTGTCGGTCATGCGTGCGTGGTTCCCGTCGTGGTGGGTGCGGCGTCCTCGAAGGCGTCCTCGACGCCGGCGAGTCCGGGCGTGCGCTCGGCGAGCACGGAGATGAGGTGGCGGCGCTTGCCCTCGACCCGGTCGGCGGTGAGCACGACGCCGGAGACGGTGACGGTCTCGCCGCGGACCGCCAGGTGGCCGAGCTCCTTGGTGAGGAGACCGCCGGCGGTGTCGACGTCGTCGTCCTCGAGCTCGATGCCGAACAGGTCGCCGAGCTCGTCGACGGGGAGCCGGGCGGAGATCCGCCAGAGACCCGGTTCGACCTCGACACGGTCGACGACGGCGCGGTCGTACTCGTCCGAGATGTCCCCGACGAGCTCCTCGATGAGGTCCTCCATCGTGACGAGGCCGGCGACGCCGCCGTACTCGTCGACGACGAGCACGAGGTGGTTCTTGGCGGCCTGCATGTGCCGGAGGGTGTCGTCCGCGGCCTTCGACTCCGGTACGAACTGGGCCGGCCGCAGCAGCGTCGTGACCCGCTCGGCACCGGAACCCGGCCGTTCGTAGAGGGCGCGGGCGACGTCGCGGAGGTACAGCACCCCGAGCACGTCGTCGCTGTCCTTGCCGGTCACGGGCATGCGGGACACCCCGGCGGCCAGGAACTGCTCCATGCCGGCGGCCAGCGTGTCCGCCCCGTCGACGGTGAGCATGTCGGTGCGCGGCACCATGACCTCGCGCACGAGGGTGTCGCTGAACTCGAAGACCGAGTGGATGAGCTCGCGGTCGTCCTGTTCGAGGACGTTGCTCTCGGTGGCCTCGTCGACGAGGGACAGCAGCTGCTCCTCGCTCGACACCGTCGACGCGCTCCGACCCCGACCCGGCGTGACCTTGTCGCCGATCACGACGAGCAGCCCGGCGAGCGGGCCGAGGACGATCCGGACGCCACGGACGAGCCCGCCGGTCGAGGCGATGAGCCCCTCGGCGTGCGCACGGCCGACGCTGCGGGGGCTCGACCCGACCAGGACGAACGACACCGCGGTCATGATCGCCGCCGCCACGATGAGCGCCACCCACCAGGTGTCGAACACCATGACGAGACCGATCGCGACGAGGACGGCCGCTGCCGTCTCGGCCAGGACCCGGAAGAAGTTCAGCGCGTTGACGTGCGCGCCGACGTCGTCTCCGATGGCCTCGATCGCCCGACGGTGCTTGCTCCCCCGTGCGATCTCGTCGAGGTCGGCACGGGACAGGACGGACAGTGCGGCGTCGGAGGCAGCGAGCAGGCCACCGAGGACGACCAGCACGAACGCCACCGCGAGCAGGCCGGCGACGAGCAGCATCAGGTCACCGTCCTCGGCGCTGTGCGGCGAACGCGGTCAAGATCTCGCCCTGCAGGCCGAACATCTCGGCCTTCTCGTCGGGTTCGGCGTGGTCGAACCCGAGCAGGTGCAGGATCCCGTGGCAGGTCAGCAGCAGCATCTCGTCGGTGCTGGAGTGCCCCGCGGTCTTCGCCTGCTCCTCGGCGACCTGCGGGCAGAGCACGATGTCCCCGAGCAGGCCGGCGGGCGTCGGCTCGTCCTCGGTGCCCGGACGGAGCTCGTCCATCGGGAAGCTCAGGACGTCGGTGGGGCCGGGCTCGTCCATCCACCGGACGTGCAGCTGCTCCATCGCCCCCTCGTCGACCAACACGATCGCGAGCTCCGCGTCGGCGTGGACGTGCAGCGCGTCGAGTGCGAAGGCGGCGAGGCGCTGGATGGCTGCCTCGTCGACCTCGACACCGGACTCGTTGTTGAGCTCGATGCTCACCGATTGCCTCCTCGGGCGTCGTTCTGGGGGTACGGGGAGCGCTGGCGGTCCTGCGGCGGACGCCCCCGTCGCTCGGCGCGGTTCGTGCCGGCGGGGTTCGGCGTGGCAGCGCTGCCGCGGCCACCAGGGCGGTACCCGGACTGCTCGGCGAGGCGCTCCTCGTCGTAGACGGTGTACGCGTCGACGATGCGGCCGACGAGGGTGTGCCGGACGACGTCGTCGCTCGTGAGCCGTGCGAAGTGGATGTCCTCGACCCGGTCGAGGATCCGCGTGACGAGCCGGAGTCCGGACAGGTTGCCGGGCAGGTCGACCTGGGTGATGTCCCCGGTGACGACCATCTTCGACCCGAAGCCGAGCCGCGTCAGGAACATCTTCATCTGCTCGGGGGTGGTGTTCTGCGCCTCGTCGAGGACCACGAACGAGTCGTTGAGCGTCCGGCCGCGCATGTACGCGAGCGGAGCGACCTCGACCGTGCCGGCCGCCAGGAGCTTCGGGACCAGCTCGGGGTCCATCATCTCGTTGAGTGCGTCGTACAGCGGGCGCAGGTACGGGTCGATCTTGTCGGTGAGCGTGCCCGGCAGGAACCCGAGCCGCTCGCCGGCCTCGACCGCGGGGCGGGTGAGGATGATCCGGTTCACCTCGCGCCGCTGCAGGGCCTGGACGGCCTTCGCCATCGCCAGGTACGTCTTGCCGGTACCGGCCGGGCCGATGCCGAACGTGATCGTGTGCTCGTCGATGGCGTCGACGTAGGCGCGCTGCCCGTCGGTCTTCGGGCGCACGGACTTGCCACGGCTCGAGACGATCGGCGTACCGAAGGTGTCGGACGGCTTGCGGTCCTCGTCGAGGAGCTTCGCCGACACGGGGATGTCCGACGGGCCGATGTCCTGTCCGCGCCGGACCATGCCGACGAGTTCGTCGACGAGGGCGTTCGCGCGGGCGACGTCGCGTTCGGGACCGGTCAGCGAGACCTCGTTGCCGCGCACGAGCACGCGGACGCCGGGGTACTGCCGTTCGACGGTCTTGAGCAGCCGGTCCTGGGGGCCGAGCAGCTGCACCATGGCGATGCCGTCGACCTGGATCGAGACGGTCGACTCCGACTCGGCGGGGTCGATCGGGGAGGGTGCTGGTTCGTTAGCCGGCAAGGGTGCCTTCCTGCAGTTCACCTGCGAGTACGTGCGCGTGCACGTGGAACACGGTCTGACCGGCTGCTTCGCCGGTGTTGAAGACGAGTCGGAACTGGCCGTCGGCGCGCTCGTCGGCGATGCGCTGCGCGGTGGCGACCACGTGTGAGAGGAGGTCCGGGTCACCGGCGGCGAGCTCGGACACGTTCGCGTACTCCTCGGTCTTGGGGATGACGAGCACGTGGACGGGGGCCTTCGGCGCGATGTCCTCGATCGCGATGACGCGGTCGTCCTCGGCGACGACGGTCGCCGGGATCTCGCGCGCGATGATCTTGGAGAAGACGCTGGGCGTGCTGGTGCTCATGGACCCATCGTAGAACGCGGGACCGACGCCGGGCCTTCCCGATCCGCCAGGTCCGGGCCGACTACCAGCGCCCGAGCCGCGTCTGCAGCACGGCCAGGGCCGCGGGCCCGGCCGTGGAGGTCCGGAGCACGGTGTCGCCGAGCCGCACGCGGACGGCGCCGGCCGCCACGAGCCGGTCGAACTCCGAGCCGTCGATCCCGCCCTCCGGTCCGACGACCAGGACGATCTCGGCGACCTCGGCCGGCGGCTCCCACGACGACAGTCGGACGTCCCCGACGGGGTCGAGCACGAGCACCGCACGCGACGGACCCGCACCGGCGCCGGCGGCGAGCTGCGCCGTCGTCGCCGGGGCGTCCACCGCCGGCACGCGCGAGCGGATCGCCTGCTTCGAGGCCTCCTGCGCGATCGCCGCCCAGCGGGCACGACCCTTCTCGACCTTCGCGCCGTCCCACCGCGAGACACTACGTGCGGCCGACCACGGGACGATCCGGTCGACGCCGATCTCGGTCGCCGCCTGCACGGCCATCTCGTCGCGGCCGCCCTTCGCGAGCGCCTGCACGAGCGTCAGCGTCGGCGAGGGGGCCGGCGAGACGTCGACCGACTCCACGTCGAGCACCAGCGAGTCGCGGTCCGTGGAGACCACCGCCCCGACGACGACCGTGCCGCGGCCGTTCCCGATGCGCAGCGTCTCGCCCACCCGTACCCGGGCGACGGACACCGCGTGCCGTCCCTCTGCCCCGTCGAGGGACACCTGTCCGCCGACGGTCACGCCGTCGAGCGAGTCGACGAGGTAGAGCGACGCCATCAGAAGTTGAAGAACCGGTCGCGGAGCTTGCCGAACATGCCCTGCTGGAACCGCGACAACTGCGGCGCCGCGGCCTTGTGCGACTTCGCGAGCTGCTCGACGAGCTGACGTTCCTTGTGCGACAGCTTCGTCGGCGTCACGACCTGGACGCCGATCCGCAGGTCGCCGCGCCCGTTGCCGCGCAGCTTCGTGACCCCGCGGTCCTTGAGCACGAGGACGTCGGCGCTCTGCACACCCGGACGGACCTCGAGCTCGACCGGACCGTCGAGCCCGTCGATCGTCGCCGTGGTGCCGAGCACGGCGTCCGTCATCGCGACCTCGAGCGTGGCGAGGAGGTCGTCCCCGTCGCGGCTGAAGACGTCGTGGTGCCGTACGCGGATCTCGAGGTACAGGTCGCCGGAGGGGCCGCCGGCCGGACCGACCTCGCCCTGGCCGGGCATCTGCAGCCGCAGGCCGGAGTCGACACCGGCGGGGACGTCGACCGGCACGGTGCGACGCGCACGGATGCGGCCCTGGCCCTGGCACGTCGGGCACGGGTTCGGGATGACGGTGCCGTAGCCACGGCAGGTGCCGCACGGCGCGCTCGTGACGACGTTGCCGAGGAGCGAGCGGACCTGGCGCTGGATGTGGCCCGAGCCGCCGCAGATGTCGCAGGTCTGCGGGCTGGTGCCGGGCGCGCAGCAGGAGCCGTTGCACGTCTCGCAGAGCACGGCCGTGTCGACCTCGACGTCCTTGTGGGTGCCGAAGACGACCTCGTCGAGGTCGACGTCGATGCGGAGCAGGGCGTCCTGTCCTCGCTCGGCGCGGCTGCGCGGGCCACTGCCCCGGCCGCCACCACCGCCGCCGCCGAAGAACGCGTCGAAGATGTCGCTGAAGCCACCGGCGCCGCCGCCGAAGGGGCTGTCGGCCTGCGGCCCGGCGTCGTACCGACGGCGCTGCTCGGGGTCGCTCAGCACGTCGTACGCATGCGTCACGTCCTTGAAGCGCTCGGCGGCGTCCGGGCTCGGGTTCACGTCCGGGTGCAGCTCGCGCGCCAGTCGGCGGTACGCCTTCTTGATGTCGGCATCGGAGGCGTCCTGCTGGACGCCGAGGACGTCGTAGTGGTCTGCCACGTATCCCTCAGTCGGTTTCGGTTCGGTGCGGCGGGTGCCGCCGGGTCAATGTTCGCCCAGGAGTTTGGACAGGTACCGTGCGACGGCGCGCACCGCGGCCATGTTCGTGCCGTAGTCCATACGCGTCGGTCCGAGGACGCCGAGGCGGGCGACCTCGCCACGGGCCAGGTAGCCACCGGCGACGATGCTCGTGGCGTCGAGCCCGTACTCGGCATTCTCCACGCCGATCCGGGCCGCCACGGCGACGTCGTCGATCTGCATCTCGCCGAACAACCGGAGCAGCGTGACCTGTTCCTCGATCGCCTCGAGCACGGGGAAGAGGCCGCCGGAGAAGTCCTGTTCGCTCTTGGCGAGGTTCGCCGCGCCGGCCATCACGAGTCGGTCCTGCCGGTTGGCGGCGACCTGTTCGATCAGGGTCGCGACGACGACCCCGGCGAGCGGTTGGGCGTCCGGGCGGATCTGCTGCGGGACGGCCCGGAGCGCGGTCGAGACGTCCTGCAGCAGGAGTCCGACGGTGGCGCCGTTCACGACCGCGCGGAGTTCGGTGAGCGCGCCCTCGTCGAGCGTGACGTCGGTCTCGACGACGCGCTGCTCGACCCGGGCGGTGTCGGTGATCAGGACGACCATCAGCCGGTTGTCGCCGAGGCGCACGAGCTCGATGTGCTGCACACGTGCGCGCACCATCGAGGGGTACTGCACGAGGGCGACCTGGTTGGTGAGCTGGCTGAGCAGCCGGACGGTGCGGCCGAGCACTTCGTCGAGGTCGTTCGGCGCCCCGAGGAACGTCTCGATCGCGTGCCGTTGGGCGCTGGAGAGCGGCCGGGCACCGGCCAGGTGGTCGACGAACACCCGGTAGCCCTTGTCGGTCGGCACGCGTCCGGACGAGGTGTGCGGGGCGGCGATGAGCTGTTCGTCCTCGAGCTGGGCCATGTCGTTGCGGATCGTGGCAGCGCTCACCCCGAAGGCGTGCCGCTCGACGATCGTCTTCGAGCCGACCGGTTCGCGCGACGCGACGTAGTCCCGCACGATGGCCTTGAGGACCTCGAGGCTGCGTTCGCTGACCACCCGGACCCCTTCCACTCGTTCTGGCACTCGGACGTGTCGACTGCTGATCCTACGCCCGACCGCCGACGGACCGGGACTTCTGCACACGCCGGCCGGTACGCTTCCGGCATGACCTACGGACAGCAGCCCGGCGGCCCGCAGCACCCCGGTGGACCGCAGTACCCCGCTGGGTACCAGCCGCCCCAGCCGATGTCGCCGGAGGACCAGCGACTCTGGGCCACGCTGACGCACATCGGCGGGATCTTCTTCAACTTCATCGTGCCGCTCGTGGCGTACCTGGTGCTCCGCGACCGCGGCGGGTTCATCCGCGAGCACACCCGCGTCGCGCTGAACTTCCACATCACGATGGCGATCGCCTACGTCGTCGCCGGGATCCTGACCGTCGTCCTGATCGGCGCGCTCCTGCTGCCGGTGATCGGCATCCTGACGATCATCTTCGGCATCATGGCCGCGGTCGCCGCGAACCGCGGCGAGTTCTACCGCTACCCACTCTCCATCGAGTTCATCAAGCAGTAGGGCCTCAGTCGAGCAGCTCGCGGACCACCGCGTCCGCGAGCAGGCGACCCTGCAGGGTCAACTCGATCCGTCCCCGCACCGCGGCCGACCCGACCACCAGCCCGCGTGCGATGAGCCCGGCGACCCGGCCACGGGCCTCCTGGCGGAGTTCCGCGGTGGCGAGTTCCCCACGGACGCGCGCCGCGAGGAGGACGCGCTCGACGTACCGGGTCTCGTCGTCCAGGGTCTCGCGACCGGCGGCCGGCGACTCCCCCGACAGCACCCGGTTCGCGTACGCGGCCGGGTGCTTCACGTTCCACCAGCGCGTGCCGGCGACCGCGGAGTGGGCGCCCGGGCCGACGCCCCACCAGTCGTGGCCCTTCCAGTAGGACAGGTTGTGCCGGCTGGCGTGCTGGGCGCCGCGCGACCAGTTCGAGACCTCGTACCAGGAGTACCCGGCATCGCCGAGGACCTGGTCGGCCAGCTCGTACATGTCCGCCGCGAGGTCGTCGTCCGGCGCCGGCAGCTCGCCGCGCGCGACCATCCGGCCCATCGCCGTGCCGTCCTCGACGATCAACGAGTACGCGGAGACGTGGTCGGGCTCGCACGCCAGCGCGGCGTCGAGCGAGGTGCGCCAGTCGGCGAGGGACTCCCCCGGGGTCGAGTAGATGAGGTCGAGCGAGACGTCGAGGCCCTGCTGCTTCGCGAGGTCGACGACCCCGGGAACACGGAGCGGGTCGTGGGTGCGGTCGAGCGTCGCGAGCACGTGCGGGACGGCCGACTGCATGCCGTAGCTGATCCGGTTGAACCCGCCGGCCCGCAGGGTCTCCAGGGACGCGGCGTCCACCGAGTCGGGGTTCGCCTCCGTCGTGACCTCGGCACCGGGCAGGACGCCCCAGGTGTCGTCGATCGCGCGCAGGATCATCGCGAGGTCGGACGCGGGCAGCATCGTCGGGGTGCCGCCGCCGAAGAACACGGTCGACACCGGCCGACGCGGGACGCCGGAGCGCTCGAGCACGGTCGCGGCCCACTCGATCTCCCGCACGGCGTGGCCGGCGTAGTCGTCGCGACGGACGCCGCGCAACTCGGACGCCGTGTAGGTGTTGAAGTCGCAGTAGCCGCAGCGCACCCGGCAGAACGGCACGTGCACGTACACGCCGAACGGGACGTCGCCCGCGTCGGAGGCCGGGGAGATCAGGCCGTCCACGGGCGCTGGATCGGCGATCGGGAGAGCACTCGGCATGGACTCCATTGTCCGTCATGATGGAGGCATGGAGCACCACACCGTCCCCACCACCGTGCTGTGGGACATCGACGGCAGCCTCGTGATGAACGCCTCGTCGCCGGGCAACCTGTACCACCTCGCGCTCGAGCGTGCGGTGGGCCGCGACCTCGTACTGCGGGTCGGCCACCAGCACGGCCGCACCGACGCCGGACTCATCGCCGAGCACGTCCGTGCCCACGAACTCGACACCGACCTCATCCCCGTCGTCAGCGGCCACCTCCGCGACCTCACCGAGGAACGGCACCGCTCGGGCGACCACCGCAGCCCGGCACCCGGCGCGATCGCCCTCGTGGCGCGCTTCGCGGAGCTCGGGTGGCGGAACGGCCTGCTCACCGGCAACTCCGCCTACCGCGCCCGCGTGAAGCTGCAGGGCGCCGGGTTCGACGTCGACGCGTTCGACTGGGAGCACTCGTTCTTCGGTGACACCGAGGTGGAACGCACCGGCGTCACCGCGCGTGCCGCCGACGCCCTCGCGGGCACCCGGGCCGTCATCGTCGGGGACACCCCACGCGACGGTGAGGCCGCCGACGCCGTGGGGATCCCGTTCCTCGCCGTGGCGACCGGGGTCTACGACGTCGAAGCGCTGCGGGCCACCGGCGCCGTGACCATCGCGCGGAACTGCGTCGACGACGCCGCACTCATCGAGGACGCCATCGCGGCGCTCCCGCCGTTGCGCCCGGTCGACGAGCGGTCCTAGTCGCCGCGGAGCGCGCCGAGGTACTTCTCCGCCATCACCTTCTGCTGCCGACGCAGCAGTGGCGCGACGAACTGCCACTTGCGGCTCGACGGCTGCGAGAACTGCCGGATCTGCAGCCACACCGAACCGTCCGGCGTCCGCTCGACCACGAACGATTCCTCGCCGGAGAGCGGGTGCCCCTCGAGCGTGCCGTACGCGAAGCCCTTGCGGTCGTTCTCGTCGATGATCGACACGACCCGGACGGGCGCGTGCACGGTCTGCCCGAACGCGTGCATCGTCAGCACCGCGCTCGTGCCCGCCGTCAGCAGCGGAGTACCGTCCGGCGCGAACTTCTCCACCCGCGGCGTCCCGATCGAGGCCGGCGCGATCGGCACCCCGGCCTCGTCGAAGGTCACCGGGTTGTAGCGGACCTCGTCGTCGTCGGGCTGGTCCTCGACCTGCACGCGGATGCCGCTGCGCTCCTGGATCTGCCACGTCAGGGCCTGCGTGACCGCGGTCTCGAAGCGCTGGTCGCCGTGCCCGATCCGGGCACGCGACTCGGTCGGGGTGAACCCCTCCGGCGGGTACGTCATGAGGTCGGACGCCTGGGTCGCACCCACGGCTCCGTACGTCAGGGCGGTCCGGTAGCTGCCGCGGGAACTCATGCCGTCAGCCTACTTGCCAGCGGTGCGCGCGATCGAACCGAGGGCTCCTCGGCCGCGCGGTGCGCGGTCCGGTTTCCGCGCACCCCGAACTGGAGGCCCGACACGCGTCCGCCACGCCCCTAGCCTTGGTCCGTGCCCCGCTCCACCCCCGCCCGCACGCGTTCCGTCGACCGCACGACGGCCGCGTTCGCCGTGCTGACGCTCGCGGCGTTCGGGCTCGCCGCCACCGCCCGGGCCGCGGTCGAGTGGGCCACCGCCGGCCTCGACTCCCCCGCCCGGTACGTGTCCGCGCCGCCGAGCGCCTGGGGCGTGTTCGACACCGCCAACGCCATCGCCGCCTTCGGGGCGTGCAGTGCCGGAGCGGGCGTCCTGCTCTTCGGCGCGACGCTCGTGCTCGCGGTCCGTCGACACCGGGCACCAGGGCTGCCGGTGGTGCTCGGGTTCACGACGCTCGCGATGGTGATCGGTGCCGTGGTGGCTGGGTTCGCCGCTGCCGGACAGGCCGACTACGACGCGGCTGCCGGACTCGTCATCCTGCGGACCGCACTCGCCGGACTGGCCGCCGCGAGCCTCCCGGCCCTCGGCCTTGCCGCCCTGCGGACCCGCGCGACGCGCGCCCAGCGGCGCGTGCTCTGACGAAGCGCTCCGCGCCGGTTCCGCGAAAGCGACACGTCTCCGCGAACGGTTCGCGGCGAAGTGTCGCTTCGGCGGAGACTTCCGACGGGTCGACACGTCCGTGTCGCTCTCGCGACGTGGCACCGGGTCGACCCGGGCGTCTCGCTACTTCTTCTTCTCCTCGACGTCACCCGAGAGCGCCGCGATGAAGGCTTCTTGAGGGACCTCGACGCGACCCACCATCTTCATGCGCTTCTTGCCCTCCTTCTGCTTCTCGAGGAGCTTGCGCTTGCGGGTGATGTCACCGCCGTAGCACTTCGCGAGGACGTCCTTGCGCATCGCCCGGATGCTCTCGCGGGCGATGATGCGTGCGCCGATGGCCGCCTGGATCGGGACCTCGAACTGCTGGCGCGGGATGAGCTTGCGCAGGCGCTCGGTCATGAGGGTGCCGTACGCGTACGCCTTGTCGCGGTGCACGATCGCGCTGAACGCGTCGACCTGTTCACCCTGCAGCAGGATGTCGACCTTCACGAGGTCCGCGGCCTGGTCGCCGGTGGGCTCGTAGTCGAGCGAGGCGTAACCCTGCGTCTTGCTCTTCAGCTGGTCGAAGAAGTCGAAGACGATCTCGCCGAGGGGCATCTCGTACCGGATCTCGACACGGTCCTCGCCGAGGTACTCCATGCCGAGCAGGGAGCCGCGCCGCGACTGGCAGAGCTCCATGATCGCGCCGACGTAGTCCTTCGGCGCGAGGATCGCCGCGCGCACCATCGGCTCGCGGACCTCGACGATGCGGCCGCCCGGGAACTCGGACGGGTTCGTGACCTCGGTCACGGTGGTGTCCTCGTTCGTGACCTCGTAGATCACGCTCGGTGCCGTGGTGATGAGGTCGAGTCCGAACTCGCGGCTCAGGCGCTCGGTGATGATCTCGAGGTGCAGCAGACCGAGGAACCCGCAGCGGAATCCGAAGCCGAGTGCCACGGAGGTCTCGGGCTCGTACACGAGTGCCGCGTCGGAGAGCTTGAGCTTGTCGAGCGCCTCGCGCAGGTCCGGGTAGTCCGAGCCGTCGATCGGGTACAGGCCCGAGAACACCATCGGCTTCGGGTCCGTGTAGCCGGGCAGCGCCTCGGTCGCGGGCTTCTGCGCCGTCGTGACCGTGTCGCCGACCTTCGACTGGCGGACGTCCTTCACGCCGGTGATGAGGTAGCCGACCTCGCCGACCGACAGCCCCTTCGTGGGCTTCGGCTCCGGCGACGACACACCGATCTCGAGGATCTCGTGCGTCGACTTGGTCGACATCATCTGGACCTTCTCGCGCGGGTGGATGGTGCCGTCGATCATGCGGACGTACGTCACGACACCGCGGTAGCTGTCGTAGACCGAGTCGAAGATCATCGCGCGGGGCGAGGCGTCGACGTCGCCGACGGGCCCCGGCACGGTGCGGACCACGCGGTCGAGGAGTTCGGGGACGCCCACACCGGTCTTGCCGGAGACGCGGAGGACGTCCTCGGGCTTGCCGCCGATGAGCTGCGCGAGCTCGGCCGCGTACTTGTCGGGCTCGGCCGCGGGCAGGTCGATCTTGTTGAGCACCGGGATGATCTCGAGGTCGTTCTCGAGCGCCAGGTAGAGGTTCGCGAGCGTCTGGGCCTCGATGCCCTGCGCCGCGTCGACCAGCAGGATCGCACCCTCGCACGCTGCGAGGGACCGGGACACCTCGTACGAGAAGTCGACGTGCCCGGGCGTGTCGATCATGTTCAGCGCGAAGGTCTGCCCGTCGAGCTCCCACGGCATGCGCACCGCCTGGGACTTGATCGTGATGCCGCGCTCGCGCTCGATGTCCATGCGGTCGAGGTACTGGGCACGCATCGCACGGTCCTCGACGATGCCGGTGATCTGCAGCATGCGGTCGGCCAGCGTGGACTTGCCGTGGTCGATGTGCGCGATGATGCAGAAGTTGCGGATCGCTTCGGCCGGCGTCGAGGCGGGCTCGAGCGGCGCGGATGCTTGTGGGCTCACGGTTCCTCGGGGTGGGTCGGACGGTCGAACGATTGTCCCACGTCCGCGCGCCGACGGCGCGCACCGCAGGGTGCCTGTGGACGGTGGTGGCGCAGTGGGCGTTGTGAAGGACCGGCCTGGAGGCACGGGGCGGGCCCGCACCGTGCCTCCAGGCCGTCAGACGGTCGCCCTGGCGGGCGCTGGCAGCGCGCCGAGGCCGCGCCGCAGGTCCGCGGGCGTCGCGGCGAGGCACACGCGGATCCAGCCCTCGCCGGTGCGCCCGAACGCGCTGCCCGGCGCGACCGCGACCCGCTCGCGGTGCAGGAACCCGAGCGCCCACTCGGCGACGTCACCCTGCGAGACGTGCGAGACGTCGATCCAGAGGTAGAAGGCCCCACGCGGGTCGAGGTAGCGGATGCCGGCGGCGTCGAGGACCTCCTTCGCGATGCCGAGGTTGGCGCGGTAGTGCTCACGGGCGTCCTGCACGGCGGAGTGGTCCCCCACGATCGCCGCGAGGGCCGCCCACTGGTCGGGTTCGGCGACGCAGCTGATCATCGCCTCCTGCGTGGTGCGCATCACCGGGCCGAGCCCCTTCGGCGTGACGAGGTACCCGACGCGCACCCCGGTCATCGCGTACGTCTTGCTCAGCGAGAACGCGGTGAACACCCGGTCGTCCTCGTCCAGGCTCGCCAGGCTGACGTGGCGGGTGCCGTAGGTGAAGTACTCGTAGACCTCATCGCTGATCACCCAGAGGTCGTGCCGCTTCGCGAGGGCGAGCAGGTCGCGCAGGGTCTGCTCGCCGAACACCGAGCCGAGGGGGTTCGACGGCGAGTTCACGACGATCGCCCGGGTGCGTTCGGTGATGCTCGCCTCGAGCGCCTGCAGGTCGGGCTCGAAGCCGTGGGCGGGCGACAGCTGGTACGGCACGGGGGTCACCCCGATGATGTGGGCGTTCATCGTGAAGGTCGTGTAGCCCGGGTCCGGCACGAGGACCTCGTCACCCGGGGAGAGCACGAGGGTCATCGCCTGGAACAGCGCCTGCGTCGCGCCGATCGTCATCCAGATCTGCTCGACGTCGACCTCGATCCGGTTCTCGCGGCGGAGCTTCTCGCGGATCGCCTCACGGAGGGGTGCGATGCCGCCGTTCGGGGTGTAGTCGGTCCGGTCCTCCGACCAGGCACGGCGGGCGGCCTCGCCGATGTGCGGGGCGACCGGCACGTCGGGCTCGCCGATCACGAGCATCGCGATGTCGGTGGTCGGCGCGCCGGAGGTGTCCGTCGCGTCCTGTTGCAGGATCGCTGCCTGCTCGAACACCCGGCGGATCCCGGAGGCGGGCACGGTCTCGATCCGGGGCGCGAGGGATGGCATGCTCGCCACGGTAGCGAATCCGTGTTGCGGGGCGGTTTCCCGGCGTTTCGGTGCTTTGGTCCAGCCCGGTCGGCCTGGTAATGTAGATGGCTGGACTTCCGCGTTCCGTCGCCCACGGGTGGAACGCGATGCGACCAAGGGCCCCTCTACCCAGCGGTCGCGACCACCCGTCAGAGACAACAGGAGCAACACGCATGGCGAACATCAAGTCGCAGATCAAGCGCATCAAGACCAACCTCAAGGCCCAGGAGCGCAACAAGGCCTACCGTTCGGAGCTCAAGACGGTCATCCGTCACACGAACGAGGCCATCGTCGCCGGCGACAAGGACAAGGCCGTCGCGGCTCTGACCCTCGCGTCGAAGAAGCTCGACAAGGCCGTGAGCAAGGGCGTCATCCACAAGAACCAGGCCGCGAACCGCAAGTCGGCCATCGCGAAGAAGGTCGCGTCGCTCTGACGCACTGACCTGCTGACGAAGGCCCCGCACCGTTGGTGTGGGGCCTTCGTCGCGTTCGGGGCGGGTTCCGGTGTGCTGCGCGAGTGGGCAGTGTGTTCGTCACGCTCGGCGGCGCCGAGGTCGCACGAAGTGCCGCTCCGGCGCGACGCGCACGGTAGGTTGTGCGACCTCGACGGACGTCGCACGGCGTGTTGCGCGACCTCGACGGACGTCGCGCGGCGGGTTGCGCGACCTCGACCGGCAACGTGGCGCGGTGTGTGGTCAGACCCGCCACGAGGGCCCCGACGGACGCGTCAGCGGGCCTCGCCGCGCCGGGCGATCGTCCGGACCATGACCTCGAGCGCGTAGTGCGCGTCCCGCGAGCCACCCTTCACCGCGGTGTCCGCCTCGGCGATGCTGGTGATCGCGTTGGCCAACCCGGCCTCGCTCCACCCGGCGACGTCACGCTGTGCCCGCTGGACCTGCCACGGCGCCATGCCGAGCGCCGAGGCAGCCTGGCCACTCGGCCCCCGGAAGGCGCTGACCTTCGCCATCGTGCGGATCTTGCTCGCGAACGCGGCGACGATCGGCACCGGTGCCTCGCCCGTCGACAGGGCGTGTCGCAGCTCGACGATGGCGGGTGCCGATCGACCCGCGAGCGCGATGTCCGCCACCTTGAAGGCGTTCGTCTCGACGCGTCCGCCGTAGTACTTGTCGACGACCTTGTCCGTGATCTCCTCGGCCTCGTCGGCCAGGAGCTGCCGGCACGCCGCCGCGAGCTCGGCCAGGTCGTCCGCGAACGCCGCGACGAGGGTCCGCACCGCCGAGGGCGCGATCTTCCGACGGGCCGCCCGGAACTCGGCCTGGACGAAGTCGATCCGGTCGGTCTCGCGCTTGAGTTCGTCGCACTGCACCTCGATCCCGCCGCCGACGCCGCTGCGGATCGTGTCGAGGAGCTTCTTGCCCCGGACTCCCCCGCCGTGGCGGAGCACGAGGGTGACGTCGTCGGCCGGTGCACCGAGGTAGGAGATGGTCTCGGTGATGAACGCGTCGGTGCACTTCTCGACGTTGGTGACCCGGACGAGCCGGGGCTCACCGAACAGCGAGGGGCTCGCGAGCGTCGCCAGCAGCCCGGGTGCGTACTGGTCGGCTTCGAGGTCGTGCACCTCGAGCGCCGGGTCTTCCCCCACCAGCAGGTCGCGGAGCACGCTGCTCGCCCGCTCGGCCAGGAACGTCTCGGGCCCGGTGACGAGCACCACGGGTGCCGGGCGGATCCCCGACCACGGCACCTGGTCGATCTTCGCGGCAGCGCGGACGGGTTTCTTGGCGGCCATGCCTCGATCCTACGGGCGACCGCCGACCCCGACGGCTCCGTCCACAGCCGCAGGGCGCCGTCGTCGTCACGCCCCACGACGACCGTGCCGTGCTCGTCGGTGCGGTAGGCGGCGGTTCCCGCATCCGCGAGCATGGTCAGCGCCGAACGGGTCGGGTGCCCGTAGGTGTTGTCGGCGCCGACACCGATCAACCCGACGGATGCGGCGACCTCCCGGTAGAGCACCGGGTCCTGGTCGGCGGACCCGTGGTGCGCGACCTTCACGACGTCGACCGAGCCGGCGCCGGCAGCCCCGCTGGAACCGGCAACCGCACCGACCACGGCGGCACGGGCGCGTCGTTGGGCGGACTCACCCAGGTCGCCGAGGAGCAGACTCGACACACACGAGGTGCACTCGTCGCCCGGCGAGGTCCGGAGGACGAGACTGGCGTCGTTGCCGGCGTCCCGCGAACCGGAACGCGGCCAGAGCACCCACCAGCGCAGGCCGTCCAACGCCCCGGAGGTCGAATCGTCGGCCTGCCGGACGTCGACGCCCGCGCGCTGCAGTGACCGGACCACGCGTTCGTCCTCACGCCGTCCGACCGGTCCGACGAGCGCCGTCGTCACGCGGTCCGCCACGGCTCCGACCGCGCCGACGTGGTCGCGATCGAAGTGGGTCAGGACGAGCAGGTCGATCCGCCCGATGCCGAGCAGGTCGAGACACGCTCCGAGCCGCTCGGGGTCGTCGCCGGTGTCCACGAGAGCGACGCCCGGGCCGGCCCCGCGGAGCAGCACCGCATCACCCTGCCCGACGTCGCAGGCCGCGACCGCCCAGTCGTCGGGGAGTCCTGCCCGGACGACGAGCCGTGGCACGGCGACGACCACGATCCCGATCAGCACGAGGACCCCGGCGAGCAACAGCAGGCGGAACCGGGCCGGCCGCGGCACGAGGACCGCCACGGCGACGCTCGCACTCACGAGGCCTGCGGCGAGGACCCCGCCCACACCACCCGGCCACGGCGCCGAAGCGACCGGGAGCGCCGCCGCGCCGTGCGCCACGCCACCGATCGCCGTCGCCGGTACCCAGGCCACCCCCGCCAGCACCGACGCACCCCACGGCCAGATCGGTGCCGTCAGACACGCCGCGAGTCCGACCACCGTCACGATCGGGGCGAGCGGCTCGGTGAGCAGGTTCGCCGGGACCGCGTAGGTCGGCAACGCCGCGGACAGCGGGATCGTCACCGGCCAGCACGCGAGCTGCGCGGCGACCGGGACCGCGAGCACCGCAGCGAGCGGCGTCCACAAGCGCCTCGCGAACAGCGTCGTGAGCGGCGGCCCGAGGACCACGATCCCGCTCGTGGCGAGCACGGACAGGGCGAACGCGAACGACCTCGAGTACCAGGGGTCGACCACGAGCATCCCGATCGCGGCGAGGCCGATCAGGGGGACGCCCCGGACCGGCCGACCCGCCAGGTGGACGACGAGCACCACGACGGCCATCACCGTTGCACGGACGATCGAGGGGTCGGGCCGGACCAGCACCACGAACGCGAGCAGGAGCACGATCGCCACGCCGGCACGGACTATCCGTGGCAGTCCCAGGGCCCGCCCGCAGACGACCACCAGCCCGACGATCACCGCGCAGTTCGCGCCGGACACCGCGGTGAGGTGCGTCAGTGCCGAGGTCTCCATCGCCGCCTCGGTCTCAGCGTCCAGCCCGCTCCGATCGCCGATCGCCAGACCCCGCAACAGCGAACCGCCGGGCTCCGGGAGCCCCTGTGTCACCGCGACGAACGCCTGGCGCGCCCGATCGGTGAGCGCGAGCAGTCCGGTCGGCGGGACATCGACGGTCGTTCCGCGGACGAACGCCACGAACGACGTCGCGCTCCCCGGTTCGTCGGGCTGCAGGGTGGCCGAGCCCTGCACCGTCGATCCAGCAGGCACCGTGCCACCGCCGACAGCGGCCGGGACCAGCCGGACGGGCACTCGCAACCCGTCCACGTCGCCGGCACGCTCGAGGGTCCCGACCACGGACCGGTCGCCCTCGACGAGGTCCCTGCCGAGGACGATCGTCACCGACACCGCGCGCGATCCGCGCTCGTCCAGCGCTGACGGGTTCCGTCTGCTGTCCCCGACGACCACGGCGACGGCGAGCAGCCCGCACAGTGCCGACGTCGTCAGGACCAGACCGAGCAGCACTCGGAGCCCACTGCAGCGGACGAGCAGGACGATGCTCACACCCGTCACGACCACCGCAGACACCACGACCCACACGGCGACGCCGGGCACGCCGACGAGCAGCGCCGCGCACACCCAGGCCGCCGCGACCGGCACCGCGACCCGGACGTCGGTCAAGCCCGGCGCGAGGTCCACGGATCACACCCGCACGCGGTCTCGGAGATCGGCGAGCCGCCCGTCCCCGATGCCGCTCACGTCGAGCAGGTCCTCCACGGAACCGAACCGCCCGTGCTCCTCCCGCCATGCCAGGATCCGTCCAGCCAGCGACGGCCCGATCCCGGGCAGCGTCTCGAGTGCTGCCTGGTCGGCGGAGTTGAGGTCCACGATCGCGTCGCCACCGTCCGATCCGCTCTCCGCTCCGCCCGGACCGGCAACAGCAGCACCATCACCGAGCGCCGCCGGGACCTCCGTCTCCCCCACCTTCGGCACGTACAGCCGCTCCCCGTCGACCACCACCCGGGCGAGGTTCAGCCGCGCCAGGTCGGCGTCCGGCGTCGCTCCGCCCGCCCGGTCGATCGCGACCGACACCCGGCTGCCGGCTCCGAGCGAGACGACCCCTGCCCGCTGCACCGCCCCGACCACGTGCACGACGACCACCCCCGCGGGCGTCGACGACGCGGACGGTGTCGCGACGACCGCGGACGGACCACCCGTGACACTGACGGTCGCCCCGTCTGCCCCGATCCCGGACCGCGACCCGAGCAGCACGACCACGAGCGCCGCCACGACCACCACCGCAGCCAGCACCACCGCCGCCCGCGGCGAGAGCGCCAACGCAGCGAACCGTGATCCGGACCCAGACCCAGAAGTCATGCCGGAACGCTACGGAGCCCGGCCGACCGGCCGGGCTCCGCGACGAACACTGGTGGAGGACCGCTGCTGCGGCACGCCTGTGGAGGAATGGAGGAGGAGAGGCCTACCCCTTGATCGCGATGTTCACGAGCTTCGGCGCCCGGACGATCACCTTCACGATCTCCCGGTCACCGATGTACCGCTGCACGTTCGCCGACGACCGGGCCAGCGACTCGAGCTCGTCGGGCTCGATCGACTTCGACACCTCGAACGAGTCCCGCACCTTCCCGTTGACCTGCACGACCGCCGTGAGGGTCTCCTGCACGAGCAGCGTCGGATCGGCCTTCCGCCAGCCGTACGTGGCGACGGTGGCCTCGTAGCCCAGCTTCTCCCACATCTCCTCGCCGGTGTACGGCGCGAACACGCTGAGGCCGAGGGCGATGGTCTCGACGGCCTCGCGCACGGCGGGGTCGCCGGCGCCGGGGCCGTTGTCGATCGCCTTGCGGGTGACGTTCACCAGGTCCATGAGCCGCGCGATCACGACGTTGAACTTGAACGACTCCATCATCCCCGGCGCATCGGCCAGGAATCGGTGGGTGACCTGGCGCAGGGCACGGTCGCCGTCCGCCCACACCACGTCCGGAGCAGACGTGACGTCGAGCGCCAGCCGGTACGCACGCGCCAGGAACCGGGCCGAGGCGGACGGGGAGACGTCCTCCCAGTTGATGTCGTCCTCCGGCGGACCGGCGAAGCCCATCACCAGGCGGATCGCGTCGACACCGTTCGCGTCGAGTTCGTCACCGAGCGAGACACCGCCCTTCGACTTCGACATCTTCGAGCCGCCGGAAAGCACCATGCCCTGGTTGAGCAGCGCCGAGAAGGGCTCGGTGAAGTCGAGGTAGCCGAGGTCGAACAGGACCTTCGTGACGAAGCGGGCGTACAGCAGGTGCAGGATGGCGTGCTCGATACCACCGATGTACTGGTCGACCGGGGCCCACTTGCGCGCGACGGCGGGGTCGAACGCCTGCGTGTCGTCGTTGGCGGCGAGGAAGCGCAGGAAGTACCACGACGAGTCGACGAACGTGTCCATCGTGTCGGTGTCCCGGAGCGC
This sequence comes from Curtobacterium pusillum, assembly GCF_007673235.1. Lineage (GTDB taxonomy): Bacteria > Actinomycetota > Actinomycetes > Actinomycetales > Microbacteriaceae > Curtobacterium > Curtobacterium pusillum_C. Next base: position 789,046 of record NZ_VDZH01000001.1, read on the forward strand.
CGGGGTGCCGTCGACGGGGTTCGGCACGTTCACCCAGTCGGTCGCCCCGCCCAGCGGCGAGGTGCCCTTGGGCTTGAGGTCGAGCCCCTCGGTGTCGGGCAGGCGAACGGGCAGCTGGTCGAGCGGGACCGGGTGCTCGGTGCCGTCGGCGCCGTGGATGATCGGGATCGGGGTCCCCCAGAAGCGCTGGCGCGAGATGAGCCAGTCGCGCAGGCGGTAGGTCTTCGCGGCACGGCCGGTGCCGCGCTCCTCGAGCAGGCGGATCGCAGCGCTGATGGCGTGCTGCTTCGACATGCCGTCGAGCGGCCCGGAGTTGATCATCCGTCCCTGGCCGGTGAGCGCATCGCCGGTGGCGGCCGGGTTCAGGTCGGGCAGTTCCGTGTCCGGCGTGATCACCGGGATCGCCCCGGTCACCGCTGCGTTGGTGTCCACCACGACACGGACGGGCAGGTCGAACGCCCGCGCGAAGTCGAGGTCGCGCTGGTCGTGCGCCGGGACGGCCATGACCGCGCCGTGCCCGTAGTCGGCGAGCACGTAGTCGGCGGCCCAGATCGGCAGACGCTCCCCGGTCAGCGGGTGGATCGCGAAGCGGCCGAGCGGCACACCCGTCTTCGGGCGGTCGGCGTTCTGCCGGTCGATCTCGGACGTCTTCTGGGTGGCGACGAGGTAGGCGTCGAAGTCGGCGCGCACCGACGGCTCAGCAGATGCGACCAGCGAAGCCGCCAGGTCGGAGTCCGGCGCCACCACGAGGAACGTCACCCCGTGGATCGTGTCCGGACGCGTGGTGAACACCGTGACGGGCTCGTCGCGGCCCTCGATCACGAAGTCGACGTCGGCGCCGACGGAACGGCCGATCCAGTTGCGCTGCTGCGCGATGACCTTCGCCGGCCACCGACCCTCGAGCTGGTTGAGGTCGTCGAGCAGCCGGTCGGCGTACTCGGTGATCTTGAAGTACCACTGCGTCAGCTTCTTCTTGACGACAACGGCACCGGAGCGGTCCGAGGTGCCGTCGGGCAGCACCTGCTCGTTGGCGAGCACGGTCTGGTCCACCGGGTCCCAGTTGACCCAGCTGTCCTTCCGGTACGCCAGGCCCTTCTCGTACATCTTGAGGAACAGCCACTGGTTCCACTTGTAGTACTCGGGGTCCGAGGTGTGGATCTCGGTGGTCCAGTCGAACGACGGCGCGTAGCGCTTGAAGGACGCCTTCTGCTGCTCGATGTTCGCGTAGGTCCAGTCCTTCGGGTCCACCCCGCGCTTGATCGCCGCGTTCTCGGCGGGCAGACCGAACGAGTCCCAGCCGATCGGGTGCAGCACGTTGAAGCCCTGCTGCCGCCAGTACCGCGCCACGAAGTCGCCGAGCGCCCAGTTCTCGGCGTGGCCCATGTGCAGGTCACCGGACGGGTACGGGAACATCTCGAGGATGTACTTCCGCGGACGCGTGTCGTCGAGGTCCGTGGTGAAGAGGCCGAGCTCCTCCCAGCGGGGCTGCCACTTCTCCTGGAGACGACGGAAGTCGTAGGCGTTCGGGTCGTCGACGGTCTGCTCGGTGGTCACGGAACTCTCAATCGGTCTGGGAGGCACGGCTCACGCCCGTCGGGCGCGTTCCGGTGTCCAAGATTACCGGGCCTGGAGGCACGTCCAGCGCCGTCCGCGCGCCGTGCGTCCCGCGGGTGGCCGGGTCCCCCTCGCGCGCACGACGAGACTCGCCCTGCGCGACACGTCTCGCGTCCCACAGCGCACGATGTGTCGTGCACACCGAGACTCGGCCGGCGCACGCCCCCACGCGCACGCGTCGGCCCGCCTGGTCAGGCGGTCACGAGCCGCCCCTCGCGCATCCGCACGGTCCGGTCGACGAGGTCCGCGGCGACCGGGACGTGCGACACGATGACGACCGTGCGTCCGTCCTGACGCGCTGCTCCGACGAGGTCGCGGAGCACGGCGTCGCCGAGGTCGGGGTCGATGTCGGCCGTCGGTTCGTCGAGCACGAGCACCGGGAACGCGTGCAGCAGCGCCCGCGCGAGGGCGAGCCGGTGCGCCTGGCCGCCGGACACCAGGACGCCGCGCTCCCCCACGCCCGCGTCGAGTCCGCCGCGGCCTTCGACCCACGCACCGAGGCCGACCCGGTCGAGCACCGCGAGCAGGTCGTCGTCGGTCGCGGTCTCGCGGGCGAAGAGCAGGTTCTGCCGCACGGACTGGTCGAACACGAACGGATCCTGCTCGATGAGGCCGATCCGCGCCCGGACGGCGTCGGGGTGCATGTCCTTCGCCTCGACCCCGTCGAGCGTGTACGAGCCGCGGTGGTCCACGAACCGGACCAGGGCGTCCACGAGGGTCGACTTGCCGGCGCCGCTCGGCCCTTCGAGCACGACCACCTCGCCGGGCCGGAGGTCGAGCGAGACCCCGGCGACGGCGTCCGTCGTCGCTCCCGGCCAGCGCACCGAGACGTCGCGCAGGGACACCGCGACGGGCCCGTCCACCACGAGCGCGTCGGGATCGGCGTCGTCCGCCGGTTCCGGCACGATGCCGTCGGGGACGTCCGCCGGGACGACCCGCTCGACCCGGTCGGCCGCCGCGCGCACGCGCCGGAGCGTCAGGACCGCGAGCGGGACGCCGCCGACGACCTCGAACAGGGCGAGCGGCACGAACACTGCGAGCGCCCAGAGCGGCCCGTCGAGCGCCCCCGACACGACCGCGGGTGCGCCGACGGCGAGGATCCCGATGACCGCACCGCCGCCGACGAGCCCGACGAGCGCACCGACGAGCGACTCGACGGTGCCGCGGCGGCGGACGGCGGCGGTCACCCGGGCGTCGAGCCGGGCGATGTGGGCGAGCCGTTCGTCGAGCGTGCCGTACGCCGCGAAGACGTCGAGCGTCCGCACGGTGTCGAGCACGAGGTCCGCGACGCGTCCGCGCTCGGCGGCGGTCTGCTCGTCGGAGCGCTTCGCGATGGACAGCGTGACGACCGATCCGAGCAGGGCGGCCACGGCGAGGGCGAGCAGCAGCACGACCGCCGCGGGCACCGACACCAGGGCGACCGCCACGACGGACAGCACCGCGACGATGCCGGCGGACACGAGCGGGCCGACCACCCGGATCGGCAGGTCCTGCAGCCGGTCGGTGTCGGTCACGAGCCGGGTCAGCAGGTCTCCGCGACCGGTGGACCCGAGCCCGGCCGGAGCGACCGACGACAGCCGCCGGTACATCTCCGTCCGGACGACGGCGAGCTGCCGGAACGACGCGTCGTGCCCGGCGAGCCGGTCGACGTAGCGCAGGGCCGCCCGCCCGAGCGCGAACGCCCGCACGCCGACCATCACGAGCGTCAGGTACAGGATCGGCGGGTGCTCCGCCGCGCGCGTGATGAGGTAGCCGCTCGCGGCGAGCAGCGCGACCGCGCAGACCGCACTGAGCGCGCCGGCCGCCACGGCCCTGCCCCAACCGGCCCCGTGCGGCATGGCGAGTCGCAGGACCGAGTCGTGTCGTGCCTCCCGGCTCATGCCCGCGCTCCGCTCGTCTGGGTGACCGTCACGGATCCACCGGATCGCACGTCGACCCGGACGTCGCCGGCGGCGACGACCGCGGGGCGGTGGCTCGCGACCACGACGACCGCGCCGTCCGCGGCGAGCCGGCGGAGCGTGGCGACGACGTGGGCCTCGGCGTCGGCGTCGAGCGCCGAGGTCGGCTCGTCGAGCAGGACCAACGGGGTCGCCTCCCGCTGGACGCGGTGGAGGGCGCGCGCGACCGCGACGCGCTGCGCCTGGCCGCCGGACAGGCCGCTGCCGCCGGATCCGACCTGGAGGCCCGGGTCGAGTCCCAGCCCCGCAGCACCGAGCGCGGTCCGCACGTCGGTGTCGTCGGGGGTCGCGCTGAGCGCGACGTTCTCGGCGATCGTGCCGCGCACGAGACGGGGGCGCTGGTCGGCCCAGGTGGTCCGCTCGGCGGGCGTGCTGCCGGCGGGGCCGGGCGCCGTGACGGTGCCGTCGTGCGCCAGGACCCCGCGGATCGCGGCGATCAGGCTGGACTTGCCGGATCCGCTCGGACCAGCGAGGACGACGATCGTCCCGGGGCCGGCGCGGAGGTCGAGCGGCCCGATGACGACGTCCGGCCGACGCACCGTCAGCCCCTGGAGCACCAGGTCCGTCGAGGCCGGTGCCGGCGCCGGTCGTGCCGGGGCCGGCGTGGTGTCGTCGAGGACGTCGAGCACGGCGGTCGATGCCTCGACGCCGTCCTGGGCGGCGTGGAAGTCCGCGCCGACCTGCCGGATCGGGGCGAAGGCCTCCGGGGCGAGGACGAGCACGAACATCGCGGCGCCGAGGCCGAGCGAGCCGTCGACCAGGCGGATCCCGATCGACACCGCGACCAGCGCCACGGACAGGCTCGCCGCGAGTTCGAGGGCGAAGCCGCTCACGAACGACAGGCGGAGCACCCCGAGCGTGCCCTTCCGGTACTCGTCGGTGACCGCCCCGATCCGGCCGACCTGCCGACGCGCACGGCCGAAGACCTTCAGCGTGGCGAGCCCCTCGACCGCCTCGGTGAAGGCGCCGCCGAGCTTCGCGAGGGCGTCCGACTGCTTCCGCTGGAGCGCCTGGGTGGCGAGCCCGATCAGGATCATGAAGACCGGGATCACCGGCAGTGCGCACAGGATGACGATCCCGCTCGTCAAGTCACCGAGGCCGATCGCGACGAGGAGCATCGGCGTCGCGATGGCGGTGAGGGCGAGCTGCGGCAGGTACCGGCCGAAGTAGGCGTCGAGCGCGTCGAGCCCCGGGCCGAGCGTCGTGGCGAAGCCGGCGCTCGAGCGGTCGGCGAGCCACGACGGCCCGCGCTCGGCGGCCCGCGCGAGCACGGTCGCCCGCAGCTCGCTCTTCACCTTCACCGCGGCCCGCGCGGCGAGGTCGTCCGTCGCCCACGCGGCGACGGCGCGCACGACGAACGCGCCGCCGAGGAGCGCGAGCGCCGGGGTGAACGCGGCCGGGACGCTGCCGTCGTGGACGGCGTCCACCCCGAGGGTCACGGCGGCGGCGATCCCCCACGCGATCGCGATGGTCGCGAGCGTGCGGAGGACGCCGGTGCCGGCGGCCGCGACGATGAAGCCGCGTGCCGTCCGCGACAGCCGCAGGAGACGCGGATCGAGCGGCTTCACCGTCGCCGCCTAGTGCGCGGCCTGGGTGACCTGGGCCCGCGAGACGCGCTTGCGGAAGATCCAGTACGTCCAGGCCTGGTAGGCGAACACGAGGGGGACGAAGATCAACGCCACCCAGCTCATCACCCCGAGCGTGTACGAACCGCTCGACGCGTTGTACACGTTCAGGCTGTTCGCCGGGTCGTTCGTCGCGGGCATGACGTCCGGGAAGATCGCCGTGAACATCGCCAGGACGATCGCGGCGATCGTGACGGCCATGAGCGTGAAGGCCCGTCCCTCCTTGCCCCAGGCGTTGCAGAGCACCGCGAGGACGAGGGCGAGCGCGGCGACCACGGACAGGACCAGCGACGTCGGCGTGGCCCGGACGAACGCCATCCACACCAGGAACGCGGCACCGACGACGATCGTCACGATGCCGGCACGGGTCGCGAGGCGCTTCGCACGGACCCGGATGTCGCCCTCGGTCTTCAGCGCGACGAACACCACGCCGTGCGTGAAGAACACGAGCAGCGTCGCGAGACCGGCGAGCAGTGCGAACGGGTTCAGCAGGTCGAACAGCGTGCCGGTGTAGTTGTGCCCGGAGTCCATCGGGATGCCCCGCACGACGTTGCCGAACGCGACGCCCCAGAGGAACGACGGCACTGCGCTGCCGACGATGATCATCAGGTCGAAGCGACGCTTCCACTCCAGGTGCTTGTTCTGGTGCCGGTACTCGAACGAGACACCGCGGGCGATGAGCGCCGCGAGGATGAGCAGCAGCGCCAGGTAGAACCCGGAGAACATCGTGGCGTACCACTCCGGGAAGGCCGCGAACAGGCAGGCGCCCGCGACGATGACCCAGGTCTCGTTGAGGTCCCACACGGGGCCGATCGTGTTGATGAGCACACGGCGGTCGGTGTCGTCCTTGCCGAGGAAGGGCAGGGACATGCCGACACCGAAGTCGAAGCCGTCGAGGACGAAGTAGCCGACGAAGAAGACGCCGACGATCGCGAACCAGAGAACGGGCAGGTCCATCTCAGTACACCGTCACTTCGTGCTTGACCTCGCCGGTCTCCTCGTCGACCTCCGCCGGGGCGGCGGGGCCCTCCTGCGCCACCTTCTTGATCAGCCGGAACTCGACGACCGCCAGGCTGCCGTAGATCAGGGTGAACACCACCAGCGAGATGAGGACCTCGATCCCGGTGACGTTCGGCGAGACGCCGTCGCTCGTCTTGAGCAACCCGAACACGAGCCACGGTTGACGGCCCATCTCGGTGAAGATCCAGCCGACGATCATCGCGGCCATCGGCAGCGGGACCGTCCAGGTTGCGACGCGCCAGATCCACCGCTTGGTCGGGAACCGGCCCTTGCGGGTCAGCCAGAGCCCGACGAGGGACACCAGCACCGCGCCGACGCCGAGGGCGATCATCCAGCGGAACGACCAGTAGGTCACCCAGATGATCGGCTTGTAGTCCCCGGGGCCGTAGACCTGCGAGTACTGGGCCTGCAGGTCGTTGATGCCCTCGACAGTCCCGTTGAAAGTGTGCGTCGACAGGAACGAGAGCAGGTACGGCACCCGGATCGAGAACAGCTCGTGGACGCCGTCGGGGGTGCCGAGCGTGAAGATCGAGAACGAGGCGTCCTTGCCGGTGGCGGTGTTGTACAGCGCCTCGGCCGCGGCCATCTTCATGGGCTGCGTGTCCACCATGGTGAGGCCGAGCTGGTCGCCGGTGAGCACCGTGAGCGCCCCCGCCGCGAGCATCGTCCACATGCCGAACTTCAGCGCCGGCATCATCGTCTCGAGGTTCTGGTTGCGCGCCAGGTGGTAGGCGGCGACCGAGATGATGACGGCGGCCGCGACCATGAAGCAGGCGAACAGGGTGTGCGGGAACGCCGCCAGCGCGACCTTGTTGCCGAGCACGGCCCAGATGTCCGTGAGCTCGGCGCGCCCCTTGGCCTCGTTCAGGGCGAAGCCCACCGGGTGCTGCATGAACGCGTTCGCGGCGATGATGAAGTACGCCGACATGATCGTGCCGGCGCTGACGCACCAGATGCTCGCGAGGTGCAGGCCCTTCGGCAGGCGGTCCCACCCGAAGATCCAGATCCCGATGAACGCCGCCTCGAAGAAGAAGGCCAGGATGCCCTCGAGCGCAAGCGGGGCGCCGAACACGTCACCGACGAAGCGGGAGTAGTTCGACCAGTTCATGCCGAACTGGAACTCCTGCACGATCCCGGTGACGACCCCCATCGCGAAGTTGATGAGGAAGATGCGTCCGAAGAACCGGGTCAGCTGGAGGTAGTGCGCGCGCCCCGTCCGGTACCAGGCCGTCTGGAACACGGCCACGACGACGGCCATGCCGATCGTCAGCGGGACGAAGAGGAAGTGGTAGATCGTCGTCAGACCGAACTGCCACCGCGACAGGATCAGCGGGTCGAGGATGTCGTTCATACGGCGTGTCCGTGCCGGTTCGCCGAGAGCTGTTGGTGCACGTCAGTTGCTTCCTGTGAAGGGGGAACTTCTGCTGTCACAACCATTGGGACACGAACACGTTACCGCGCGGACACCCGATTCGACAATTTGTAGAACTGGCCGCTGCACGAACGTGCAGGGGTACTGCACGGCACAACCGTGCGGCACGATCGTGCCGCCTGTCCACTCCACGTACGACGACAGGTGCCGGGCAATTGCCCGACACCTGTCGTTTTACTGCAGCGGGTCGTTACAGCAGGTCGTTGTCCTGCAGGAACGCCTTGGCGACCGAAGCCGCCGACTTCTGGTCGACCGAGTTCTGACGGTTCAGCTCGATGAGGGCGTCGGTCGTCAGGAGCTTGTTCACCTTCGCGATCGCGTCGGCGGCCTTCGAGTCGAGGTCCTTCGAGACGATCGGCGTGACGTTGTTCGCCGGCACGAGGTGCTTCGGGTCCTCGAGCGTGACGAGCTTCTCGGTCTTGATCGAGGCGCTGGCGGAGTAGATGTCCGCGACCTGCGAGTCACCGTCCTGGATCGCCTTGATCGTCAGCGGGCCACCGGAGTCGTTCTGCTGGTTGACCTCACCGGTGATGCCGTACTTCGCCTTGAGACCGGTCGGACCGTAGGCGGCCGTCGCGAACTCCGGGTTGGCGGCGATCGAGATGGTGCCGCCGATCTTGGACAGGTCGGCGATCGACTTCAGGTCGTACTTGTCCGCCAGCTCCTGGGTCACCGTGTAGGTGTCCGCGTCGGAGGCGTCGGCCGAGGGGAGCGCCTTGACGTCCGACGGCAGCGCCGACTTCAGCGCCGAGTTGATGCCGTCCGTCGTGGTCTCGGTCGTGGTGTCCTTGCCGTCCTCCTGCAGGAGGTAGTTCAGCAGGTTGCCGTTGTACTCCGGGAAGACGTTGATGCTCCCCTTCGCGACCTCGGGCCAGTACGCCTTGCGCTGACCGATGTTGAGCTTCTTCGTGACGGTGAAGCCCTCGTGCTCGAGCACCTGCGCGTAGAGCTCGGCGATGATCTCGTTCGACGGGTACGCCTGCGAACCCACGACGATGGTCTTCGAGTCCCCGCCGGAGCCGGAGGAGAGCGGGTCGCTCGAGGAGCAGCCCGCCAGGGCGATGGCGGCCGCCGATGCGACGGCGATCGTCGCGGCGAGGCGCCGGGTCGTAGCTGTGATCACGGGTGGGTTCCTTCCACAGGGGTTGATGCTCGTGGTGCTGAGCTGCGGGTGCTCCGACGCGACTGACGCGCCGACCCGAGGGAGACCCCTGCTGGGACGGCGAGCCGCTGCAGTGCGGCGAAGACGATCTCGAACGCGATGGCGAGGGCGATCACCAGGATGGAACCGCCCAGCACCTCTGCGTAGTCCGAATTGGCGATGCCGGAGAAGGCGTAGCCGCCGAGGCCTCCGGCGTTGATGTAGCCGACGAGGGTCGCGGTGGCGACGACCTGGAGCACGGCCGCCCGGATGCCGCCGACGATGAGCGGGAGCGCCAGGGGGATCTCGACCTTGCGGAGGATCTGCCACCCCGTCATGCCCTGCGCCTTGGCGGCGTCGACGATGACACGGTCGATCGCCTCGACGCCCGAGTACGAGCCCGCCAGGACCGACGGGATCGCGAGGACGACGAGCGAGATGAGCGGTGCGCCGAGCCCGAGACCGATCGCCAGTGCGAGCAGCGTGAGGAGACCGAGGGTGGGCAGCGCGCGGATGCCACCGGACACCCCGACCGCGATCGAGCGCCCCTTGCCGGTGTGCCCGATGAGCAGTCCGATCGGGACGGCGATCACGACGGCGATGGCCACGGCCAGCAGCGTGATCCAGACGTGCTCCCAGAGCCGGACGCCGATGGCGTTGCTGCCGACGTTGTTGGCCGGGTCGAAGATCCAGGCGAAGCCCTGTGCGAAGAGGTTCATGCGGACACCTCGTTCGCACGGACGTCGTCGGCGGCGCGGCGGCGGACGGCCCGGGCGGTGCGCCCGGTCCCCCGCGTCCACGGCATCACGAGCCGACCGAGCGCGACGAGCAGCAGGTCGATGACGAGCGCGAGCACGATGGTCAGGACGATGCCGGTGAGGATCTCCGCGCTGATGCCGCGCTTCAGGCCGTCCGTGAGCAGGAAGCCGAGGTTCGGGACACCGATGAGCGCACCGACCGTCACGAGGCTGATCGTGGAGACGGACACCACACGGATGCCGGCCAGCAGGACGGGCCCGGCGAGGGGCAGCTCCACCTTGAAGAACCGCTGCGCCGGCGAGTAGCCGAGCGCCTCGGACGCACCGACGACGTCCTGGTCGACCGCGTCGATGGCGTCGGCCGCGGATCGTGCCATCAGCGCGACGCCGAAGATGGTCATCGCGATGACGACGTTCACCGGGTCGAGGGTGCTCGTGCCGATGATGGCGGGCAGCACGAGGAACAACGGCAGCGCCGGGATCGTGTACAGCAGGCTCGCGACGACGACGATCGTCGAGGCCGTGCCCCGCGCGACCCCGTTGCGCTTCCGAAGACGCGACACGAGGAGTCCGATCGGCACCGACAGCAGGAAGCTGATCACGATCGGCGGGATCGACAGCCAGACGTGCGCGATCAGGTTGTCGCTGATCGTGTCCGTGTTGCCGAGGACCCAGTTCACGCGTCGCCCCGCCGGTCCTGCGGCACGGCCTCGGCGGCGTCGACCACCTGGACCGGGCCGGTGAGCACACCGGCCGCGCGGCCCTCGCCGTCGACGACGATCGGGCCGGTCGGGGTCTGCTCGACCCGGAGCGCACGACGGCCGCGGCCCGCACCGATGAAGTTCGCGACGAACTCGTCGGCGGGCTCGGCGAGGATCTCCGCCGGGGTGCCCAGCTGCGCGATCTCGCCGCCCTTCTTGAGGATGACGACCTGGTCGCCGAGCTTGAAGGCCTCGTCGATGTCGTGCGTCACGAAGACCACGGTCTTGCCGAGCTCGCGCTGCAGGCGGATGAGCTCGTCCTGCAGGTCGTTGCGCACGAGCGGGTCGACGGCGCCGAACGGCTCGTCCATCAGCAGCACGTTCGGGTCGACGGCGAGACCGCGGGCGACGCCGACGCGCTGCTGCTGTCCGCCGGAGAGCTGCGAGGGGTACCGGTTCGCGAAGGCGCGGTCCAGCCCGACGGTGTCCATGAGCTCGAGGGCACGCTCGCGCGCCTCGGCCTTGGAGACGCCGGTCAGCAGCGGCACCGTGGCGATGTTGTCGACGACCTTGCGGTGCGGCAGCAGTCCGGCGTTCTGCATCACGTAGCCGATGCGGCGGCGGAGCTGCACGGGGTCGACGGCGGCGACGTCCTCGCCGTCGATCTCGACGGCGCCCGCGCTGGGGTCCACCATCCGGTTGATCATCCGGAGGAGCGTGGTCTTGCCGCAGCCGCTCGACCCGACGAAGACCGTGGTGGTCCGCGAGGGGATGACGAGACTGAAGTCGTCGACCGCGTTGGTGCCGTCCGGGTAGGTCTTGCGCACCGAGCGGAACTCGATCATGGGTGCCCTTCTGTTCGGAGGTAGCCCGACTCCGAGTGAGAGTACCCGTCGGGTGCGACAACGGTTCGGCGGTGACGCTCCGTGACGTGTCCCGGACAGCCGGATGACGCGGTGGGGCGGCCGACTGCGCGACCGCCGGCCGGACGCACGACGACGCCCGCGCCTCCAGTTCGGAGCGCGGGCGTCGCGGGATGGGTGACCGGCGTGTCGGGACTCAGGACGCGGCGAGCACCGTCTCGAGGTGGGTGCGGCTCATCGTGCGGTACTCCTCGACCAGGGCCGTGTCGGGGTTCGCGGGATCGCGGTGCGCCCGGGCCAGGACGGCGTGCGCCGACTCGGCGAGGACGACCCACGTGCGCTCGATGCGCTCCCCGGTCGGCAGCCCGAAACGCTCGTGCATGATCTGGGCGACGGCGCTCCCCAGCGCTGCCATGCGGTCCTCGGCGTCGCCCGCTCCGGCACCGACGTCGGCCGCGTCACCGAACCGGATCGCCCGGAAGCCCGGCTCGGTCCGGTACATCTCGGCGGTGACGTCGATGAGTGCGTCGCAGGCGTCCTGCCAGGTCGTGCCGTCGCTCGAGTCGAGGGCGACGATGAACTTCTCGGCGAGCCGCTGGGTGCTGCGGATCGCGAGTGCCTCGACCACCGCGATACGGTCGGGGAAGTAGCGGTAGACGGTGCCGATGGACGCTCCGGCCCTCTCGGCGACCATCGCCGTGGTCAGGCGCTCGAAACCGATCTCGTCGATGACCGCGGCAGCGGCGTCGAGGAGGCCGGCGAGGCGCGCCGAACTGCGGGCTTGGACCGGCTCGTTCCTGAGCAGTGATGATCCCCCCGGCAGTGCGTTCGATACCTCGGTGACGAGCACGTGTTCTCCTCTTGCGCCGACAGCGCGGTCATGTGGGATGTGACTGCCCAACTGTCGCAGAGACCGGCTGGAATATCGCTGCGACTCTCCCAAAGCACCTGCGAGGTCGTAGGTGTGCCAGGTCCGGCGTGGGATGATGGGGCGATGCCCGACCCGACGCACCACGAGCCGTCGCTGGCCGAGCCGATCCTCCACCGGGCTGCCCGGATCGAGGACGCCGTCCAGGAGTTCCGCGAGCACCGGGCACGTCGACGCGGACTCGTGCCGACCGTGATCCCGTACAACGGCTACGGGGCCCCCGGGTGGGTCCGGGTCCTGTGCCGCGTCCTCCTCACCCGTCGCGGACTGGCCTCCGACGCGTCCTTCTACGGCGTCCGCGGCTGGAAGACGTTCACGAGCGTGGCGGTCGACGACGCCGAGGTCACGATCACCGCCGGCGGGACCACGCACGTCGTGCAGTCCGACCGCGGGGGCGTCGTGGACACCATCGTCCCGATCGACCTCGAACCCGGCTGGCGCACGATCAAGCTCTCCGCCGGCGGCATGCGCGACGTCGAGGCCGACGTGTTCATCGTCCACCCGGACACCCGGTTCGGACTCCTCTCCGACATCGACGACACCGTGATGGTGACCTCGCTCCCCCGCCCGATGCTGGCGGCGTGGAACTCCTTCGTGCTCACGGAGCACGCCCGACGCCCGGTCCCGGGGATGTCGGTGCTCTACGAGCGCGTGCTCGCCCAGCACCCCGGCGCGCCCACCGTGTACCTGTCCACGGGCGCCTGGAACGTCGCGCCGACCCTGCAGCGCTTCCTGAGCCGCAACCTCTACCCGTCGGGCACGCTGCTGCTGACCGACTGGGGCCCCACCCACGACCGCTTCTTCCGCAGCGGGCAGCTCCACAAGCAGCAGAACCTCGAGCGCCTGGCGAAGGACTTCCCCGACGTGCAGTGGCTCCTGGTCGGGGACGACGGCCAGCACGACGAGTCGCTCTACGGCGACTTCGCCCGCGCGCACCCCGAGAACGTCGCCGGCGTCGCGATCCGCCAGCTGTCCACGAGCGAGGCCGTCCTCGCCGGTGGACGCTCCCGCGCGCAGGAACGGTCCCGCGAATCGTCGGCGCCGTGGGTGTACGCCCCGGACGGCGCGGGCATGTGGTCGGAGCTCGCCCGGGTCGGCATCACCGAGGCCGACCCGACCGATCCCTCCTGAGGCATCCCTCAGCAACCGCGCCCGTTCCCCGATCCGGCGGTGGTTGGATCGCCCCATGAGCGCGGCGAGCACGACCACCCCACCGACCAACCGCATCGAGGACCACGCGCTGATCGGTGACACGTACACCGCCGCGCTCGTCGGACGGGACGGCACCATCGACTGGGCCTGTCTGCCCCGGTTCGACAGCCCCTCGACCTTCGCGTCGATCCTCGGCACCGAGGACCACGGGCACTGGACACTCCGACCGACCGACCCCGACGCGACCGCCACCCGCCGGTACGACCACGACACGCTCGTGCTCTCCACGGTGTGGACGACGAGCACGGGCATCGTCGAGGTCACCGAGTTCATGCCGATCGGTGCGCACCGGGCCACGATCGTCCGGCGCGTGCGGGGCCTCCGCGGCTCCGTGGACCTCCGGCAGACCCTGCGCATCCGCTTCGACTACGCCCGGGCGCTCCCCTGGGTCCGGCAGATCGGCGGCGACGAGGACCCTGCGCTCCTCGCGACCGCCGGGCCCGGCTCGGTCATCGTCCGCGGGGTGCGGTTCCACGCCGACGACCACCGGCACACCGCGACGAGCACCGTGCACGACGGCGACGTCCTCGACACCGTGCTCACCTGGTACCCGTCGCACCGCGAGCCGCCGGAGCCGCTCGACGTCGACGCGGCCCTCCGCCGCACGGTGCAGTGGTGGCGCGACTGGATGGCGACCGCACGGACCGACGGCCGGTACGCCGAACCGGCCCGGCGGTCCCTGCTGCTCCTCCGCGCGATGACCCACGCCGAGACCGGCGGCGTCGTGGCGGCGGCGACCACCAGCCTGCCGGAGGACCCGGGCGGCGAACGGAACTGGGACTACCGCTACGTGTGGCTGCGCGACGCCTCACTCGCACTCGCCTCGCTCATCGCGCACGGCTACCGCGACGAGGCGGCGCACTGGCGCGGCTGGCTGCTCCGAGCGATCGCCGGGGACCCCGCCGACGTGCAGATCATGTACGGCATCGCCGGCGAACGGGAACTCCCCGAACGCGAGCTCCCGAACCTGCCCGGGTACGCCGGGTCCACGCCGGTGCGGGTCGGCAACGGCGCGTACACGCAGTACCAGGGCGACGTGTTCGGCGAGGTCCTGGCCGCCCTGCACGACGCCCGCGAACTCGGCGTCGAGGAGAACGCGGACTCCTGGGCCCTGCAGCGCGCCCTGCTCGGCTTCGTCGAGGAGCACTGGCAGGAACCCGACAACGGCATCTGGGAGATGCGCGGACCCCGACGGCACTTCACGCACTCGCGGGCGATGATCTGGGCGGCGTTCGACCGCGGCGTCGCAGCCGTCGAGGAGTTCGGGCTCGAGGGGCCCGTCGACCGCTGGCGCACCCTGCGCGACCAGGTCCGCGCCGAGATCGAGGAGCACGGCTGGAACGCCGAGCGCGGGAGCTACCGGCAGCACTACGACACCGACGAGGTCGACGCCAGCCTGCTCGTCCTGCCGCAGATCGGCTACGTGAAGGCCGACGACGAACGCATGACCGGGACCGTCCGCGCCATCGAGGAGGACCTCCGCACCGGATCCGACGGACTCGTGCTGCGCTACCGCACGTCGTCCGGCTTCGACGGGCTCTCCGGCAGCGAGCACCCGTTCCTGGCGTGCTCGTTCTGGCTCGTGGAGCAGTACGCCGCGTCCGGCCGGGTCGAGGACGCCGAGCGGCTCATGGACGTGCTCGTCGGGTACGCGAACGACGTCGGCATGCTCTCGGAGGAGATCGACGTCGCCACCGGGCACCACATCGGCAACACGCCGCAGGCGCTCTCGCACCTCACGCTCGTGTCGGCCGCGGACGCCATCGCCCGGGCACGCGGACTGACCGCCGGGCACCGAACGCGCCTGCCCGTCCACGACGGCGGCACCCGCTCCTGGACCGGCGAGGGCGAGCGCGCGGGCACGCCTGCGTAGCGGGCGCTACCGCGCGTCGGTGGCCGTTCCGCGCGTAGGGGGCTGTCCCGCGCGGAGGAGGTCGTTTCGCGCATAGGAGGCCGTTCCTTCCTGCCTCCTACGCGCGATTCGGCCTTCCAGGTCGCGCGCTATGGGTCGGAACGCACGCAACGACGGACTGGAGGCGCGGTGCCAGCTGGCACCGCGCCTCCAGTCCGTCGGGGGCGCCCGTTCAGGGCGCGACCGTCGCGTCCGTCAGGAAGTCAGGACGAGGACTCCCAGTCCGCCGGGCCGCGCGAACCCGCGCGGTACTCCTCGAGCGGGACCTCGTCGGCCTTCCAGGCTTTGACGACCGGCTCGACGATCTCCCAGCAGCGCTCGGCGACGTCACCGCGGATCGAGAGCAGCGGGTCGTCGTGGAAGATCCCGTTGAGGACCTCGCCGTAGGGGGTCAGCTCACCGTCGGCGAAGGACGAGGACAGCGTGACCTGACCCATCTCGAACGGGTTGCCGCCGCCGTTGGCCGACACCGTCAGCTCGATCTCGTCCGGGTTCAGCACGATGCGGAGGGTGTCCGCCTTCGGCCGACCGGAGAGGCCGGAGGGCAGGCGCGTGACCGGCTTGAAGGTGATGAGCACCTCTTTCCGGCTGGCGCCGAGCGCCTTGCCCGAACGCAGGGTGAAGGGAACGCCCTTCCAGCGAGCGGTGTCCACCTCGACCGAGATCTCCGCGAGCGTCTCGGTGCTGCGCGACTTGTCGACGCCGTCCTCGTCCTGGTACGACGGCAGCTCCTTGCCGTCGATCGTGCCGGCCGTGTAGACGGCGCGACGCGATGCGATCTTCGGGTCCCCGCCCTTGAGCTCCGTCGAACGGAGCACGCGAGCGAGGGAGGAGCGGAACTCGACGGAGTCGATGTCCGCCGGGGCGTCCATCGTCACGATGCCGAGGATCTGGAGCAGGTGCGACTGGATCATGTCGACCATCGCACCGGCCTCGTCGTAGTACTGGGCGCGGTTCTCGAGCCCGAGCGTCTCGTCGTAGAAGACGTCGACCTTCTCGATGTTCTCCGCGTTCCAGATCGGCTCGAACAGGCGGTTCGCGAAGCGCAGGCCGATGATGTTCAGGACCGTGGTGCGACCGAGGAAGTGGTCGGTGCGGTGCACACGCTCCTCGGGGACGAGCTTGAGGACGGTCTCGTTGAGCGCCTTCGCGCTGGCGACGTCCGTGCCGAAGGGCTTCTCGAACGCGAGCGTGGTGCCCTCGGGGAGCTCGACCTGCTGCAGCGCCTCGCAGATGTCCGATGCGATCTGCGGGGGCAGTGCGAAGTAGAGGATCGGCTCGGCGTCGTCGTCCGCCGCAGCGAACAGCGCCTTGAGGTGCTCGGGGTCCGTCGGGTCACCCTGGATGAACTGCGTCGAGGCGAGCGTGCTGTCGACCTCCGGGCCCTTCACGTCCTGCGACGCGAAGGACTTCGTGACGACGTCCTTCCACTGCTCCTCGCTGCGGGCGCTGCGGCCCGTGCCGATGAGCTGGACGGGAACCGCTCGACCGCTCTGCAGGAACGTGCCGAGGCCCGGCAGCAGCAGGCGGGAGGCGAGGTCGCCCGTCGCGCCGAAGATGATGAGAGTGCGCTTGTCGGTCACCGGAGGTGACTCCTTTCGCTGTGGTGGGGGTGGTCCGCTTGAAGCCAAGCCGTGGGCGGACTGGTTGATTCCCGGTCGGGCCGGTTCGTTGATGGTCCTGCGGCACTTCCGGCGGTGGTGCCGGCGGTGGTGCCGGACGCACTTCGGGCGGCACCGGTGTGGTGCCGCCCGAATGTGTCAGGTGCGCTGCGGGTTCAGGTCAGTGACCGAAGTTGCCGCGGTAGTACTCGTAGACCCAGCCGACGAGCGTGATCGCCACGAGGGCGAGACCGATCGGCACGATCCACAGGCCGGCGGCGACGCCGAGGAAGCACACCGCGACGGCGGCCGCCAGGAGGATGGGCCACCACGACCACGGGCTGAAGTGCCCGAGCTCGGCGTCGCCGTCCTCGATGTTGGCGTCCGGCCGGTCCTCGGGCAGCTCGCCGCCCTGGGAGGACATGACCTTGCCGAGGTAGAACGCGATGAACGCGGACATGATCCCGGTGAGGCCGATGGCCACGGTGCCGACCCACTCCGGCTCGCCGTAGTAGATCAGCGACCAGATGGTGTACGCGGCGTCCGCGAGGATGAAGAACCCGAAGAGGATCCAGAACAGGTTGGTGTTGGCGCGCATCGCCTTACTTCACCTCGCCCTTCGCGGCGTCGTAGGTCGGGGCATCGGGAGCGTCCTTCGCGGGACCCACGCCGATCGGCACACCCGCTTCGGGGTGGTTGAGGTCGAACGCCGGGGACTCCGAACGGATGCGCGGGATCGACGTGAAGTTGTGGCGCGGCGGCGGGCAGCTGGTGGCCCACTCGAGCGAGCGGCCGTAGCCCCACGGGTCGTTCACGGCGACCTTCGGCGCGTTCCGGGCGGTCACGTAGACGTTGAAGATGAACGGCAGGAACGATATCGCGAGGATCATCGAGCCGATCGTCGACAGCTGGTTCATCCAGGTGAAGCCGTCGTTCGGCAGGTAGGTCGCGTACCGACGCGGCATGCCGATGACGCCCAGCCAGTGCTGGATGAGGAACGTCGTGTGGAACCCGATGAACAGGAGCCAGAAGTGGATCTTGCCGAGGCGCTCGTTGAGCATCTTGCCGGTCCACTTCGGCCACCAGAAGTAGAAGCCGGAGAACATCGCGAAGACGACGGTTCCGAAGACCACGTAGTGGAAGTGCGCGACGACGAAGTACGAGTCGGACACGTGGAAGTCGAGCGGGGGCGACGCCAGGATCACACCGGTGAGACCACCGAACGTGAAGGTGATGAGGAAGCCGACGGCCCACAGCAGAGGCGTCTCGAAGGTGACCGAGCCGCGCCACATCGTGCCGACCCAGTTGAAGATCTTCACGCCGGTCGGGACCGCGATGAGCATCGTCATGAGCGAGAACCACGGGAGCAGGACGCCACCGGTGACGTACATGTGGTGCGCCCAGACCGTGACCGAGAGCGCTGCGATCGCGATGGTCGCGTAGACGAGGGTCTTGTACCCGAAGATCGGCTTGCGGCTGAACACCGGGAAGACCTCGGAGACGATGCCGAAGAACGGCAGCGCGATGATGTACACCTCGGGATGCCCGAAGAACCAGAAGAGGTGCTGCCAGAGCAGGGCACCGCCGTTGGCCGGGTTGAAGATCTGCGCCTCGAACACGCGGTCGAGGCCGAGGCCGAACAGCGCCGCGGCGAGGACCGGGAAGGCCATCAGCACGAGGAGCGCCGTCACGAGGGTGTTCCAGGTGAAGATCGACATGCGGAACATGGTCAGACCGGGGGCACGCATCGTGATGATCGTGGTGATGAAGTTCACCGCACCGAGGATCGTCGAGAAGCCGGTCATGCCGAGCCCGAAGACCCACAACGTGCCGCCGAGCCCTGGTGTGAACGTCGTGTCACTCAGTGGCGCGTAGGCGAACCAGCCGAAGGACGCCGCACCCTGCGGGGTGAGGAAGCCACCGACCGCGATGAGCGAGCCGAACAGGTAGAGCCAGAAGGCGAAGCCGTTCAGACGCGGGAAGGCGACGTCCGGCGCACCGATCTGCAGCGGCATGATCGCGTTCGCGAAGCCGGAGAACAGCGGCGTCGCGAACATCAGCAGCATGATCGTGCCGTGCATCGTGAACAGCTGGTTGTACTGCTCCTTCGTCGCGACCACGTGCAGGCCGGGCTCGAAGAGCTGGGCACGGATCACGAGCGCCATCACACCTGCGAGCAGGAAGAAGATGAACGAGGCGATCAGGTACATGTACCCGATGGTCTTGTGGTCCGTGGAGGTGATCCACCGGACGATGATGTTGCCCTTCCGACCGACCTTCGACGCCTGGAAGTCCGGCGTCGTGGTCTGTGCAGTCGGCTGGCCGACAAATGACGTTGTCATCTTTCGGAGCCCCTACTCGTTCTCGCTCGACGCCACCGGCGCCTTGTTGTCCGGTTCGTTCGTGTTGGTGTTGTACTCGTTGCCGAGCAGCCCCACCTTGCCCTGGTCCTTCAGGGTGTCGAGGTAGTCCTGGTACTGCGCCGGCGTCACGACCTTCACCTGGAAGAGCATGAGCGAGTGGTACTCACCGCAGAGCTCGGCGCACTTGCCCTGGTAGGTGCCGAGCTTCTCCGGGATGAAGTACTCGTAGTTCGTCTTGCCCGGGAGCATGTCCTTCTTGTACAGGAAGTCGATGATCCAGAAGGAGTGGTCGACGTCGCGCGAGGACAGCTCGATCTTGACCTTCTTGCCCTGGGGCAGGTACAGGGTCGGCAGCTGCGACTCGTCGATCGCGCCCTTGGCGTTCTCTTCTTCCTGGGCCTGGATGCCCTGGTAGTAGACGCTCTCGTCGGGGTTCTTCTGGTCGATGTAGTTGAAGTCCCATGCCCAGCGCTTGCCGTACACGTGCACGGTGGCGTCCGGGTTGGTGAACGGCTTCTCGATCGCGGCCTGGTCCTTCGCGGTGAAGGCGAAGAAGCCGAGGACGAGGATCAGCGGCACGATCGTGTAGAAGATCTCGAGCGGCATGTTGTACCGCATCTGCACCGGCAGGCCGGTCTGGCCCTTGCGGCGGCGGTAGACGATGGCGGCCCAGATGATGAGGCCCCAGACGATCAGACCGACCGCGAGCAGGACGACCCAGCTGGTGGTCCACAGGCCGACGATGCGGCTCGTGTGGTTGGTGACGTCCTTCGTCTCCTCCGTGCCGGGGAGCCATCCGTTCAGCTGCTGCTGCGTGCAGCCAGCCAGTGCGATGACCAGACCGACGGCCACCGGGACGGCCGCCCAACGTATACGGCGATTCGAACGCACTGTTACCTCTCGGAAGACGTGAAACCGGAGCAGCCTGCGACGCGAAGGTCGCGCATGGCCCGCTCCCAGCTTGGTTGGAACACTCCTAGCTTACTCGCAGCTGGAGACCCCTCGCGCACACGCGACACGCGATCGGCCGCGATCCGCACCCGCCCCGGGCGCGTTTTCCCTGGTCGTGACGGATGCCACGCCCGGGGAACGCACGAGCGGGGAGCGACCGTGTCGGTCACTCCCCGCTCGTGTCGGGTCGACGGGCGATCAGTGGAAGCTGTCGCCACACGCGCAGCTGCCCTGCGCGTTGGGGTTGTCGATCGTGAAGCCCTGCTTCTGGATGGTGTCCTCGAAGTCGATCGAGGCACCGTCGAGGTACGGGACGCTCATCTTGTCGACGACGACCTCGACACCGGGCTCGAACTCGGCCGTGGTGTCACCGTCGAGCAGCCGCTCGTCGAAGTAGAGCTGGTAGATCAGTCCGGAGCAGCCGCCGGGCTGCACCGCGAGACGCAGGCGGAGGTCGTCGCGACCCTCCTGCTCGAGGAGGCTCGCCACCTTCGCCGCGGCCGCGTCGCTGAGCAGGACGCCGTGCGAGGGCGTCTCGGTCGCCGGTGCGTTCTCGGTGATGGTGTCGCTCATCCGCGCGTCTCCCTCCGGGCGGTGTGGTTCACCGCTCCTGGTCCGATTGTAAGCACCGTCAGCCGCGAGTCGCGAGACGCGCGAGCAGGATCGTCTCCGATGCGATCGCGCGGTGCAGCACGCCGAGGTGCTGCGACTCGTTCGGGCTGTGCGCACGGGTGTCCGGGTCCTCGACGCCGGTGACGAGGATCTGTGCCTCCGGGAACTCCGCCGCGAGGTCCGACACGAACGGGATCGACCCGCCGATGCCCTGCTCGACGGCGTCGTTGCCCCAGCCCTCGCGCATCGCGGTCCGCGCCTCCTGGACAGCCCAGCCGGCGGTGTCCACCAGGAACCCGTCGCCGGCGTCCGGCTCGGTGAGTTCGATCTGCGCACCGAACGGCACGTGCTCGCGCAGGTGGCGCTCGACCGCCGCGGCGGCCTCGGATGCGTCCTGGCCGGGAGCGACCCGGACCGAGACCCGGGCGGACACCGTCGGCAGCAGCGTGTTCGACGCGTTCGCGACGCTCGGCACGTCCATGCCCGTGACGGTGATCGACGGCTGGAACCACATGCGGGACAGGACGTCGCCGCGGCCGACCGGTCGGACACCCGGCAGGAGGGCTGCGTCCGTCGCGAGCTCGTCCTCGGTGCGGGCCGGTACCGGGGCGTCGTAGGAGGTCAGCCCCTCGACCGCGACCGAGCCGTCGTCGTCGTGCAGGGACGCGAGCAGCCGGACCATCGGGATCATGGCGTCGGGTGCCGCTCCCCCGAACATGCCGCTGTGGCTCGCGTGCTCGAGCGTCGTCAGGGTCAGCTTGAACGTGACGTTGCCGCGGAGGGACACCGTGATCGACGGGACCTCGGTGGACCAGTTGTCGCTGTCGGCCACCACGATGACGTCCGCCGCCAGGTGCTCCTTCCGCTCGCGGAGGAAGGTGCGGAACGACCGGGAGCCGAACTCCTCCTCGCCCTCGACGAACAGCACGACGCCGAGGTCGAGGTCGTCGCCGAACTGCGCGTGCACCGCCCGGAGCGAGGCGATGTGGGTCATGACGCCGGCCTTGTCGTCCGAGGCGCCGCGACCGTACAGGCGGTCACCGCGGAGCGTCGGCTCGAACGGCGGGGTCTCCCACAGCGCGTCGTCGCCCTGGGGCTGCACGTCGTGGTGGGCGTAGAGCATGACGGTGGGCTTGCCGTTGCGGGCCGGGCGGACCGCGAGCACCGCCGGCTGCCCGAGCTCGCCGCCGGTGGACTCGGCGTCCGCGGTGTCACCGGAGACCGCCGAACGCACGATCCGCACCGCGTCGCCCGCGAACACGCCCGTCGACCGCGCGAGGTCCGCGACGGCCTCGGCGCTGGCCCGGACGTCGGCCGGGTCGAAGGCCGACCAGGACACCGACGGCAGCCGCACGAGGGCGGAGAGGTCGGCGATCGTGGTGGGGAGCGCTCCCTGCACGTGTTCGCGCAGGGCGTCGAGGAGTGCGGGGTCGGTCGCGGGGCTGTGCTGTGCGGTGTCGGTCATGCCCGGTAATCTAGAGGACGATCCAGCACGCACACCGCCGTTAGGAACGCACCGTGGCGAAGGCAGCCCCCAAGACCAACACGACCGTGAACCCCACCGAGGACGAACTCCTCGAGCAGGGGAAGGGTCGGCCGACCCCGAGCCGTCGCGAGCGTGAGGCCGCCAACCGCCGCCCCCTCGTCGGCAACAGCCCGGTGGACAAGAAGGCCGCACGCGCACGCCTCACGAACGAGCGCGAGCGGGCCCGCGTCGGCATGGCCAACGGCGAGGAGCGCTACCTCCCCGCGAAGGACCGGGGCGATCAGCGCCGGTTCGTGCGCAACTGGATCGACGCCCGCTGGAACGTCGGCGAGATCATGATGCCGGTGCTCGTGCTGTTCCTGATCGTCGGTTTCGCGGCGTCGCAGACGGTCATCGCGTCCTACGCGCTCCTGCTCGTCTGGGCGTTCGTGGCGCTCTTCGTGCTCGACTGCGTCATCCTCTGGCTGTCCTTCCGCAAGAAGCTGACGAACAAGTTCGGCTCGATGCAGCGCGGCACGTTCCTCTACATCCTCACGCGTGCGTGGCAGCTGCGCTTCCTGCGTCTGCCGAAGCCGCAGGTCAAGCGCGGCGAGTACCCCACCGTCTGACCCACCGCGAAGCGCCGTCCGGCTCGCCGGGCGGCGCTTCGTCGTGTCCGGCCCGGCGCGTTCCGAGCGCCGAGATCGCGAGAAGTGCCGCTCCGCGGCGCGCCGAGCAGCACAACGTGCGATCTCGGCGTCCCGCGAAGGCCCCGCGTCGCGCGGGCGACCCCGCGTCAGCGCGCTGCGCGCCGCAGGCGCCGCCGACGCAGGCGGTTGATGCGCGTCGCCCAGCTCGGCCCCTCGTAGAGGAACGCCGTGTAGCCCTGCACGAGCGTGGCCCCCGCGTCGATGCGGTCCTGCACGTCCTGCTCGCTCGTCACGCCGCCGACCGCGATCACGCAGAAGTCGTCCGGCACCGCAGCCCGCACACGCCGCAGCACGTCGAGGGAACGAGCCGCCACGGGAGCGCCGGACAGTCCCCCGGCCCCCATCGCCGACACCTCGGCGTCCGGGGTCACGAGGCCGTCCCGCGAGATCGTGGTGTTGTTCGCGATGACGCCGGCCAACCCGAGCGACACCGCGAGCTCGGCGATCGCGTCGACCTGTTCGTCGGTGAGGTCCGGCGCGATCTTCACGAGGACCGGCACCTTCCCGGCGGCATCGCGCACGGCGGTGAGCAGCGGACGGAGCTGGTCGAGCTCCTGCAGGCCGCGGAGTCCCGGCGTGTTCGGCGAGCTGACGTTGACCGCCAGGTAGTCGGCGAACGGGGCGAGGCGCCGCGTGGACTCGAGGTAGTCGTCGATCGCGTCGGCGACGTCGACGACCCGGCTCTTGCCGATGTTGACGCCGATGACCGGACGACCGGGGTTCCGGCGGGCGCGCTCGAGCTTGCGGGCCGCGGCAGCGGCCCCGTGGTTGTTGAAGCCCATCCGGTTGATGAGCGCGCGGTCCGCGATGAGCCGGAAGAGCCGCGGGCGTTCGTTGCCGGGCTGGGGCTTCGCGGTGATGGTGCCGACCTCGACGTGCCCGAACCCGAGGACCCCGAGTCCGGCGATGCCGCGGGCGTCCTTGTCGAACCCGGCGGCCAGGCCGAACCGCGACGGGAAGTGGATCCCCATCGTGGTCACGCCGTCCATCGCCGAGGGCCGGGAGTACCGCTCGACGAGTCCACGCACGATCGGCACGTGCGGCAGGGCCTTGATGACGGCGAAGGCGATGTGGTGGGCGCGCTCCGGGTCCATGTTCGCGAACACGGAGCGGAACACGACGGCGTACCCGCCGCGGACGATGCGTTCCGCGATGCCGCTCACGCGCCGGCCCCGGCCGGTGATGCGGCCCCGGCCCCGCCGTGGTGGTCGATGCGCAGCTGCCCGATGGCGTCCTCGAAGTCCTCGAGCGAGTCGAAGGCCTGGTAGACGCTCGCGAACCGCAGGAAGGCGACCTCGTCGAGTTCCCGGAGGGGATCGAGGATCGCCAGTCCGATGTCGTTCGCGTCGATCTGGCTGGACCCGGACGAGCGGACGGTCTCCTCGACGCGCTGTGCCAGCACCGCCAGGTCGCCGTCCGTCACCGGGCGGCCCTGGCACGCCTTGCGCACGCCGGAGACGATCTTGTCGCGGCTGAACGCTTCGGTGACCCCGTTGCGCTTCACCACGTTGAGCGAGGCGGTCTCGGTGGTCGAGAAGCGCCGCCCGCAGTTGGGGCACTGACGACGGCGACGGATGGAGGTTCCGTCGTCGCTCGTACGGGAGTCGACGACGCGGGAGTCCGGGTGGCGGCAGAAGGGGCAGAACATGGCGTCCCCCAGGCTATCGGTTCGTGCGCTCCGTCACGGCGGCGCCGTGCGCGGGGAGCTGTTCCTCGGTGGAGAGGGCGACGATGTGCCCGGCGACCTCGGACAACGCCGAGGGCGTGTACCGGATGACCTGCTGCGGCCGGAGGAACGTCGACGCGGACAGCCCGGAGCCGAACCGCGCCTGACCGCCGGTCGGGAGCACGTGGTTCGACCCGGCGAGGTAGTCCCCCAGGCTGACCGGCGTGCTCGGCCCGACGAACACCGCACCGGCTGCGTCGATCGACGCGAGGACCGCGTCGTCGTCGGCCGTCTGGATCTCGAGGTGCTCCGGCCCGTACGCGTTGCTGACGGTTGCGGCGTCGGCGAGCGAGTCCACCAGCACGATCGCGGACTGCGGTCCGTCCAGGGCGGTCTGGAGGCGCGCAGCAGTCCCCAGCGCCGACACCCGTGACGGGATGGCGGCTTCCACCGCATCGGCGAACGTCGCCGACGTCGTCACCAGCACACTGCCGGCCTGCTCGTCGTGCTCGGCCTGGCTGATGAGGTCGGCGGCCACGAACCCCGCGTCGGCGGTGTCGTCGGCGATCACGAGGATCTCGGTCGCGCCGGCCTCGGCGTCGATGCCCACGACCCCGCGCACCAGGCGCTTCGCCGCGGCGACGTAGTTGTTCCCGGGACCGGTGACGAGGTCGACCGGCTCGAGACCGATCGACGGCACGCCGTACGCCAACGCGCCGATCGCCCCGGCACCGCCCATCGCGTAGACCTCGTCGATGCCGAGGAGCCCGGCGGCCGCGAGGATCGTCGGGTGCACCGCCCCGCCGTGGTCCCGCTGCGGCGGCGACACGAGGGCGATCGAACCGACGCCGGCGACCTGGGCGGGGACGACGTTCATCACGACGCTCGACGGGTACACGGCCTTGCCACCGGGGACGTAGAGCCCCACGCGGCGCATCGGCTGCCAGCGCTGGTGCACCTCGGCGCCGTCGGCCAGCGTGGTGACGGACGCGGCCGGCACCTGTGCGGCGCTCGCGGCTCGGACGCGGCGGATCGCCTCGTCGAGGGATCCGCGGAGCGCGGGCGCCAGCCCGGCGACGGCTGCGGCGATCTCGGCGTCCGGCACGCGCACGTACTCCGGCGCTCCCCCGTCGAACCGCTCGGCCTGCTCGCGCAGCGCGGACTCGCCGTGCTCCCGGACCGCGTCCACGAGCTCGCGGGCGGCGTCGACGGCGTGCGAGACGTCACCAGCGGCGCGGGGCATGAGTCGGAGGAGTTCGGCACGGGCGGGGAGCCCGCCGCGGAGGTCGATTCGCTGCATCATCAGGCGCCAAGCCTACCGAGCCGTGCCGACAGCCAGCGCGGAGGTGACCAGCTGACGGCCTGGAGGCGTGTGGCGGGACCGCCCCGCGCCTCCAGGCCGTCAGACCAGCGCGTCGATGACGGGCCGGTGCCGGTCCGCCCCGGCCGCGTCCCACCCGCCGAGCAGGTGGAGCGTCGCGATGCGGAACGCGAGCGCGCGCACCAGCAGCTGCGGCCAGTCGGCGACACCGTCACCGAGTGCGCCCAGGCCGTCCAGCGGGAACCCGTGCCAGCAGACGGCGTCCGCCGCGGCGATCGCGGCGCCGAGCCCGGCCGGGCGCCAGTACGGCGGCCAGTCGATGACGGTCGGCGGGGACCCGTCGGCGAACAGCACGTTGCCGAGGAGGTCGCCGTGCACGAGCTGGGACGGCGCGTGGACCGGCTGGAAGGCCGCGGCGAGCCGGTCGAGCGACGGGTCGCACGGCAGCGGCTCCTCGTCCCAGGCCATCCGGTCGGCTCGGCTCCAGGGGTCGTCCGACCGGCCGCGGTCCGGCCCGTCGCCGAGGAACGCCGGGCGGTCGACGTGTGCGAGCGCCCGGTGGAAGACCGCCCCGGCGCGGATGACGTCCTCGACCCGGGTCTCGTCGGCGTGGCCGGGCAGGAACTCCCAGGCCTCCCAGTCCCCCGCACGCCAGCCGCCGTCGGCCGCCGCGATCGGCCGAGGGGTCCGGAACGCCGGCGAGTGCGGCAGTCCGGCGAGGACGTCCGCGCGCCAGTCGGTCACCACGGCCCCGTCGTGCGGGCGCAGCACCACGTCACCGGCGCGCCACGTCAGCCCGCGACCGCCGGCGAGCCGTTCGAGGGACGCACCGCCGACACCGAAGGCGCGGAGCACCCCGGCGGGCGGCCCGGCCATCGTCACACCAGGCAGCGCGGGCCGAGCAGGCTCTTCAGCTCGCCGAACAGGTCCGGGGTGAGGTTCACCGGGAACGGCAGCTCGAAGGTCCGCGCGACGTCGTCCTTGAGGAGCTTGAGGCGGACCTCGGTCTCCCCCTGGTGCCGTCCGAGGACCGCTGCCAGCTCCGTCACGGTGCTCGTCGTGGCCGCACGCTCCGGGAGCGAGAGCGTGAGCGGGCCGGACCCCATCGCGTCGCCGACGTTCGGCTGGAACATGCTCACGGCGTGCAGGGCCTTGCCGTCGTCGCGGACGTTCACCCGGCCACGGAGGACCACGATCGAGTCCGCCACGAGCGACGGACCGAACTCCTGGTACGTCTTGCCGAGGAACATCACGCCGATCTCGCCGCCGAAGTCCTCGATCTGGACGATGCCGTACGGGTTGCCGCTCGTCTTCGCGACCCGGTGCTGCACGCTCGTCAGCAGGCCGGCGACCGTGACGGTCTCGCCCTCCACCGAGTCGTCCGCACCGATGAGGTCGGCGATGGTGATCGACTGGTGCTTCGCGAGCTCGATCTCGAGCCCGGCCAACGGATGGTCGGACACGTACAGGCCGAGCATGTCGCGCTCGAACGCGAGCTTGTCGCGCTTGGACCACTCCGGGCGGTCCGGGACCTGCGAGACGGCCGCCGTCTCCGGCTGTTCCTCGGCGACCTCGGCGAACAGCGAGTCGAAGTCGAACCCGACGTTGCCGTGGGCCTCGTCGCGCTTGACCTTCACCGCACCCTCGACCGCGCCCTCGTGGATCTCCACGAGCGCCCGCCGGCTGTCGCCGAACTCGTCGAACGCACCGGCCTTGATCAGCGACTCGACCGTGCGCTTGTTCGCGGACGAGATCGGGATCTTGCGGAGGAAGTCGTGGAACGACTCGAACGCGCCCTTCTCGGTGCGGGCCTTCACGATGTCGTCGACGACGTTGAACCCGACGTTGCGGATCGCGCCCATGCCGAAGCGGATGTCGTCGCCGACGGCCGCGAAGAAGCCGATCGACTCGTTGACGTCCGGCGGCATGACCTTGATGCCCATGCGGCGGCACTCGTTGAGGTACAGCGCGAGCTTGTCGCGGGCGTCGCCGACGGAGGTCAGCAGCGCAGCCATGTACTCGGCCGGGTAGTGCGCCTTGAGGTACGCGGTCCAGAACGACACCACGCCGTACGCGGCCGAGTGCGCCTTGTTGAACGCGTAGTCGGAGAAGGGCAGCAGGATGTCCCACAGCGTCTTGATCGCCGCGGCCGAGTAGCCGTTGTCCTGCATGCCCTTCTCGAAGCCGGCGTACTGCTTGTCCAGCTCCGACTTCTTCTTCTTGCCCATCGCGCGGCGGAGGATGTCCGCTTGGCCGAGGGAGAAGCCCGCGACCTTCTGCGCGATGGCCATGACCTGCTCCTGGTAGATGATCAGGCCGTAGGTCGTGCCGATGATGTCCTGCAGGGGCTCGGCGAGCTCCGGGTGGATCGGCGTGATCGCCTGCTCGCCGTTCTTGCGGAGCGCGTAGTTCGTGTGCGAGTTCGCACCCATCGGCCCCGGACGGTACAGGGCGATGAGCGCGGAGATGTCCTCGAAGTTGTCGGGCTTCATCAGACGCAGCAGGCCGCGCATCGGGCCTCCGTCGAGCTGGAAGACGCCGAGGGTGTCGCCGCGCTGCAGGAGCGCGTAGGCCTCCGGGTCCTCGAGCCCCATGGTCTCGAGGTCGAGCTCGATCCCACGGTTCGTCTTGATGTTGTCGAGGGCGTCACTGATGATCGTGAGGTTGCGGAGCCCCAGGAAGTCCATCTTGATCAGGCCGAGCGACTCCGCTGCCGGGTAGTCGAACTGCGTGACGATCTGGCCGTCCTGCTCGCGCTTCATCACGGGGATGATGTCGATCAGGGGGTCGCTCGACATGATCACGCCGGCCGCGTGCACGCCCCACTGGCGCTTCAGCCCCTCGAGCCCGAGTGCGGTGTCGAACACCGTCTTCGCCTCGGGGTCGGTCTCGACGACCGTGCGGACGTCGACGGCCTCCTTGTAGCGGGGGTGGTCCTTGTCGAAGATCCCGGTGAGCGGGATGTCCTTGCCCATCACGGGCGGCGGCATCGCCTTCGTGAGCTTCTCGCCCATGCCGAACGGGAAGCCGAGGACGCGCGAGGAGTCCTTCAGCGCCTGCTTCGCCTTGATCGTGCCGTACGTGACGATCTGCGCGACGCGCTCCGACCCGTACTTCTCGGTGACGTACTTGATCGCCTCACCGCGGCGCCGGTCGTCGAAGTCGACGTCGAAGTCGGGCATGGAGACGCGGTCCGGGTTGAGGAACCGCTCGAAGATCAGGCCGTGCCGGATCGGGTCGAGGTCGGTGATGCGCATCGCGTACGCCACCATCGAGCCGGCACCGGAGCCACGACCCGGACCGACGCGGATGCCGTTGTTCTTCGACCAGTTGATGAAGTCGGCGACCACGAGGAAGTAGCCCGGGAAGCCCATCTGGTTGATGATCCCGACCTCGTAGTCGGCGCGCTCCTGGACCTCCGGCGTGATGCCGCCCGGGTACCGGTACTCGAGGCCCTTCGCGACCTCCTTCTCGAACCAGGAGTGCTCGGTCTCGCCTTCGGGCACCGGGAACTTCGGCATGTAGTTCGCCGTGGTGTCGAAGTCGACGTTGCACCGCTCGGCGATGAGCAGCGTGTTGTCGCAGGCCTCGGGGTTGTCGCGGAAGACGTGCCGCATCTGCTGCGGGGTCTTCAGGTAGAACTCGTCGGCGTCGAACTTGAAGCGGTTCGGGTCGTTCAGCGTCGAGCCGGACTGCACGCAGAGCAGCGCCGCGTGGGACTTGGCGTCGTGCGAGTGCGTGTAGTGCAGGTCGTTCGTGCCGACCAGCGGGATGTCGAGGTCCTTCGCCAGCCGGATCAGGTCGCTCATGATCCGACGCTCGATCTCGAGCCCGTGGTCCATGACCTCGGCGAAGTAGTTCTCCTTGCCGAAGATGTCGCGGTAGTCCGCAGCGGCTTGACGTGCTTCCTCGTACTGCCCGAGGCGCAGGCGCGTCTGGA
Source organism: Curtobacterium pusillum (assembly GCF_007673235.1). Classification (GTDB taxonomy): domain Bacteria; phylum Actinomycetota; class Actinomycetes; order Actinomycetales; family Microbacteriaceae; genus Curtobacterium; species Curtobacterium pusillum_C. Next base: position 818,839 of record NZ_VDZH01000001.1, read on the forward strand.
TCTCCCCCGAGGGGCAGCCCGTCGTGGCGATGATGCCCTGGTGGTACTCCTGCAACAGCTCGATGTCCATGCGGGGCTTGAAGTAGTACCCCTCGAGCGACGCCTTCGACGACAGCCGGAACAGGTTGTGCATGCCCGTGGTGTTCTCGGCGAACATCGTCATGTGCGTGTACGAACCGGCACCCGACACGTCGTCGCCGCCACCGTCGCCCCAGCGCACACGGGTCTTGTCCGAGCGGTGCGTGCGGGGCGTGATGTACGCCTCGGTCCCGATGATCGGCTTGACCCCGCCGGCCTTCGCGGCCTTCCAGAACTCGAACGCGCCGAACATGTTGCCGTGGTCGGTCACCGCCACGGCGGGCATGCCCTGCGCGGCGGTCTCCGCCACGAGGTCGGAGAGCCTGGCGGCACCGTCGAGCATCGAGTACTCGCTGTGCACGTGCAGGTGGACGAAGGAGTCGGAATCCGACACGGAACCTCCGGTTCGCGGGAGCTGCTGCGGTCTCGGAACAGCCTAACCTCGCCCACCCACATTCCCGGGCGCGTCGATCACGTCGGACCCCGAGGTCGCATCGAGTGAGCAGGAATCGTCGGGTCTTGCGCCGGGACCCGACGATTTCCGCTCACTCGACGGGGTGGGGGCGGCCCACGACGGCCTGGAGGCGCGGGGCGGGCCCGCCACGGGCCTCCAGGCCGGGACGTGGTGTGTCCAGGGCACGGGGCGAGGTCGCGAGACACGCCGCACGTCGGGCGTGCCGGTCGCACGAACTGCCGTTCCGGCGCGTTCCGGGCGGCACTTCGTGCGACCTCGCGCAACGGCGTGACGCGCCCGCCGCGCGCGCTACGCGGCGCGGATGCGGTCCAGCGCCAGCTGCAGGTCGTCGGGGTACTGCGCCTGGAACTCGACCCACTGGCCCGTCCGCGGGTGCTCGAACCCGAGCCGCACCGCGTCGAGCCACTGCCGCGTCAGCCCCAGCTCGTCCGCGAGCACCGGGTCCGCCCCGTACATCGTGTCGCCGACGAGCGGGTGCCGGGTCGCCGCCATGTGCACCCGGATCTGGTGGGTGCGCCCGGTCTCCAGGTGGACCTCGAGCAGGGTCGCGGACCGGAAGGCCTCGAGGGTCGCGTAGTGCGTCACGCTCGGCTTGCCGTCGGCCGTGACCGCGAACTTCCAGTCGCTCGAGGGGTGCCGACCGATGGGTGCGTCGACGGTGCCCGAGGTCGGGTCGGGGTGCCCCTGCGCGAGCGCGTGGTAGACCTTCTCGACCGTGCGCTCCTTGAACGCGCGCTTGAGGTGCGTGTAGGCCAACTCGGTCTTCGCGACCACCATGAGTCCGGAGGTCCCGACGTCGAGGCGGTGCACGATGCCCGCACGCTCGGCGGCGCCTGAGGTCGCGATCGTGAACCCGGCGGCTGCGAGCCCACCCGGGACGGTCGGGCCGTCCCAGCCGGGCGACGGGTGCGCCGCGACGCCGACGGGCTTGTCCACCACGACGATGTCGTCGTCGTCGTGCACGATCGTCATGCCGGGGACCTCCACCGGGATGATCCGGGGGGCTTCCTTCGGGGTCCATTCGACCTGGAGCCACGAGTCAGCGTGCAGCCGGTCGGACTTGTCCACGGTGACCCCGTCGACGGTCACACCACCGGCAGCGACGACGTCGGCCGCGAAGGAGCGGCTGAACCCGAGGAGCTTGGCGATGGCGGCGTCGACACGCTCACCGGCGAGCCCGTCCGGCACCGGCAGGGAACGCGACTCGGTCACGTCGCGTCGTGCCCGAGGGACTCGCGGCCGTCACGCGGCGCGCGCGGGTCGTCGGAGGCAGGAGCGGACGTGGAGGCGCCTGCGGCGTCCGGCGCGGACGCACCGGCCCCGGAGTCGGCCGCGTCCGCCGCTCGCTGCTGCTTCGCGGTGAGGGCGCGCGAGCCGTCGAGGTTCACGCCGAAGATCACGAGCAGGACGAAGATCACCATGCTGACGCAGATGAACGAGTCCGCGATGTTGTAGATCGCCGGCATCATCCACGGTGTCGAGATGAAGTCCACCACGTGGCCGCGACCGAAGCCGGGCTCACGGAAGAGCCGGTCGAGCAGGTTCCCGAGGGCCCCGCCGAGCAGCATGCCGAGCACCAGGGCCCACCACATCGAGCGGATGCGACGCGCGAACACGATGATCGCGACCACGACGGCGGTCGACACGATCGAGAACACCCACGTCATGTTCACCGCGAACGAGAACGCGGCGCCGGGGTTCCGCACGTACAGCAGCTGCAGTGCGTTGCCCAGCACGGGGACGACGGTGCCGTACGGCAGGTTGGCGACGACGAGCGCCTTCACGCCCTGGTCGAGCGCCACCACCACGACAGCGGCGAAGGCCAGTGCCGCGATCGCGCGGACACTGACCTTCGCTCGTGATGCTGGTCGCGACAACGTCAGTTGCCGACGCCCTGCGCCGACGCCGGCGCGGGGGTGAGACCGGACTGCTCGGGGGCCGAGCCGTCCAGCTCGTTGAGCTGCCCCTGGATGTAGCTCTTGAGCTGCGCACGGTAGTCGCGCTCGAAGGTGCGGAGCTCGTCGATCTTGCCCTCGAGCTGGCGCTGCTCCTGCTCGAGCACCGCGACACGCTGACGGTTCGTGTTCTCGGTGTCGGCGATGATCTGGCGCTGCTTGGCCTCGGCCTCGGAGACGAGGCGGGCGGCCTGGGCGGTGCCCTCGGCGATGAGCGCGTCGCGCTTCTCGACACCCTCGCGCACGTGCTCCTCGTGGAGACGGCGGGCCAGGGTGAGGAGGTTCGTGGTGCCCTCGGTGTCCTCGTCCGCGGCGACCGTGGTGGCCGGAGCGGCGGCGGCGACCGGAGCGGGCTCCGGAGCAGCGGCCACGGGGGCGGGCTCCGGCTCGGGCTCGGGGGTCGCGACCGGAGCGGGCTGCTCCGCCTGGGCCGGCTTCGGCGCCGACTCGGCGGCCTGCAGGCGCTGACGGAGCTCGTCGTTCTCGGCCGTCAGGCGGCGCAGCTCGACCACGACCTCGTCGAGGAAGTCGTCGACCTCGTCCTGGTCGTAGCCCTCGCGGAACTTCGTCGGCTGGAACCGCTTGTTGACTACGTCTTCCGGCGTCAAAGCCATTGCCGTCACCTCAATAGAACTGCTGAACGTGTGGAACCGTCTCGGTCCGACCGAATGTACCAGTCGTGCCGGGCGGTGCGGATGCCACGCCGGGGCGAGCATCGATCCCGACCACCGTACACCGACGGGGACCGTGAACCGTGACCATGACCGGGCGTGGCGCGTGTCGCGGCTGGTCCGCGACTAGATCAGGTAGCGCACGACCGTCATCGCGATGATGACGACGAGCATCACGATCGTCCACCCGAAGTCGAGCGCCACCGGCCCCATCCGCAGCGGCGGGAGCGCCTTGCGGACGGTGCGGATCGGCGGGTCGGTCACGGTGTAGACGAACTCGGAGACCACGAGGAGTCCCCCGCGGGGCCGCCAGGAGCGGTTGTACGCCTGCACGATGTCGAGCGCGAACCGGCCCCACATCGTGAAGAAGTACAGCAGGAGGAGGAAGTACAGGATCGTGAAGATCGCGGACACGATGGGGCTCGCTCGGCTCGGGTGGGCGTCGTCACGTGACGACGCTCACGGGGCGGGTGGGCCTGAGGGACTCAGGACTGGGCGAAGAAGGACGCCTCGATGTCGGACTCTACCTCAGGCGCCTCACCGCTCACCGCGACGTGCGCCGGGGAGAGGAGGAACACCTTGTTGGTGACCCGCTCGATCTTGCCGTAGAGGCCGAGCGACAGGCCGGAGGCGAAGTCGATCATGCGACGGGCGTCCGCCTCGGTCATCTGCGAGAGGTTGATGATGACGGGGATGCCATCGCGGAAGCTCTCGGCGATGGACTGGGCGTCCTTGTACTCGCGCGGGTGGACGGTGAGGATCTCGTTCATTTCCTGGACCGGTGCTGCCTTCTGTGCGGTCGTGTGCGAGCGGCGGAGCGGGGTGACCTGGGCACCGCGCTGGTGGGTGTGCGTCTTGGTCTCGACGGGGGCGGGCGCCACGGGCGCCGCAGTCGCCGCGGGGGCCTCCTGCGCTGCCGGGGACGGCGTCGGAGCCGCGGCCGGAGCGGACTGCTGCCGCGCAGGCTGCTGCTGCGGCTGCTCGTCCTCGTACTCGAGTTCCTCGTCGGCGAGGCCGAGGTAGACCATCGTCTTCTTCAGCGGGTTGGCCATGGTTCCTCCGGAGTTCGTGCTCGTGGATGCCCTTGGGACGAGGCTAGGGCGTGACCGGGCGTTCTCCCGTGATTGCGGTGCCGATCCGGAGGTGTGTCGCGCCCTCCGCGATCGCCTCGGCGTAGTCGTTGCTCATCCCGGCGGAGATGTCCGTGGCGTCCGGCGCGAGCGACACCACGCGTTCGGAGATCGACCGGAGCCGGGCGAAGGCCGCGCGGGGTTCTTCGTCGAGCGGCGCGACGGCCATCACCCCGCGCAACCGGATCGTGCCGGTGCCGAGCACCCGCGACACCATCGTCTCGACGTCGTCGGGCTGCACGCCCCCGCGACCCGGGTCGGAGGTCAGGTTCACCTGCACGAAGCCGTCCACGACGGGTGGCTCGGGTTCCGCCTCGGTCGGCGCGAAGGCGTCGACGACCGACGCGCGGTCGAGCGACTGCACGACGTGCGCGTAGCGCCGGACCTGCCGGGCCTTCTTCGACTGCAGCTGCCCGACGAAGTGCCACGTCAGCGGCAGGTCGGCCAGCGCCGCGGCCTTCTCCTGCGCCTCCTGGTGGCGGTTCTCCCCCACGTCGGTCACGCCGAGCGCGGCGAGGTCGCGGACGAGCGACGCCGGGTGGTACTTCGTGACGACGACGAGCGTCAGCTCGTCAGCCGACCGCCCTGCGGCTCGCGCCGCGTCGGAGATGCCCTGCCTGACGGACGCGAGACGCGCCTCCAGTCCGCCGTCTGGTGACGGATCGGTCTGGAGGCGCGGGTCGTCTGACAACGCTGCTTACTTCAGGAAGTCGGGGACGTCGAGCTCGTCGTCATCGTCGTCGAAGGCCGGGTCGGCGGCGCGCTGCGCCGGCGCCTCGTGCTCCTGCGACGCCCAGGAGGGCGACGAGTCCTCGATCGACCCGGTACCGACGGCGGAGGCCACGGGGAGCGTCGCGCCGGCCTCGGGGTCGACGTAGCTCGAGCGGCGTTCCTTCTGCTGCTGCTGCGGTTCGCCACCGTCGAAGCCGGCGGCTATGACGGTCACGCGCACCTCGTCGCCGAGGGTGTCGTCGATGACCGCACCGAAGATGATGTTCGCCTCCGGGTGGACGGCTTCCTGCACGAGACGCGCGGCGTCGTTGATCTCGAAGATGCCGAGGTTCGAGCCGCCCTGGATCGAGAGCAGCACACCGTGCGCACCGTCGATCGAGGCCTCGAGCAGCGGGGACGCGACGGCGAGCTCGGCCGCCTTGATCGCCCGGTCGGCACCCCGCGAGGAGCCGATGCCCATGAGCGCGGAGCCGGCGCCCTGCATGACCGACTTGACGTCGGCGAAGTCGAGGTTGATGAGACCCGGGGTCGTGATGAGGTCGGTGATGCCCTGCACGCCGGCGAGCAGCACCTGGTCGGCGGTCGCGAAGGCCTCGACCATGGAGATGCCGCGGTCGCTGATCTCGAGCAGACGGTCGTTCGGCACGACGATGAGCGTGTCGACCTCGTCCTTGAGCCCGGCGACGCCGTTCTCGGCCTGGGACTGGCGACGCTTGCCCTCGAAGCTGAACGGCTTCGTCACGACACCGATGGTGAGCGCACCGATGGACTTCGCGATGCGGGCGACCACGGGCGCACCACCCGTGCCGGTCCCACCGCCCTCGCCGGCGGTGACGAACACCATGTCGGCGCCCGCGAGTGCTTCCTCGATCTCCTCGGCGTGGTCCTCGGCGGCTCGTCGGCCGACCTCGGGGTCCGCGCCGGCGCCGAGGCCACGGGTGATCTCGCGGCCGACGTCGAGCTTGACGTCGGCGTCGCTGAGGAGCAGTGCCTGCGCGTCGGTGTTGATCGCGATGAACTCGACCCCACGGAGGCCGAGCTCGATCATGCGGTTGACGGCGTTGACGCCGCCGCCGCCGACACCGACGACCTTGATGACGGCGAGGTAGTTGTGGTTCGTGGTCACGTCAGTCAGGCCTCCGGTCGAACCCTCAACCTCTACTTGAAGTTCAGGGGCAATGCTGGTAGATGTGGTGCTGGCTTCGACGCTACGGGTGCGCTCCGGGCACTGTCGCCCCGCCACGCCGCGTGTCGCGCGATTCCGCGACTTCTTCCGCTACTTCTTCGCGCGGATGACGCCGTTGTCGGGAGCGCTGACGTCGTACTCGACGACGACACCGGGGTTCCGGGCCGCGTGGTCCTTGACGAGGGCCGCGAGCAGGGCCGCCTTGGCGTCCGACTGCTCCGGGTTGCCCCAGACCACGCTCGACCCGTCCTTCAGGGTGAGCGTCACGTCGTCCGCGGTCGACGCCTTCACGCTCGTCACCTGCTGGCGCACCGTCGACGGGAGCGCGAGCACGACCTCGGTCATGGTGCGGAACACCGACGAGCCGAGCTTCGCGCTGCCGATGTCGGCGACGGGCATGTTCGCGGGCTGCGTGGGCGAGGACTGCACGACGATGCCGGCCGGGTCCACCAGGTCGAAGGACTTCCCCGACTGCACGGCCACGACCGGGGTGCGCTCGGTCACGGTCACCACGAGGGTGTGCGGCGGCGCCTCCTCGGTCACGTAGCTCTCGATCAGGGGGAAGCCGGCGATGTCCTTCTTGATGGCGTCGAAGTCGAGCCGGGCGAGCGGGGTGCCGATCTGGTCGGAGAGGGCCTGCCGGAGCTGGGTCTCGTCGACGCGGTTCGTGCCCTTGATCTCGATCGTCTGCAGGGCCATCAGCGGCGAGAACACCGCGACGAGGATCGACACGCCGAACACCAGGACGATGCTCGCGGCGGTGATCCAGGCGGCGCGGCGGTGCCTGCTGCGACGCGTGAAGCGGCGGACCTCGGCGCGTTCGAGCAGGCGACGGCGACGCTTGGCGACCCGGGCCTCTCGGGCGGTCTCGGCGGCCCGGACACCGGCGCCGATCGGGGTCTCGTGGGCGTCGGTGGCCGCGTCGCGGTGCTCGTCCGCGAGCAGGTCCGCCACGGTTGCGCCCGCCTGCGGACGTCGCGCCCCGTCACTGTCGGGCGCGATGTCCGCCGCGGGGCGCGATTCGGGGTGGTCCTCGTCGGGCGTGTACTCGCGCAGCCGGTCCTTGACGGTCGAGAACCCGGCGCCGATACCGGCACCGAGGCGGCGACCGGCGGCGCCGGCGAAGGCGCCCGCTCGGTCGCGGGTCGACGTGCCGGACTCCTCCGGGGCAGTGGACGCGACCGCTTCGTCGACCGTGTCCTGCGGGGCGGGGTCGGGCTGCGCTTCCCGGACGTCCTGCCGTGCGTCCCGGGACGGACGCCGCGGGATCAGCGGGGCACGGCGCTGCCGGGGCGCCTGGGCGTCACCGGCAGGTGCGTCCGGCTGCTCCGGACGCTCGTCGAACCCCTCCGGACGCTTCACCGGGACAGCGCGCTCTCGTCGTGCTGCAGGGCGCCGATGACCTGGGGGATGATCCGGTACACGTCGCCGCAGCTCAGCGTCATGATGATGTCGCCCTCGCGCGCCACGGCGGCGGCACGGGCGGCGGCCTCGTCCCAGTCGGGCAGGAACTCCACGCGGGACTGGTCCGCGAAGCGCTCCTGAACGAGGGCACCGGTCACACCGGGCTCCGGGTCCTCGCGTGCGCCGTAGACGTCGAGCACGACGGTGTGGTCGGCGAGCTCCTCGTAGACCTTCGCGAAGTCCCCGGCCATCAGGCGCGTGCGGGAGTACAGGTGCGGCTGGTGGATCGCGATGATCCGGCCGTCGCCGACGACGTTGCGGGCGGCCTTGAGCGCCGCGGCGACCTCGGTCGGGTGGTGGGCGTAGTCGTCGTACACGGACACGCCGCGCTCGACACCGTGCAGCTCGAAGCGCCGCTGGGTACCGCCGAAGGACTCGATGCCGCGGATCGCGTCCGCCGGGGCGACGCCGAGTCCGGTCAGCACCGCGAACGCGCCGACGGCGTTGATCGCGTTGTGGCGTCCGGGGACGCGGAGGGTCAGGTGGTGCGCCTCGCCGCCCGCGCGGAAGTCGACCTCGACGCCGGCGGACTCGGTGACGCCCTCGATCCGGACGTCCGCGTCGGCGGCCTCGCCGAAGGTGACGACCTCGGGGGCGTCCTCCCGCTGGCGGACACCGGCGGTGACGGCCTTCGCGCCCGCGTCGTCGCTCGAGATGACGACCCGCTCGGAGGCCTTCGCGGCGAACTCGACGAAGGCCTCGATGAAGGCCTCCTCGCTGCCGTAGTGGTCGAGGTGGTCGGCGTCGACGTTCGTGACGAGCGCGACCGCGACGTCGTAGAGCAGGAACGAGCCGTCGGACTCGTCGGCCTCGACGACGAACAGGTCGCTCGACCCCGGTGCCGAGCTCGTGCCGAGCGACTGGATGACCCCGCCGTTGACGAAGCTCGGGTCGAGGCCGAGTTCGACCAGGGCGGTGACGATCATGCCGGTCGAGGTGGTCTTGCCGTGAGCGCCCGCGACCGCGACCAGGCGGTGCTCGGCGATCAGCGCGGCGAGGGCCTGCGAGCGGTGCAGGACGGGGATGCCGCGGCGCTGTGCCTCGAGGAGCTCGGGGTTGTCCGGCCAGAGCGCGCTCGTGACGACGAGGGTGTCCGCGTCGCCGACGTTCGCGGCGTCGTGGCCGATGTGCACCTCGGCGCCGAGGTCGCGCATCGTGCCGGTGGTGGCGGTCTCGCGGGAGTCACTGCCCGTCACGCGGTGGCCGGCGGCGAGGAACAGCCGGGCGATGCCACTCATGCCGGAGCCGCCGATGCCGACGAAGTGCACCGTGCCGAGGTCGTCCGGGATCGGCTGCGTCAGGTCCGGCTTGATGGTCATCGTTCCTCCGTGGTGCTGTCGTCCTGCGCGGTTGGCGCGTCCTGCGAGTCCTTCGCGGCGGGCGCGTCCTTCGCGCCCCGTGCGCGCTTCGCCGCGTCGAGGACGAGGTCGGTCATCCGGTCGGCGCCGTCGCGGTGCCCGACGCTGCCGGCGCGCACCGTCATGTCCGCGATCCGGGCCCGGTCCTGCAGGATGTTCAGGAGCTGGAACGTCACCCAGTCCTCGTCGAATTCCGCGTCGGCGACCAGGACCGCTCCCCCGGCGTCGACGACGTCCTTCGCGTTGTGGCGCTGCTCGCCGTTGCCGACAGGGTACGGCACCAGGACGCTCGGCAGCCCGACGGCGGTGAGCTCGCAGACCATGCCGGCTCCCGCACGGGAGACCACGAAGTCGCTCGCCGCGTACGCCAGATCCATCCGGTCGCAGTACGGCAGCACGTGGTAGCCGTCGAGGTCGCTCGGGCCGATGTCCGAGTTGCCGCCGACGACGTGCAGGACCTGCCAGCCCGCGCCGACGATCGTCGCCGCCGCCTTGTTCACCGTGCGGTTGATGCTCCGAGCGCCCGAGGACCCGCCGGTGACGAGCAGGACCGGACGGTCGGCGTCCAGCCCGAACTCGGCGAGGCCCTCGGCGCGGCTGGCACGGCGGTCGAGCGACTCGATCTCGCGGCGGAGCGGCATGCCGACGAGCCGGCCGTGCCGGAGCCGGGTGTTCGAGAAGGTCAGGCCGACGTGCTCGGTGAGGAAGGCCGCCAGGCGGTTCGCCAGGCCGGGCTTCGCGTTCTGCTCGTGCACGACGATCGGGGTGCCCGTGCGCCTGGCCGCGATGTAGGCCGGGGCGGCCGCGTAGCCACCGACGCCGAGGACGACCTCGACGTCGTGCTCGCGGATGATCTGCTCGGTGCGCTTGACCGCGCCCCAGAACCGCTTCGGGAAGCGGAGCGCGGCTGCGTTCGGCTTGCGCGGGAACGGCAGGCGCGGGATGGTCAGCAGCTCGTAGCCGCGCATCGGGACGAGCCGGGACTCGAGCCCCTCCGCGGTGCCGAGGACGATGACCTCGGCGTCCGCTTCGCGCTCGGTCAACCGGTCGGCGACCGCGAGCAGCGGGTTGACGTGGCCGGCGGTGCCGCCGCCGGCGAAGAGGTACTTGCTCACCGGAGTGTTCCGTTCAGGGTGCTGCGGCCGGTCGGGCCGTCGAGGGGGTCACGGCCGGTCGGGCCGTTCTTGCCGGGGAGGTCGCGCGCGAACGACAGCACGACGCCGATGGCGACGAGCGTCATGATCAGCGCCGACCCACCGGCCGAGATGAGTGGGAGGGGCACTCCGAGGACGGGCAGCAGGCCGAGGACCACGGCGATGTTCACGAGCGCCTGGCCGATGATCCAGGCGAGGATGCCGCCCGTGACGGTCTTCACGAACGGGTCCTTCGACTGCCGGATGACCTTGATCATGCTCACGGCGAGCACCACGAAGAGCGCGAGGACGACGACGGCGCCGATGAGCCCGAGTTCCTCGCCGATGATCGCGAAGATGTAGTCGTTGTCCGCCTCGGGCAGCCAGGACCACTTCGCCTTCGAGTTGCCGAGCCCGACGCCGAACACGCCGCCGGACGCGAGCGCCCACATGCCGTGCACGGGCTGCCAGCACAGGTCGGCGTACTGGTTCGAGTCCGTGCAGCCGGAGAGCCAGGCGCTGATGCGGACCTGGCGGGACGCCGACGCCATCGTGACGAACGGCAGCAGCACGGCCATCGCGACCACGCCGACGAGCAGGTGCTTCGCTCGGGCCCCGCCGACGTAGAGCGCGCCGAGCACGAGGATGAGCATGATCATCGCCGTGCCCTGGTCGCCACCGAGGATCACCAGCCCGAGGGACAGGAGCGAGGCGATCCCGACCGGGATGAAGACCTCTTTCCAGTCGTCGAGCTTGTCCCGCTTGACGTACATGATCGCGCCGATGCCGAGCACCAGTCCGAGCTTGACGACCTCGGACGGCTGCGCGGTGAACGAGCCGATGCCGATCCAGTTCCGGTTGCCCTGCACGTCGATGCCGAGCGGCGTGTACACGAGCAGCTGGAGTGCGAGGGCCGCGCCGAGCAGCCGCATCGCCCACTTCCGCCAGAGCCGCGCGGGCACCCGGCTGACGATGAGCATGAGGGGCACGCCGAGGACGGCGTACAGGCCCTGACGGGACGCCGCGCCGAAGAAGTCGTGCGTCGCGGCGTACTGCTCGACGCTCGACGACGACAGCACCATGACGACGCCGAAGACGACGAGGAAGAGCGTCACGCCGAGGATCGTGTAGAAGGTGCTCGACTCGGCGACGAAGACGTTCTTGACGGCGACGACGGCGCGGTTCGTGGTGCGGGTGGGCGCGGCTCCCGTGCCCGTGCCCGACGTCGTCCGAGCGCCCCGGTCGTGGCCGTTACGCCCCTGCGGAAGATCCGTCGTCGCCATCGGCGTTGCCTCCCAGGTGCTCGTGGACCGCGGCCGCGAAGCGCTCGCCCCGGTCCGCGTAGGAGCCGAACTGGTCGAACGACGCCGCGGCGGGGGCGAGGAGGACCGTGTCGCCCGGCCTCGCGACCGATGCGGCATGCCGGACCGCCTCGGGCATGACCTGATCAGTGTCCGCTGCTTCGACCTGCAGGACGGGCACCCCGGGCGCGTGTCGCGCGAATGCCTCGAGCACGGGGCCGCGGTCGGTGCCGATCACCACGACGGCACGGACGTCCGGACCGAACCGCTCAACGAGCCCGTCGACGTCGACGCCCTTGAACAGGCCCCCGACGATCCAGACGACCGTGTCGAAGGACGCGAGCGACGCCGTGGCCGCGTGCGGGTTCGTCGCCTTCGAGTCGTCGACCCAGGTGATGCCCTCGGCGGTGGCGACGAGCTCGGTGCGGTGGTGGTCCGCACGGAAGCCCTGCACGGCCGACCGGATCGCGCTCGGCTGCACGGCGGCGGCACGGGCGAGCGCTGCGGCGGCGAGGACGTTCATCGTCATGTGCGGGCTGGCGAGACCGGCCTGCTCGAGGTCGGCGACGGTCGCGAGCTCGAGTGCGCTGCTCTGCCGGTTCTCGGCGAAGGCGCGGTCGCACAGGACGTCCTCGACCACCCCGACGTCGCCGGGCGCGGGGATGCCCGGGCCGAAGCCCACCGCACGGCAGCCCTCGACGACGTCGGCTTCCTCGACCATGTGCCGGGTGACCTCGTCGGTCGTGTTGTAGACGCACGCCATCACGGTGCGCTCGTAGACCTTGGCCTTCGCGGCGCGGTATGCCTCGGCGGAGCCGTGCCACTCGAGGTGGTCGTCGGCGATGTTCAGGCACGCACTGGCGAGGGGCACCACGGCGCCGTCGCCGGACGTCGGCATGTAGTGCAGCTGGTGGCTCGAGAGTTCCACGACGAGGACGTCGAAGCCGTCCGGGTCGCGGACGACGTCGAGCACGGGCACGCCGATGTTGCCGCAGGACACCGCACGGAGTCCCCCGGCCTCGAACATCGCGGTGGTGAGCTGCGTCGTGGTCGTCTTGCCGTTCGTGCCGGTGATCGTCACCCACGGGGCGGCGACCGGGCCGCGGACGACCTTGTCGCGCACGCGCCAGGCGAGCTCGATGTCACCCCAGACGGTGCTGTTCGCGACGGACCACTGCACGGTGGCGTTGTGCGGCGGTAGGCCGGGCGACACGACGACGACGTCCGGCGCCTGCGTCTGGAGCGCGACGGGCACGGAGTCCAGCGGCGTCTGCACGAACTGCGCACCGATCACGTCGAGCAGCTCGACGCTGTCCGACGGGGCGTCGGTCGAGTAGACCGTCACCGCGCTGCCGAGCTCCACGAGGGTGTCGGCGACTGAGAACCCGGTGGCGCCGAGGCCGAGGACCGCGACGTTCAGGCCCTTCCAGCCCTCGGCGTACCAGCTGTCGAGACCTTCCAGGCGGGCGTCAACCAACTCGTGCGATCCATTCCAGGTAGAAGAGTCCGACACCCGCGGCGACGCAGAGTCCCGCGATGATCCAGAACCGGACGACGACCGTCACCTCGGCCCACCCCTTCAGCTCGAAGTGGTGGTGGAGGGGACTCATCCGGAAGATCCGCTTGCCGTGGGTGATCTTGAAGTACGCCCGCTGCAGGATGACCGAGCCGGTGACGATGAAGAACAGGCCGCCGATGAGGACGAGCAGGAGCTCGGTGCGGCTGAGGATCGCCAGGCCGGCGAGGGCACCGCCGAGGCCGAGCGAGCCGGTGTCGCCGAGGAAGATCTGCGCCGGTGAGGTGTTGTACCAGAGGAAGCCGATCAGGCCACCGCAGACCGCCGCCGCGACGACCGCGAGGTCGAGCGGGTTCGTCACCGTGTAGCAGGCGTGCTCGGTGCTGGCGTCGAGACGCGCGCCGCCGCAGATCTGGTTCGACTGCCAGAACCCGATGATCACGTACGACCCGATCGCCAGGATGCTCGACCCGGTGGCGAGGCCGTCGAGGCCGTCCGCCACGTTGACGCCGTTCGACGTCGAGACCGTCAGCAGGACGATCCAGGCCAGGAACAGGATGGTGCCGATCACGGTGCCGAGCGCCATGAAGTCGAGCCACGGGATGTCCCGGATCGCCGACACCATGGTCGACGCCGGCGGCTTGCCGTTCGCGGTCGGGACGACGAGCGCCACTGTCGCGAAGATCACGCCGACGATCACCTGCCCGAGCACCTTCGCCCAGCCGCCGAGCCCGAGGCTCCGCTGGCGCCGGACCTTGAGGAAGTCGTCGATGAAGCCGACGAACCCGAGGCCGACCATCAGGAACAGCACGAGCAGCCCGGACAGCGTGATCGAGTCACGGCCGACCAGGTGCCCGACGAAGTAGCCGAGCACCGCACCGATGATGAGGACGATGCCGCCCATCGTCGCCGTGCCGCGCTTCGTGTGGTGCGACTGCGGGCCGTCGTCGCGGATGAACTGTCCCCAGCCGAGGCGGTGGAACAGCTTGATGAACAGCGGCGTGAGCAGCAGTGTGAACACCAGCGACACGGCGCCGGCGATCAGGAGGGCGATCATTCGGTGACACCTCCGAGGCGGTCGCCGAGGAATCGCAGTTCGGCGGACTTCGAGGACTTGACGAGGACCACGTCGCCGGGGCGGAGCATGTCCTGCACGGAGTGGACGGCGTCGTCGACGTCCTCGATGAACACGGACTCGCCGTCCCACGATCCCTCGAGGGTGGCGGCCTGGTGGATCGGCAGGGCGGCGCGGCCGACGACCACGAGCTGCCCGATGCCGAGACGGACGACGAGCCGGCCGATGCGGTCGTGCTCCTCCGTCGAGAACTCCCCGAGCTCGGCCATCTCGCCGAGCACGGCGACGGTCCGCTCCCCCGGGCGCACGATCTGCGCGAGGGTGCGCAGTGCTGCCGCGGTGGAGTCGGGGGAAGCGTTGTACGCGTCGTTGATGATCGTGACGCCCTCCGGGCCGCCCTGGAGGAGCTCCATGCGCCAGCGCTCGGCGCGCGTCATCGACGCGAGCGCCGCTGCGCCGGTGGCGAGGGGGACGCCCCACAGGTGGGCCACCGTGAGCGCGGCGGACGCGTTCATGGCGTGGTGCTCACCCAGGATCGCGAGGCGGACGTCGACGGTCTCGGGAAGGTGATCCGTGCCTCTCCCCACCGGCACGGCCGGCTCGCCGCTGGCGCGTCGATCCGGAACCGGCGGCGTGGGCCCCGGCCGGGTCGCGTCCGTCGGACGGTCGCCTTCCTGGCTGACGGGAGGCGCGGTGAGGGTGAAGCGGGTGCCGCTGCGGTCCGTCTCGATGCCGGTGATGCGGTAGTCGGCGTCCGCCGACGTGCCGAAGCCGACCACCCGGGCGGCCGTCAGGTCGCGCATCGACGCGACGCGGTCGTCGTCCACGTTCAGGAGCGCCGTCGCTGTGGCCGGCAGGTCGGTGACCATCTCCGACTTCGCGCGCTGCGTCGCCTCGATGCCACCGAACTCGCCGGCGTGCGCGAGGCCCACCTTGAGGACGACCCCGGTGTCGGGCTCGGCGATCGAGACGAGCTTGGCGATGTGGCCGACGCCGCTCGCCCCCATCTCGACGACCAGGTAGCGGGTGTCGTGCGTGATCCGCAGCATCGAGATCGGCGCGCCGACGTGGTTGTTGAACGACCCCTGGGGCGCGACGGTCTCGCCGTGCTGCTCGAGGATCGTGCGGAGCATGTTCTTCGTGCTCGTCTTGCCGTTCGAGCCGGTGATGCCGACGACCTTGAGTGCTCCGCCGGCGCGGACACGGGAGACGACCTCGTGCGCGAGCGCGGCGAGGGCCTCGTAGCCGTCGCCGACGACGATCTGGGCGGTCCGTGCGTCGTCCGGCAGGTCGACGGCGCGTTCGGTGATCACGAGCGCGGCGCCCGCCTGCACGGCGTTCGGCACGAAGCGGTGTCCGTCGGTCTCCTCGCCGAGCAGCGCGAAGAACACGCTGCCCTCGCCCACGAGGCGCGAGTCGGTCTCCACCGAGCCGTCCACGACGCGCTCCGGCGCGCCGCTGAGGAGCTCGCCGCCGATCGCGGTGGCGATCTCGGCGAGGGTCAGGGCGATCATCGGGTGCCTTCGGTGCGGGTGTGGTCGGCCGGACCGGAGTTCGGCTCCCAACCGGCCTCGCGCAGGGCCTGGCGGGCCTCGTCGCGTGCCGAGTAGGGCGTGCGGACACCCTGGATGTCGCGGTAGTCCTGGTGGCCGGGGCCGGCCCAGAGGATCGAGTCGCCCTCGCCGAGCAGGCCGACGGCCGTGCGGATCGCGGCCTCGGGCGGGCTGACCTCGTGGATCTCGTGCTCCGGGAACGCGGCGCGTGCGGCGTCGACCAGGGTCTTCCGGATGGATGCGGCGTCCTCGAAGCGGGGGTGGTGGTCCGTGACGACGAGGATGTCGGATCCGGCTGCGGCGATGCGGGCCATGTCGGCACGCTTCGTCTTGTCGCGGTCGCCGTCGGCGCCGAACAGCATGAGCACCTTGCCGGACGTGAACTGCCGGACGGCCGCGAGGGTGTTCTCGAACGCGTCGGGGCTGTGCCCGAAGTCGACGTAGACGCTCGGGCCGTGGTCGCCCGAGACACGCTCGGTGCGGCCGGGCAGGTAGCACTCGATGGCGCTCGTCCGCTCGTCGCGCTGCTCGCGCTCGTCCTCGTCCGGGTAGCGGCGGTGGTTCGTCTCGAGCGCGTGCGCGATGGCGCCCAGCTCGAAACCGCCCTCGACGAGCATGACGATCGCCAGCGCGGCGTTCGCGGCCATGTGCCAGCCGATGAGGGGCACACGGGTGGTGAGCTCGCGACCCTCGGGCCCGGTCAGGCGGAACTCGGTGTACGCGGCGTGGGCCTCGACGATGTCGACGTGCCACTCGGCCTCGACGTCGGGGTGGACCGTGATGGTCGTGACCGGGATGCGGGAGTCCTGCACCACGCGGTGGCCCCAGTCGGTGTCCAGCGAGACGACGCCGCGGCGGGCGTGCTCGGGCTGGAACAGCGGGAGCTTCGCCTGGTAGTACTCCTCCATGTCGGCGTAGTCGTCGAGGTGGTCGTGCGACAGGTTCGTGAACGCCGCGACGTCGAAGACGATGCCGTCCACCCGGTGGCGGCTGAGGGCCTGCGCGCTCACCTCGACGGCGACCGCGCGCACCTCGCTCTCGCGCATCCGGGCGAGGAGCGCGTGCATCTCGCTGGCCTCGGGCGTGGTCAGGCGGCTCGTGACGCTGAGCGTGCCGATGTGGCGCTCCGCCGTCGAGCTGAGGCCGGTGACGAGGCCGAGCTGCTTGAGGATCCCCTCGAGGATGTACGACGTGCTCGTCTTGCCGTTCGTGCCGGTGACGGCGAACAGCTGCGGCAGGTCGGTCGCCTCGTCCGGGTGGGTGCGGTAGACCCACGCCGAGACGTCACCCAGCGCCGCACGGGGGTCGTCGACGACGAGCACGGGCAGACCGGCGGCCTGGGCGTGCTCCACACCGGCGTCGTCGGTGAGGACGGCGACCGCGCCGCGCTCGGCGGCCTCGGCCGAGAACTCCGCGCCGTGCCGGTTCGCACCGTGCACGCCGACGAAGAGGTCACCCGGCTGCACCTCGGCGGCGCTCAGGGTGACACCGGTCGTCTCGACGGCGTCGACCGAGCCGACGACTCGCAGACCGAACGCGTTCGCGAGTTCGGCCACGGCCCTCGGGGTCGGGTGTTCGGGTCGGAGGACCGGGGGGATCCGTGCGGACAAGTGCTCCTTCTTCCTCACCACGTGGTCGGGTAGGTCTTCGCCGGCGTCGTGGAGGGGGCTACTCGGTACTTCTCGAGCACCTGGGACATGAGAGTTCGGAACGCCGGAGCCGCTCCGCTGGACCACTTGTTGGCCTGCGGCTTCGTGAACGTCACCGTGACAACATACTGGGGGTCCTCTGCGGGTGCCATTCCGGCCACCGAGGTGATGCGCTGTCCGCCGTAGCCCTTCGACCCCTCGGCGACCTCGGCGGTGCCCGTCTTCGCGGCGATGTTGTAGCCGGAGATCGGCTTCATCCCCACGAGCGTGCCGCCCGTGACCACGCTCTGCAGCATGTCGGTGACCTGGGTCGCGGCGTTCGCGGACACCACGCGCGTCGGCTGCACGTCGGGCGCGTCGATCGTCTTGCCGTCGGCCGTCTCGCAGCCCTTCACGAAGTGCAGCGGGATCCGGACACCGTCGTTGGCGATGGTCTGGAAGATGCTCGCGACCTGGACCGCGGTCGTCGAGATGCCCTGTCCGAACATCGAGTTGATGTTCGTCTGCTGGTCCCAGTTCGGGCTCGTGCCGTAGTCCATCGACGGCTGGCCCGGGTAGTCGATCGCGGACTCGGGCTGGAACAGGCCGAACTTCTTCATGTAGTCGTACCGCTGCTGGGCGGTGAGGCGCTCCCCGAGCTCGGTGATGCCGACGTTCGACGAGTTCTGCAGGATGCCCGTCAGGGTGAGGTTCTCGGTCGCGTGGAACTCGGAGTCGTGGATCGACCCGCCCCACGGGAACGACCGCGAGTACGGGACGACCGCCTGGTCGGTCGGACTCGACTTGCCCTGGTCGATGAGCGCCGCCGCGATCGCCGCCTTGATCGTCGATCCCGGTTCGTAGGACGCGGTCAGCGCCCGTGAACCGAACGCCCCCTTGTCCGTGGTGGCGTCGACGTCGTTCGGGTCCACCGTCGGGTAGTCGGCGACCGCGAGGAGCTCACCCGTCTTCACGCTCGTGACCGTCGCCGTGGCGGACTCCGCCTGCAGCGACTTCGCGGCGGACGCGATCGTCTGCTGCGCCATGTACTGCAGGTCGCTGTCGATGGTGGTCTCGAGCGTGCCGCCGTCCTTGGCTTCCTTCGTCGTCACGGTGCTGCCGGGGAGCTGGACGCCGTCCTCACCGCGCTCGTACGTCTCGGAGCCGTTCGCGCCCGCCAGGCACTGGTTGTACGCGTACTCCAGGCCGGCCTGGGCGCCGTCGGTGCCCATGAACCCGGTGATGTTGCCCGTGGTCGCGCCCGTCGGGTAGGTCCGCGCGGACTGCTGCTCCGGGTACAGCCACGGGATGCCCAGTGCCCGGACCGCCTCGTAGTGCTTCACGTCGAGGCCCTTGACCAGGTACGCGAAGTCGGACTTCGGGTTCGCCGCGATGTTCTTCTGCATCGTGGCGACGTCCCCGCCCGAGGCCTTCGCCAGGGCCTTCAGCGCCGTGTCGACGGTGACGTCCTTGACGCGGGACCCGCCGAGCTTGCCCTCGAACTTCTTCACGAGGCGCGGGGCGGTGGTGATGTTGTACCGGGTCACGCTGTCGGCGAGTTCGGTCCCGTTGCGGTCGACGATCGAACCCCGGGTGCCGTAGATGGTCACCGGGATGCTGCGCTTCGCCTTCGACTGCTCGTTCAGCTCGGCGGCCTGGACCACCTGGATGTCCACCAGGCGGACCACGAAGACCGCCACGAGGGCGATCACGGCGATCATCACGACGCTGTAGCGCAGTCGTCGGTTGCGGATCGTCTTCGTCACGCGGTGCGGTCCTTCCCGGGTGGTGCGTCAGGGTGTCCCGAGCCCGCAGGTCACCGGGTGGAGGGTGCCTGGAGCTGGTTCGGGTCGGACTCTACGTCGGTGGTCGAGGAAGCCCCGCCCGACGCGCTGGCGCCTGCGGTCTTCCCAGCGTCGTCGGTCGTGTCGGCCTTCGAGTCGGTCGTCGTGCCCGTCGTGGCGCCTGCCGTCGCGTCGCTGCCCGTGGTCGAGCCGCTCTCCTTGCTCGTCGACGTGTCGCCCTGCTTGGCCGCCAGGGGGACGTCGTCCAGGAGCGAGTTCGGCACCTGGTTCGAGGTCGCTGCCGTGGCCTGGTCGGCGACCGCCGGGGTCGGCGTGCCGTACACCCGGCCGGTCTTCGGGTCGAGGTACACCGGCGTCGAGTTCGCGATCATGCCGAGGGCCTGCGCGTTGCGAGCGAGGTTCTGCGGGGAGTCGAGCACACGGAGGTCCTCGGACAGCGACTGCTGCGTGCGGGACAGGTTCGTCTGCTCGGCGCTCAGCGAGTTGAGCGTGTACGCGCCCTGGCTGAGCACCATGCTGATGCCGAGCTGCGCCAGGAGCAGGATGCCGAGCGCGGCCACCGCCACGACGGCGTAGGCGATGCGGGGGCGCGCGCGGCGCTGGGCCTTCGACGGCGTGACCTCGACGAGCTCCGGCCGGTCACGACGGGCCGGGCGCGGGGCACGGGACGGGACGACGGCGGGGTCGACGAGTGCGAGGTTCGTGCTCATGTCACTTCCGGATCCGCTCGGCCGCGCGCAGGCGCACGGGGGTTGCTCGTGGGTTGGCGGCGCGTTCGGCCTCGTCGGCCAGTTCCGCGCCCTTGACGATCAGGGAGAAGGTGGGGGCGTGCTCGGGGAGCTCGACGGGCAGGCCGGCGGGAGCGCTGGACTTCGTCCGCTCCACCAGGGCCCGCTTGACGATGCGGTCCTCGAGCGACTGGTAGGACTCGACGACGATCCGACCGCCCACCGCGATCGAGTCCAGTGCTGCCGGGATCGCCCGCTCGAGGACGCTCAGCTCCGCGTTGACCTCGATGCGCAGCGCCTGGAAGACGCGCTTGGCGGGGTGTCCCTGCCGCTGGATCGCCACCGGGGTCGCGTCGTGGAGGACCTGCACCAGGTCGCCGGACATCTCGAACGGCGCCGTGGCTCGACGCTCGACGATCGCCCGGGCGTACCGGCCCGCGAGCTTCTCCTCGCCGTAGCGCTGGAAGATGCGGCGCAGCTCGCCCTCGTCGTAGGTGGCCAGGACTTCGGCGGCGGTCTGCCCCTCGGTCCGGTCCATCCGCATGTCGAGCGGGGCGTCCTGGCTGTAGGCGAAGCCGCGCTCGGCCCGGTCGAGCTGCAGCGAGCTGACGCCGAGGTCGAACAGCACGCCGTCGACGCTCGTGAAGCCCTCGCCCTCGATCGCCTCGACGATGCCGTCGTACACGGTGTGCACCAGGCGGACACGGTCACCGAACCGGGCGAGGCGCTCCCCCGCGATGCCGAGCGCGTCGGTGTCGCGGTCGAGGCCGATGAGCGTCAGGTCCGGGAACCGCTCGAGCAGCCCCTCGGAGTGGCCACCCATGCCGAGCGTCGCGTCGACCACGACCTTGCCGGGCCCCTCGAGGGTCGGCGTGAAGAGGCCGACGATGCGCTCGAGCATCACCGGGGTGTGCGGGAACTTCGGCGTCCCGGTGTCGTTGCTGTCGTTCTCGGCCATGTGCAGCCCCTCGGCTCCTGGGCCGCGGGTCCGGATCCCCATCCATGCGACCTGACATCGGGGAAGTGATGTCAGGGCTCCACGGCTGGGAGTCCCGATCCACGGATCAGAAGATCCCCGGGATCACCTCCTCGTCGTTGTCGGCGAAGCCCTCTTCGACCTCGGCGTAGTAGGCCTCCCACGCGGGGGTCGACCAGATCTCGGCACGGTCACCGCTGCCGATGACCGTCAGGTCCCGCTCGAGCCCCGCGTACTCGCGGAGGTTCTGCGGGATGGTGACGCGGTTCTGCTTGTCGGGCTGCTCTGCGCTGGCTCCGGAGAGGAACAGGCGCATGTAGTCCCGGGTGCGCTTCGACGTCATCGGGGCGGTGCGGATGCGCTCGTGCAGTTGCTCAAACGTGTCCGCGCTGAAGACGACGACGCAGCGCTCCTGCCCGCGGGTCATCACGAGACCCCCGGACAGTTCGTCCCGGAACTTGGCGGGGAGGATCACGCGACCCTTCTCGTCGAGCTTCGGGGCATGGGTACCGAGCAGCACGTCGGGCCTCCCCTCCGCTCCACCGGACCGTTGTGTGCACCACTTTACTCCACTGCCCTCCCCCTGCCCAGGAATTCGCTCCCCGAATCGCCCCCGTGACCCGAATTGGGGTCGAGATCCGCTCGACTGTCGAGTCCGGCCGCCCGGATTCCCGCGGAACGACGGGCTGGTGGAGCGCGGCGGAGGGCGTGGAGGAAAGTGGAGGACTTTCGCAGCCTCCGCAGCCACAACCCGGCGCGGCGGCGCGGCGGCGCCGCCCCGAGGTCGCACGACATGCCGCGCGCACGACGTCGAGGTCGCACGACGCGCCGTCCCGCGGGCGCGGGGACGGCATGTTGCGCGACCTCACGGGGGTGGGGTCGGGGCCTCCGGGACGGGAGGCGCGGGGCGGCGCCGACCCGCGCCTCCAGACCGATGGTGGGTTGCGTCGCACCGTGCCGGGACGCCTCGCACGGCCGCTCACCCGAGCTCGCCAGCGGCCGAGCGGCCGGACGACCCTCGCCGGCGGACCCGCACCTCCCGGCCGTCGGCCGGTGGCGCGCCCTGGTCGCACGACATGCCGCGCGCACGTCGCGCCGGTCGCACGAACTGCCGCATCACGCTGGATCAGACGACACTTCTCGCGACCTCGAGACGGTCAGCGCCACCACCCCGGCCGACCAACCCGCCGACCAACCCACCCCCGGACACACGAAACGGGGCCGGCCCCGAAGGACCGACCCCGTGGAGGAGTGTGGAGAGCCGCTAGCTCTGGTCGTTCCGCTTGTCCCAGCGGTCGTTCATCCGGTCCATGAAGGAACCGTTGCCGCCCTGGCTGGGGCGCGATGCTCCGCCCGTCGTCGGCTTGCCGGCCCGAGGCGCCTTCGCCTTGGGGGCTCGCATGCCGGGACGCAACGCGAAGAGGACACCGGCGAGCATCACGACGAAGCCGAGGATGCCGATGAGCGGCTGGCGCATGACCAACCCGACGATGACGATCGCGACGCCGGCGAGTGCTCCGAGCACCCCGAGCGTGATCGACGTGTACGTCGGACGACCCTGGCGGCGCGTGACACGCGCCACGAAGTCGGAGTCGTTCTGGTAGAGACTCCGCTCCATCTCTTCGAGGAGTCGCTGCTCTTGCTCCGAGAGTGGCATCTGTGTTCCCTCTGTTCCTGGGATCGACGCGTGGTTGAGGTGGACCGAGTCTACGACTCGACCGCTCCACTAGGGTAGGGAGTGTGGCTGAGAGTACGCGATTAGTGGACCTCGTGTCGGCGCGCATCGATCGAGCGCTGGACGACCAACGTGAACGGCTCGCCGCGATCAGTCCGGACCTCGCTCCGTTCGACGCGTACGCCCGCGACCTGCTGTCCGGCGGCAAGCGGTTCCGCGCGCTGTTCTGCTACTGGGGGTGGCAGTCGGTGGCCGGACGATCCGGTTCGTTCGACCCACTCGCCGAGGGGTCCCGCCAGACCACGGCGGAGGCGATCGTCACGGTCGCGGCGGCCCTCGAGATCTTCCACGCGGCAGCGCTCGTGCACGACGACATCATGGACCGCTCGGACACCCGTCGCGGGCGTCCGGCAGCGCACCGTCGGTTCGAGTCCCTGCACGAGGAATCCGGCTGGGTCGGTGACCGCGGGTTGTACGGCACGAATTCGGCGCTGCTGCTCGGCGACCTCCTGCTCTCCCTGAGCGACGCGGTGTTCGACGAGGGCCTCGCGCTCCTCGAACCCGCTCGCGGACGGATCGTCCGGCAGGAGTTCCACACCATGCGCCTCGACGTCACCGCGGGGCAGTACCTCGACGTGCACGAGGAGACCGCCTGGCCGACGATCGACGAGGCCGAGCACCTCGTCCGGGCCCAGCGCGTCATCGTCTTCAAGTCGGCGAAGTACTCGGTCGAGGCACCCCTGCTCATCGGCGCCCTCGTGGCCGGTGCGACCGAGGCCCAGCTCGAGGGGCTCCGCGCGTTCGGCCTCCCCCTCGGCGTCGCCTACCAGCTCCGCGACGACATGCTCGGCGTCTTCGGCGACCCCGAGGTCACGGGCAAGCCCGCGGGCGACGACCTGCGCGAGGGCAAGCGCACCGTCCTCATCGCCTCGGCGCGGAAGACGCTCGCGAACGGTCCCCGCCAGCTCCTCGACGAGTTGCTCGGCGACCCTGACCTCGACGAAGCGCAGGTGCAGATGCTCCGCGCGACCCTGACCGAGTCGGGTGCGGTCGCCGCGGTCGAGCGGTCGATCGACCGCCACGTGCAGCGCGCGAAGGCCGCCATCGAGGCGGCGCCGCTGACGCCGTCGGCGCGCGAGCAGCTCGTGTCGCTGGCCGACACGGTCAGCCGTCGCGTCGCGTAGACGCAACCGGGAAACGGATTGGAGGCGCGGTGCCAGCTGGCACCGCGCCTCCAGTCCGTCTGTTGGGGACGTCTAGAGCAGCGACTGGGCGATGCGACGCACCTCGGCCTTGCGACCGGCGCGCAGCGCGGCGATCGGCGAGGTGCCGATGATGTCGTCGACGGTGAGCATCCAGCGCACGGCCTCGTCGTCGGTGAACCCGTTGTCGCTGAGGACGGTGAGGGTGCCGCGCAGCTCGGGCAGGGGCTCGCGGTCCTCGATGAACTCGCTCGGCACACGGAGGACGCCGCCGACGCGGGCCGCCAGCAGGGTCTTCTCCTCGAACAGGCGGTGGATCCGGCCGGGGCTCGTGCTGAAGAGGTCCACCAGCTCGGGGACGGTCAGCCAGCGCTCGGAGAGGGTCAGGTCGTCGACGGGTGCAGCACTCACGTGCCCCATGTTGCCAGAGGCGCAGGAGACCGCACACCGTCACGTTCGTCACACTCGTCACACACGCAACATCCGACTCTCTGGTTGACTTGGGAATCACGCCATGCCAGCGTTGAGCCACCTGTGAGTGCGCACGCGCGCGCACGGCTCACCGCAAGGACAGGAGAAACCCGTGGTCAACGCTGCAGACGAAGACGCCCGGCGCGCACGATCCGCCAGGTTCGCCACCATGCCCATCGTCCTCGCGGGGACGATCGCGGTCACCGCCGGTCTCACCGGGCCGGTCGCGCACGCCGAACCGCGCCACGAGGACGACAGCGCCAACAAGCGGCACGTCGACCAGGACCGCAACGTCGGGGACCGTCCGGTCTTCGGTACCGCCGTCGCCCGTCCGTCGCAGACCACGGTCACCACCGTCGCTGCCGTGTCGGCTGCGCCCACCACCTACACCGTCCGTCAGGGCGACACCGTGTCGGGCATCGCCGCCCGCTACGGCCTCTCCGCGCAGGAGGTGCTCGTGCGCAACGGCCTCGGCTGGAACACGATCATCCACCCCGGACAGACGCTGCACCTCGCCTCGACGCCCGCCGTGACGACCGCGTCGGCCAGCAACGGGTCGTCGGCCTCGGGCAGCTACCACGTCAAGCAGGGCGACACCGTGTCGGGCATCGCGTCCCGGGTCGGCGTGTCGACCACCGCGCTCCTCAGCGCGAACAAGCTGTCCCAGCGCTCGGTGATCTACCCCGGGCAGACACTGCGCGTGCCGTCGGCCGGGGCTGCGGTGGCCGCGCCGGTCGCGACTGCAACTCCTTCCGTCGCCTCGGGCTCGTCCGCGCGCGCCGGCAGCGTGAAGATCGGCACGGGCGACACCATCGCCTCGATCGCCTCGGCCCACGGGGTGACGGTGTCGGCACTCCTCTCGGCGAACGGCCTCACGTACACGAGCACGATCTACGCCGGCAAGACGCTCGTCCTGCCGTCGTCCGGCCCGTCCCTCTCCGCCGAGCAGCGGGGGAACGCGGCGACGATCGTCTCCGTCGGCCGCTCGCTCGGGGTCTCCGACCACGGCATCGTCATCGCCCTGGCCGCGGCGATGCAGGAGTCGAGTCTCCGCAACCTGTCGCACGGCGACCGCGACTCGGTCGGCCTGTTCCAGCAGCGGCCGAGCCAGGGCTGGGGGGCCGCCGCGGTGCTGCAGGACCCGGCGACGGCCGCGAAGCTGTTCTTCACCGGGAACCCCGGCCACACCCGCGGGCTGCTCGACATCGCCGGGTGGTCCTCCATGAACGTCACCACGGCGGCGCAGGCCGTGCAGGTGTCGGCGTACCCGAAGGCGTACGCACAGTGGGAGAAGACCGCGCAGAGCCTGCTGGCGTCGCTCTGAGCCTGGCCGCCCGGCGCGTGGGTCCGGCCGCCCGGCGCGCTTGCCCGCGCCTGGCCGCCCGGCGAACCCGAGTCATCCGCAAGATCGAGATTCGGTCACGACCGGTGCGTCAGTGCGGGTCCGTGCAGTCCCGATTCGTAGAATGCCGCCGATGACCACCAACGCCGCCACGGATCCGATGATCGGTCGCATGATCGATCACCGGTACCGCGTACGCTCCCGCATCGCGCGCGGGGGCATGGCGACCGTGTACCTCGCGACCGACGTCCGCCTCGAGCGACGCGTCGCGATCAAGATCATGCACGGGCACCTGGCGGACGACCAGGCGTTCCGCGAGCGCTTCATCCAAGAGGCCCGTTCCGCCGCCCGGCTGTCTCACCCGAACCTCGTCGGCGTGTACGACCAGGGCGCCGAGGACGACACCGCGTACATCGTCATGGAGTACATCCCGGGCATCACGCTCCGGGACCTCCTGCAGGAGCACCACGCCCTGACGCCCGAGCAGGCGACCGACATCCTCCGTGCGGTCCTCGCCGGTCTCGCCTCGGCCCACCGCGCCGGCATCGTGCACCGCGACCTCAAGCCCGAGAACGTCCTGCTCGCCGACGACGGCCGGATCAAGCTCGGCGACTTCGGGCTCGCGCGGGCGACGACCGCGAACACCGCCACCGGTGCAGCCCTGCTCGGCACGATCGCGTACCTCTCCCCCGAGCTCGTGACCCGCGGAGCCGCAGACTCCCGCAGCGACATCTACGCGCTCGGCATCATGCTCTACGAGATGCTCACCGGCGAGCAGCCCTACAAGGGCGAGCAGCCGATGCAGATCGCGTACCAACACGCGAACGACTCCGTGCCCGCGCCGAGTGCCGCCGTCGAGGGTGTGCCGCCGGAGCTCGACGACCTCGTCGCCTGGGCCACCGCGCGGAACCCCGACGACCGACCGAGCGACGCCCGCGAGATGCTCGACCACATGTCGGGCAACCAGCAGCGCGCGACGGGGCAGTACCGCACCGCCGTGCTGCGCCCCGAGAACGCGACCGCCATCCTGCCGGCCGGCAGCGCCTCGCCGTCGTCGGCGGACTCCGGCGACGCCACGACGATCCTCGATCCCGCCGGTGCCACCGGCGGGCAACGGCCCCCCGCACGCGGCGGCCGGAACACCCCCGGACCGCGCCGCACGGGGTCGCAGCCCGGAGCGCTCTCCCCCGCCGGTCAGCGCCTCGCCGACAAGTCCGCCAAGCGCCGGAAGCGCGGCTGGATCGTCCTGGTCGTCGTCCTCGTGCTCATGGCCATCGGCGGGTCGATCGGCTGGGCGCTCGGCCCCGGACCGTGGGGCAACGTCCGCATCCCCGAGGTCGCCGGCAAGTCCGTGTCCCAGGCGCGCCAGCTGCTCGAGGCACAGGGCCTCCACACGGCATCGACGACCGCCACCCGGTTCGACGCCGTCGTCGCGAAGGGCCAGGTCTCCACGACGAAGCCCGCCGCGAAGCGCGAGGTCCGCAAGGGCACCGCGATCCAGATCGTCGTGTCGAACGGCCCGAAGATGATCGCCCTGCCGGCCATCGTCGGCCAGCCGATCTCCACCGTCACCGCCGCACTCGACGACGACTTCCAGCTGCAGGACGACCAGTACCAGTTCTCCGCCGACGCCGCGAAGGACACCGTCATCGCGGCCACCGGCCTCGGCACCGACGGCGCGACCATCGACCTCTCGAAGACGGAGACCTACGGCGAACGCGGCCCCGTCACCCTCACGGTCTCGCTCGGCCCGGTCCCCGACGTCGTCGGCGGGACCGTGGACGAGGCGACCGCCGCGTTCGACGCGGTCGGCCTCACCATCGGCGCGCAGGAGGGCCAGTTCAGCGACGACGTGCCCGAGGGGCAGATCATCTCCGCGAAGGCGCAGGACGACCCCGCGGTCAAGGGCACGGCGGTCGACCTCGTCGTCTCGAAGGGCCCCGCACCGATCTCGCTGCCCGACGTCCAGGGGAAGACGATCAACGACGCCACCTCGACGCTCGAGAACCTCGGGCTGAAGGTCTCGGTCCCCGACTGCACGAACATCCTGTGCGGCTTCTACGACTGGAAGGCCTCACTGCCCGTCGACTCCACGGACCCGGCGGCCGGCACCACCGTGCACCGCGGCGACACGATCACGCTGGCCTACAAGCAGTAGGCGCGGCGCCGCGCCGCCGCCGGCTCGCGCCGGCTGCGCGAGACTCGCGGTGGGCGACGGTTCTCGCGGCCGCAGGCCCGAGAACCGTCGCCCAGGCCGAGTCTCGTGGCCGATCAGCCGAGACTCGGCACGCGGACGACGACGCGCGACGGGACGGACGGGAGGGACGGACGGGAGGCACGGTGCCAGCTGGCACCGTGCCTCCCGTCCGGTGGTGCGGAGCCGAGTCTCGGGTGAGGCGACAGTTCTCGTACCGCGTGACACGAGAACTGTCGCTGTGCGCGAATCCCGCGCCCAGCGACAGCGGCCCCGCCGCAGCGCGGCGCGCTACGCGCGCACGTGCGGGTGGGCGCTGAGCTCCTCGGCGACGAGGAACGCGAGCTCGAGCGACTGCATGTGGTTCAGCCGCGGGTCGCACAGGGACTCGTAGCGGGTTGCGAGGGTGGCCTCGTCGATCTGCTCCGAACCGCCCAGGCACTCCGTGACGTCGTCGCCGGTGAGCTCGACGTGCATGCCACCCGGGTAGGTGCCGACCTCGCGGTGGGCCTCGAAGAAGCCGAGGACCTCGTCCACGACGTCGTCGAAGCGGCGCGTCTTGTAGCCGGTCGGCGTGGTCAGGCCGTTGCCGTGCATCGGGTCGGTGACCCACAGCGGGTTGGCGTCCATGCCCTTGATCGCCTCGAGCAGCTTGGGCAGCTCGTCGCGGATCTTGCCGGCGCCCATGCGCGTGATGAACGTCAGGCGACCGGGCTCGCGGTTCGGGTCGAGCTTGTCGACCAGGGCCTTCATGTCGTCGACGCTCGTGGTCGGGCCGAGCTTCACGCCGATCGGGTTCCGCACACGTGACAGGAAGTCCACGTGCGCGCCGTCGAGGTCACGGGTGCGCTCACCGATCCAGATGAAGTGGCCGGAGGTGTCGTAGGCCAGACCGGAGCGCGAGTCGATGCGGGTCATCGGGCGCTCGTAGTCCATGAGCAGCCCCTCGTGCGACGCGTAGAACTCGACGTGCTTCAGCTCGTCGAAGTCGGCACCGCAGGCGTCCATGAACCGGATCGCGCGGTCGATCTCCTTCGCGAGGTGCTCGTACCGGGCGTTCGCCGGGTTCGACGCGAAGCCCTTGTTCCACGAGTGCACCTGGCGCAGGTCGGCGAAGCCCCCCTGCGTGAAGGCACGGACGAGGTTCAGGGTCGACGCGGCCGTGTGGTAGCCCTGCACGAGGCGACGGGGATCGGCCTGGCGGCTCTCCGGCGTGAAGTCGTAGCCGTTCACGATGTCGCCTCGGTAGGCGGGCAGCGTGACGTCGCCGCGGGTCTCGAAGTCGCTGGAGCGCGGCTTGGCGAACTGCCCGGCCATGCGCCCCATCTTGATGACGGGCATCGAGGCGCCGTACGTCAGCACGACGGCCATCTGCAGGATCGTCTTCACGCGGTCGCGGATCGAGTCCGCGGTGGCGCCGGCGAAGGTCTCGGCGCAGTCGCCGCCCTGCAGCAGGAACGCCTTGCCCTGCGCAGCGGAGGCGAGGCGCTCACGGAGCTTGTCGACCTCGCCCGCGAAGACGAGCGGGGGCAGCGTGGCGATCTCGGCCGACGCGGCCTCGGCAGCTGCGGCGTCGGGCCATGTGGGCTGCTGCTTGATGCGGAGCGTCCGCCAGTAGTCGAGGCCCTCGATGACGTCCGGATCCTGCAGGGCGACGAAGTCGGTCGACTCGAACAAGGGTGGTACCTCGGTGTTCTCGAAGGGGTGACGCTCCACCGGTCGGCGGGGCCTTCGAATCCTAACGTGCCGAGGCGTCCCGACCATTCCGCGTGACCTTGCCCCGGAGGACCTGCTCGCGCGCGGTGCTCGCCCGCTCCTTGACACTCGTCGCGTAGACGTCGTCGTACTCCTGGCGGCTCAGGCCGGCGAGTGCGTGCATGACCTCGTCGGTGACGCTGCGGAGGATGAAGCGGTCGGTCTCGAAGCCCTCGAACCGGGAGAAGTCGAGCGGCTTGCCGAACACGACGCCGACGCGCTTGAACTTCGGGATCCGCTGCCCGATCTGCTGGACCTCGCGCGTGCCGACCATGGCGACGGGGACGACGGTGACCCGGCCCTCGAGGATCATCCGGGCGATGCCGGTGCGGCCGCGGTAGAGCTTGCCGTCCGGGCTGCGGGTGCCCTCGGGGTAGATGCCGAGCTGTTCGCCGCGCGCCAGGACCTGCAGCCCCGCACGGAGCGAGGCCTCGGACGCCTTGCCGCCGGAGCGGTCGATCGGGAGCTGGCCGATGGCGTTGAAGAACGTCTTCGTCAGCCAGCCCTTGAGTCCGCGCCCGGTGAAGTAGTCGCTCTTCGCCAGGAACGACACGCGCCGGTCGAGCACGGCCGGCAGGATCACCGAGTCGATGAACGAGATGTGGTTCGAGGCGAAGATCACCGGCCCCTTGGCCGGAACGTTCTCACGACCGACGACCCACGGCCGGAAGAGGGTGAGGATGAGCGGACCGAGCAGGAAGTTCTTCAGCAGCCAGTAGGTCATCGTCGACTCCGTCAGGCAGTGCGGGCGTGGATCCGGGCGAGGTCGGCTGCGCCCACGACACCGGCGTCGTTGACGAGCTCGGCGATCACGAAGTCCGGCTCCGGGTGGTACCCGCGGGCCGGGAGGTTGTTGAGGTACGCCTGCTTGATCGGGTCGAGCAGCCGGTCCCCCGCGCTCGCGACACCGCCGCCGAAGACGAACAGCTGCGGGTCGAGCACGGCGGACAGCGAGGCGCAGGCCTCGCCGAGGTGCCGACCGAGCCGCCGCAGGGCCGCGAGGGCACCGGGGTCGTCGGCCAGGATCAGGTCGCCGACGATGTGCCCGTCGAGCTCGCCGCCGTTCGCCTCGCGCGCCTCGGCCAGTGCCTGCCCGATGCCGCCGGCGTCCGCGACGTCGTTCGCCATGCGCTGGAGGGCACGACCGGAGCCGTACTGCTCGATGCATCCGCGCGCGCCGCACCCGCAGGGCAGCCCGTTCGGCACGATGCGGAGGTGGCCGATCTCGCCGCCGGTGCCGAAGCCCCCGCGGAACAGTCGGTCCTCGGTCACGATCGCGCCACCGACACCGGTGCCGATCGTGAGCATGGTCATGTCGGACACGAGCCGGCCGGCACCGAAGCGGAACTCCGCCCAGCCCGCCGCGTTGGCGTCGTTGTCGACCGTGATGTGCAGGTCGCCGATGCGCTGCTGCAGCTTCTGGCGCAGCGGCTCGTTCCGCCAGCGGATGTTCGGCGTGTAGTAGACGATCGACTGCGATGCGTCGATGAAACCAGGGGCGGCGACGCCGACCGCGCTGACCTCGTTCGCGGCGCGCAGTCGCGAGACCATCGCGACGACGTCGTCCAGCATGGCGTCCGGGTCCGCAGCGTTGGTGGCCACCCGGTCCTCGGCGACGATCTCGCCCAGTTCCGTGACGACCGCACCCGCGATCTTGGTGCCCCCGATGTCGATTCCGATGGCGTGCACGAGGGTCGAGCCTACCGGTTCCGTGCGTCCACACGGAACGCACGCCACCGCGCCCTATGCTGGCGGTGTCGCCTCGAGGATGAGGCGCACTCGAATCGAACCGGCCGACAAGGGAGTCACCGTGAACGATCAGCGGCACCCAACCCCGATCACCGCACCCGACCACGGCTCAGCCGCGCGCCTGCTCTCCGAGCGGGCCAGGAAGACGCCGGACCGGCCGATCCTGGCCGAGCGCCACGGCGACACGTGGACCACCATCACCGCGGCCGACGTCCACCGTCGGGTCCGCGGGATCGCGAAGGGCTTCGTCGCCGCCGGCCTCGAACCCGGCGCCCACGTCGCGATCCTGTCGCGCACACGCCTCGAGTGGACGCTCGTCGACTTCGCCGTGTGGACCGCCGGCCTGGTGTCCGTCCCCGTCTACGAGACCAGCTCCCCCGACCAGGTGCGCTGGATCCTGTCCGACTCCGAGTCGGTCGCGATCGTGGTCGAGCAGGAGGAGCACGCACGCCGGGTCGCCTCCATCGCGCCGGACCTGCCGCACCTCGGGCAGCACTGGACGATCGACGGCGGCGGCCTCGACGACCTGACCCGCCTCGGCGAGGACGTCACCGACGCCGAGCTCGACGCCCGCACCGCCGACGTGCACGGCCACGACGACGCCACGATCATCTACACGTCGGGCACCACCGGCCGGCCGAAGGGGTGTGTGCTCCGGCACGACAACTTCACGGCGACCGTCGAGGGAGCCTCCGAGGCGATGCCCGAGGTCGTCGCGGACGATGCCTCCACCCTGCTGTTCATCCCGATGGCCCACGTCTTCGCGCGGTTCATCGCCGCGATGAGCGTCGCCGAGGGTGTCCTGGTCGGCCACGAGCCCGACACGAAGGACCTCATGCAGGCGGTGTCGACCTTCAAGCCGACGTTCCTGCTCGCCGTCCCGCGCGTGTTCGAGAAGATCTACAACTCCGCCGAGCAGAAGGCCGACCTCGGCGGCAAGGGGAACGTGTTCCGCGCCGCCGCCCGGACCGCCGTCGCCCACTCCGAGGCACTCGCGAAGGGGAAGGTGCCGCTCGGCCTCGCCCTGCGGTTCAAGCTGTTCGACAAGCTCGTCTACGCCAAGCTCCGTGACGCCATCGGCGGACGCGTGCAGTACGCGATCAGCGGCTCGGCCCCGCTCTCCCCGCGGCTGTCCCACTTCTTCCGGTCGATCGGCGTGCTCATCCTCGAGGGCTACGGCCTCACCGAGACCACCGCCCCCGCGACCGTGAACCGCGCCGGCGAGCTCCGGATCGGCAGCGTCGGCCGCGCGCTCCCGGGCGTGGAGATCCGGATCGCGGACGACGACGAGATCCTCATCCGCGGCGTCGACGTGTTCGACCGCTACTGGCGGAACGACGAGGCGACCGCGAAGGCGAAGCCCGACGGCTGGTTCCACACCGGCGACCTCGGCCGGCTCGACGCCGACGGCATCCTCACCGTCACCGGGCGCGCCAAGGAGCTCATCGTCACGGCGAGCGGCAAGAACGTCGCCCCGGCACCGCTCGAGGACGGCATCCGCGAGCACCCGATCGTCGGCCAGGTCGTCGTCGTCGGCGAGGGCAAGCTGTTCGTCGCCGCCCTCGTCACGCTCGACCGGGACATGCTCAGCGGCTGGTGCGAGACGCGCGGGATCACGCCGGCGCTCACCCCGCACGAGGCCGCCTACGACGAGCGGGTCCACCAGGCCGTGCAGGAGGCGATCGACGCCGCCAACCAGCGCGTGTCCCGGGCCGAGTCGGTGCGGTCATTCACCATCCTCGACACCGACCTCACGGAGGCGTCCGGGCACCTCACGCCGAAGCTGACGATCAAGCGGTCGGTCGTGGTGAAGGACTTCGCCGCGGACATCGAGC
Organism: Curtobacterium pusillum; assembly: GCF_007673235.1. Lineage (GTDB taxonomy): Bacteria > Actinomycetota > Actinomycetes > Actinomycetales > Microbacteriaceae > Curtobacterium > Curtobacterium pusillum_C. The sequence goes on from NZ_VDZH01000001.1 coordinate 851,826, forward strand.
ACATCTACTCGGGCTCGAAGGTGCAGACCACGGCGACGCCCGTCGTCGAGGGTCGCCGCCGCCGCGCGTAGGGTGCCGTTCCGCTCGTAGGAAGCAGATTCGCGCGTAGGAAGCAGATTCGCGCGTAGGGGGCTGTTCCTTCCGGCCCCCTACGCGCGATTCGGCATCCCAGGTCGCGTGCGATGGGTCAGAACGCGACCGCGTTCCGGCGTCGCCGCCTTCCGGCGTCACCGCCTTCCGGCGCAACCGCCTTCCGGCGCAACCGCCTGGAGGCCCGGATCACGTCCCTGGGACGCGATCCGGGCCTCCAGGCGGTTGCCACTGCGCGCGGGGCGCGACCCGCTGTCGGGTCAGCGCGTCGGCGTCTGCTGCGCGGTCAGTGCTCGAGCGTCTGCTGCGCATCCGGGGCGTCGAGGACGGCCGTCGAGGAGGTCGTGACCGGGACCTCGGCGGGGCGACGGTTGGTGCGGGTGCGGTGCGAGCTGAGCTCGTCGTTCTGAGCGGTCATGCTGGGTGTCCTGGGGGTGTGGGAAACGGTGTCGGTGGGAAGCCGACAGCAGCACGGTACCTCTTCGTCAGGACAAAGCGACAATCCCCCGTGGGGGTGTCACTCTCCTTGCAACCGTCAGTGGAACCAGTCCTGCTCGCGGATGTCGCGGAGCGCCTGCCGCCGGACCTCCGGGTCGAGCGTCATGACGTACACGGTCCCGCCGAGGTGGTCGACCTCGTGCTGCAGCGCCTCGGCCATCAGTCCGGTGCCCTCGAGCACCACCTCGGCCCCGTCGACGTCGACGCCACGGACCTTCGCGTACGGGTACCGGCGCGTCGGGTACGACAGACCGGGCACGGAGAGGCAGCCCTCGTCCATGAGCTCCGGCTCGCCCGAGACCTCGACTATCTCCGGGTTGAGGACGTAGCCGACCTCGCCGTCCACGTTGTAGGAGAAGGCGCGGAGGCCGACACCGATCTGGGGTGCGGCGACGCCGGCGCGACCGGGCTCCTTGACGGTGTCGATGAGGTCCTGCACGAGGTCGCGGATTCCCGAGGTCCCGAGAGCGTCGGGCCGGATCGGGTCGGACGGCGAACGGAGGACGGGGTCGCCGAACAGGCGGATGGGACGGACGGTCACGTTACTGCAGCACCACCAGGAGGTCGCCGGCGTCCACCTGCTGGGTCGCCGGGATCGCGAGACGGCCGACGGTGCCCGACATGGGCGCCGTGATGGCCGCTTCCATCTTCATCGCCTCGATGCTCGCCACGGCCTGACCGGCCTCGACGACGTCACCGACGGCGACCTTGAGCGTCACGACACCGGAGAACGGTGCCGCGACGTGCTTCGGGTCGGACTGGTCCGCCTTCTCGGCGGCCTTCGTCTCGACCTCGATCGAGCGGTCGCGGACGTACACCGGGCGGAGCTGCCCGTTCATCGTCGCCATGACCGTGCGGACGCCGCGGTCGTCGGCCTCGCCGATCGCCTCGAGCCCGACGAAGAGGTTCACGCCCTTGCCGAGCGGCACGGTGTGCTCCTGGCCGGGGCGGAGGCCGTAGAGGTAGTCGACGGTCGGGAGGACCGACAGGTCGCCGTACTGCTCGCGGACGCTCTCGAACTGCTTCGTGGGCTGCGGGAACAGCAGGCGGTTGAGCGCGCTCCGACGTTCCGGGCCTGCCGTGGTCAGGTTGGCCCGCTCGGCGTCCGGCACCGGCGTGATCTCGAGCCGGACGTCGCGGCCCTCGAGCACCTTCGAACGGAACGGCTCGGGCCAGCCACCCGGCAGGTCGCCGAGCTCGCCGGCCATGAAGCCGATGACCGAGTCCGGGATGTCGTACTTCTGCGGGTTCTGCTCGAAGTCCACCGGGTCGGCGTTGACGGCCGCCAGCTGCAGCGCGAGGTCGCCGACGACCTTCGAGGACGGCGTGACCTTGGTCGGGCGCCCGAGGATCCGGTTCGCCGCGGCGTACCAGTCCTCCACCTGCTCGAAGCGGTCGCCGAGCCCGAGGGCGATGGCCTGCTGGCGGAGGTTCGACAGCTGGCCGCCCGGGATCTCGTGCTGGTACACGCGACCGGTCGGCCCGGGCAGCCCGGACTCGAACGGGGCGTACGCCCGACGCACGGCCTCCCAGTACGGCTCGAGGTCGCCGACCGCGGTCAGCGAGATGCCGGTGTCGCGCTCGGTGTGCGCGAGGGCCGCGACGAGGGCGGACATGCTCGGCTGGCTCGTCGTGCCGGCCATCGGCGCCGCGGCGACGTCCACCGCGTCGGCCCCGGCCCGGGCGGCCGCCAGGAGTGTCGCGAGCTGCCCACCGGCGGTGTCGTGCGTGTGCACGTGCACGGGCTGGTCGAACCGCTCGCGCAGCGCGGTGACGAGCTTCTCGGCCGCACCGGCGCGGAGGAGCCCGGCCATGTCCTTGATGCCGATGACGTGCGCGCCGGCCTCGACCATCTGCTCCGCCAGGCGGAGGTAGTAGTCGAGCGTGTAGAGGTCCTCCGCCGGGTCGAGGAGGTCGGCGGTGTAGCAGAGCGCGGCCTCGGCGACGGCCGTGTCGGTCGCCAGGACGGCTTCGAGGGCCGGACGGAGCTGGCTGACGTCGTTCAGGGCGTCGAACACGCGGAAGACGTCGACGCCCGTCGCGGCGGCCTCGGCGACGAACGCGTCGGTGACCTCGGTCGGGTACGGCGTGTAGCCCACGGTGTTGCGGCCGCGGAGCAGCATCTGGATCGGGATGTTCGGCATCGCCTCGCGCAGGGACGCCAGGCGCTCCCACGGGTCCTCGCCGAGGAAACGCAGGGCGACGTCGTACGTGGCACCGCCCCAGGCCTCCACGCTGAGCAGCTGCGGGGTGAGCCGGGCCACGTGCGGTGCGACGGCGACGAGGTCCTTCGTGCGGACGCGGGTGGCGAGGAGCGACTGGTGGGCGTCGCGCATCGTCGTCTCGGTGACGGCGAGGGCGGTCTGGTCGCGCAGGGCCTTCGCCCAGGCGCTCGGACCGAGTTCGCGGAGCAGGTCGCGCTGGCCGGCGGGCACGGGCGCCGTCAGGTCGAGGGCGGGGAGCTTCTCGCTCGGCTCGACCGTCTGCGGACGCCGCTCGCCGTTCGGCTTGTTGACGGTGACGTCGGCGAGCCAGTTCAGGACCTTCGTGCCGCGGTCCTTCGAGACGTGGCCGCTGAACAGCTGCGGGCGCTCCTCGATGAACTTCGTCGAGACGTCACCGCGGGCGAAGTCCGGGTCCTCGAGGACGGCCTGCAGGAACGGGATGTTCGTGCTGACGCCGCGGATGCGGAACTCGGCGAGGGCACGCTTCGCACGGGCGACCGCCGCCGGGAAGTCCCGTCCGCGGCAGGTCATCTTCGCGAGCATCGAGTCGAAGTGCGGGCTGATCTGCGCGCCGGTGGCGACCGTGCCACCGTCGAGGCGCACGCCCGCGCCACCGGGGCTGCGGTACGTCGTGATGCGGCCGGTGTCCGGGCGGAAGCCCTGCGTCGGGTCCTCCGTCGTGATGCGCGTCTGCAGTGCCGCGCCGTGCACGCTGACGGTGTCCTGCGACAGGCCGAGGTCGCCGAGGGTCTGCCCGGCGGCGATCCGCATCTGGGACTGCACGAGGTCGACGTCGGTCACCTCTTCGGTGACGGTGTGCTCGACCTGGATGCGCGGGTTCATCTCGATGAAGACGTGCTGGCCGGCCCGCTCGCCCTCGGTGTCGAGGAGGAACTCCACCGTTCCGGCGTTCACGTACCCGATGGACCGGGCGAAGGCGACGGCGTCGCGGTGCAGCGCCTGCGCGATCGACGGGTCGAGGTTCGGCGCCGGCGCGATCTCGACGACCTTCTGGTTCCGGCGCTGGACCGAGCAGTCCCGCTCGAACAGGTGGATCGTGCCCGCGTCGGTGCCCGTGGCGTCGGCGAGGATCTGCACCTCGATGTGGCGCGGCCGGATGACGGCCTGCTCGAGGAACATCGTCGGGTCCCCGAAGGCGCTGTCGGCCTCGCGCATGGCCTCCTCGAGCGCGGCACGCAGCTCGGGCTTCGTCTCGACCCGGCGCATGCCACGGCCGCCACCACCGGCGACGGCCTTCGCGAACACCGGGAAGCCGATGGCGTCCGCGCCGGCGATGAGTTCGTCGATGTCGCGGCTCGCCGGGGTGCTCGCGAGGACCGGTACACCGGCCGCGATCGCGTGCTCCTTCGCGGTCACCTTGTTGCCGGCCATCTCGAGCACGTGCTCGCCGGGGCCGATGAAGGTGATGCCGTTCGCGGCCGCGGCGGCGGCGAGCTCCGGGTTCTCCGAGAGGAAGCCGTACCCCGGGTAGATCGCGTCCGCGCCGGACTCGAGCGCCACGCGGACGATCTCCGAGACGTCGAGGTAGGCACGCACGGGGTGCCCGCGTTCCCCGATCAGGTACGCCTCGTCCGCCTTGAGACGGTGCAGGGAGTTGCGGTCCTCGTACGGGTAGACGGCGACGGTCTGCGCCCCCAGCTCGTACGCGGCACGGAATGCACGGATGGCGATCTCGCCACGGTTGGCGACCAGGATCTTGCTGAACACGAGGTCCCTTTCAGCCCGGGTTGAGGTGAGACAACCCTACTGGCGGTAACGTTGCTGACCGTGCATGTACTCAGCGTGAGCTCCCTCAAGGGTGGTGTCGGCAAGACGACGGTGACGCTCGGCCTGACTTCGGCCGCGTTCGCCAAGGGACTGCGCACGCTGGTGGTGGATCTCGACCCGCAGTCGGACGTCTCGACCGGCCTCGACATCAACCTCTCCGGCCACCTCAACGTGGCCGACGTGCTCGAGAACCCGAAGGAGAAGATCGTCCGTCAGGCGATCGCCCCGTCCGGCTGGACGAAGGGCTCCCAGGGCAAGATCGACGTCATGGTCGGATCGCCCTCGGCCATCAACTTCGACGGGCCGCACCCGTCCATCCGGGACATCTGGAAGCTCGAAGAGGCGCTCGCCAACGTCGAGCAGGACTACGACCTCGTCCTCATCGACTGCGCGCCGTCGCTCAACGCCCTCACCCGCACCGCGTGGGCCGCGTCCGACCGCGTGACGGTCGTCACCGAGCCGGGGCTGTTCTCCGTGGCCGCCGCCGACCGTGCCCTCCGCGCGATCGAGGAGATCCGCCGAGGCCTCTCCCCCCGCCTGCAGCCGCTCGGCATCATCGTGAACCGCGCCCGCGTGCAGTCGCTCGAGCACCAGTTCCGCATCAAGGAGCTCCGGGACATGTTCGGCCCGCTCGTGCTCTCGCCGCAGCTGCCCGAGCGCACGTCGCTGCAGCAGGCGCAGGGTGCCGCGAAGCCCCTGCACGTGTGGCCCGGCGAGTCGGCGCAGGAGATGGCGCGGAACTTCGACCAGCTGCTCGAACGCATCATGCGCACGGGCAAGATCGGCCCGTACGCCGAGGGCGGCGCCGCGTAGCGCAGCGCGCGTCCGGTCGGCGAACCGCCGAGGTCGCGCAACACGCCGCACGCGCGCGCTGAGGTCGCGCGAAGCGTCGCGTCGACGGCATCCAGGCGGCAGAACGTGCGACCTCACGCTCGTCACAGGGCGGCATCGGCCTGGAGGCACGACGTCCGTCCGCCGAGCGCGTCACGTCGACCTGCGGCCGGCTCGCGTCACCGAGGTCGCGCAACACGCCGCACGCGTGCACCGAGGTCGCGCCAAGCGCCGCCGCGTCGGCACACGGGCGGCAGAACGCGCGACTTCACGCCCCACACGAGGGCGCGCGGGACGCCCGGCGTCAGGAAGCGCGGGATGCCCGGCGGGCAGCCAGCTCGTCGTCGGGGTCGGCCGCGGGCGTCGCGTCGAGCTCGACGAGGGAGCTCTCGACCTCGCGCAGGACCTTGCCCACCGCGATGCCGAACACACCCTGGCCACGGGAGACCAGGTCGATGACCTCGTCGTCGGAGGTGCACAGGTAGACCGAGGCGCCGTCGGACATCAGCGTCGTCTGGGCGAGGTCCGACACGCCCGACTCGCGGAGCTGGTTCACGGCGGTGCGGATCTGCTGGAGGGAGATGCCCGTGTCGAGCAGGCGCTTCACGAGCTTGAGCACGAGGATGTCGCGGAAGCCGTAGAGCCGCTGCGACCCGGAGCCGGCGGCCCCCCGGATCGTCGGCTCGACGAGCTCGGTGCGGGCCCAGTAGTCGAGCTGGCGGTACGAGATGCCGGCGGCACGGGCAGCGACGGTGCCGCGGTACCCGTTCTGCTCGTCGTGCTCGGGCAGGCCGTCGGTGAAGAGCAGCCCGAGGTCGTACCGGGTCATCTCCGACTCGGTGCCGGGGGTGTCGTTCCCACTCATCAGGCTGCCTTCCACGACGATCGAGCTCTCATCCGAACGTTCAATGACGGGTTGAGAGTTGTTCCGAGGTCCACGGTAGCGACTCGAACCGCTCCGGCGCGGGACATCCGACTCGGCGCGTCCGGCGTGTCGAGGATACGCCTCACGAGGTCATGCGTCGAGACGCCCGATCGCCGTCCGGATGAGGTTCGACCGGATCACTTCGAGGTGCCCGGCGATCTCCCGCGCGAGCTCGGTGGCCTTCGCCCGCGAGGTCGCGTCGCCGCGGCGGGACACCGGCATGAGGGCCGACTCGATGAGCCCGACCTCTCGCTCGGCGACGCTGCGCATGGTGCGGAGGTGTCGCGGCTCGATGCCGGTGCGCTGGAGTTCGACGAGTGCCTTGAGCACACCGACGGCATCCTCGCCGTAGGTGTCGGCGGCGGGCAGCAGCGAGGCGGAGACCGCGTCGGCGAGGAGCATCGGCGACGCCCCGGCCGCGCGGACGGTCTCGTCGCGGGTGTAGCGGCGTTCACGTCCGAGGATCGACGGCTTCGGCGCATCGCCACCACCGGGCAGGACGGGGTCGCGGCCGGCGTCGAGGTCAGCGAGGTAGTCCTTGATGACCTTGAGCGGGAGGTAGTGGTCGCGCTGCAGCCCCAGGATGACCCGGAGCCGTTCGAGGTCCGCTGCCGAGAACTTCCGGTAGCCGCTGGCGGTCCGGATCGGCGTGACGAGCTCGCGTTCCTCGAGGAACCGCAGCTTCGAGCTCGACAGGTCCGGGAACTCCGGTTTGAGGCGTGCGAGGACCTGCCCGATCGTGAGCAGGTCCGGTACCGCGGACCCCGCCCGGGCCGCGGAGGACCGTGCGGCCACTACGCGTTCGCCAGGCGCGCCAGGTCGACCCGGGAGGCGTAGAAGGTGAGGCGGAACTTGCCGACCTGCACCTCGGACCCGTCGGTGAGCGGCGCTTCGTCGATGCGGTCACCGTCGAAGTACGTGCCGTTGAGCGATCCGTTGTCCTTCACGCTGAAGGCGGTGCCGTGGCGGAGGAACTGCGCGTGCTTGCGCGACACGGTGACGTCGTCGAGGAAGATGTCGGCGTCGGGGTGTCGCCCCGCCGTGGTGACGTCCGAGTCGAGGAGGAACCGCGCACCGACGTTCGGGCCACGACGGACCACGAGCAGCGCCGACCCGGAGGGCAGGGCATTGATCGCCTCACGCTCCTCGGCGGACACACCGGACTCGGCGGTCAGCGCCGCGCCCATGTCCATGCTGAAGGTCAGTGTGGTGTCGACCAGCCGCTGCTCAGGGGTCTTCTGACCGTCCGGCTGCGGGACCACTGGTTCTGGCATCGTGGACCTCCTCCTCTTGGCGCACCAGCGTATCGGAAACGAGCGTCCGAACGGGAGCCCCGAACGGGGCTGGGGACAACTCGGCAGAACGCGTACAGCGAACGTACCGTGAACACGGAGCCCACGGCAGGGGAGCCGGGATCAAGAGGACTGGAGGCGCGGTGCCAGCTGGCACCGCGCCTCCAGTCCGTCACTTGGTGACGTCCTCCAGGATCTGCTTGATCTCGGAGTCCTTGAGCTTCACCCAGGGCGAGCCGTCCGGATCGCTCGTGGAGGCCTCGGGGCTCTCCCCCGTGTTCCACCACTTCGCCTGGTACGGAACACCGTCGAACAGGACCCGCGCGCCGGTGTCGTACTGCTTCGTGCCGGACCAGGCGTCGTACGTGCCGCTCGGCAGGGTGACCTGCTTGACCGGCTTCTCGCCCTTCAGCACCGGACCGACGAGCTGCCACGGCGTCTCGTAGGCGCTCAGCACCGGGTCGTCGGGCAGGTCGCCGGACGTCCACCACTTCGCCTCGTAGACGTTCTGGTGCCAGACGACCTTCGTGCCCTCGAGGTACGAGGCGTCCGAGCTCCACACCGGGTACGGGCTGGTGGAGGGGTTGTCCGTCGGCTGCACGGTCGCCGAGGGCTCCGCCTTCGTGACGTCCGACGCTGCGGCGACGATCCCGCCGGTGAAGCCCTTGCCGAGGACGTCCGCGTACAGCACGCCGTTCTGGTCCACACCGGAGCAGGAGTTCGACACCGTCGACAGGTTGACGTAGTTCGAGCCGCACGTGGTGTCCCGGTTGAGCGACCACATCGACATCCGACCGAGCCCGCGGTCCCGCGCCCAGGTGTTGAGCTTCTTCGCGTCGGCGAGGGTGAACACCTCGTCCTGGATGTCGTTCTGGCCGATCATCGGCGTCGCGCCGACCTTGTGCCAGAGCGTCGCGTCGGAGAGCGGGGTCCCGGCGCGCTCGTACAGGACGCCGAGCTGGCGCTGGACCTCCTGCAGGGTCTGCACCGAGGCGGAGTACATGCTCTGACTCGCACCCTTGCCCTGGCCGTAGTCCATCGTCATCGCGTTCACACCGGCGAGGTCGACCCCGGCCTTGAGGAACTGCGCGACCGCGGTCGTGCCGTCGCTCGTCAGCCCGGACGGCGCGGCCGGCAGCGTGAGCCACACGGCGAGCGGGTGGCCCGCTGCCCGGCGCTGCTCCTGGAGCGCGGCCACCGCGGCGGCCCGACGCTTCCCCGCGTCGTGGTTCGTGAGGTCGTCGCCCTCGACGTCGTAGTCGACCGTGCTGACGTCGTAGCGCTTCACGACGGACTCGTACGCGCTCACCAGATCCGAGCCGTTCGTGCACGTCGTGGCGAGCTCGTCGTTCGCCAGGCCACCGAAGGAGACGCCGACCTCCCCCTTCTGCTGCTGCAGGCGGGCGATGCGACGGTCGAGGTCGAGCGCGTCCGACGCGCCCTGCATCGAGTACGCCGAACCCCAGGTCGGGGTGCAGGCGTCGTCGTGGTCGGCGACCACGAAGGACAGCATGACGTCGCGGCCCTTGGCGGACTTCACGTCCTCGAACGCGAACGTCGGGGTCGCGGTGACGTCGGTGTAGGCGGCGAACCAGGACTGCTCGGTCTCGGCGGCCTGGGCGGACTGCCAGCGGTCGAAGCCGACGTACCCGGCGGTGGCGAGGGCGGCGGTGAGCACGACGGCGATGCCGACGCGCACCGGGGACAGTCGTCTGGTGGCGGCCATCAGGCGGCGCTCCGTTCATCCGTGGTGGTCGTGGGGATCGACGTGGTCACGACGGCAGCCCCGACGACGTCCGCGTGGTGCCGGACCGGCATCGTCTTCCCGCGGTGCCCGAAGTACAGGACGGCGCGCCAGTCCTCGGTGACGGGTTCCGCTTCGGGCAGCAGCCCCTTGCGGGCGCGCTTGCGTTCGGTCCGTGCCGCGTTAGTCGCCGACCGTCGCGCCGCTCGTGCGGACGGGTCGTAGTACATCCACTTCGTGGCCCACAGCCACACGTCGACGACCGAGTTCCAGATCCCGATGTAGGCGACGATCGCGTACAGGGCGAGCACGGCGTTGAAGGCGGCGAACACCGCGTTGCCCCAGTTCTGCGCCCCGTAGTCACGCACGAACGTGAACACCGAGAAGACGACCATGGCGTACGGCGCGAGGACGTACAGCGCCGGCGACGCCGTGCGGTCCCGGACCTTCGGCGTGCGGGCGAACGGGATCTTCTTCGCCGTGAGCGCCTGCTGGATGCTCTTCAGGACACCGGCGACGTTCACCGGCATGAGGATGAGGTTGAACCCGTAGATGCGGAACACGTCCGTGCGCTTGTACCCGCAGTACTTGAGGTCGCTCGACAGGAGCCAGAAGTACGGCAGGGCGGCGAGGAGCACCATCGGGCTGAGCAGCCGCGAGTCGTACGGGTAGGCCAGCAGGAAGATCAGGCCGAAGGACGCCCAGGCGATCGACGCCATGTAGTTGACGCGCAGGGACATCTCGACGATGCCGACCCGCTCCCCGCGGGCACGACGCTCGCGGACCTGGCGGATGTACTTCGGCAGGATGAGCAGCCCGCCGTTGGCCCAACGACGGCGCTGGACGATGAGCGAGCCGAAGTCCGGCGGGGTCGCGCTGTAGGACAGGCGCTCGGGGTAGTTCACGAGCGTCCAGCCGTGCATGCCGAGGTCGACGCTCGACTCGGTGTCCTCGATGACCGTGCGGTCCTGCACGTAGCGCTTCACCTCGAAGCCGCCGACGGTCTCGACCTCCTCGATGTCGCGGAGCGCCCGGGTGCGGATGACCGCGTTCGCGCCGACCCAGAAGGTCGCGTTGTGGCGGGACATGCCCTGGTGGAGGATGTGCTGGATGTCCGTGGTGGCACCGGCGAGCCGCTCGATGCGGGTGGCCGCGCCGCGGAACGACGAGTACGGCGTCTGCGTCACGGCGACGCGGGCGTTCTCCGGCTGCTCGAGGAAGTAGACCAGGCGCAGGCAGTAGTCGCGCAGCAGGACCGAGTCGGCGTCGAGCGTCAGGATGTAGTCGGACGAGGGGACCACCAGGTCGGCGACCGCTGGGTCGGACACGGTGCGCAGGATGGTGCCGGACGCGGTCTCCTCGAACGCGTAGGAACCGCCGAGCAGCCCGATGTAGGCGTTGAGGTTCATCGCCTTGTTCGCCTCGTCGGAGAGGTTAGCGTACCGCTTCCGCTCGAAGGTCGTGATCTCGGCGGTGAACGTCCACGCCAGGCGACGCTGCAGTTCGAGCGCGCGGGCGGAGGTGATCTCACTGAAGGACTCCCCCGCGTCGACGGCGTCGACGATCGCGGCCTCCAGCGCCTCGGAGGTCAGGCGGAACTCGTCGGCGAGCCCGATCAGGACCTGGTCGTGGAAGAAGTGGTCCACGTGGTCGCGGACCTCGTGCTCACGGGCGTGGCGGCGGAGCCAGGCATCGGCCCAGCGGTGGTGCTCGACGAGGTTGCGCAGGCCGTCGACGCTCGCGAACGGTGCCGCGGCGGCCTCGACCTCGGCGGAGAGCAGGGCCTCCTGGAAGCGCTGCGACGGCGCCGCGAGCTGGTTCTGGATCGTGGTGGCGACCGCACGGGTCCGCTCGAGCTTGTCGAGGGTCTCCGGGTCGGTCGGGAAGGGGTTGTCGTCGACGAGCAGCACGACGCGCAGCGAGGGGTACTCCTGCAGCGCGGCCGACCACAGCGTGGTGGCGACGACGTCGGGCTCCTCGGCGTAGCTCGGCACGAGGACCGTCATCGGCGACTCGTGGCCCTCGGCGAAGTGCCGGTCGAGCTCGGCGCGCGGGACCCGGACGTGGGTCGCGAACCGCTCCATCGCACCCTGGCGGGCGACCAGGTGCATGAGCGCGGAGAAGGTCAGGAACGTGACGACGACCAGGTACGAGATCGCCTCGGTGGTGAAGCGGAAGCTCTCGGCGCCGTAGTCCAGGAACTGGCGGATCACGGTGTACACGACGTAGGCGAGCCAGAACGCGATCGTCAGGATGATCGCGACGCGGCCGGAGACGAGCTTCCGGTCGGAGGGGCGTTCGTGCAGGGTGTCGAGCGGGCGGGTACGACGCTCGGAACCCCACTGGCGACGGCGCGCGGGAGCGCCGTCATGCAGTTCGGGCATGACAGTCCTTCGTTCCGCTGGACCAGCGCGCCATCGGGTCGGGCACTGTCGGGGAGTCCGTGCGGTCGACTCCGAACGTATGGGGACAGACCGAACGGTGCAGACACCCGGACGGGGGGTTTTGGGCGTGCCGTGCGGGAAACCGCACGATGTTGCGGGGCGCACGTCCGGCGCGTGTCGCTGCCGGTCGCGCGGGTGCGGTCGTGCGGGTGGTCCGGGCGTTCTGCCTGGAGGCACGGCTCGGCTCCGCCCCGCCGGTCGCGTCGGTCGGGTCGGTCGCGCAACACGCCGCTCACGTCCCCCGAGGGCGCACGAACTGCCGCCCCGCGGGCTCGCGGGCGGCAGAACGCGCGACCTCGGGCATCCTCGGGCGGCCGGACGGTCAGCGGCCGCGGGCGAGGAGCCAGAGCAGGTACGGCGCGCCGATGACACCCGTCACGACGCCGACCGGCAGCGCGTTGCCCGGGATCGCGAACTGCGCGATGAGGTCGCTCGCGAGGGTGATCGCCGCACCGACCGCGGCCGTCGGACCGAGTGCGACCCGGCCTCCCCCGACGAGCCGGCGGGCGATCGGCGCCGCCATCAGTGCGACGAACGACACCGGTCCCGCGGTCGCCACGGCCGCAGCCGTCAGGCACACCGCCGTGAGCAGGAGCAGGACCTTCGCCCGGTTCGGCCGCAGCCCGAGCCCGGAGGCGACCTCGTCCCCGAGGGTCAGGACGGTGAGCCGCGGGGACTGCAGGAGCGCGAGCGCCATGAGCACCACGAACGCGACCGCGAGGACGCCGACGAGGTTCCGGTCGACGGCGTTCAGGCTGCCGGAGAGCCAGAGGAGCGCGGTCCCGGCCTGGGTGACGGTGCCGCTGGTGAGCATCCACCCGGTGATGCTCAGGCAGATCGCGGCGACGCCGATGCCCACGAGGACGACCCGGTTGCCGGTGATCCCCCGCCGCCACGCGAGTCCGGCGATGACGAGCGACACCACCAGGGCGCCGACGAGCACCACCGAGAACAGGGTCCCGCCGCTGGCACCGAACAGCACGATCGCGGTCAGCCCCGACGCGCTCGCACCCGAGGTGATGCCGATGACGTCCGGGCTCGCGATCGGGTTCCGGACGACGCTCTGCACGATGCCCCCGGCGACGGCGAGCGAGGCGCCGACGAGGATCGCGCCGAACACCCGGGGCCCTCGGAGCTGCCCGATGACGAAGTCCGAGATCGTGTCGCCGTGCCCGACCAGCGCACCGGCGACCTGCACGGGCGACAGCGGGATCTCGCCGACCCCGAGGCCGACGAGCACGAGGGCGACCAGCAGCACGAGCGCGGCGACGAGGACGAGGAACTCGCGGCGCACCGCGGTGACCCGGACGCGGCTCACAGGCCCTTCACCGCCCGCGAGCGCACGAGCCAGATGAACACCGGGGCACCGATGAGGGCGGTGACGATGCCGACCTGCAGCTCCCCCGGGTACGCCACGACCCGTCCGATGACGTCGGCCACGAGGAGCAGCGCCGGCGACACGATGGCGGAGAGCAGGATCGTCCAGCGGTGGTCCGGCCCGCTCAGGCGCCGGACGGCGTGCGGGACGGCGAGGCCGATGAACGCGATCGGTCCGGCGGCGGCGACGGCCGACCCGGCGAGCAGGACGGTGACGACGCCCCCGATCGCGCGGACCAGCACGACCCGCTGCCCGAGCGACGCGGCGAGTTCGTCGCCGAGTGCGAGCGTGTTGAGCGACCGACCGAGGGCGAACGCGATCGCCAGACCGACGAGGACGGGGACGGTGATGACACCCGCGGTGCCGAGGTCCTTCCCCGCGAGCGCACCGACCTGCCAGAACCGCAGCTGGTCGAGCAGGCTCTGGCTCGTCACGAGCACGGCGGTGGTGATAGACGACAGTGCGGCGGCCACCACGGCACCGGCCAGGGCGAGACCGACCGGTGAGAGTCCGCGACGGGCGACGGCCGCGATCCCGTAGACGAGGAGTGCCGCCAGGGCAGCTCCGACGAACGCGAACGGCAGGTACGCCGCGGTGCCGCTGACGCCGAAGAGCGCGATCCCGGCGACGACCGCCAGGGTCGCCCCGGAGTTGATGCCGAGCACGCTGGGGTCGGCGAGGGGGTTGCGCGTGACGCCCTGCATGACCGCCCCGGCGACCCCGAGGGCCGATCCGGCGAGGAGCCCGACGACCGTGCGGGGCACCCGGTTCCCGAGGACGATGAGCCCGATCTCGTCGTTGCGGCCCGGGTGCAGGACGGTGTCGAGCACGGTCCCGAGCGGGATCGGCCGGGACCCGAACGCCACGGAGAGCGCCACCGCCACGGCGAGGACGACCACCGCCAGCACGGTCGCGCCGACGAGGCGGGACGCGGAGCTGGGCGCGGGAGGGGTGGGCGACGACGAACGCATGGGAAGTAAGGCAACCCTAACGGACGACCTCGTACGGCGACCCCCGAGCAAGCCGTGAGCAGCCGCAGGGTCCGTTCATAGGTTCGTCATGGGAACCGGGCTTGTACTCGTAGCCATCGACACCCGACCGGGTCGTCGAGGGACGACCGGAGAGCACCGATGAACGAGACCCCGAACCCCGCTGCCGACGAGAACGGCACCGCCCGCACCGACGCTGCGCAGCCGCAGGCCGGGGCGACGTGGGAGGCACCGCACGCCGACCCGTCGACCCTCCGCTCGGCGTACGCCTTCGACGGCAGCGGCCCGTACCTCTACGGCCCGGACGGCTCCGGCCCCTACGGGTACACACCGGACGGCCGCGGTCCGTTCCTGATCGGCAGCCCGGTGCTCCCCGGCTTCCAGCACGGCTGGGCGCACGGCGCCGCGACCGCGAACCACGCCGCGGCGAACCACGGCGCAGCGAATCACGGTACGAAGCGCCCCCGGCGGCTCGGGCTGATGATCGGCTCCGGCATCGCCGCCCTCGCGATCGTCGGTGCCGCGGGCGGGACGGCGCTCGGGCTCTCCACGCAGAGCACGACCACCACCTCCAGCCAGTCGCAGGGCACCACGACCCTGCCGGACACCGGCTCCGGCACGGACAGCGGCAGCGGCACGAACGGCTTCACGGTCCCCGGCGACGGCACCGGGAGCAGTGACGGCAGCACCGGATCGAGCACCGAGTCGGCGGCGACCGCGGCGACGAGCGCCCAGAAGAAGGGCGTCGTGACGATCAACACCGTCCTCAACTACGACGAGTCCTCGCAGGCGGCCGGCACCGGCATGATCCTCAGCTCGGACGGCACCGTCCTGACGAACAACCACGTGATCCAGGGCGCGACGAGCATCACCGTCACCGACGAGACCACCGGCAAGGAGTACAAGGCGGACGTCGTCGGGACGGACGCCACGAACGACGTCGCCGTGCTGAAGCTCGAGGGTGCGTCGGGCCTGTCCACCGTGACGCTCGACGACGACGGCGAGCCGAGCACCGGCGACACCGTGACCGACGTCGGCAACGCGGAGGGCACGGGCAACCTCGTCGCCGCCGAGGGTTCCGTGACCGCGACCGACCAGGACATCCAGGTGCAGAGCGAGTCCGGCACCGGCACCGAGTCGCTGACCGGCCTCATCGAGATCGCCGCGAACATCGTCTCGGGCGACTCGGGCGGTCCGGTCCTCGACAGTGAGGGCGAGGTCGTCGGCATGGCGACCGCGGCGTCCTCCGGTTCGGCGAAC
This sequence comes from Curtobacterium pusillum, assembly GCF_007673235.1. Classification (GTDB taxonomy): domain Bacteria; phylum Actinomycetota; class Actinomycetes; order Actinomycetales; family Microbacteriaceae; genus Curtobacterium; species Curtobacterium pusillum_C. The sequence continues at coordinate 867,290 of NZ_VDZH01000001.1, forward strand.
GTCACCGGGTACGCGATCCCGATCACGACGGCGAAGTCGATCGCGGACAAGATCCTCGCGGGCGAGTCCTCGTCGACGATCACCATCGGCCTGCCGGCGTTCCTCGGGGTCGAGGTCAGCGGCACGGCCACCACCGGCGGCGTCGCGGTCGCCGGCACCGTCGAGGGTTCGGGTGCCGCGAGCGCCGGACTCGCCGCGGGCGACACGATCACGAGCATCGACGGCACCGCCGTGACGAGCTCGGACGCCCTCACCTCGGCGATCCAGTCGCACTCCGTCGGCGACAAGGTGACGGTCGGCTACACCGACAGCACCGGCGCCGCGAAGACCGTGACGGTCACCCTGACCGCCGGCCCCGCCGCCTAACCCATCAGGGCACGCACCACCGAGCGGTACACGTTGGCCGGGGAGTCCGTGGAGAACACGGTCTCCCCGGCCTCCGTGCGTCCGACACGCGCGAAGCCCTGGCCCTCGGCATGCACGACGACGATCGGGTTCGGCTTGCCGGGCCGCCGCAACGACGACACCGTCCACGGCGCGGCCCAGAAGCGCGCGAGCCGCGGGTCCGCCTCGGCGATCGCCGTCGGCAGGTCCGGAGCGTCCTCCGCTCCGCCGGTGCGTCGCCCGAGCAGGTCTGCCCGGAGCGACCCCGTTCGGAACGGGAAGGTCCATGCCGGACCGATGCCGAGCCTCCCGGCCATCACCGCGACCACGCGCTCGACCGGCAGCCCGGTGACCACCGCGCCCGCCTCGTCGGTCCCGTCGACGACGGTCTCCGACCAGGCCTGGAGGCGCGTGGTGCGCCCGTCGGGCAGCCGCTGTTCCAGCGTGACGGGTTGGGCATCGCCGTCCCAGGGCTCGAGGAGCGTCTGGGTGGACTCGGGCAGCGTGCCGAGGCGGCCGACGAGGCCGGTCTCGATGAGTTCCCGGCCTGCGGGCGTGCGGAGGAGGGCGGGGTTCCAGCGCCGGCCGGCGAGGCTGCGGAGTGTCGTGAGGGCGTCCGGGCCGAGGTGGGGGCCGTCGATCGTCGGAGCGGGAGCGGCGACGGGCAGGTCCTCGAGCTCGCGCTGCACTCGCGACGGTGCGGGCTCGGTGGCCCGGACGGTGTCGAGGACGGCGAACACGAGGTCGTCGGTGGCGAGCATGCGCGCGAGGGGCCGCTCGACGGTCAGGTCGACGCGGTGCCGGCCGGTGACGAACAGGAGGTGCGCGCCCACGACGTCACCGCCCTCGTCGGGGCGGACGTACTCGACCAGGCGCGCCGGGGCTCCCGTGGCGGTCCACGGGTCCGAGCCGATGAGCCGCAGTCCCTCGACGGAGCCGGGGAGTCGCTCGAGCAGGCTCGTGTGCTCCTCGGCGATGGTGCGGTCGCTCGGACGGGAGCGGACGGTGAGCACGACGTCGTCGCCGGTGACGCGCAGGTCCGCCTGGGCTGTGTCCTCGCGGCGCCACGCGTCGGGGCGGCGGAGGGTCAGGCGGGCGGTGCGGTCCTCGGTGCCGAGCGGGACGGGGACTGCCATGGCACGAGGCTACGTCGGGGGTGGGGCGGGCGCGGTGGCGGCTCGCCGGGCGCGGGCGGACGGGTGCGGGTGCGGGGGTGCCGGTGCGCGCGGGTGGTGCGCGCCGCAGTGTGCGAGGTTCCGCGCACCGTGGGACCCGCGTGACCTCGCACGGCGCACGGGACCTCCCACGGTGTCGGCGCGAGGTCGCACCGTGCGAGGTCAGCGACGCGGCGGGCGGGGCGCAGGCGGCGGCGGGACGGGCTTCGCGGCGACGACGTCGGCGAGCGGGACCTCGACGGCACCCCGGCGGGTGTCGATCGTCACGGACGACGGAGTCCGGGCGACGAGGACCCCGAGGGCGTCCCGCGCTCCCCCACCGTGGTGCGCGCGCACGACCAGGCGGTCCCCGACCACGGCGTCCCGCAGGACCCCGAGCGCCAGCGCCCGGGCGATCGCGTCCTGCCCGCTGTCCTCCACCGTCCCAGCGTAGGGCGCGCCTAGAGTGTGGGGATGGCCAAGGCACGCGTGGACAGCTGGATCTGGGCGGTGCGGATCACGAAGACCCGCTCCGCCGCGACCGCCGCGTGCAAGGCCGGTCACGTCCGGGTGAACGGGGAGCGCGCGAAGCCCGCGCAGCCCATCGGCCCCGGGGACGAGGTCCGGGTGCGCCAGAACGGCTTCGACCGGATCGTCGTCGTCACCGGGATCATCCTGAAGCGGACGAGCGCCCCCGAGGCCGCGAAGCACTTCGAGGACAAGACCCCGCCGCGGCTCCCCAAGGAAGAAGCCGGCTTCGTCCCGATGCGCGACCGCGGCGCGGGACGCCCGAGCAAGCGGGAACGTCGGGACCTCGAGAAGCTCCGCGGCTACTGACGCTTCGGCTTGCCGTACGGGTCGACGACGACCTCGAACGCGGTCTCGCCGTCCCACTCGACCTCGACCGGCTGCCCCGTCCACCGTGCCTCGAGGTGCCCGTCGTCGTGCTCGTCGTTCCCGCACATCGCGGATCCGCTCGGGACCCGCTCGATCGCGACCCGTCCCTCGCGGCCGACGGCGAAGAGCTCGACGACGCGGCCTCGGATCCGCTGGTTCGGCACGGTGTCGTGCCGGACCTCGTCGAAGCGTCGCGCACCGTCCGCGGACACCACGCCGTACTCGACGACGTCGCCGATCTCGACGGCGGGCCCGCAGCACTCGTGCTCCCACCCGCCGACGAGGACCACCACCGGCTCGGCCATCAGACGAAGCGGACGGTCTGCTGCAGGCGGTCGCGGAGCTCGAACACGTCGACGCTCCCCTCGGGCGACCACACGCCGTTGAGCACCTGGCCGAGGGCGCTCCGCCGGACGACGAGCGCCGTGGGCTTCCGGGGCGAGCCGACGAGCTGGACGTCCTCGTCGACGGCGGAGTCCGGAACGACCAGCAGCCGGCCGGTGAACTTCACGCGGGTGGTCTTCTGCACGGCGCGGGCCGCGCGGACGAGTTCCTTCACGGGACGTTCCCCCGGCGCGAGGGTCTCGCCCGTGATCTCGCCGTGCTCGACGCGGACCGGGGCTCCCCAGTCGATGGACTCGAGCGCCCACAGGCCGCTCGGGGTGAGGACGGCGTGGTCGAGCTTGCCCTCGGCCCCGGCGTCGAGGTCGTGCCACACCGTCACGCCGATGCCCATCTCGGCGACGATCGAGGCGGTCGCCTCCTCGGCGAGGGCCTCGGCCAGCAGCCGACGGATGTGCCGTGGCGCGGAGCGGATCAGCGTGGGGTCGTACGGGTCCTCGATGGGGTCTCCCAGGCCGACCCACTCGCGTTCGGCCTGCAGGAAGACCTCACGCGACCGACCGCCGGGGTGTCCGTGGGACCGGGCCCGGGGCCGTGAATCGCGACGCGCCGCCGGGGGTGCGTAGGCGTCGCGACCGGTGTCGCTCCTCCAGGCCGACGAACCCGACGGGCCGGACGTGCCCTGCTGGCTGCCACGCTGGGAGCCCGCGTCGTAGGCGCGGCGTGCGGCGGGGGTGCCGACGCGTTCCCAGGCGATCTGGACCTGGCGGAAGCGGCGGGCGTCGCCGCCGAGGTCGGGGTGGGACTCGCGGGCGGCGCGGCGGTAGGCGCGGCGGAGTTCGTCGTCGTCGGCGGTCGCTCGGACGCCGAGGACTTCGTACGGGGTGGCGTCGGCCGGGCTGTCGGTCATGGCCCTGCGACATTACCCGAGGGAGCGTCGGAGTCCGCCGCGTGGCTGCTGGGTGCTGCCTGGAGGCGCGGGCGGCCCCGGCAGGTCGGCTCGCGTCGTCGTCGTCGCCGTCGCCGCCGACGCCTTCGAGTGAGCAGGAATCGTCGGGTCCAGTTCCGGCACTCGACGAACACTGCTCCGTCGACGGGTGCGAACCGGCGGATCAGGCGACGGAGAACGACACGGGGGTGGCGAGGAACGACGCGTAACGGCGGGCGGCGGCCTCGAGCGCGCGGACGGCAGCGTCGTCGAGCGGTTCGAACGGGGTCAGTGTGACCCGGACGTCCCGGGAGCGCTCCGTCCGGGTCCAGGCGCCGACGACCCGCCCGCGGAGGACGGCCATCGGCAGGAAGATCCCGTTGCCCCCGGGGACCACACGGTCGGCGTGCACGGGGTCGAGCTGGGCGGAGCGGTCGGCGTACCCGAGCAGGTACTCGTCGAAACCGGGCAGGAGGTGCCCGGTCGGGACGCCCCCGGTGGGCGGGCGGTCGGCGAGCGCGAGGAGCCCGTCGCCGAGGTCCTCCACGGTGTCGCCGGCGGCCGCCCGGGCACGTCGGACGTCGCCGAGCGGGAGCTTCGTCCAGCTCGCGGCATCGGCCTCGGTCGCGGGTCCCCGGCCGCGGAGGTACCCGACGAGCACCCGGCGCAGCGCTTCGTCCCGGTCGGGGAGGTCGGTGGTCGCCGGTGCCCAGTCGTCGAGGAGCACGAGCCCCTGGCCCACCCGTGCGGTCGGACCCCAGGCGACGAGCCCCTCCTGTGCGAGGCGGAGCAGCACGTGGTAGCCGCGACCGCCGGTCGGGTCGATGCCGGCGGACCGGTACGCGCTGAACAGGTCGTCACGGACGAGTGCCCGCCCGCCGGACAACGCGTCGACGGTGGTGTCACGGGCGGTGGCGAGGACCGCGTCGTCGATGCCGAGTTCCGTCGCGCGTCGGGCGATGGCGCGGATGGTGCGCTCGGCGGTCAGCGAGAGCAGCAGTCGGAGGTCGTCGGGGCGCATCGCGTGCAGGGTGCCGCGCATCGGCCACGAGCGGACGAGTTCCCCGCGGTCGAACGCGGCGCGGACGTCGTCGCGCGTCGAGCCGGGCGACCGGACACCGATCGCCCACAGCACCTGCCCGAGATCCTGCCCCTGGACGGCCGTCATCCGTTCGACCGCGGCGGCGGGACCGAGTCCGGGCACGGCGACCCCCTGCGCGGCGAGGCGCATCGCGCGCAGCTGGGCCGGGGTCGTCGTCACGGCACCAGCATGCCCGGTACCACCGTCACGCTCGACACCTCCGTCACGCCCGACACCACCGTCAGGCGACGGCGGCGGCGATGTCCTCGGCGTGCTCCTCGATGTACGCCACGTCGGCCCGGTAGAGCTCGGCGTGCCCGTGTTCCAGGTCGCTCACGAACTTCGGGTTGCCCGCGGCGGCCTCGGTCTCGATCGTCGTGACGAGGGCCACCAGCGAGCCGGTCATCGTCTCGGCGAGCAGCTCCCGTGACCGGGCGTCGAGCTCGTAGGCGCGGCAGAACTCCGCGGCGCGGTCGAGGCGCTCGTCGAGCGAGGGCGCGGTCGAGCCCTCGACGATGCCGGTCGTGAACGGGGCGAACCGGTACACGGCACTCGCCACGTCCCACACCCGGGGCCCGGGGTGGGCGGTGTCGAAGTCGATGAGCCCCACCGCGGCGATGCCGTCGTAGACGCAGTTGTACGGGGCGAAGTCGCCGTGCACGATCGTCTCGGCGGGGAAGCGCTCCGCCTGGGACCACACGTCGCGGGAGTCGTCCCGCGGGAAGGTCGCGGCGGCGTCGTGGTAGTGCCGCAGCAGGCGTGCGGTCGTGACGAGCGCGGCTTCGCTCGCGACGTCGGCGGTCCACGGGTACTCCCCCGCGGTGCCCGGCACGAACGACACCGTCTCGAGCGTGTCCCCGTGCTCGATCGGTTCCGGCGCCGCGACGAACCCCTGTTCGTGCAGGTGGGCGAGCAGCCGGTGCACGGTCGGTGTCCACGGCCCTGCTGGGCGGTGCACACGATCGTCGGCCCTGGTGATCCGCTCCATCGGAACCTCCTGTAGTACGTCTCCGTTGACGTGGTGGCCCAGCGTATCGGGCTGAGCAGCCCGGTGTACCGGTCCATTGTGAACTCCTCGTGTCACTATCGCATGCACCGTTGCATGCAAGGCGTAGAATCGATGATCGTGAGCACCCCGAGCACCCCCGTCACGAGCCAGGCAGCGTCCGACCGGGCGTACGACCACGTCAAGCGCGCCATCATCCGCGGCGACCTGCCCGGTGGCACCGCGATCAGCGAGAACGCCCTGTGCCACGAGATCGGCGTCTCCCGGACACCCGTGCACGAGGCGTTCCTGCGCCTCGCCGCCGAGGACCTGCTCACCCTCGAGTCCCGGAAGGGCGCCGTCGTCCGGCCGATGTCCCCGAACGAGGCGGTCGACGTGCTCGAGATGCGGGAGGCCATCGAGTCGACCGCGGCGACCCGCGTCGTGACCGACGGCCGCGCTGCGGACGTCACCCCGAGCCTCCAGGCCATGCTCGCGGAGCAGGAGCAGGCGGTCGCGACCGGCGACGTCGACCGGTTCATCGAGGTGGACGCCGAGTTCCACGGGGCCGTCATCGGCGCGTCGCGGAACGCGATCGCCGTCATGTTCGCCCGGACGCTGCGGGACCGGCAGCAGCGGCTCCGGCACCACCTGATGCGGCTCCAGCCGTCGCAGTTGCAGGCGTCGCTCGAGGACCACCGGGCGCTCGCCGCCGCGCTCGAGGCCGGGGACGCCGTCCGCTACGCCGAGGTCCTCAGCGCACACGTCGCGTCGCACCGAGGTGCGCTGTGAGCGCGGGCACCGACTCGATCGCGGTCCCGAGCGTCCGGGTCCTGCCGTGGGTCGCCGTCTGGGGTGCGGTGTTCGTCTGCTCGTGGGGCGGCAACCAGTTCTCACCGCTGCTGCTCATGTACGAGGAGCGTGCGCACTACTCGTCGCTCCTCGTCAACGTCTTCCTCGGCGTCTACGTCCTCGGGCTCGCCCCGGCACTGCTCGTCGCCGGGTCGCTGTCCGACCGGCACGGACGCCGGCCGCTCATGCTCGCGGGGATCGTCTCCGCCGTCGTCGGGAGCGGACTCCTGGCGTTCGGACCGCTCGGCGCGGGCTTCCTGATGGCCGGACGCCTGTTCTCCGGGATCACCGTCGGCATCGCGATGGCGGTCGGCAACAGCTGGGTCAAGGAGCTCTCCCAGGGACGCTTCGACCCGTCCGCCGACGCCGGCTCCGGCGCCCGCCGGGCATCGCTGGCGTTCACCCTCGGCTCGGCATCGGGTGCGCTCGTCGCCGGGCTGATCGCACAGTGGGGACCGATCCCCGAGGTCCTGCCGTTCCTCGTGCACATCTGCGTCGCGATCCCCTTCGCCGTCATCGTCTGGCGGACGCCGGAGACGAACCGCACCGGAGGCGTCCCCGGCCCGTGGTGGAGGCAGCTCGCGGTGCCGAGCGCCGGCCACCGCCGCTTCACCCGGGTCGTTCTCGTCGCGGCACCGTGGATCTTCGGCTCGGCGGCGATCGGGTACGGGTACCTGCCGACGAAGCTCGCCGGGGCGACCGGGATGTGGGGACTCCTGTTCGCCACCGCCGCCACCGTCGTCGCCCTCGGGGTGTCGAGCGCCGTGCAGCCCCTGGCGGCGCGGGTCAACTCGCTCCTCTCGGCACGCGGACTGCTGATCGCCGTGGGCCTCATGACCGCGGGCATCGCCGTGGTCGTCGTCGCGATCCAGCTGCAGTCGGTGGCGATCGGACTCGTGGCGAACGTGGTGATCGGCCTCGGCATCGGGCTCGCACTCGTGTCGTCGTTGCTCGAGGTGCAGCGCATCGCCGGGTCCCGCGACCTGGCCGGGCTGACCGGGGTGTTCTACGCGGCCGCCTACGCCGGGTTCCTGGCGCCCGCGGTGATCGCCACCGTGGCGAACGTCGTCGCCGTGCCCCTCATCCTGTGGGTCGTCGTCGGGCTCGGGGTGCTGTCGTGGCTGGCGATCCTGGTGTCGTCGCGGAAGCACATCCCGGCGCCCGCAGGCTAGGACCTCACAGCGAGAACTGCTCGCGCAGCCAGCTCGGGCCGTGCACCGCGGCGCCGATCGCCTCGACGCGGGCACGGAGCTCGCGGTCGGCGGTCACCACGACGACCGGTGCGTGCCCGGCGTCGAGCGCGGCCCGTGCGGCCTCGACGATCGCGTCGTCACCGGAGCCGGGCGCCCGGACGACATCGAGTGAGCAGGAATCGTCGGGTCGGGCATCGGCACCCGACGTCTTCTGCTCACTGAACGAAGCGGGCGAGCCCGACGCGCCCGCAGCGCCCGCGCCCGGCGCGCCCGCGCCGCCAGCACCCCGCGCCTCCCCCTCGAGCACGACCGTCCACCGCGGCCACCACCGGTCGAACGGCAGGTCCAGGAGCGCCGCCGGCACGCCCTCCGCGGCGAGCGCCTCGACCGACCCGAGCAACCGCGCAGCAGCCCCCGCCCGGTCCTTCCACCACCCGTCCGGCACGCTGCCGACGACGTTCGCGGCGTCCACCACGACGTGCGGTGTCGTCCCGAGCCGTGCCCGCAACGCCGGCCAGGACGCCCCGAACCCGGGGTGCAGGGGCAGGTCCTCGACGTCGTCGACGGGCACCCAGGCCAGTTCGAGGCTCTCGCGGTCCGCGATCACCGGTTCGAACGGACTGGAGGCGCGCCCCACCACCGTCGTGTACGTCCAGAACCCGAGGTCCAGCACGGACGTGTGCCGCAGGTCGACGCCGTCCTCCGGGACACCGGCTTCCTCGGCGGACTCGCGGAGGGCTCCGGTCACGGCGTCCTCGCCGAGGTGCCGGGCTCCGCCGGGGATCCCCCAGGTGCCGCCGTGGTGGCTCCACTCGACGCGGTGCTGCAAGAGCACCCGCCCCGAGCCGTCGTCGACGAGGAGCCCGGCAGCGCCGAAGCGCCCCCAGGCCTTGGTGCCGTCGGGGCCGATCGCCCAGGCGTCGCCGGGGTCGCGGGGGCCGGGAGGAGGCCCGGGAGGCGTTGCGTCTGGCACCCACCAAGCCTGTCACACGGCACCGCGCATGTGACCGGAGACGTCGGGAGCACGTCGTGTACGGTGTCGTCCGAGACACGGGGTGCCGCAACCAGCGGCTGAGATCACACCCGTCGAACCTGCTCGAGCTCGTACTCGCGAAGGGATCGTCCATGGAAACCGCTGCGCCCGAACCGTCCTGGGCCCACCGAACCGCCGAACTCCTCGAGGCCGTCCGTGCCCGGGGCCCGTTGGTGCACTGCATCACGAACACAGTGGTGCAGAACGTCACCGCGAACGTGCTGCTGGCCCTCGGTGCCTCGGCCGCGATGGTCGACGTCGTCACCGAGGCCGGGCCGTTCGCCCGGGTCGCCGACGCCCTGCTGGTGAACACCGGCACCCCGCACGCCGAGCCCCGGGCCGCGTCGCTCGAGGCCGCCTCGGCAGCCGTCGACGCCGGCACGCCCTGGGTGCTCGACCCGGTGGCGGTCGGCTCGCTCCCGGTGCGGACCGCGCTCGCCCGCGACCTGCTGGCGCTCGGTCCGACGGTGCTCCGCGGCAACGCCTCCGAGGTCCTCGCCGTGCTCGGTGCGTCCGCCGGTGGGCGCGGGGTCGACAGCACGGTGGGCACCGACGACGCGCGGGATGCTGCGGTCGCCGCCGTGGCCGGTCCGGACCCGGACGGGAGGCGCGTGGCCGCGGTCGCCGTGTCGGGTCCCGTCGACCTGCTGGTCGCGCCCGGCATCGGATCGGTGCGGGTCGCGAACGGCACCGAACTACTGACCCGGATCACCGGCGGCGGGTGCGCGCTGGGAGCGGTCGTCGCCGCGTTCACCGCGGTCTCCCCCGACGACGCCGGAGCGGCTGCGGTCGCCGCCGCCGCGGTACACACGATCGCCGCCGAGCTCGCGGCGCGGGACGCCGGCGGGCCGGGCACGTTCCAGCCGCTGTTCCTCGACCGGCTGGCGTCGCTCAGCCCGGAGGACGTCGTCCGCGAGGCCCGGATCTCGGTGGAGCAGGCACCCGAGACGGTCGGGGTCTCCGCGTGACCGGCACAGACGTCGGTGTCTACCTCGTCACCGACGGCGCGTTGTCCGACCGGCACTTCATCGGTGTCCTCGGTGTGGTCCGTGCCGCGGTGCACGGCGGCGTGCGGATCGTGCAGGTCCGCGACAAGGACGCCTCCGCGCGCGACCTGCTCGCCCTGACCTCCGCGGTGGCCGACGCCGTGGGCGACCGGGCGACGGTCGTGGTCGACGACCGGCTCGACGTCGCCCTCGCGGCGCGGCACGCCGGCCACCGGGTCGCCGGGGTGCACCTGGGGCAGTCGGACGTCCCGGTCGAGGTCGCCCGGGCCCTGCTCGGCGTGGACGCCCACGTCGGGCTGACCGCGAACACGCCGGAGCACCTCGCCGCCGTCGCCCGGCTCCCCCGCGGCACGGTCGACCTGCTCGGCGTCGGGGTCGTGCACCCCACCACGACGAAGGCTGACCACCCGCCGGCGCTCGGCCACGACGGGTTCGCCCGGCTCGCGGCCGCCACCGAGATCCCGTGCGTCGCGATCGGCGGGGTCACCCTCGACGACGTCGTGCCCCTGCGCGCCGCCGGGGCAGCCGGTGTCGCCGTGGTGTCCGGCATCTGCGCGGCCGCCGATCCCGGTTCGGCCGCCGCGGCGTACGTGTCCGCCTGGAGCGCATCGTGACCGCCGCACGGCCGACGGTCCCCCGTGTCCTGAGCATCGCGGGCACCGATCCGACCGGCGGCGCCGGGCTGCAGGCCGACCTGAAGTCGATCGCGGCGCACGACGGCTACGGGATGGGGGTCGTGACGGCGCTCGTCGCGCAGAACACCCACGGCGTGCGATCCGTGCACGTCCCCGACGCCGGGTTCCTCCGCGAGCAGCTCGACGCGGTGTCGGACGACGTGACGATCGACGCGGTGAAGATCGGCATGCTCGGCACCGCCGACGTCGTCCGCACCGTGACGGCGTGGCTCCGCGAGCATCGCCCGCCCGTGGTGGTGGTCGACCCGGTGATGGTGGCCACGAGCGGCGACCGACTGCTCGACGAGGACGCCACCCGCGCGGTGTCCGACCTGCTCGAGCTGGCCGAACTGGTGACGCCGAACCGACCAGAACTCGACGTCCTCGCGACGCTCGCCGGAACCGAACCCGGCAGCTCGCCGACGGCGACGGCACGGATCGTCGCCCGGACCTGGGACGTCCTCGTGCTCGCGAAGGGCGGCCACGACGACGGCGACACCTCCGACGACGTCCTCGTCTCGCCCGAAGGCACCGCGCGGACGTTCCCCGGCCCACGTGTCGCGACGACGAACACGCACGGCACCGGCTGCTCACTGTCGAGCGCGATCACGACGCTCGCAGCCCGCGACGGCGACTGGGAGCTCGCGATCGGCACCGCCAAGACCTGGCTGACCGCAGCACTCCGCGGAGCCGACGCCCTGCACGTCGGGACCGGCACCGGCCCGATCGACCACGGCGCCGTCGTCCGTGACGCCCTGCCCACGCCATCGTGGACGGACCGCTGGTGGACCGACGTCGCGGGCGTGCTGCAGGAGACGATCGACTGCCCGTTCCTGGTCGGCCTGCGGGACGGCACGCTCGACGCCGACGTCTTCGCGGGCTACCTCGCGCAGGACGTGCACTACCTGCGGGCGTACGAGCGGCACCTGTCGCAGCTCGCGTCGTGGTCGTCCGGCGACGCCGCGGCGTTCTGGACGGCGTCCGCCGAGGGCTGCGCCGACGAGGCCCGCGACCTCCACCACCGACGCCTCGCCGGCACGCACGCCGACGACCCGGTCCACCCGACCTGTGCCGGGTACCTCGCGCACCTGCAGGCGGCCGCCGACACCGGGTCGGTCGGAGTCCTCGCCGCAGCGGTGCTGCCGTGCTTCCGGGTCTACGCCTGGGTCGGCACGCAGCTCGGCGCCGTGCCCGCGGACCACCCGTTCGCGGACTGGATCGGGGCGTACGGCGATCCGGGCTTCGCGGAGGCCTCGGCCGCCGCGACCGCCCGTGTCGAGCAGCTCGCGACCGCTGCGACACCCGCCGAGCGCGGCGCGATGACCCGGGCGTTCCGCCGCAGCACCGAGTGGGAGCTGGCCTTCTTCCGCATGCCGCTGCTCGCGCCGGCGCGAGTCCCGGCCTGAACGCGAGAACAGTCCGTACGGACGAAACTCGGCCCACGCCCGGAAGGCGGTGCGGAACGGTCCGGAGGCGCGGGGCGGGGCCGCCACGCGCCTCCAGACCGTCAGACCGTCACCACACTGCGAAAGCGACACCGTCGCGCCGACGCACGTCGACCACCCCGCCAAGGCGACACAATCCCGCCACCCTTCGGCGGCAGACAGTCGCTTTCGCGGGTCGGGCCAGTCCGGAACGGGGTCGCGTCAGCGAGCCGGCGGCGACAGCCGCACCAGCTCGACGGTCAGGTCGTGCCGGTCGACCGTGCCGCGCATCCACGTGTGGTCCGGCTGGCGCCGGCGATCGGTCGGCGAACCGGGGTTGAGCAGGCGGAGCCCGGACGGCGCCACGGTGTCCCACGGGATGTGCGAGTGGCCGAACACGAGCACGTCGACGTCGGGGTACTCCGCGGTCATGCGACGCTCCCGGCCGGTCGCCGCACCGGTCTCGTGCACGAGGGCGAAGCGGAGGTCCTCGACGGCGAAGCGGGCGACGAGGGGCAGGCGGTCGTCGAACTCGGGTCCGTCGTTGTTCCCCCGGACCCCCTCGAACCGGCGCGACCGCGCCTGCACGGCGTCGAGCGTCGCGAGGTCCACCCAGTCTCCCGCGTGCACGACGAGGTCGGCGGCGTCGACGTCCGCCCAGAGCCGCTCCGGCAGGTCCTTCGCCCGCTTCGGCAGGTGCGTGTCGGAGAGCAGGACGAACGAGGTCGTCACGGTGCGGTGCGCCCGGGGACGGGCAGCCCCGCCTCGTCGGCGGCGCCGAGGCGTTCGAGCAGGCCGGCGAGCAGCGCGATGTCGTCGTCCGACCAGCCCGCGAGTCGTTCGTCGAGGGCGTCGCGGTGCAGCTGGACGGACCGTTCGAGTGCCGCGCGGCCCTCGTCGGTGACGCCGAGCGGCTTCGCGTTGCCCGTGCCGCCGTCCGTGGTCCGGATGAGCCCGGCGGCGAGGAGTCCGGAGAGCTGCCGCGAGATCGTCGACCGGTTGAGCCGCAGGTACCGGGCGATGTCGATGGCCATGCACCCGGGGTGCTGCACCACGAAGTCGACGAGGGACTGGTCGACGACGCTGAGGATGGACTCCGACCCACGGGCTCGGATGCTCGCACGACGGGTGATGCGGGCGAGCTCCGTGTAGGCACGCCCGATGTCGCTGTTGCGGACGTCGGGCTTCGGGTCGCTCATCGCCGGGCCTCCAGCCTGTCAGGGCCTGTTCGTTGCTGTGCCGGTGCCGACCGGCGGTGTTCGGTCCCGCCACCATACCGGCGGGTACGGTTCGCCGGGGGTCAGCGACCCGCCGCCGCGGCCTGCAGCGCAGGGATGTCGAGCTTCTGCATCTGCATCATCGCCTGGAATACGCGGGCGTTCGCCTCGGGGTCGCCCGAGCCGGTCATGAGGTCGCCCATCATCGACGGGGTGACCTGCCACGCGACACCCCAGCGGTCGAAGAGCCACCCGCACATCGACGGCCGTCCGCCGTCGGCGAGCAGGGCGTCCCAGATGCGGTCGAGCTCCGGCTGGTCGTCGACGTCGACCTGGAACGACACGGCATCGGTGTGCTCGTGCCCGGGTCCGCCGTTCATCGCCCGGTAGGGCCGGCCGAGGAGCGTGAACTCCACGACGAGCGTCTGCCCGTCCGGGGTCTTGCTCACGCTGTCGATGCTGCTGTCCGGGAACAGTGCGACGTAGTACTCCGCCGCCTGCTCGGCCTGGTCGTCGTACCAGAGGAACGGGGTGATCGTCGGCATGGGCGGGGCCCTCCGGTTCGGCTCAGTCCGCAGCGCCGCGGCTGAGCAGGTCTGCCTTCTCGGGGTGCTCGTCGAACCACTTGCCGACGAACCAGCACATCGGGACGATGCGCTTCGTGGAGTTCGCCTCGACGTCCGCGACCGCGAAGTCGACGAGTTCGGCGGCGTACCCGTGCCCGCGGTGCTTGGGCACCGTGTAGGTGTGCGGGAAGGCGATCGCGTCGCCGTTCTCGCGGTGGTCGAGGACGCTCACGAGTTCGCCGCCGACGTACATCGCGTAGCGGTCCTGGTCTGCCTCGTGCCGGAACTCGTGGTCCATGCCGCCATCATGCACCCGTGTGACCCCGCGTGACGGCAGCCGGGGAATGCGTCGGACCGGTCGGCGTTGCACGGACCCATGACAACCATCGGCATCATCGGCGCAGGCAACATCGGATCCCAGCTCGCACGACTCGCGGTGCAGCACGGTCACCAGGTGGTGATCGCGAACTCACGCGGCCCGGAGACCCTGACGGACCTCGTCGCGGAACTCGGCGACGGCACGCGGGCGGCGACCCGCGACGAGGCAGCCGCCGCGGGCGAGATCGTCGTCGTCACGACCCCGCTCGCCGCGATCGAGACGATCCCGGTCGAGCCGCTCGTGGGCAAGGTCGTGATCGACACGAACAACTACTACCCGCAGCGCGACGGGCACATCCAGGCCCTCGACGACGAGACCACGACCACCGCCGAGCTGCTGCAGGACCACCTGCCCGGCGCCCGCGTCGTGAAGGCGTTCAACCACATCGGTGCCGCGGACCTCACCGGCCACGCGACCCCGACGGGCACCCCGGATCGCCGGGCCCTCGTGGTGGCGGGTGACGACGACGCGGCCAAGGCCGTGGTGGCGGACCTCATCGACGAGTTCGGGTTCGACGTCGTCGACGCGGGCCCGCTCGCCGAGGGCTGGCGCATCCAGCGGGACACCCCCGGGTACGTCGCCCGGTTCACCGCCGACGAGCTCCGGGGCAAGCTGGCCGAGGCGAAGCGCTACCGCGACCAGTAGGTCCCGGCCGGCCGCGGCCTGCCGAGACTCGGGCCACGCGACACTTCTCGCGCGTTGGAGCGCGAGAAGTGTCGCCCACACCGAGACTCGCCTCGCGCGAGCGCCGCGAGCCCGGCCCCCGCACGTTCAGGCGCCGTCGAAGATCACCGTCATCTCGGCGATGTCGTCCTCCGACGGCGCCCACGCCGTGCCCGCCTCGGCGTTCTGCACGATCTGCTCGGGCTTCGTCGCCCCCGCGATGACGCTCGACAGCCCGGGCTGCGCCAGCAACCACGCGAACGTCGCCTGCAGCATCGTGACCTCGCGCTCGTCGCAGAACCGCTGGAACTCCTCGACGATCCCCCACGGCGCGTCGGCCAGTAGCTGCGGCTTCGCCTTCGTCAGTCGGCCGTCCGCGGGGCCGCCGTCCTTCGTGTACTTGCCGGTGAGCAGGCCGTTGTACAGCGGGAAGTACGGCAGGAACCCGAGCGCGTAGGCACGCACGGCGGGCAGGACCTCGTCCTCCACCGAGCGGGCGAGCGGGCTGTACTCGTTCTGCGCGGACACGAAGGCCGTGGTGCCGGCGATCGAGGCGGTGAGCTCGGCCTCGGCGATCTGCCACCCGGCGAAGTTCGAGTGGCCGATGTAGCGGATCTTGCCCTCACGGACGAGGTCGTCGAGCACGGACAGGGTCTCCTCGATGGAGGTCACGTCGTCCGGCCGGTGCATCTGGTACAGGTCGATCCAGTCGGTCCCGAGGCGCTTGAGCGACGACTCGACGGCGAGCCGCACGTACCGCCGGGAGCCGCGGACACCCCAGTCGGGGCCGTTCGCACCCTGCATGTCCATGCCGAACTTCGTGGCGAGGACGACCTCGTCACGACGCCCGGAGAGCGACTTGCCGAGCATCTCCTCGGACAGGCCGGGCCGACCGCCGTAGACGTCCGCCGTGTCGAAGAGGGTCACACCGGCGTCGAGGGCGGCACGGACGACGGCGTCCGTGCCCTCCTGCGACTCGGTGAACGTACCGGGTCGGCCGAAGTTGTTGCAGCCGATGCCGACGGTGGAGACGACGAGCCCTGACGGCCCGAGCGGACGGTGTTCGATTCCGGTCATGACTCGACCGTACCGGCGACCCCGGAACTGGGGCTGCGCCGGGCGCACGGGTTGCCGTTAGAACTGACGATGGATCAGCCTACGGAGGGAGCCGCAGTGGCATCGCATCGCATGCCGGACGACGAGCGACCGCGTCGCGCGGTCCCGGCTTGGGTCACGGCACCGCCGGAGGGCGACGGCCTGGAGGCACGCCCCACCCCTGTCGCGTCGGCCCCTGCACCCGAGACGGTCGGCCCCGGCAGCACGCTGCCCACCGTGCCGCCCGCATCCGCGCCCGGCGACGCCGACATCGTGGTCCCCGACTACCCGCCGCAGGAGGACCTGCTCCCGCCGGCCCCGACCTCGCCGGCGGTGCACACGGTCCCGTTCGAGCAGGCCCTGCTCGCGCCCGCGCCGGTGTCGCCGATCGACGCAGCTCCTCCGGCGCCCGTCGTGCCCGCGGTACCCGTCGTCGGGCAACCGCGGTTCTCCGTCCCCGGTCTGGAGCACGTCGTGGTCGAGGGCACCGAACCCGCCCCCACCGGCCCGATCGGCTACCGGACGCCCGCTCGCTTCGCCCGCCAGCAGGCCCCGCTCCCGGCTCCGGCGTCGGCTCCGACGCCCACCCGGTCGTTCGACGCCGTGATCGCGCCGCCCGCCTCGGCACCGACCGCCGCCCCGTCCTCCGCTCCCGCACCGGCACCGGAGTCCGAGACCACCGCACCACCCGCCGAGGCGACCGACGCCGACGGAGGCGAGCCGCGCCTCCAGGCTGACCCGGTGCGCGTCCGCAAGCCGCTCGTCGGGGCCACGCCGGGTGCCGTCCTCGGCGCCGTCGCCGGTCTGGCGACGCTCGGACTCGCGGCCGGGTGGTTCCTCGCTCCCGCGACCGTGCACGGTGTCGGGCTGGTGCTCGGTGTGCTCGCGCTGGTGCTCTCGATCGTGACGCTGCGGAACGGCGCGGCCACGTGGCAGCGGCCGATCGCGCTGCTCGGGGCGGTGCTCGGCGGCGTCGGCACGCTCGTGCTGCTGTGGGCGGTCGCCTCGGCGGTGCTGCCGCTCGCCGGCGTGACGCTCCCCGATCTCACCGGCACGGGCACGACCTCGAAGCTCGCCCCGTAGCGCGCCGGGCGCCGGGCGCCGTCGTTCAGTGAGCAGAAAACGTCGGGTGCGCGCCCTCGACCCGACGATTTCTGCTCACTCGACGACCGACTCGACGACCGTCGCCCACTCCCTCACACCGCGCGGACGACCCCGCGCGACAGGATCGCGTTCGTCAGGGCGTCGATCGGTTCCCGCTGCACCGTCGGGTTGGCGATGAGGACGTAGTCGACGGCCGGCAGGTCCGGCAGCCCGAGCCGCTGCGACACCTTCACGAGGTCCGCCGGGATGAGCGAGTGCGGGAACACCGCGACCCCGATCCCCGCCCGCACCGCCGCGAGCACGCCGTTCACGTCGCGGGTGTTGCAGGTGATCCGCCATGTGCGCCCCGCGGCCTCGAGGGCGTCGATCGCCATCTGCCGGCTGATGCTCGGCGCCTGGTACGCGATGAGCGGCACGGGCTCCCCTGGCTCGAGCGCGATGCCGTCCTGCGCCATCCACACCATCTGGTCGGTGGCGACGCGGGTGCCCTCGGCGGACTCCCCCGCGGTCTGCTTGATGAACACGAGGTCGAGCTGCCCGGCGTGCACCCGGCGGAGCAACGGCGAGGACTGGTTCACCGTCAGCTCGAGGTTCACCTGCGGGTGCAGGCGTCGGAAGTCCCGGAGGATGCGCGGCAGCTGCGTGATCGCGAGGTCGTCCGCCGCCCCGAACCGGAGCCGCCCGCGGGTCGCCGCCCCCGAGAAGTACGCGTCGGCGGTGGCGTGCGCCGCGAGGATCGTCCGCGCGAACCCGGCCATCGCGTCCCCGTTGTCGGTGAGCGCCACGCCCCGGGTGTCCCGTGCGACGAGGGTCCGTGCCACCGCGGTCTCGAGTCGTCGCACGTGCTGGGACACCGTCGGCTGGCTGATCCCGAGCCGCGCTCCGGCCTGCGTGAAGCTGCCCGTCTCGGCGACGGCCAGGAAGGTCTGCAGCAGGACCGGATCGAGCACGGGCACCTCGTTCGTTCGCGCGGTCATTCGACATCGCAATGGACTGATAGCCACCATAGGGGTATCGAATGACCCGCGGGCACGTAGTTTCGATGGGGTACCAGATCCGCAGCCGACGTCCGGAGATCCCCCACCGTGAGCGCGTCACCGACGACCCTCCCCCCGCCCACCGAACCGCTCCCGATCCAGGCCACCCGACCGCCGTGGCGCCACACCCTCATCGCCCTGTCGGTGCCGAACTTCCGGCTCTTCACCGCCACGAACCTCGTCGCCATGACCGCCGGCTGGATGCAGCGGATCGCGCAGGACTGGCTCGTCCTGCAGCTGACCGGGTCGGTCGCGCAGGTCGGCATCACGGTCGCGTGCCAGTTCGCGCCGATGCTGCTGTTCGGGCTCCTCGGCGGCGTGCTCGTCGACCGGTTCTCGAAGCGCGCGCTGATGATGATCACGCAGGGCTCGTTCGCGGTGCTGTCCGCGCTGCTCGCCGTGCTGACCCTGACCGGCGTCGTGCAGGCGTGGCACATCTGGGCGATCGCGTTCCTCGTCGGCATGGTCACCGTGATCGACAACCCGGCGCGGCAGGTGTTCGTCACCGAGATCGTCGGCCACGAGCACCTCCGGAACGCCATCAGCGTGAACTCGTCGGTGTTCCAGCTCGGCGGGATGATCGGTCCGGCACTCTCGGGTGCCCTGCTCGTCGCGGTCGGGGCCGGGTGGTCGTTCGGCGTGAACGCGATCGCCTGCGTGGCGGTCGTCGTGACGCTCGGGTTCCTGAAGGTCTCGGAACTGCACCGCACACCCCCGGCGCCGCGCGGCAAGGGCCAGCTCGTGGAGGGTCTCCGCTACGCCGTCCGGAAGCCGACCATCATCGTGCCCGTGATCTTGGTGGCGTTCTTCTCGGTCTTCGCGTTGACGATGCCGGTGCTGCTCTCGGCGTTCGCGTCGAAGGTCTACGACGTCGGCGCCGGCGGCTACGGCGTGTTCAACTCCGCCGTCGCGATCGGGGCACTCGTCGGCGCGCTGCTCTCCACCCGGCGCGCGACCGTCCGGCTCCGCACCATCGTCGGCGGGGTGTTCTGGACGGGGATCCTGCTCGTCGTCTCCGGCTCGATCCCCGCGATCGCGCCGTTCACCGTCGCGCTGGTCGCCGTCGGGATGTCCCAGCTGCTCTTCCAGACGGCGTCGAACTCACTCGTTCAGCTGTCCTCGAACGTGGCGATCCGCGGCCGCGTGATGTCGCTCTACGTCCTCGTGCTGCTCGGTGGCCAGGCGATCGGTGGCCCGCTCATGGGGCAGATCGTCGACCACTTCGGTGCCCACGTCGGCATGGTCGTGGCGGGCGGCGTGCCGGCCGCGGCCGCGGCCGTCGTCGGCCTGGTGCTCGCCCGCCGGGGCGGGCTCCACCTGGCGGTCCGGATGCGGCACCACATGCCGGTTCCGTCGATCGTCGGTCACCGCTGACGGACTGGAGGCGCGTGGCGGGCCCGCCCCGCGCCTCCAGTCCGCCCGTTGCGGGTGGGGGGTGGGGGGGCAAAACACCGGTGCCCACACTCGACACCGCGGAATCCCGCGGTGCGTTGCGTGAACACCGGTGTCTTGCGAAGGGCAGTGCGTCAGTAGGCGACGCCGAAGCGCGCGCGGTGGTGCGCCGGCGACGCGATCTCGTCGACGAAGGCCAGCGCGTAGTCCTCGCCGGAGATGTCCGAGTTGCCGTCGGCGTCGGTGAGCAGGACCTCGTCCGTGGTGCGGTAGGTGCCGCGACGCTCGCCGGGGTTGTAGCCGCCGAAGGCCGCCGCCGGGCTCACGTAGAACCAGTCGACCTCGGTGTCGCTCGCGCGGAGGGCGTCGAGGATCTGCGCGTGGCTCTTCGCCTCGCCCTTGAACGCGTCCGGGAACTCGGCCGAGTCGAACAGGCGCGGGCCACCCTCGGCGACGAGCAGCGAACCGGCACCACCGACGATGCCGAGGCGGGCACCCGCGGCGGCGGCTGCGTCGACGAACGGCTGGAACTTGTCCTTGAGCTCACTGCCGTCCGCCTGCACCGCGTGGAGGGCGACGACGATGACGTCGGCGCCCTTCGTGACGTCGGCGACGAAGTCGGCGTCGAAGGCGTCACCCTGCGCGAGGGTGAGCCCCTCGGCGGCCTCGAGCTTGGAGGTGTCGCGGGCGACGGCGGTGACGGCGATGCCGCGGGACAGGGCCTCGCGGGTGATGGCGGAGCCGGCGTAGCCGGTGCCACCGAAGACGACGATGCTGGTCATGGAGCTTCCTTTCGTGGAACGTTGACACTCACCGTACAAGCGTTACTCTCTTTGAGTAAGTAGGCACCTCACGGTGCGTAACGGAGGTCGTCGTGTCAGCACTCGAGTACAGCCCCTACGCCGCCGAGTGTCCCTCGCGGCAACTGCTCGACCGCATCGGCGACCGGTGGAGCGTCCTGACGATCGGCACCCTGGCCGACGGTCCGGCACGCTACTCGGCGATCGCCACCCGGGTGCAGGGCGTGTCGCAGAAGATGCTCACGCAGACACTCCGAGCACTCGAACGCGACGGACTCGTCACGCGCACGGTCTTCCCCGAGATCCCGCCGCACGTCGAGTACGAGCTGACCGATCGCGGCCGTTCCCTGCGCGAGGTGCTCGAGCCACTCGAGGACTGGGCAACCTCGCACATGGACGACGTCGCGGTGTCGCGCGAGGAGTACGACGCGCGGACGCGCTGAGCGCGCGGCGCCCGGCGCCCGGTGCCCGGCGCGCGGCGGCCCCGCGCGGTCACTCGGTGAGCAGGAATCGTCGGGTCACCGGACGTGACCCGACGATTTCTGTTCACTGGATGCGGTGGGCGCGCGGACCTGAACGCACCCGGAATCCCCGCACCACCACCGTGGTTGCCTGGGGACATGCGATCAGTCGTCTACACGAAGCCCGGTGACTCGTCCGTCCTGACCCTCGAGGAACGCCCGCTCCCCGAGCCCGGCCCCGGCGAGGTCCGCGTCCGGGTCGTCGTCTCCGGCGTGAACCCGACCGACTGGAAGGCCCGCGCCGGTGGCACCTACGGCGACGGACTGCCGTTCCCCGATATCACCCCGAACCAGGACGGCGCCGGCGTGGTGGACGCGCTCGGCGACGGCGTCGAGGAACTGTCCGTCGGCGACCGCGTCTGGCTGTACATGGCCGCCGCGAGCCGCCCGACCGGCACGGCGCAGGAGTACACGGTCGTTCCCTCCACTCGTGCGGTCCGGTTGCCGGAGGGCACCGGCTTCGACGTCGGTGCCTCGCTCGGTGTGCCGGCGATGACCGCGCACCGAGCCCTCACGACGCACGAGCAGGGGCCGTCGCGCCTCGGCCCGGGCGCCCTCGACGGGAAAACCGTCCTGGTCGCCGGTGGTGCGGGTGCGGTCGGCCACGCCGCGATCCAGCTCGCCCGATGGGCCGGCGCGACGGTGATCACGACCATCAGCTCCGACGCGAAGGCCGCCCTCGCGACCGCGGCGGGCGCCCACCACACGGTGAACTACCGGTCGGAGGACACGGCGGCCCGCATCCGTGAGATCGCCCCGGACGGCGTCGACATCGTCGTCGAAGTGTCCATCCCGCAGAACACCGGGCTCGTCGCGGACGTGCTGGCGAACCACGGAGTGGTGTCGATCTACGCGAACAACGGCGGTGACGAGGCCACGCTGCCGATCCGCCCGAACATGAGCGTGAACGCCCGCTACCAGTTCCTGCTGCTCTACACGATCGGCGACGACGCCCTGCACGCAGCCGCCGAGGACGTCACCTCAGCCCTGCGCGACGGGGTCCTGCCGGTCGGCGAGGACGCGGGACTGCCACTCGTGCGGTTCCCGCTCGAGGAGACGGCTGCCGCGCACGACGCCGTCGAGTCCGACACGGTCGGGAAGGTGCTCATCGACGTGACCACCGAGTGACGCGTGCGGTACGGATCCCGCCCGGTCAGCGAGCGAGCCGGGCGGCGATCCGTGCTTCGACCCGGCGTCGTGCCGCTGCACGCTCACGTTCGATGTTCGCCGCGATGACCTCGAGGTCTTCGTAGTCGGCGTCAGTGGTGTCGTCGGTCCAGTTCGGGGTGTACACCCGTGAACGTCCGAAGGGCTTCGGTTCGGGGGTCACGATGGTCATGGGGGGATCGTACGTCGAGCGTCCGACAAATCGTGTGAGCATCACGGGCCTTTCCGAGAGTCGCGGTCCCGTTCCGGGGACGAGTAGGTGAGGGAGAACGCCACCGCCATGAACGCGGCGACCACCGCGACGGTCTTCGCATCGAGATCGGTGAACGCATCAGGGGCCGGCGAGTCGACGGTGAGCATGCCGAACGAGTACTCGTGCGACCGGATGACGACGGAGACGTACGACCGGTACCGCGGTTCGAAACCCGGCAGGTCCTGGTCGACGTCGACGTCCGCCGCACGGTCCCCGACGATCCGCGGTGCGCCGCCGACGAGCACCCACTCGAGGTTGCGGTCCCCGTACGGCGTCCCCGCGCGGAAGACCCCGGCGGTGTCGCCCGCTCCGCCGTGCCCGATCGGTTCGAGCGCGCCCAGGTCCGCCGAGAGCTGGTACACGTTGGCGCGGACGTCCGGGACCTTCGGGAGCAGGTAGAAGGCGAGGGCCACCGCGACCCGGTCGGCGAACGCCGGGAGTTCGCTCCGACGGTCACGTCGCCGGAGTTCGGTGAACCGGACGAGCCGCGTGGCGAGCTGCCCGAACGCGTACCGGACCGCGGTCCCCTGTTCGAGCTCGACGGCCGCGGAGTCGTCTGCGGCGGCGATCCGTGACGCCTCGGCACGGCGGGCCCGCACCACCTGCACGAGCACCGCGGCGACGAGGACGACGAGCCCGAACACGACGAGCGACACCCGCACCGCCGACGTCGCGACGAGGTTCGGCAGCTGGAACGCCGCGGTGGGCGCTGCGGCCACCACGATCGGCCACACCACCGCGCCGATGCGCCCGGCACGTGTCCGGCGTCGTTCCTGTTCCTGCCCCATGCCTCGACGGTAGGCGGTGCCACCGACGCGGACGGAGTTGTCCACAGGGTGACGTGTGTTGTCCTCCGCAACGCTGACTTGACCCCCGAACAGGGGGCGCGCACGATCTGTCCATGAAGCAGCGACAGAACCTCAAGGCCCTCGCCTTCACCGCGACGGCAGCCCTCACCCTGCTCGGCGGCGCCCTCGGCGCCACCTCCGCGAACGCCGCCACGGCGTCCCCGCAGGTCATCGGCGGCGAACCCGCACCGACCACCCCGTGGGAGGTCCAGCTCGTCTTCCAGCAGGGCGGCACCGACACCTTCGGGTGCACCGGCGAACAGCTCAACGCCTCGTGGGTGCTCACCGCCGAGCACTGCGTCGACGGCACCACCGCGATGAACGTGTACCACTCGAACAGCACCACGAACCGGGGCACCGCGACGGCGGCCGACCGGCTCTACTCGGCGCCGTCCGGCGACATCGCGCTCGTGCACCTGCGCACGCCGAAGACCCTGTCCTCGTACGCACAGCTCGACCTCGGGTTCAGCCCGAAGTCCACCGGCACGGGGACGATCCTCGGGTACGGCAACCGCGCGAACAGCGTCCCGACCACCGGGCTCTACCAGGCCAGCGTGAACCTCACCGGCAGCTCGACCGACGCGTACGGCGGCCTCGCCCAGCACGTCACCGGGGTCTCGGGCGCCTCGAACCACGGTGACTCCGGCGGCGCACTCGTCGTGAACGGCAAGGTCGTCGGCGTCTGCTCCACGGGTGACGTGGCCGACCCGGGCGCGAACACGCACGCCGGGTCGAACTACGCCGTCCTCGCCCAGTCCGCCAGCTGGATCCGTTCGACCGCGGGCGTCTGACCCCTCGGCGCTCCGGGTGCCGAACCGCGCGTAGGAGGCCGAATCGCGCGTAGGAAGCTGGAACTTCTGACCTCCTACGCGCGATTCCGCTTTCCATGTCACGTGATGTGGGCAGTTCCCATCAACGGACTGGAGGCGCGTGGCGGCGCCGCCACGCGCCTCCAGTCCGTCGCCGGTCGCCACCACGGCGACACCGCAGCCTGGTAAGCAGGTCCCATGACCGACGTCTCGACGCCCGCACCCGGAACCAGAGCACTCGTCCTCGGGGGTGGCGGCGTCGCCGGCATCGCCTGGGAACTCGGGGTGCTCACCGCGCTCCGGGACGCCGGGGTCGACCTCGACGCGGCCGACCTCGTGGTCGGGACGAGCGCCGGCAGCGTCGTCGGCACGTTCGTCCGGTACGGCGGGCTCCAGCAGGCGTACGACCAGCAGCACGCCCCCGTCCCCACCACCTACGAGGAACCGGTCGCCATCGACGGCGAGGACTTCCAGCAGCGCATCGGCGCCGTCCTCGAGGGCGCGACCTCCGACCAGGACGCCCGCGCACGTCTCGGGCTCCTCGCGCAGCAGACCACGACCGGGCAGACCGACGACGAGCGCGTCGCCACGTTCACCGAGACCCTGCCCGCGACGGAGTGGCCCGCGAAGCCGCTCGCCCTGACGACCATCGACGCGACGGACGGCACCTTCCGCGTGGTCACCGCCGCCGACGGGATCCCGCTCCCCCGGGCCGTCGCGGCGAGTTGCTCCGTGCCCCTCGTGTGGTCGCCGGTCGGGATCGAGGGACGCCCCTACATCGACGGCGGTCTCCGCTCGGCGACGAACGTGGACGTCGCCGCTGGGTACGAGCGCGTCCTCGTCGTCGCCTGCGGCCCCGAGGGTCCGTCGCCGCTCGGGCCGTGGCTCGACGTCGCGGTCGAGGGACTCCGCGCCGCCGGCAGCTCGGTCGAGGTCGTCGTGGCGGACAGCACCGCGCAGCAGGCGTTCGGGACGAACTCGCTGTCCCTCAGCACACAGGCGCCGTCCGCCGACGCCGGACGGACCCAGGGCAGTGCGGTCGCCGAGGGGATCGCGGCGTTCTGGGCGTGATCCGGACGGGCACTTGTCCACAGGTCGGCGTCGTGACCGCCGCGCTGTCGGGTCTCGCCGATAGCGTGGGGGCATGACGACGCCGTTCTCGGACCTCGACCAGTACACCGCTCTCCCCCGCGTGGACGGGATCGCAGTGAGCCCGGACGGCTCCCGCGTCGCGCTCACCGTCAGTGTGCTCGACGCCGACGGCACCGGGTACCGGCGGTCGATCTGGGCGGTTCCTGGCCCGTCGTCGGACTCCGACTCTGCCCCGGTCAGGTTGACGCGCTCGTCGAAGGGCGAGGGCGGGGTCTCCTTCACCCGCTCCGGTGACCTGCTCTTCGTCTCCGGGCGTCCCGACGGTGAAGGCGACAAGGACAGCGACGCCCCGCAGCTCTGGCTCCTGCCCGCCACCGGTGGCGAGGCCCGACCGGTCACGAAGCTCGCGGGCGGGGTGGGCGGGGTGCTCGGGACCGCGTCTGCGGCCGACACCGTCGCGGTCACGGCCGGACTGCTGCCCGGGGCCGGCACCGACCGCACGGGCGTGGTAGCTGCCGACGCCGAACTGCGCGGGCGGCGGAAGGACCGGAAGGTGCAGGCGATCCTGCACGAGACGTACCCGGTGCGGTTCTGGGACCACGACCTCGGCCCCGACGAGACGCACGTGCTGACGCTCGACCTCGCGACGCTGCGGGAGCCGGCTCTGCACGAGACGCCGACCGAGTCGGGCGCGTCCGACGCCCCCGCTTACCCGGCCCACCTCCCCGTGCTCACCGACCTCACGCCGGCACCCGCTCGGTCCCTCGAACACGTCGACGGGGTGGTCGCGCCCGACGGCTCGGTGGTCGTCGCGACGGTCGCCGTCCAGGAGGCCCGTGGTTCGCGATCGACGATCGTCGCCTTCGACGTCGCGAGCGGCCAGAGCACGGTGCTGTGCAGCGACGACGCCGTCGACCACGAGACACCCACCCTCAGTCACGACGGGCGGACCCTGGCGTGGGTGCGGACGCCGCGCTTCACGCCGCAGGGTGCGACGCAGCAGGAGATCTGGGTGGCCGACCTCGACGGCACCACGGTGTCCGGTGCACGACGCATCGCCACCGACTGGGACCGCTGGCCGAACGAGCTGGTCTTCGCGCACGGCGACGGTGCGCTCCTGGCGACGGCGGACCAGGACGGTCGCGCACCGGTGTTCCGGCTGCCCCTGGACGGCGGCGCCGTCGAGCAGCTGACCCACGACGACTGGGCGTACTCGAGCCTGCACGTGGCGGACGCGAGTGGCGAGGTGGTGGCGCTCCGTGCCTCCTGGGCGGCCCCGCTGCACCCCGTGCAGATCGCGACCGACGGGACGGTGACGCCGCTCGCGACACCCGCCGCACTCCCCGACATCCCCGGCCGCCTGGAGGAGGTCGAGACGACGGCCGCCGACGGCTCCCGCGTGCGCGGCTGGCTCGTCCTGCCGCCGTCCGACGCCGGCGACGGGCCGCACCCGCTGCTGCTCTGGATCCACGGCGGCCCGCTGAACTCGTGGAACCAGTGGTCCTGGCGGTGGAACCCGCAGCTCGCCGCGGCGCGTGGGTACGCGGTGCTCCTGCCGGACCCCGCACTGTCGACCGGGTACGGGCTCGACTTCATCAACCGGGGGTGGAACGCCTGGGGTCAGGCGCCGTACACGGACCTGATGGCGATCACCGACGCGGTCGTGGCCCGGGACGACATCGACGAGACCCGGACGGCTGCGCTCGGCGGGTCCTTCGGCGGCTTCATGGCGAACTGGGTCGCCGGGCACACCGACCGCTTCCGAGCCATCGTCACCCACGCCAGCCTGTGGGCGCTCGACCAGTTCAACGGCACCACGGACATGTCGCAGTACTGGCAGTCGATCTTCGACGCCGACGGACTGCACGAGAACGACCCGCAACGGTTCGTGGCGGACATCACCTCACCGATGCTCGTCATCCACGGCGACAAGGACTACCGGGTGCCGATCGGCGAGGGCCTCCGGCTGTGGTCCGAGCTGGCCGAGCACCACGCGTCGGCCGACGGGACGATGCCGCACCGGTTCCTGTACTTCCCGGACGAGAACCACTGGGTGCTCAAGCCGCAGCACGCGGTGGTCTGGTACGAGACGGTGTTCGCGTTCCTCGAGCAGCACGTGCGCGGCGGCGAGTGGCAGCGACCGGAGCTGCTCGGGTAGGGCGCCGGGCCGATCCGACCCGGGTCGGCCTGCGTTGGCCTGCGTTGGCCTGCGTTGGCCC
This sequence comes from Curtobacterium pusillum, assembly GCF_007673235.1. Classification (GTDB taxonomy): domain Bacteria; phylum Actinomycetota; class Actinomycetes; order Actinomycetales; family Microbacteriaceae; genus Curtobacterium; species Curtobacterium pusillum_C. The sequence continues at coordinate 894,406 of NZ_VDZH01000001.1, forward strand.
GGTCCGACCTACACGAACGCGGCCTGGCCGGTGATCGCGCGGCCGACGATGAGGGTGTTCACCTCGCGCGTGCCCTCGTACGAGTAGATCGCCTCGGCGTCCGCGAAGAACCGCGCGACACCCTTGTCGAGCACGATGCCGTTGCCGCCCTGCACCTCGCGGCACCATCCCACGGTCTCGCGCATCTTCGCGGTCGCGAACGCCTTTGCCAGGGCGGAGTGCTCGTCGCCCCCGACGCCGGCGTCCTGCATGGCCGAAGCCTGCGTGCAGAGCGCGATCGAAGCGGTGATGTTCGACAGCGACTTCACGAGCAGGTCCTGCACGAGCTGGTGCGACGCGATCGGCTTGCCGAACTGGATCCGCTCGCGGGCGTAGGCGAGGGCGGCTTCGTAGGCGCCGACCGCGATGCCGACGGCCTGCCAGGCCACCTCGGTGCGGGTCAGGCGGAGCACCTCGGCCGTCGAACGGAACGAGTCGGCGCGCTGGAGTCGACGCGACTCCGGCACCCGCACCCCCTGCATGACGATGTCGGCGTTCTGCACCCCACGCAGCGCGATCTTGTCCTCGATCTTGGTGGCGGTGAAGCCGGGGGTGTCCGTGGTGACCAGGAAGCCCTTCACCTGCTCGTCGGCGACGTCCTTCGCCCAGATGACGACGACGTCGGCGAAGGTGGCGTTGCCGATCCAGCGCTTCTCACCGTCGAGCACCCACGAGTCGCCGTCGCGGCGGGCGGTGGTGCGCAGGCCACGGGCGGAGTCGCTGCCGGACAGCGGTTCGGTCAGGCCGAACGCCCCGATGAGTTCGCCGGCGGCCATGCGCGGCAGCCACTCGCGCTGCTGTTCCTCGCTGCCGGCGACGGCGATCGAGTTCATCGCCAGACCCGACTGCACACCGATGAACGTCGCGACGCTGGCGTCGACGCGTCCGAGTTCGAGCGCAGCCCACCCGCGGTACACGGCCGAGTTCTCGAACTGGCGCACCAGCGGGATCCCCGGCCCGTACATGCCCAGCTCGGCGAGGGGCGCGATCACCTGCATCGGGAACTCGGCGCGTGCCCAGTACCCGTCGGCGATGGGCGCGACCTCGCGCGCGAGGTACTCGCGGAGCCGCCCGATCGACGCGCGCTCCGGCTCGGTCAGCTGTTGTTGGAAGCCGTAGAAGTCCGATTCGAGGAGGCCCGTCGTGGGCGTCAGCGTTGACATGGAACCAACGATGCATCATTCTCGAAAACGTTGCAAGAGAGGACCGCGTGTACACATCGGATTCTGCGCTGCGCGCCTTCCGGGAGGCCCGCCACACGTTCATCGACGGCTCACGGATCGACATGGGCGCGTTGGCTGCCGCACTCGGCGTGGACCGTACGTCGCTGTTCCGGTGGGTGGGCAACCGTGACCGGTTGCTGTCCGAGATCCTGTGGTCCCTCGCAGTCCCGACGCTCGACCGGGCGTCCCGTGCTGCCGACACGATCGGGTCGTCCGGAGCGGCGCGCATCGTCGACGTGCTCGACCGGTTCACCGCCGACCTCATCGAGGCCACCTACTTCCGCGCCTTCCTGACCCGCGAGCCCGCGCGGGCGATGCGCCTGCTGACCACCTCGGAGAGCGACGTGCAGAGCCGGTTCGTCGAGCGGGTCACCGCGCTCGTGGTCGAGGAGCAGTCGTCCGGCGAGTTCGATCCGGCGCCGTTGTCCTCCGAGGAGCTGGCAAGGCTGCTCGTCCGGATCTCAGAGTCGTTCACCTACGCTGAGTTCATCTCCGGCGAGGCCCCCGACCCCGTCCGGGCACGCGCCGCGTTCGAGTACGTGCTGCGCCCCGCCGCCGATCACGCCACACCCGCACCTCCGATCGGAGACCGATGACCATCGACGAGTACCCGTTCCGCCGCCTCTACCCCACGCGCTGGAACGACAACGACATGTTCGGGCACGTCAACAACACGATCTACTACTCGGCGATGGACAACGCGTCGACGTACTGGTTCCGCGAGGAAGCGGGCCTGGACCCGTTCACGTCGGAGTGGATCGCGGTCTTGGTGTCGTCGAGCTGCCGGTTCGTCGAGTCCGCCGTCTGGCCGGACGTCATCGAGGTCGGGATGCGGTCCAAGCACCTCGGCAACACCAGCCTGTCGTGGGAGTTCGGCCTGTTCCGTCAGTCCGACGGAGCCCTGCTCGCCACCGGTGAGTTCGTGCACGTCATCATCGACCGCGAGGGCGCCCGCCGACCGATCCCCCTGCCGGAGTCGCTGCGCGCGCTCGTGACCGGCACGATGGTCGCCCAGGAGCCCGCCGTCGCCGACTGACCCACTGCCCGTCGCGCCGGACCCGGCCGCGCCGCCGCACAACCAAAGCGCTCCCGAACCACGCGATCGTGCGGTTCGGGAGCACTTTGGTTGTGCGAGCCGAAACCGAATCGGGTCAAGGCCGGTGGTCGTCCCGCTGCGGCCGGCGCAACCGAGCCGCCAGGTCGTCGCCGGCGGGCTTCGCACCGTTCAGCGTGCCGACCACAGCCCCGATCGTCCGCACGACGAACCCGATTCCCGACCAGGCGCTCTCCGACTCGAACTGATCACATAGATTTCCGCGGTTGCGGAACACGACTCCTCAGAACGTCGGTGACTGCTGTTAGTCTCCGGCCAGAGGCGACGACGCCTCACCTACCCGAGGAGCCCGTAAGTGGAAGCATTTGTGATCATGCCCTTTGGCGGAGACTTCGACGAAGTCTTCACCGATCTGATCGAACCAGCTCTCGCCGAGCTCGGCTTCAAGGTCACGCGCGCTGACCTGTCCAACAATCAGGAGCAGATCCTGAAAGACATCGTCAACATGATTGCGAGCGCGGAGCTCATCATCGCCGACGTCACCGGCCTGAACGGCAACGTAATGTACGAACTCGGCCTGGCACACGCGATGGGGCGCAAGACTGCGATCATCACACGCAACATCGATGAACTCCCGTTTGATCTGCGCTCGTACCGCGTGACCTCCTACAAGACAACGTTCACGGCGGCGCCCGCTCTTGCCAAGCGCCTCAAAGAGATTGGGCAGGGTGTCATCGACGGGACGGCAACATTCGGCAACCCTGTCCAGGATTTCGCGCCTGCATCCATCGGGAGAGATGAGCGCGTATCCGAAGCTCCCGCGGCTCCAGCCACCAGCGGCAGTTCGGAGTCGTCGCCCGGTACGGACAGCGCTGCCGACTTCGGTCTACTGGACTGGACCGATGCCGTCACAAGAGCGTCTGATCGGGTCAAGGAGAAGGCCGACCTCATCGGTGAGGCGACTTTCGATATCGGCGAACGCGCGGAGAAGGCTACGAAGCGGATGAACTCCGCAACCGAGCAACTCGGCGCGAGCGCGGCACCTACGCTCTTGCGTCTGATGAAGGAGACGGCGGCAGAGTTTGACAACTACGCCGAGAAACTTGAGCGACTGAACCCGGAGCTGGCGGACGCAGTGAAGGAGCTCGGGGACGGTACGAACGGCATCGCGCGGAGCCGCCGCGCAACGACAGATCAGGAACGCGCAATCATGCGAACTGAAGTCGCCGACTTGAGGGACGCCGAAGCGACGTTCGAGACCGCGGTGAACAGCGTGATGGAGTTCGGGCTGATCGTGGCTGACCTGCCGCCAGTGCAGCAGGACATGACGCGTGCAGGACGTCGCGTTACAAATGCCATCGGCGAGACTGCGCAGATCATCGAGACCTGCCGCTCGGAGATTGCTCGCGCCCGCACTTTGCTCGAAGCCCGGCTCGGTGAGGACGACGACTCGACGCCGGCGGCTGCCTGACGACGTCTTGCTCTGCCGGGCCGATCGGACCTTGCTCTCGACTTCGACGAGGAACGTGGATCACCCTCTGGGGCCCAGGACTTTGATCCCTTAGGAACGTACCTCCGGGACGTTCTGTCTCCATACGGGCCATTCTGGCCAAGATTCTGAGAATGACGAAGCCCCCGAGATGAAGCTCATTTCGGGGGCTCTCGTCGTACCAGGTCATGATCGGACCGATGAGCTCCCCGGCCTTGTCGATCCCCATCCGCGACTGCCCGCCGAACTCCGCGAGCTCGTGACCGGCTCGATGGTCGCGCAGCAGCCCGCCGTCGCCGACTGACGACCTCAGCTCTTGAGGGCAGCGAGCTCGAGGTTGATGTCGTCGGGGTCCTGCACGGACAGGATCACCATGCCGGCGTCGCCGAGGTCGGTGACCTCGCCGTGCTCGACCCCTGCGGCGTCGAGACGTGCAGCCGCCTGGTGCAGCTCGTCGACCGACCCCACGACGAAGCTCACGTGGTCGAGCCCGACGGTGTCCGGGTTGAACGTCTGCCCCGCCGGAGCGACCGGGCGGAGACCGAAGACCTGATCGCCGAGCCGGAACACGGAGCCGCCGTAGAAGCGCTCGCGGTCCTCGCGCACGCCGGGCTCGTCGACCTGGTCGCTGAAGTCGATGGCCGGATCGGTGCCGAGCAGCTGCTGGTAGAACGCCTTGCTGCGGTGGATGTCGGTCACGGTGACGCGGACGTGGGCGAGGGCGGTCGGGCGTGCGAACGGTTCGGTCATGGTGGAGCTCCTCCGGGTTCGACCCGACGCAGGGCCGTCGGGTGCGCGCCGTGGTTGCGACGCGCACCCGAGGCAACGCTGTGCCCCTCCGAAGTACCCGACACCATGCGGCGACCGGACAGCGGCGCTGGACCCGAACGCCAGCGCCGCGGTCCGGTCAGATGAGGTCGTCGGTCAGGTGGTTCGGCGTGCCGAAGCGGTGCGCCGTAATCGAGACCGCCTGCTCACGGACGAACGGCAGTATCTCGAGCCGACCGGCCTCCGTCACCGGGCCGCCGTACACCGCGACGTCCGGACGCCCGCCGACCGCCGAGTACAGCGCCGACGTGTTGCCGCCGATGAGCCGCACACGGGTCGACGGGCCCGCCGCGATGGACGACGCGAAGGACTCGTCGGAGACCGACTGCGAGATGGACCGGGCGATGGGCAGCGAGCGGATCGCCGAAGCGACGGACTCGGGCAGCGCCGCGACCGTCGACACCTCGATCGTCGTGCCGGCTCGGAGTGCGGCGGCAACGACGCGCACGAGCTCGACCACCGAGGCGTCAGCGTCGGAGTCTGCAACCGCAGCGAGCCGCACGTGCACCGACGGGAACGGCAGGTACCGCGCGATGTTCCGCTCGGCGGTGAGGGCCGAGACGTCGGTCGCGGTGCCGAACAGCGTCGACCAGGCCTGCTCGTCCGATGCCAGCGACCGGTCGAGCACAGGCGACGTGACCTCGGTCGCCCGGACGAACGCATGCACCGCGGCGGATGGAACAGCCGACGCAGTCGACGCAGCGGGCGCCCACGACCCCAGCCCGAGCAGGTAGTTCAGCCCGCCGGCCTTCGTGCCCGCGCCGACGGCCGACTTCTTCCAGCCACCGAACGGCTGCCGACGGACGATGGCGCCCGTGATGCCGCGGTTGACGTAGAGGTTGCCCGCCTGGATCCGCTCGAGCCAGGTGCCGATCTCGGCCGGGTCGAGCGAGTGCAGGCCCGAGGTCAGGCCGTAGTCGACCTCGTTGACGATGTCGATTGCTTCGTCGAGGGTGTCGGCGGTCATCATGCCGAGGATCGGACCGAAGTACTCGGTGCGGTGGAACTCCGAGCCGCGTCGGACGCCCTGACGGACACCCGGGCTCCAGAGCTTGCCGGTCTCGTCGAGCCGCTTCGGCTCGACGGCCCAGGACTCGCCCGCGCCGAGCGTCGTCAGGCCGTCGAGCAGCTTGCCCGACGCCGGCTCGATGACCGGGCCCATCTGCGTCGCGGCGTCGGTCGGGTAGCCGACGGTGAGCGAGGACACGGCGTCGAGGAGCTGGTTGCGGAAGCGCTTCGACTTCGCGACCGAGCCGACCATCACCACGAGTGACGCGGCCGAGCACTTCTGGCCGGCGTGTCCGAAGGCCGAGGCGACGACGTCCTTCACCGCGAGGTCGAGGTCCGACGACGGGGTGACGATCACGGCGTTCTTGCCCGAGGTCTCGGCGAGCAGCGGCAGGTCAGAGCGGAACGAGCGGAACAGCTCGGCGGTCTCGTAGGCACCGGTGAGGATGACCTGGTCGACCATCGGCGAGGCGATGAGCTGCTGGCCGAGGTCGTTCTCGGACACCTGCAGGAACGCGAGCACGTCAGCCGGGGCTCCGTGGGCGTCGAGCGCGGTCTCGATGATCGACGCGAGGACGGCCCCGGAGCGCGCGGCGGGCGGCGCGGGCTTGAGGACGACGGCGGACCCGGCGGCGAGTGCGGCCAGGGTCGAGCCGGCGGGGATCGCGACCGGGAAGTTCCACGGCGGCGCGACGAGGGTCAGCGTGGCCGGGGTGAACGTGGCACCGTCGAGGTCGTCGAGCTGGGACGCGAGCGAGCCGTAGAAGTGCGCGAAGTCGATCGCCTCGGACACCTCGGGGTCGGCCTGGTCGATGGTCTTGCCGGTCTCGGCGGCCATGACCTCGATGAGTGCTGCGCGGTTCGCCTCGAGCGCGTCGCCGACAGCGTGCAGCACGGCGCCACGAGCGGCACCGGACCAGGTCCCCCAGACCGCACCGGCGGCCTGGACGCGAGCGAGCGCCGCGTCGAGCGACGCGGCGGAGTCGACCCGGGCCTCCTCGACGGCGCGGACGCCGAGCGTCGACGACGCGATCCGGTCCGTGATGGCCGACCCCCACTGACGCACCGACGCGACCGACGGGTCGCTGTCCGGCGTGTTCTCGAACCGGCCGGGCCCGGGGCGACCAACGGCCGCGTAGCGGTCGGCGACGCGGTGGGACGCGGGGGCAGCGAGCCCCTCCGGAGTGGCGAGCGGCACGAGCGAGGCGCGGAACCGCTCTTCTTCGCGGGCGAACAGCGGCGGCGACGACACGAGCGAGAAGACCGCGGACATGAAGTTGTCCTGCGAGGCGCCCTCTTCGAGGCGGCGGATCAGGTACGCGATCGCGACGTCGAACTCGCCCGGGTGGACGACCGGCGTGTAGAGCAGCAGCGAACCGACGGTGCGGCGGACGGCCTCGGCCTGTCCCTGTGCCATGCCGAGCAGCATCTCGAACTCGATGCCGTCCCGCACGCCGCGCTCCCCTGCGAGCAGCCAGGCGTGGGCGACGTCGAACAGGTTGTGGCCGGCGACGCCGACGCGCACGTTCTCGATGCGCGTCGGGGTCAGCGCCCAGTCGAGGACTCGCTTGTAGTTGGTGTCGGAGTCCTGCTTGGTGTGCCAGGTGGCGAGCGGCCAGCCGTGCACCGATGCCTCGACCTGCTCCATCGGCAGGTTCGCGCCCTTCACCAGGCGGACCTTGATGCCGGCGCCGCCACGGGCACGACGGGCCGCGGACCACTCCTGCAGGTGCTCCATCGCGGCGAGCGCGTCGGGCAGGTACGCCTGGAGCACGATGCCGGCTTCGAGGCCGGTGAACTCCGGCTCGTCGAGGAGCTTCGTGAAGACCGCGATGGTGAGGTCGAGGTCTTTGTACTCCTCCATGTCGAGGTTGATGAACTTGGCCGGGGACGCCGACGCGGCCCGGCGGAAGAGGGGCCGGAGTTTCTCGATGATGTCCTCGACCGCGTGGTCGAACGCCCACGGCGAGTGCGGGTGCACGGTCGAGGAGACCTTGATCGACACGTAGTCGACGTCGTCGCGGGCGAGGAGCTTGTGCGTGCCCTCGAGCCGGCGGGCTGCTTCGCCCTCGCCGAGCACGGCCTCGCCGAGCAGGTTGACGTTCAGCCGGACGCCGTCGCGCTTGATCTTGGCGATGGCCGGGCCGAGCTTGGTGTCGGTGGCGTCGACGATGAGGTGGCCGACCATGTTCCGGAGGACGCGGCGCGCGATGGGCACGACGACGCCGGGCAGTGCCGGTGCCATCCCGCCACCCAGGCGGACGAGCCCACGGAGCGCTGCGGGCAGGAACCCGGGCGCACCGGGAGCGATGGCGCGGAGCTTGCGGGCGGCGACGCCGAGGTCCTCGGGTCGGACGACGCCGTCGACGAACCCCACGGCGAAGTCGAGCCCGGCGGGGTCGGCGAGAACCCCGGCGAGCTGTTTCGCCGAGCCGTCGACCGGGTAGGTCTCGGCTTCGGCGAGCCACTGTCGCACGAGCGCGACGGACTGGTCCGCGAGGGCGTCGTGGTCGGTGGCGGGGTGCTCGTGCAGGGTCGTCATGGGTTCAGTGTGGAGCGCCGCATGCTGAAGCGGAAGCAACGGTTCGTGACGAATACCGTTCAGCGGAGCTACAGTGTCAGCGTGCTCGATGTCCGCCGTCTCGTCCTGCTCCGTGAGCTCTCCATCCGGGGCACGATCGCCGCGGTCGCCGAGGCCGTGAACTTCACCCCGTCGGCGGTCTCGCAGCAGCTCAGCGCCCTGGAGCGCGAGGCCGGCGTGCCCCTGCTCCGGAAGGCCGGTCGGCGGCTGCAGCTCACCCCGCAGGCCGAGGTCCTGGTGCAGGCGGCCGGGCACGTGATGGACGTCCTCGAGCTGGCGCAGTCGCAGGTCGAGGAGACCATGCCGACGGTGCAGGGTCGGATTCGCGTCGCGGTGTTCCAGTCCGCGGCCCTCGCCCTCATGCCGAACGCCCTGCACGCCATGGCGACCGAGCACCCGGACGTCCGCATCGAGATGGTGCAGCGGGAGCCGGAGACAGCACTGCACGAGACCTGGGCCCGCGACTTCGACGTGGTCATCGCGGAGCAGTACCCCGCGCACGCGGCTCCGCACCTGCCGGGGCTGCACCGCGAGGACCTCACGACCGACGCCGTCCGGCTGGCCCTGCCCCCGATCGACACCGCACTCGCTCCGGTGTCGTCGATCGAGGACGCCGAAGCACTCCCCTGGGTGATGGAGCCGCGCGGGACCGCGTCGCGGCACTTCGCCGAGCAGGTCTGCCGACGCTGGGGTTTCGAGCCGGACGTCCGCTACGAGACCGCCGACCTGCAGACGCAGATCCGCCTGGTGGAGTCCGGGAACGCCGTCAGCCTGATGCCCGACCTGATGTGGACCGGTCGCACGACGACGTGCCGGCTGGTCGAGCTGCCCGAGCACCCACGGCGGACGATCTTCACGGTGGTCCGGTCGGCCGGGTCGTCGTCCCCCGCGGTCCGCGCGCTCCGCCACGCCCTCGAACGCGCGGCCGCCGCGGTGGGTGACGCCGGTACGGACGTCGTGACCGATCTGTGACCTCCGACACGTCAGGACCGGTCGTCGTCGAACACTCCCTGGGTAGAGGACGCTGATCGAGCGTCCCACCCAGGCATCCGAGGGGGATCCCATGAACCAGTCCTGCAAGTACACGCTCCGCCGCAACGCGGCGATCGGAGCGGCCATCGCGATCGTCACCGCCTCGTCGGCGTTCGGCATCGGGGCGAGCGTCGCCTCCGCGGCCACCGACGAGGCCGCCGCACCGAGCAGCACCACCACGTCCGCACCGCAGGACGCAACCACCGCGGCCACCGCGACCACCGCGACCACCGACTCCGACACGCAGCAGGCCGCACCGGACGACGCGCCCGCCGACCCAGCGCCGGCCACCGACCCGGCACCCACCACCGAGACGGCGGCACCGGACGACACGCCGGCACCCACCCCGGCCGGGACCACCACGCCCACCGCGGACCCGGGGACGACGACCCCCGCCGCCGAACAGCCCGCTCCCGAGGCATCGACGCCGGTCACCTGGGCAGAGCCGTCGACCGAGGACGCGCCGATCGTCCTCACCGCGACCGCCGGCCAGCCGTTCTCGCACACCTTCACGGCCCAGGGCGGCGACGGCCCGCTGGAGTACCTCTTCGCCCCGGTGAACTTCGACCCGACCAACGACGTCAACGGCTGGTCCTGGAACGAGCAGACCGGTGTCCTGAGCGCCACCCCGAAGAGCACGATCGACGGGCCCGCACTGTTCCTGGTCACCGCGACCGACATGCACCAGACCGCCAAGCAGTACGTCCAGGTCGACATCGAGCCCGGCGCCCCGGTGGGTGTCACGTTCGGTGTCGACAGCTCGGACTCCGACGTCAGCTGGCAGGTCGACGCCGACGGGACGATCCGTGAGTACACGCCGGGCGGCACCGGTGAGACCGTGGTGTCGGAGGTCCCCGCCACCGTCGGCTCCTCGATGACCCTCGCGGGGCTGGCCGTCGATGCGCTGGGCAACCGCACCACCCCGGGCGACGGGTACCCGCGTTCGACCGTCACGAGCACCACCGCGTCCGACGGCGTGGTCTGGGACCCGAACTGGTCGGCGAACACGGTGACGTTCTCGGAGCCGGGCACCCGCACGCTGACGGTGTCCGAGGGCGGCGTGTCGACCTCGTTCACGGTCCGCGTCTCCGAAGCCCCCGCTGCCGTCGCCGGCATCGCCGTCGGGGTGCTCCCCGCGGACGAGACGTCCGGTGACCGTTGGGGCGTCGAGGGCGACGTGATCACCTACTACCCGGCGGACGGCGACGCGCAGCGTGTCGACGCGATCCCGGCCCGACAGGGTGACCGGGTGCAGATCCGTGCCCTGGCCGTGGACGCCGACGGGCAGCCGGTCGGTGACCACACCGACCTCACCTTCACGAGTGACGTGGCCAGCGACCGCATCGAGTACGACCCCGAGGCTGCGGCCACCTGGGTGACCTTCGACCACGCGTCGCCGCACACGATCACCGTGGCCTACGGGGACGTGACGAGCACCATCCGCTTCGAGGTGCAGCCGACCGCGACGACCGTGGCCTCGACCACCCACACGCCGACCGCGTCGGGCACCCTCGCCTACACCGGTGCCGACGAGTCCGGCCCGCTCGCGTGGGCCCTCGGCCTCCTGGCGTCGGGCGCCGGCCTGCTCGTCTGGCGCCTGCGTCGCCGACTCAGCTGAGGCACGTCACGGCGACCGCCTGACGGACTGGAGGCGCGGGGCACGACCGCCCCGCGCCTCCCGCCCGTCGTCGCGCGATCCTGTGAGAAACCCCAGATCAGAGCGGGTAGTACCGAGATAAAACCGTGATCTCCGGCGGGACCGGAACGGGCCCGCGAACCGTAATGTCAGCACTGACGAGCGCACGACCACCGGGCGCTCGCGACCCGGACTCCCAGGGGGGAACCATGCACCAGTCCACCAAGCCGCCCGTCCGCCGCGCGGCGACGATCGGCATCGTCGTGGCGGCGACCGCCATCGGCTCGGTCATCGGCGTCGGCGCGTCCGCGACGGCGGCGACGCCGACGGAACCGACGACACCGACGAGCACCACCACGGCCACCGCGACGCCGAGCGCCAGCCCGACGACGGAGACGCCAGCGCCGACGCCCAGCGCCAGCCCGACAGTGAGCGCCAGCCCGACGCCGAGCGCAAGCCCGACGCCGAGCGCGAGCCCCGCCGCGAAGGACTCGGACAGTGCCACCCCGGCCGCAGCACCGGGTGACGGCAGCGACCTCGCGTTCACCGAGCCGTCGACCCAGGCCGCCCCGCTCGCCCTCACCGCCACGGTCGGCACGCCGTTCAGCCACACCTTCACCACCACGGGCGGCGACGGCACCGTCGCGTACGCCATCCAGGACGCCCCGTCGGCGGACTACACGGTGAACGTCGAGACCGGCGAGCTGAGCGGTACCCCGACGACCGCCGGCACGTTCGACTTCGAGGTCGTCGCCCTCAGCGGCTCGACACAGGTGACCGAGTACGTCCGGCTGACCGTCTCGCCGTCGCCGGTCGTCTTCACCGAGCCGTCGACGAAGGCGAAGCCGCTCGCCCTCACCGCCACCGCCGGCGCGACGTTCACGCACACCTTCCGCACCACCGGCGGCACGGGGTCGCTGGCGTACGCGATCCAGGACGCGCCCTCGACCGACCTCACCGTCAACGTCGAGACCGGCGTGCTCACCAGCACGGTGACGACGGCGGGCACGTACGACTTCGAGGTCGTCGCTCTCCGCGGCACCGCGACCGCCACGGAGTACGTGCGCCTCACCGTCCTGCCGGCCGCACCCGTCGGGGTCCTCGCGATCGTCGACACCGGCACGCCCGGTGCGACGGTCTGGTCGGTCGCCCCCGGTGGCGTGATCAGCGCGTTCACCGGCGGCGGGGAGCCCCTCGGCACCGTGTCGTCGATCCCCGTCCAGCAGGGCGGCTCGCTCGAGGTCTCCGGCCTCGCCGTCGACCGGTTCGGCAACCCGACCGCGCCGGCATCCGTGGGCACCGGCTTCGGCGCGACGGTGACCAGCTCGGTGGCGTCCGACCCGGTCGTCACCGATCCCCGGGGCGACGCCTCGAAGGTGACGTTCCCGCACGCCTCGGACCACCGCCTCACCATCACCCAGGGTGGCGCCTCGACCACGTTCGTCGTCGCCGTCCGTCCGGTCGCCACGGCCGCGGTCGCGACCACGACGGGCGGCACCGGCAGCACGCTCGCCTACACCGGCGCCGACGAGACCACGCCGTTGGCGTGGGCCCTCGGCCTGCTCGCCGCGGGCGGCGGGATCCTGGTGCACCGGCTGCGTCGCCGGCGCGCGTGATCGCGACCCGGTAGCGGACTGGAGGCACGGTGCCAGCTGGCACCTGGGCCCACGCCGGCCGGCACCCGGCAGACGCGCCAGCGGCTGCCGGGCCGTGCCCGGCGGGGAGCCTCCAGTCCGTCCGTTGGTTCCGCACGTCCTCGGGTTCCCGCACGGACCCCCAAGCCGGGTCACATTTCGGTCTCCGCGATCGTGTCGACCGTCGCCAGGCCCTACGATCCGATCGTGGCCGAGAACTCTCGGCAGATTCTTACGATCCGGCACCCGACCGGACCTGGACCACCTGGGGGATCCCGTGCGCCGTAGCACCTCCACCGTCCGACGCGCCTGCGCCGTCGGCACCACCGTCGCGTTGATCGGTCTGTCGACCGGTCTGGGCGTGATGACCGCCACCGCGGCCTCCGCGGCCGAGCCGGACCCGATCGTCGCGACGTCGGACGCTTCGCCGCAGGGCACGACCGGCACCACCGGCGAATCGAACGCCACCGACGGCGGCAGCACCGCCGGGACGGGCACGTCCGGCACCGGCTCGAGCTCCGCCGCGTCCGGGTCCGGCACCGGGACGGACACCGGCGCGTCCGGGGCTGACGCCGGCTCGACCGACGCCGACGCCGGCAGCGGCAGCGGTACCGGTGGGACGACCGTCACGGACGGCGGCAGCACGGCACCCACCGGCGGCAACACCACCCCGACCAACGAGGTCGCACCGCCGACGACCGTCGCACCGACCGTCCAGGCCGCACCGGCCACCGTGAAGATCGCCGGCGCCGCGAAGGTCGGTGTCACGCTGCACGCGCAGACCACCGGCTACGTCGGCCCGCACACCTACGCGTGGACGCGCGACGGCGACGTCACGGTGCTCACGACCGACGACTCGTACACGCTCACCGCGGACGACGTCGACCACGTGATCACCCTGACGGTCACCGACACCGACACGGCCACCCCGACCTCCGCGTCGACCGCCAAGGTCACCGAGGACGTCGCCTTCGCCGACGCGGACGGCAAGACCGCCGACAAGCCCTTCACCCTCACCGAGGACGCGGGCGTCGCCTACTCGCACTCCTTCGCCGTCAGCGCGGGCAGCGGGACCGTCTCGTACGCGATCGGCTACACCGACCCCGACGACGTCGACCCCGAGGACGAGAGCACCCCGGAGGACTCCCTGCCGGACGGCGTCGAGCTCAACACGAAGACCGGCCTGCTCAGCGGCACGACGTTCTCCTCGGGCGTCTACGACTTCACGGTCGTCGCGTCCAACGGCACCTCGACGGCCACCGAGTACGTCGAGATCGTCGTGAACCCGGGCGTCGCGGTCGGCGTCCTGGCCGTCGCCGCCGACACCAGCAGCGAGGACGTCTTCAACGGCACGAAGGACTCGAACTCCTGGATCATCCAGCCCGACGGCTCGATCATCACGATCCACCAGCCCGCCGACTTCGACCAGGACCCGACGTTCGAGGACGGCGGCCAGCCCACCGTCAAGCAGGGGCAGTCGCTCTGGATCCAGGGCTACTCGGTCGACGAGTACGGCAACCAGACCCAGGATTGGGACCCGGAGACCGGTGACCTCCCCCGCCCCCTCGTGACCAGCAACGTCGCCAGCGACCAGATCGCCTGGGACGACGACGAGTACGCGACCCGCATCACGTTCCCGCACGCCTCCACGCACATCATCACGGTGGCGCAGGACGACGTCTCGGTGACGTTCCCGGTCACGGTGGTGCCGAACGCGGCGACCGTCGCGGTCGTGAAGCCCGTCGCCTCGGGCCGTCAGCTCGCCTACACCGGTACCGACGCGACGGGCGCCCTCCCCTGGGCCCTCGGTCTCGTCCTCGCCGGCGCCGGCCTCATCGGTGCGCGCACGCTGCGTCGCCGCCAGACCGAGCGCTGACCCCCGGACGCCTCCCGTCAGTCGCGTGCCCGCGCGGCTGACGGGAGGCCCACCTCGGCCCCGCCCCGCCCGTCACCGGCGCGGCGGGGCCGTTCCCGTCATGCGGCGGCCGTCGATCGGTAGCGTGGGCACATGCCCACGCTCCTGCACATCGACTCGTCCGCCGATCTCGCACACTCCCGCTCGCGAGCCCTCACCGCAGCCTTCGCCGACGCCTGGCGCGCCCGCGGTCCGGAGTACACGGTGGTGCGCCGCGACCTGCACGTCGACCAGCTCCCCCACCTGGAGTCGTCGGCACTGCACTGGGCAGCGGCGGACCGCACCGACGACGAGGTCGTGGCACCCGAGGCCGACGCGCTCCGGCAGGAGGTCATCGACGAACTCCTCGCCGCCGACGCCGTCGTGGTCGGGGCGCCGCTCTACAACTACACCGTGCCGTCGACCCTCAAGGCGTGGATCGACCGCATCCACGTCCCCGGTGTCCTCGCCGGTGACGTCCAGCCCCTCGCCGGCCGCCCGGTGGTCACCGTCGTCAGCCGCGGTGCCACGTACGACGCCGGCACCCCGACCGAGGGCTGGGACCACGGCTCCCCCGTGCTGCACCTCATCCTCGGCACCGCCCTCGGCATGAAGCTCTACCCCGTCACGGTCAGCGCGACACTCGCCGACCGGCTGCCCGACCTGGCACCGCTCGCCGACCACGCCGCCGCCGAGGTCGCCGACGCGACGACGACCCTGGAGCGCCTCGCCGCCACGATCGTCTGACCCCGGTCGGGTGGCACCGCCGGCTCAGGACGCCTTGCCGAGCTGGTGGATGCGCTGCGCGGAGAGCCCGAGAACCGACGAGATCTCGGAGTACGTGTACCCCTCGGCGCGCATGCGGGCAACGACGTTGCGTGCGAGTCGAGCAGCCTCGGCCGCGTCCCGCCGAGCGTGCTCGGCGAGTTCGCGGGATGCTTCCCACTCGCCTCGGGTGTCCTCGGGCAGCACGAACTCCAGGTCGATCACGACGTCGGTCTCCGGGACGTCGAGCGTCAGCGCGACGCACTCGCGAGCCATCCACTCGGCGTCCGACGCGCGTCGCGACTGTGTGACGGCGCGCGCGTCCGGGATCGCGATCGACCACCAGCGACCTTCGCGGTGTGCGGTCGCGTGGTACCTCGTACTCATGGTTCCTCCGATCATCGCCAGCTGTCGGGTGCATCCGGGAAGACCCGGATGACCTGTCTCACGACACCCGGACTGAGTTCACGGTGTCGTGGGACGACGAGCCGCCCACCGTCCGGTCCGCGCCAGACCTCGTGACTCCCACGGACGCGGTCCACCCACCACCCTCGGTGTCGGAGGAAGTCGGTCACAATCCGGTGGGGAACGGCTCGCACCACGGTATCAAGCCCTCCTAGTCATAGCCATCAAGAGCCACTTGACGACGTGGCTTCAGGACGATTCTGACCCGGCGCGGAGGTGGGCCGCGGGAGGGCGGCGCGATCGGTGGACGGATGCTCGGTACGCGTCGCCTGTGGAGGACGATCAGGCCGGGCGGACCTCGTCGGCTCGTCCGAGCAGTGCCGCGTGGAACGCCGTCTGCGTCAGGGCACTCGCGAGGAGGAACCCCGTCATCGATTCGATCCCGCCGCTGAACGGCACCCGCGACGCGACCTCGTACAGCGTCGGCGAGGACAGCGCCGACGCTGACACCGCCGACGAGGACAGCGCGTCGAGCGCCTCAGCGACGTGCCGGGACCGCTCGTCCCGGTGCCTCACGAGGGTCCGCGCACGGGCGACGACGTCCCGGAACCGGTACTCGTGCCCCGGGCACACCTCGAGGTCCGCGTACGGGTCGAGTCGCCCGAGCGACGCCAGGTAGTCGCCGAGCGGGTTCGTCGTCGTGCGTCCACCGAGCCCGATCCCGGAGTTGATCCGGGGCAGCACGTGGTCGCCGGTGAACAGGAGTCCGTCGCCCTCGTCGACGAAGCAGCAGTGCCCGGCCGTGTGCCCGGGCGTCCAGAGCGTCCGGATCGTCCGCCCGGGGACGGGCAGCACGTCGCCGTCCTCGAGCAGCAGGTCGGCGAAGGGCTCCGCGGTCCGCCCGAGTCCGATGCGGCGACCGCTCCCCCAGGCCTCGACCACGCCGGCGCGCAGGTCCTCCGGCAGCCCCCACGTCGCGATGTCGGCATCGTTCGCGGTCGCGTCCTCGCGCTCACGGCGGAGCGCCTCGACCTCGAGCCGGTGCATCGCGACCCGGGCACCGGTGGCTCGGCGGACCGCCGCAGCGGCACCGAGGTGGTCCGCGTGCAGGTGCGTGACGACGACCAGGCCGACGTCGTCGAGCGACCGGCCGATCGCCGACAACCCGTCACTGAGACCCTGGAGGTCGTCGTCGGACGCCCACCCCGGGTCGATCAGCGTGAGCGACCGGTCAGAGCCCTCGACGACGTACACGAGCGTCGCGTCGGGCACGCCGAACCGGAAGGGCACGGCGAGGGTCCAGATGCCCGGCCGGACCTCCTCGACGGGAGGCAGGACGCCGTCGCGGAGCGCGGCGGCCTGCACGGGGCTGATCGGTTCCGGTGCCGGCGCTGCCGGCGGTGGCACGGTCGTCACGCGTTCCACCCTACTGGCGCGACCGGCGGGACCAGGGCGAGCCGCGCCTCCAGGCAGTCTGCCGCGCCCACGCGAGTAGACAGGCCGCATGGAGATCGCACCGATGCTCGCCAAGGCCGTCGCCACCGTCCCCGAACCCGACAGTGTGAAGGGTGGTCTGCGGTACGAGCCGAAGTGGGACGGTTTCCGCGGGATCGTGACGATCGACGGCGACGACGTCGAGATCGGGAGCCGCGGTGCCAAGCCGCTGACCCGGTACTTCCCCGAGCTGGTCCAGGCGTTCCGCGCGCAGTTCGGCGGACGGGAGCACCCGGTCGTGCTCGACGGCGAGGTGGTGCTGCGCTCCGGCGAACCGGGTTCCGAGCGGCTCGACTGGGAGGCCCTGTCACAGCGGATCCACCCGGCAGCCTCGAGGATCGCGAAGCTCAGCTCCGAGACGCCCGCGCAGTTCGTCGCGTTCGACCTGCTCGCCGTCGACGGGTCCGAGCTGCTCGACCTGCCGTTCGACGAGCGGCGCGACCGGCTGGAGTCACTCGCCACGGGGATGTCCGACCCGCTGTTCGTCACGCGCACGACCCTCGACGTGGACGTCGCCCGCGAGTGGCTCACCACGTTCGAGGGCGCTGGCCTCGACGGCGTCGTCGCGAAGCCCCGCGCGAAGCCCTACGAACCGAACAAGCGCTCGATGCTCAAGGTGAAGCACCACCGCACTGCCGACGTCGTCGCGATCGGGTACCGCGTGCACAAGAGCGGTACCGGCGTCGGCTCCCTGCTCGTCGGGCTGTACGGCGACGACGGCGAGCTCCGCCAGGTGGGCGGCGTGTCCGCCTTCTCCGACAAGCGACGGGTCGAGTTGGTCGACGAGCTCGACCCGGTGGTCCTCCGGGATGCGGACGGGAGGCCCGTCACCGGTGACGGGGAACGGTCGCGGTTCTCGTCGGGTCGCGACACGTCGTTCGTCCGGCTGGCGCCGGAGCGCGTGCTCGAGGTGCGGTACGACCAGATGGAGGGCGATCGCTTCCGGCACACCGTCCAGTTCGAGCGCTGGCGTCCGGACCGCGAGGCCCGGACGTGCGGCTTCGACCAGCTCGAGGTCCCCTCGGCCTACGACCTGCGCGACGTCCTGGTGTCCGATTGACGCGTACGCATGGAAGTAGTTAGGCTAACTAGTAACTTGGGGGTGCGGCACCTGCCGCCACGAGCGACGGGAGCGGGACATGATCATCGACGGCATCAGCGACGCCCACCGCGGGACCTGGTCACGTCTGACGCGGCTGCACACGGCGAGCGTCACGCTGCCGACACAGACGACGCGGGTGATCGAGCCGAAGCTCCTCGGCGAAGAGACCAGCGCGGCGTAGCCCGCTAGTCCGTCGCAGTCGGCTTCTTCGCGCGCGACGGCTGCACGCGGGGAGGCTCCCCCGGCATCTTCGGGAAGTCCGGCGGGAACGGCAGCTCGCCCTCCCCGTTCTCCAGGTCGCGCGCCCACCACTCAAGCAGCGGTGCGATGCTCGCGGGCGCTTCGTGCATGGTCTCCCAGGGATCACCGGTCGCCCGGAGCCGGTCCGGGACCGTCCGGATCGTGAAGGCCGTGGGATCGGCGTCGTCGAGCTCGTCCCAGGTGATCGGCGTTGAGACCGCTGCGTGGGCCAGGGCGCGAGGGCTGTAGGCGCCGGCCATCGTCCGGTCGCGGTTCGCCTGGTTGAAGTCCACGAACACCCGCTGCCCGCGCTCCTCCTTCCACCACGCCGTCGTCACCCGGTCCGGCATCCGGCGCTCGAGCTCCCGAGCCGCCGCGATCACCGCGTGCCGAACGTCGAGGAACTCGTGCTCCGGCCGGATCGGGGCGAACACGTGCAGACCGCGGTTGCCGCTCGTCTTGATCCACGCCGTCAGCCCCACCTCGTCGAGGACCTTCCGGAGCTCGTGCGCGATCGGTACCGTGTCGCGGAAGTCCGTGCCCGGCTGCGGGTCCAGGTCGATGCGGAGCTGGTCCGGGTGGTCGCTGTCCTCCGCACGCGAGGCCCACGGGTGGAACACCACCGTGTTCATCTGTGCTGCCCACACAGCCACGGCCGGCTCGTCCACCACGAGCTGCGGGTGCTTCCGGCCGCTCGGGTAGGTCACGGTCACAGAGCGCACGTAGTCGGGCGCGCCCTTCGGCGGGTTCTTCGAGAAGAACTGTTCGCCGTCGACGCCGCCCGGGAACCGCTGCAGGGAGATCGGTCGGTCGCCGTTCGCAGCGACGAAGGCATCGCCCACGGTGACGAGGTACTCGGCGAGGTCGAGCTTGGTGATCCCGGGCTCCGGCCAGAGCACGCGCGAGGGACTGCTGATCCGGACCTCCCGGTCGCCGTCCGGCCCCGGGACCGTCAGCGTCGTCGCTTCGCTCGCCATGCAGCGGAAGCTACACGGTGCACGATGGACGGGTGACGGAGTACATCGGGGTCGACCTGGCATGGGGGCTCGGGACCGACCGCAAGCACGCGAACGAGACCGGACTCGTGGCGATGCGTGCTGACGGGACGATCACCGACGCCGGCTGGGCCCGTGGCGTCGACGCCGTGACCGACTGGATCGCCGAGCACCTCGGGCCACGCTCCCTCATCGCCGTCGACGCCTCGCTCGTCGTCACGAACCCGACCGGCATCCGCGAGGCCGAACGGCAGGTCGGCCAGCGCTACGGCCGGTGGAAGGTCGCCGCCAACCCGACGAACCTGGCATCTGCGGCGAGCGCCGGCGCCCGACTGCTCGAGCGTCTGACCGCGCTGGGCGTTGCGTACGTCTCCGACACCGCGGCGATGCACGGCCGCACCGGGCCGGCGGCGTTCGAGTGCTACCCGTACACGACCCTCGTCGGCGTGGAGGAGCTCGGCTACGACGACGAACGTCCTCGGTACAAGCGGCTCGACCTCAAGGTGCCTGCAGCCGAGGCGCGGGCACGTCGGGCGGAGGCGTTCGACGAGCTCGTCCGACGGCTCCGGACGACGCCGCTCGACCCGCCGCTGCAGCTGGACTCGCACCCGCTGACCGCCGTGCTCGCCGGACCCTCCGGGATCCACGGACCGACGCACAAGCACCGGGAGGACCTGCTCGACGGTGCGCTCTGTGCCTGGACGGCCGCGTTCTGGGAGCGGCACGGCGACGGGCGCGTGCAGATCCTGGGAGGCGACACGAGCCTCCCGGCAGACCCGCTGGACGAGGCGGGCCGGCAGCCCGTCGTGGTGGCGCCCGCGCGCCCGTCGCAGCGGCGGCCAGCGGGACTGGATCCCTCGCGACGTCCGGAGACTACGGACGATCCGTCGGCTGGATGACCTTCTCGAACAGTTCACGCAACGGTCGGAGATCCCCGAGCATCGACCGGCGGGCCGCGTGGTGGTTCTCGGCCGTCGGGGCGTTTCGCCAGTCCAGGACGACTCCGTGCTCTTCCGCGTACTCCCGCCAGAACTCGCGCTGGGTCCGGCCGTTGCCCTCCATGAAGGGGTGGACGTAGTTGAGCACCGCGAACTGCTGCGTGAGGAAGTCCAGCGGCTCCGTGCGGATGCCCGGGTCGTCGCGCAGATGGTCGTCGAAGCGTTCCATCCTCGACGGGATCAAGTCCGGGGGCAGGAAGGGCTCGTCCGGGTGCTTGGCGATGCCGTCCAAGCGGTACTCGCCAGCCCACTCGTAGACGTCCTGGAACAGGTACGCGTGGATCCGTCGGACACGGTCCGAGGGTCGGAGGCCGATGAGGCCGTCCACGTCACCGAGCAGGAGGTCGAGTTCTCGGTCTTGAACCTCGGGCACCTCGAGCGCGGCGAGCTCGTGACGACTGGTGGCCCCCAACTTGTTCCGGAGGACGTACTGCTCGTCGTGGTAACCCCCGACGGGCCGCGGACTCACCGGCGGTGGGCGATCGCCCGGAGTTCCTCGCGAGTGATGTCCCCGTTCGCGAAGCGTTCCATGTTCTGGATCCACTCCGCGTTGTCCTCGAAGCCCTCGAGTCGACCGGAGTGCACGACCGCCGCGACGGCACGAGTGCGCTTGACGCGCTCTGCTCCGCTGACGGGTCGAACAGTGCGCTTGGCCATGCTCCAATGCTACGCCGCGATCGGCGCCGGTTCCAGGCCCGCGGATAGGCTTCATCGGTGAGCACGACGACGGAACCCCTGCGCATCGGGCTGGTGTCGCTGCACACCTCCCCCGGAGACGAACCCGGATCCGGCGAGGTCGGCGGCATGAACGTCGTCGTCCGGCACCAGGCCGAGGCCCTGGCCGACCGTGGCCACCACGTCGACATCATCACGCGGCGTTCCGCGCCGACGCAGCCCGACTCGGTGTCGCTCGTCCCGGGCGTCTGCCTGCGGTTCCTGTCCGCCGGCCCGGCGGAACCGGTCCCGAAGGGCGAGCACGACGCGTTCATCGAACCGTTCCGGCACGAACTCGAACGGCTCGGCCCGTTCGACGTGCTGCACTCGCACCACTGGTTCTCCGGCGCGGCCGCCCTGCCCGTCGCTCGCGAGCGGGGCATCCCGCACGTGCAGTCCTTCCACTCGATCGCGGCCGACAGCGACACCCCGCTCTCCGAGGGCGAGCGGCCGGAGTCCCACGGTCGCATGGCCGGCGAACAGCTGCTCGCTCGGGAGTCCGACGCCGTCGTCGTCGTCTCCGAGGCCGAGGCCGACACGGTGCGCACGCGACTCGGCGGGGAGTCCGGTCGGGTCTGGATCGTGCCGCCGGGGGTCGACGGGTCCGTGTTCCGCCCCGCCGCGGCGGGTGCGCGCCGCGCGGACGTCCCGTACGTTGTCGCCGCGGCGCGCGTCCAGCCGTTGAAGGGGTTGGACCTGGCGATCGAGGCGATCGCCGGCATCAGCCTGGAGGCACGCCCCACCCTCGTCATCGCGGGCGATGCCTCGAGTGAGGCGGGCGACTACGTGGACGAACTGCGTCGGCTCGCCGCCGCGCACGGCATCGCTGACCGCGTCACGTTCGTCGGTCCGCAGTCGCGGGCCGACCTGGCGTTCCTGTTCCGCGGCGCGGCAGCCGTGCTCGTTCCGTCGCACTCGGAGACCTACGGGCTCGTCGCGCTCGAGGGTTCCGCTTCCGGGGTGCCCGTCGTGGCCGCCGCTGCCGGGGGCCTCCGTGAGGCCGTGGTCGACGGCGAGACCGGGGTCGTGCTCGAGTCCCGCGACCCCGCGGTGTGGGCAGCGGAGATCGAGCGGATCCTGACCGATGCGTCGTACGCTTCCGGGCTCGCGGCTGCCGGGCGGGAGCACGCCGAGCGGCTGAGCTGGGACCGGTCGGCCGAGGGGCTCGAGGACGTGTACCGCCGCGTGGTCGGTCGCGCGTGAGCGGGGCGGGCATGCTCGCACCGTGCGAGGGCGCCGCAGTGTGCGAGGTTCCGCGCACGGTGGGACGCCGCGTGCCTCGCACAGTGCTCGGCACCTCGCACACTGGCCCCGCCAGGGGTGCGAGCTCGCACGGTGCGAGGTCATGGTGAGCACGTTCGACGGGTTCTGGGCTGCGCTCGACGCCGTGCCGGTCGCGGACGACGCCGAGGCCCTGTACGACGTCTCGACCGCCGAGGGGCGGCTCCGCCGGACGAACCTGGAGCGCTACCTCGACCGCGTCGGGACCGGCGCGGACACGGTACTCGTCGCCGAGGCCCCGGGCTGGCGCGGCATGACGAACACGGGCGTGCCGTTCACGAGCATGCGCGAGCTCGGCCCGGAGTACCTCGCACCGCCGGAGCCGACCGCTCCGTGGGAGGCGTCGTCCCGTGTCGTGCAGGCCGCCCTCGCCGAGTGGCAGGGTCCACTCCCCCTGGCGTGGGCGATCTTCCCGCACCACCCGTTCGCGGCGCCGGACCCGCTGACGAACCGGACGCCGCGGCCGGCCGAGGTGCGGGACGGCGCTCCGGTCGCGCTCGCCCTGCTCGAGGCCCTGCGGGCGTCCGGCAGCACAGACGAGGTCCGCGTCGTCGCCGTCGGGCGGAAGGCGCAGGGGGCACTCGCGCTGGCGGGGATCGACGCCGACGCGGTCCGGCACCCGGCGCAGGGCGGCGCGAAGCAGTTCACCGAGCAGGTGCTGGCGCTGAACCGCCGCACGAGCTGACCTCGCGCCGGAAGCGCGAGCGCAGGTCGCACGACATGCCGCATCGCTCCCACCGAGGTCGCACAAGGTGCCGCTTCGACGCACTCCGGGCGGCAGTTCCCGCGACCTCGCGCGCCGCGGCCGTCAGGCGGAGCGCGCCGCGGCCGTCAGGCGGAGCGGACCTCGACGCCCTTCGCGGCGAGCCGTTCTGCGACGTGCGCCGGGAGCGGTGCCGCGGCGTACACCGTGGTGAGGGCCGGGAGGTCGAGCACGTCATCCCAGTTCTGCGGGTCGTAGCGGTCGTCGGAGCCGTCCCACCCGGGGTGCACGTCCTGCAGGACCTCGAGGTCGGAGTCGACGGTGACCTCGGTCACGAGCGACAGGTGCGACGGCAGGAGGTCGAGGTCGTCGTAGTACTCGCGTGCCCGGTCGTCCTGCCCCTCGACGTCGAGGTCCTCGTCGGCCTCGTCCTGCTCCTCGGGGTCGTACGGCTCGAGGACGTCGAGGTCGTAGCAGAGCACGTCGAGCACGAGGAGCTTCGCGTTGAAGTCGGCGAACTCGACGGCTTCCTCGGTGGTGTTCGAGTCGTCGTACATGGCTCGGAGCGTAGCGGTCGGCCCCCGGGACGTCCGGAGACCGCGTGTCCCGCAGGACACGACCGTGTTGCGATCAGCGGGGAGCTTCCTGTGAAGGCGGACAGAATGGTGTCCCCCGGAAGAGGCTGACGCATGGCCACCACCAACACAGAGCGCCCGCAGACGGAGCAGCCAGAGCTCAAGCGGGTCATCGGTCCCAAACTCCTCCTCTTGTTCATCGTCGGGGACATCCTCGGCACGGGCGTCTACGCGCTCACGGGGCAGGTCGCGGCGGAGGTCGGCGGAGCAGCGTGGCTCCCCTTCCTCATCGCGTTCGCCGTCGCGCTGCTCACCGCGTTCTCGTACCTCGAACTCGTGACGAAGTACCCCCAGACCGCCGGTGCCGCGCTCTACGTGCACAAGGCGTTCGGCATCCACTTCGTCACCTTCATCGTCACGTTCATCGTGATGTGCTCGGGCATCACGTCGGCGTCGACGGCGTCCCGGGCGTTCGCCGCGAACCTCGGGGCCGGTTTCGGACTCGAGCTGCCGAACGGCGTCGTGATGCTCATCGCCATGGGATTCATGCTCGCGGTGATGGCGATCAACTTCCGCGGTGTCAGCGAGAGCGTGAAGACGAACGTGGTGCTCACCCTCGTCGAGCTGAGTGGCCTCGTGATGGTGATCCTCATCGGCTTCTGGGCGATCGCCGGCGGCAACGCGGACTTCTCCCGCGTGGTCATGTTCGAGACCCCGGAGGACAAGACGCTCCTGCTGTCGGTGTCGACGGCGACGTCGTTGGCGTTCTTCGCGATGGTCGGCTTCGAGGACTCGGTGAACATGGCCGAGGAGACGAAGGACCCCTCGCGGATCTTCCCGAAGGTCATGCTCACCGGCCTCGGCATCACCGCGGTCATCTACGTGCTCGTGTCGATCTGCGCCGTGGCCGTGGTGCCGATCGGTGAGCTCGCCGGCAACGAGACGCCGCTCGTCACCGTGGTGCAGACCGCGGCCCCGGACTTCCCGATCGCCGACCTGCTGCCGTTCATCTCGATGTTCGCCGTCGCCAACACGGCGCTGATCAACATGATGATGGCGTCGCGCCTGCTGTACGGCATGAGCAAGCAGGGTGTCCTTCCGGGCTTCCTGGCGAAGGTCTCGCCGACCCGTCGCACCCCCTCCACCGCGATCGTCTTCACGACCCTCATCTCGCTGCTGCTGATCGGCTGGGTCTCGCTCGACCCCGACTCCCCCATCGTGGTCGTCCTCGGTGGCACGACGTCGCTCCTGCTGCTCTCGGTGTTCGCCGTGGTGAACCTCTCCGTACTGGTCCTGCGGCGCGACAAGGTCGACCACAAGCACTTCCGCGCCGGGGTGGTCATCCCGATCATCGGCGTGGTCACCTGCCTGTGGCTGGTGCTGCCGTTCTCGTCCGGTCGTGACCCGCAGCAGTACCAGATCGCCGGTGCGCTGCTCGCGCTCGGCATCCTGCTCTGGATCGTGACGTGGTTCACGCACGGCCGGAAGCAGACCGACAAGGCGCCGACAGGCCTGGTGACCGAGCCCACGAAGGTGCAGCGGCAGCACGACCACGACCACCGCGACGTCTGACGACACCCCCGATCGGGCGGGTGCGGTTCCCAGGCGGCGCACGTAACCTCGTCGTGCTCCGCCTGACCCGCCCCGCTCGAGAGGACCCGCCATGCGCCGCGTCGGCATCACGCTCGCGTCGGTCTTCGGCGCGGGCGTCGTCGCGATAGGCATCGGTGTGGTCGTGGTGATCGTCATCGCCGTGAACTCGCTGGCCGGTGCCGCGAAGTCCGTCACGGCCGACGCCGCCCCGACCTGTCCGGACGTGGCGTCGAAGACCATCGGCGGGATCGTCGTCCCCGCGGGCCCGGTCGCCGGGTTCTGCCAGGACCGCCTGGTCAACGCCGCGTACGTGATCGAGGCCGCCCAGGCGCTCGGCATCGGCCCGCACACCCAGGCCGTCGGCGTGATGACCGCGATCGGTGAGTCGAGCCTGGTGAACCTCGACCACGGGGACGCCGCCGGCCCGGACAGCCGCGGCCTGTTCCAGCAGCGGGACAACGGCGCCTGGGGCACGTACGAGCAGCGGATGGACCCGTACACCGCGGCGTCGATGTTCTACGCCAAGCTCGTCAAGGTGCCCGGCTGGAAGACGATGACGCCGACGCAGATGGCGCACGCCGTGCAGATCAACTCCGACCCGGAGCACTACGCGAAGTTCTGGCCCGAGGCCAAGGCGGTCGTCGAGGGGCTGACGAGCCAGAAGGTCCCCGACACCGCACCGCAGGGCTGATCACGCCACTTCGCTGACGTCGTCGAGGTCGTCGAGCGACACGATCGCGACCCCACCCGTGTGCACCGCGACCTGCGCCCGGATCCGCACGCCGTGCTCGGCGAAGGTGCACGCGCAGGCGTCGACCCACTCCCAGTCGATCGGGAACAGCCGGGACTCCCCCGGACGCTCCCACACGAGCACGACCTCCGTCGCGGCCATATGCACGACGACGTCGGAGGTGAGTGCGGCGAAGTCCTCGACGTGCTCGTCCGGCTGCCACGGCAGGTCCGAGATCGGCATGACGAACGAGATCGGCACGGCCCGCTCGTCGAGGAACAGGACCCAGCACTGGCGCGTGATCGGGCGTTCCACCAGGGCGGTCACGAGGTCGATGACGTCGTCGTCGGTCCGGACGGCGGTGTGGATGAGGCGGTCGAGCATGTCGGTGTCTGGCATGCCTCCAGACTCCCGCTGACGCCCCGGACCGCGAGCCCACGACGAGCGATCTGTGGAGGGACCCACCGACGGACCGCGCTGTGGAGGAGGACGCTCAGATGCCGTGCGTGATCGCGCTGTCCACGAGCAGGATCGCCCCGAAGAACACTGCCACGACCGCCGCGATCCCGACCAGGGCGAACGGCCACGACAGCCGCCGGCGCACGAGCCGCAGCACGCAGACGACGAGCGTGGCGACCAACACGAGCGCGACGAGCACCGGGCCGACGTAGACCACCGCGCCACCGAGCGCCTCGTCGCAGCTGTTGCCGGGAGCGCTGCACGAGTTGAACGCGAGCGACAGGAACACGATGCCGCCCCCGGCGACCACCGACTCGGCTGCCAGGAGGACGAGCAGGGCCGTGGTGGCGACCACGTCCGCGACGCGACGGCCGCCTGCCAAGGGGTGTCGTGCCTCCCGTCCGAACGCCGCCGGACCGGACCCGAGCGGATCGGGACCCGACTCGACCCGACCGGCACCGGAGCCGGGCGGTTCCGCCCTCGTCGGGGCGTCCATCATCCTCGCCGCCCGCGCGTGGACCAGAGCGACGCGGCGATCAGCAGCGGCTGGCCGAACAGCCGACCGATGCGCTTGACGTCCGAGTCGAGGCCGAAAGCATCGCGGCGGTTCAACCACTGCGAGATGTTGCCGGGAAAGACCGCGACGAAGAACAGCGCCGCGACGGTGCCGACGACCCGCCGGCTCCGGCGCGGTGCGAGGACGAGGGCGCTGCCGAGGCCGATCTCGGCGACGCCGGAGGCCAGCACCGTGGTGTCCTCGTCGAGCGGCACGAACTCCGGCACCTGAGCCCGGAAGTCCTGCCGCGCGAACGTGAGGTGGCTCGTCCCCGCGAAGACGAGGGCCAGACCGAGCAGGACACGGAGGAAGGAACGCATGCCTCCATCGTGCCCGTCCGAGGCGACCGCGGTCCGGCAGCGCTCCGAACCGGACAGACACACGCCCGTCCGTGCGCGCGCCCGCCCCCGCGCCCGCACCCGCGCGCCCGCGCCCCCGGGCCCCCGCGCATCCGAGGTAGATTCACGTGCATGGGAGGAGCCTCGCGAGACCACGAGCCACCCGCTGCTCCGGCGACGTTCGCGGTGCTGCTCGGGCCGGTCGCGTTCTACATGGGGATCATCGTCCCCGCGGCGTCGATGGGACGGCACGTGCTGCTCGGGGCGGCGTTCGGCGTGGTGTGCGTGCTGAGCGGCTGGCGGGCCCTGTCGATCGCCGGACACCGCAGGATCGCGGTCCGGGTCTGGTCGTGGATCGGGATCGTGATCGGGGCGCTCGGCCTCGTGATGCTCGTGTGGCAGCTGCTCGTCATCGCCACCGGGGGCGCGTTCCCGCCGCCGTTCTGGTCGCCGTACGCGCACCGATGACGCCGGCGCGGTCGCGGTTTCGCGCTCAGCGACAGATCACGCCGGCGATGCCCCGTGAAGTGTCGCTCAGCACGAAATCCACCGAACGACACCGCCGAACGACACCACCCACGCCCGCGCGCGCACCCGCCCTCACCACCCGAGCGTGCCCGCCCCGCCCTTGAACGGCCCCACGACACGGGACGTGATCCACCCGCCGTAGAAGTCCCCGTCCTGCGCCTGCACCACCTCGCCGCCGACCTCGCACGAGTCCATCGCCGACGGGTAGATCGCCACCCGGTCACGCAACGACTCGTACCCGGGCATCGGCGTCGGGTAGTTCCACGCTGCCCGCGGAGCCACCACCCCGTCCCCACCCACGACGTCGAAGTACCGCGCCCGCCCCTTGAACTCGCACATGCTCGACCCCTCGGCCGGCCGGAGCTCCAGGTCGGCCATCGGCAGGTAGTACACCGGCGGGTGCGAGGTCTCCAGCACCCGCACCGCATCGGTCGTGTCGGCGATCACGACACCCCCGAGCCGCACCCGCACACGCTCGCGGACGGGTTCGACGGCGGGCGGGCGTGGGTAGTCCCAGACTGATTCCTGTCCGGGGCCGGGTTCGGTTCGGTTCGGTCGACGCATGCTCCCCGTCTACCCCAAGACCCTGTACCCCACGACCCCGCCTGGAGGCCCGGCACCCGTCCGCCCCGCCGCCCCGGCCCGCCACCTGGTCCCGCCCCGCGCGGGGCGCGCCCCGTGGTGCGGCCCGCCGCCACGCCTGCTCCGCCACCGCGCGCCGAACGCCCGCAGGGTGCAGAGTGGGCGCGTGACGACGACGACACGCACCCTCTTCCGACGGAAGCCGATCGAGACGATCGACGACGAGACCGGTGGCGAGGGCGGCCTGAAACGCCATCTCGGCCTCTGGCAGCTCACCGCGATCGGCATCGGCGGCATCATCGGCGCCGGGATCTTCACCCTCGCGGGTACGGTCGCGAACGGCATCGCCGGCCCCGCGGTGCTCATCAGCTTCCTCGTCGCCGGGGTCGCGAGCGCCGCCGCCGCCCTGTCGTACGCGGAGTTCGCCGGCCTCATCCCGAAGGCCGGCAGCGCGTACACGTACGGCTACGCGGTCCTCGGCGAGATCGTCGGGTGGTTCATCGGCTGGGACCTGCTGCTCGAGTACACCGCGATCGTGGCGGTGGTCGCGATCGGCATCTCCGGCTACGTCGGGTTCCTGGTCGGCCAGTTCGGCATCGACCTGCCCGCCTGGATGCTCGGCGCGCCCGGCACCGGCGACGGCCACGTGATCGACGTCTTCGCGATCATCCTCTGCCTGCTCACCGCGTTCGTCCTCACGCGCGGCATCCGCAGTGCGGCGCGGTTCGAGTTCGTCGCCGTCGGCATCAAGGTCGCCCTCGTCGTGCTCATCGTCGTGCTCGGCGTGTTCCACATCAACAGCGCGAACTACTCCCCGTACTTCCCGTTCGGCTTCGGCGGCGTGATGACCGGCGCCGCGACGGTGTTCTTCGCGGTGTTCGGCTACGACGCCATGTCGACCGCGGCCGAGGAGTCCACCGACGCCCGGAAGCACATGCCGAAGGCGATCCTGCTCTCCCTCGGCATCTCGATGGTCCTGTACGTCCTGGCGACCCTCGTGCTGACGGGCATGCAGAAGTACACCGACATCGACCCGGCCTCTGGATTCTCGTCGGCGTTCGCGTCGGTCGGCCTCGGCGGCGTGGCGAACGTCATCGCGATCGGCGCCATCGTCGGCATCATCACCGTCCTCGTGACGTTCATGCTCGGTGCCTCCCGCGTCTGGTTCTCGATGAGCCGCGACGGACTCATGCCGAAGTGGTTCGCGAAGACCGACCCGAAGCGCCACGTCCCCACCCGCGTGACGTGGATCCTGGGCATCGCCTCGGCGGTCCTGGCGGGCGTCCTGCCGATCGGCGTCGTCGCCGAACTGACGAACATCGGCATCCTGCTCGCGTTCGTGGTCGTCTGCTCCGCGGTCATCGTGCTCCGCTACCGCCAGCCCGACCTCGACCGGCAGTTCAAGCTGCCGTTCATGCCGGTCATCCCGATCATCGGCGTCATCGCGTCGCTGTGGCTCGTCACGTTCCTGCAGTGGGAGACCTGGGTCCGCTTCGCGATCTGGTTCGCGATCGGCCTCGGCGTGTACTTCGGCTACTCCCGGAAGCACAGCAAGCTCGCCGAGCACGCCGACCGCTGACCCGCCCCCGCCCCGCCCGCTCCCCCTTGCGCGAGACCGCATGGCCCCGCACCGGACCGCAACCGGCGTGCGGGTGACCGCAGCGGCACCGTGGCGGAACCGCACGCGTCCCGCACCGTCTGACCGCACTTCCCAGTCCTGACGCGTAGACCCCCCTTCCAGGGGACAGAACCCCGGCATCCGGCTGCCTAGCCTCGTGACACCCACTCACGAGAAGGACGGCCGGCGACCCGATGGTCAAACACTTGCTGATGATCGCGGCGATCGCGGTGCTCTCCGCCGGGCTGAGCCTGACCGCCGTGAGCACCGCGGAGTCCGGCGAACCCGACCCCACAGGGAGCGCCGTGCCGACCCGTTCAGCGAGTTCCGTCCCCACCCTCCCCGACCTCGGCGCTCCCACGTTCGAGGAGGACTTCGACACCCCGGCTGCAGCCGGCGGCCCCTTCGCCGCGACGTACGCGCAGTCCTGGCAGCCGTACCCGGACGGCATGGGCGGGAAGTACTGGTCCGGGAAGATCATCAGCGCCCACGACGGCTCCATGGACGTCGCGATGGACGGCGAGCACGGTGCAGCCGGCACGTTCGGCACACCGACCGGCGCGTGGACGCACGTCGGGGGCACCTTCAGCATCCGGGCGCGAGCGACGGGCGGTGGCGACAACGGGCTCGCGGTGATGCTCTGGCCGACGTCGGACGACTGGTCGGAGGGCGAGCTCAACTACCCCGAGGGGAACTTCGACGGCGCGGTGCACGCGTTCCACCACCTGATGGTGCCCGGACACGAACAGGAGAAGGTGTCGTACACCGCGGACGTCTCCTGGCGCGACTGGCACACGTACACGACGCAGTGGGTGCCGGGGAAGTACGTCGAGTACTACCTCGACGGCAGGCTCGTGATGTCCGTGACGCACGACGTCCCGACCACCCCGCACCGGTACATGTTCCAGATCGGCAACTGGGGGTCGAGTGGGCACCTGCTGATCGACTGGGTTCGGACCTGGGACCGGACCTGACCGCTCAGCCGTCGCGGCGGTGCTTGCCCTTCGCCGCGGTCGGATCAGCCATCGGGTGGTTCCGGAACCACCGGAGGAGTTCCCGCGACCGGCTCGAGTCCGCACTGCGGTCCCCGGTCTCGAGGAAGTCGCTGAACCCCTCGGGCACCGCGGCCCCGTCGGCGTCCCGGTCGTACGCCATCGACCACTCGGGGAAGCGCCGCGTGTGGATGCTCTCCTCGGCGAGCAGTCGGACGTCGTCGTGCCGGTCGTCCGCGAGGATGCGCTGGTACGTCGACAGCACCGCGTCGTACGGACCCTCGAGCAGCTGCATGAACCGGCCGTTGCGGTGGACGAGGAGCCCGGTGAGCCCGTCGGCGGTGTTCCGCGAGCGGGCGTGTTCGAGCACCCCTTCGAGGGCGTC
The DNA here is from genome assembly GCF_007673235.1 of Curtobacterium pusillum. Taxonomy (GTDB): domain Bacteria; phylum Actinomycetota; class Actinomycetes; order Actinomycetales; family Microbacteriaceae; genus Curtobacterium; species Curtobacterium pusillum_C. The sequence continues at coordinate 925,877 of NZ_VDZH01000001.1, forward strand.
GTCGTCGAACGGCTCGGCGGCCGAACTCATGTAGACGAGTGACTGCAGCATGCCCTCGATCCTGCACGGTCGGACGCGTCGCCGACGCCCCCAGAACGGGCTGCCCGCCAGAATGGTCGGATGGTCCTCCGCACGCTGATCGCGTACGCCGTCGTCACGGTCGTGGTGGCCGGTCTGGTGTCGACGCTGCTCGCGTGGTGCTCGGTCCGCCAGCCCGTCCTCGTGTTCGTGGTCGCCGGCGCCGTGGGCTTCGCCGTGGCCCACGCGTCGCTCCGGCACCGCTGGCACCAGCACTCAGCGCGTGAGCGCGACTGACGAGCGCGTCGGCTCTACCCCTCGCGCACCTCGCGCACGTTCTGCGCCTGCCACCCCACGGGCACCGACTCGCGGAACGCCCGGAGTGCGTCCTCGTAGCTGCCGCCGGTCGCCTCGTGCGGCTTCGTGTCCCGCGCCCGGGCAACGGCACGCACGGTGGTCTCCCCCGTCGCCTTGCTCGTCACCGCGTTGATCTGCTGCAGCTCGAACCCGTCCAGGTCGAGCGCAGCGATCGCGGCCTGCCGAGCCGCCTCGATGTTGTCCCCGCTGCCCTCGGACTCTCGGGTCTCGGTCGATCGCAGTTCGCCTCGCATGGTCGTCACCGAACCAGTATGGCTCGGTCGGTTTCAGTCGAGCGGCGTCCAGTCGAGCACCTGGCCGTCCTCGGTGCACCAGGTGGTGTCCGCACCGTCCTCGTTGACAACGCCGTAGCTCGGCGCCCAGTACACGGCGTCGATGTCCTCCTGCTTCGGGAAGGTCCCGACGACGGTGCCGTTCGACACGTCCGGCTCGCCCGGGACGGGATCGACGTCGTTCGTCTCCGAGTTGAAGAGTCCGTACGTCGTGCCCGTGATGCTGTCGAACTCGATGTAGAGGCCGATGTGCTTCGTCTGGCCCTCGTTGCCGAGCTGGACCTCGTACGTGTTCCGCTGACCGCCGTCGTCGGTCGGGACACCCTTCCACTCGACCCGGTAGGCGTCGGCGGTCTCCTCCAGGGAGACACTGCCGCCGCCCGACGACAGGTGGCAGGACGCCTTGCCCGGCGTCGCCGCGGCCTTCGTCCGGGTCGGTGTCGGTGCGGCGTCTCCGGAGCCGCCGGCCGCGCACCCGGCGAGCACGGTGGTGAGCAGCAACGCGCCCGTCACCAGCGCGCCGGATCGTCGATGCATCCCCATGGTGTTCCCCCTGTGTCCCTGCGCCGGTTCTGCGCGGATCCACCGTAGCAGCGGGCGTCGGTGGCACCTGGCAGAGTTGACCCGTGCCCGCCGCCCCGATGATCGACGCCGTCGACGTCATCCGTTTCGTCGGGCCGCAGACCTTCGGCCGCGCCCGCGACCTCGTCCGCGCGGGCCTCGTCGACGACGCCGTCTGGCACGACGACGGCACGGTCACCGCGACGGTCACCGGGTCCACCGACGACCCGTACGAGCTCCGGGTCGAGACCACGCCGGCACGCGGCGAGTTCGTCCGCCCGGTCCGCAGCACCTGCACCTGCCCGATCGGCGGCGAGTGCAAGCACGTCGCTGCCGCCCTCCTCACGATCAACGCGCGCGCCCTGTCCGCGGCCGCCGGCCCACGCCCGGAAGCGCCGGCTCCGCCGCCTTCGGACTGGAGGCACGACCTCGCCCGCCTCGCCGGTGACGACGAGCAGGCGGTCACCCCGCAGGGCACCCCCATGGGCCTGCAGTTCGAGTTGCGTGACGCGGTCTCCGCCCGGCTCGCCTCGCGTGCGCGAGCCGCCGGTCGGGCGCTGCCCACTGCCTCGCGGTCGGTGCGACTCGGGGTCCGCCCGGTGACCCGCAGCGACGCCGGCAACTGGGTACGCGGGCAGTTGACGTGGGGCACGTTGCCGTACTCGATGAACCGGCTCGGGCTCTCCCCCGAGCAGCACGGCTGGTTCCTGCAGTTCGCCGCGCTCCACCGTGCCGGGCAGCTCGCTGGGCTCCCGGGCGAGGCCGACTGGGTGCACCTCGACGACTTCGGCAGCCCGTTGCTCTGGCCGTTGCTCGCGCAGGCGCCGGGCCTCGGCATCGCGTTCGTCACGGGCAAGCGCGAGGGCGGGGCGGTCCTCGGCGCCGAGGCACGGGTGATGCTCGACGTCGCGCGACAGGACGACGCGCTCGTGATCGGCGCGAGCACGGTGCTCGACGGCCGCCCGATCCCCGAGGGCACCGCGCGGATGATCGGCGACCACGGCGTCTACGCCTTCCGCGAGAGCCCTGAGTTCCACGTCGTGTTCGCCCCGACGCCCGGCCCGGTGCCCGAGGACCAGCGCCGCATGCTCGTCGACGGCAGCCGCATCACCGTGCCCCGGGACGAGGTCGAGGAGTTCCTCGCCGACTGGTCCCCGAAGCTCCGCGGGGCGCTCGGCCTCGTCAGCTCCGACGGCTCGATCGAGCTCCCCGAGCGCACCCCGCCCGAGCTCGTGCTCACGGCCACGTTCGAGCCGGCCCGGGCTCCGCGGACGGACGACCGCGTGCACCTGCAGTGGCGCTGGCACGTCGACGGCCGCAAGGACCCGGTCGCACTGCACGGCCCCCTGCCGGACCTGACCACCCTGCGGGCAGCGGACGACAGCGCCGGATCGGCAACTCCGGGCGGCGGACTGGACTGGTTCGCGGACGGCACCATCGACGGCGCCGACGTGGCGGTCTTCGCGAACGAACTCCTGCCGGAGCTGCCGTCGCTCGGCGTCCGCACGGTGGTACAGGGCGAACGCGTCGACTACGAACGCCTGACCGGGCGCCCGCACATCCGCGTCACGACGATGCCGTCCGACAAGCACGACTGGTTCGACCTCGGCATCTTCGTGACCGTCAACGGCAAGCAGGTGCCGTTCACACCGCTGCTCCGGGCGCTCGCGAAGCGCGACCGGCGGATGAAGCTCGTCGACAACTCGTACCTGTCGCTCGCCGACCCCGCGTTCGACCGGCTGAAGGAGCTCATCGAGGAAGCACGCGACCTCGACGAGTGGGAACCCGACCAGCCGATGACGGTCACACCGCTGCAGGCCGGCATCTGGTCGGAGTTCGACCAGCTCGCCGACGAGACCTCGCACGACGAGCGGTGGCAGGCGATCGCGTCGGGGCTGCTCGGCGCGACTCCCCCGGCGGACGTCACCGTGCCCGAGACGGTGCACGCCGAGCTCCGGCCGTACCAGCACGCCGGGTACGCGTGGCTGTCGTTCCTGATGGCGCACGGCATCGGCGGGGTACTCGCGGACGACATGGGCCTCGGCAAGACCCTGCAGGTGCTCGCGACGATCGCCGCCGCCCGGCAGTCGTCGCCGGAGGCGCCGCCGTTCCTCGTCGTCGCGCCGACCTCGGTCGTCGGCAACTGGGCGTCCGAGGCCGCGAAGTTCACGCCGGGCCTCCGCGTGACGACGGTGACCGCGACCTCGCTGAAGGACCCGGCCCGGGTGTCCCGCGCGGCTGCCGCGTCGGACGTCGTCGTGACCTCGTACGCGCTGCTGCGGCTCGACGCCCCGGCGTACACCGATCTGTCGTGGTCGGCCCTCGTGCTCGACGAGGCGCAGTTCGTGAAGAACCCGCAGTCGCAGACGCACCGGGCCGCGGTGGAGCTCCGCGCGCCGGTGAAGTTCGCGATCACCGGCACACCGCTCGAGAACGGACTGACCGACCTCTGGGCACTGTTCCACGTCGTCGCGCCGGGGCTGCTGTCGTCGTGGTCGCGCTTCGGGGACGACTACGTGAAACCCCTCGCCTCCCCCGACCTCCGCGGCGCCGCCCGCCAGGAGCTCACCGAGCGACTCCGGCGACGCATCCGGCCGCTCATGCTGCGGCGGACGAAGGAGAGCGTCGCAGCGGACCTCCCGCCGAAGCAGGAGCAGGTCGTCCGGGTGACGCTCGACCCGGCGCACCGGGCCCTGTACGAGACGACGCTGAACCGGGAGCGCCTGAAGGTCCTCGACCTCATCGACGACCTCGCGCGGAACCGGATGATCGTCTTCCGCTCGCTGACCCTGCTGCGGATGCTGGCGCTGTCACCGGCTCTGGTCGACGGTTCACGGGAGGACCTGTCGTCCGCGAAGCTCGACCTGCTGCTCGACGAACTCGAACAGCTCGCCGCCGAGGGCCGTCGTGCCCTGGTGTTCAGCCAGTTCACGTCGTTCCTCCGCATGGTGGCCACCGCCCTGGACGACCGGGGCGTCGGCTACGAGTACCTCGACGGCTCGACCAGACGCCGGCCCGAGGTCATCGACCGCTTCCGGAACGGCACCGCCCCGGCGTTCCTCATCTCGCTCAAGGCCGGCGGGTTCGGGCTCACCCTGACCGAGGCGGACACCGTCTTCGTGCTCGACCCGTGGTGGAACCCCGCTGCCGAGAACCAGGCGGTCGACCGCACTCACCGCATCGGGCAGACCCGGTCGGTGAACGTGCAGCGGTTCATCGCGGAGGACACCATCGAGGAGAAGGTCCTCGCCCTTGCGTCGAAGAAGGCCGAGCTGTTCGCCACGATGATCGACGACGACGCCCTGTTCGCCGACGACCTGACGGCCGACGACATCCGCTCCCTGCTGGAGTGACGCCGCCGGCCGGGTGGTCAGTGCCCGAGGCCGTCGATCCGTGCGACCTCGTCCGGGCTCAGCTCGATGCGGGCCCCGGCGGCGTTCGACCGGATGCGCTCCGGGTTCGACGACTTCGGGATCACGACGAACCCGTGCGCGACGTGCCACGCCACGATGACCTGCGCGCTGTCGGCGTCGTGGGCGCCGGCGATCTCGAGCAGCGTCGGATCCTGCAGGTTGCTCGCCTTGAAGGGGCTGTAGCCCTCGAGGACGACACCGCGCTCGGCGAGCCCGTCGGCCACCGCGGCGTCGAACTCCACCGGGCTCCACTTGATCTGGTTCACGGCCGGGGTCACGCCGGTGGCCGACACGAGTTCGTCGATCTGGGCCAGGGAGTAGTTGCTCACGCCGACGGCCCGGGTGAGCCCGTCGGCCTGCGCCTGCACGACCTGTTGCCACACGTCGGGGCGGGCCTCGCGGTTCGGCGGCCAGTGCACGAGCCAGAGGTCGAGGTGGTCGAGCCCGAGCTGGTCGAGGCTCTCCTCGATCGTCTCGCGCACGCGGTCGGCGTTGTCCGGCGGCAGCTTCGTCGTCACGAAGACGTCGTCACGGGCCAACCCCGAGTCGGCGATGGCCTTCCCCACCCCGCGCTGGTTGCGGTAGCCGGTGGCAGTGTCGATGTGCCGGTAGCCGGCCTGGAGCGCCTCACCCACGGCGGCGGGGGCATCGGCGTCGGGGATCTGCCAGGTGCCGAAGCCCAGGAGCGGCATCGACCCACCGGTGACGGACACGGACGGATTGGCGTAATCGGTCATGTGCCCGTGTCTACCCCTCGACCCTCCGCGGGGGTCCCGGGAGATGTCCGAGGTCTCCGGCATGATCGTCGAGGCCGTCCGGCCCGCACCACCCGCACCACCAGGAGCACCACCGCAGCATGACGTCCCGCCGACGCCGCACCCGCACCAGTCTCACGTCCGTCCTCGTCGTCCTCGGGCTCGCCGTCGGGGCGTACGCGCTCCACACGACCGGCTTCCTCGCACCCGATGCCGAGGCCGCACCCGCCGTCACCAGCGCACCCGCGGGGTCGGACGCTCCCGTCATCACGACGGAACCCGCCGCGCCGGAGACGACCCGCGCCTCCAGGCCGGGGTCAGAGCCGACCACTTCGGTGACCGGCACCGCGACCGACCAGCAGGACGCGCAGACCGCGCGGGCGCAGCTCGCCGACCTGCCCGTCAAGGGCAAGGCGCCGGCGACCGGCTACGACCGGGTCGGGGACTTCGGGACGGCGTGGCTCGACGTCGACCGGAACGGGTGCGACACCCGCAACGACGTGCTCGCCCGGGACCTGACGGAGATCACCCGACAGGGACGGTGCAAGGTCCTGACGGGCACGCTCGTCTCGCCGTACACCGGCGCGACGATCGACTTCGTCCGCGGGAACACGACCTCGACGCTCGTGCAGATCGACCACGTCGTCGCGCTCGAGAACGCCTGGCGCACCGGCGCGCAGCAGCTCCCCCAGGCCCAGCGCGAGGCACTCGCGAACGATCCCGACAACCTGTTCGCCGTCGACGGGCACTCGAACGCGCAGAAGCGTTCCGGCGACGCCGCGACCTGGCTGCCCGCCGACAAGTCCTTCCGCTGCACGTACATCGAGCACCAGGTCGCGGTGAAGACGAAGTACCGGCTGTGGGTCGCGCCCGCCGAGCACGACGCGATGGCGAGGATCCTGCAGGCCTGCTGATCACCGACGTCGGGCCGCGCGCCCCTCCCGGGCGAACCACACCATCGACGCGACGACGAGCACCAGGGCGAGCCGCGCGATCCAGAGGAGCGCCGGGCTCGCCGGCTCGCGGAACGGCACGCCCAGCAGGACGCCGACGGCTTCGAGCAGTCGACCTCCGCGACCGACGTACCCGTGGGACTCGCTCGGCACCGCGAACGTCACGGCGATCGCGAACGCCACGATCGCCAGGAGCATCGCCGCGAGCGACGCCGCGACACGGCTGCGCCCCGTGCGGCCGATCAGCGTGGCGACCAGTGTGACGACGGGCAGCACGACGAGCATGTCGACCAGCCACGCGAGCAGCAGCCCGATCGCGGACAGGAACGCGAACATCAACGAGAGGAACCACCCGGTGGGGTCGTCGTCACGAACGACCACGACGACGCCGAGCGGGAACGCCAGCACCACCAGCACGAGGTCGAGCAGGAGCAGGTCGAGCGCGGTGCGGCGGCCCTCCCGCGAGGTCTGTTCGGCAGCCCGTACCCGGTTGCGGCTCTCGAGCGAGTCGAACGGGTTCCACCGCAGCCCCACGACGAGTCCGGCGATCGCCATCGCGCAGAGCACGCTCGTGATGCCGGTCCCCCAGTCCGGGTCGGGCGTCAGCACCAGGAGCGCGACCTCCCCCACCGCTGCGAGCGCGAACGCCACGCCGATCACGAGCAGCACCGCCTGCCTCCGTGTCCCGTCCCACACGATCCTGCTCAGCAGCGTCCTGTTCCCCACGGCACGGCAGCCTAGCGCCCACCGGTGCCGGTTTTATACGACAGGTGTAGCCTAGTTCGGGCCGATGCGGACGCACCGACCTTCACCGTCGAAGACCCCAGGAGGCCTCCCATGACCACTTCCCGCTTCACCGACCGCGTCGTCCTCATCACCGGCGGCGGTTCCGGCCTCGGCCGCGCCGCCGCCGTGCGCCTGGCGACCGAGGGTGCCGCACTCTCCCTCGTCGACGTGTCCGCCGAGGGTCTCGAGGCATCGAAGACCGCCGTCCTCGACGCCGCCCCGGACGCCCAGGTCCTGACCACCGTCGCCGACGTCTCCGACGAAGCCCAGGTCGAGGCGTACGTCACGGCGACCACCGAGCGCTTCGGGCGCATCGACGGCTTCTTCAACAACGCCGGCATCGAGGGCAAGCAGAACCCCACCGAGTCCTTCACGGCCGCGGAGTTCGACAAGGTGGTGTCGATCAACCTCCGGGGCGTGTTCCTCGGCCTCGAGAAGGTCCTCGCCGTGATGCGCACGCAGGGCAGCGGCATGGTCGTCAACACCGCTAGCGTCGGCGGCATCCGCGGCATCGGCAACCAGTCCGGGTACGCCGCCGCCAAGCACGGTGTCGTCGGTCTGACCCGCAACTCCGCCGTCGAGTACGGCCGGTACGGCATCCGCATCAACGCCATCGCGCCGGGAGCCATCTGGACGCCCATGGTCGAGAACTCGATGAAGCAGCTCAACCCGGAGAATCCGCGCGGGGCCGCCGAGGAGTTCATCCAGGTCAACCCCGCCAAGCGCTACGGCGAGGCTCCCGAGATCGCAGCCGTCGTCGCCTTCCTGCTCTCCGACGACGCGTCCTACGTCAACGCGACGGTCGTCCCGATCGACGGCGGGCAGTCCGCCGCGTACTGACCCACGCAGCCCGGCGCGCGCCGACCTCGGTGTGCGCTGGGCATCGGCCTGGAGGCACGGCGCACCCCCGCCACGCATGGCAGGCTGCGAGCATGGCTGAGCAACTCACGGTCCCGCAGGCGTTCGCGCTGCTCCAGGTCGAGTCCGACGGGCGGAAGTCAACGGACGTCCAGACCCTCGACGCCGGGCTCGCCGGCGCCGTCCTCGCCGACCTCGCCCTCCGTGGCGTCGTCTCGCTGCAGGACGGGCTGGTCACCGTCGTGAACGGCGCCGCGACCGGCGACCCGGTGCTCGACGGCGTCGTCGGCACCATCGCGGCGACCGACAAGCCCCGCAAGGCGAAGTGGTGGATCACCCGGCTCGCCAAGCGCCCGCTGCGCGACGACGTCTTCGCCGGGCTGATCGAGCGGGGTGTCATCACGCTCGAACAGGGCAAGGCGCTCGGCATCTTCCCCACCACGAAGTACCCAGAGCGCGACGGCGGCCCCGAGACCCTGCTCCGGTCCGCGATCGCCGACGTCCTCGCGCAGCGGTCGGCTCCGACGCCGTTCTCAGCAGCGGTGATCGGACTCCTCGACGCGACGAACACCCTCCGCAAGCACTTCGGCAAGGTCGACCGCGCGCTCGTCAAGGAGATCACCTCGGGCAGTTGGGCGACCCCGGCGGTGAAGGCCGTCCTCGAGGAGATCCAGATGGCCGCGATCATGGCCAGCGTCGCGGCGACCACCGCGGCCACGACGGCGACGATCTCCTCGAGCTGATCCGCTGAGTCAGGCGCCGAGTGCGGTGATCGCGGCTGCCCACCAGTAGCCGAGCAGAGCGCCTGCGGGGACGGCGAGCACCGCCACCACCCGCGCCTTCCGGAGCAGGGCCCGCCGCGCTTCGGCCTGCTGCCGGTCCCGCTCGAGCCGCTCGAACCGCTGGACGTGGCGGAGGGTGTCGTTGATGACGACAGCATCGACGTGCCAGGTGCCGCGTTCCTCGGCGAGCATCGTGAGGAAGCGAACGGCCTCGTCGGAGTGCGCGCACGGCAGCCCCGTGATCCACTGCCCGATCTCCTGTGGCCGCAGCGTGACGACCGCCGGCACCTTGTCACCGAACCTGAGCTTCGCCGCGGCCACGACGAGGATCGGCTGCACCAGGATCGGGCCTCCGGCCGCCGTCGAGAGCAGCCGGGTTGCTCGCTCGCCCTCCGTGAGGGCGCTGTGCATGTGCCGGGTCCGCTGCCCGCTCACCATGAGCGTCCGCCCGCCGACCCAGACGTCCTGCCCCGAGTGGTTCTTCGTGTTGATCGAGAACACCCCGGTGGGCCCGATGACCAGGTGGTCGATGTCGGTCTCGTGCTTGCCGACGGGGACGGCGTGGAGCACGGTGAAGTCCGGACCGAGCGACTCGAGGGCCGTCGCGACCTCCCGCTCTCCGATCGCGCCCTTGAACCACGACCGTGCGTCCGGGTGGAGCGGGTCGTGACCCCAGAACCGTTGCCACCTCGTTCGAGCCGGAGCGCCGGACTGGATGGACAGGCACTCCTGCATGACCGCGTAGCCGGGCTTCCGAGCGCGCAGCGTGAGCGGCGCGCTTCCTCGTACTTCCCCCATGCGTCCACCGTCCCACGGCGACAGGTGTCGGACGAGCCCTCGTTCAGGCGTCACGGTTCGGCGCAGCGCGGCGGACGGGGCAGTTCCGTTCCGGGTTCGACCGTTCTGGTTCGCGATCGCCGGGGTTCGTGAACCGGAACGGTCAATCGCCGGAACGAGAACGGGCTCGCCCCGGCGACGATCGACTCAGGGGCGCGGCTCGACGAGCTCGATGAACCGGGACAGCAGGGACAGCCCGGCGATCGACGGCGGCAGGCCCGTGGTGAGCGCAGGCGAGTACACGAGGTACGCCGCCCACTTCGCCCGGGACAGCGCCACGTTCAGGCGGTTCGGCATGAGCAGGAAGTCGAGCCCGCGCGGGATGTCGGCAGCGCTCGAGGCCGCCAGCGACACGATCGACACGACGGCTTCGCGCCCCTGGAACATGTCGACGGTGCCGACCTGGGTCCCCCGGAGTCCGGCGCGGTCCAGGGCATCACGGATCACGGCACCCTGGGCGTTGTACGGCGCGACGACGATGACGTCCTCGTCGGTCAGCGTCCGGCTGACGTCACCGTCCACCCATCGCCGGCCGACCACGTCCTGTGCGAGCGCCACGACCCGAGCGGCTTCCTCGACCGAGGACGTCGTGTTGCCCACGTGCACGACCGGAACGGGGAGCACGCCTGCGTCGATGTCGTCGAGGTGCCGGCCGGAGACCATCGAGGCGAGCTGCCCGTCGTAGGACAGGGCGGACACCGAGGCCGTCAGTGCGGGTTCCATGCGCCGGGTGCGGGCCAGGAAGTAGCCGAACTCGGACGGCAACACGTGCGCCCCGTCAGTGAGCCATCCGAGCGCTGACTGGTCAACGGGTTCGGGGTGGGATCCCTGCGACACCTGTGGCAGCTGCTGCGGATCGCCGAGCAGGAGCAGGCGGGTCGCGGCGACCGAGGAGGCGATCGTCGGCGCGAGCGAGAACTGTCCGGCCTCGTCGACGACGATCAGGTCGAGGGAACCGCGGGCGATCGTCGCCTCGTTCGCGAAGGTCCACGCGGTGCCGCCCACGACGCCGCCGGTACCCAAGGCCTCGCACGAGGACAGGAACGCGGCGATCGCGGCGCCGTTCTTCACGGGTGTCCAGTCGGCCGCCTCGAGGCCGTCCTCGGTCGCGTCCTTCTTCGGGACCTTCACGACACGATCGGCGGGGACGCCTGCGCGCACCACCGAATCAAGGAAGTTCTCCGAGGTGGCGTGGGACTGCCCGACGACGCCGACGCGCCAGCCGTACTCGCGGACGAGCCGCGCGACGACGTTCGACCCGACGTAGGTCTTGCCGGTGCCGGGAGGGCCCTGGATCGCCAGGTAGGACCGGTCGAGCCCGAACAGCGTCGCGACCACGGCAGACACGGTGTCGTCGCCCTGCACGGGGACGATGGGCCCGCGCGGCGGAACGCGGCGGAGCAGGTCGAAGGCCGGGTCAGGCAGCATCGACGGCAGCGCGTCGAGCACCGCCTGCCCCCACTCGGCGATCGCCTCGGGCTGCGGCTTCGCGCGGGGCGGTGCCGCCGGTGCGATGGCGACAGGAAGGTCTCCGTGCGGCGACCCACCGACCGGCAGGCCCTCCTTCACCAGGACCTCGACGGCATCGCCGTCGTCGCTGACGTCCACGATGACCGCGCGAGAGGACGCGCCCTTCGACCCGGGGCCCGGGGAGACGACCGATGGCGGGAGTGGGTCGTCGTAGACGAGGTGGGGCGTGCCTCCAGGCCGGAGCCGCGAACCGGGCGCGAGCGTCCCCGACAACCGGATCTCACGCGACTGCGACCGGGCACGCGGCAGCGTGTCCCAGTCGCGCTCGACGGAAGCCCGCTCGACGACGAGGACGTCGCGGGTGTCCGCCCACTCGTCCACGGGGTTGCGGAGGCGGTCGAAGTGGTCCTGCCAGAACGTCTTCGCCTCGCGCCGGTGGTAGTCGATCGCGGCCGCGGCGAGCGCCAGGGCGGTCTGGTCGGGGGTGCGGTCGAGGGCGTCGACGTCCTCGAGTTCGGCGGCGAGCGCGACGTACACCGGGTTCGGCTCACGGTCGACGGGGATCGGTGGGAGGAGTTCGTCCTCCTCCCGTGGGGCGGCCGGCGACTCGGCACGCAGAGACAGGAGCCAATCGCGGAGCCGAAGCGTCGAGCGGCAGTCGTAGGCGTTGTAGTCGGCGACCTCGTCGAGCATGTGCTGCCCGCGGGTCGCATCGCCCGTGCGGATCTCGGTGATCGCGTCGACGTAGGCGGTGATGCTGTCCGCGGCGTTCGTGACGTCGCTGAGCCGCAGGTCCTCGCCCATGTACAGCGGCTCGAGCTTCTTGATCGAGTAGCTGCGGCTGCCGACCACGAGGGCCTTCCGAACCACCGGGTACAGGTCGACGAGGACGCCCGCGCGCAGGAGGTCGTCAACGGCCTCTTCGCCCACCCCGTGCCGGGCCGCGAGGGACAGCAGGTGCGTCCGCTCGTACGCCGCGTAGTGGTAGATGTGCATGCCGGGGTACTGCTCGCGCCGCCGCTGCACCCAGGCGAGGAAGTCGACCAGCGCCTGCCGCTCGTCGCGCAGCGTGTGCGCCCAGAACGCCGTGAACTCGGCCTGGTCGTCCACCAGCCCGAACAGGTAGTCGATGCCCCAGTGCACGCCGTCCTCGGTGTACAGCGGGTCGCCCTCGAAGTCGAAGAACACGTCGCCCGGGTCCGGCGCGGGGATCGCGTCGAGCGCTCGTGGATCCAGGACCTCGAACAGCGGCTTGCGCCCGCCGGCGTGCTGGCCGTCGACCTGGAGGCGCGCCTGACGCACCAGCCGCTCTCGCGTCGAATTCGACATGCCCGGCACGGCCGTGGTCCGGCCCGCCAGGTCGTCGATCGTCCGCACTCCCTGCCGGATCAGCTTCGTCCGCTGGTCGAGACGCATGCCCGCGACGAGGACCAGGTCGCGGTGCTGCTCGACCTGCGTGCTGCACACGTCGCACCGGCCGCACGACGAGTACCGCGGGTCGCCCCACTGCAGTGTTTCGTCCGCCGCCAGCCGCTCGGCGATCACACGCTTGAGCTCCGCGCGCTGCGTCCGGTACACCGGGGCGATGTCGGCCAGCTCGTGCGTCGTGGTGGTCCGGTCGCCGAGCACGAGGTGGACCTGCTCGCCGGTGGGGATGCCGTGCGCCTGCATCCGCTCGGCGTAGGCGGCGAGCTGCAGGAGGGCGCTGATCTTGGCGTGCCGGGCGAGCTTGGTGTCGTAGACCTCGTACTCGCCGCGGTCGTTGCGGACGATGAAGTCCGCGAAGCCGATGAAGCCCGCGTCGTCCGCGGTCGGAGGTGCGTGGAAGGTCGGCTGGTACAGGACGTCGGCGCCGTTGCGCATGGCGCTTCGCGCTTGTTCGGCTGCCTCGGCGTACTGCGGGGGTTCAGGGCGCTCGAACTCCACGACGTCCCGCGTCTCCTTGAGGATCGCGAGGTAGTCGAGCTCGTGCTGGTCCCCCAGCCGGGCGGTGCGCTCGAGCATGTCGTCGTGCGTCTCGGGGAGGGGTTCGCCGCGGCCGAGCTTGGCGTCCATCCGCCGCAGGAACGCCCACTCGCACGAGGCCCACGTGGACAGGTCGCTCGGGCTGAGCAGGACGTGCCCGTCGGTGCCGATCTGCATGCCCGAAGCTTAGGGGCCCCCACGGACACCAGCCAGGTTGCCCCCATCTACCCCAACTGAGGGGTACCGAGAAATCGTGCCGTCAACTATCGTCCAGGCCGTGCGTGATGAATTTCGTGGCTTCTATCCACCCACCCCAGGGGAGCTAGACCTCTTATGGGGAGGTGAGATAGTCCTTGACGCGAACGTACTACTCAATTTATACCGCTATCGGCCCGCTACCGTCTCTAATTTGCTCACAGTTCTAGGCAGGCTACAGACCCAGATCTGGCTCCCGCACCAGGCGGCCGCAGAGTTCCACCGCAATCGCCTTGCGGTGATGAGCGCGCAACCGAAGGCATACGACGATCTGACCCGAGCAATCACCGAGGGACGCGGTAAGCTCCTCGCCGCCATTCGAAGCAAATCTCGACACCCTGAGATCGATGCGAAGCGGCTTGAAGAAATCACCAACGACAGCCTTGACGCGATCGAAATGGAGCTTTCTAGTCAGCTGCAGGAGTCAACGCCGCCGAGCCCCGCAGACCTTGCTATGGATCCGATCCTCGAACAGATTACCAAAATATTTGCAGATCGGGTTGGGAAAGCATTCGAAAATGAGGACCTAACTCGCCTTTATTCCCAAGCGGACGATCGGTTCGCAAAGTCAATACCGCCGGGGTACCGTGACGTCAAGAAAGAGGGCGATAACAAGTACGGCGATTTTGTAATCTGGAGTGAGATCCTCAAGCGTGGTCGCGAGAATCAGCGCCCCGTCATTTTCATCACCGACGACCTGAAAGAAGATTGGTGGCAGCGATTCTCCGGTCACACTCTGGGTCCACAGCCAGCCCTGGTGCAAGAATTCCTGTCAGAAACGAATCAGCTATTCTACATATACGATCCGCGCCAATTCATCGACGAGGCGAGCAGGAGGCTATCAGTCCCGCTTGACGCGTCGACCCTCGGCGAAGTTGGCCAGGTGTCAAGAGAAGGTGACTTGATTGACCAAATTGATGAGCTCGACCGTATTGAGAGCGAACTCGAGATGCGTCGCGCGGTTCGCGCCGAGCAGAGCGAGCAGGCGATCCGGCACGCGCAACATGTGCTAGATCTTGAGAGGAAGAAGCGCTCCCTCGATAAGACGGTGAGTTCGTTACATTCGCGACTATTCGAAAACGGCGGCAATGACTTCGATTCCCGCCTTGGCAGCGACCTCGACCGGCTTTCATTGTTCGAGCAGCAGTCAGATCTCGAAATCGCAATGATTGAGTCAAACCGTCTGCGGGGTGAGATTGAGCGAGTCAAGGGATCGCGCTATCGACTGCATCTGAGCGACGAGGAAACGGCAGCAATTGATCGACAACTCGCAGAAGTCAGGGCACGAAGGGCGGAAATCGAGCGTCATCTGCGTTGATGGGCAAGTCGCGCTTCGGTGCACGGGCTAGCCAAGGCTGGCCGCCGACACCGCCGGTGCGCACAAAGCGCGGCCCGTCGTAGCCGTCGCGGGAGACGTGCGCCGTGAAGTCGGCGAGGGTGCGGACCCAGTGCCCGCGTTCGCCGTACAGCGCCTGGTAGACGACGACCGGCTCCTCGGTCTCGACGTCCCGCGCGACGAGGAGCACCTCGTAGTCGTTCCCCTTGAAGTGGCGGTACCGGCCAGGCGTCACGTCGTCGCTCATGCCCCCGATGCTAGGGCCGCTCCTCAGGCGCTCGGTACGCTCGGCACCATGAGCGAGCAGACCGAGCAGGCACGAACCGAGCGTGGCCTCGACCGCCTCGTGAACTTCTCCGACGCAACCGTGGCGATCGCGATCACGCTCCTCATCCTCCCGCTCGTCGACATCGCCGGGGAGCTCACGGGCGGCGAGAGCGCGGGCGACCTGCTCGGTGACCACTGGCCGGCGCTCCTGGAGTTCTTCGTCACGTTCTGGGTGATCTCGCGCTTCTGGACCCTGCACCACCAGGTGTTCGAGCACGTGCGCTCCTACAACCTGCGGATCATGCGCCTGAACTTCCTGTGGCTGATCAGCATCGTGTTCCTGCCGTTCGCCGCCAACCTGCTCAACACCAGCGCGAGCGGGGACCGGGTGTCGCACGGGCTGTACCTCGGGAGCATGGTCGTCACGAGCCTGACGCTCACCGTCATCGAGTGGCAACTCCGCCGCTCCCCGGAGCTGCTGTCCTCGCCGCTCGGGGACAGCTGGAAGGGCCCGACCGCCGCCGGCCTGCTCGCCCTGGCCCTCGTGCTCGCGATGATCTTCCCGTCGGTCGGCCTGTACTGGGTGCTGCTCCTGCTGCTGCAGACCCCGATCGCTGCGATCGTCCGTCGCCGCCGCTGACCTGTCACAGTCGGTCATCTCGGTGACCCGGACGCCCGAACGACGTACCGTCACGGCATGACCGTCATCGCGGCCGTCGCCGTCCTCGTGGGAGTCCTCGCACTCGCCACGGTCCTCGGCGTGGTGCTGCGCGCGCGAACCGGACGCGCACGAAGCGGCCGCACGGACACGCACCTCACCGCGGACCTCGCCCCCGCCGACGCCTTCGGCCCCGCCGCCACCCTCGTGCAGTTCTCCACCCCGACGTGCGCCCGTTGCCCGGCCACCCGCCGTCAACTCGACGCCGTCGCCGACACCACCCCCGGTGTCACGCGCATCGAGATCGACCTCGCCGACCGCCCCGAGCTCGCCCGACGCTTCGACGTCATGCAGACCCCCACGGTCCTGCTCCTCGACGCGGACCGCACGGTCCGCACCCGCTTCGGAGGACCGCCCCGTCCCGCCGAGCTCTCCGCAGCCCTCGACACCGTCCTGACCCCAGGCACAGAGGAGTCCCGATGACCACGCCCGCAACACCCGACAACGGCATCGACCCGCGCTCCCCACGCTTCGGCGCGGCCATCACGACCGTCCTGCTCGCCGCGACGATCGTCCTCACCCTGATCCCCGCGACGTGGGCGGCCGGCATCGTCCTGCTCGCCGTGATCGTGGTCCTCTTCGCCATCGGCGGCATCGCCGGCATCCGTCGACACCCCTACGGCGCGCTCTTCCGCCGGTTCATCCGCCCGCGGCTCGCCCCGCCGACCGAACTCGAGGCGCCCGAACCCCCGACGTTCGCCCAGCAGGTCGGCCTGGTCATCACGGCGCTGGCGTTCGTCCTCGCCCTGGTCGGCGTCCCGTACGCCGCCCCCGTCGGCGCCGCGATCGCGCTGGTCGCCGCCTTCCTCAACGCCGTCTTCGATGTCTGCATCGGCTGCCTGCTCTACGTGTGGCTGGTCCGGGCGGGCGTCTTCCGGCAGCGCACCACCGCCTGACGCGAGGGCCGGGAGGCGCGGCTCGCCCCCGTCACTCCGGCACCTCGCGCAGACGGCCGGTCCGCGCGCGCTCAGCCCAGCCGGCCACCACCGTCGACGTGCAGCGTGGTGCCGGTCACGAACCCGTTGTCGATCGCGAGCAACACCGCCGACACGACGTCGTCCGGCGCTCCGACGCGGCCGACTGGGTTCGACGCCGCTGTCTCGGCGAACATCCCCCGTTTGGCGTCCTCGCCCATGCCGTCCCACGCGCCGGAGTCGATGATTCCCGGCGAGACCGCCACGGCACGCAGCGGCGCGAGCTCGACGGCGAGCGCCTCGACCAGGAACGACACCGCACCGTTCGTCGTCGCCATCACGGCGAGTCCCGGTGCCGGCTTCCACGCCGCGACGCCGGAGAACAGCACGAACGCGCCACCGGGGCGCATCACCGGAGCGAGGTGCTTCGCGAGCAGGATCGGCCCGACGACCTTGGCGTCGAACGCGCCGCTGATGGCTCCACGGTCGAGTTCGGACACCGGCCCGTTCGCGTGGGCAGCCGCGAGGGAGACGACCGCGTCGAAGGGCCCGGCTCCGACGAGCGCGGCGATCGACTCCTCGTCGCCGAGATCCGCGCGGAGCACTTCGACGCCGTCCAACGCCTCGGCCATCGCGGCCGCGGTCCGTTCGGGGTGGCGAGCGCCGATGACGGGTTCGTCCCCACGCTCGAGGAGTGTTGCGGCGATCGCGTGCCCGATGCCGGATCCGCCGCCGATGAGCAGGATGCGCTTGCGGTCGTCGTTCGTCATGGTGTGGTCCTCTCGTCGTTCCGAACACGGCGGTCACCGTGCTCCGATGAGAACCGCAGCGGGTCCAACGCGCATCCCGAAACGTCTTCGATGTTCCCTGGTGATTCCATAGAATGCGTTGATGGCCAACCTCCGAGCGTTCGAGGTCTTCCTCGCCGTCGTCGATGCCGGCTCGATCTCCCGCGCTGCCCGGACCCTGCACCTCTCGCAGCCCGCCGTGTCCCACCAGATCGGGAGCCTCGAACGCGACCTCGGCGTCGCCGTCCTCGATCGCGGGCGGCACGGCGCGACCCTGACCGCCGCCGGGCGGGCCTTCGCTCCCGCAGCCCGGGCAGCGGTCGATGCCGCCGTCCGCGCCGACGCCGCAGCCCGGGGCCCCGTCGCGCTCCGGCTCGTCGTCGCGCAGAGCTTCACGGTGCCGTTCGTCGTTCCGGCGCTCCGCGACCTCGTCGACCGCGGCGTTCCACTCCCCACGCTGTCCGAGGGCTCGAGTGCCCGCACGATGGTCGAGGCGGTCCGCTCTGGCGAGCAGGACGTCGCGGTCGTTCCGGGGCCGGTGGAGGCGCCGGACCTGCTCCTCCGAACCGTCGGACACGAGGAGGTCGTCGTGGTCGGCTTCCCCGGAACGGCCATCACGCTCGAGGCCGTTGCCGACCGGCCCGTGATCGGCCTCCCGGTCGACCGCGGGTACGGACAGTGGCTCGCCGAACGCTTCGCCCGGGCAGGTCTCACTCCCGAGGTCGTCGCGACGGTCGACTCACCCGCGGCCGCCGCAGCCCTCGCGTCCGCTGGGCTCGGTACCGCCGTGGTACCGGAGTCCGCGGTCGCCCGCGCCGTGCCCCGGGCACACCTCGATCCACCGGTGCGCCGCGCGATCGTGGTCGTCGCGCGCTCGCAGGACGTCGTCGACTCGGTCGCCTCGGCCTTCGAGCAGGAGGGAGAGCGGGACGCGTCGTAGCAGGCCTGGAGGCGCGGCTCGCCTCCGCCCCGCCGCTCACGTCGCCGACGGCGGAGGCTCCCCCCAATGGCAGCCTCCGACGTCGGCGCCGGGTCACGCGGTCAGCGCCTGCTCACTCAGCGTGACGAGGTCGTCCGCGCGCAGGTTCGGCCAGCCGTGCAACAGCTCGCGCCACTCGGGAGGCAGCGCCGATGCCCCGTAGATCGCTCCGGCCAGGCCTCCGGCGATCGCCGCGACCGTGTCGGTGTCGTTGCCCGTGCGGACGGCTCGGACGAGGGCGTCCTCGAGCGAGGTGCTGTGCTTGACCGCGGCGTACGCGGCCTGCATCGCGGAGACGACCCACCCGTTCGAGTCCGTGAAGTCCACCGGCTCGGAGTGCTCCGCCGTGACGAGGCGGTCAACCCACAGTCGGCGCCGGTCGAGGTCGAGCAGGTCGAGGCCGCGGAGGACGTCGAGCTCCCCGGTCAGCACCGCGTGCCGGATCGCGACGCACCAGAGCACGCACGCGTCCCCTGCGTCCGTCTCGAAATGCGTCAGGTCACTGATCGCCCGCGCCGCTGAGGCGAGCCGCTCCTCTTCTCCGATGTCCCCACGCAGGTAGGCGAGGACCAGCGGGGCGGTCCGCATCAGCGACCCGTTGCCGGCGGAGCGGCCCTTGAAGTCGTGTTCCTGCCGGGCCGCAGCGCGAGCGTGGGAGGCGGTCCGTGCCTCCAGGCCGGTGAGGACGTTGCGTGTCTGGATGCCGACGTCGGGCGCGTTGACCGACCACGCTGCCCAGGCGGCCACGAGGCCGTCGAGTGCCTCCTCGGAACCCGGGTCGCCGCCGCGCGCGACCGTGCGGAGGATCGGGACGGCCATGCTCGTGTCGTCCGTCCACTCTCCCGGGGCCCAGCCGAACGAGCCGCCGCCGGCCATCCGGATCGGGGTGGGCGCTGGGACGGCGGGGCGGAACTCGTAGCCGGCGCCGAGTGCGTCGCCGGCGGCGGAGCCGAGGACGGCACCGACGGCCCGGTCGACCTGGACGGTGGTCTGCGTGGTCATGTGAGCCTCCGATGCAGGTTTACGCGGAATTGCGTAAAAGCGAGTCTGCACGCTCCTGCTGGTTTGCGCAAGTGTGCGTAAACTCGTGCTCATGACGAACGAGTACCGCGACGCCGACGGCAAGCGCCTGACGGACTACCCGCGCCCGTCGGTGGCCGTGGACACCGCGGTGCTCACGGTTCCCGCGGGCGGACCGCTCTCGGTGCTGCAGGTGCTCGACGCGGTCGACGGGGACTGGCGGCTGCCCGGGACGTTCGTGCACGAGGGCGAGCAGCTGGCTTCGGCCGTCCTGCGGTCGCTCTCCACGAAGGCCGGCGTGACGGGGCTCGCGCCGGAGCAGTTGCACGTGTTCGACGACCCCTCGCGCGACGACCGGGGGTGGGTACTGTCGGTCGCGCACCTCGACGTCGTGCCGGCGTCAGCGCTCGAGCCCGATGGTTCGCGGGCCCGGATCGTGCCGGTCGCCGACACCCTCGGCATGGTGCACGGGCACGACGACATCGTCGCGTTCGCGGTCGCCCGACTCCGGGCCGCGTACTCCGACGCGCCGGACACGCACGGACTGCTGGCCGAGCCGTTCACGATGACGGAGCTGCGGCGGGTGCACGAGGCCATCCGCGGCGAGGCGCTCCTGCCGGACTCGTTCCGGCGGGCGATGCTGCCGATGCTGACGGCGACCGAGGCGAAGCGAGCCGAGGGGCCGGGGAAGCCGGCGACGCGGTACCGGCGGGGCTGATCAGTTCCCCGCTGCTCGCGGGATGATGCAATCGCTCTCCACGAGCAGTTCGTTCGACTTCGCCCGGTACTCGATCTCGGAGAGCGTGTCGGCCGGCCGGAGCGACGGATCCCCGTCCCCCTGGTACGTGTAGGCGTGGTCGGCGCCGCGGCTCGCCTCGTCCCGATCGTCGAAGTGGTCCGACAGCGCCTCGGTTGTCGCGTCGCGGTCCAGGGAGTCGGGCAGCGCGATCGTCGCCGTGTAGGTCGTGCAGGCGTTGCCCCCCTCGGTCTTCCCCGCGGTGAAGTCACGTCGGACGTCCACGGCGTCACGACGGAGGTGCAGCACACCGAGCGCCTCGGTGATCTCGGGGTCCATGCGGTCCGCGGCCTGGTGCGCGTCGGCCGGGTCCGCAGGGTCCAGTTCGTCGAGCTCGTCCTGTGCGAGCGTCGCGCGGTAGGCCCGATCGTCGGCGGGTGCCTGCCGGATGACACCGACGGCAGGCAGGACGACGCACACCCCGGCGACACCGACGCACAGGGCGGCGACGACCGTCAGGACGACTGCCGGTCGACCGTCCCGGCGGCGACGCACCGCGACGATCCCGATGGCGAGGAGGACGAGCGGGACGCCGAGACCGATGACCAGCGCAGCGATCTGCGAGCCCAGGTAGTCGCAGCTGCCGTGGTTGAAGGTGCGCCAACTGACCGAGATCAGCGTGATGACCTGGAGGCCGAGGGCGAACGCCGTCGCGATCGGGGCCACCACGGCGAGCACCACCAGCAGTCCTCGGCCGATCCCCTCCGGCCTCGACGAATCGTCGTCCCCCACGAGCCCTCCCCTGTCGTCAGGTCCAGGGTGCCACACCGGGGTGCCGCCGAAAGCACCGCCGCCGCGCATCGAGTGAGCAGAAGACGTCGAGTCCACCGCAGTGACTCGACGTCTTCTGCTCACTGAACGAACAGGCGCCCGCCCCGCCCCGCCGTAACGGGCAATTTGCTTTCACGCCTAGCGCCCGCCCGTGCAATGCGCTTTCATGGAGCGCATGACGATCACCGATCGCACCGACCGCGCCGACGCGTTCGCCCTCGTCCGCACCCAGTCCCGCACGATGCCGACGAGCATGCGCGCCATCGCCGACGCCGTCCTCGACGAGCCCGCGACCGCCGCGACGACCAGTGCCGCCGAGCTCGCCGGACGCGCCGGGGTCTCCCCCGCCACCGTCTCCCGCTTCGCCCAGCACCTCGGCTTCGCGAACTTCGCCGCACTCCAGCGGAGCATGACCCGGGCCGTCGAGCGTGGCATCCACGAGCGAGCGGACACCGAGATCCACGCCGGCGTCAGCGTCGACGACGACGTGGCGACCGTGATCGCGAAGGTCACCGAGGACGTCCGGGCCGTGATGAGCGACACCCGTGCGACCCTCGACCCGCACGCCCTCGAGGCCGCGGCCATCCGCATCAGCGAAGCCCGCCGGGTCGTCCTCTACGGCGTCGGCGCGAGCGGCATCGTCGCCCGAGACCTGCACCTCAAGCTCGAGCGCATCGGCATCGCGAGCTCGATCGCCGACGACCCGCACAACGCCCTGACCCTCGCGAGCGTCCTCGGCCCACAGGACGTCCTCGTCATCACGAGCCACTCCGGCACGACGACCGAGGCCCTCGAGGTCGCAGCGCTCGCCCACGAGAACGGCGCCACCGTCGTCGCGATCACCGGCCACGCCACCTCGCCGCTCATGGACCACACCGACCACGTCCTGCTCGGTGTCGCCGGCGCCGAGAGCGACCTCCGCCCCGCCGCGATGGGCAGCCGGATGAGCCAGCTCGCCATCGTCGACGCCCTCTTCGTCGTCGTCGCCCAGCGCACCGACGATCGCTCCCGCCCGCTCCTCGCACGCAGCCGCCACGCGGTCCGCACGCACCACCGTTCCTGAATCGAGCACCATGCACCACGATCAGCTGCACCACGACCTCCTCCGCGACGAGCTGAAAGACCTCACCACCGAGGCCGCCGACGCGAGCCTCGACGACATCGACCTCGTCTCGACCCTCGAGGCTGCTCAACGAATGAACGCCGGCGACCGCAGCGTGCCTGCAGCAGTCGAGCCGTGCCTCCCGGCCATCGCAGCGGCGGCAGACCGGATCGCCGCAGCCTTCGCGCGCGGCGGCCGCCTCGTCTACGTCGGTGCCGGCACGCCGGGCCGGCTCGGCGTCCTCGACGCCAGCGAGTGCCCGCCCACCTTCGGCACCGATCCCTCGCAGGTGCTCGGCCTGATCGCCGGCGGCCAGGTCGCGCTCACCACCGCCGTCGAGGGCGCCGAAGACGACGAAGACGCGGCCGTCCGCGACCTCGACGCGCTCGGCTTGACGTCCGACGACGTGGTCGTCGGGATCAGCGCGTCCGGCAGAACGCCCTATGTGATCGCAGCCATCCAGGAGGCGCGGCGCAGGTCCGCCCTGTCGGTCTCGGTCGCGTGCAACGCGGGTTCGGCTGCGGGGCGGCACGCCGACATCGCCATCGACGTCGTCGTCGGTCCCGAGTTCATCGCCGGGTCCACCCGCCTGAAGGCTGGGACCGCGCAGAAGCTCGTCCTCAACATGCTCACCACGCTCGCAATGGTGCGGAGCAACAAGACGTACGGCAACCGGATGGTCGACGTGCGGGCGACGAACGCGAAGCTCGTGGCGCGGGCGTTCTCGCTCGTGCAGGACGTGACCGGCGCCTCGGACTCGGCCGTCTCGTCTGCATTGGACGACGCCGGCGGCGAGGTGAAGACCGCCATCGCGATGATCCTCACCGGGGCGTCCGCTGCTGACGTCCGTTCCCGTCTCGATGCCGCGGGCGGCTCGTTGCGCGCCGTCCTCTGACGCTCTCCCCCTTCATCCCTCTCTTTCCCCCGAGGAGCCCCATCAATGGCCGATGCACAGCAACTCGCACAACGGATCCTCGACACCGTCGGGGGGTCCTCGAACATCGCCGACGTCGAGAACTGCATGACCCGGCTGCGGGTCGAGGTCGCGTCCCCCGGGTCCGTCGACCTGCCGGCGCTGCAGGCCACCGACGGCGTCATGGCCGCCATCGCGGCAGGCTCGAACCTGCAGATCGTGCTCGGCCCGGGTCTCGTCGACCGCGTGGCCAACGACCTGGAGGCCCTGCGCGCGGCCGCCCCGGTGGCTGCGGCTGGTGGGGCTGGTGCATCCAGTGCCGCTGCCGCGTCGGGTGCATTCGGTGCGTCCGGTGCGTCGCCCGAGGAGCTCGCCGCTCGCGGCGCGTCGATCAAGGCCTCCGCGCGGTCCCGTTCCGACGGCCGCACCATGCGCGCGATCCGGAAGATCTCCGCGATCTTCATCCCGCTCATCCCCGCGCTGATCGCCTGCGGGCTCATCGCCGGGATCAACGGCATCCTGACGAACCTCGGGTGGGTGCCCGGGGTGACGCCGTTCCTCGGCGTGCTCTCGTCCGGCTTCCTGTCGTTGCTCGCCGTGTTCGTCGGGATGAACGCCGCGAAGGAGTTCGGCGGCACGCCCATCCTCGGCGGTGCCGTCGGCGGCATCATCGTCGCGGCCGGTGTCGCCAACGTGACCGTGTTCGGCGAGACCCTGGCGCCCGGGCAGGGCGGCGTGCTCGGGGCGTTGGCCGGCGGCATCCTCGCGGCCTACATCGAGCGCTTCATGCGCCGGGTCACGCCCGATGTCATAGCGCTCATCGTCGTGCCGACCGTGACCGTCCTCGTCGCCGGGTCGATCACGCTCGGCGTGCTCATGTCCGTCGCCGGTGTCGTCTCGGTCGCGATCGGCACCGCTGCGACCTGGCTGCTCGCGAACGGTGGGGCCTTCGCCGGCTTCGTGCTCGGAGGTCTCTTCCTGCCGCTCGTCATGACCGGCATGCACCAGGGACTCATCCCGATCCACACCACCCTGATCGACCAGACCGGGTGGACCGTGCTGCTGCCCGTGCTGGCGATGGGTGGTGCCGGGCAGATCGGTGCATGCATCGCGCTGTGGGTTCGCTTCCGTTCGAACGCTTCGCTCGTGCGGACCATCCGTGGTGCGCTGCCGGCTGGGTTCCTCGGTGTCGGCGAGCCCCTGATCTACGGCGTGACGCTCCCCCTCGGACGGCCGTTCACCACCGCATGCATCGGTGGTGCGTTCGGTGGCGGTGTCGTCGGGCTGTTCGATCAGCTCGGGCACTCCGTCGGGGCGATTGCCATCGGCGCCTCGGACCTGTCGCTCATCCCGCTGTTGAACGGGTCGTCCGGATACGCGTGGGCGCTGCTCGGGTACGGGTCGGGGCTCGTTGTGGCGTACGTCGTGGGGTTCGTGGCGACGTTGTTGTTCGGGGTGTCCGACTCGGTGCGG
Organism: Curtobacterium pusillum; assembly: GCF_007673235.1. GTDB lineage: Bacteria > Actinomycetota > Actinomycetes > Actinomycetales > Microbacteriaceae > Curtobacterium > Curtobacterium pusillum_C. The sequence continues at coordinate 950,257 of NZ_VDZH01000001.1, forward strand.
GCCGACCTCGAAGCGCAGTCGGCTCCGGGTGCCCCGCTCGACGTCGTCACCGCGGCCCAGCCCGCCGACGCGAAGGAGGCCGGTCCCACCGGAGCTACGCGCTGATGCGGTTGGGGGCAGGCACCCACCTTCGTCACGCCAATCTGGCCGCTTCCACCTTCGCGGCAGCTGCGGGGGCTGGGGCCGGGCCGGGCCGGAGCCGGAGCCGGAGCCGGAGCCGGAGCCGGAGCCGGAGCGACGCTCGCCCTCACGTCTCTGCACATCCCGAAGGACTCGTCGGAGCGTGCCCGCGCCGCCTCGACGTCTATCGTCGACGCCGCTCGTGAGTTAGGGCTGACGTCGCGGCCGACGTCTGTCCCAAGACCGCTCGACCGCTCGGCGACTCGCCGAGGAGGTTCCCGCGGTCCATCGGGCTAGCACACGTGGGGATCGACTTCGGGCTCTCCGTCGTTTCCATCCGGGCCATCGCCGCGGTGCTGCCGATCGCCCTGAACGCGAGCACGCTGAAGGGTTTCCGACCGCAACCGCCCGGATGCTGCCGAGAAGATGATCCGGCTGGAGCATTCGCGACAGCGGTTCCCGGGGTTGCCGCCGCCGGGGGTCGGGGGGGGGGCCAGTCGAGGCCGACTCGGTTGGTCAAGGTGCAATTGGCGTCGGCAGGGAGGTACTGGGGGGAGGTCGCGGTCCTGCCGCGTGACCTGCCTGCCGACTAAGGCACCGCGGTCCTCGGGGCGATTCCGCTGCAGGTTGAAGCAATCATGGACGACAAGGCCAGCGCGAGACTCGCCTAGGCGAGCGCGTGCTCACATCTGAGCCGATTCGGGCGCGAACTGCGCCGCCGAGGCTGCTCATACGCCCGAATCCGCATTAACCCCGACAGACGCCGCGCCGAGGCCGGGCACGAGGTCGCGATAGAGGCCCGAGAGGCCGGCGGTCTCCGACGTGTACCCGATACACCGATGTCGTTGGCGACCCGCGGCGTCAACAAGGACGACCCTCGAAGGACGTCGACCGCGGTACGAAATACCGCCGTTCGGATCGGAAGTGCTCTCAACTCCCACAAAGCACTTATGCCCTATGGAGCTCGCGCCGAGACCCCTACGCCAGCAGATCCTCTGCGCGGCAAGATTCACCGAGTCTTCCGCGGTTCGAGTGGACGCCTCGGGACCACCCAAGCCCTCGGATGAGGGGACTCGCACCAGGCCGCCCCCCCCCCCCTAACAGTCGTCCCGTCACCCACCGGCGAAACACGTCAGCGAGCAACTTCCCCGCGCCACCCAAACAATTCACCTCCGTCAGCGAAGCGCGCTGATCACAGCGTGGAAGCGCGCACTAGGAACACCCAGCAGCTACAGCCCCGGATCGACGGGATCATCGTGATCGGCCATCTCAGACTCGTCGCTTCGAGGCGCGTCCCGCGAGGCGCACTGGACGACAGTCAAGGCGACCTCTAGGGTCTAAGTATGGACCTCGACCAGGCAATCGCATCATTCATTGACTCCTCTCGCGATATCCTGGCGGTCTCCGGCGCCAAAGCCGAGGCTTCTTTATACTCCGCTTTCGAAACACTACTGAAGAGCGCAGCGTACCTGACAGGTCCAGATTTCGCGTTCATACCTCAGGTAAGTGCTGACCTGGTGGGCATCCCGGATTGGAAAGCGGTACGAGGCAGTGAACTTGTTGGCTGGGTCGAACTCAAAGCCGCTTCGAAGAACCTTCGTCATCTAAAGGGCCACGATGCGGAGCAGCGCTCTCGCTTTATCGACGGTCTGCCAAACCTGCTCCTTACTAATGGCTGGCAGTGGGAGCATTATCGAGATGGCCGGCTGGTTGCACACGCGCAGATCGGTGCTCAGGAAACGCTAACGGACCCTGGGGCGCTCGTCGTATTCCCAAGCGACGAAGACACTGCCAAGTTGAGAGACCTGCTCGCCGACTTCTTCTCCGCTCCGTTGTCGGAATATGCGACGATCCAGTCTGCGGTATCCGCACTTGCTGTACGCGCTCGCTCTTTGAGGAGCGCGCTGATCGAAATCGGCCCCGAGGCCGCGGGGGCGAACCTCAACGAACTCCGTTCCGACTTTGAGAGTTTGATTTTCCGCAACGGTCAGCGATTCACCTGGGATCGCTTCGTCGATAGTTACGTACAAATTGCAACGTTTGGTTCGCTCCTTTGGCGACTCGAGTCGCAATCGACGATCGCTATTGACCATCAAGTTTCTTTAAAGCACGATACACATCCCCTTCTGTCTCAGTGTCTGCAAATCTTGTGGTCTAACGGATCTCGGCCCGCTACGCTCTTGCCCCTCCTGCAAGGCCTCGTTCAAACCATTAACCTAATTCCTCTATCGCTCTTTGCGTACGAGCCCGGGGCAGCTGACCGCAACGTAACCGACCCAATCGTGCATGCTTATGAGCCCTTTTTTGCGGTTTACGACTCAAAAGCGCGAGAAGCATCTGGGGTCTACTACACTCCCACTCAAGTGGTTGATCAGATAGTGGATGGCACCGACGTGCTGCTTCGACAGAGCCTATCCATCGAGAACGGAATTCTCGATACCAAATCGAAGTTCCTTGACCCGGCAACGGGAACGGGAACATTTCTCTTAGGACTCGTTCAGGCTGCCGCCCGGAAAGCCGCAGAGCGGGGCCTTCCGGTCGATGCAGTGCTCAACGACCTTGTGTCCCTCCGACTAGCCGCGTTCGAGCTTCTCCCGGGCCCCTACACGATTGCGCATCAGCGCCTCGAGGTTCTTCTTCGAATACTAGGCAGTAAGCCAGACCAGCGCCTTCCAATCTATCTCACGGATACTCTCGCAGGCCCCGAGGTTGATCTGTTAGTTGAGTCCGGATTTGGTATCGCCGGCAGCGAAATGATGAAAGAACGCAAATCTGCAGACGCCGTCAAGACTAACGATGACCTCATGGTCGTCTTCGGTAACCCGCCGTACGAGCGTTTGCCTGCTACATCGACTCTCGAACCTTTCGCAAAGGGCCTTCTTGAGTCTTTGACGGAAGCGACGCCGCTCGAACGGCGTCGGGATCTGAAGAGCACTCGCGACTTGTACGTGGCGTTCTGGCTTTGGTCGCTTTGGGCAATGCAGTCGCCGGAACAGCGTACTGCAACTGCCTCTTACCCTCGATTCGCCGGGGGCGATCGGCACGGAATCGTCGCATTTATCACGAATCGCACGTGGCTTCAAGGCGGATCTCTCGGTGGTCTCCGGAAAATCGCTCAGCAGAACCTTAAGGAGGCTTGGATCCTCGACCTGGGTGGTGATACCCGCGGCAGCGATGGGGCCAACGACTTCGCGGGAGGCGATGCAAATATTTTCGACATTCAGACCGGTGTAGCGATCGTTTGGCTTGTGTATGACCGCGGGTATGCGGGGGCTGCTCAGTTCCATCACAGGCGACTGTTTGGTTCTCGCCGGCAAAAACTGGAGATCCTTGGAGCCACTTTCGACCCATCCGCATTCGACGAGGTATTTGTCACCGCAAAGAATGGATTCTCACCGGTTCGGTGGGATTCCGAAGTTCTCGAAAAAGCGCCTTCACTACCTGATTTATTCAATTCTGAACCCCTCACCGGGTTTCAGACCGCACGCGACAAATCACCATTCTCCCCGCTGGGAACGACCAGAGAAAGCGTGCTTGGGGAAATCCCGCCCACGGGTAAACAAGTTCACCCATACCTCACGGGTAAGTTAGGAAACTGGAGCAGGTTGAGCGATTCAGGTCGCCGTGACGCCTGGTCTACGGCGCAGAGGACGCGAACTTCTCAGCGTCCGCCCACCGTTGCCGGCCTGGACACCGGGCACCTTCGAGAGGTTTTGTATAGGCCACTCGATCGACGCTTTCTCTACGACGATCGCGCTTGGATCGACTGGTATCGCGACGATCTGCACGAAGTTTTTTCGACGCCAACCGGCATTGCCCTCATCACTAACCCACGTGGACAAGGCGCCGGGCCCGCTGTCATTCACAGCTCACTCCTCCCGGACCAGCACAGCTTCAATAATCGGGGTGGCAAAGCAATCTGGCCAGCCTGGCGACGAGGGGAGAACGGTCTCGTACACAACTTCTCGCCGGTGATTGAAAGATGGCTGTCGAGCCTCGGGCAGTCGGGTGACTTCGACGGGGCTTACAATTACGTCCTCGCTCTCCTGTCCGCACCGTCGTACACCGAGCGCAATTGGCGGGCGCTCGAAGCTGACGACCTTCGCATTCCGCTGACGGGCAGCGTAACGCTCTTCAGGTCCGCGCGAGACCTCGGTCGGAAGATTAGATCTGCTTGGGAGCAGCAAGGCGTCTCATCCACGACGCATTGGCTCGGTTCATCTACTCCGGATGCTTTCGGTCCAGCCACCTGGGCGGACGGCAGAATCGTGTTCCAAAATGGCCGAAAGTTAAGCGGAGTTCCCGAGGCAGCCTGGAAATGGCGGATTAGCGGCTACCGAGTTCTCCCGCGCTTTTTCAAGGCTCGAGAAGACTGGACCATGTCGCTCTCGCACGCAGAGGAAATACAAAAGGTTGTCGGTTCCGCCATCACTCTAATAGAGTTATGCGCGTCCGCCAATGAGGTGTTGAGTGAAATCGCTCCGGGAATTTAGCCATCCGACTAGCAGGGCCTCGAAAGGCATCACTCATTTGGGCAGGGGCTAGCCGACCCCGGTCACCGAGACTGGTGTAACCCGTCGGAGTATGCTCTAGGTTTCGCGCCCGATGGAGTCCCCTTAGGCGCGTTGCCACCCACTCGAGATACATTAAGTGCACGAAAACACGTGTCGCCGTTCCGTCAGCGGAGCGCGGGCCGCGCTGGTTACGACTGTTCAGTTCGACGCGTCTCCGCCGTCACGTCGAGCGCTTACATCTGCCAGCAAGTCTGTGCGCGCACGCCAACTTAGCGTTTTGATTCTCCCGGGCCGACGCTCGGTAGCTGCCCTACGACGGCGGGGGTCGGGCGCCTGAGGTCTAGCCCGTACAGCCGGACCAAAGGGCCGTCGACCAGGTCGATGAGTCGCGCTTCAGCACTACCTGCGGCGTAGACCAGGTGTCCCTCCCCCAACCCGAACATCCGGCAGTACGCCGCCATCTGGTATAGATCAGCGTTCGGGTACTGCCCGTGCTTCTCGACCTTGTACTTCACGTCGATGCACGCCCGCACATCCCCGTCGACGAGCCACACGAGGTCCGGCGCGATCTTCACCGTCCCGTCGATATCCAGCGTCGACGCGTACTGCGCCACCAGCTCTCCCCCGTACGGCTTGAAGGCTTCTCGCAGCGCCGCGTTCACGAAGTCCTCGGACACCGACCACATGTCGACAAGGAACCCCGACGCGACGACTGACCCGGCGCGCTGCTCGACCGAAGACCCCGACAGCACGAGCGCCCCCAACGCCAGCGCCGACGCGTACCGCGCGTTCCGTCGATCAAGACGGACGGCCGGCACCGGCGCCCCGACGGGGATCACCGACACCCCGCCGAGCACCCGCACGAGCCGCCGGAGCGCCCCGAGTACGTCCGCCGGAACGCCGGGCAGCCGCAGCAACCGCGTCGCAGCGGTCAGCAGTACCTGGTTCTCGGCATAGTCGTCGAACGACACCTCGACCGGCAGCGGCTGCCCGCCCCGCCGTGTCAGCTGGTCTCCGATCCGCCACCGACCACGCACGAGCGGCACCGCGTCCTCGCGCGTGACGTACCCGCGAAGCGGCCCTCCGGCGAGCGCCCGCAAGGCCTGCCGCACGAACGCGTGCGCCAACGCCGGCACGAGGTCATCGTCTTCCTCGAACCCGAAGTCATCTTCGGTCCAGATCCCACTCCCGGCGGGCGTACACCAGCATCGCGAACAGCCGCCGCACCGGCGTCTTTGGCTTCAACCACACCGTGTGCCCGACGATCCGCACAACGCCGACCTTCCGGACACCACTCACGCGGTACTCATCAGCACCGAGCGTGGGTGCAACGGTCGCGATGTTCGCTGACGCGAGCCCGACGGCGACCGTGCGCGGCAATCGGTGCACCACCGGCTGGTCCGCTTCCCGCAGCTCAATCGTCGACGGAAGCACCTTCGGCCCCGTCCGTCGACGTGGGCGCCACCTGGCGACGCAGCGTTGCCAGGCCGTACCGCGCCTCCAGGTCGACACCTTCGCCGTAGTGGTGCTCCGCCAAGAGCGGCAGGATCTCGTACCGCCACACGTCCTGCAGACCGGTCCCGGCGAGATCGCGCACAGGAACGACGGCCGACCTTCGCATCGTGGTCTTGGCTCTGCGTGTTGAGTCGCGTCAGCAAGTCGGCACAGCTGTGCGGATCAGCTTCGAACCGAGCGCAATCCTTCCTCTGGAGCGGCGATCTCGAGCACGCTGAACGCGGGGATCTCCTCGACAGGCAGGTTCATGAAGCTGGCGATCAGCTCCCCGAAGTCAACCGCGGATCGTCGCGCTGCTCCTGTCTTCGCCCATGCGGGGAAGCGGAGGGTCACGTCCGCATCCTTGGTGATGATCTCGACGACGGGTGGCCGCTCCGGAGAGTCCGGACGTCGGACGTACCGGATGTTCGCGAGGCTTAACTCGGAGTCGATCGCACCGACCCGGCGCAACGAGTCCTGCTTGGTCAGGAGCAGACGTCGGTCGGTTACGGCAACCCAACCGTCGCTCAGACGGGGAAGGGTGATCCGGTCGAACGAGACGTCCGCCAGCGCGAGGACCTGCTCGCCGGGCTGGAGGCGGAACGGGAGGATCCGAACGAGTTCCTCCGGTATGCCGTCCTCGAAGACCATCAAGGACGGAAGCTTCAGGGGTTCTCGGTCAGGGGCCGTCTCGATGCCGCGGATGTGCCCGAGGGCGTTCTGGAGCTCACGCACCATGAGGTTCGACTCCTTCGCCGCTCGTGCGGTGCCCCCGATCTTGAACGTCCGCTTGCCCGGCAGTTCGGCGATGATTGCGAACTCTCGAGCGAGTTGGTCCAGCAGTTCGTCTGTCTGGGCAAGCGACTGCTCGTGCAGATCGCGGGCGTCGGTCACCAAGCCGTCGAGCAGCTTGGCGTCTGCCTCGTTCGTCTTCGCACTCCGTAACAGGTGTCCGGCACGGAGCGATTGGTAGACGAACCAGGATGTCTGCGAGAGCAGAAGCGCCTGGACGTCGGCAATGATCGCCTGTCCGTTGTCGGCGAGGTACTGCTGCCGGTCCTTGTGTCCGGCCTTCCTCCCCAGCTCGTCGGCGTATCGCTGAACTGCATGCTTGTTCGCATCCCACTGCGACGTCAGCTCACCCTGGTAGCCGCGCACCTCAGCGAACACCGCGTCGGTCACTTCCCCGATCCGTCGGGCGTGCCGCAGTTCGCGGATGAGGGTCTCGTAGTGTCCGGTCACGGCGGACCACTGGCCCTGGCGCACGACCTGCAGCACCTTCGAGGTCAGTTCCAGATTGTGCTGGGCAACAGCAGCGATCTGGTTCAGCTGGAACTGGATGACCATCAACGTGATCGCCGGCCCCATCGAGGCAAGGACCGAGGCAGTCGTCGCTGCAGTGGCGGGGAGCCAGCGGACCGACGCGGTGAATGAACCGCCGCCGCTCGCGAGGGTCCCAAGATTCCAGCCGTCCTTGACTATCGGTGTCGCCGTCTTGAGCGCCTCGAGAGTCTGCGGTGCAAGTCGCACGAGTCCCTGGGCCTGCATCGCTGCATTGATGCCCTGCGCGCCGACGCTTCCAAGGCCGACGGCGTTCCCGACGGCCGTCGAGACTGCGCGCAGCGTTGGCTCGTCGATGAACGAGAACGGAACGACCTCGAGCCCATCCGGGACATCGGTGCCGAAGAAGATGGCGAGACCGTCCTCGAACTCGACCAGCGCCGACGAGGGTGCCTCGCCGTTCTGTGGCTCATCCTCGTGCACTTCGTCGTGGAGCTCATCGCTCATCGGTGTCTCCTTCAGCGTTCTGCGTGTTGGGGTTGAGCTGGTCGACAAACCACCGCAGCGCATCAACGACCTGCTCGCGGGCAGTGGTCGTGTTGAGCACGTCGATCGGGAACGATGGCCGCTTGTCGATCCTGCTGGCGGCGAGGTCGATCCCAGGCACGGCGTTGAGTCGGCTACGGAACTCTTGCCGCAGGGCGAGGTCATCGAACGGCGGGCGAACTCGCAGGTGCTGGAACACCACCTCGACGCTCCCCGAGATCGGGTAGATCGCGAAGGGCCAGTGCGACGGCCCCTCCTCGGACCGTCGAGGTGCCGTCATGAATGCGCTGCTCTCCCGGTTCGACCCGAACTCGACGGTTCCGCCGAGTTCCTTCCACGCGGTGAAGAGCTCGGAGACGGCATGGAAGGTCGCCGGCGGGTTCGCGCTCGACAACTGCCCCATGAACGTGCCGTCTGACACCGCATCCGTGCCGTTGACTCCGTCAGTGACCAGACCCACCCGCTCGGCGAGCGCCGCGGTCGAGAGCCGGGCCGCCTCGTCAGCAGCGCCGTTGGTCCAGAATCGCAACCCTTCTTCTTCCAGCACCGCCCGAGGATCACGCTCATCGGACGGATCAGGCCAACGGAACCCAGGCGAGATTGTGCCGCCGCCTTGCAGCACCCGGTGTGCCCCGATGACCTCGTGGCTCGCTAGATGGACGCCGAGCGGGACCGGGTGCGTGCCGACGAGAGCAGCGACGTCACCGTACGACGACCAGTGGCCGGCGGGGATGGCCATGATCGCCTGGTGTACGAGCGACCAGTCGCGGCCAGTGTCGGATGACTGCAGCCGTTCATTCGGCCCAGCCCATTGCTCGACGATCCGTTCAGCGAACCATTCACCTCGAGCGAGGATTTCTGCTCGGCCCCATGTCGAAGCTTCGAGCACGAGTCGGTTCAGTCCACTGAAGCTGCTCTTCCGGTAGTCGTCCTGCTTCGAGGAAAACGGCCGATTGCTGAGCTCGGAGTTGTAGCCGGTCAGCGTCAGGTTGCCGAGCGAGTGCACGAGCTGCTCGTGCACCAGGTCGACGGTCTCGTCGTCTGCGAGGTCGACATCGAGCGCAGCACGCCACTCCGGGGTCAGCGTCTGCGGCAAGATGTGCTCGATTGTCGACTTCTCGACGTCAACGGGTTCCTTCGCGTTGAGTTCCTCCTGCACCCACTTCAGGATCAGCTTCTGCTGGGTCCGCAGACCACGCAGGTAGAACGGCTGGGTGCGGACCGCGTCGCGGATCTGGTCGTCGGTCGAGAAGTACTTTCGCCCGGTCGAGAAGTAGTCGACGAGAACATGGTCGACCGGTCGATCATCCAGGACGCCGCACGCCTGCAGGATGGTGCGGTTGAGGCCCTGGCCTGAGCGCCCGCCGATCGTGCGGCGCACGATGTAGGACTCGACAGCGGCGAGCGCTCCGGCGACCTGTTCCGTGCTGTTCGTACCGGCGGCGCGTCGTGCAAGAAGCCGAAGCGTAAGCGGCACGGTCGTGGTCGATGCCCACTCGGCCAAGTGCTGCAGGTGCTTTCGTACGGCAGCATCGGGTTCGCGGGACGGATTGCGGATGACCTCGAGCTGCTCGGACAAACGGCTGAAGCGTTCGATCTCCGCGAGGATCTGCTTGTCGTCCATCTTCGCCAGACGCGCCTGCTGGTAGCTGTAGATGTCGCCCTGCTTGAGCAGCGGTTCGTCTGCGACGGCGTCGAGCCAGAAGATCAGTTCGAGGTCGTTGACGCTGAGCCGACGCTGCATCGGGAGCCACCACGACGAGTAGACCGATTCCCCGCGGGACCCGAGGCGCATGAACAGGTAGTTGCGGACCAGGTCACCCTGCGTCAGTCGGAGACCAGTGTTGTTGAGTGACTCGAAGATCCGGTAGACGTTGTCTTCGTCTCGAGCGGTGATGGACACGAAACTCAGACCGCCGAGAACGGCCTCGCGGATCCGTTCGATGTCGTGGGGATCGTCTGGGTCGTCGGCGAGTTCGAGTTCGCGGCGAAAGAACGAGTAGGCGTCGCCCACCCCGGACGTCGAGTCGGCGCCGACTGCACCATCGACCACAGCACGGAAGGGATCGCGATCCGCCTGGGTGGGCAAGAGCTTCAGGCGGGCGTCGCCGGGCTTGAAGCGGTCGGCGATGTACTGCTCGTGGATGCTCTCGGCCAGCATCGGCTCACTGGTCTGGTGCACACGGAGGTAGTCGCGGAGCGCGCAGAGCAGGATCGACAACGTTGTCAGTCGCTGCTGGCCATCGACGACGAGGAACTCCATGCCGGTCGGCACGATTGCTCCGGTCGAGAGTACGAGTGAGCCCATGAAATGCGTCGCGCTCGGGTTCGTCCGACGGGTCTCGGCGAGTTCGAGGATGTCGCTCCACAGGCGCTTCCGCTGACGCACCTCCCACGCGTAGGGCCGCTGGTAGAGCGGCACCATGTACTGCTTGGGTCCGCCGAGCAGTTCCTGCAGGGTGGTTTCACGTACGTCCATGTATCGTCCTCCGTCATCGAGATCCTAGAGACAGAACCGAGTCCTTCTCGACACTGGCGGCCACTGTCCATGATTCGTCTCGGCGCTTCTGCGGAACCCCGCAATAGTCCGCCCACTGATGTGTAACGTATCGATTAGATAGCTGCTACACGAGAGCACCCCAAAACAGGTGCTTTCGAGGCGGCGTCGCGTCCACGAGGATGAATCAGCACCGCGCGCTCCGGGGACGGCGAACGGTCAAGACGAACGGATCCTCCGAGGGGCAACACCATGACGATGGCTGGAGAATCCGCAGGGGTCGAGGCGCACCGCCAGCGTAGCCACGCACGCGAGCTCCGCCGCCAGGCGGACGACGCCGAGCAACGCGCTGCCCGTTTTGAGATCGCGCACCGCACCGAAAGCGAGACCGCGCGAATCCTCGCCCCACTCGCCGGCATCGGATACCACCTCCTCGGCGACCGCCGCTGGCCCGGCAGCCGCACAGCGCAAGTGGACATGGTCGTCGTCGGCCGCGCCGGCGTCTTCATCGTCGACACGAAGGCCTGGCGCGAGGTCGCGGTCCACGGCGACCGGATCACCCGCGGCCAAGAGGACGTCACCGACGACATCGCCCGCCTCGCCGACCTCGCGTACAGCACCGAGGCAGCACTGGCGGACACGGGCCTGGCGCCCGGCGAGGTGCACGCGGTCGCAGCACTCGCCGGCCAGAAGCGGATGCACGCCCGCGTCGCCTCGGTCGACGTGATCGGCGCGCACGACCTCGTCGGGCACATCACGAAGCGCGGTGCCCGACTCTCGGCTTCCCGCGTCGACGAGGTCCTCGCCGCGATGCTGCACCACTTCCCCGTGATCGGCGACGGCGGAGCAACACGGCCACAGGTTGTCGTCCCGGCACCGGTACTCCCCCGCGAGCCCGCGCCGACGCCCTCGCCGACGATCGCTGCGCTGGACGACGAGCTGACCGACCAGCTCCTCAACGGCGTGCTCGAAGCGCCGATCGAGGACTGGATGGCGTTCCTCGACCCCGCGCAGGCCAAGCTCGTGCGCCGAAGCTTCAACGGCCCGGCACGAATCCGTGGCGCTGCCGGCACCGGCAAGACCGTCGTCGGCCTGCACCGTGCCGCGTACCTCGCACGCGCGACCGGCGGTCGCGTGCTGTTCACGACGTACATCAGCACCCTGCCGAAGGTCCTCGAGTCGCTCCTCGAACGCCTCGCGCCCGACATGGTCGGCCGCGTCGACTTCATGGGCGTCCACGCGTTCGCCACGCGCCTGCTGAAGGAACGCGGGATCGCGTTCCGCGCTCCTGGACGGGAGGCCCAGCTCGCGTTCGACGACGCGTGGAACGCGATCCGCGCCTCCAGTCCATTGCGGTCGTCGCGATTCTCGCGCTCGTACTGGGAAGACGAAATCAGCCACGTCATCAAGGGCCGCGGCCTGACGCGGTTCGACGAGTACGCGGACCTGGCTCGCATCGGGCGCAAGCACGCGCTCCCGCTGGAGACGCGGCAGGCCGTCTGGGACCTGTACGAGGCGTACGCGCGCGGGCTGCGCGAGCGACGAGCGCACGACTGGCAGGACATCGTCCTGCTCGCACGCGACGCGGTGCGCGCGGTGCCGCTCGAGCGGTACGACGCGGTCATCGTGGACGAGGCGCAGGATCTGTCCTGCGCGATGGTCGCGCTGGTGCACCAGCTCGTGGGTGACCGGACCGACGGCCTGACGCTCATCGGCGACGGCCAGCAGACCATCTACCCCGGCGGGTACACGCTCGGCGAGGTCGGCATCAACCTGTCGGGTCGAGGCGTGGTGCTTGACGTCAACCACCGGAACACCGCCGAGATCCTCGAGTTCGCGAAGGAGATGGTGGCGGACGACCAGTTCGTGGACATCGAGGGCGTCGACGGGGTCGGTGACGCGGTGTCCGACGTCTCGCGCTCCGGTGCCGCTCCGACGATGACGCGGTTCGCGAGTCGTGCCGAGCACGACCGGGCGATGCTCGACCGGCTGACCAAGGTCCTTCGACTCGTCGGGACCGGTCACGGTGACATCGGCATCCTCACGGCGACGAACCGACAGGCGAACGACGTCATGGAGTCGCTCGGGCGAGCTGGCGTCCCGACCGTCTCTCTGCAGCAGTACGCGGGGCGGACCTCGGACGCGGTCCGCGTGGGGACCGTGAAGCGGGCGAAGGGCCTCGAGTTCAAGCAGGTGCTGCTCGCGCACGTCGATCCTCGGCTGCTCGATGCTGCCCCGGCCGACCCGTCGGAGACCGAACGAGAGCGTCGGGAGCGGGGCCGCCGGGAGCTCTACGTGGGCATGACACGGGCACGAGACGGCTTATGGGTGGGTGTCCGCACCGGGACGGGGAGCAACCGATGACCAACAGGGGTTTCGCAGTGGTCGACCTCGAAACGACGGGGCTGTCTCCTAAGACAGGCCACCGAGTGATCGAGATCGCCGTCGTCCTCGTCGACGAACACGGGCGGATCGAGCGCGAGTTCGAGACAGTCGTCAACCCGAACCGAGACCTCGGGCCCACGCACATCCACCGTCTCCGCGGAGCGGACGTCATCGGTGCGCCAACGTTCGAGGACATCGTCGGCGACCTGACCGACCTTCTTCAGGGACGGACGCTCGTCGCCCACAACGTGCGTTTCGAGGTCTCCTTCCTGCAGGCGGAATTCGCTCGCGCCGGCGCGCCGTTCCCGTGCACGACGGACAACTCGGTGTGCACGATGCGACTCGCGAGCACCTTCCTGCCCGGCGCCGCGCGGAACCTCGCCGACTGCTGCTCCGCGTTCGACATCGACCTGGTCGACGCGCACGAAGCACTCGCAGATGCCCGCGCGACCGCTCGGCTTCTCGGCGCCTACATGCATGACCCCGCGGAGGACCGGCGGCGCTGGGACGAACGTCTCGAGACCGGCGTGACACTCATGTGGGGACGCCCCCGAGCGAGTGGACCGGAATGGCTGCCCCGACGCCGCGCCTCGGCCGCCCCAGCCACGAGCGCGATGGACCGCGCGGTCGAACTCCTACCGGCGAGCACCGACCGCACCGAGCGGGAGTACCTCGCACTCGTCGACCGTGCCGTCGCGGACGGGTTCCTCAGCATCGACGAATCAGTCGCGCTTGACGACCTCGCCGTGCACCTCGCGATGCCGGCGGACCAGCGCGCCCGACTCCACCAGGAGTACGTGCACACGCTCGCCCGCGCCGCCCTGCGCGACGGCGTGCTCGATCCCTCCGAACGGGCGCAAGTCGACCTCGTGGCCGAACTGCTGCGCGTCCCGTCCGACGTCGTACGGGAGGCGCTCGCACGGTCAGCCGGTAGCCCGATACCGTTCGGTACACCGGCTGCCGAGCCGCGGACACAGCTCGACGCAACGACGATCGTCGTGCTGACGGGCGAGATGCGTCGCCCCCGAGCGGACATCGAAGACGAGCTGCGCGCGCTCGGTGTCACCGTGGGCGCCGCGGTGACGAAGAAGACGACCCTCCTCGTCGCGGCAGACCCAGACAGCCTGAGCGGCAAGGCGAAGAAGGCGCGGCAGTACGGCGTCCCGATGATCGACGAGGCGACGCTCGATTCAGCGCTCATTTCAGCCCGCGCCAGTGATGACGGCGGCTCGTGGCAAGGTGAGTCGGTGTCGGCGGGGGTTCCCGTACAACCGTCGGCTGCTCCGGAAGCGCCGTTCACCGAACCGCGCTCACGATCTGCACGAGAGGACGCTGCGATGACGAACGGCCCCGAGTACGTCGGAGCAGCGCTACGAGTCGCGGTCGCCGGCCTGGAGCCGTTCGTCAGTGACGTCCTGCAGCCTCGCATCTCGTCCGGAGCGCGGTGGCCCCAACTCATCCAGCTGCTCGACCAGCAGAAGCACGGCCGGTCGAACACCCAGTACGACGAACACGACCTGCAGGTGGTCCTCCGTGCCCTGACAGAGAAGTTGCCGCAGCTCGGATTCCCCTTCGACCTCGACCACAACGGGCGACGACTCGCCGGCGAGCTGCGCGATGTTCGGAACCGATGGGCACACAACGCCGTGTTCGACGAAGCAGACACCTACCGGGCGCTCGACACAACCGTCCGTCTCCTCGAGGCCGTGGGTTCCGATGAGCAAGCTGCGGAGGCGACGGAGCTCCGGCGGACGTTCCAGTCGTCGATGGCCGAGCGGACCGCGACACGCGCGACCACTGCGTCCGCGGAGGCGACGCACGCAGCTTCGGCAACCGACTCGGCCTCGACCGCCTCGGCATCGGGCGCGGCAGGGACGGCGGCGAGGTCCACGGAGCTCGCGATCGAGTGTGCACCGCTCATCAGCTACGCGATGGCACACAACCGGATCGCGGTGGTGAACGCCGTCCGCATCCGACACGACGGCGCGAACGTCCGAGACGCGCGGCTCACCATCGAGGTCTCCTCAGCCGGGCTCTCGCTCGGCGAGCCGAGGGAGCACTTCTTCGACCTCGCACCGCAGTCCGAGATCGAGAAGCACGACCTCGGGTTCCGGCTCGATCCGGCCGTCACCGCGACGGTCGAGGCCGCTCGTCCTGCCGTCGTCACGGCCACGCTTCGCGACGGCGACGAGCTTCTCGCCACGGCCGCTGCTGAGGTCCACCTCGTTGCCGCCCACCAGTGGGTCGACGGCGGCACCCAGCTGTCGGAGGAGATGCTCGCGGCACACGTGCAGCCGAACCATCCGGCGCTGACCTCGCTGCTCGACGAGGCGTCGACGATCTTGGCGGCTGAGACGGGGCGAGCGAGCCTGAGCGGCTACCAGGAGGGGCCGGAGCGCGTCGATAAGACGGTCGCTGCGATCGTGCGGGCGATGCGGAACCGCGAGGTCCGCTACAGCATGCCACCCGCGAGCTGGGCCGGCGCGGGCCAGCAGGTGAGGACCCCGGCAGAAGTGCTCGAAGGCCGGTTCGGCACCTGCCTCGACACGACGGTGGTGCTGGCTGCTGCGCTGGAGTGGGCGGGGATCCGCCCGCTGCTGATCGTCATGCGCCGGCACGCCTTTCTCGCCTACACGCGCTTCGACACACCGATGCCGTCACTCGTCTCCCCCGGGGTCACGCTAAAGAACCTGGTCGACATCGGGGCCGTGACCCCGATCGAAACCACGATGCTCACCACGGACGGCTCGGCGGCTTCGCTCGCCGACGTGATCGCCGCCGGGGCACGTCACCTGTCGGAGGAGCTCCACGACGTCCAGGGGGTCGTCGACGTCTTCCTCGCACGCCGGAGCGAGATCCTCCCGTTGCCGGCGAGGACCGTCACCGAAGACGGAGAGGTGCGAGTCGTCGAGTACCAGGTAGAGCACGCGCGTCTCGCTGAGTACGTACCCGCGGACTCCGGTGCAGCGATCGAGTCCGCAGAGGACTCCACGCCCCCTCGCGTGAAGCAGTGGAAGAACAACCTGCTCGACCTAAGCCTGCGGAACCGCCTGATCAACTTCACGGACCGAGCCCGCTTCGAGCTGTACCTGGCGTCGAATGGACTCGCCGAGTTCGAGGACTACCTGAACTCCGGCAAACCCTTCACGATCCGCGCCTCGAACGACCTCCCCGAGGTGCTCCTGCAACGCGGCGTGCGCTCAGCGGCGTCCCTCCCCGACGATGACAAGACCGAGCTGTTCCGAGGCAACAAGACGGTCTACGGGGACGTCTCCGTCGACCGCTACTCGCGCCACTTCCAGACGCTCGCGCACAAGGCGAAGACCGTCGTCGAGGAGACCGGATCCAACAACCTGTACATCGCACTCGGGTCGATGGTCTGGACGGTCAAGAGCAAGCAGGTCCGTTCCCCGCTCATCCTCGTGCCCGTCACGCTGAAGGCCCGGACGCGCGGCGGCGCGTACGAGGTCGTCCTCGACGAATCCGGCATGTCCACGCCGAACTACTGCCTCCTCGAGAAGATCTGGGCCGAGCATCGCATCCGCATTCCTGCGCTCGCCGACCCGAAATCCGACGCGTCGGGCATCGATGTGGAGCAGGTCCTGGCGGGCGCGCGAGCGGCGATCCTCCGAGCCGGCATCGACGCCGTCGTCGAACCCACGGTCGACCTCGCCATCCTGCAGTTCGCGAAGTTCCGCCTCTGGAAGGACCTCGACGAGAACTGGGCGGCACTGTCGACCAATCCGCTCGTGCAGCACCTGATCGAGTCACCGACCGAGCGCTTCGTCGGCGACCAGGTCGACCTCGATCACGCCTCGGCCGGGACAGACGAGCTCGACGAGCTGTTGTCCGAGCTCCCCGTGCCGGCTGACTCCTCGCAACTCGAGGCAGTCGCTGCTGCGATGTCCGGCCGCACGTTCGTGCTCGAGGGCCCGCCCGGTACGGGAAAGTCGCAGACCATCACGAACCTGCTCGCGAAGTCGATCGCCGGCGGCCGGCGCGTGCTGTTCGTTGCAGAGAAGCGCGCCGCCCTCCAGGTCGTTCAACGACGACTCGACGCGGTCGGACTCGCGCCCTTCACCCTCGACCTGCACGACAAGGGAGCAAAGCCCGCTGAGGTGCGCGCGCGTCTCCGAGAGGCGCTCGCACAACGGCCGCGGGTCGACCACGAAGCAGTGGTCCGCACCGGCGACGCAGTCTCGCAGAACCGCCGTGGCCTCAGCCGGTACGCCCGGAGGCTGCACGAGACGAACGAATCTGGGCGCTCGTTCTACATGGCACGCAACTCGGAGCTCGCGACCGCCGACATCACACGGACACTCGAGGTCCCGGTCGACGTCGCAGCACGCATCACCGAGTCGGACATCAACTCGATCCGTCGAGCACTCAGAGAAGCGCCGGACGTCGCACTGCGGGCGCGCCCGGTCGCCGACCACCCATGGGCCTTCGCCTCGGCCGGTACCGATCCCGAAGTCCTGCGTGCCCGCGCCGTCGCGTTCGATCGTGCGGTCGACATGGTCCCGGCGCGCGACGACCCGACGCTCGGCTCCTACGCCGAAGCCCTGACCAACGCCACGAGGCCAGAGCACTTCCGAGCCCTCGCCTCGATCGTCGAGGCACCGCCCGTCGCCGCGGCCGTGCTCACCGAAGCCGGGACGCAACGGTGGCGTGATGCGACAGCCGCCGTTCAGGACCAGGTCCACTCGTTCTCGCAGCGCTACGCCGACGTGCTCGCCGTGATCCGCCCGGAATCGCTTCGAGCGGATCTCGCTGCGATCGCCAGGGAGGCCGCCACCGCCGCGACGTCGAGCATCTTCGGTCGTAAGAAACGCCTTCAGAGCGTTGCCGACGAACTCGCCCCGCACGGGGTTCCGGGTGTGGTCGTCGACCCGGACCGGCTCGTGGCACTGACGGCGCGCGCGGCGGAGATGCAGCAGGCTGCGCTGGACCTCGCCAGCAGCATCGCTGTGATCCCGGGCCTCGTCATCCGCGCGGGATGGAGTCCGCTCGACCAGGACGCCCATGCGTCGCTCGCGACCGAGGTCCGGTGGTTGAGCTGGTTGGCCGATGTGACCGGCGGTACGAGCGTTGATGCGAAAGACCGACGGTTCCGTCGATCGTTGTTCGCCTACACGACCCGTTCCGGTGCTCCGCAGCCCGAGCTCCGCGACCAGGTCGTCGTATTCTCGTCCGCTCTCGAAGCGCTCGCCTCGAGCGCGGCGTGGCTCCCCTGGCTCGGCGAAGAGCTGCCGACCATCCGCTGGAACGCGACCCGCGACGGCCGTTCGGGAGCATCTCGTGACGGGTGCACTCCCGAGGCCTGGGCGGACTGGCTGTCGGTCCTCGAGCCGCTCCGCGCCGCGGGACTGCTCGACGCGTACGAGGTCTTGCTGACCGGCGCCCAGGGGTCTGAGGACGCGCTCGAGGCATTCGACCGGGGGCTCGCGACCGCGATGCGACTCGAACGGGCACGCGCCACGGGGCTCGACCAGTTCGACCCTGCCGCCCACGAACATAAGATCGGACGGTACGTTGACGCCGCTCGTGACCTGCGGGAGCACCTCCCGCGTGTCATTCCCGAGAAGGTCGTCACCCGGCGGACGTTCAACGAGACCACCGCGTCCGGCGGCGCCGGGCAGTTCCTCGCCGAGGTGCGCTCGTCGAAGCTGCGCAAGCTCATGCCGGTCCGCGAGCTCATGTCGCGATACGGCCAGTACGTGACCGAACTGACCCCTTGCGTACTGGTAAGCCCCGACTCAGTCGCACGGTTCTTCGAAGCAACACCGGGCCTGTTCGACCTCGTCGTCTTCGACGAAGCCTCTCAGGTGCGGGTGGCGGACGCGATCGGCGCCATGGGGCGGGCGAAGGCGGTGGTCGTGGTCGGTGACTCGAAGCAGATGCCACCGACCTCGTTTGCGGAGACCTCGATCGACGACTCGGACGACGACGAGAACGGCGCCGCCGAACAGGTGGCGGTCGACGAGGAGTCGATCCTCGCCCAGTGTGTTCAGGCCCGCGTGGACCGTTTTCAGTTGACCTGGCACTACCGCAGCCAGGACGAGTCGCTCATCGCGTTCAGCAACCGGTACTACTACGACGACCAGCTCACGTCCTTCCCCGCACCTGCTCTCGGTGACGCATCCGCAGACGTCGACGGTCATGGGGTGTCCCTCCGACGCGTCGACGGCCAGTTCATGCGCGCAGGGCAGGAGGGTACGACCAGGCAGAACCTCAGGACGAACCCGGTCGAGGCTCGCGCGATCGTCGCGGATATTCAGCGGCGGTTCGCGGCCTCGCCCGACCTCGTCCCGTCGCTCGGTGTCGTGACCTTCAACGCGCAGCAGCGGTCCCTGGTGGAGGAACTCCTGCGTGCGCTCGAAGACTCACGCATCAACGAGGCGCTCGATTCGGCCGTAGACGGCCTGTTCGTGAAGAACCTCGAGAACGTGCAGGGTGACGAGCGCGACACGATCCTGTTCTCCACTGCCTTCAGCAAGAATTCGCGGGGCATCCTCCCGCTCAATTTCGGGCCGCTCACGAGCCCTGGCGGCGAGCGGAGGCTGAACGTGGCGGTGACCCGTGCACGACGGCAGGTGGTGTTGTTCTCGAGCTTCGACCCGCAGGACCTCCGTGCTGACGAGACGACCTCGTTGGGCATCAAGCACCTGCGCGCCTACCTCGAGCTCGCACAGCGCGGTGCCCGGGCAGCGCTCGGCGCACGGGACGACGCCATGTCGACGGATCGGCACCGCGACGAGATCGCCTCGGAGCTGGCTAGGCGCGGGCTTGCCGTCCAGACGGACGTGGGACTCTCCGACTTCAAGGTCGACATCGCTGTGGCCCACCCGTCGAACCCGACCGAGCCGCTGCTTGCGGTGTTGCTCGACACCCCCGCCTGGGCAGCACGCGCTACAGTCGCTGACCGGGACGCGCTCCCCCTGGAGGTCCTCGAGAACCTGATGCACTGGCCGAGCGTCCGACGGGTGTGGATGCCGCATTGGCTGGCGGACCGCGACGTCGTGGTCGACTCGATCGTCGACTCGCTTGAGAAGGCCCACGAGGAGCGGGTCGTTACCGCGGACGCGGGAGCCGCCGTCTCGACGGCGATCGACGACGTGCTCGAAGAGCTGCCAGAGGCGTTCGCGTTCGCGGCAGGTCCGAACGGGCCCACGGTTGACCACTCGCTTCCGGTGTCCCCGGTCGACTTCACAGCCCCCGCAGACATCGTTGAACCGACTCTCGAGCCCTCGGATGACCCAGTCGACGTCCGTTTCGACGCTCGCGCTGGGGGCGGAGGCCCCGATGAGCCCGGTACGTTGCGGGCGCACGCCGCACCTGCCCCGGAGGTCGAGCAAAACGCCCCCATTCGTGACGTGGGCGCGACCGGAGAGACCGAACGGTTCCGTTCGTGGTCGCCGGCTGATCGGTCCGGGGACGTCTCCGTCCTCGACGCGATCGATCTCCCGCAGAATGCTGCTCGTGTCCAGGCGCTGTTGGTCGAGGTAGTCCAGGCGGAAGGGCCGATCGCCGAGGAGCGTTTGGTGCGCCTGGTCGCGAACTCGTTCGGCCTGGATCGCGTGCACGCTGCTCGGGCGCAGGCGATCTCGGCGCTCGTGCCACCCATGCTGCGCTGGAGTGCGTTGGAGCGCTTCGTCTGGCCGATCGGCGTCGACCCCGAAGGCTGGTCGGGCTTCAGGGCATCCACTCCTCAGGACTCCCGGCCGGTCGAGGTCGTCGCGCTCCGGGAGATCGGCAATGCGATGGTCCACCTGGTCCGTCACGGCGGACCTCGGTCCGAGACGTCGCTCTTGCGCGAGACGCTCGCGCTCTTCGGTGGAACGAGGATGACGCAGAATGTCAGCGACCGTATGACGATGGCGTTGATGGTTGCGCTGACCTCGCAGCGGGTCGCTCGGACTGCTCAAGGAGATGTTGACCTGGGCCGGATGGCTGATCGATGAGGAGAAACGTGGCAACGCAGGAAGTCGCCGGGAGCGCCGGCGCGTCAGCTGCGCAGGCAGCAGTGCTCGACCACGCAGTCGGCTACCGGGCAGTGCTTCGTCTGCCAGAGGACGTCTCTGCGCTGGACTTGTCCGACGAGGAGCTGCGGCAGTGGCTGCGCTCCAAGCTTCGCTCAAAGCGCCGCGGAACTCTCGAATCTGCGGACTGGGACGGCGAAGGCGACGTCCGGCTCGGGAAGAGTGCAGTTGTATCGGTCACCATCGACGACGATGCTCACGGGGCCCGGAGGCGCCTTACGCGTTTCGTCGAGACCAATGATCGTGGTACCTGGCTCATCTCGGTGTTCGCGCTGTCGTCTCGGTCGAACGGCGAGGCGGTGGTGATCGAGGCGGGCATGCTCGACGTTGAGCCGGAGCGAGCGATGCGAGATGTCGCACCTCCTCGCATCGTCAAGAACCTCCTCGCTCGGACCATCGTCCGCGACGGGGCGGCTCACCTCACATCGGCGCCGGTCCGTGTCGATGTTGATGACGTCGCAGCGCTCGTGGCCGTCATCAACGACCCAGAACGCCGAGTACCGGTGGTCGTGGCAACCTCCCTGAGCCGCGACACGGACGAGGTCTGGCAACGGACGATCGCCGACTTGACCACGATGAGCGTCGGTGTGGCTGCCACGTATGTCGTGACAGACGCTGCCGCCGTTGCTCTCGCGGCAATGCTCCCGCCGTCACATGCTGTCTCACCGGGACGGGTCCGCACCTTCGTGACGGACGTCGACTTCGCACTTCCCGCCGACGGTGCTCGACACCGTGTCCTCGGCCCGGCGACTTTTGCTCGCTCGATCCGTGGCGGCCGAGTTGCTCTGCCCCTCCAGTCTCTGCACGCGGAAGGCATCCGAAAGCACTTCCTCGGCCACGAACTCCCGAAGGATGTTCGCCGCGGAATGCGACTGCTCATCGACGCCGAAAGTCGGAGGATTCGGGACGCTCGGATCAGTACGATCGTCGCGGAGCGCGTCGAGACAACACTCGCGACGGACGAGGCTCACGAAACGCGCTCGGTCACGGACACGGGGACGATCGCGGCGACGGTCGGTTCTTCGAGTGAGTCGCCAGAACCCGGTGCCTTCTCCGTCGGGCTGAAAGACCGGATCGCCCGATTCGTGCGACGGTGGCTCGGTGCCTCGAATTTGGAGCACGACCACTTCGATGCTCTGGATTCGCTCCTCGCGAAGGCCGCGGGCGAGAAGTCAGCCTACGAAGAGCTGTTCGCTGAAGCCGGTGCCCGAGAGGGTCGGCTCGCCGATCAACTTCTCGCGCTCAACGAGCGCATCGATGAGCTGGAGTTGGTCGCGGCCAGCGAAGCGCAGGATGCTCTCGACCTGAGGCGGGAGCGGGATTGGCTCCGCACTTCGATGACCAGCGAGCAGCGTGCCGCGCTGGCGATTGTTCCCGATGACAGCGCCTGGGCGCATCCTGAAAGCGTGAGGGAGCTGGTTGCGCGACTGACGCCCGGTGACGAAGAACATGCGGCGATTGCGAGAGTTCAGTTCACCGGCGACGATGCTGGTCCCCTGGCTGTCGACGAGCGAGATCCGATCGGGCGCTACGCTTCTGCGCTGTGGTTATACGTTCGCGTTCTTCACGACTACGCCGAGGCGAAGGCGGGTGGCTGGAGCGGAAACCTACACATGTATCTCACCAATGACGATGGACCAATCGGAACCCGATGTCCACGTGATCGGCACGCCTCCACGGAGAGCGATTCAGTTCTGCAGAACAAGGCTTGGCGCCAAGAACGCGTTTTCGCTATCCCCGATTCCACGGGCACCCTGGTCCCCAGGGAGATGTTCGCGCACTTCAAACCAACCCATCGCGACACGTTCGCTCCACGCATGCACTATTTCGATGACACGGACCGGACCGGCAAGGTCTTCATCGGCTACATCGGGCCGCACCTCACGAACACGAAAACCAACTAGTCCGCGTTCTTGAATGGCAAGCCCGGCGTGATCTTTGCCCCGTAGTTCGTGCGGTCGCATACGAGCTGCACGGCGCAGTCGATAACATACCCGTTATGTTATAAGAATGAACCGCGGCCAACCTCAGGACAACGAACGCTATGAGTCCACTTTTGCCTCAGTCACTTCGAATGCCTTTACTCGAGGCGAATGGACCCAAACGCAAATATCGTCCGCGCTTACAGTGCAGCCGCACTCAAGGACGCGGAACTCGGACTGCTCGTGCTCAATGGGCTGCGGGCTGATGCGGCGGGCGCGCCACCGCCGCGGTTCTCGCGATGTTCGCGCTGGCTGTCTCAGCCCTCACCTTCGCGGTGATCGTGTCGGTTGCCTTTGATGAAGCATGTGCACTCACGTCGCTGTGGGCTGTTGAGGCGGGTGCGATCCTCATCGCGGCGGTCGCGGGGACCTGGCTCTTCGTTTTCCAATCCCGAAAGCACCGCGTTGCCTCCGTATGTTTAGGATCGCTGGAAGAAGCTAACCCCTGACTTTCGTCGGACGGCGTGAAGTCGTGCGAATGAGCTCGTGATCCGCGAAACGCACCACTGGGACAAGCGGTGCGTGACCGCCTCGTGCCGACCGTCTGGTAAGTCTGCACTTCACGAGTTGCGTAAACGGGCCAGACGGGGCGCGTTCCGCGCCGACGACTGAGGGGCGCGTCCCTTCCCCGGACGCCGTGATCGTTTTGGTTCGCGATCGCCAGGCTTCGTGGACCGGAACAGTCGCGGCGCCCTTCGCAAGCCGCCCCATCCCCCGATCGGAGGATACGAGACCACCGCCCCCGCGGATCCCCCACCATCGTCACGAGACCACGCTTGACCCATGCCCGAAACCCCCGCCATCGAGGTCCACCACCTCACGAAGCATTACCCCACCGGCAAACGCGCCGTGGACGACGTGAGCTTCGACATCCCCCGCGGCGAAACCTTCGCCCTCCTCGGCCCGAACGGCGCCGGCAAGACCACCACGGTCGAGATCCTCGAGGGCTACCGCACCCGCACCGGCGGGGACGTCCGCGTGCTCGGCCACGACCCCGCACACACGACCCGCAGCCACAACGCACGGATCGGCATCGTCCTCCAGACCAGGGCCGAGTCCCCGAATGTCACCGTCGCCGAACAGCTCCGACACTTCACGACGTTCTACCCGCGGCACCGCAGCGTCGAGGAACTCCTCCAGAAGACCGGCCTCAAATCGCAGCGCAACACCCGCATCAGCCGCCTGAGCGGAGGCCAGCGCCGCCGCGTCGACGTCGCCCTCGGCATCATCGGCCGCCCCGAGGTCCTCTTCCTCGACGAACCGACGACCGGCTTTGACCCGGAGGCCCGTCGGCAGTTCTGGGACCTCATCGACGAGGTCAAGCACGAGGGCACGACGATCCTCCTGACCACGCACTACCTCGACGAGGCCGCACACCTCGCGGACCGGGCGGCCGTGATCGCCGACGGCAAGCTGCTCGACATCGCACCGATCGACGAGATCGGCGGCGCCGAGGCCCGGACACCCCGAGTGCGCTGGCGCAAGCAAGACGGCACGCACCACGACGAGCGCACCACGGACCCGGTCGCGCTCATCAAGAACAACCCAGACCCCATGCACGACCTGGAAGTCATCCGCCCGTCCCTCGAGGACGTCTACCTCGGAATGGTCGCCCAACGATGAACACCACTGCCATCGGCGCGCACCGCATCGGCTACGAACTCCGCTCCTACTTCCGCGCCCCCGACGCCGTCTTCTTCACCTTCCTCTTCCCCATCGTCATGCTGGCGCTCTTCTCGGTCGCGTTCAGCAGCGCCCCGGACATCCAGGCGGGCCCGAACGTCAGCGTCGACTACGCCACCTACTACCTGCCCGGCCTGGTCGCGACGGGAATCCTCCTCTCCGGCACGCAGTCCCTCGGCGTCGACATCGCGGGCGAGCGCAGCGACGGCACACTGAAGCGTCTGGGTGGCACACCCCTGCCGGTGGTGAGCTACTTCATCGGCAAGATCGGCATGGTCCTCGTCACGACGGTCGTGCAGACCGCCCTGCTCCTGGCGATCGCGAGCCTGGTGTTCGGCGTGGACCTGCCGACCGACGGCGGAGCATGGGCACACTTTGCGGGCATGATGCTCCTCGGCGTCGCCACGAGCTGCGTCCTCGGCATCGCGATCTCGGCGCTCCCCCGCGAGGGCCGCCGCGCCACCGCCACGATCGTCCCCATAGTCCTGGTCCTCCAGTTCATCTCCGGCGTCTACCTCCCCTTCACGCAGCTCCCCGACTGGCTGCAGAACGTCGCGTCCGTCTTCCCCCTCCGCTGGATGGCGTCGGGCATTCGGTCGGTCTTCCTGCCGGACGCGTTCGCGTCCGCCGAGCCTGGAGGCGCGTGGCACCTCGGCCTCGGAGCGCTCGTCCTGACAGCGTGGCTGGTCCTGGGCGCGGTGGCCTGCCTGCTGACGTTCCGGTGGAATCGTAAGGACGCGTGATCCGGCCTGTGGAAAACCGCTCGGCGGCGTACCGGCGATGGGATGCTGAGGCCATGGACCGCATCACCGCGCAGCGCAACTGGGGCCTGCACGTGGCGTTCGGCGTCACGATCGCCCTCGTCGCGGTGATCACCATGCTCGGGTGGTCGCCGTGGTCCAACCGGTGGCCGGCGTTCGCGATGCTCGCCGTCCTCGCCGTCGCGTACGCGGCGTTCGGGTGGCGCGGCTACGACGTCCCTCGGGCAGCGGCCGGCTTCGTCCCGCTGCTCATACTCGCCGCACTGGTGCTCCCCGCCATCGTGCCGAGTACCGCGCTCGTGCAATGCATCCTGTTCCCCGTCGCGTGGACCCAGATCCAGGGCACCCGAACGGCGGTCGGCGTCTCGGTCGCGATCGGCGTCGCCGCGGGAATCGGCCTGCAGATCGCGAGCGGCCCGGGCGCCCTCGTCAGCACGATCCTCATCGAGGCGGTCAGCGTCGCGGGCGCCTGCGCGCTCGGCCTCTGGATCACGCGGATCGCCCAGCTCTCCGACGAGCGCCGCCGCCTGCTCGACGAGCTCCGCTCCACGCAGGACTCCCTCGCCGAGGCGAACCGCCGCGCGGGCGTCACCAGCGAACGCGAACGGCTCGCCCGCGAGATCCACGACACCGTCGCCCAGAACCTCGCCGGCATCGTCATGCTCACCGAGCGTGCCCGCGGCGACCTCGCAGCGGACCGCGTCGACCACCTCGACGAACGCCTCACCATCCTCGAAGAGTCAGCACGCGCCGCCCTCGAGGAATCCCGCACCCTCGTCGCGGCGAGCGCCGCCGGCGTCGCGGGCGACGGGCTCGGTGCCGCCCTGCACCGCCTCGGCGAACGCTTCACCCGCGAGACCGGCATCCCGGTCACCGTCGACGCAGCGGACTGCGCACTGGATCGCGACACACAGGTGGTGCTGTTGCGTGTCGGCCAGGAGGCCCTCGCCAACGTCCGATCGCACGCCCACGCCGCCTCGGTGCAGGTCGCACTGCACGTGGCGGCCGACCAGGTCAGCCTGCGGATCGCGGACGACGGCGTCGGCTTCGACACGTCCGTACCGACCGCGGGCCACGGGCTCCGCGGGGTGCGCGAGCGGCTCGCCCTCGCGGGCGGGACCTGCACGATCACGAGCGATGCCGGACGCGGCACCGTCGTCGAGGTGTCGTTGCCCACCGGGGCCGAGCCGCGCCTCCAGGCTGATCCGATCCACCTGACCGAGGTGACCCGGTGATCCGCGTCGTCGTCGCGGACGACCACCCGATCGTCCGCGCGGGCATCGTCGCGCTGCTGCAGGACGCCGACGACGTCGAGGTCGTCGGGCAGGCGAGCGACGGCGAGGCCGCGGTGGCGATCGTCCTCGCCGAGCGGCCGGACGTCGTCCTGATGGACCTCCGGATGCCGGGGATGGACGGTGACGACGCGACCGCGCGGATCCTCGCCCGCGAGCCGGGGATCCGCGTGCTGATCCTGACGACGTACGAGTCCGACGACCAGATCCTCGCGGCGATCGAGGCCGGCGCTGCCGGGTACCTGCTCAAGGCCGCGCCGGAGTCGGAGATCCTCGCGGGCCTGCGGGCCACTGCCCGCGGCGAGACGGCACTCGCTCCCTCGGCGGCAGCGGCGCTCGTCCGCCGGACCACGGGCAAGCCGACCGCCGGGCCGTCCCTGTCCCCGCGGGAGCTCGAGGTCCTGCAGCTCGTCGCCCAGGGCAACTCGAACCCGGCGATCGGCCGCACGCTCTTCCTCAGCGAGACGACGGTGAAGACGCACCTCGGGCACGTGTTCGAGAAGCTCGGCGTGAACGACCGCACCCGTGCCGTGACCCGCGCGATGGAGCTCGGCCTGCTCCGCTGACCGCCTCGGTCGCGCGTGCAGCCCCACCACTACCCTCGAGACATGCTCGACGACCACCGGCTCATCCAGACCGCCTGGTGCGACGCCACCGGGGTGACGGCCCCGAAGGGCGACGCCCTCGACCGGCTGACGGAGTTCACGTCAGCCGCAGCTCGCGCCGCGCTCGGACTCGGCCGCTTCGTGCAACTCCCCCGAGGCAGCAACGCCGAGATCGCGATCTCCGACGCGCTGGTCGCGATGCCCCTCGACGTGATCGACGACCTCTGGGACGAGCACCGGGTGCGTGCCCGGCCAACGGATCCCGAGTCCATCCACCGCTACGTGTTCCACGTCAGCCTCCTCGTCCGGCCCGACCGGACGGACGCGCTCCCGGTCGAAGCGCCGCCGGCCGAGACGCTCGAGTGGCTCTGGAGTCGCGGCGTCGCCGGAGAGCGACCTGGCGACGGCAGTGCGCTCGGTGCCTTCGTCAACAGCGTCCTGATCCGAGCGCGGCACAGCTTCCTCGCGCGGGACAAGCGCCTCGAGGACTGGGAACTGCTCGAAGCCCTCGACGGCGACATCGTGCCTGTCGACGGCCTGTGGGAAGCCGCCGACCTCGCCGATCGCCCGGAGCGCGAGCAGACGATGTTCCGTCGGGTCATCGGCTGGTACCTGGCGACGAGAGTGGAGGGCGGCGGCCTCACCCTGGGTCCGACCACCGCGGCCTCCTGACCGGGACACAACAGACCTGGGTGAGCCGCCCCGCGTCCGCAGGCGTGCAACCGCGTGTGCGCCTCGTCGGGACTTCGTCACAGTCGAACGACGCGGTCGGCTCGGCGCGCGAACTCTGTGGCGTGGGAAGCGACGATGACGATCCGGCCCGTTCGGAGCCTGTCGATCGCCTCGAGGACCCGTTGTTCGGCTGCGCTGTCGAGGTGAGCAGTCGGCTCGTCCAACAGCAGCAGCGGACGATCGCTCGCGAGCGCCCGGACGATCGCCAGTCGCTGTCGCTCTCCCCCGGACAGACTGGTTCCGCTGCGTTCGAGTGGTGTGTCGAGGCCGGCGCTACCCAACCGTTCCGTCAGTCCGAAGTCGTCGAGCAGCCGCATGACGACGTCGATGTGGGGCGGGTTCGCGGGATCAGGAGTCAGGAAGTCGCGGATTGACGCACCGAGTGTCGGTGTTGTCTGCTCCACGTACGCGATCTGCCGCCACAGCCGACTCGGGTCATGTCTGCCGACATCGATTCCGCCCACCGTGAGTGACCCGGCGCACACGGGCACGAGGGCGGCGACAGCGGACAGCACGGTCGTCTTCCCGGAGCCGCTCGGGCCCACCAGACAGACCATCTCCCCTGGGGTGGCCGAGAAGCTCACCGGTCCGCTCACCACAGCGACCGCGGGAGAACACTCCGCGTGCACGGCTCGGACGACGAGTCGTGCGCTCAATTCCGCGGTGGCATGAGCGAACGAGGTGCGTTCCGTGGCCTGCGGCACGCCGCGGAGATGCTCGATCGCGGCCTTCGCGGTCTGGACCTGCTGCGCGGCTTGCGCGTAGGACGCCGCCGGCCCGAGCAACACTGCGAGTGTTCCGACGAAGCCGGAGAGGCGCGCTGCGGAGAGCGCGCCGTCCGACACCAGGAAGACGCCGAAGGCCCCGAGACCGATGAGGAGCGTGATCGATGTGGTCTTCACGACCAGGTCGACGACCGCCTGCGCTCGCCCGATCTGTCGTTCCGCTCCTTCGACGCCACACAGGTCGTCCTCGAGGCGACGGAGGTGCGGTGTGACGAGCCCCCACACGGTGGCGGACCGGATCGAGGCCAGGTGCTCGTTGACGTCGGCTGCTGTCCGGCCCAGCGCCACGAGCGCCTGACCGGCGCGCGCCTTGACGGGGAGCAAGACCAGGACGATGCACCCGGCTCCGACCGTGAGCGCGCCGAACAACGCCGTTGCGAGGCGCCAGTCGAACCAGAACAGCAGGACGAGGCACCCCACGACCACCACCACCGCGGTACGGCGCCGGATGCGCGCAGCCGACAACAGCGGCTCCAGCTCGTTCACCGTGCGCGAGAAGATCGACACCGCTTCGCCGACGCCGAACTGCTCGACGGCACGGGGAGTCATGACGAGCAGTCTGCGCGCGACGCCGAGGCGCAGACGGCGCATCTCCTCCGCCCCGATCCGAGCCAGGACCACCGCTCGCCATCCGGCTGTCGCTCCTGTCCCGATCACCGCGATCGCGACCGGCAACCAGGTGAGCGGTGTCCCTGTTCCGTGCAGGGCCAGCGTGTTCACGCTGAAGGCGATGACGAGCGGCACGACCAACTCGAAGAGTGAGGCCACGAACGATGCCACGTGGCCGAGGGCGAGCAGATTGCGGTCGGACCGGGCCGCGACGATCGTCGGGTCGGCGGAAGCAGTCACGCTGCGCGGTCCCGACGCAACCGCAGGATCGCGACGGACGCCAGGGCGAGAGCCGCGACGATGGACGGCAGCGCTTGAACGGGATCGGCGTCGGTGCCTGCCAGCGCAGTCAGGGAGGAACGCGGGAGCCACGCAGCGACATCCCCAGCCGCACCAGCGAGGACAGGCTCGATGACGATCACGTAGGCGAGTACGACGATGAGCACGACCACGGATCGCCTCGTGAGACAGGCGAGCGAGAAGGTCAACAGCGCGATCACGGCTGCTGCGACAGCCGCCCCGATCACAGTCGTCCCACCCGCGTCCACTGCGGTCACGTCGGGCACGCCGGCTGATCGGGCGCCGAGGTCGGCCGCGACGATCGATGCGCCCGCCGTCACTGCGCCCACCGTTCCGGCGACGACGGCTCCTGACGCTGCTCGTACCGCGATCACGAGTCGCAGGCGGCGAGCCGCGACCGCGATGTGGAGCAGCGCCCCCGACGTCATCTCGGAACCGGCGAACTGCGCTCCGAGCACCACCGCGATCAACGGCACCACCATCGTCACCGCGCTCTGCGCAAAGGACACGAGATCCGCACTCGATGAGCCTGCTGTGAGCGTTTCGTCGGTCTGGAGCTGGACCGTGCCGGAGCCCGTGGCACTGCCGCCGGCTGCCACGGACACAGCGAGGAAGGTCAGTCCCGCCCCGAGCACGACCGCTGCTCCACCGGCGATGATCGTCGTGCTGTCACGGGCCCAGCGACGGGCCTCCGTCCACGCGATGGCTCCGCGCTCAGCGTCGTTCATCGAATCGCTCCTCAAGTGTCGCCGGTCGCCACTCACTCCGCTGCAGCAGGACGTCGGCCGCGGTCAGAACGCGTTCCGCCTCGTCCGCATCGTCGAGCGCGACGACCGGACGCCCGGAACGATCGGCCCACCAGCGCAGCTGCGCTCCCGTCAATGCCGCAGCGGCTCTGCCGGCGTCATGCTCCACGATCACGAGGGCGACGACCATCATCTGCTCCGCGTAGTCCTCCAGGGCACCGGAGAACACCAGGCGCCCGGACTCAAGCACGATCAGGTCCCGGCAGACGGTCTCGACGTCGTGGAGATCATGGCTCGAGAACACCACGGTCCGCCCTTCCCGAGCGAGCGTGGTGATAAGGTCTCTGGTCTGTCGTCGCGCGTCAGGATCGAGACCGTTCATCGGTTCGTCCAGCAAGACGAGCCGTGTGCCGCACAGCGCAGCCGCGGCGATCGAGACGCGCTGGCGGTTCCCGAGCGACAGGCGACGGAGCTTCGTTCGCAGCTCGCGGGTGAGGCCGGTCATCCGAGCGACCTCACCGATCTTCGTCGGAGCGATCCCCGCGAGCCCACAGAGGTACCGGAGGTTGCGCTCGACGGTCCATCCCGGCCAAAGCGACATGCCGTCGATGGCTGCGCCCACGCCGGCACCGGAGGATTCGTTGCTGGCAAGGTCCGTCCCGGAGATCGACAGCGATCCACTGGACGGTCGTGTGACGCCGGCGATGATCCGCAGCAATGTCGACTTGCCGCTGCCGTTCGCGCCCACGAGCCCGACGACACCCCCGGCTGGCAGGCGGAACGAGATGTCACGCAGCGCATCCCGACGCCCGTACCGATGGGAGACGGCCGTGGCGGACACCGCGGGGATGTCGTCGGTCTCGTACACGGCGGGGTCAGCCGCCGTAGCTGGCGCAGAGGATGTACCCGATGCTGACGCAGAATCCCATCCGCGGATCGGTACCCGGGCGGACGTGCACGAGCGGTGACGCCGACGCTCGACCGTCCTCGGGCATCTCGAACTCGCGCGTCGCGATGCGCAGACCATCGGCCATCGGGACGCCGTGCTGCTCGAGGGTCGTGAGTGTGGCAGTGGCGGCCGTGTACTCGCGACGCTCCGAGTAGGTGGGCAGCTCGGCGATGCCGTTGACGTAGTCGATGAATCCGTCCGACGAGATGATCTCGATGAACTCATCGATCTGCTTCGTCACCGCTTCCTTGGTGACCCGGTGACGGATCTCGTCGAGCGTCTTCTCGAGTTCGGTGTCGATGGTGGGTGTGCTGACGGTCATGCTCTTCCTTCTTCTCTGGGATGGACTGTTGTCGTCGGATCGGTCAGTTCGAGGACGCCACGAAGCGTCGGAGCGCAGTGAGCGCGGCGCGGTTGCGGGTGAGACCCGACACCGGTCGGAAGCCGACGATCAGGACGATCGGCTCGCCGGTCCGCAGCTCGAGGATCAACGGCGCCCCGGAATCACGCACCATGCCGAGCGACGGGAAACCGCCGCGTACACCGCCGGCTTCGAAGCGTCGGTAGGTCGGGACGTACCCCCGCGTGACCCGCGTGACATCCCCCGGGACCAATCGCTTCCAGGCGCCGAGTTCCAGCGCGGTCCGGTCCAGACGGAGCTGTCCTCGGTGCGGGAAGCGAAGCCGCTGATCCACCAGTGCCGACAGCCGGCGAACCGGACCGGCCGCGGCGAGCTCGTCGAGTGTCGCTGCGCAGAAGACGTCCTCGAACACGACTCCGACCGCTCCTGCCGTCTCGGTCATGCCGATGCCGGGATCGATTCGTTGTCGAAGGTGTAGGTGACCTTCCGGACTCCGTCGCGCATCAGCTTCGTCACGCAGAAGATCGTCGGTCGGCGGTCACCGAACTGTGAGCGCTGTACCTTGATGCCCTCTGGCACGATGACCCCCCGAGCCCGCAGCGCCTCCGGATCGAGCAGGACGCTCCGCACGTAGGCATCGCGATCCTCCGGCGCGTGGTCGTACAGCTCGCCGAGCACGCGGATGAATGCGTCGTTAGTGATGAAGTCACGGATCGCCTCGAGCCCGGCCCTCGCCTCGTGGCGGACGGCGTCGCGCTCCAGCGGCGGGACGGCGGAGTCTTCCTCCACCTTCGGGTAGTCGATCCTGGTCAGGTTCTCGTACTCATGGTGCTTCTTCGGCATGATGCCCCCTCCTCGGGAGCGCAACGGCGCGCTCTCGTTGACGAGGTTCGCACCGCCCGCGGCGGGGGTACATCGGCCATCAGTCCCTCGACCCCGCTTCACTCGGGTGAAGGAGCACGGCGTCGAGTAGGCCGAACGGCCTACCGCTAACATGCAGGATGGTGAAATGCTTCAACGGCGGGAGAGCGATGTTGCGTGGCGAGGAACCGACGTGATCCGCGTGCTCGTCAACGATCCGGACCCCCTTGCGAGCGCCGGTCTGCGGGCGGTCTTCGACGATGTTCTCGACATCGAGGTCATCAGCGACCTGGACGACCCGACGCAGGTCGACCAGATCGCTCCACGCGCCCGTCCGCACGTGGCCGTCCTCTCCGTCACGGACAGCGGTCGATCGTCGAGCGCCGTGATCGCACGGGTGTCCGCAGCTGGGGTCGCCGTCCTGACGCTCACCCTGGACGAGGACGATGGTCTGCTGCTCTCGACGCTCGAGTCGGGTGCCTCCGGCAATCGGGTGAAGTCGGCGGGCCCGGACGAACTCGTCCGGGCTGTCCGGAGTCTCGGCCAGGGACGAACCGCGCTGTCGGACCGCCAGTCTCGCATCCTGCTGGACGGATGGTTGCGGAACCGCCGAAGGGTGGAGAGCCTCGAAGCACAACGTGCGGCGGGACTGCTCACCCTCCGCGAGCGTGAGATCGTCCGAGCGGTCACGCGCGGACGGACCAACCGCCAGATCGCTGTCGAGCTGCACTGCGCGCCGAGCACCGTCAAGGCGCATCTGGCGACGGTCTTCACGCGGCTCGGGGTCGCCAATCGCGTGGAACTCGCGATCCTGGGCCTCCGCGCCGGCCTGCTTGACGACTGAGCACTGGTGACCGGTGGACGGTCACGTCACCACACCAACACGAACCGCCCCCGCGTCCCCCCAGCCTCGAGCCGCTCGTGCGCCTCCCCTGCCCGCGCAGCCGGTAACACCTCCGCCACCCTCGGCGTCAACGTCCCGCTCTCCACCGCGTGCCGCAGCTGCTCGAGCTTGTCGAACGACCGGTACTCCTCGAACACCATGACCTGCTCGAACCGGATGCCCCGCGAGCCGTCGCCGGCCCACCCGCGCACGTCGAGGAACACTCCCCCGTCCCGAACGGCATCCACCACCGCGTCGCGCTGGACAGCAGCATCGGCGAGCGCATCGACCCCGCCCGGCACGATGGCACGGACGGCGTCCGCGAACCCGTCTCCGCGCGGCACGATGTGGTCCGGCCCGAGCGACCGCACGAGCGCCTCGTCCTGCGGCGCAGCGTCCGCGATCACGGTGATCCCCGCGGCGCGAGCCAGCTGCACCACGTAGTTCCCGAGCAGCCCGGCGGCCCCGGTGACGGCGAGTGTCTGCCCCGGTTCGAGCTCGGCCCGGGACAGGATCTGCAGCGCGGTCAGCCCGTTCATCGGCACGGTCGACGCGAGTGCGGCGGACAGTCCGCGCGGCACCCGGGCGAACGACCCGACGGGTGCGACGAGCTCCTGCACGTACGCCCCACCGTGGGTGCTGAGCGGGAGCGCCATCGCCATGACCTCCTCGCCGACCGCCCACCCGGACACGTCGGAGCCGACCTGGTCGATGACCCCGGCGGCGTCCATCCCGGGAACGTACGGCGGCGACGCCTTCGACGAGTCGCGCTGCCCGGCACGCACGCCGGTGTCCGTCGGGTTCACGGCGAACGCCTCCACCCGGATGCGCACCGACCCTGAGCCGGCGTGCGGCTCCGGGACGTCGTGGACGGCGAGGGCCTCGGGCCCTCCGAACTGTTCGACTCCGACGACCTGCATCCTCCCGGTCTACCCGGACGTTGCTCAACGCAACCCACAACGGACTGGAGGCACGGCACCAGCCCGCACCGCGCCTCCAGTCCGATCCGTCCCGACTCCAGAGCTAGACGGCCGTCGCCAAGGCGAGTTGCGCCCGAGCCGCGACCGCGTCCGCCGCCGGCGGACGCCCGTACGCCTCCCGGTAGTCCCGTGAGAAATGCGAGGCGCTCCGGAAGCCGACGACCGAGGCCGCGCGGGCGGCGGTGTCACCGTGCACGACCATGAGCCGCCGCGCCTCGCCGAGCCGCGTCCGCTTGAGGTACTGGGCGGGCGTCATGCCGGTCGCCTCCTTGAAGCGGGCGAAGAGGGTGGACTCGCTGACCCGGAGTTCGCGGGCGAGGCGCTCCATGGACCACGGTTCGGCCATCCGTCCGTTCAGGAGTGCGGTCGCCGCAGCGACGACCGAGGTGCCGGAGCCGTCGAGCGCGGCGGTGATGCGCGGTGCCTGCTCGGTCTGGAGCAGGCGGAGGACGATCTCGCGGGCGACGAGCGGGAACAGCACGGGGACGTCCTCGGGGGCGTCGAGCAGGGCGAGCAGGCGGGCGAAGGCGTCGGCGAGGGGCGCGGTCCAGGTACCGAGGCGGGGCAATTCGCCGCGGGCCGGTGCGGCAGGCGCGGACATCGTCGACACGACCTCGCCGACGATCGCCGGGTCGAGGCGCCAGACGGCGGAGACGAAGCCGTCGTCCCCGGCCGTGTCCACGACGCCGGCGACGACGGGCAGGTCGACCGGGGTGATGATGAACCGTTCGCGGCCCCAGACCTGATCGTCGTCGCCCACGATCGAGCGCTTCCGGCCGCGGAGGACGACGGACAACGACGGCACGTACCGACGGTCGAACAGCCCGGTCGGCTCGTGCACGCGCGAGACCGTGAGGCCGAGGGCATCGGCTCGGTGCGCGGACCCGGCACGAGCGGCGGCGGCGTGGTGGTCGGAGCCCAGGACGGCAGCGTGGGCGGACACGATCGCCGCTGCCCGGTCGAGGTGCTGCGCGGTGAGGTCGTCCACGGCTCCAACCTACCCAGGCGTCGACCGCGGAACCGTGGCGTGCGGGATCCGGCAAGGTCCTCGTGGATCCGGGCAAGGGCTCGGGTGCCGGGCGGGCCGAGCATCGAGTCATGACCGATGCACCCGCTTCCACCACCACCCGTACCGCCCTCGTGACCGGAGCCTCCAGCGGCATCGGCGAGGCCATCGCCCGCGAGCTCGCCGCCGCGGGCGTGTTCGTCGCCGTGCACGGCCGCAACGCCGAGCGCACGACCGCCGTCGCCGCGTCCATCGAGGAGCAGGGCGGCCGCGCCGTGCCGTTGGTCGTCGACCTGTCCGCCGGGCCGGCCGAGGTCCGCGCATTCGCGACGGCCGCGACCGAGCAGCTCGGGGGCCACGTCGACGTCCTCGTGAACAACGCCGGCGTCTACCCCGGTGGACCGACGGAGTCCTTGTCCGATGACACCGTCGACGCCCTGCTCGCCACGAACATCCGCGCGCCGCACGTCCTGGTCGCCGCCCTCGCCCCGTCGATGGCCTCGCGCGGGTCCGGCGTCGTCGTGAACATCGGCTCGTGGATGGCCCGCGTCGGGGTGCCCTTCATGGCGCTGTACCCGGCGACGAAGGCCGCGGTGGAGCAGCTCACCCGTGCCTGGGCAGCGGAGTACGGGCACCGCGGCATCCGTGTCGTGACCGTGGCTCCGGGGGCGACGGCCACTCCGGGCAATGCTGACTCGGCGGACGTCCTCGCGGCGATGACGGCGGGGACGCCCGCGGGCCGGCCCGTGCAGCCGGTGGACATCGCGCGCGCTGTGCGGTGGGTGGTGTCGGACGAGGCGACCTTCGTCACCGGCGGCACCATCGACGTCGACGGTGGGATCGCGTCCACGCGGATGCGGTGACGTCGCTCACCCGCACAGGTCGGGTCGGCAGGATGGGGACATGCGCTTCGACGAGGTCCTCACTCGGTCCGACGGCCCAGCGATCGCCGCGGACGTCGCCGCACTCCGGACGCCCGGGCGGTACGTCCTCGAGGGCGTCCACCAAGATGGGAGCCGTCGGCACTGGCAGTTCCGCCTCGACATGGACGAGTCCCAGGAGCGGTGGACGCTCGATCGTTCCGACGGCCCGACGATGTGGTTCCGAGACGGCGTCCTCCACGACGCGGACGGCGACTTGGAGGACACCTTCGCGCACAGCACGGTCGCGGGCGCCGTAGTCCGCATGGCGCTCCCCGACCAGCTGCTCTGGTGGGGTCGCGGTCCCGAGAGCTTCTCCCCCGTCCTCGTCCAGCACATCGGCGAGCGATCCGTGCTCGTGACGTTCGAGCACCGAGCCGACCCGGCGTTCCGGACGACCCTCGTCGTCGACGAGCACGACGGCATCGCCCGGCGGCGGTTCGAGCTCGGCGAACTTACCCACGTGTTCAGCGCGCGGCGAGCCGATCCGGACGAGGTCCTGCCGCCGGCGCGGTTCGAGCCGTTGACGGACTGGATCCGCCCGGTCTACTGAGCGTCCGACCCGCCCGGCGCGCTGAAGACCGCCAGCACAGAGCGAAGCACAGACCCGGACGGCATCGGCTCCAGGCGCACCCGCCCGTCATCGAGGGCGTCGCGCCGGAACCACCCGGCGGCACCCGCAGCGATGACGTCCAGCCCGTACGGCGTCCGGTCTCCCCACACGCGCAGGCGGACCCAGACGGGCTCGCGCCACAAGCGATCTGCCACGAAGCCGGAGATCGGCGCGGCACCGTCGGGCATGCCGACCGAGGCGATCCGTGCGTCGACGACCTCCGCCGGCAGGACGATTTCGTCGTCGCTGGCGATCGCCCAGGCCGGCGAGATACGCGCCCAGGCGAGCAGGTGCCCGACGGCACGACCCGCGGGCACCACGTCGTACTGCGCGAAGGTGTCGGCGCGCAGTCGGTCGTCGACCAGGTCGACGACGTTGCCTCGTGCGCGCACCAGCGCGGTGTCACCACCGAGCCACATGCTCCAATCGACCGAGCGGCCAGCATGGTCCGCCGCAGCTCCGTACC
The DNA here is from genome assembly GCF_007673235.1 of Curtobacterium pusillum. GTDB lineage: Bacteria > Actinomycetota > Actinomycetes > Actinomycetales > Microbacteriaceae > Curtobacterium > Curtobacterium pusillum_C. Next base: position 987,667 of record NZ_VDZH01000001.1, read on the forward strand.
GGTAGCCGGGTCGTTCGAGCAGGTTGGCGATCCGCTGCCCGTCGCCGGCGAGCGCACCGAGCGCACCGGTGAGACCGGCCTCGGCGAGTTCGACGCCCTCGGGCGACCGGCGCTTGCCTCGCGAGATGATGCCCCTTCCCCGCAGCGTCCACAGGTGCTGGAGCGCCCCGTCGCTGAGCATCCAGCGGCCCACCGCGCGGGGCTGGGCGAGGACGACACCGTCGAGGGCCTCGAGTGTCGTGCCGATCCGGTCCGATGCGCCCGGATCGATCCGTGGCGACGCCGGCATGCTGTCGTCCGGGGCGTCGGATCCGTCAGCGGGACGGTCCGACGGTTCGTCGCCGTCTGCCCCGGCGTCGGCGATCGATGCGGCTGCCAGCACACTCCGGAAGAACGGGACGAAGTCGATGAACTCCTCGACCGCGCAGCTGCCGGTGACGTGCACCTGGTATCGACCGATCACGGCGATCCACTGGCGCACGAGCACCGTGGTGCGCTCGGCCTCGTAGCCCCACTCGACCGTCCGGGACGGTACGCCGAGCACGTCGTCGAGGTCGTTCGGCTCGACCGCGAACACCTGTGCGCGAGGCTGCAGCGCGAGGATCGACGCGATCGCGTTCGACGACACCACGTCGAGGGGCCCGTCGGCGAGCGCCGTGGTCAGCACGATGTTGGGCCGGAACCTCGCATCGGGGACCTCGGGCGCGGCAAGGACGACGACGTTGTCGGACGACTCGATCCGCTCCCAGTTCGACGGCAGTGGCAGACTCAGCGGTCCGACCTCGGTCGGGGCGCTCACCGTTCACGCTCCACGCGGTACCAGCGGGGCTGAAGGCGCCGCGGAACGCCGGACAGCAGGATCCACAGGCCGAGCGCACCGGTCACAGCGGCGACGACCGCGAACACGAAGGAGAACCCGAAGACCGGCGTTCGGATGAAGCTCGCCGCGAGTCCCATCGACAGCACTGCGAGTCCCAACCAGAACCAGCCGAAGACGACGTTCTGGTGGAGCCGACCGATCCACGAACGCCAGACGCCGGCGTAGGCCAGCGCTCCGAGGCCGCCGAACACGAGCCCGATGGCGAACAGCACGACAACGAACCCGAGCGGGGTCATCCGAACACCTTCTTCCACGTGTCTCGCACCCATCGCTGGGCCTCGGACCCATCGTAGAAGTTCTCCTTGCCCCAGGTGCCGAGGGCTTCGCCCGCTTCGCCGCCCGCCCAGCCTCCGGCAGCACCGCCGACGACCCCGCCCACGGCTCCTCCGAGGGCGCCGACGCCGATCGTCCCGATCACCGGCAGGACGAGCGTGCCGCCGCCCGCGCCCACTGCCGCACCGGCAGCAGCACCCACCGAGGCGCCGACGGACGCGCCGAGGGCTCCGAGGAGGACCGACGATCCGCCGACGATGACGACGTTCTCGAGGCTGCTCTCGATGCGCTGCGATGTGGACCACTCGGGGTGCTCCTGCTCGTCATCGACCCACTGCTCCTGGCCTGCGGAGTACAGGGTGAGCGCGGTACCCGCGATACCGAGCGCCTTGCCGAGGTGCTTGGCCCAGGTCGGCAGTGCCCCGCGTGACACATCCGGATCATCGACGAACGTGCCGTGGCTCGATGTCGGTCCCGTGAGCTGCAGCTCAGGCGGTGTCGGCGGATGTGGCGAGAGGATTCCACTCGGGGTCTTCCAGTACTTCACACCGTTGTGCATCTCGTCCCACATCGGGATCGTGAGCTGCACGTTGATCGACGATTCCGGCACGATGTGGATGCGCCGCCACCGCTCGAGCGCGCCTTCGGCGAGGGACGATCCGACACCGACACCGGTGCCGACGACACCAGAGCCGCCGACGACGTCGACGAAGGACTGGACGGCGGTCTTGCTGTACTTCTCGAGCCGGCCGAGTGCGTCGGCGCAGTCCTGATCGGCCTGCTGCGCGTTCGCGTTGAAGGTCGCGATGAGCTCTCGGACGTGACTCGACGACGTCGCGGGATCAGGGCCGGGGGTCGGGGACGGCGTGGGTTCCCCACTGTTGGTCTCGGGCTGCTGCGCTGATTGCCGCTCCGCCTCGTTGGAAGCGGCGATGTCCGTGAGGATCGAGGTCCGTCGGGTCTGCAGCCCGGACACCGTCGACGCGTAGGTCTGCAACGCCGTCGCCGCGAAGTCCGCGTTCTGCTTGATCATCTCGGCGATGAGCGCAGGGTTGTCCATCGCGCCGATCACGATGTCGCGTTCGGGCGTCTGGTAGACGTCGGCGGCGGCGAGTCCCTTCCACTCGGTCGACACCGCCTCGACCCGCGAGACGACGTGTGATCCGAAGGTCCCGAGCGCGGTGGCCGCCGATTCGAGTGCAGCAGGGTCGGGCAGTTCCTGCAGGTCGCTCGTGGAGATCACTGCGGGATGCCGTTCTCGTAAGTCGCCGCCATCTGCTCGTCGCCGGCCTCGTAGGCGCCGATCGCTTGTCGCGTGGCACTGATCGCCTGCTCGATGTGCTGCTGCGCGGCGAGCAGGTCGATCTCGAACGGGTTCGACTGGATCGACGCGAGCTTCGCCGCGGTCGAGGGCCCGTGTCCGCCGAGCGCCGCGAGGGCGTCGCTCAAGGCCGACACGAGGTCCGTCTCGAGGGTCGGGAACTCCTGGGTCTCCCCTTCGGCCTTGTCGATGGCGCCGCGCGCGGGCCCCGGGTCGATCCGCCAACCATCAGTCACGTTCTGCTCCCCCTGTCGTGATGCCCGTCCACGATAACGAGTCTGGCGCGCGCGGGCGAGTTCCCGTCGCTCACCGCTGGTCGAGCACGTCGCGGTACCAGCGAGGTGTCATCCACCGAGGCACTCCGAGCACGAAGAGGAGGACCGACATGACGATGAGGACGAACGCGAGAACGATGGCCACCGCTGTCACGACGAACAGCCTGGTCTCCAGCAGCGCGGCGAACGTCGCCAGGAGCATCCCGCCGAGGCCAAGGAACAGCGTCGGGAAGACCCGGTCCGCACTCCACGCTCGCTTGTGCACCCAGGTTCGCCAGCGGCCGAGGTAGGCAAGGCCGCCGACCACGGTGAAGCCCGCGGAGACTGCAGCGATCCCCGTGATCATCGAGAGGACACCGTCCACGTCACTCCCCCGTCTTGCAACGCCGATGTCCTCCATCGTACGGTCGATCGGCAGGAGTCCGTCGTCGAACGGGACGAGTCGAACGGAGGCCGTGTGATCTGGACCATCGGCGCGGCCCTGATGCTCGTCGGCCTGCTCGGCTACACCGGCCTCTGGCGTTCCTGGGCGAAGGGCGGCCTGTCCTACAAGGTCTTCGGCCTCTTCTGGTTCGGTCTCGGCATCATCCTCGTGAGCATCGTCCTCGCCCTTCCGACACCGAGCTGGGTGTTCTGGATCCCGGCGACGATCGCGCTCCTCGGAGCCTGTTCGGTCTGGTGGCTCCCGGCGGCGCTGACCCCGCGCTGGTTCCGCGCCTTGCCGGACAGCGACCGCTGACGAGCCGCCCGGGCTGACGCAGAACGACTTCTCCGACGTCGGACGACATCGGAACCGCCGTTCCGAGTCGGCCCCACCCACGCACCAACGCACCATCCACCGGACTGGAGGCACGGCACCTGCCCGCACCGCGCCTCCAGTCCCAGGACGGGCCCGTCTGCCATCCGACGCCCGTCCTGGTCAGCGCCCCGCGTCCGCCCCCTCCGGCGACGCGCCCGGCTGGCGCCGGACGCGGAGCACCCGCGCCGTCGGCGTCGCCCCGCCGTGGTCGACGTGCAGCACCCCCGCCGCCGTGTCCCACGAGACGTCCCACGCCCCGAGCTCCGTCGGGAACAGCGGCGACACCGTGACCGACTGACCGAAGAACCCCGGCAGCTGCAACGACACCGCCGACGGAGCCCCCGGCATTGCCCACACCGACAGGTACAGGTCGCCCGACGCAGCGCGCAGCCCGAGCGCGATCCAGGCGTCCTCCCACCCGGGCAGCCCGAGCGGCCACACCGGCAGCGCGGTGTCGACCACGTCGAGGACCTCACGGTGCGCGGCGATCGCGGACCCGACGACCTCCCGCTGCGCACCGGACATCGAACTGAGGTACCCCGACAGGTACATCCGCCCGAGCACCCCGTTCACCAGCGACAGCGTGAACAGGTCGTCCGACATCGACGGCGCCGGGTAGGCCCAGTTCCCCGCCTGCTCCGGCAGCATCGCAGCGGGAGCAGCAGCGGCGATCGACGCGTACAGCACCGGGTCCTGCTGGTCCGAGGTGGACTGCAGGTGCAACCGGGACAGCATGGCGGCGTCGGCCCGCATCGCCCCCGAGGCGCAGTTCTCGATGAGCAGCGCCGGGTACCGGGCCTGCACGTCGTCGAGCCAGTCGAGCAGGGCACGCGAGTGCTCGAGCGACCCCGAGAAGGGCCCGGTCATCGTGTTGTAGTCCATCTTGAAGAACGTCACGCCGAGGGAACCGACGAGCCGGTCGACGACGGCGTCGAGGTGCGCCCGGGCCTCCGGCGAGCGCAGGTCGAGCAGGTGCCGCCCGTGCTCCGCGACCCGCACGCCGCGGTGGTGCACGAAGGCGGTCGACGGCAGCGACGACGCGAGCGGCGAGTGGATCCCGATGACCTCGGGCTCGAGCCAGAGTCCCGCCTGCATGCCCCGCGACCGGATGTGGCCGATGACGAACTCGAGCCCGGTCGGGAACCGCGACGCCGCCGGCTCCCACGCCCCGACGGTGTCCCACCAGTGCCCCTCGGCGTACCAGCCGGCGTCGATGCAGAACAGGTCGGCCCCGGCGTCTGCTGCCGCGTCGATGAGCGGCAGGAGCTTCTCGGTCGTCGGGTCCCCCATGAGGGTGTTCATGTAGTCGTTGAACACCAGCGGCATCGAGGCGTCGACGGGCCGCAGCGACCGCCGTGCCCGCCGCTGCGCCGTGAGCACCTCGAACGCCTCACCCACCGACGACGCGATCCCGACCGACACCGGCACCGACACGAACGGCCGGTCCGGCGCGACGACGGTGGTCCACTGGTGTTCCTGGTCGGTCGGTCCGCTCAGCAGCAGGTACGCGTGCCGACGGGTCTCCCCCAGCTCGTACAGCCACGGGCCGTTGTGCTCGACCTGCCAGACGAGCGCGTACGAGGCACCGTCCAGCACGCCGATCGGCAGCGCCTCACCGGTCGACCACGAGCCCCGGTTCTGCACGACGGCGCGGCTGCGGGGTGGGTGGTGCTGGGCCTCGCGGTCGATGCGCGCGAGCCCGATGTCCCGCAGCGGATCGGTCCGCCACCGGCTCTCCGCCGCCCAGTCGTTGTCGGCGTGCAGCAGCGACAGCTCGTCGACGGTCACGCCCGAGTCCGTCAGGAACGCCCCGGTCGCGAACGACGACACGAAGTCGACGACGTGCTCGCCGCGCTCCGCGCGCACCTCGGTCCACGTCTGGAACGCCGGCACGCCGGCTTCCGCCCGGAAGACGGACTCGGCCTGGAGGCCCGTGGCCGCGTCCTCCTGCAGGATGCGGAACCACAGGTCGGTCCCGTCCTCGTGCACGTGGTGCGACACGGGGCGCAGTCGCGCCCCGATCGTGGAGTCGACGTGCCGGAACCCACCGGGGAACCGACCGTGCCCGACGGTCGTCAGCTCGACGAGCGGCTGCGGATCGGCGGGCCCGTCGGCGAGCGCCCCTCCGGCCGGCACGACGGACACGATCGCCGCGGGCTGGTCGTCGCCGACCCGGAAGCGCGCCGAGAACCCGGGCGTGGTCCAGTCGACGAACTCCCCGGTCACCGTGCCCCGACCGGAGCCGGTTCGCTCGACACCCACGCACCGATGCCGTGGTCGTAGCAGGTGGTGTTGTCGATCGTCGAGCGGTCGAGCGCCGGCCCGGAGGTCACCCGGCGGTCGGTGCGCTCCGGGTCGGGTGCGGCCTCGGCGAGCAACCGCGTGTAGTCGTGCTGCGGGTTGAGGATGACGTCGTCCGAGGGCCCGCGCTCGACGACCCGGCCGCGGTACAGCACCAGGATCTCGTCCGAGAAGTGCCGAGCGGTGGCGAGGTCGTGCGTGATGTAGAGCACCGCGAGGTGGTCCTCGCGCTGGAGCCGTCCCATCAGGTTGAGCACGCTGAGCCGGATCGACACGTCGAGCATCGACACGGGCTCGTCGGCGACGAGCACCTGCGCGCCGGGTGCGAGGGCGCGGGCGATCGCGACGCGCTGCCGCTGCCCGCCGGAGAGCTCGTGCGGCCGGCGCGAGGCGAAGTCCTCGTCGAGGTTGACCCGGCCGAGCAGTTCCCGGACCTTCTCGGCGGTCTCCTCGGCACCGCGCGCACGGTGGTGCAACTGGAGCGGCCGGGCGATGTGGTGCTCGATGGAGTGGAACGGGTTGAGCGACGCGAACGGGTCCTGGAACACCATCTGCACGTGCCGCCGGTACATGCTGCCGACGACGGGGGTGCCGTCCTCCAGCCGGACGTCGATCGAGCCGCGCGTGGTGCTCTCGAGCTTCGCGAGCATCCGGGCGATCGTGGACTTGCCCGACCCGGACTCCCCGACGAGCGCGACGGTACGGCCGGGCAGCAGCTCGAACGACACGTCGTCGACGGCACGGAGGGTGGTGCGGCGGAGGCCCTTCCGGGTGTGGAAGTCCTTGCCGAGGTGGCTGACGGTCACACTGGTCACGACGCGACCTCCTCATCGATGCCGGAACGGATGAACCCGCCACGGGCCCCGGACAGGCTCGGGAACGACTGCAGCAGCCGGCGGGTGTAGGGGTGCTGCGGGTCGTGCTGGATCGCGTCGGCGGTGGCGCACTCGACGACCTCACCGCGGAGCATGATCGCGATCCGGTCGCTGATCTCGAGCAGCAGGGGCAGGTCGTGCGTGATGAACACGACCGCGAAGCCGAGCTCGTCGCGCAGCCGGACGATCTCGCGCAGGATCTCCCGCTGCACGACGACGTCGAGCGCGGTGGTCGGTTCGTCCATGATCATGACCTGGGGTTCGAGCAGCATCGCCATCGCGATCATCACGCGCTGCCGCATGCCGCCGGACAACTCGTGCGGGTACGCCGTGATGCGTGACGGGTCGACCCCGACCCGGCGGAGGGCGTCCTCGGCGATCGCCCGACGCTCCTTGCGGCCCATGCCGCGGCGGTGCTCGACGAGGGCGTCGTCGAGCTGCGCCCGGATCGTGGTGACCGGGTTGAGCGCGTTCATCGCCCCCTGGAACACCATCGACAGCTTCGACCAGCGGACGGCGCGGAGCTGCTCGTCGCCGAGGCCGAGCAGGTCGACGTCGCTGCCGTCCCGGTCGTGGAAGGTGATGCTGCCGGACGCGACCTTCGCCGGCGGCTTGTGCAACCGGGTGATGGCGTAGGCGAGGGTGGTCTTGCCGCAGCCGGACTCCCCCGCGAGCCCGAGGATCTCGCCGGGTGCGAGCGTCAGCGAGACGTCCTTGACGGCGTGCACCGGGTTCTCGGTCTCGTAGACGACGTCGAGGTGGTCGATGGTGAGGACGGCGTCCCGGGTCATCGGGTGACCCCCTTCCGGTCGGTGGCGGTCTCGGGGAGGCGAGTCGTGCCTCCAGTCCGGGCGGCGCGACGCGCACGACGTTCGCGCCGTCGCTGCGCCCGCACGTTCGCGAGTCGCGGGTTGATGACCTCGTCGATGGAGAAGTTGACGAGGGAGAGCCCCATGCCGAGCAGCGCGATGAGGAGCCCCGGCGGGACGAACCACCACCAGGCGCCCTGGGCGAGCGCGAAGCCGTTCTGCGCGTAGAAGAGCATCGTGCCGAGGGTGGACGAGTTCGAGGCGCCGAGGCCGAGGAAGGACAGGCCGGCCTCGCCGAGGATCGCGGCGATGACGGCGAACACGAACTGCGACGCGAGCACCGGCAGCAGATTCGGCAGGATCTCGACCGCGATGACCCGCCAGGGCCGTTCGCCGGCGACCCGGGCGGCGGAGACGTAGTCGCGGTTCCGGATCGACATCGTCTGCGCCCGGAGGACCCGGGCGGACCCGGCCCACGACGTGATCGCGAGGACGATGGCGATGGTCCAGAGCCCGCGTGCCTCCTGCGGGACGAGGCCCGAGATGACGATGACGAGCGGCAGGCCCGGGATCACCAGGAAGACGTTCGAGAAGAGCGAGAACGCCTCGTCCATGATCCCGCCGAGGTACGCGCCGAGGATGCCGAAGAACGCGGACAGCACCGTGGCGAGCACGCCGACGATGAGGCCGATCTGCAGGCTGCCGCGGGTGGCGTAGGCGAGTTGGGCGAGGACGTCCTGCCCGGTCTGCGTCGTGCCGAGCAGGTTGTCGGCGCTCGGCGGCTGCATGCCCGAGTCACGGATGGTGGTCGGGTCGCCGACGAGGAACGGGCCGAGCAGCCCGAACAGCGCGACGCCGACGATGAGCACGATGCCCGTGACGAGCCACGGGGTGAGCGTGGGGAGGAACCGGCGGATGCCGCCCTTCGGTCGGGGCGCACGGGCGGTCGCGATGCCCCGGGTCGTGCCGGCGTCCGCTTCCTCGGTGAGCGCACCGATGGTGGGTTCGGTCTCCTGTTGGATGTTGGTCATGGTCGTGTCCTCCTAGCTCCGGGCCCGGGTGCGCGGGTCGATGAGCCCGTAGAGCAGGTCGACGACGAGGTTCGCGCCGAGGACCGCCAGGGTGATGAACAGGAAGATGCCCTGCATGAGCGCGTAGTCGTTGTTCGTCACCGCGGACAGGAGCTTCGAGCCGATGCCCGGGTACGAGAACACCTGTTCGGTGACGACGGAACCGGACACGATGAACCCGAGGGAGATCGCGAACCCGGCGACCGACGGCAGCACGGCGTTGCGGGCGGCGTAGTTGCGGAGGACCTTGCCGTGCGGCAGGCCCTTCGCCATCGCCGTGGTGATGTAGTCCTCCGACAGGGTGGACACCATCATGTTCCGCATGCCGAGCAACCACCCGCCCAGGGAGGCGAGCACGATCGTGGCGGCGGGGAGCACCCCGTACTTGAGCGCCGACATGAGGAACTCGCCGTTGAACCCCGGTGTGAGGGTGACGTCGTAGCCGCCCTGCGCCGGGAACAGGTGGATCCCGGTGGCGAAGAAGTACACGAGGATGAGCGCGAGCCAGAAGTACGGCACCGCGGCGAGCAGGGTGGTGGCCGGCACGAACGAGTCGAGCCAGGTGCCCGGCCGCCAGCCGACGAAGGCGCCGAGGGCGACCCCGATGACGGCGGCGAGCACGGTGGCGATGCCGACGAGGGCGATCGTCCACGGCAGGGAGCTCCCGATGACCTCGGTCACGGGTGCCGGGAAGTAGCTCACCGACACCCCGAGGTCACCGCGGAACACGTTGCCCAGGTACTGGCCGTACTGGGCGAGGATCGGTTCCGAGGTGTTGCCACCGAGGAGCAGCTCGTACGCCTGCCGGGTCGCCGGGGTCACCTGTCCGCCGCGCTGCTGGAGCTTGGCGAGCAGGATGTCCACCGGGTTCCCGGGCAGGAGCCTGGGGATGATGAAGTTCAGCGTCAACGCCGCCCAGAGGGCCACGATGTAGAAGCCGATCTTTCGCAGGAAGTAGTGCATACGAGCGCTCCTCGGTCGCAGTCCGCCGTCAGCCCTTGGCGGGCTTGAGCGCCTTGAAGATCTCGGCGTTGTCCGGGCTCGCCCAGACCGCCGGGAACGCGTACAGGTCGTCCTTCGTCGGCCAGCCGGTGAACTTCGCCGCGTGGAACTCGCTCGTCGTGCCACCGGTCATGATCGGGATGTACGGCATGTCCTCGACGACGTGCTGCTGGATGACGTCGAGTTCGGGCTGCGTCGCGGCGGTGTCCTCGGGGTTGATCGTCGCGAGCTTCGTGAGCGCGGCGTCGACCTCGGGGTTGCTGTACCGGGCGATGTTCATCGGGGCTGCTTCGCCGACCTTGGCGGTGTTCGCGGTCGAGAAGTAGTTGTTGTACAGGTAGTACGGGTTCGCGGTCGGGCCCTGGCCCAGCGAGTCGATCGCGAGCTGGTACGTGCCCTTGGTCTTCTTGTCGGTCCACTCGTTCCACGACGACTGCTGCGCCTTGAGCTCGATGCCCGCGGCCTTGAGCTGCTGCGTCATCGTGTCGATCGCGGTGATGTAGTCGGTCCAGCCCGTGACGACCTCGACCGTCAAGGACAGCTTCTTGCCGTCCTTGGCGTAGATGCCGTCGGCGCCCTTCGTGTAGCCGGCGCCCTCGAGCGAGGCGGCGGCGGCCTTGGTGTCGGCACCGTCCGGCAGCACGGCCGGCGAGATGTCCTTCGAGATGGTGTCCTTCTGCGTCGTGGTGAGCGCGAAGGTCGGCGAGATCTCGCTGGCCGTGTTCGAGAACGCGAGCGAGTTGAGCTGCTTGCGGTTGATGGCGTCGGCGATCGCGTGGCGGACGGCCGGGTCGGTCTGCGGCCCGGTGCAGCCCATCGCGGTCGACGAGCAGGTCAGCAGCGCCATCTGGTTCTGGCCGACGGTGATGCCGTCGTAGCCCTGGTAGTGCGCGGGGATGTCGTCCATGTTCGGGACCGGGCCGGTCTGCCAGTCGATCGAGCCCTGCGACAGGGCGTCGGCGCCGGCGGTGTTGCCGGACAGCGACAGGTAGCGGATGGTCTTCACGGCCGGGGCGCCGTCCCAGTACTTCTCGTTCGCCTCGAGGGTGAACGCCTGCGCCTTGAAGTTCCCGAGCGTGTACGGCCCGGTGCCGACCGGCTTCCGGACGACGTCGGTCGTCGGGTCGATGTCCTTCCACAGGTGCTCGGGCACGATCCAGGTCTTGCCGAGCAGGTTCGGGCCGAGCACGAACGACGGCTTGGCGAAGGTCACGACGACCTTGCTGTCGCCCTCGGCCTTCGCGGTGCCGTCGTAGCCGATCGAGTTGAGGGCCTTCTGCTTCTTGAGCATGTCGAGCGTGAACACGACGTCCTTCGAGGTGAAGGGCTTGCCGTCGCTCCAGGTGGCGCCGTCGCGCAGGGTGATCGTCAGCTGCGTGCCGTCACCGTTCCACTCGTACGACTTGCCGAGGAGCGGCTTCGGGTCGTTCGTGTTCACGTTCGTGATGAAGAAGAGCGACTCGTAGATCGTCCCGACGCCGCCGATGTTGGACGGCGACCACGGGTTGAAGTTGATCTGGTAGTCGCCGGACTGTCCGGTGTAGGCGATGAGGGTCGAGTCCGAGGCGCCGGTGCTGGCGGTGCCGCTGGAGCTGCAGCCGCTCAGCGCGAGGCCGGCGGCGAGGAGAACGGCGGCGCCGATGGCGAGCCGTGAACGGGTTGGGTTGAACATCGTTGTCCTCTCGGTCTGCGTCGTCGCAGGATCCACGTTGTGAGCGTGATTGTTACACGCCTAAACTAAGTCGGTCAAGGGGTCGGGTCACGACCCCGCGGACGGACCCCGACGATGAGGAGACGCGATGGAGCGGACCACCCTGGACGGCACGTGGACGGTCGAGGTGGTGACCGGGCCGGGGGAATCCGAACGGCACCGCGACCCGATCGAGGCGGTGGTCCCCGGCTGCGTGCACACCGACCTGCTCCGGGCGGGGCGGATCCCCAACCCGTTCGACGGCGACGCCGAGGCCGCGACGCAGTGGATCGGCGACACCGTCTGGCGCTACCGCCGCACCTTCGAGTGGAGCGCCCCGGACGAGACCCGCCACGACCTCGTCGCCGACGGACTCGACACCCTCGCCACCATCGAGGTGAACGGCATCGTCGTCGCGACGACCGCGAACCAGCACCGCTCGTACCGCTTCCCGGTCGGGCACCTGCTCCGGCCGGGCACGAACGAGGTCGTCGTCACCTTCGACGCCCCGGTCCCCGCCGCCGAGCGCCTGTCCGCCCTGCACGGCGGCGAGCTCCCCCACGTCAACCACCACCCGTACAACGCGCTCCGGAAGAACGCGTCGAACTTCGGGTGGGACTGGGGCATCGACGTCGCCACGAGCGGAATCTGGCGGTCGATCGGCATCGAGTCGTGGAGCGGCGTCCGCATCGCGGCCGTCCGTCCCCTCGTCGACGTGGACGGCACCACCGGCGTCCTCACGGCGCACGTCGACGTCGAGCACGCCGGTTCCACCGGCGCCTTCGCGCAGGCCATCGGCAGCGCGCCCGTCACGTCCGCGGGTGGTGACGGCACGGTCGGACTGGAGGCGCGGATCACCGTGGCCCCGCACCGCGCGTCCGCAGCGTCGGCCGGTTCCGGCACCGTGCCTCCAGGCCGCGCAGCGTCTCGACCGGTGGTCGACGGCTCGGCGACCGTGCGTCTGGAGGTGCCCGACGTCGCGGTCTGGTGGCCGCGCGGCGAGGGCGACCAGCCGCTGTACGACGTCCGCGTCGCGGTCGGCGACGACGTCTGGACCGGCCGCGTCGGCTTCCGCACCGTGACCCTGGACACCGCGGCCGACGCCGGCGGCGCGCCGTTCCTGCTCCGGGTGAACGACCGCCCGGTGATCGTCCGCGGGGCCAACTGGATCCCGGACCACGCGTTCCTGACCGAGATGACGCCGGAACGGTACGCGGCGCGGATCGACGACGCCGTCGAGGCGAACGTGAACCTGCTCCGGATCTGGGGCGGCGGGATCTACGAGTCCAAGGACCTGTACGACCGGTGCGACGAGCTCGGGATCCTGGTGTGGCAGGACTTCCTGTTCGCGTGCGCCGCCTACGCCGAGGAGCCCTGGCTCGCCGACGAGGTCGAACCCGAGGTCCGCGAGGCCGTCACGCGCCTCAGCCCGCACCCGTCGCTCGTGGTGTGGAACGGGAACAACGAGAACCTCGTGGCCTACGCCGAGTGGGGCTGGCGGCCGTCGCTCGTCGGCCGGACCTGGGGCAACGGGTACTACCGGTCGCTGCTGCCCTCCATCGTCGCGGAGCTCGACCCGACCCGGCCGTACACACCGGGCAGCCCGTTCTCGTTCGACGAGTACCTGACACCGAACGACGAGCGCAACGGGAGCGTGCACATCTGGGACGTCTGGAACCGGCTGGACTACCGCGCCTACGCCGACTGGCAGCCGCGGTTCGTCGCCGAGTTCGGGTTCCAGGGGCCGCCCGCGTGGTCGACGCTCACCGCCGTGGTGCACGACGAGCCGCTCGACCCGGACGGCCACGAGATGCTCGTGCACCAGAAGGCCGACCAGGGCAACCGGAAGCTGGCCGACGGGATGCGCGGGCACCTGCCGACGCCCGCTCCGGGCTCGGCGTGGCGCATCGAGGACTGGCACTTCGCCGCGCAGCTCAACCAGGCGCACGCGATCCGGTTCGGGATGGAGTGGTTCCGCTCCCGGACGCCGGACAACACCGGGATGATCGTGTGGCAGCTCAACGACGACTGGCCGGTGGTGTCCTGGGCGCTCGTCGACCACGCTGGCATCCGGAAGCCGGTCTGGTACGCGGTGCGGCACGCGTACCAGCCGGTGCTGCTGACCGTGCAGCGCGGGTCGTCCGGTGCGGCGTCGTCGGCTGGCGCGCTCGACGTCGTCCTCGTGAACGCCTCGGGTGCGCCCGTGTCCGACGAGGTCACGGTGTCCCGCGTCGCGTTCGACGGCACCGTCCTCGAGTCGTCGTCGTTCCCGCTCGCCGCCGGCCCGGCCGACGCCGCGCGGGTGTCGCTGCCGGAGGCCCTGGCGGTCCCGGGCGACGCCGCGTCCGAGGTGCTCGTCGTCACCGGTGCCGGCACCCGCACGGTGTTCGACCCCGCCGAGGTCGTCGACCAGGTGTTCGCACCGTCCCCGCTCGTGGCGTCGGTGGAGTCCACCGCGGACGGCGCCCGGGTGACCGTCACGGCGACGTCCTACGCCCGGGACGTGTCGCTGTTCCCGGACCGGGTCGACGCCCGGGCGCGGGTGGACGAGGGGCTCGTGTCGTTGCTCGCCGGGGAGTCGGTGGTGTTCACGGTGACGGGCGCTCCCGGCATCGACACCGCGGCGCTCGCGGGCCCGCTCGTGCTCCGGCACGCAGGCCAGCTGCGCGCCTGAGTCCGGGCGGCCGGGCGCGCGACCGGGTCAGGGTCGCGCGCCCGGCCCGCCTGTTCAGGCGATCGCCTGGACCTCGAGCACGAGGGCCGTCCCGGGTGCGAGTGCGAGCATCCGGACGCCGACGTCCTCGAGCACGGCGCCGGAGAGCTCCAGGCTCCCCCGCTCGAGCCACGGCGTCCGGGTCACGTCGACGCCCTTCGGCACCCGCAGCCCGGTGACCGGCGCGATCCGGTAGCGCCGCGCCCGGTCGAGCCCCCGCAGTCGGAGCGGCACGGCGAGCGACCGCGGACCGGTGACGATCCGAGCGACCCGTACGAGCGCACGGTCCCGGTCCGCCCCGACCACCAGCGTGGCGTCGAGCCCGGGGTCCCCCAGGTCCAGGTGGTGCACCCGTCCGGAGTGCAGCAGCCCGCGCTCCCGCTTGTACAGCGCGGTCCACTCCCGCAGCCGGTCGAGCTCTGCGGGGCTGCACCGCGTGACGTCGGTCTCGATGCCGGCGCTGCCGAACAGCGACACCGCCATCCGGAAGTCCAGGTCCAGGTGCCGTCCGGTGGTGTGGGAGACCTCCGGTCCGACGTGCGAGCCGATGAGTTCGAGCGGCAGCAGGAGCTCCGTCCAGCGCTGGATCGGCAGGCGTTCCATCGCGTCGTTCGAGTCGGAGGCCCACACCCGGTCGGTGCGCTCGAGCACGCCGAGGTCCACGCGGGCGCCGCCGGAGGCGCACGCCTCGATCTCGAGCCACGGGTGCCGTCGGCGCAGCTCGTCCATCACGGCGTACACGCCCCGGGTGTGGGCGTCGAGGCCGACCCGGCCCGCGTGCACGGTCTGCACGACGTCGCGGTTCTGGTCCCACTTCACGAAGTCGACGTGGTGCTCCCCGATCACCGCCGACATCCGGTCGAGCACGTGCTCCCGGACGTCCGCGCGGGCGAAGTCGAGCACGTACTGGTGCCGCCAGGTCCGGGTCTCCTCGGGTGCCTGCAGGAACCAGTCCGGGTGCTCGACCGCGAGGGCGGACACCGGGCTGACCATCTCCGGCTCGAACCACAGTCCGAACTCCATGCCGTGGGACCGCACACCGGCGACGAGCGGGCCGAGGCCGTCCGGCCAGACCTCGGCGTCGACGGTCCAGTCGCCGAGCGCGGTGGTGTCGGAGCGGCGGCCGGTGAACCAGCCGTCGTCGAGGACGAACCGTTCGACCCCGACGTCGGCGGCGACCCGCGCCAGGGCGAGGAGCGGCTCGAGCTCCTGCCGGAAGTAGACGGCCTCCCACGTGTTGAGCACGACCGGACGCGGGGTCCGCGGGTGCCCGGGCCGGGCGCGGAGGGAATCGTGCGACCGCGCCGCCAGCCCGTCGAGCCCCGCGTCGCTCCACACGAACACGGTGTCCGGCGCGGTGAACGTCTCGCCGGGCGCGAGCACGATCTCGCCCGCGCGCAGGAGTTCCCCGGCGCCGAGCACCGGCCGGGCCTCGGCGAGCCGGTCGTACCGGTGCACGGAGTCCGCGCTCCACGCCGGATGCACTGCCCAGAGCTCGCCGGTGGTGTCGTCGAAGCCCGCGGTGCCGAGCACCGTGAGCGTCGGGGCGTCGTGCCCGGTCCGGCCCCGGCGGCTCTCCCGCACGTGCACGCCGTCCGTCATCACCCGACGCTGCGGGGTGCGCTCGCGCGTCCACCGTCCGGCCAGGTCGAGGACCTCCGCCGCACGCTCCCCCACGGGCAGCACCGCCTCGAGCGCCTGCACCTCGACGGTCCCGGCGCCGGTGTTCGTCAGCGCGTGCCGGACGCGCAGGACCCCGGCGTCGTCGAGCACGTACGCGCTGTGCAGCGACACGTCGTCCGACACCGCGTCGACCGTCAGGACCCGGTCGTCGGCAGCGACGACGACGTCCCGCCAGACGGGCACGAGCGGACGCCCGTCGACCTGTCCGGCGAGGGCCGGCCGGCCCTCCCACCCGTCGTGTTCGGTCGGCAGCACGGTCAGCGGCCACGCGGCGTCGAACGCGCTCGGCGACACCGCCCGTGCGAGCGCCAGGACGAGGTCGTCGGCGTCCTCGGGCACCACGTCACCGACGTCGCGACCCCAGTGCAGCACCTCGGGCAGTCCGTCGATGCGGGCGGCGACCACCACGCTCGTCCCCGCGGCACGCAGCACGTGCACCCGCACGGCGGCGGCGGGCACCACGGTGGTCACCTCGTCGCCGTCCAGCACGGTCATGCCGTCGCCGCCTCGAGCAGGACGCGGACGCCGCCGGCGGGCACGACGGTCTCCGGGCCGTGCCCGGAGCCGTCGAGCAGGTCGGTCCCGGCGGCCGACAGGGTGACGTCGTCGGGGCGGTGGTTCAGGAGGAACAGGATCCCGGTGCCGTCCTGCCGGACGCGACGCACCGCCTCCAGGCCTGGAGGCGCGGTGACGGTCCGCGCGATCGCTCGCTCCTCGACGATCCGGTCCGCGATCCGCTGCACGCCGTCCGCGTCGAGCATCGCCGAGACGTACCAGGCGCCGCCGCCGGCGGCGCGGCGCGTGACCGCCGGCCGGCCCGCGAGCGGGCCGTCGACGTGGCGGAGGACGACCTCGGCGTCCTCGACGACGAGGTCCTCGGCCCAGTCGGTGACGACGGTACCGTCGTCGAGCAGGACCCGGTCGTCGCGCTGCAGCGGGGTGAACTCCTCGGCCCACACGCCGAGCACGTCGCGGAACGCCCCCGGGTAGCCGCCGGTGCGGACGCGGGCGGTCTCGTCGACGATCCCGGAGGCGTAGGTGACGAGGAGCGTGGCGCCCCGGTCGACCACGGCGCTGATGCGCGCGGCGGCCGCGTCGTCGACGACGAAGAGCGTCGGGAGGACGACCACGTCGTACCCGGAGAGGTCGGCGTCGATCGGCACCACGTCTGTGAGGACCTGGCGGCGCCAGAACGCGGTGTGCCAGGCGCGGAGTTCGTGGCCGTAGCGGAGCCGCCGGTGCGGCTTCAGCCCGGACTGCAGCGCCCAGCCGGACGGCTCGTCCACGACGATCGCGACGCGCGCGGGTTCGACGGGGGCGCCCTTGGCGGGGCCGAGCGCGCGGAGGGCCCGACCCAGGGCACAGACCTCGCGCCAGACCCGGCTGCGGGTTCCGGCGTGCGGCAGCATCGCGGAGTGGAACTGCTCGGCGCCGGCGGTGGACGCGCGCCACTGGAAGAAGAGGGCGCCGTCGGAACCGCGGGCGACGTGCGCGAGCGAGTTCCGCAGGATCTCGCCGGGCTCCTTCGCACGGTTCCGCTGCTGCCAGCTCGGGCCGCCGGTCGAGTGCTCCATGAGCAGCCACGGGGTGCGGTCCCGCGTGATCCCGCGCATCCGGTCGGCCGAGGCGGCGAGGTCCTCGGCGCGGTCGGGGTCGTCGACGAGCGTGTAGTGGTCGTTCGCCGGGATCGCGACGTGCTTCGCCCACTCGGCGTAGTCGACGACCTGCGAGCCGGCGCCGACCATGAAGTTCGTGGTGACGGGCGCCTCGGAGTGCTGCTCGATCACGGCGCGCTCGGCCTCGTAGTGGGCGAGCAGCGCGTCCGACGAGTACCGCTCGAAGTCCAGGGCGAGGCCGGGGTTCGGCGCGCCGCCGACGCCGCGCGGCGGGGAGACCTCGTCGAAGGACGTGTAGGTGTGGCCCCAGAAGGCGGTGCCCCACGCGGCGTTCGCGGCGTCGACGGTCTGGTACTTCGCGCCGAGCCACCGCCGGAAGTCCGCCGCCGACACCTCGCAGTGGCAGCGCCCGTTGCCGCCGCCGAGCTCGTTGCTGACGTGCCAGAGCCGCACGGCCGGGTGCTGCCCGTAGCGCGCGGCGATCGCCTCGACGATCCGGAGCGCGTGCTCGCGGAACACCGGCGACGCCGGGCACCAGCCGAGCCGGCCACCCGGGCGTTCGCGGCGCTCGGTCGCGTCCACGGGCAGGACCTCCGGGTGCGCCGTGAGCAGCCAGTTCGGGGGCGCGGCGGTCGGGGTCGCGAGGTCGACCGCGATGCCGTTCTCGTGCAGCAGGTCGAGGACCTCGTCGAGCCACTCCCACGTGTACTCCCCCGGGGCACGCTCGAGCAGCCCCCAGGAGAACACCCCGACCGTGACGAGGTTCACGCCGGCCTCGCGCATGAGCCGGACGTCCTCGTGCCAGACCTCGCGGGGCCACTGCTCGGGGCTGTAGTCACCGCCGAACGACAAGTCCTCGGTGGGCCAGGGCACGGAACGGGCAGGGGTCACGACATCTCCTTCGACGGTGGACCCGAACAGCTTCCCGCCCGTCGGAGGCGTTTGTCAACTTGCGTAACTAAGTCGCTCGTGCCTCGTGGCTCAGAACCGCAGGAGTCTCCGCACGGCCAGGACGGCGGCCGCCCGGGCCCATTCCGAGAACTCGAACGGCTGCACGACCACCGTGACCGCGGGTTCGTAGGGACGGAGCCCCTTCCGGAACGCCGCGTCGACCTCGGCACGGGCGATGTCGTACACGGGCAGGCCGTCCCCGGTCAGGACGATCGACTCCGGGTCCACCAGCGTCACCACGGTGGACAGGAGGACCCCGAGAGCTGTGCCGGCGTCCCGGAAGGCCTCGAGTGCGGCTTCGTCCCCTGCGCGGGCGAGGTCCACGACGGCGCCGTACGACGTGTCGTCGTGCCCGGCGTTCCGCGCGATGATCGAGCTCGGGAGGTACCCGGAGACGCAGCCCTCGTGCCCGACACCGCAGTCCGGTCCCCCGCCGTACACCGGCAGGTGCCCGACCCGACCGAATCGACCGTGGGCGCCCTCGGAGACCTCGCCGTTCGTAACGAGGCCGAAACCCACACCGGCACCCACCGTGACGAGGGCCATCGAGCCCACGCCGGCGCCGGCACCGATCCAGTGCTCCTTGGCCGTCAGGGCGTCGACGTCGTTCACCGTGAACGTCGTCAGGCCGGTCCGCGCCTCGAGCATGGAGGACAGGGGGACGTCGCGCCACCCGAGGAACTGCGACACCTCGACCACGGTCACACCGTCACGCGTCACGACGTCACCCGGGACCGAGACACCGAGGGAGGAGATCGCCGGCGATGCCGCACGGAGCCGCTCGGTCACCTCCGCCACCTGCTGCACCAGTGCATCGGGGGAAGGGTCCCGCAGCGTCTCCTCGTGCAGGGCCAGGACCCGTCCCGCGAGGTCCGTCACCGCGGCGTACAGCCGGTCCTGGGTGAGCTTCACCCCGAGGAACTCCCACACGCCCTCACTCGTCCGGAGCAGCTCCGACGGACGGCCCGTGGCTCCGCGGACGTCCGTGCCGACCTCGATGACGAAGCCGTGCTCCTGGAGCGTCCGGACCGCCCGCGTGAGGCTCGCCCGCGACAACCCGAGCGCACGCGCGATCTCGGCACGGGAGAGCACCCCGTGCACGAGGATCTCGCGCAATGCCGCCCGCGTGGCATCGGTCAACACCGGCCAGGTGGCTGCACGGTCGAGCTGGTTGGTCACCGGGTGATCCTATTGCCAGACCCCCGGGAACGCAGGGAACCCCTGACCAGTACTGGTCAGGGGTTCCCTGGTCTTGCAACGTTGAGTCCGGCGGCGTCCTACTCTCCCACAAGGTCCCCCTTGCAGTACCATCGGCGCTGAGAGGCT
>NZ_VDZH01000020.1 GCF_007673235.1 Curtobacterium pusillum
GCGGTGCGTGGCACCACTCGGGTCACGGTCACGGATTCGAACCCGGGTGTGGTGCAGCCGTTCGCGTTCACGACCCCGCAGAACAACACCTCGGTCGTCGCGCCGAACAAGCAGGTCCGTCTTGCTGGTGTCGGCGCGACGGGGACCACGGTCACGGTGTGGAACTACCGCTCCAAGGACCGTGTCATCGGCACCGCGACCGTCGGTAAGGACGGCACGTGGGTGATCCCGAACGCGGATCTGAACAACCAGGACACCACGTACGAACTGCAGGTGGAGTACACCGCGCCGGGTGCGCAGACGCAGTCGCTGACGCACACCATCACGGTCAAGGCTGCTGCCGGTGTGGAGCGGCCGTTCGAGGTCGCGACGCCGGCTGAGGGC
>NZ_VDZH01000021.1 GCF_007673235.1 Curtobacterium pusillum
GACCGTGGTCGCGCCGACCAAGCGGGTCGAGTTCACCGGTGCCGGCACCACGGGCACGAAGGTCGAGATCTGGAACTACCGGTCCAAGGACCGGCTGATCGGGTCCGCGGTCATCGGTGACGACGGCCGGTGGAAGACCTCGGGTGAGCTGAACAACCAGAACTCCGAGTACGCCCTGCACGTGGAGTACACCGCGCCCGGCGCGCCGACGCAGTCGCTGACGCGCACCATCATCGTCAAGGCCGAGGACCGCATCGTGCTGCCCTTCACCGTCGGCACCCCGGCCGAGGGATCCGCGGTGACGCTGGATGACTACCGGGCGTCGGACAACAACGG
>NZ_VDZH01000022.1 GCF_007673235.1 Curtobacterium pusillum
TTTGCGGTCATCCCAAAAATGACTGATGAAAATTTTCTTTTCAAAAGGATCATAGTAGGACTGCACACCGTATTCAAGCTCGACATCATCACTTTTTGCTAACGTTTTGGCTAAATCCGTTAATTCCATAAATAAAAATGAATCGATTCTGCTGTCATTAAATTTGATGAATTTCAAAACTCAGAACCTCACTCGAATAATGTTTGGGCAATATTTCTTACCGCTGCTTTTTCCCGGTCATCTTCTAGCTTTTCAACAATCCCTCGTTCAACTGCACGAAGCGGCGGGATGTATTGCG
>NZ_VDZH01000023.1 GCF_007673235.1 Curtobacterium pusillum
TAAATGAGTTTTAACAAATTCATTTACTGGCTTCTTTATTTACAATACTCCGTATTGTTGGCTCGCTTTCTTAGGGGACAGCTTCAGCCTGTAGTCTTCAGCTTGTCCTGTTCCCTCAAGAGTCTCGCCAAAATACTTTGTATTTATATGTAATTTTACATTGTAATACTTTAAAAAAATAAAGCACTTTCGTATAATTTAATAAACATCACTAAACTAAATTAACGAGGTGCCTTATGTATAAAGATTATAACATGACTGAACTTACTGTACCAGTGAAAACTTCTGTTCTTATCC
>NZ_VDZH01000024.1 GCF_007673235.1 Curtobacterium pusillum
CTGGCCTGAAGGGAACGTTTTAATTCCAAAGGGTGTGTATGAGAGCTACTCACAGATTCCCGAATATAATACGGCGGCCATATTAGAAAAAGCTGAAACCTTTCATGCAAGAAAAGACCAGCACTACGTGGAGAAACGAATTGATGAATTAGAAACCACTTTGAATTGATCTTCACCTAAAAAAACAGCTGGGGAAAACAAATCCCCAGCTCCCATTCATATCCTACTGACCAAAAGTGCTCGCTTCACTTTGTAGAATGTGATTCAATTCTTCGGCATTTGCAGCCGGT
>NZ_VDZH01000025.1 GCF_007673235.1 Curtobacterium pusillum
CGTAACCCAAACCACCCCCCCCCCACCCCCCCCCCCTCACGTCTTTCACCTCCACCTCCGCCACACCCTCCACCCCCTACTCCACCCGCCCCCGCTCCTCCACCTCCGCCACGTACCCCCCTCCCCCCTCCCTCTCCCCCCAACACCCACCACTCACCCCTCACACCCCCCTCCCCATCCCTCCCCCCCTCCCCCACCCACACCCCCATCCACATCCACCTCCACCTCCTCCTCAACCCCACCAACCACAACCCCCTCTTCTACCTCCACCCCAACCGCCAGACC
>NZ_VDZH01000026.1 GCF_007673235.1 Curtobacterium pusillum
TTGTTTTCTCTTCCTGTGGGTACTGAGATGTTTCACTTCCCCACGTTCCCTCTACCCGCCCTATATATTCAGGCGGGAGTCACCAGGTCACAAAAGCGCCCAGCGGGGTTTCCCCATTCGGAAATCCTCGGCTCACAGCTCGATTATCAGCTCCCCGAGGCTTATCGCAGATTTCTACGTCCTTCTTCGGCTCCAGATGCCAAGGCATCCACCGTTTGCTCTTAGAAACTTGACCACAAAGATTAAAATTGCGATCGACTCGAACAACAACATCCACCCC
>NZ_VDZH01000027.1 GCF_007673235.1 Curtobacterium pusillum
CCGGTATGAGTAGCGAAAGCCAAGTGACAATCTTGTCCACCGAATGCCTCAGGTTTCCTGAGGAAGGCTCGTCCGCTCAGGGTTAGTCGGGACCTAAGCCGAGGCCGAAAGGCGTAGGCGATGGACAACAGGTTGATATTCCTGTACCACCTCCTCACCATTTGAGCAATGGGGGGACGCAGGAGGATAGGGTAAGCGCGGTATTGGATATCCGCGTCCAAGCAGTTAGGCTGGGAAATAGGCAAATCCGTTTCCCGTGAAGGCTGAGCT
>NZ_VDZH01000028.1 GCF_007673235.1 Curtobacterium pusillum
GTGGCGGGTGAGGGGAGAGTGGGAGAAGGAGGGGGGGGAGGGCGGGATGGTGATGGGGGGGAGGAGGTAGGAGTGGAGGGTGGGGGTGGAGACGTGGTGGGGGGGGGAGAGGGAGGGGAGGGGTGCGGCGACGAGGGCGGCGGCAGGGGTGGGAGGCGGGAGGGGGGTGGCGGGCGTGGGGGTGGGGAGAGGGAGGGATGACGTTGCGGAGATGGTGGAGGTGGGGCTGGGGATGGTGGGTGGGGAGGAGGGGA
>NZ_VDZH01000029.1 GCF_007673235.1 Curtobacterium pusillum
AAAATCCATTTAATCCAGTAAAAATCCCCATAATAATTGCCACTGCTAATACTGCAAGGCCAATAAAACCGAATGCATCTTGAGTCACTGCACCTGTAAGCCATAAGTTACCATTTCAACTTGTTGCTTGTGTACTTAGCCAGCCTGTGTAAAGTAACATCACTACATAAGTGAGTGACGCAGCTAGTAAACTATAAACAATAAGTTTAAACGTCTTGTTAGGAGAAAAGTTAAATTCTTCAGCAGTTTGCG
>NZ_VDZH01000002.1:0-103316 GCF_007673235.1 Curtobacterium pusillum
AAGCGGGGACTAACGACCCGTGGAGCTGACCGGTACTAATAAGCCGAAGACTTGACAACACAATTATTTCCCACACTTTCGGGTGTGGGGCTCGCGTCCACTTTGTGGTTCCCGACAGACGATCGGGAACAAGAAACTGAACACCGCGCATGCGCGGAACAGCTTTCTGATTCCAAGCGATTGGGTCGAAGGTGTTCCGGTGGTCATAGCGAGAGGGAAACGCCCGGTCACATTCCGAACCCGGAAGCTAAGCCTCTCAGCGCCGATGGTACTGCAAGGGGGACCTTGTGGGAGAGTAGGACGCCGCCGGACTTAATTTAGATAGAAAGATGTGGCCATCGGCCCTCCATCGAGAACTCGCAGGGGAGACCCTCGTTCTCGGGAGGCCGGTGGCTACTTCTGTTTCTGCCGTGGGTCACTCGACTCGTGCGCTGGTTCGTGATGGACTGGGTGACGAGCAACGGGTCACCGATGCGGCGCCAACACAACGACACAGCGGACGATTGCCCGGGCACGAGTTCGGGCACGCAATGAGGAGCAACGGTGGCGAACGACGACGATCAGCGACGGAACGACGGCGACCGCGGAGACCGGCCTCGCCGTGACGGCGACCGGGGTCCTCGACGCGACGGCGGGAACCGCTGGTCGTCCGGTCCTCGTGACTTCGAACGGCGTGAGGGCGACCGTCGTGATGCCCCTCGTCGTGACGGTGATCGCCCGGCACGCAGCGGCGGCCCTTCGCGCGATGGTGGCCGTCCGTTCCGTGACGGTGACCGGTCGTTCCGCGACGGGGGCCGGCGTCCCGCGTGGCGAGGCGATCGGGACGACTCCAGCCGTCCGCCGCGTGGTGACGGTCCTCGTGGAGGAGACCGTCCGTTCCGCGGCAACGACGACCGTCCGCGTCGTGACGGCGACCGTCCGTTCCGCTCGGACCGTCCCGCCCGTGACGCTGACCGCCCGCGTCGTGACGGTGACCGTCCGTTCCGCAGCAACGACGACCGTCCCCGTCGTGACGGGGACCGTCCGTTCCGCGGTGGCTCTGACCGTCCGTTCCGTTCGGACCGTCCGGCGCGTGATGGCGATCGTCCTCGTCGCGATGGCGACCGTCCGTTCCGCAGCAACGACGACCGCCCGCGCCGTGACGGCGACCGTCCCTTCCGCAGCAACGACGACCGTCCCCGTCGTGATGGTGACCGTCCGTTCCGTGGCGGCTCTGACCGTCCCCGTCGTGATGGGGACCGTCCCTTCCGCAGCGGCAGCGATGACCGTCCGCGCCGTGATGGTGACCGTCCGTTCCGTTCGGACCGTCCCGCACGTGACGGCGACCGGCCCCGACGCGACGGGGACCGTCCGTTCCGCAGCGGACCCGACCGTGACCGCGGAGGACGCGACGACCGCCAGCGCTTCGGTGATGGCAGCCGTCACGCCGGTGCTCGTTTCGGTGAGTCCTCGCGCGACGACTGGGAAGACCGTGACCCGTACGGTACGAAGTCGATCCGCCCGCGCCACGACGACCCGGAGATCCCGGAGGAGATCGACGCGCGTGACCTCGACAAGGTCGCTCGCGCCGAGCTGAAGACCCTCAGCAAGGACAACGCCGACTGGGTGGCCCGTCACCTCGTCGCTGCGGCGATGCTCGTCGACGACGACCCGGAGACCGCGAACCAGCACGCGCTGAGCGCCGCCCGCCGCGCCGGCCGCGTCGGTGTCGTGCGTGAGACCGCCGCGATCACCGCGTACCGCCTGGGCGACTTCGCCACGGCGCTCCGCGAGCTGCGCACCTACCGTCGCATCTCGGGTCGCAACGACCAGCTGCCGATGATGGTGGACTGCGAGCGGGGCCTCGGTCGCCCGGAGCGCGCGCTCGAGCTCGGCCGGTCCGTGGACCGCGCTGCGCTGGACACCCCCGTGCAGGTCGAGCTGGCGATCGCCATGTCCGGCGCCCGGCTCGACCTCGGGAATCCCACAGCCGCACTCGGTGAGCTGGAGATTCCACAGCTCGACCCGTCCACTGCGTACACCTGGTCGCCGGCCCTCTACAGTGCTTACGCGGCCACGCTCGAGGAGCTCGGTCGTCAGGACGAGGCCGACGAGTGGTGGGCCCGTGTCGATCGCGCTGCCGAGGCCCTCGCCGAGGTCGCCGACGAGAACGCTTGGGAGACAGTTGATGTGGTCGAGGAAACGCTCGAAGTCGAAGGAGACGAGCTCGCCGGAGCAGTCGATGACGAGCCCGACGCCGAACTCGCCAACGAGCCCGTCGAACCCGACGAGCCCCTCGGGGACGAGCCGGGCGACGACGAGCCCGCAGGCGACGAGCCCGGCGAACTCGACGACGACAACCCCACCGACGTCGACGGATCCGCAGCAGACTGACGTGCCGAAGCCGCCGACGGACGGTGTGGACGTCGTCCTCACCGACCTCGACGGCGTCGTGTACCGCGGCCGCAACGCGATCCCGCACGCGGTGGAGGCGCTGACCCGTGCATCGCTGAGCGCGCGGGTCGGCTACATCACGAACAACGCCTCTCGTCGTCCGGTCGACGTGGCCGAGCACCTCGAGCGCTACGGGCTCGAGGTCTCCGAGGACGACGTCGTGACCTCGTCGCAGGCCGGCGTCCGCCTGCTCGAGACCCTCGTGCCCGCGGGCTCGACGGTCCTCGTCACGGGTGGCCTCGGACTGACCAGCATCGTCGAGGCCGCCGGCTTCACGGTCACGACGAGTGCGGAGGACTCTCCGGCGGCCGTCATCCAGGGATTCTCGCCGGACCTCGGCTGGACGCACCTGGCCGAGGCGTCGTTCGCGCTCGCCGACCCGGAGATCGCCTGGGTCGCGACGAACATGGACTGGTCGATCCCGGTCGAGCGCGGCATCGCTCCGGGCAACGGAACGCTCGTGTCCGCCGTGCACCAGGCCGTCGGCCGGATGCCGGTCGTGGCGGGCAAGCCCGAGCGACCGATCTTCGACGCGGCCGTCGCACGCTTCGGCGGCGAGCACCCGCTGTTCATCGGCGACCGACTCGACACCGACATCAAGGGGGCGAACGACGCCGGCATCCCGAGCGTCCTCGTCCTGACCGGCATCGACAAGGCGAAGCAGGTCCTCGCGGCCGACCAGCGCTCGCGTCCGACGTTCATCCTCGCCGACCTCCGGGGCCTGTCCGAGCCGTACCCGGTGACGATCCGGCGCGAGGACCCGGACGGTACGCGCTACGCCACCGTCGGCGACGTCACGGTCGCGATGCGCGGTCACGTCGTGCGGGTGCTCGACGACGGCGACCCGATCGACCTGCTGCGCGCCGGGACCGCACTCATCTGGGAGTCCGGGCTCGCCATCTACGGCCTCGACGTCGACCCGAAGCTGTACGGCGGCGAGTAGCGTGGGCGACGTGCCGAACGACGAGCAGGGAACCGACGACTTCGCCCAGCGCACCGCTGCGGTCGAGGCGCTCCCGTTGCCCGATCGCGCCGACGCGTTCTCCGCGCTCCACGACGAGCTTCGCACCCGGCTCGAGAGTGGTGGCACCGCGAGTGCCTGACGACTCCGTGGTCGGACAGGTCTCGTCGGCCGTCCGACTCGACGCCCTCGTGGCCGCCCGCGGGCTCGCGAAGTCCCGCACGGCAGCTGCCAAGCTGATCCAGGCCGGCCGCGTGACGGTGGCAGGGACGGCGGTCGTGAAGCCGTCGGCCCCGGTCGAGCCGGCTGCTCCGATCGAGGTCGACACCGAGGACGAGTGGGTCTCCCGGGCGGCGCGCAAGCTCGTGGGTGCGCTCGACACGTTCGGCGTCGACCCGACCGACCGCGTGGTCCTCGACGTGGGTGCGAGCACGGGTGGGTTCACCCAGGTGCTCCTGTCGCGTGGTGCTCGTCGCGTCGTGGCGCTCGACGTCGGTCACGGTCAGCTCGACCCCGTCGTCGCCCTGGACACCCGTGTCGCGGTCGTCGAGGGCGTCAACGCGCGGAACCTCACCGCCGAGGGCTACGCGGCGCTCGACCCCGCTGCCGGTGAGACGAGCCTGGTGGTCGGCGACCTCTCGTTCATCTCGCTCCGGATCGTGCTGCCCGCCCTGGCCGAGGCGGTGCCGGCGGACGACTTCGTCCTGCTCGTCAAGCCGCAGTTCGAGGTCGGTCGCGGCGGTGTCCGCGAGGGCATCGTGCGCGACCCCGCGCTGCGCAGTGATGCGCTGATGAACGTGCTCTGGGCCGCCTGGGACCTCGGCCTCGGAACGACCGGCGTCGCCGCCTCGCCGATCGTCGGGACCCACGGCAACCACGAGTACCTGGCGCGCTTCCAGCGTGGTGTCGGTGCCAATCCGACAGAATGGATCGACCGCGCGACGGCACTGGCGGAAGGGACAGCATGAGCGACGACCGGCACATCCTCCTGGTGTCCCACACGGGCCGCCGGGACTCCATCGACGCCGCGGTAGAGGTCTGCGACCTCCTGCACGCCGCCGGCCTCGTCCCGGTGATGCCCTTCGACGAGTACGCCGACATCCGGCGGGCCGAGGCCTCGGTCGGCCAGGTGGACATCCTCGGCGTGGACGTCCAGTCCGACCAGCTCGAGATCGTCATC
The DNA here is from genome assembly GCF_007673235.1 of Curtobacterium pusillum. Lineage (GTDB taxonomy): Bacteria > Actinomycetota > Actinomycetes > Actinomycetales > Microbacteriaceae > Curtobacterium > Curtobacterium pusillum_C. The sequence goes on from NZ_VDZH01000002.1 coordinate 4,575, forward strand.
GTCCTCGGCGGCGACGGCACCATCCTCCGCGCGGCCGAGCTCGTCCGCGGGACCGGGGCGCCCATCGTCGGGGTGAACCTCGGCCACGTCGGGTTCCTGGCCGAGAGCGAGCGGGACGGCCTGCGGGCGACTGTCGAGCGGGCTCTCTCCGGCGAGTACCACGTCGAGGAACGCGTCACCCTGCAGGTCGACGTCGTCGTCGGGCACGAGGTCGTCTACTCCTCGTGGGCGCTGAACGAGGCGACCATCGAGAAGGCTTCCCGGGAACGCATGCTCGAGGTCGTGACGGAGGTGGACGGTCGTCCGCTGTCGTCGTTCGGCTGCGACGGCGTCGTCGTGTCCACCCCGACCGGTTCCACGGCGTACTCGTTCTCCGGCGGCGGCCCGATCGTCTGGCCGGACGTCGACGCGCTGCTGATGGTGCCGTTGAGCGCCCATGCCCTGTTCGCCCGTCCGATCGTGGTCGGGCCGGACTGCACCCTCGCGATCGAGGTCCTGCGGCGGACCAGCGGCGTCGGTGTGCTGTGGTGCGACGGTCGGCGCACGCACGACCTCCCGCCGGGTGCACGTGTCGAGGTACGACGGTCGCCGGACCCCGTGCGGGTCGCGCGCCTCAAGGACGCTCCCTTCACCGACCGTCTCGTCGCGAAGTTCCAGCTGCCCGTCGCCGGGTGGCGCGGGCCGCAGACGGACGACGAGGACGACCTGTGATCGAGGAGATCCAGATCTCCGACCTCGGGGTCATCGGTGAGACGACCCTCGAGCTCGGCCCCGGTTTCACCGTCGTGACGGGCGAGACCGGCGCGGGCAAGACGATGATCGTCACCGCGCTCGGCCTCCTGCTCGGCGCACGTGCCGACGCGGGCTCCGTCCGCCGAGGTGCCTCGAGCGCCGTGGTCGAGGGCCGCTGGCACGTGCCGGAGCACGACGCCGTCGCCGAACGGGTCGAGGACGCCGGCGGCGCGGTCGAGGACGGCGAACTCATCCTCACGCGCACGGTGTCAGCCGAGGGGCGCAGCCGTGCGACCGTCGGCGGCCGCAGCGCCCCCGTGGCGGTGCTCGGAGAGCTCGCCGACCAGCTGGTGACGGTGCACGGGCAGTCCGACCAGATCCGCCTGACCTCGGCGACCGCGCAGCGCGCCGCCCTCGACGGGTTCGGTGGTCCGGCGCTCGAGAAGGCCCTGCAGCGCTACGTCACGGCGTACGACGCCTGGCAGCAGCACGCCGGCGAGCTCGAGACACTGACGCGGGACCGCGACGACCGCGTGGCCGAAGCCGAACGCATCCGCGCGGCCTCGGACGAGATCGAGGCCGCCGACCCGCAGCCCGGCGAGGACACCGAGCTCGCCGAGCGTGCCGAGCGGCTCGGGAACCTCGAGGAGATCCGGCTGTCCGCGGGGCTCGCGCACGAGGCGTTGTCGAGCGAGTCCCTCGACGGCGTGCACGACGTCGTCGGACTGGTCGAGTCCGCTCGCCGCGCGATCGAACGCGTCGCCGGCTCCGACGCGGAGCTGCAGCCGGTGCTCGAACAACTGACGGAACTGGGCATCCAGGCGACGGAGGCCTCCGCGAGCCTGTCGAGCTACCTCGGGTCGCTCGAACCCGACGCGGGGCACGACCTCGAACTCATCAACGAGCGTCGGGCACTGCTCGCCGGGCTCACGCGGAAGTACGGCGAAACGATCGACGACGTCATCGCGTACGGGCAGCGGGCGAGCGACCGGCTGCTCGAGCTCGACGGCGACGACGACCGCATCGCCACGTTGCAGCAGGCCGTCGAGCAGGACCTCCAGGCACTCGAGACCGCCGGCGCCACCCTGACGACGGCACGCACCAAGGCGGCGAACGACCTCGCGAAGCGGGTCACGGCGGAGCTGGGGACGCTCGCGATGGCCGGCGCGTCCCTCGTGGTCGAGGTCTCGGACGCGGGCGACTACCGCCGACACGGACGCGACCAGGTGTCGATCCTGCTGCAGCCGCACTCCGGCACGGACCCGCGACCGATCAGCAAGGGTGCCTCCGGTGGCGAGCTCTCCCGCGTCATGCTGGCGATCGAGGTCGTCATGGCGGGCACCACGACCGTCCCGACCTTCGTGTTCGACGAGGTCGACGCCGGGGTGGGTGGTGCGGCTGCGATCGAGATCGGTCGGCGTCTGGCGAAGCTCGCGGAGCGGACGCAGGTGATCGTCGTGACGCACCTGGCGCAGGTCGCGGCATTCGCGAACAACCACCTCAACGTCGTGAAGGACGCCAGCGGTGCGGTCACGTCGTCGAGCGTGCGCCGACTCGAGGGCGAGGACCGTCTGCAGGAGATGGCGCGGCTGCTGTCCGGCCTCGGCGACAGCGCCAGCGGTATCGAGCACGCACGCGAGCTGCTCGACGTCGCCGGCCAGAAGGCCTGACGGGCCGGCCACACGCCCGACGCAACGCCCACGGCGAACCGAGGTCGCGCCTCCCGGCAGTTCTGACGTACGATGGAATCCCGTGGCGGACACTCTCAGCGGCGGAACCAATTCTTCGAGCGCGACCCCGAAGGTGACGAAGCAGATCTTCGTGACCGGCGGGGTCGTCTCGTCTCTCGGCAAGGGCCTCACGGCGGCCAGCCTCGGCAACCTCCTCACGGCACGAGGCCTCAAGGTCGTCATGCAGAAGCTGGACCCGTACCTCAACGTGGACCCGGGCACCATGAACCCGTTCCAGCACGGCGAGGTCTTCGTGACCGACGACGGTGCGGAGACGGACCTCGACATCGGGCACTACGAGCGCTTCCTCGACATCAACCTGTCGCAGGCCGCGAACGTGACCACCGGCCAGGTGTACTCGACCGTGATCGCCAAGGAGCGACGCGGCGAGTACCTCGGCGACACGGTGCAGGTCATCCCGCACATCACCGACGAGATCAAGCGGCGGATGCGCGAGCAGGCACAGAACGACCCGCAGCCCGACGTCATCATCACCGAGGTCGGCGGGACCGTCGGCGACATCGAGTCGCAGCCGTTCATCGAGTCGGCACGCCAGGTGCGGCACGAGCTCGGCCGCAACAACGTGTTCTTCGTGCACGTCTCGCTCGTGCCGTTCATGAACGCCTCGGGTGAGCAGAAGACCAAGCCGACGCAGCACTCCGTGGCCGCGCTCCGCTCGATCGGCATCCAGCCCGACGCCCTGGTGCTGCGCAGCGACCGCCCGGTGTCGGACGCGAACAAGCGCAAGATCGCCCTGATGTGCGACGTGGACGAGGACGCCGTGGTGAACGCGGTGGACGTGCCGTCCATCTACGACCTCCCGACGCTGCTGAACAACCAGGGCCTCGACCAGGTCATCGTCGATGCGCTCCATCTCGACGCCGGCGCGGTCGACTGGACCGCGTGGACCCCGGTGCTGCACGCGGTGCACGAGCCGAAGAAGGACGTCACGATCGCCCTCGTCGGCAAGTACATCGACCTCCCGGACGCGTACCTGTCCGTCACGGAGGCGCTCCGTGCGGGTGGCTTCGCGCACAACGCCAAGGTCACGCTGAAGTGGGTCGTGTCGGACGACTGCACCACGCCTGAGGGCGCTGCGAAGCACCTCGGTGACGTCGACGGCATCTGCGTCCCCGGCGGGTTCGGCGTGCGCGGCATCGAGGGCAAGCTCGGCGCGCTGCGCTTCGCCCGTGAGCAGGGCATCCCGACGCTCGGCCTGTGCCTCGGCCTGCAGTGCATGGTCATCGAGTACGCCCGGCACGAGGCCGGCCTCACCGACGCGTCGAGCACCGAGTTCGACCCGGAGACCACGACGCCGGTCATCGCGACCATGGCGGAGCAGGTCGACATCATCGCCGGCGGCGACCTGGGCGGCACCATGCGCCTCGGGCTGTACCCGGCGTCGTTCACCGATGGCTCGCTCGCGGCGGAGCTGTACGGTGCGCCGGAGGCCTCCGAGCGCCACCGTCACCGCTACGAGGTGAACAACACCTACCGCCAGCAGATCGCGGACGCCGGCCTGGTGTTCTCGGGCACGTCGCCCGACGGCACCCTGGTCGAGTACGTCGAGCTGCCGCGCGACGTGCACCCGTTCTACATCGCCACGCAGGCGCACCCGGAGCTGCGCTCGCGTCCGACGAACGCGCACCCGCTGTTCGCGGGCCTCGTCGAGGCCGCGATCACGCGGCACGAGGCGTCCAGCCTGTTCGACCCGCAGAACGAGGAGCAGGTCGCGTAACGCGCGTGGTCTCTGACTGGAGGCGCGGTGCCAGCTGGCACCGCGCCTCCAGTCCGTCTGCGGTCGCGTCAGCGGCGCGTGCTTGGATGGTCGCGTGACTGACGCGCCCCTCTCCGACGAACCCGCCTCCTTCGAGGTCACCGACTCCACCGTCGTCTACGAGGGGGCGGTCTGGGACGTCCGACGCGACACGATCGCGTACCACGACGACACGATGGTGCGGGAGTACATCGACCACACGGGTGCCGTCGCCGTCTACGCCGAGGACTCCGAGGGCCGCGTCCTCGTCATCCAGCAGTACCGGCACCCCGTCCGCGTGCGCGACTGGGAGCTGCCGGCGGGCCTGCTGGACATGGAGGGCGAGGACCGGCTCACCGCGGCGAAGCGCGAGCTGGCAGAGGAGGCCGACCTCGAGGCCGACGAGTGGGAGCACCTCGTCACGTACAACACGTCCTCCGGCGGGAGCGACGAGTTCCTGCAGGTCTTCCGCGCCCGCGGCGTCCGACCCACCGCGACGGCCTTCGACCGCGAGGCCGAGGAGGCCGACATCGTGAAGCGCTGGGTCCCGCGGGCCGAGCTGGTGGAGGCGATCCTCGACGGACGGCTGCACAACTCCGGGCTCGTCGTGGCCGTGCTCGCGGTGGACGCTGCCGAGCGGCGCGCGTCGTGAGTCTCCCGGCGTTCGTCGCGGCAGCGCGCTGGACGCACGAGCCCCAGGCCGCCGAGCTCGACGGTGCGACGCTCCGGGTCACGGCCCTCGAGGGCAGTGACGCCTGGCGCACCACCTCGTACGGGTTCGTCCACGACTCCGAGCACGCGCTGCTCCAGCCCGCCGACGGGGCGTTCTCGGTCGAGGTGTCGTTCGTGCTCGACTACGCGGAGCAGTTCGACCAGGCCGGCGTCTTCCTCCGCGTCGACGAGCGGACGTGGATCAAGGCGGGTGTCGAGGTCTCCGACGGACAGCCGCAGGTCGGTGCCGTCGTCACGCACGGGGTGTCGGACTGGTCGGTCGCGCCGGTGCCGGAGTGGGTCGGACGGACGGTGACGGTCCGGGCGAGCCGGGACGGTGACGCCGTGACGATCCGAGCGTGGGCGGACGGGGAGGAGCCACGCCTGGTCCGGGTCGCACCGCTCGCGCCCGACGCGGTGGTGGCAGCGGGGCTCTTCTGTGCCGCGCCGACGCGCAGCGGGCTGACGGTGACGTTCACCGGGTACCGGGTGGGCGAGCCGGACGCCGCGCTGCACTGACGGGCGCTGTGCCGGTTAGCCTTTCGGGGTGATGCCCCTCGACCGTGCCACGGAGACCTACCTGCGGCACATCGCGATCGAGCGCGGGCTTTCGCAGCACACCCTGTCGGCGTACCGGCGAGACCTCGGGACGTTCGCGTCCTGGATCGCGACCGCTCCGGTCATCGAGTCGGACGGAGCCGACCGGGCCGGGGGCTCCGCGGTGCTCGACGACGTCGGGCGCATCGGCCGTGCCGACCTCGCCGGCTTCGTGACGTACCTAGCCACCCGACCGTCGGGCGCGTTGGCGCCCCGGTCGGTCGCGCGGATGCTCAGTTCCGTGCGCTCGTTCACGGCGTTCGCGGCGGGGGAGGGCTGGCTGCAGCTCGACCCGGGGGCGACCGTCCGTCCGCCGAAGGCGCCGATGCGGCTGCCGAAGGCGATCTCCGTGCACGACATGGAGCGGTTGCTCGCCGCGGCGTCGACCGGCTCCGCGGACGGCGCGGCCGACGATCTCGTCGGACTGCGGGACAAGGCGTTGCTCGAACTGCTCTACGCCACCGGGGCGCGGATCTCCGAGGCCGTGGGGCTCTCGGTCGACGACGTCACGACGCTGTCGGACGCCGGCGGGGAGCTCTCCGTGGTGAAGGTCACCGGCAAGGGGAACAAGCAGCGTGTGATCCCGCTCGGCAGCTACGCCCGGGCCGCGATCGACGCGTACCTCGTGCGGGCGCGGCCGGTGTTCGCGGCGCGAGGTGCATCGACTCCGGCGCTGTTCCTCGGCGCCCGGGGAGCGCGGCTGTCCCGGCAGAGCGCCTGGCTCGTGATCCAGGCGGCGGCGTCACGCGCTGAGCTCGCCGAGCACGTGTCGCCGCACACCTTCCGGCACTCGTTCGCGACGCACCTGCTCGAGGGCGGGGCCGACGTCCGTGTCGTGCAGGAACTGCTCGGGCACGCGAGCGTCGCGACGACGCAGATCTACACGATGGTCACGGCGGACATGCTCCGGGACGTGTACCAGACGTCGCACCCGCGGGCCCGGCGGTAGCGGCGCGGGCGGGCTCGTCCAGTGAGCAGAAATCGTCGGGTCGACGCAGTGGACTCGACGATTTCTGCTCAGTCGACGGGCCGCCAGACCGGGCGCACCCGTCAGAACAGGTGGAACTGGGACGACGCGGCCACCGCGGCGGTCGCCACCCCGAGGACCAGGGCGCTCGCCGAAGCACTCCGGGCGAGGACGCGCCAGCCGCCGGTCGCACCCGGCCACACCACGGCGAGCAAGCCGGTGACGATCGCGGCGGCGCTGCACACGCCCCACGGGTTCATCACCACCGAGAGTGCGGCGAACAGGACGGCGAGCGACGAGAACGCGCTGAACCGGTGCACGCCCGAACCGCCGGACGCCCAGGACCCCGTCCGGACCGCTGCCGGTTGCACCGAGAACGACGGACCCACCGGCGCGACGGCGACCGGGACGATCGGCTCGGTACGGCTCGGCAACACGCGGGTGGCGGCTCCCCAGGCGTGACCGTCCCACCAGCGCAGGCGGCTGGCGTCCTGCGGGTCCGGGAACCAGCCGGCGGCCGGCAGCGTCACGGGGAGCTCCTCGAGGTGCGGTGGATGGTGCCCCTCGACGCTACGGGAGTGCGGAAACCGGCCACAGTCCCAGGCCGGGTGTCAGCAGAAGTGCCGACACCCGGAGCGGTTCACGCGGGGACGGGCGCCGCGTCCACCTCGCGCATGACGTCCTTCACCGCGGCGAGGAGCCGGGCGTTGAAGTCCACGCCGAGCTGGTTCGGCACCGTGACGAGCACCGTGTCCGCCGCCCGTACGGCCTTGTCAGCCGCGAGTTCCGCCACGAGGTCCTCCGGCGACCCGATGTACGAGCGACCGAACCGGGCGAGGCCTCCGTCGAGGTGCCCGACCTGGTCCTGCCCCTCGACCTGCGCCCGCACGCCGAAGTAGTGCCGCGACTCGTCGTCGACGATCGGGATGATGCTGCGCGAGACCGAGACCCGCGGGGTCCGCTCCCACCCCATCTGCTCCCACGTCGACCGGAAGCGCTCGATCTGCTCGGCCTGGAGCTCGTCGAACGGCACACCGGTGTCCTCGGTGAGCAGGGTCGACGACATCAGGTTCATGCCCTGTTCGGCGGTCCACTCGGCGGTCGCCCGTGTGCCGGCGCCCCACCAGATGCGGTCGCCGAGCCCGTCGGACAGCGGGGAGATCGGCAGCGAGCCGACCGAGCCGGTCATCTGCGGGTTCGCGTTCGCCATCGGTTCCCCGGCGATCGCCCGGCGGAACACGTCGGTGTGCGTCCGCGCCATGTCACCACCGTTCTCGTCGGACGCGTCCGGCACGTACCCGAACTGCTGGTAACCCGCGAGAGCGGTCTCGGGTGACCCACGGGAGACGCCGAGTTGCAGCCGTCCGCCGGAGATGAGGTCGGCCGCTGCCGCTTCCTCGGCCATGTACAGCGGGTTCTCGTACCGCATGTCGATCACGCCGGTACCGATCTCGATGCGGCTGGTCCGGGCGGCGATCGCGGAGAGCAGCGGGAACGGTGCGGCCTGCTGCGGGGCGAAGTGGTGGACGCGGAAGTACGCGCCGTCGACGCCTGCTTCCTCGGCGGCGACCGCGAGGTCGATCGCCTGCACGAGGGCCTCGCGGCCGCTGCGCACCTTGGAGCCCGGCACGTCGCGCCAGTGTCCGAACGACAGGAACCCGATCTTCGTCATGTCGATACGAACGTATTCGACCGCATGGCCATTCCGTGACGACTACGGTGTCCGGCATGGACGATCCCCGGCAGGCGCTCGAGACGGAACGCGTGCGCAACGAGCGGCTCCTCGCGGACGTCGAGCGGAGCATGCGGGACGTCAGCGACGCCCGGCTGGACGCCAACTCCGACGACGAGCACGACCCGGAGGGTGCGACCCTCGCCTGGGAGCGTGGCTCGCTCGGCGCGGTGCGCGACGACGCGCGCGAGCGGCTCCGGCTGGTCGACGCCGCGCTCGCGCGGCTCGACGCGGGAACCTACGGGCGCTGCGCGGTCGGCGGCGAGCCGATCCCGGAGGCTCGGCTCGACGCCGTCCCGTGGGCAGCGACGTGCGTCGCCCACGCATGACGGGCCCGTAGACGGTCACCAGCTGACGGACTGGAGGCGCGGGTCGGGCCCGCCCCGCGCCTCCAGTCCGGATCCGCGCCGCCTTCGGAACGCACCGCGCGTCCACCGCGCGCGCCGAGGATTCCCAGCCGCGCGCCCTACATTTCCGCACATGGAAGGCGACCCGAACGAGCGGACCGACGCGGTCGAACGCGCCGAGGCGCCGCATCGCCGGTTCCAGTGGTTCCACGACGTCCGGGCCTGGATCCACGCCCGGCCGCACCTGCACCTCTTCTACAAGGTGCTCGTCGGGATCGTCGGCGGGCTGGTCGTCGTGATCGGGCTGATCCTCGTCCCGCTGCCGGGGCCCGGGTGGCTCGTGGTGTTCATCGGGCTGACGATCCTCGCGAGCGAGTTCCACTTCTTCCACAAGATCATCACGTGGCTCCGAGCCCAGCTGCACCGCTTCTGGGACTGGGCGAAGGCGCACGGGCCGCAGTGGTTGCGGAACGCCGCCGACCGGGGCAAGGCGGACGTCGATGCCGCACACGCCGACGCCCACCGCAGTGTCGGCGTCCGCAAGCGCGCTCGCCCCGGCCACTGACGCGCGACGCGCGCGCGTCGCGCGCCCTCGCACACCGCGGGTCCGGCGAGCCGGCCGCGTGCGACGTGCGCGCGCCGCTCAGTCGGCGGACGCCACCCGGATCGAGCCGGTGCAGGTGCGCTCGAGGACTTCGGCGGCCTGTTCCTCCACCACGGCGGCGTCCCGCGACACGAGCTGCAGCACGAGGGCGACCGCGGCGGCGAGGACGATGAACGCGCCGTACCCGGCGATGACCGGCACGAGGCCGACCGTCGGCTCGAGCAGGCCACCGATGACGGCCGGGACGCCGAAGGCCAGGTAGCTCACGACGTAGATCGTCGACAGGAGCCCGGCGCGGTGGGTCGGGGCGGCGGTCGCGAGGAGCATCCGCAGCGGTGCCTGGAACCCGGCGCCGAAGCCGACGCCGGCGATCGCGCTGCCGACGACCAGTCCGGGCAGGGAGTGCGCCATCACGAACGCGACGGTGACGATCGGTCCGAGCACGAGGGCGACGAGTCCGACCATGACCGCGCGGCGGGCGTCCATCCGCTGCGTCGCGAGCCCCGTCAGCGCGCCGACGCCGGTGACGACGGCGATGAGGGCTCCGGCGGCGAAGTGGTTCGTGATCCCGAACACCGCTCCGAGGGCCGAGGGGACGAGCGACAGGAACATCCCGCCGAGGGCCCAGCTGGCGACGAGGGAGCCGGCGACGCTGCGGAACAGTCGGCGCGAGGACCGGGGGACGCTGATGCGCGGCGCGAGGGAGCGGAGGGCTCCGGGTCGTCGGGTGACCCGCTCGGGGACGACCACGAGCGCGATGACCATGAGCACGAGGAGCGCCCCGAACAGCACGTAGACGAGCTGTTCCGGCGCGGGACCCCACTGCACGAGGGCGCCGCTCGACATGGCCCCGGTGGCGAGGGCGATCGGCGGGATGACACCGTTCAGGACGCCGGCGAGGTTCGGGAACCGCTCGAGGGAGTTGTCGATGAGGGCGGCACCGAGCGCGCCGATGAGCAGGCCGACCGAGACTCCCTGCACGATGCGGTCGACGATGAGTGCGCCGACGCCGTCCGCGATCGCGAAGAGCCCGAGCGACAGCGCGACGCCGAGTCCGCCGACGACGAGCACGGGCTTGCGGCCGACGTGGTCCGACAGGCGGCCGGCGACGAGCAGGCTCGCGAGCAGGCCGGCGACGTAGATCGCGAACACCCCCGTGAGCATGAGCGGCGTGAGGTGCCACTCGGCGGCGTAGACGGGGTAGATCGGCGAGGGGACCGCGGACGAGGCGACGGACACCAGGAGCATCGCCGCGAGGATCCAGAACCCGGCGACCGAGCGAGCTGACTGCGCCATGTGCGCCACCTTCCGTTGCGAACGGGACAGTACGAAGAGAGTCGTACAGTATCGAGTCGTGCTGTACGACGCAAGTCGTACTACGAGCCGAACGGTGGTAGCGTCCCGTCCATGCCCGCGCCCGTGGATGCCCCCGAACACCTGCCGCAACCGTCCGTGGCGGAGATGGACCTCCCCGTCGTCATGGACGCCCTGAGCGACCCCATCCGGCTCGCGATCCTGCACCGGTACCTCGTGGACGCCGCCGGCGGGATCCGCAGCTGCGGGTGGGTCGGCATCGACCGGCCGAAGTCCACGCTGACGCACCACTTCCGCGTCCTGCGCGAGGCCGGGCTCCTCGAACAGCAGCAGGAGGGCCTCACCCGGTCGAGTCGCGTGCGCATCGACGACGTGCAGCAGCGCTTCCCGGGCCTGCTCGACCTGGTGTTCGCGTGGCAGGTCCCCGCGGCACTCATGCGCGAGGACGTCCCCGCGTGAGCGCCACCGACGCCCACACCCTGCCGACGATCGTCGCGGACGCCGCCGTCACCGATGCGCTGCGCCAGGACCTGACCGACGCCGGGTTCACCGTCGAGCGGGTCGATGCACTGTGGGGCGCCGAAGCCGCCGCCTCGCTGCACCGCGGTTCACGAGTGGCGGCGCTCCGTGCCCTCGCCGCTCGGGACACGACGGCGCTCACCACCCTCGCCACGCTCTTCGTGCTCGGGCTCCCCGTGTCGCGGCCCGACGCCGAGCGTGCGTTCGCGACGACCGGAGTCGCGGCCGTCGCCGCCGCCGGGCTCGTCCGGGCGGACGGCGACGGTGACGCGGCCGTCCGACCGACCGTGGACCTCCGCCCCTACGCCTTCGTCGACGACCTCGGCGCGGGCAGCTGGTGGATCGTCTCCGACCTCGGGGAACTCGCACTCGGCACGGCCCTCGGCGAGGAGCACGTCCTCGGCATCGGCGGGGCGACCACCACGCTGTCCGGCCTGCAGGTCCCCGTGCCCGTCGGCCGGGTGCTCGACCTCGGCACCGGCTGCGGCATCCAGGCCCTGCACGCGCGCCGGTTCGCCGACCAGGTGGTCGCGACCGACATCTCGCACCGCGCGCTCGACATCGCCCGGTTCAACGCGGACCTCAACGGCGTCGACGGGATCGAGTTCCGGTACGGCTCGCTGTTCGAACCGGTCGCGGGGGAGCGCTTCGACCGCATCGTGTCGAACCCGCCGTTCGTCATCACGCCCCGCCGCGAGGGTGTCCCCTCGTACGAGTACCGCGACGGCGGCATGGTCGGTGACGCCCTGGTGGAGACCGTCCTCCGCGGCCTGACGGACCACCTGGAACCCGGCGGGACCGCGCAGCTCCTCGGCAACTGGGAGTACCACTGGGGCGTCGACGGACTCGACCGCGTGCGCTCCTGGTTCGAGGACGCCGACGCCGACGGACGAGGGCTCGACGCGTGGGTGCTCGAGCGGGAGCGGCAGGACCCGGCCGCCTACGCCGAGACCTGGATCCGCGACGGCGGCACGAAGCCCGGCACGGAGGAGTTCGACGACCTGGTGGACGCCTGGCTCGACGACTTCCAGGACCGCCGGGTCACCGGCGTCGGCTTCGGCTACGTCGTGGTCCGGAAGCCCCTGCCGGGAGGCGCGGTGCAGCTCCGCCGCTTCGAGCGCGTCCCCGAGACGCTCGGCTCCAACCCCGCGGGGCTCGGCGCGACGGTGGCGCGCGCGCTCGACGCGGCCGCGTGGCTGGCCGCGCACGACGACGTCGCGCTGGCATCGGCGCACCTCGTGGTGGCGGGCGACGTCACCGAGGAGCGCCACTACTGGCCCGGCAACGACGACCCCACCGTGATGACCCTCGTGCAGGGCGGCGGGCTCGGTCGTCGTGTGGACGCCGACACGGCGCTCGCCGCGTTCGTCGGGGCCTGCGACGGCGACCTGTCGGTGGCCGCGATCGTCGGGGCGCTCGCGCAGATCACGGGCGTCGACGAGCAGGCACTCGCGGCGGACCTGCTGCCGGCCGCGCGTGACCTGGTGCTCGACGGCCTGTTGGCGCCCCGGGCCTGAGCGTCAGGCGCGGTGGTCGCGCCAGCTGTGCTCAGGGGCGTAGCCGAGGAGCTCACGGGCCTTCTCCGACGACAGCAGTGAGCTGACACCGTCGATGTCCGCGCGACGCTCGATGTCCGGCACGTACCGGTCGACGAGTTCGATCGTCGGGGTGTCCATGACGGTGTCCGGGCTGGCGATGACGAACGCCTCGAACCCGGTGAGCTCGGCCTCGACGGCTCGGCGCACGGCCTGGGCACCGTCACGGGAGTCGATGTAGGACCACAGGTTGAACGTCTTCGCCTCGGGGGTGGCGTCCCACGGGAACGCCGGGTAGTCGGTCTCGTCCATCACGTTCGAGAACCGCAGGCCGATCATCTTCAGCTCGGGGTCCCAGTGGGTGAAGTGCCGGGCCATCTCCTCCTCGACGGCCTTGCCGAGGGAGTACGACGACTTCGGGCGGACGGTGAAGTCCTCGTCGACGGGCAGGTACGGCGGGTGGTGCTCGCCCATGGGGATGCCGAGCAGGGTCTCGCTCGACGCCCACACCAGGTTCTTGATCCCCGCGGCACGTGCGGCGTGGAAGACGTTGATCGACGCCGTGACGTTGTTCGTGATCAGGGCGACGTCGGGCACCTGGCCCGGCGCGGGGATCGCGCCGAGGTGCACCACGGCGTCGACGTGGTCGTACCGGTCGTCCACACCGGTGAAGGCGCCGAGCACCTGGCCGTAGTCACCGAGGTCGGTGCGGACGAACTGCACCCGCTCGGGCTTGTCGGGGGAGGGGACGCGGTCGAGCAGGACCACGTCGTACCCGTGCGCGTCGAGGTCGCGCACCACCGCTCGTCCGAGCTTGCCGCTGCCACCGGTCACCACTACACGCGTCATCGCGTTGCTCCACATCGTCGTCGGGAGTTCCATCCTGCCGTGCGTGCCCTGGACGCAACCAGGCTCTGGCGGTACCTGTCCGTCGGACGCGCGCCGCGCCTCCGGGCTAGGTGGAGGGGACCGCCTGCGCGATCGCGAGCCGCGCGACCAGCTCGACGTGCTCGGCCATGTCGCGGGTCGGGTCGAAGAGCCACTGGATCTGCATGCCGTCCGAGACCGCGAGCAGCACGCTCGTCAGCTCCTCGACGTCGACGTCGGAGCGGAGCCGACCGTCCTCCTGCATGGCGCGGAAGTCGGCGGACAGGTCCTTCCGGCTGCGCTCGTAGCGCTGCCGGAAGTACTCGTGCGCGGGGTGCTCCGGGTCCGTCGCTGCCGCAGCGGAGAGGTTCACGAACATCTGCACGAGTCCGGGCACCTCGGCGTTGTGCCGCACGATCGCCGCGAGCAGCTCGGCGGGGTCGTCGGCGTGCCAGTCGTGCTGCAGGTCCATCTCGTCGCGTCGGCGGAGGATCTCGACCCAGAGTTCGTCCTTCGAGTCGAAGTAGTGCAGCAGCCCGGCCTGGGTGAGCCCCACGGCGTCGGCGATGTCCTTGATGCTCGTGCGCCGGAAGCCCTGCTGCGCGACGAGCTCGAGCGCCGTCGTGAGGATCTCCCCACGCTTCGCGATGCCCTTCGCGTACGAACCCCGTCGTGCCATGGCAGGACTGTACCGCCCGGAGTCCGTCCAGAAAACCTAGCAGTGATTGGTTTTGGTGGTACGGTGGCGTGAGCCGCCGAGGAAGGCGTGCGAGTCGCCGACGACGGTGGCGTACCCGATGGAGGTTGCAGTGGCCAACGACGCCCTGACCGTTTCCGACACCCCGACCGCAGTCGCGCCCACGCGCGGTCGAGGTGCGCCGCTCATGTACACGCTCGGCATGCCGATCGCGATGCTCGGTCTGTACATCGCCCTGCTGCCCCCGGTCCTCGTCGCGATGGCGCTCAAGGTCGCCGAGATCGCGCCGGACAACCAGGCGGGCGTGCTCGGGCTCGCGCTCGGGATCGGCGCGTTCGCCGCGATGGTCGCCAACCCCCTGGCCGGTCGCTTCAGCGACCGGACCGCCGGGAGGCTCGGCATGCGTCGTCCGTGGATCATCGGTGGCACCGTGGTCGGGTTCGCAGCCCTCGTGGTCGTCGCGACGACGTCCTCCACCGTCGTGCTCGTGATCGGCTGGGGCGTCGCGCAGATCGCCTACAACGCCACGATCGCGGCACTCACGGCCGTCATGCCGGACCACGTCACGCGCTCGCAGCGCGGTCGGGTCGCAGCACTGCTCGGCCTCGCGCAGAACCTCGCACTCGTGGGCGGCACGTTCCTCGTGCAGCTCTTCTCGACCTCGGCGACGCAGATGATCGTCCCCGGCGCGATCGGGTCGGTCGTCGTGGTGCTCTACGCGCTCCTGTTCCGCGACCGTGTGCTGACGAACCGCCCGACCTCGAAGCTGGGCATCGGGCAGCTCTTCGGCTCGTTCGTCTTCAACCCCGTGAAGCACCCGGACCTCGGCTGGGCCTGGCTGACGCGCTTCATGATGGTCGCCGCGCAGTACACGGCGGTCAGCTACCTCACCTACTTCCTGCGGGACGACATCGGCGTGAACCAGTCGAACCTCGCGAACGCGGTGTTCCAGGGCACGCTCTGGAACGTCGTCGGCATCGTGCTGACCTCCCTGATCGCGGGGTGGCTGTCGGACAAGCTCGGCCGCCGCAAGCTCTTCGTCGCGGTCGCCGGCATCGTCGGGGTCGTCGGCCTCGTGATCATCGCGCTCGCGCCGTCGCTCGGCATGGTCCTCGTCGGCGAGTTCGTCATGGGTGCCGGCATGGGCGTGTTCTACGCCGTCGACCTCGCCCTCATCACCGACGTCCTGCCCTCCGACCAGGACAACGCGAAGGACCTCGGCGTGGTGAACATCGCGCAGGCCCTGCCGCAGTCGATCGTCCCGGCCGCCGCCCCCGGCGTGATCGCCCTGACCGGCGGCTACAGCGGCTTCTTCATCACCGGCGCCGTCGTCGGACTGCTCGGCATCGTCTCGGTGTCCCGCATCCGCGGCGTCCGCTGACGCCCGTCGACCCACGAAAGGACCGATCACCGTGACTGATCTGCAGACCGTGAGCACCGCCTCCAGTCCGCTGGCGGAGCGCATCGACGCGCTCCTGGAGCAGCTGACCACCGAGGAGAAGGTGCAGCTGCTCACCGGACGTGACTTCTGGACCACCTGGCCGATCGAGAAGATCGGGCTCCGCCGCATCCTGATGTCGGACGGCCCCTCCGGCGTCCGTGGCGAGGTCTGGGACGAGCGCGACCCGTCGCTGAACCTGCCGTCCGCGACCGCCCTGTCGGCGTCGTGGGACCGCGCGATCGCGAAGCGCTACGGCGCCGCAGCGGCCGTCGAGGCCCGCCGCAAGGGCGTCGACGTCGTCCTCGGCCCGACCATCAACCTGCACCGCTCGCCCCTCGGCGGTCGGCACTTCGAGGCGTTCAGCGAGGACCCGGTGCTCACCGGCGACCTGGCGGCGTCCTACGTCGAGGGCGTGCAGGAGAACGGCGTCGCCGCGACGCCGAAGCACTACATCGCGAACGACTACGAGACCGACCGCTTCACCGCGTCGACCGAGGTGAGCGACCGTGCCCTGCGGGAGCTGTACCTGCTCGCGTTCGAGAAGGCCGTGACCGAGGCGCACGCCTGGGCGATCATGTCGTCCTACAACTCGATCAACGGCGTCACCGCGTCCGAGAACGAGCTGCTCGAGACGCCGCTGAACTCGGAGTGGGGCTTCGACGGCATCGTCGTCTCCGACTGGACCGGCGTCCGCTCGGTCGACTCGGCGAAGGCGTCGCAGGACGTCGCGATGCCCGGGCCGAACCAGTGGTGGAGCGAGGGGCCCCTCCTCGACGCCGTACGCTCCGGCGACGTCCCCGAGGCCGCGATCGACCGCAAGGTCCGTCGGATCCTGACCCTCGCCGCCCGCGTCGGCGCGCTCGAGGGCTTCGAGCCGGTCGCCGCGTCGCCGGTGCACGTCGAGGACGGCATCGCGTTCGTCCGCGAGGCCGAGGCCGAAGGCACCGTCCTCGTCCGCAACACCGGCGTCCTGCCGCTCGATGCCCCCGCGGTGTCGCGCATCGCGGTGATCGGCCACAACGCCGACCAGGCCCGCACCCAGGGCGGCGGCTCGGCCACCGTCGTGCCGTCGCAGGTCGTCTCGCCGTTCGACGGGATCCGCTCGGCGTTCCCGGGGGCCACGGTCGACTACGAGATCGGCGCCGTCGTGCAGGAGGGCATCGCGGAGTTCCCGCTGTCCACCATCACGAACCCCGGGACCGGCGAGCCCGGTGCCCGCGTCGCGTTCGTGCGCGACGGAACCGAGCTGTACGTCGAGGACCGCCGCGCCACCGCGCTGTTCTGGTTCGGCGGCGACGCCCCGACGCGCGAGGCCGACCGGCTCGACATCACGACGACCTACACGGCGCCCTCGACGGGCACCGTCCGGATCGGCATCGGCGCTGCCGGGCGCTCCCGCATGTGGATCGACGGCGAGCTCGTGCTCGACGAGGACGTCCCGTTCGAGGGCGACCAGCTCGGTGCAGCGTTCCTCAACCCGCCGGCGCGTTCCGTCCCCGTGTCCGTGACGGAAGGCCAGCAGGTCGCGATCCGGATCGAGTACGACGTCATCCAGGACGAGACCCTCGGCGGTGTGCTCGCGTACCAGTTCGGCACCGAGCCGTCCGACGAGGACCCGTCGGTCCTCATCGACGCCGCCGTCGCGACGGCCACCGGCGCGGACGTCGCCGTGGTCGTGGTCGGCACGAACTCGAAGGTCGAGTCCGAGGGCTACGACCGCACCTCGCTCGCACTCCCCGGGCACCAGGACGACCTCGTCCGCGCGGTCGCCGCGGCCAACCCGAACACGATCGTGGTCGTGAACGCGGGTTCGCCGGTGGAGATGCCGTGGCGGAACGACGTCGCTGCGGTCCTGCTCACCTGGTTCGGCGGGCAGGAGTACGGCAACGCGGTCGCCGACGTCCTCACGGGTGCGACGGAGCCGGGCGGGCGCCTGCCCACCACCTGGCCGGCGACGATGGCCGACGTCCCCGTGCTCGACGTCACCCCGGTCGACGGGAAGGTGTCCTACGACGAGGGCGTGCACATCGGTTACCGGGCGTGGCTCCGTGCCGGCATCGAGCCGGCGTACCCGTTCGGCCACGGCCTCGGCTACACGACCTGGACGATCGACGGCGTCACGGCGACGCCGACGGTGCGCGAGGGCGACGCGGTGATCGTGACCGCGACGGTCGCCAACACCGGTGACCGTGCCGGCAAGCACGTCGTGCAGGTGTACGCGTCGCGGGAGTCCTCGGCGGTCGACCGTCCGGTGCGCTGGCTCGTCGGCTTCGCCCCGGTGCGGCTCGGTGCGGGCGAGTCGACCGAGGTGTCGATCGAGGTCCCGGCCCGGGCGTTCGCACACTGGGACGGCGCCTGGGCCTACGAGTCCGGAGCCTTCACGCTGCACGTCGGCGCATCGGTGATGGCCGAATCCGGCAGAGTTCAGGTCGATCTGGACTGAAGTCGTCCGGTTTCCGCGCTCGGTCGATGTTCATTCAGTAACATCGATCTGCGCCAGGCGGCTGGTTACCGTCGGCGCGCGCACCGAGACGGGGTCGTCATGTGAGCGACACGGCCTCCTGATCCGGCCGATGGAGCCCTGGTGATCCTGGTGCGTCCAGAATGCGTCCCCGCGTCCGCGCGGGGGCGCATTCGTCTTCGGCGGGCGCAGGACAACCGGTTGACTTCCGCTGATCGTTTCTGCTCAGTCGAACAAACTGCTGACAATGTGTCAGGAAATAGGTCCACAATCCGCGGTTTCGTGTGACAAACCGCCCGGTAGGTGGAACGATGAGGACGTCATCCCGTACGGATCAGGGACGAGATGGCCATCCGGCAGGGCTCCCGGGAGCCTCACCATCCCCGCTGCGGGCCCGCCGGATGCCCTGCTCGGCCGGAGCTCAGCGTCCCTCGCGCACCGCCGGGGCGATTTCCTCGGCGACGATGCGCAGGATGCGTTCGTGCGACGCCGCGTCGCCGTTCGCGGGCAGGGTGATCACCAGCTCGTCCGTCGACGTCACGGCGGGATCGGCGAGCAGGGCGTCGACGATGGCCGCGGGCTCGCCGGAGAGGACCTTGCTGAACCGGAACGGCGGGGTGCCCGACAGTGGTCGGCCCTCGTCGTCCATGCCGCTCGCGTACCCGGTCAGGAACTCCTCGTGCACCGCACGGTCGTGGTCGTCGAGCAGGGGGACGACGATGCGGCCCACGGCCACCTTCGGTGTGCGCCCGGTGTGTTCGCCAGCGCCCTGGAGCTCGGCGAACCGGTTCCGGTACGCCGCGATCTGCGCCGCCTGCGCCTCGGCGAACGGTGCGCCGGTGTCCTCGGTGTTCAGGGTCGAGCAGTGCAGCAGCAGCCCCTTCTCGGCCGTGCGGACCGCGGTGCCCATGCTGCCGCCGCCCCACCACACCCGGCCGCGGAGGTCCGGGCTGAGCGGCTGCAGCGTCAGGTCCGCGCCGGCCGAGATGCTCTCGTAGCCCTTCCCGGCGCTGCCGAGCGGGTCGCCGTCCAGGACCTCGAGCAGGCGTGCCGCGCGGGCTTCGGCCTCGTCGCGGAAACTCCGCTCCGAGCCGCCGAACACGGGGTCGAGGATCGGCCCGTACCCGGCGATGCCCGTGCTGATGCCGAGCTGCACGCGGCCGCCGCTGAGGAGGTCCACCGTGCTGGCGTCCTCGGCGAGACGCACCGGGTCCTCGTAGCGCATACCGAGCACGGCGGTGCCGAAACCGATCGTGCGCGTGCGCTGGGCTGCCGCGGCGAAGAAGGTCATCGGGCTCGTCAGGAACGGTTCGAAGTGGCGTCCGCGCACCCAGCCCGTTCCGTAGCCGAGTGCCTCGGCGGTCTCGAACAGGCGGAGCCCGTCCTCGAGTGCGGCGGCCGCACCCGCGGTACCGCGGTGGTTCGGGACGAAGGAGAGGAAGCCGAGTTCGCGCACGACGCGAGTCTATGCGGACGCATCCAAGCTGGGCCTGGAGGCGCGGGGCGGGCCCGCACCGTGCCTCCCGTCCGTCTCCTGGTCACCACCCACCTGGGAGGATGGACCCATGACGGACGTCACCACGCTCCCACCGCTCGTCGCGGCACTGCCGGCCGCCGACGGCGGCGCCGTCGACCCCGACGAGGTCTACGAGGCCTTCGCCGCGTGGGCCGCCGAGGGCGGACGACCGCTGTACCCGGCGCAGGACGAAGCCGTCATCGAACTCGTGTCCGGCGCGAACGTCGTCCTGAGCACCCCCACCGGCACCGGGAAGTCCCTCGTCGCCGCCGGGGCGCACTTCGCCGCGCTCGCCGAGGGCAAGCGGAGCTACTACACGGCACCGATCAAGGCGCTCGTCTCCGAGAAGTTCTTCCAGCTCGTCGAACTGTTCGGTGCGCAGAACGTCGGCATGGTCACCGGTGACTCGAGCGTCAACGCCGACGCCCCGATCGTGTGCTGCACCGCGGAGATCCTGGCGAACCTCGCACTCCGGCAGGGACCCGGCGCTGATGTCGACGTCGTCGTGATGGACGAGTTCCACTACTACGGCGACCCCGACCGCGGGTGGGCGTGGCAGGTGCCGCTCCTCGTGCTCGAGCGTGCGCAGTTCCTGCTCATGTCCGCGACCCTCGGCGACGTCACCACCATCGCCGACGACCTGTCCCGGCGGACCGGACGCCCCACCGCCCGCGTGACCGGGGTCTCGCGCCCCGTGCCCCTCGAGTACGAGTACGTCATGACGCCCGTGCAGGAGACCGTCGAGCGGCTGCTGGACGAGGGCAAGGCACCGATCTACATCGTGCACTTCGCGCAGGCCGCGGCGCTCGAACGGGCGCAGGCGCTCATGTCCGCGCGCGTGGCCGATCGCGATCGTCGTGATCAGATCGCCGACGCGATCGCGGGCTTCCGGTTCAGTGCCGGGTTCGGGCAGACCCTGTCACGACTCATCCGGGCCGGCATCGGCGTCCACCACGCCGGCATGCTGCCGAAGTACCGACGGCTCGTCGAGCAACTCGCCCAGCGCGGACTCCTGCCCGTGATCTGCGGCACCGACACCCTGGGCGTCGGGATCAACGTGCCGATCCGTTCGGTGCTGCTCACCGGGCTGACGAAGTTCGACGGCACGAAGATGCGGCAGCTCTCCGCCCGTGAGTTCCACCAGATCGCCGGTCGCGCCGGACGTGCCGGGTACGACACCGAGGGCGACGTCGTGGCCGAGGCGCCCGAGCACGACATCGAGAACGCACGGTCGCTCGCCAAGGCCGGCGACGACCCGAAGAAGAAGAACAAGATCAAGCGCAAGAAGGCGCCCGAGGGGTTCGTCTCGTGGGGACAGGCGTCGTTCGAGCGGCTCATCGCGGCCGAACCCGAGCCGATGGTCTCGCGCATGCGCATCACGCACGCGATGGTGCTCTCCGTCGTCGCGCGCGGCGGTTCGGCGTTCGAAGACGTCCGGGCACTCGTCTTCGACAACCACGAGCCGCGGGCGCGGCAGCTCGCCATGGCCCGGCGAGCGTTGACGATCGCGCGGACGCTCATCAACGCCCGGGTCATCGAGAAGGTCGACGGGGAGTACCGGTTGACCGTCGACATCGCGCCGAACTTCGCGCTCAACCAGCCGCTCTCGCCGTTCGCGCTGGCCGCGTTCGAGTTGCTCGACCCCTCGTCGCCCACCTACGCACTCGACATGGTGTCCATCGTCGAGGCCACCCTCGACGACCCCCGGGCGATCCTGTCGCAGCAGCAGTTCAAGGAGCGCGGTGAGGCCGTCGCCCGGATGAAGCAGGAGGGCATCGAGTACGACGAGCGGATGGAGCTGCTCGAGGAGGTCACGTGGCCCAAGCCGCTCGCGCCGCTGCTCGAAGCGGCGTACGAGGCCTACGCCGCCGAGCAGCCGTGGGTGCTCGACTTCGCGCTCTCGCCCAAGGCCGTCGTCCGGGACATGTACGAGCGGGCGATGACCTTCGGCGACTTCGTGCGGTTCTACCAGCTCACCCGCTCCGAGGGACTCGTCCTCCGGTACCTGTCCGACGCGTACCGGACCATGCGGCAGACCATCGCCGACGAGCAGCGCACCCCGGAGCTCGACGACCTGATCGAGTGGCTGGGCGAGGTCGTCAAGCAGACCGACTCGTCGCTCGTCGACGAGTGGGAGGCGCTGCTGAACGGAGACGTCCTGCTCGCGTCGGAGGAACACGAGGAGATCGCACCGCCGCAGCCCTCGCGACTCACCGGGAACCCGCGGGCGTTCCGGGTGCTCGTCCGGAACGCCCTGTTCCAGCGGGTGCTGCTCGCCGCGGCGGACGACGTCGCCGGACTCGCTGCGCTGGACGGGGCCGCGGGCTTCGACGAGGACGCCTGGGACGCCGTGCTCGAGGAGTACTACGACGCGCACGACGAGGTCGGGACGGATGCCGACGCGCGGTCGATGCAGTACCTGGTGCTGGACGAGGCCGGGGCCGTCGGCAAAGCTGGCTCCCCTCGGGTCTGGCGCGCGCGGCAGATCTTCGCGGACCCCTCGGGTGACAAGGACTTCGGGTTCTCGGCGACGATCGACCTCGATGCGTCCGACGAAGCCGGAGAAGCGGTCGTGCGGGTCACCGAGATCGGGCGGTTCGACGGGTGGGCCGAGGTGGACGTCGACTGAGCCGTCAGAAGAGGGTGGCGGGCGGTTCGACCCCGGGCACGAGCGCTTGGGTGCGAGCCGACCCCGGAGAGCGGAAGTCCCATCGGTACGACCAGGTGCAGGGCACCGTCGCGACGGGACGTACTGACCTGTTGGGCCACTGCAACCGAGACGAGGCGACGCCCCAGACCATCCGGTCCGGGGCGTCGTGTCGTGCTGGTACTACCGAGCGTCGACCGTGAAGGTCTTCGTGCCGCCCTGCATGTGGAGCGTGAACGTCTTCACCGAGCCGGAGCCGACCACGATGGTCCGGGTGGTGCTGTGGCCTTCGACGAAGCCGCCGGTGACGTAGGAGTCGCCTTCACCGGTGATCATCCACTGTGCGCCGATCGGACCGCTGACGGTGACCGCGACCCGGCCGTTGGAGACCGCCCCGACCGAGACGTCACCGATGAACGGGGTCTCCGGGTCGGCGGGAGCCTCGGGGTCGGTACCCGGATCGGGCGTCGCCGGGACCTCGGGCTCCGGGGTGACCGGCGTGACCGGGACCTCGGGCTCCGGGGTGACCGGCGTGACCGGGATCTCGGGCTCCGGGGTGACCGGCGTGGTGTCGCCGGTGCGGTCGAGGGTGATCTTCGTGGTCCCGACGACCGTGTTCTGTTCACTGACGGAGACGGTGTACTCGGTCTTGGTGCCGTCGGTGGCCTGGACGGAGACGTTCTTCGGCGAGTTGCCGAGCACGCCGCTGCCGACCCATCGTCCGGCAGAATCGGTCACGCCGTACGCCTGCCCCGGCTTGCCCGAGACGCTGATCGTCGCCCAGTCGCCCGCGTACCGGACCAGGTCGACCGACGGGCCGTCCCCCGGCGTGACCGGGACCTCCGGGTCGCCAGGGGTTCCGGGGTCGGCGACGCCGCCGCGTCCGTCGACTGACCAGTCGAACGTCGTCGGCTCGCCGTTCGACACTGCGGTCACCTGGAAGTCGGTGACTCGGTCGGCGTCGACGCGGATGGTGACGGTGTTCGAACCGTCGGGGCGGATCATCGTGCTGGTGGTGCGGCCGGTGTCGTCCTGGAAGCGGACCAGGGTGCGGGGCGTCCCCGTGACCGTGACCGTGACGGAACCGTTGCCGACGGCGTCGACCACGAGCTTCGGACGCTCGGTCGACGTGGTGGCGCTGGCGACGGCGTCGGCTGGGGTGGCGGCGTTGGCCATCGCCGGGCCGGTGATGAGGGAGGCGATCACGAGCCCCGTGGCACCAGTGACGGTGAGGGCGACGTGCTTCTTCGAGGGGTGCATCATTCTGGGAGGACACTTTCTGCTGATGAATACCGTTTGGCACTCAAGATGCAGAATATTACACTCCGCTTGGCAGTCTCGACAATGCAACCGCTGACGACGTCGACAGCGGTCCGCAGAGGTCAGAAGAGGGTGGCGGGCGGCTCGACCTGCACCGGCTCCGGCGCGGGGGCGACGTCGGTGCCGGGCCACCCGGGCCCGGTCGGCACCTCGGTACGGTTCTGGTAGGCGGTCGCGGCACCCCGGGCGCGGACGTCGGCCGCCTCGTTCATCTCGTGCCCCATGTGACCGCGGACCCACTCGAACGTGACCGCGCGGCCCTGCAGCTCGGCGTCGAGCTCCTGGATGATCTCGACGTTCAGGACGGGCTTGCCGTCGGCCTTCCGCCAGCCCTTCCGCTTCCACCCGGCCAGCCACTCGGTGCACGCCTTGATCGCGTACTGGCTGTCGCAGAGGATGTGCAACGGCTCCCCGGTGTCCTTCGTGGCGCGGAGCAGCTGGAGCACGGCGGTGAGTTCGCCCTGGTTGTTCGTCCCTCGGGGCCATCCACCCGCGGCCCAGCGGTCGTCGTCGACGTACCAGGCCCAGCCTGCGGGGCCGGGGTTGCCGAGGGCTGAGCCGTCTGCTGCGGCGACGATCGTCACGGTGGGACCTCCTGCGTGTGGCGAGTGCTGGTCAACCGTAACGGACCGCACCGACCCCGCAGTGCTCAGCGCGTGGCGGGGTCGAGGTTGAGGATGGTGTCCTCGTAGATCCAGCCGTTGTCCCGCACCTTCATGGTGGGGTTGAGCCAGCGGAGTTCCGCCATCGTGATGCCGAAGCGCTCCGCCACCGTGGTCTGTTCGTCACCGTGGGCGACCTGGTACGTCGACGGAGTGCCGCCGTCGGAGAGGACCTTGCCGTCCTTGCCGAACACGTAGCCGTACGCGCCGGGGCGGTCCTTGCCCACGGTCACGTGGAGGTCCGGGAACGGGGCGGGGATCTTCCACCGCAGGGCACCGACCGCCAGGACGGATCCCGCCCACGGGCGATCGGAGTCGTCACCGGATGCGGACGCAGCAGGAACGAGCACGACGTAGCGCAGCCAGTCCGGGTACGCCCC
Organism: Curtobacterium pusillum; assembly: GCF_007673235.1. Taxonomy (GTDB): domain Bacteria; phylum Actinomycetota; class Actinomycetes; order Actinomycetales; family Microbacteriaceae; genus Curtobacterium; species Curtobacterium pusillum_C. The sequence continues at coordinate 29,110 of NZ_VDZH01000002.1, forward strand.
AGCCGTCCGCAGGGTCACGCTTGTCGGGACGGGAGCGTCCCCGCCCCAGGTCGCCTGACCCATGGCGCCGTTGTCCCAGTAGTCGCCGTACTTCGCCGCACGACGGAACTCCACCGTCATCGGCTGCGGTTCGGTCGTCCGGTAGTCCGAGAACTGCGCCTCGAACCGGCCGTGGTCGTCGGCGACCACCCGGACGTGGATGCTGGTGTCCCCGCTCTTCGACACCGCATCGGTCTCGGCGACGACGGTGCCCGCCGGGACGATCTGCTTCGACGCGACGTGCTCCGTGCCGGGCGTCGAGTCCGGCTTCGGCGTCTGGCCGGTGGCGTCCTCGGCCGCCCGGGTCGGCTTCGGCACGCTGTCGTCCCCGCCGAACGCCGTGCATCCCGTGAGCAGCAGCCCCGTCAGTACCGTGCCGATGACCGCTGTCGTCGCGGTGCGTGTTCCTCGCATCGTTCCCTCTCGCCGAGATCGTAACGGGGGCGTGTGGGGAAGACAGCCGTCGTGACCGAACTGGTACTCGGGACACAGCGCCTACCGTGCACGGCATGAGTGACCTCGCACCGAACGAACCCGGTCCCGAACCGACCGATGCCCGCACCGACGACGACCTCGAGCAGGACGGCATCGATCCGTCGAAGGTGGTCGCTGCTCCCGGGACGGGAGGCTCCGACGACGCCGGCGACGTCGAGCCCGAACCGGGCGACCTGCACCTGCCGTGGCAGTCGGAGGAGGACCGCCGGCCCTAGCGCGCCCTCACGACACCGAGTCCGGGTGCGACCCCGTCCGCCGCCCCGACTCGAGCGACGCGATCGCCGCCAGGTCATCGTCGCTCAGCACGAAGCCGTCGACGTCGAGGTTCGAGCGGATGCGCGACGGCGTCACCGACTTCGGCAGCACCACCACCCCCTGCTGGACGTTCCACCGCACGAGGACCTGCGCCACGCTCACCCCGTGGGCGTCCGCGATGCCAGTGAGCACCGGTTCCTCGATGAGCCGACCGCGTCCGAGCGGCGACCACGCACCCGTCACGATGCCGTGCTGTTCGTGGAACGCCATGAGCTCGCGCTGCGGCAGCCACGGGTGCCGCTCGACCTGGTTGAGCGCGGGGACCTCGCCGGTCTCGCCGATGATCCGCTCCAGGTGCGGCACCTGGAAGTTCGAGACGCCGACGCTGCGCACCCGGCCGGACTCGCGCAGCTCGACGAGAGCCCGCCAGGTCTCGACGTACCGGTCGTTCGCGGCGGCCGGCCAGTGGATGAGGTAGAGGTCGACCGCGTCGAGTCCCAGCCGCTCGAGACTGCCGTCGAACGCCCGCAGGGTCGCGTCGCGCCCCTGGTGGTCGTTCCACACCTTGGTCGTCACGAAGACGTCGTCACGGTCCAGCCTGGAGGCACGGATCGCCTTCCCGACGCCGGTCTCGTTGCCGTACATCTCGGCTGTGTCGACGTGCCGGTAGCCGGCGTCCAGCGCCAGACCGACGGCCGTCTCGGCTTCGGCGTCGTCGACCTTGTAGACGCCGAAGCCGATCGCGGGGATCGATGCGCCGTCGCGGAGGGGGACTGAGGTGACCATGCACCCATCCTGCCGATCGTTGCGGGCGCGCGCCGTGCCTCCAGGCCGGTTTCACGCCACGAGATCGACGTGACGCGCGTCGATCGACGCGCGGGATGTCGAAACGCGCGTGTTTCGACGACCGGGGTCAGGTGGGGATGGTCACCGGCTCGGTGTCGGGGATGGGGCTCGCGTCGCGACCGCGCAGGTCGGGGAGCCACCGCTTCGTGACGAGGGGCAGGACCACCCCGACGGCGGCCATCACGGCGCTGACCATCATGCCGCCGGAGGCTCCGTGGCTGTCGATGAGGAAGCCCGCGACCGCCGAGCCGCCCGCGGCACCGATGAGCTGGCCGGTGCCCATCCAGCCGTAGGCCTCGGCCGTGTCGGAGAACTTCACCGTCGCGGACACCGACCCGAACATGACTGCGAGGGCCGGGGCGATGCCCGCACCCGCGATCACGAGTGCGAGGCAGAGCCACCAGAAGTTCGTGCCGCCGACGGCCAGGGCGAGCCCCACGAACACGATCGACATGCGCGTCCACAGGGTGTTCCGCGAGATCGGGCGGTGGCCGAGCGTCAGACCGCCGATGAGCGAACCGACCGCGAAGACGGCCAGGACGATGCCGGCGTTCGGGCTGCCCTCGCCGAAGACGCTCGTGACGCTCGCCTCGACCGCGGCGCACGCCCCGATGAGGAGGAGTCCGGTGAGGGTCGCCACGACGACGGACGGCCGCTTCAGCACGACGCCGAACGCGCGCTTCGACCGGGGGATGCGGACCCGGCCGAGCTCGGGGGAGCCGATGAACCAGGCGCCACCGACGACCAGGAACACCATCGCGAGGACGATCGCCTGCACGGTGCCCACCTGCGTCGCGACGAACGTGGTGATGACCGGGCCGGCGACCCAGATGAGCTCCTGCGCGCTCGCGTCGAGGGAGAAGAGGGGGGTGAGCTGCGACGAGGTCACCATCTTGGGGTAGATGGTGCGCACGGCGGGCTGCACGGGCGGGACCGCGAGGCCGCCGATGAACCCGACGACCACGTACCCCCAGAGCGGCATGACCACGAAGGCGATCACGCCCATGCTCACGAGCGCGAAGATGCTCGTCAGGACGAGGACCGGGCGCATGCCCCAGCTACCCATCCACCGACTGGTGAGCGGACCCGCGAGCGCCTGGCCGACACTCGTGGTCGCGAGCACGAGACCCGCGGCGCCGTACGAGTGGAAGACGTGCTCGACGTGCAGCAGGTAGGCCAGCGACAGCATCCCGAACGGGAAGCGTGCGGTGAGCTGCGCGGCGACGACACGACCCACGCCAGGGGTCTTCAGGAGGGGGCCGTACGTGCTCACGACACGAGTGTACGGACCGGACGGCAGGGGGTGTCACCCGTCCGGGGGAGGTGTGGACGGCGGTCCGCTCGCGAGGCATCCGCGACACGCCGACGCGCTGATTCCACACATGTGGATCGAACCTGTCCACGGGTGTGGGGAAGTGTCGGTGGTCGGCCGGAGAATGGCGGAATCACGGGCCTCTCCGAGCTGTTCACACTGTGGAGGAGCTTGTGGAGAACTACATGGCTGTAACACTTCCTCTTGTGGTCGGTGACTCCGCCAGCCACTAGATGTAGTGTGGAGCCATCGCAGCGGCCCCTCCCGGACCACGGCTGCGGACCAGCATCAGCACCACCTCCACAGCACGTACCACCCAGCAAGAAACCAGGGGAGAACATGGCCGTCACCGTCTACACCAAGCCGTCCTGCGTCCAGTGCACCGCGACGTACCGGGCCCTCGACAACAAGGGCATCGAGTACGAAGTGCACGACGTCTCCACGGACGAGGCCGCACTCGAGCACGTCAAGAGCCTCGGCTACATGCAGGCCCCCGTCGTCGTCACCGACGACGACCACTGGTCGGGCTTCCGCCCCGACAAGATCGCGACGCTCAGCGCCGAACTGGCGTAACGCGCCGCACGTCCGCGGGTGGTGCCCCGAGCTCGTTCAGGAGGCTCGGATCACCACCCCGGACACCCCACGGTCCGTCTGTCCGCACCTTCTCACCCGGAGGGGCACCATGAGCCGACTGGTCTACTTCTCCAGCGTGTCCGGGTACACCGCGCGCTTCGTCGAGAAGCTCGGCCGCGACGCGGACCGGATCCCGCTCTACCCGAGCGACCCGTTCCTCCACGTGGACGAGCCCTACGTGCTGTTCCTGCCCACCTACGGCGGCGGCAACGGCGAGGGCGCGGTCCCCAAGCAGGTCATCAAGTTCCTCAACGACGCGCACAACCGCTCGCTCATCCGCGGTGTGGTCGTCGGCGGCAACACGAACTTCGGTGAGGCCTACGGCCTCGCGGGGGACGTCATCGCACAGAAGTGCAACGTCCCCGTTCTCTACAGATTCGAACTCTTCGGGACCCCTGACGACGTGTCGGCGGTCAACTCAGGATTGGATGCATTTTGGACGCAGCAGTTGCAGACGTCGATCTGACGTCGCCGCAGACGGGGATGGACTACCACTCCCTCAACGCGATGCTCAACCTCTACGACGCGGACGGGAACATCCAGTTCGACAAGGATCGTGAGGCCGCCAAGCAGTTCTTCCTGCAGCACGTCAACCAGAACACCGTCTTCTTCCACAACCTGAAGGAGCGGCTCGACTACCTGGTCGAGAACGAGTACTACGAGCGCGAGACGATCGACATGTACTCGCTCGAGTTCATCCAGAAGCTCAACGACCTGGCGTACTCGAAGAAGTTCCGGTTCCAGACGTTCCTCGGCGCGTTCAAGTACTACACGAGCTACACGCTCAAGACGTTCGACGGCAAGCGCTACCTCGAGCGCTTCGAGGACCGCGTCGTGATGACCGCCCTCGGCCTCGCGCAGGGCAACGAGCAGCTCGCGATCGACCTCGTCGAGGAGATCGTCGCCGGCCGTTTCCAGCCCGCGACCCCGACGTTCCTCAACACCGCGAAGGCCCAGCGCGGCGAGCTCGTCTCCTGCTTCCTCCTCCGCATCGAGGACAACATGGAGTCGATCTCGCGCGGCATCAACTCCTCGCTGCAGCTCTCGAAGCGCGGCGGCGGCGTGGCCCTGCTCCTCTCCAACATCCGCGAGGCCGGCGCCCCGATCAAGCAGATCGAGAACCAGTCCTCCGGCATCATCCCCGTGATGAAGCTGCTGGAAGACTCCTTCTCCTACGCGAACCAGCTCGGTGCGCGTCAGGGTGCCGGTGCCGTCTACCTGTCGGCGCACCACCCGGACATCATGCGGTTCCTCGACACCAAGCGTGAGAACGCCGACGAGAAGATCCGCATCAAGACGCTGTCGCTCGGCGTCGTCGTGCCGGACATCACGTTCGAGCTCGCGAAGAACAACGAGGACATGTACCTGTTCTCGCCGTACGACGTCGAAAAGGTCTACGGCGTCCCCTTCGGTGACGTCCCGATCTCCGAGAACTACCGCGCGATGGTCGACGACCCGCGCATCAAGAAGACGAAGATCAAGGCGCGTGACTTCTTCACGACGATCGCCGAGATCCAGTTCGAGTCGGGTTACCCGTACATCGTGTTCGAGGACACGGTGAACAAGGCCAACCCGATCAAGGGTCGGATCAACATGTCCAACCTGTGCTCGGAGATCCTGCAGGTCAACACGCCGACCACGTTCAACGAGGACCTCTCCTACAAGGAGATCGGCAAGGACATCTCCTGCAACCTCGGCTCGCTGAACATCGCGCTGACGATGGACTCGCCGGACTTCGGTCGCACCATCGAGACCGCCATCCGCGGCCTCACCTCGGTGTCGCAGATGTCGCACATCTCGTCGGTCCGCTCCGTCGAGGACGGCAACGACAAGTCGCACGCCATCGGCCTCGGCCAGATGAACCTGCACGGCTACCTCGCTCGTGAGCGCGTCTACTACGGCTCCGAAGAGGGCATCGACTTCACGAACATCTACTTCTACACGGTGCTGTTCCACGCCCTGCGCGCGTCGAACAAGATCGCGATCGAGACCGGCGAGACCTTCGACGGCTTCCGCGACTCGAAGTACGCGTCGGGCGAGTTCTTCGACAAGTACACAGACGCCGTCTGGGCACCCGCGACTTCGCACGTGGAGGAGCTCTTCGCCAAGGCGAACATCGCGATCCCGACGCAGGAGGACTGGGCCGCGCTGAAGGCCTCCGTCCAGGAGCACGGCATCTACAACCAGAACCTGCAGGCCGTCCCGCCGACCGGTTCGATCTCGTACATCAACCACTCCACGTCGTCGATCCACCCGATCGCGTCGAAGATCGAGATCCGCAAGGAAGGCAAGCTCGGTCGCGTCTACTACCCGGCGCCGTTCATGACGAACGACAACCTGGACTACTACCAGGACGCGTACGAGATCGGCCCGGAGAAGATCATCGACACGTACGCCGCGGCGACGCAGCACGTGGACCAGGGCCTGTCGCTCACGCTGTTCTTCAAGGACACCGCGACCACGCGCGACATCAACAAGGCGCAGATCTACGCATGGCGCAAGGGCATCAAGACGATCTACTACATCCGTCTGCGCCAGCTCGCGCTCGAGGGCACCGAGGTCGAGGGCTGCGTCAGCTGCATGCTGTGAGCCTTCCGCTCTGATTGCTTGCGCAATCATCCTTGGCCTGGAGGCGCGGTGCCAGCCCGCACCGCGCCTCCAGGCCGTCACTTAGTCACCATCTCTACAAAGGAACGTGCGTTGGTCGAGAAGCTGAAGCTCATCGATTCGGTCCAGGCCATCAACTGGAACCGCATCCAGGACGACAAGGACGTCGAGGTCTGGAACCGCCTCGTCAACAACTTCTGGCTGCCCGAGAAGGTGCCGCTGTCGAACGACGTGCAGTCGTGGAACACGCTCACGCCGGCCGAGCAGAAGCTGACCATGCGCGTCTTCACCGGCCTGACGCTCCTGGACACCATCCAGGGCACCGTCGGCGCCGTGTCGCTCATCCCCGATGCGATCACCCCGCACGAAGAAGCCGTCTACACGAACATCGCGTTCATGGAGTCGGTGCACGCCAAGAGCTACTCGTCGATCTTCTCGACCCTCGCGTCGACGCCCGAGATCGATGAAGCCTTCCGCTGGTCCGAGGAGAACCCGAACCTGCAGAAGAAGGCCCAGATCGTCATGGACTACTACCAGGGCGACCAGCCGCTGAAGCGCAAGGTCGCTTCGACGCTGCTCGAGTCATTCCTGTTCTACTCCGGCTTCTACCTGCCGATGCACTGGTCATCGCGGGCGAAGCTCACGAACACCGCCGACCTCATCCGCCTGATCATCCGCGACGAAGCCGTCCACGGGTACTACATCGGGTACAAGTACCAGAAGGGGCTCGAGCAGCTGGGCCAGGCTGAGCGCGACGAGCTGAAGGACTACACGTTCTCGCTGCTGTTCGAGCTGTACGAGAACGAGGTGCAGTACACGCAGGACCTCTACGACGAGGTCGGTCTGACCGAGGACGTCAAGAAGTTCCTGCACTACAACGCCAACAAGGCGCTGATGAACCTGGGCTACGAGCCGATGTTCCCGAAGAACATCACGGACGTGAACCCGGCGATCCTCTCCGCCCTGTCGCCGAACGCTGACGAGAACCACGACTTCTTCTCGGGGTCGGGGTCGTCGTACGTGATCGGCAAGGCAGTGAACACTGAGGACGAGGACTGGGACTTCTAGGTCACTTTCACACTGAGGAGCGCCCCGCTGGCTTCGGCTGGCGGGGCGTTGTGCGTTGGCGGCTGCGTGTTCGTATAGAGGCCCCTCATCGAGAAGCGATGCGGACGAGCTATGTGAGACGAGCACGCCTCTGATGGAAGGTTGTGGGCTGGTGCGTCCGCATGGGGACCGGCTAACGGACAGGTTCGAGCTCACGGTAAGGTCTTCTCCGCCGCCGCGCGGATGGAACTCAAGAGGGACTGCTCCAACTCCGACAGCACCGGGTCGGGCGGGGACGGTTACCCCGGCGAACCCTGAGGATCATGACCTCAAATTCCCCATGCGGTGTCCGGCGGAAGGCAAGCGATGATCTCGCCACGGGAAGTGGTTAAGCGCGGGTTTGGAGCAAACAGCCGGCCGCATCCAAGTCGCTTCGCTCAGTTGCATACGGCAGAGTTCATTGTCGTTGCCCCGTCCGAACGCTCGCCGCCCGAGCACCGGCGAGAGGTTCGGCACTCCGATACCTGACAGCACTGACGTCCCCCGCCGCGTTCGTAAGCTGAGCGCGTGAACATCTGGAACGCCATCGTCGTGCAGTGGCTGCCGAACCTCGCTAACGCTGCGACCGCGATCGGCGGAGTCGGAATCTTGCTCGCCGTCTTCCCTCTCCTCCAAGCGAGGAAGCAACGCCTCCGCGATGCCGAGCAGTGGTACGTGGAGCGCTACTGGGCTATCCAGGACCGGATCGAAGTTGAGGTTGAAGACGGCCGACTTGTCAAGCGACCAACTTTGAAAGACATCTACGACGAACTGCGGCTTTGCGAAGATGAACTTGACCTGCGGAAGAACGGGTTTCTGACTAACCCGACCTGGAGGATTTGGAGCGGCTCAATTCGCGCCATCAAAGAGGATGGCGAGAAGATGTCAGTGTTGGAGCGGGCCGACGATATGACGCTGCTGCGTGACCATCTCCTCACCGGGACCGATCCGATGGAAGTTGGGCGACTGAGGGCCGTTGTGAGGGGCCTGTATTAGGTGGCGCGTTGCGCCTCACCAGGGCCGAAGCTGGGTCGATTGCAGGTCGCCTTGGCGAGAGAGCTCACGGCGCGAAGCACCACAGCGCACCAGTCAGACACCACGTGCAAATCGTGACCGCCCGTTCGCCGTCGCCGCGGACCGTCATGAGGGCACGAGGTCAACGTCTCATCGGCGATTGATGACGATACCGACGACTTCATCTACGAAGGCCTCGGCCGGCGCACGCAGTTTGACGGCGGCGGGCTCTCCGACGGGTAGCATCCGCTGCCGACGTCTCAGTGAAGGATCGGCTACCGGACATGGACTTCGCCATGCTTCACGCTCCGGAATCAGGGTTCGACGTCGGGCGGGCCGTAGCGTGGTGGCATGTCTGTGTCGTCTCCTGTGGTCCTCGTCGACGGCGCCGTCCCGTCGCCCGAACAGCTCGCGCATCCCGCACTCGTGAACTACGGGCACTTCACCGCAATGCAGGTGCGAAAAGGTGCGACGAGAGGGCTCCAGCGTCACCTCAGGAGGCTCGCCAGCGCGCACCTAGAACTCTTCGGATCTGCGCTCGACGTGGGCCTCGTCCGCGAGCGGATGCACATTGCGGTCCGGGACCATGCCGATGCGTACTTGCGAGTCACCCTCTACGAGCAGGAACCCGGCGTACCGCGGGTGATGACCGTGGTCCGACCACCGGTCGCACCTACCACCAGACCGCAAGCCCTCCTACCCGTGCGCCACGTTCGTCCCTTCGCGCACCTCAAGCACGTCGGATCGTTTGCACAGATCCGCTACGGGGAGCAAGCCGAGCGCGAGGGCTACCACGACGCACTGCTCGTCGGACCCGACGATCGTCTCTCGGAGACGACCATCGCAAACATCGGCTTCTTCGACGACGAGACTGTCGTATGGCCCGACGGCCCCTCGCTGCACGGCATCACGTGGCAGCTGTTGGACGAAGGACTCGACCAAGCGCACACACCTGCTCAAGGTGGGCCGATCACACTCGAATCCGCCGCTCACCTCGACGGTGCCTTCACGGCGAATTCCGTCGGCATCACACCCGTGGCCCGCATCGGACGACACCGGCTGCCCTCTGCGCCCCGTCTCATTGCAAAGCTCGAGCGTCTGTACCAAGACGTGCCGTGGGAGCGCCTGTGAGAAGCGGACGCTTGCACAGGCGCGCGCCTGTAGACGACCCCGACGCCGAGTGGTCGGAGATGGAGGTGAAGGTCGGTCCGGCTCCGAAGTGAGGTGTTCGGTCAGCCATCCCCTCACGGGACGCGGTGAAGCTCCCGCTCGAAGGAACCGCTCCTCCTCGGGCTGTGAGGGCGGAGGGGGAGCGGCTCCCGCGAGGGTCAGGGTCGGAAGACCGCCCGCACGCACCCGTCGGTCTTCTCCTTGAACATGGCGTAGCCGGCGGGTCCGTCGTCGAGCGGCATGACGTGCGTCGCGAGGTGCTCGGTGACGAGCTCGTCGCGTGCCATCCGTTCGAGGAGCATCGGGATGTACCGCTGTCCGTGCTGCTGCGCGGACCGGATCGTGAGCCCCTTGTTCATCACCGCCCCGAGGGGGAACTTGTCGACGAAGCCCCCGAACACGCCCAGCACGAAGAGGCTGCCGCCCTTCCGCGCAGCGAACACGGCCTCCCGGACGGCGGTGGGCCGGTCGGTCTGCAGCCGCAACTGCTGCTTCACCTGGTCGAGGGCGAAGTCGGGGCCGTCCCGGTGTGCCTCCATCCCGACCGCCTCGATGCAGACGTCGGGGCCGCGTCCGCCCGTGAGTTCGCGGAGCTCGGCCGTCACCTCGCTGGTCTCGTAGTTCATGGTCTCCGCGCCGATGACTTGCTCGACCTGCGTCAGTCGCTCCTGGAAGCGGTCGATCACGATCACACGCTCCGCGCCCAGCAGCAGCGAGGCGCGTGCCGCCATCTGTCCGACGCCGCCGGCACCCCAGATTGCTACGACGTCGCCCGGGCCGACGCCTCCGAGGTCCGCTCCCATCCACCCGGTCGGGGCAGCATCGGAAGCGAACAGCGCCCGCTCGTCACTGACCCCGTCCGGGACGTGGAAGGCGCCCTGGTCGGCGTACGGCACGCGGATGTACTCGGCGTGACTGCCGGCCCACCCGCCCAGCGCGTGCGAATATCCGTAGCAGCCGCCGGGCGCCTGACCCCAGAGCATCTCCGGGATCCCCGCGTTCGGGTTGCCGTTGTCACAGAGTGAGTACAGCTCGTTCTTGCAGTACCAGCACTTCCCGCAGCTGATGAACGAGCAGACCACCACTCGGTCGCCTACCGCGTGCTCGGCCACTGCCGATCCGACCTCGACGACCTCGCCGATGAACTCGTGTCCGAGTACGTCGCCGGCACGCATGGTCGGGACGTACCCGCCGAGCAGGTGGAGGTCCGACCCGCAGGTCGTGCTCAGCGTCACCTTGACGATGATGTCCTGGGCATTGAGGATCTCCGGATCATCCACCTTCTCCACCACGAGCTCGTTGACTCCGGTCCAGCACAGCGCCTTCACAGCACACCCTCGCCCTTCGCATCGTCTTCTGCCTCGTCGACCGCGCCACCCAGGAGGGTGTGCGGACGCTTCCCGTGCGGCCTCGGCGTCGCGCGCAGGACCTCGCCGGTCTCGAAGACCTGCTTGGCATCGCGCAGCGCAGCACGCAACGCCGCGTTCGGGTCGCCGTCCCCGTCGACGTCGACCCCCTGACGGATCCGGGCGTGGACCTCGAAGCCCTCGTCCCCGGGGGCCGGATCGATCCGGATCTCGAGCGAGGCCGCCAGACGCTGCAACGGTTCGGGGTACTCGCCGCCACTCCGGAATTCCTCCGCGTCACCGAGGACGGTGACGGCCTTCCACCCTTCCGGGTGCGCAGCGTCGCCGTCCGATCCGCGGTCTTTCTTCACGAGGGACCGCGCGACGAGTCCGGCTGCGACTCCTGCCGCGCCGAGCCCAACCGCCACTGCCGCCTTGTCCGCCTTGTCCGCCATGGTCAGGCCGCCTTTCCGGGCTTGAGGACGACCTTGGTCCACCCATCGTCCCGGTTGTCGAAGTGTTGGTATGCGTCGGGAGCGTCGTCGAGCGGCAGCTCGTGACTGACGATGAAGGACGGCGTCGCCTTGCCCGCCGCGATCAGGTCGCGGAGCTGACGGTTGTACTTCTTGACGGGTGCCTGACCGGTGCCCATGGTCTGCCCCTTGAACCAGTGCAGACCGATGTCGAAGGCGATCTGCCCTTGCTTCGCCAGCTCGTCGCGGCCGCCGGGGTCCTGCGGGACGAACACGCCGACGGTGCCGATCCTCCCGGTGAACCGGACGGACTGGACCAAGCGGTTGAGCGTGAGGTTCGGCTGCTCCTGGCCGCTGGGGTCGTGTGCCTGGTAGCCGACGCACTCGCAGCCGTTGTCGGCACCGAGTCCCATCGTCTGCTCGAGCACGGCCTGCACGGGATCGACCTTCGAGTCGTCGATCGCGATCGCACCGATGGACTCCGCCAACCGGAGGCGGTCCGGGTGCCGATCGACGACCATGACCTTGCTCGCACCCTTGATGGTGGCCGACAGCGCGGCCATCAGGCCGACGGGGCCGGCACCGTAGATGACGGTCTGGTCTCCGGGCTTCACCCCCGCCATCTCCGTCGCGTGATAGCCGGTCGGGAAGATGTCGGCGAGCATCACGTAGTCGGCGGACTTCTCCTCCGCATCCTCTCCCAGCCGGAGGCAGTTGAAGTCGCCCCACGGCACCCGCAGCAGCTCGGCCTGGCCGCCTGCCCACGGCCCCATGTCGGCGAACCCGTAGGCAGCGCCCGCCCACTCCGGCACGGGCTGGGCGGTGAGGCAGTAGTTGGTCAGTCCCCGTTCACAGTTCTTGCAGTGCCCGCAGGCGACGTTGAACGGCAGGACCACGTGATCCCCCACCGCGACCTTGTCGACGCCGTCGCCGACCTCGACCACCTCACCCATGTTCTCGTGCCCGAACCACCGTCCGGTCTCGAAGCTGGTGCGCCCCTCGTACATGTGGAGGTCGGACCCGCAGATGTTCGTCGTGGTGACACGCACCAGGACGTCGGTGGCACGCTCGATCCGCGCATCGGGAACGTCCTTCACCGTGACCTTGTGCGGCCCCTCGTACACGACTGCTCTCATTGTGTCCTCCTGTGGGCGACTCGTCTTCGAGCGGGACGCGGGCCGATCGGCCACGCGACACGTCCATGTCACGTCGTCCGGCGACGAGACACCATCGGCAGACATGCCCATCCCGGCTCGCGGTCGACTGTGCCGGTGGACAGCACCACGGTGGTAGCCCTTGCGGTGACGGTCACCGGACAGCTCCTCCACACCCGGTACCGGTCGTCCGGAGGAGGTCGACTCCCGTGACACGAACTGGCGCTCTCCAGCTCGCTGCGATCGCGACGCGTCCGGGCCCCGTCCACGAGCGCGCACAGGCGATGCTCGACGAACTCCGGAACCAGATCCCCTTCGACGGCGCGTGGATGGCCCTGGCCGAGCCGGGTGGCGCCGGGTACACGTCGATCGCGAGCACCGACCTCGAAGCGTCGAGCGTCCGCTACCTGAGCGGGCCCCAGATGGCCCGGGACATCGAGCTGACCGGCGCCGATCGGGCACAGCCGCCCACCAGCCTGTCGGACATGCCGTCCGCCGCGTTGTTCGAGGACGGAGGACGACACGTGGGCTTCGTCACGGTGCTGTTCCAGAGCACCGACCCGCCGTCGCAGGCCGTTCGCCGGCAATTCGCACGAGTCCTGCCGAGGCTCGCCGCAGGCATCGACCCGATCCGAGCGCTCGAAGCTGCGACGTCGTTGATCGGCGGAGCCCGAGCCGGAGTCGTCCTGCTACCCGATCAGGGCGTCGTCGGTCTTCCGGGCCTGGCCGATGATGAACTCCTCACCGCGGGATCAGCGCTGATCGCCGCCGCCAGGGACGCCGTCAGCGAATGGTCGAACCCCGCCTCCTTCCTGTGGCCACGCGGGAGTCGACAGTCACCGGACGGCTACCTGCGGGTGACGGTGCTGCCGTGTGGACGCGACCTCGACACCGTGGCGTGCGGGGTCGTCGTCCTCTCGCCGGCGCCACGGCTCAGGGGTCTGACCCCGCGGGAGCTCGAGGTGCTGGGGCACGTGATCGAGGGGTGCTCCAACCTCGAGATCGCCCGAGCGCTCCGGGTGGCCCCACGCACGATCGCCGCGCACCTCGAGCACATCCTGGTCAAGCTCGATGCCCCGTCCCGGACTCTCGCGGCCGTGCGTGCAGAGCGTGCCGGCCTCTACGTGCCGCTCGCACGAGCCGGGACCGCCTGAGCGCGGCCGGACGACGAAGGAACGACCAGGAAGGCAGTGTCATGTCCCACCTGTCAGTGAAAGCCGCCGTCGCAGCGGTCCTCGGTCTTGTGATCGCAGGGATCGCCGCGCTCCTCGGGGTCCCCGACCTGTCACCGCTCCTGGGGTGGACGATCGCTTCCGCGGTGTTCCTCGTGTGGGTGTGGTCCAGAGCGTGGCCCGCCGATCCCGAACACACCCGCTCCCTCGCCCGTCACGAGGACGAGTCCCGGAAGCTGGTCGACGCGCTCATCATCACCGCCACGTTCCTCAGCCTGGTCCTGGTGGTCTTGGCGCTCGTCCGCAGCCAGCAGAAGGATCCCGTCGGATCGGCGGCGGCGATCCTTGCTGTCATCGGGGTGGTGGCCGCCTGGGCGCTCATCAACACGGTGTACGCATTCAAGTACGCGAGGATGTACTACCTCGACGACCGGCACCGCTTCGACTTCGACCAGGACGAGGCCCCGGCCTACAGCGACTTCGCCTACACGGCGTTTTCGATCGGGATGGCGTACAGCGCGAGCAACATCACCCAATCATCGACGCCATCGCGCCGCGTCGCCATGGGCCACGCGCTCCTCTCGTACTTCTTCGGCACCTTCGTGGTCGCTGTCGCCATCAATCTGATCACCGGTTTGACGCAAGGAGGATGAGCAGAGCGGCGGCATCGCCATCGCAGATGCTCGTGTACTCGTCAGTCGCTGTTTCAGTAGACGGTCCTTGACCGGACGGCGTGGTGCGAGAGCACCTACTGGCCGATGACGAACGACGATGTCCAGGAGCTCCGCGCGTTCCTCAGCGAAGCTGACCTCACCATCGCTGGGCTCGACTCGACCGCCGTGCGAGTGTGGGTCGAGCGCGACCAGGATGGAGAAATCGTCGGCAGCACCGGATACGAAACGAGCACTGACGGTGCAGACGTCTTGATCCGGAGCGTCGCAGTCTCGAGCACACGGCGCGCCGCTGGTGCCGGCACCCGTCTCGCGAGATTCGCCCTCGAGGAAGCAGCTCGCTTGGGCGCGACGCGGGCGTGGCTCTTCTCACGCCGATCGGGACCCTTCTGGCAGAAGCTCGGATTCGGTCCGGCAGACCGGGGCGAACTCGCTGCCGTGCTGTCCGGCGCTCAGCAAGTACGCCTCTTTGCCGAAACCGGTCAGCTCGAGCGGGAAGTGGCGTGGATGCGCGACCTCACAGCTCTCAGCTCCGTACCTGGCGGCCCTGCCCGGTAGGCGATCGCCTATCGGACACGTTGGGCCGCTCTGCATCGAGGGGCTGGTCTACCGGTCGCGTCTGTCGTCAGTCGTGAACCCGGGACTCTCTCCACGGTCCTGCAGAGTCTCGAGTTCCTGAAAGAACGTGATCTGCCACCCCGCAGGACCCTGCACACGCGCGTTCTTCGACTGGAAGGGGGTCCGGATCGACGGGGCGAGAAGGTCGGCCCCAGCTTCGGTCGTACGAGCGACGGTGAGATCAGTGTCCTCCACCTCCAGCGCGATCCGGAGCACGGGAGCGCCGGGGTGCGCCGGTGGCATGCCTTCGACTTCGTCGATGTTGCTCGCGTGGGTGGGAGTGGCGAGCTCGATCGTGGCGATTCCTGCATGGAGGATCGCAACTCGGTCATCGCCGTCCGTGGCAAACGCGACCTGTTCGGGCATGCCGAGCGTGTCACGGTAGAAGCGGACCGCCTCGTCGAAGTCGTCGGTCTCGATGATCAAACGGAGCTGCTTCGGGGTCGTGGGATTCGTCATGACTCCCACTCTCGTTCCTGACGTGCGGGTGAGGGGCAAGGCCCCATTGAATGCGCAGTTCCGCCAGGCGATCAAGTTCTTGCGTGATCACGTGTTTCTCACTGCGGAGCCGTGTTTCGGCAGCATCGACGGTGGACCGTAGTCGCTCGGATGACATGACCGGATCTGACAGCGCAGGCAGGAGTGCCCGGATCACTGAGCTACAGAAGCAAGCGGCGAGCAAGTCGCGGATGGTAGCGAGGGCGCTCTCATGCTGTGGGCTGTACACCCGCTGCCCGGCGGCGGTCCGCTGCGGTGCGAGCAAGCCCTGTTGCTCGTAGTAGCGCAGCGCTCTCACGCTTGCTCCAGTCCTGGCCGCGAAATCTCCGATGCGCATACTTCGATTTTGAGGCAAGGGAGCGGATCGGGGTCCGATCCGGGTAACTCAGATGAAGCAGTGTCCGATGATCGATCGGCTGCCGCTGGGATTGCGGCCGTCCACATCCATGCGTGGCGAGAGGCTTACGCGCACCTGATGCCTGCGGAGTTCCTGGCGGCACTCGACCAGGGACGACGCGAGACTGGCTGGCGCACGATCATCGCTGACGGGGTCACCGACGTAGTCGTTGCGCTCGACGGAGAGAAGATCATCGGCTGGGCATCTGCGGGATCCGGCAGGGATGAGTCTGCTCCCGCCCACTGCGAGCTCGAGGGCATCTACGTCCTCGCTTCCGCCTACGGATCGGGCGCAGGGCAGCAGCTCCTGGATGCCGCGGTCGGCGACGATGCGGCGTTCTTGTGGATGGCCGACGACAATCCCCGCGCCGAGGCTTCCTACCGGCGCAACGGATTCGAGCGCGACGGAGCTGAGAAGACGCAGTCCTTCGGCGGGGCATCCGTCAGGGTCGTGCGTCTGTCTCGGTAGCCGATCCGCTTGCGGTACGCGAAAGACCCCCTCAGCGGAGGGGGTCTTTCGTTGCGCCTGACCGGCATCTTGTCGTGAGCTTCAGGCGTGTGTCCGGTTCGTGCGCCTTGGGCTTTGAATAACGATCAGAGCTGCTGCGCAGGCGATCGCGATGCCGGCCAGTGGCAGCGTGAGGATCGTGAGCTGTGTCGATGTGGTGCTGCCGTGCGGGAGTGCGACGTTGCTGACGATTGCGAGCGTGATCGCTGCTCCTACGGTGGCGCCTGCCAACGTGTGCAGGACGGCGATGAGGTATCGCATTGGTAGCTCCTTTCCTCTGGTCCGCTGCTACTGCGAGTTGCACCAGGTGATCGTCGACGGCGGGATGTTGTGGATGACGGTACCGCGACCCTTGGCGGCGCACACGCCGAGGAATGCTCCGGCAACCGCGAGGATTCCGGCGAGGACGCCGACTGCCGCTGCAGGCAATCCGGTGGGGCTGAGGATTCCGGCGATGGTCCCGATGACTCCCACACCGCCGCCGATGACGGAGATCATCACGTTCGTGTTGCAGCTGTTGAGGTACACGTTGAGCTGCGCGCCGGTGTAGTCGTAGCGGTTCTTCCCGGTGCACGCCTGTTTTCCGATGACCGCCGACCGCAGCTTCGCGACCTGGGCGCTGTCGATGGTGGCGTTCTCGACGGTGCCGCCCGTTGCGGCGAATCCGGTGGCGTACGAGTCCACGAGCGCAGGGTCCACACCGTGCTGCCGTGCAAGTGCGCCGTCGAACTGATGCGTCTTCTGGTTCGTTGCGTCGAAGAGCGACTGCACGGTGGCTTCCGAGATCGCTGGCTCTGGTGCCGGGGCTGCTTCGGCTGCGTTCGCCGGGCTCGCCACGAGCATGGATCCGAGTAGTGCCGCAGTGGCAGACGCAACGAGTGCGGTGCGTGCGGGCATGAGCGTGAACAGCTTCATTGGGATTCTCCTGTCCCTAGCGGCGTTGCTGGGCCGAGCACCGATGCTCGGTGATGCAAACCTGCACCTAACACTCTGGATGCGCAACTCTACATATTCTTGGGTGTGTCGCCCGCATAGACGCCTCTCGAGTTGACGGTTGGCGAGACTCTGCCGGATCGCTTCAGGCTCGCCATCACGGGATGGTTGGCAAGAATCCAGGCGCTGGTGCGTCCGGCGCCACGGGAAGTCCTTGCGACTCACCGTTCACTGCTTGCGCCAGCGGCGACGGCGTTGCTGCTTGATGTCAGTGACGATCGTCCCGCCGCCGATGACGCTGACAACGCAGAGCATCAGGAAAGGCGATGACGGCATCGTGAGCTGCGTTGCTTCGGTGTCCTCCACGTCGAGGATCGCGAGTGCGTTCATGATGATCCCGGCGATGGCCGCGCAGACTCATGCGCTGAAGAGCGCGATCGCGAGGGGCTTCAGCTGCCTACTACTTCTGCCGTTGTCATGCCTTCCGGGATGGCTGTCCAGTCACCAGGCTGTGACGATCGAGGGGAGTAAGAGCCACACGGTGAGCAGCCAGGGGACGTCGATGATCACTTTCGGTGTGTCTGCGTTGCTTTACGGCTCGGCGCGTTGTCGGATCCCAACGACTGCGACCGGGCGGGTTGAATGTGGCGTGGCGCCGCCGACGGGCGGGGCTACTCATCCATCGGGTGATGCTCGGCGCACCGCGCGATGGGCGACCGTGATGGAGAGGAGCGCGCCGCCGACGAGCACCACGGCGGCAACGATCACGGAGACCGGGGTGCGGAGCTGTGCAACGCCGATGCTCACGGAGCACCACAACACGGTGACCGCCCCGGCGATGACCGTCGGACGCAGCGCTGCACGATGTCCGATCTGCCACGCGGCATCGCTGGACATCGTGATCCGCGTCCGCACCCCGGCGAGGTCGTTCCGGGCCAAGGTTCCGCTGGCGGCCCTCCAGGTCAGCCAGGTCACGAGAACTGCTGCACCGATCTCGGATGCCAATGCGAACACCATTGCTCCACCCACGCGGCCAACGCTAGCGCCCCGACGGGAGGAACGGCAATATTCTGGATCTGACGGCTTTCGAGAAAGGGGCGGGGCGTGCGGCATCCGCGGAAGACATCGGGGCGGTGGCGCGCCAGCCTCCGGACGAAAGGGGCTTGGAGATCGGTGCGCGACGCCCACGGCCCCTACTCGACCGGCTCCCTCGTCGAGTGGGGCAGCATCACGAAGGGCCTCGTCGGCACCACGGCCCACCTGACGCTCGACGCCGACCGTCTCGTCGCTGACTTCCTCCCGCAGCTCCCCGACAAGCGCATCACGATCGCTGACCTCGTCCACCACACCTCGGGTCTCCCACGCCTCCCGAGTGGCATGGGCGACAATCCGCTCGGCGACCCCTACCGGGCGACGGTCGGCCAACCGCTCGACCACGCGGCGATGGTCCCGGCCACACCCCGCGGCGCGTACGTCTACTCGAACCTCGGCTACGCGCTCCTCGGTGAGGTGCTCGACCATGTGCACGGCGACTGGTTCGGAGCCGTCCGCCAGCACGTCCTCGAGCCGGCGGACATCCGCACGGCGACGACCGACCCCGATCCGGACCAGCGTGTGCTCGCGAGGTTGGTCTTCAGGAAGACCATCACGCCGTGGGCACTGACCGGCTCGCCGTACGCCGCAGCCGGTGGCGTGTGGTCGACCTTCGAGGACCTCTGTCGCTACGCCGAGTGGGCCCTCGCGGACGACGCCCCAGCAGCACGGCGAGTGAGCTGGCAGCGCGAGGGTGCGACGACCTGGATCAACGGCGAGGTACGAGCGGCCGGTGCGGTGATAGCAGAAGCCGACGGAGTCACCGCCGTCGTCCACGCCCTCGCGAAACCACCTCACGCCGCCGACAAGATCGCCACCGCACTCATCAAGCAGGAACTGACCCGCTGACCGTCCGCCGGATCCGCCCCTCCGCCACCGCCCGCACCGCCGCATCCGGATGGTGCCCGAAGATCGCCAACTCCACCCACAGGTCGTAGAACGCCAGCCGATCCGGGAGCGACGGCCGCGCGAACAACTCCGGGTACGCCTCCTCCAACCACCCCCGCACCGGAGCCAACGACGCCACATCGAGCCCCCGCGACGACGGCGTCGGCGGGAACTCCTCCGGCCGTGCACACCACCGCAGGATCGTGTCGAGCTCGACGTCCGCCGGCTGTGCCACGGCCTCGGCGAAGTCGATCAGCCCCGTGACCTTCCCGTCGTAGACCATGATGTTCGACCCGTGCAGATCCCCGTGGACGAGCACGTGCGGATCGGCGTCGAACAGCGGCAAGTGTGAGGAAACCCAAGAGCGGACAGAAGCGGACGATCCGGCATCCTCGACGAGCGCCATCGCCGCACCAACAATCGGCGGGTGGTACGCCGGCCAGGAGCCTCCGGCCAGGGCATCACGGAGCCACGGCGGCATCAGAGCAGCCGGCGCCGGCACTCCGTGGAGCGCCCGCAACGCGTCCCCGAGCGAGTGGAGGATCGACCGACGCTCGGTGACCGAGGCGGTCGGCCACGTGTCGTGCAGCGTTCGACCTGGCAACCGCGAGGAGACGTACCAGGCACCCTCAGCCGAGGTCCCGTGCGCGATGTGCCGAGCGTGCGGCACGTCCGTCCCCTCGAGCAGTGCCACGACGGAAGCTTCGTGCTCATAGGCCCCCGCGGCAGAAAGCGGACCCGTCCGCACGACGTACGACGACCCCACCCACGCCCGACTGACCCACCCGCCCTTCGCCTCGTAGTGCCCATCGGCCGGC
The DNA here is from genome assembly GCF_007673235.1 of Curtobacterium pusillum. Taxonomy (GTDB): domain Bacteria; phylum Actinomycetota; class Actinomycetes; order Actinomycetales; family Microbacteriaceae; genus Curtobacterium; species Curtobacterium pusillum_C. The sequence continues at coordinate 49,134 of NZ_VDZH01000002.1, forward strand.
AGACCAGCAGCAGCGAGCACGCCATCAAGCGAGATCACGTCGACTGCCGCGGCACGAGGAAGCACTCCGCCGTCCGGACCCCGCCCTCGACGACCTCCCCGGCGATCTTCCGCATGAGCAGGTCAGCCGCCTGCCGCCCGACCTCGCGCAGGTTGAGGTCGACCGACGTGATCGACGGCCGCGCAGCATCGGTGATGACGCTCCAGTTGTCGACCCCGACGACCCCGACCTGCGTCGGCACGGCGATCCCCGCTTCGCGCAGGCAGTCGACGACCCCGCGGGCGATCTGGTCGCTCGTGCAGAACACCCCGTCGAACTCGGTGCCGAGCAGTCGCGTGGCGGCTTCGTACCCCCACCGCTCGCTCCACTCGCCGTACAGGGCGTCCCCACCGGCGAGTGTCGCCCCCGCGGCGGCGATCGCGCGCTTGGCGCTCTCGACGCGGTGCGAGCTGGCGGTGTGCCGACGGGCGCCCGAGATGACCGCGATGGAACGACGGCCGGAGCCGATCAGGTGGTCGATCGCGCGCGCGGCGCCTGCTTCGTCGCCCGGCACGATCGAGACGTCGGACGGGTCGAGGGACGGCGACAGTGCGTAGACCGCGGGCACCCCGAGCAGTCCGGTGATCGAGGGCCGCGGGTCGCTCGAGCGACCGGTCACGACGATGCCGTCGACGCGCTGGTTCAGGAACGTCTGCACGTAGTGCGCCTCGCGGATGGGGTCGCCTCGGCTCTCGGCGAGCAGCATCGACACCTCGCCCGGCCCGAAGGTGTCCTCGGCTCCGGTGAGGATCGGGATGGTGAACCGTCCGTAGGCGTCGGTGGAGAGCACCCCGACCAGGAAGGACCGGCCTGGAGGCACGACTCGCGTCTCGGCGCGCACGCTCAGTCCCAGCTCGGTCGCCGCTGCAGCGACGCGTTGCCGCGTCCCCTCGGCGATCTGCCCGCGCCCGTTGAGGACCTTGGAGACGGTCCCGACGGAGACGCCGGTCTGGGCGGCGACGTCGGCGAGCGTCACCTCACGTCGGTTGACCACGGCGTCCTCCTTGCGATGCGAGCGTACGGCACTCGGCAAACCTTGCCGCATCACGATTCGGACGTCAAGCATTGACACGGCTTTCGTCCCGTTCTACCTTCGGCAACTACAGCAAACATTGCCGCAACGATGCGGCGAGCTGCACAGCGGGAGATGACGATGAAGACATCCACGATCCGGCGGTCCGCGATCGCGGCAGCCGCACTGACGATCGCCGCACTCGGGTTGGCCGGGTGCTCCTCGAGCGGGACCGCCGACAGCGGCGGTACCGCGAAGGGCACGGTGACGCTCTGGCAGCGTGACGGCGGCGTCGACCTGACCGACCAGGTGAAGGCCTACGAGAAGGCGAACCCGGACGTGCAGGTCAAGCTCTCCACGATCCAGGCCGACCAGTACCTCACGAAGCTCGCGAACTCCGCCCGTGCGGGATCGGTCCCGGACCTCGTCAGCTACGACATCGTCAACACCCCGCTCCTCGCGACCCAGGGGTTGCTGGCGGACGTCACCGACAAGGTGAAGAGCCTGTCGAACAAGGGCGACCTCGCGCCGGCCGGTGTCGAGATCGGCACCCTCGACGGCAAGAACTACGCCCTGCCCGTGGCGCTCACCGGATCCCAGATGTTCTGGAACAAGTCCCTGTTCGAGAAGGCGGGCCTCGACCCGACCAAGCCGCCGACGTCCCTCGCCGAGGTGAAGGCTGCGGCGGAGAAGATCCAGGCACTCGGCGGCGGGGTCACCGGGTTCTCGACCCTCGGCGGTGTCGGGCAGGCGTGGACCGGGTTCCCGAGCTCCTGGGCGAAGAGCGGCAGCGTCCTGACGGCGGCGGGCAAGAGCCAGAAGGCGGAGTTCACGAGCGACAACCTCGTCGGGATGGTCGACTGGTATCAGGACATGTGGAAGTCCGGGCTCATGCAGAAGACCGACGAGCCGAACCAGGACCCGGGCAACGTCGGGCAGGAGAACGCCCTGAACGGCAAGGTCGGCATCGTCTTCGGCGGCGCGAACACACTCACCGCGAAGAAGGCCGACTTCGGCAGCGCCGTCGGGATCCCCGGCGTGGACGGCGGCTCCGGGTCGTTCCTCGGCGGTGACGAGATCGGCATGACCGCGGGTGCGAAGAACGCAGACGGCGCGTGGTCGCTCATGAAGTGGCTCGTCAGCTCGAAGAAGGCCGCCGAGATCGACCTCTCCCAGGGCTGGATCGCACCGGACCTCACGGTGGCGAAGAGCCTGGCGACGGACGACTGGTCCAAGGACATCGTCGACACGCTCGCGATCGGCAAGCTCCCGAAGAGCATCGCCTACAACGCGGTCATCAACGACCCGAACGGCCCGTGGGCGCAGCAGTCCCAGAAGGTCATCTTCCAGGGAGCCGACGCGGAGACGGCCCTCGCGAGCGCCGAGAAGCAGGCCAACTCCCTCATCGAGCAGGCCTACAGCCAGGTCGGGCAGTGACAGCCGTCACCTCCTCGGCGCTCGCCGGGGTCGCGGACGGGGCGAAGCGCTCCCGTCCGCGTTCCGCGAGTCGTCGTCGGCAGACGCTTGCGTGGGTGCTCGTGGCGCCGGCGCTCGTCCTCGCGGTCGTGTTCTTCGTCGTGCCGATGGTGCTGCTCGTCGGGATGTCGTTCTCGAACTGGCCGCTGCTCGGCAAGGTCAGCGTCGCCGGCGTCGCGAACTACGCGCAGGCGTTCCAGGACACCGCGTTCTGGCGCTCCCTCGGCTTCTCACTGCTCTTCACGGTGGTGTCGGTGCCGCTCGGGATGGCTGCGAGCTACGCCGCCGCGACGATGGTCCGTGGCGAGGGTCGACTCGTCTCCTTCGTCCGGACGGCGTTCTTCATGCCCGTCGTGATCGGGTTCACCGCCGCGGCGTACATGGCGAACGTGCTCCTCGTGCCGGGGACCGGCGTGATCAACGTCCTGCTGCGTTCGGTCGGCCTGACCAACGGCGACACGGCGTGGTTCACGTCGCCCGACACGGCGTTCTGGGCGGTCATCGTCCTGACGGTGTGGAAGTCGATGGGCGTCGCGATGATCCTGCTGATGGCGGGCATGCAGGCCGTGCCGACCGAGGTGATCGAGGCGGCGAAGATCGACGGTGCCGGGTGGCGGCGCCGTGAGGGCTCGGTGGTCTTCCCGCTCGTCCGACGGCAGTTCGCGCTGTGCATGCTGCTCGCGGTGTCCGGCTCGATCCTGGTGTTCGACCAGTTCTACGTCCTGACCAAGGGCGGCCCGAGCGGCTCGACCACGACGACCGTCATGTACACGTACCAGCAGTCGTTCGTCCGCTACGACCTCGGCTACGGCGCCGCCCTGTCGATGATCCTCACCGTGATCATCCTCGTCATCGCGATCGTCCAGCTGCGGGCCCTGCGCTCCACCGGACAGGAGGACGAACGATGAGCGCCACCGACGTGACCAGACGGACGACCGCAGCGTCGCGACGGAACGCGAGCCGCGCCTCCAGGCCGGATGCGCCGGAGGCGCCAGGGGGACCGGGCCGGACCGACGTGCCGGGCGTGACCCCGCCGCGTCGTCGTCGGGTGCACGCGAGCGGCGTCGCGTACGTCGTCGTGGGCACGGTGCTCGCACTCCTCTTCATCGCACCGGTCCTGTACATCCTGTTCCGGTCGTTCCTGCCGGCGGACGCCGACGCACGGGGGATCGGGTTCGAGTCGATCGCGACGCTGACGCTCCGGAACTACACGAAGGTCTTCGACCCGTCGGTGGACCTGCGGCAGAACATCGTCAACTCGTTCGTGGTCGCGATCTCGGTCGCCGTGCTCGTCGCGATCGTGTCGACGCTCGCCGCGTACGCGCTGTCGAAGATCCGGTTCCGTGGCTCGACGATCGTGTTCGTGCTCCTGCTGGCGCCGCTCGTCGTGCCGTTCCAAGGGCTGCTCACGCCGCTGTCGATCGTGCTCGGCAAGCTCGGGCTGCTCGACTCGCTCGCCGGCGTGGTGCTGGTGCTCGTGACGCTCCAGCTGCCGTTCTCGGTGTTCGTCATGCGGAACACGTTCGACGGCATCCCCTCGGAGCTCGAGGACGCGGCCGCCATCGACGGCGCCGGCACCGGGCGGATCCTGCGCTCGGTGATGCTGCCGCTTGCGTGGCCGGGACTCGTCACCACCGCACTGTTCGGCTTCATGGCCGGCTGGAACGACCTGCTCAGCTCGGTCACGTTCCTGTCGACCGACAGCAAGTACACACTCCCGCTCGCGCTGTCGAGCATCAGCACGTCCTTCAAGATCCCCGGTGTCCCGGTGATCGACCCGGGGCTCCTCACCGCCGTCGCCTGCGTGGCGACCGTGCCGGTGGTCGTGCTGTTCCTCGCACTGCAGCGGTACTACACCAGAGGTCTCATCGGAGGATCCATCAAATGACCATCACGGACACCCCGACCACCGGCACCGCTGCCGACGCTCCCGCACCCGGCGGTCGGCCGCACCGGCCCCTGCCGCTCGGGAGCATCGGACCCCGCGGCTGGCTGCTCGACCAGCTCCGCTTGCAGGCGGACAACATCACCGGGCAGCTCGAGGCGCTCTGGCCCGACGTCGGCCCGGACAGCGGTTGGCGCGGCGGGCCGGGCGAGAACTGGGAGCGCGGGCCGTACTACCTCGACGGCCTGGTGCCGCTCGCGCACGTGCTGCACGACCAGCGGTTGCTCGACCTCGCGACGCCGTGGATCGAGTGGATCCTCGGGTCGCAGCGCGAGGACGGGTTCTTCGGCCCGGCGGGCAACGACGACTGGTGGCCGCGGATGGTCGCCCTGAAGGTCCTCACGCAGCACGCGGACGCGACGGGTGACGAGCGGGTCGAGCCGTTCCTGGAACGGTACTTCCGGCATCAGCTCGACGCGCTGCCGGGGCGTCCGCTGACGTCCTGGGGTCGAGCCCGCGGCGCCGACAACGCGCTGTCGGTCTGGTGGCTGTACGAGCAGACCGGGGATGCGTGGCTGCTCGACCTCGTCGACGTGCTCGCAGCGCAGACGATCCGGTGGGACGACTACCTGACCGGCGACCTCATCACGGGAGCCGCGCGGGTGTTCTCGCACCGGACGCACGGACCGAACGTCGCGATGGGGCTGAAGACCGGCGCCGTCGACGCGCTCCGCGACCGCGCCCTCGCCGGACACGCGGCCCGCACGGAGTCGGCGTTCGGGAACCTCGACCGGTGGCACGGACAGGCACACGGGTGGTTCTCCGGCGACGAGTGGCTCGGCGGACCGGCCGCGACGGCGGGGGTCGAGACGTGCCAGGTCGTCGAGATGATGTTCACGCAGGAGGTCCACGCGCAGGTGTACGGCCGGGCGATCGACGGGGACCGGCTCGAGAACCTGGCGTACAACCTGCTGCCGGCGTCGAGCGACCCTGAGATGCGCGGACACCAGTACCACCAGCAGGCGAACCAGGTCGAGGTGTCGGTGGCCCGTCGGGAGTGGAGCTTCTCGTCCGACGACGCCGGGATCTTCGGCCTCGAACCGCACTTCGGGTGCTGCACGGCGAACCTGCACCAGGGGTGGCCGAAGTTCGTGTCGCACCTGTGGTTGCGCGACGACGACGGGCTGCGGGTGGTCGCGTACGCACCCTCCGAGGTGTCGACGTCCGTCGGGGAGGACCCGGTGGCGATCACGGTCGACACCGAGTACCCGTTCGACGAGACCGTAACGATCCGGGTGGCGACCGAACGGACGGATCCCTTCGCCCTGCGGGTCCGGATCCCGTCGTGGGCGACCGAAGCGACGCTGACCGTCGGGGGAGTGGCCGTCGCACTGGACACCGCGGTCGACGGGTACGTGACGCTGTCGCGGGACTGGTCGTCCGCCGGTGACGTGGTCCTCGTGCTGCCGATGCGTGCTCGGGTGGTCCGACGCGAACGCCAGGCGGCAGCGGTGCGGCTCGGCCCGTTGACGATGGTCTACTCGCCTGGCGAGCGGTGGGTGTCGCACGACGGGGCTCCGGGCATCGGCGAGTGGGAGGTGCACGCGCGGCAGTCCTGGAACTGGGCGCTGTCCGACCTGCGCGACGCCGCCGACTGGCGGGTCACCCGTGGTGCCGTGCCCGCGGCGCCGTGGTCGCTGCGGGACCGGGAGAGCGCGGCGGTCGTGCTGCACGCTCCGGGAGCGCGGGCGACCGAGTGGCGGATGGCCGGTGCGCAGGCGGAGGTCCCGCCGCCCAGCCCGGTGCTCGACCACGGGCCCGACGACGACCTGCGGCTGGTGCCGTACGGTTCCGCCCGGCTGCGGGTCACCGAGTTCCCGGTCATCGGGAACTGGCGCGACGTCGACGACGTCGACGAGCCAACGGGCCGCTGAGCGACGGACTGGAGGCGCGGTGCCAGCTGGCACCGCGCCTCCAGACCTCTGCTCACACCGGAGGCGTGCTCAACCGGCCAGATCTGTCCCGGCAAGCGTCGCAGCGAGCTTGGCCAGCTCGTTGTCGACGACGTCGACCACGATGTCCGAGCGCACCCGGAAGTACTCGTGGATCACGACGTTGCGAAGCCCCGCGATCGCCGCCCACGGGACGCCGGGCTTGCCCGCGGTGACCGCTTCGGGGAGTGCCTTGACCGCCTCGCCGATGACTGCGAGGTTCCGGAGGATCGCATCGTAGGCCATCGCCGCGAGCGCCTCGTCATCTGCGTCGAGGTGTGGCGGTACGACGCACATCGCTGGATGGCAGCGAGGATGTCCTCACGGCGATCTGCCGCCGAACGACTCACAGCGCGGTCGCGTCCCTGGCTGCTGACGATGAGACTGCGTCCCGGAGGAGGGATTCGGCGACCACGTCGACGTCCATGTGCAGCTCGCGGCGGAACTCTTCGCCGATTCCGGAGACGCGGAGGAGATCGTTGCCCGCACCCGGGTCGAGATCGACGATGATGTCGAGGTCGCTGTCGGCCCGGGCGTCGCCGCGTGCCACGGAACCGAAGACGCGCGGGTTCCGGGCGTGGTACCGGTCCAGGATCGCGTCGAGTGCGGACCGGTGGGCGTCGATCGTCGCGCGGAGTGCGACGGTCTCGGCGTTCATGGAGCCAGGATACAAGACGATGCCCGACGGGCGCGGGCATCCCGGACGCAGGTCCGGTCAACACGTGCGACCGGCGATCGTCCCGACGGGTGGACGACGGAGCGGTGGAGCAGCACGGGCCGGTTCGACGTCCCGGCCGACGCGACCGCGATCCGCTCACGCGGGCGGCGTGGTCCCCGCGCCCTCGGTGTCGTCCGCACCTGCGGGACCTGTCCCGGCCTGGTCGAGGTTCTCGTCCGGGTCGCCCATGTCCCCGGTCGCTGCGCCGACGGCGGACAGCCCGAAGTGACTGCGAACGGCGTTCGCCTCGGCGAGGGACAGCGTGGGTGCGGCCCCGAGGTGCGGCGCGCCGTCGATGGCGTCCTTCGTGTACCCGACGCGCAGATCCGTGCCGTCGAAGGTGGCGTCCTCGACCGGGACGAGCGACTGGCGCCTCCCGAGCATCCCCGACGCGACGCTGACGTACGCGGCACTTCCGTCCTCGTCGGAGGGGAACACCTGTGTCACCTTGCCGACCGTTGCACCGTCGCGGTCACGGAGCGTCGCGCCCTCGACCTGGTTGATGAGGCTCTTGGGGATCATTGACGTAGTCAACGCCCTGCCCCTGACGCTTGCGGGCAGGAGCCGCGCCTCCGGACCGAACTGAACGATCTGTCATGTCCGAATCGCAGCCGTCATCTCCGCCGTGCCCTACGGTCGGAGCGGGGGCCCGCCGCTCCCGCGGATCACGAGGAGCATCGATGTCGACGACACCCCCTGGCTGGTACCCGGACCCGTCCGGACAGCACGGCACCCGGTGGTGGGACGGCGGACAGTGGACGCAGCACGTCGACGGGCCGACCGAGCAGATGGACCGCCCGCGGATCCCCGACCACGTGCCCACCGACACGGTCTTCGTCTGGATCCTCGCGCTGCTCCCGCTCGTCGCGCTGCCGATCTCGCTCCTGTACACCCCGGAGTTCCGGTACGCCACGCTCGCGCCCGGCGGGGTCCGGACGGTGGATCCGAGTTCGATCTACACGCCCGGGTACTTCCTGTTGCAGGCCTTCAGCGTCCTGCTCTTCGCCGCCGAGGTCGTCCTCGCGTTCTTCGACCACCGTGAACTGCGACGTCGCGGTGTGGTGCGCCCGTTCTCGTGGGGCTGGTCGTTCCTCCTGTCTCCAGTCCTGTACCTCATCGGCCGGTACGTGGTCGTCCGGAAGGTGGCGCCCGGTCGGCCGATGTGGCCGCTCTGGGTGGGCATCGCGGTCGCGGTCCTCGGGATCGTGCTGGGGATCACGCGGGTCGTCACCACGTTCCAGCAGGTCTTCTCCTAGGAGTCCGCCCGACGCCGGGGCCCGGATCGACTCCGGGACGGTCGTCTGCTCCACCTGCGATCCGATGGATCCTCGAGCCCTGTCCTCATCCCCAGCCGATCAGGCGCATACTGCGGAGACAGGAGAACGTTCCCGCGTCGTCGACGTGCACCCAGGCCCTCTCCCGATCAGACAGGGGCCAAAATGGCCACGTCCCGTTTCCTCCGTCCCACGATCATCGCGCTGACCGGCATCGGTCTCGCTGCCTCGCTGTCGGTGATGACGACCTCGGCAGCCTCTGCCGCGACCGTCATCGACGGCCCGGTGAACCTCGGCACCGCCGCGACCTACGGCGTCCTCGGTGCGAGCGCGGTCACGAACACCGGCCCGTCCGTCGTCAACGGGGACCTCGGGCTGTCGCCCGGCACGTCGATCACGGGCTTCGGGGGTGCGCCGAACGGCTCGGTCAACGGCACCACGCACCAGACCGACGCCGCCGCGGCACAGGCCCAGCGCGACACCACGACCGCGTACGACGTCGCGGCGTCGTTGTCCCCGACGCAGACCGGCCTCACCGAACTCAACGGGCTCTCGCTCTCGCCCGGGGTGTACTCCGGTGGCGCGTTGGCGCTGGCGGACAACGGCGCACTGACCCTGGCCGGCAGCGCGGACTCGGTCTGGGTGTTCCAGGCAGCCTCGACGCTGACCATCGGTTCCGCCAGCCGGATCACGATCACCGGCGGCGCGAGCTCGTGCAACGTCTTCTGGCAGGTCGGCAGCTCGGCCTCGGTCGGCACCGGCGCCCAGTTCCAGGGCACCGTCCTGGCACAGCAGTCCGTGACGGCCACGACCGGCGCGACCGTGCAGGGTCGCCTGCTCGCCCGTACCGGTGCCGTGACGCTCGACACGAACACCATCACGGCGTCCACCGGCTGCCCGGCTCCGGGAACACCCTCCGAGACGACCGCGCCGGTCATCACCTCGGGCGCACCCACCACGGCGACGGCCGGGACGCCGTACTCGTACGCGGTGGTAGCGACGGGCACCCCCACCCCGACCTACACCGCGACCGGCCTGCCCGCCGGCCCGACGATCAACGGGACCACCGGCGTCATCTCCGGCACCCCCACGACGCCGGGTTCCTCCACGGTCACGATCACCGCGTCCAACGGCACGACGCCGAACGACACCCAGACCGTGGTCATCACCGTCCAGCCGGCCGCCACCCAGTCGCCCACCCCGACGCCGTCTGCCCCGACTACGCCGCCGGTCACCGGTGCGACACCGACTGCCGTGGCCGGTGGCGGCACCACCCCGACCGGTGAGCTCGCGTTCACCGGCAGCGACCCGACCGTGCCCCTCGGCGTCGCGGGAGCGTTGCTCCTGGCCGGCACCGGCATGGCCGTCATCGCCCGCCGGCGCCGCCTGGCAGGTCGCGACTGACGAGCCCCTCGCCGCGCACGGTCTCGGCAGCCACTGACGACGGGGCCGTGCGCGCAGCACCTCGATACCGTTCCCTGCGACGACGCGCACGTGGAGGGGAGCAGCATCCCCCTCAGCACACACCCTCGTGTGCCTTCGACGAAGGACTGACCGTGAACCCCATCAAGTACCTCGCCAGCGTCGGCGTCAAGAGCGACTACGCCTACATCGGTGCGTTCGCCTCCATCGGCTTGTCGCTGCTCAGCTGGTCGGTCTCCCGTGGGAAGAAGGCCGACAGCAAGGCTCAGGCCGACCGCTGGGGCATCTTCATCGGCCACTGGGCGCCCACCTTCATGGCCCTCGGCGTCGCGCTCTCGCTGGAGGAGAAGCACTAGCCAGCCAGCAGACGGACGGGAGGCGCGGTGCCAGCTGGTACCGCGCCTCCCGTCCGCCTGTGCGGAGCCCGTCAGCGTGTGCTGACGGTGGCCCGCTCCAGTGTGAACGCACCGTCCTGCGCGAAGAGCGCGAGTCGACCGCTGGGGCGGTCGTAGAGGCGCGTGCTCAGCGCGACGGCGCCGTCGACGACGGCGACGCAGACGTCGCCGTCGAGGTGCACGTCGATGCGGTGCCGACCCGGGGTGAGCGGGACCGCGCGCTCGAGCTCGACCGCATGCGGTACGTCGCCGAGGATCTGCCACTGCTCACCACCGGTCGTCCCGCGCGGCCACCGATCGAGGACGAGTCGGTCGCGGTCCGGTTCCAGGCGGAGCACGTAGCCCGCTTCGCCGTCGTCGCTCGTGCGGAGCAGTACACCGTACGACCGGGTGTCCGGGGCGACGTCGAGCTCGACGGTCACGAGCGCCTCGACGGGCAGCTCGGGCCCGACCCAGCACGAGGAGCGGCTCGTGGCGCCACCGCCGACCGTTGCGGCTGCTCCGTTCCGAGGCGTGAAGTCGGCCGTGACGTCGACCTCGTCCGTGTACGCCGCCGTGACGGTCCGGGGGAGGTCGAAGCGCAACGACCCGTCCGGTCGCTGGTGGGCCTGGAGGGTCGCCATGGTGCCGGCCCACTGCCACGCGCCGGCGTCGCGCTGACCGTCCTTCGTGGCGATCCAGCCGACGAAGAACCGGTCCGCACCGAGCGCGACGGTCTTCGCGGCGTAGAACGCCCGACCGTCGACGGTGTCGTTCGCGGGAGCGAGCCACGGCCCGTCGGGCGACCTCGCGATGCGGTAGCGGGTGCAGAACGCGTCGGAGAACTCGGAGTACACCAGGTACCACCAGTCGCCCCACCGGAAGACGTCGGGGCACTCGTGGGCGATGAACCGGTGCGGCGCCCAGAGCGGTTCGGCGTCGCGCCAGGTGACGAGGTCGTCCGACTCGAGGCGCGCGACGACCCCGGAGCGGCGGTACGGCTCGTCCGGTCGTCGGGTGGCGAGCAGCATCTGCCACGGCCGGTCGTGGGACGGCCGGAACACGAACGGGTCCCGCCAGTCCTCGGGCGCGTAGCCCGGCAGAGCCGGCAGGTCCCACTCGGGGTGCTTCGTCCAGGCGGTGAGGTCGCCGTCGGAGGTCGCGTGGCAGACGACCTGGACGTCCTTCCGCCCGAGTGCGGTCTCCGTGGTGATGCGGGGGTTGTGACCGGTGCTGAACAGGTGCAGCAGGCCGGTGTCGTCGCGGACCACACTGCCGGTGTAGCAGTCGAAGTCGCCGGCGTCGGGACCGCCCGAGGGCAGCACGACGCCGTGGTCCTCGAAGGTGACGAAGTCCGTCGTCGACACCGCACCCCAGGGCATGCCGGTCGGTCGGTCGACGGGCGCCGCTTCCGGTCGTTCGTCGAGCAGGTAGTACAGCCACGCTCGGCCGTCCTGCTCGAACGGGATGACGTCGCCCACGAAGCCGTTCGGCGGGCGGAAGTGGGTGCTCGGTACGGCGGTCACGCGGACTCCTGCGGGTCGAGGGCGATTCGCGGTGCGGTGTCGGTCCGCGGTGCGGTGTTGGTCCGCGGCGCGGCAAGGGAACTGCGTGGGACGTACTCGCACGGCACGAGGTGGCGGCCGGGCTCGTGCGTCTCGGCGAGCAGGAGCGAGCCGGCGTCGAAGCCCATCTGCTGGTGGGGGAGTGCGACCGTGGTCAGCGGCGGGTGCATCTGGTCGGCGAGGTCCGGCTGGTCGTCGAAGCCGACGATGCTGATGTCCTCCGGGCAGCGCAGCCCGAGCGACTGCGCGGCCATCAGGGCACCGACGGCCATGCGGTCGTTCCCGCAGACGAGGGCGGTCGGTGGGTCCTCCGCGAGGAACTCCATCGCGAGGTCGTAGCCGGAGCCGACCTGGTAGGTGCCGAACCGGACGGGGACTGCACCGGTCGGGATCCGCGCTGCGGCGGCTGCCTCGTCGAACCCGCGCTTGCGCTCACGACAGGCGTAGTCGTCCTCCGGACCGCCGAGGAACGCGACGTTGGTGTGCCCGGCGGCGAACACGGCAGCGGCGACGTCGTACCCGCCCTGGTACTCGTCGGCCAGCACGGTGACCGCCGGTGCGCCGTCCGGCGGGAAACAGTTCACGAAGACCGTCGGTACGTCGTCGACTCCCGAGACGGGTCTGACGTCCTCGGGGCCGGGCGCGGCGTAGATCAGTCCGGCGACACCCTGCTGCACGAGGTTCGCGACGGCGGCCTTCCCGCCGTCGGAGGTCTGCGCGGTCTCGACGACGAAGCAGACGTAGCCGGCTTCCTGTACCGCCTGCTGCACGCCGAGCACGATGTGGCCGGCGTACGGCTGGGAGACGAGCCGGTCCGCGATCACCCCGACCGTGTACGACCGGTTCGACCGCAGGGACTGCGCGGCTCGGTTCGGTTGGAAGTTGAGCTCCTTGGCCGACTCCAGCACGCGGGCGCGGGTGTCCGCCGCGATCGAGACGTCGCGCCGGTCGTTCAGGACGAACGACACCGTCGGCTGGGAGACGCCGGCATGCCGAGCGACGTCCTTCATCGTGATGCGGTGCGACGGTTCCGTCCGCTTTCGGCTCGCCATCTGATCTCCTTCGACCCCCTCATCATGGCAGAAGCAAATACGTATTGCCTCACTGGGTCGACGTGTGTACGCTCGGCGAGCAAATACGTATTGGCTCCGGCGTGACGGGGCCACGATCGCTCAGAGAGGAGCGACCCATGGCGAACGGATTCAGCACTCCGATCGACCGACGCACGCTGTTCAGGTTCGGTGCGGCCGGGCTCGCGCTCGCCGGCGTCGGATCGCTGGCCGCGTGCTCGACTTCCGGCGGCGGTGGCGCGACGGGCACGATCAAGATGCTCTACTTCGGCGAGCAGAGTGCGGCGACCGCGCTGCAGAAGGCCATCGAGCCGAAGATCCGGCAGCTCGACAAGAAGGCGAGCCTGCAGGTCACGGCCATCAACGGCACCGACTGGAACGACTTCCTCGCGAAGGTGCTCACGCAGATCGCTTCCGGTGACGTCCCCGATATCGTCAGCGTCGCGACCGAGGGGCAGCAGCTGCTCGCCTCGAAGGACCTGTTGACGCCGCTCGACGACCTCGTCACGAAGAACCTGTCCGGGCTCTCGGCCTACTTCAAGGGCATCCACCCGTCGTTGGTCGAGTCGACGATGTACCAGGGGCACCTCTACACGCTGCCGGACAGCTTCAACGCGGGCAGCATGTTCTACTCGACCTCGCTGTTCGAGAAGGCCGGGCTCGCACGTCCGGCCGCGAACTGGTCGATGGACGACTTCCACTCCTCGGCGGAGCGCCTGGCGAAGGTCGGCGGCAGCACCTACGCGTTCGACTGGGTCGTGCGGCTCTGGGGCAGCTGGACCTCGTTCCTGTACGCGAACGACGGCAACCTCCTCGAGGAGGGGCGCTACTCCGGCGGCGACTGGCTCTGGGGGAGCAAGGCGTTCGACGGGAACGCCGTGGGGGTCAGCGGTCGCAAGGGCGGCTGGAAGTGGGGCGACCCGACCGCGAACTCCGATGCCGCGGTCGAGGCGCTGCAGTACGTGATCGACCTCCAGAAGTCCGGGGCGTCACCGTCGCCCGACGTCGGCGGCGGCAGCACGCTGCAGGGGCTGTTCTCGTCCGGTCGCATCGGCATGACGATCGGCGGCGGGTTCTGGGCCGGCGGACTCCACAACGCCGGCATGAAGAACGGCAGCTTCGACGTCGTGCAGTTCCCGACGTGGAAGAGCAACAAGTCGTTGTTCGGGGCCGGAGGCTACGGGATCTTCAACTCCTCGAAGCAGAAGGACCTCGCGTTCGAGGTCATCAAGCTGATGGTGCAGCCGGAGAGCTTCGACGCCCTCTGGCCCGGGAACGTCACCACCCCGGCGCAGAAGTCGTTGTTGACCGCGGACCGGTACGAGACGACCGGACCGGAGCACTGGTCGGTGTTCTACGACCAGCTGGACAACTCGGTGCCCATCTCCGCACCGCCGTACTACAACGCGCTCGCGACGGCCCTCAACCAGCGCACCACCCAAGCGATCTCGTCCGGCAACGCGAAGAAGGCGCTCGACGGCCTGCAAGCCGACATCGAGAAGGCCGCTGCGCAGGCGTCCTGATGACCACGACGACAGGAATCCGCTCCCGGCGGGCTGCCGAGGTCGCAGCCCACCGCCCGGCGGCCAAGCGCGTCCGGCGTCGCGAAGCCTCCTTCGGCTACGCGATGATCGGACTGGCGGTGGTCTTCGTCGCCGTCTTCACCTTCATCCCGATCCTCGCGTCGCTGGGGCTCTCGTTCACGTCGTGGGACGTGATCAGCAGTCCGAAGTTCGTCGGTCTGGACAACTACGTCCGACTGTTCACCGACGGCCCGGTCCTGGCGTCCTTCGGGGTCACGGTCGTCCTCGCCGTGTGCATCGTCGCCCTGCAGATCTCGCTCGGGATGCTGCTGGCGGTCCTGGCGAACAACCGGAAGCGCAACGCCACGCGCGTGTTCTTCCGGACGTCGTTCTACCTGCCGCTGCTCGCGTCGTCCGCCGCGGTGTCGATCTTCATGGGCTACATCTTCGACACGAAGTTCGGGCTCATCAACTACTACCTGAACGAGATCGGGCTCCCCGGGGCGCACTGGCTGAACGACCCGTTCTGGGCCAAGGTCACGGTGGTGCTCGTGGTGGTCTGGCAGCAGGTCGGCTTCACGTTCGTCCTGTTCGTCGCCGCCCTGATGTCCGTCCCGGTCGACGTGCAGGAAGCCGCGGCCATCGACGGCGCCGGGCCGTGGCGCACGCTCTTCCGGATCAAGATCCCGCTGATCAGCCCGACGATCCTCTTCGCCACCGTCATCGCCATGATCAACGCCATGCAGTTGTTCGACCAACCCTTCATCATGACGAAGGGCGGGCCGGGCACCGCGACGACGACCGCGACCATCTCCCTGTACCAGGCCGGGTTCCAGAACCTGCAGTTCGGGTTCGCCTCCGCCATCGCGATCCTGCTGCTCGTCATCATCGGCATCATCACCGGGATCCAGTTCATCGCAGCACGAAAGCTGGTGTTCTACCAATGACGACGACCGACGTCATCAATCCGCTCCATGCGCCGGAGACCGTCGCGCAGCCGAGCGTCGCCCACATCGTCCGTCGCCGGCGCCCCGTCGCGAAGATCGGCAGCGTCATCGGGCTGGTCATCCTGATCATCGCCGCGGTGTTCGCGCTCGGCCCGCTGCTCTGGACGTTGACCACGTCGCTCCGCACGCCGGCGGAATCGTTCGAGAACCCACCGCAGTGGATCCCGCTCTCGTGGGACTTCAGCAACTACGCGGCGGTGTTCAACCAGATCCCGATCGGGCAGTTCTTCGTGAACAGCGTGGTCGTCACGTTGCTCATCGTCGTCGGGCAGACCATCACCTGCACCCTCTCCGGCTACGCGTTCGCGATGATCAGCTTCCCCGGGAAGAACACGATCTTCGGCGTCTTCCTCGCCACGATGATGGTGCCCATCCAGACGATCATCATCCCGGTCTTCGTCATCCTGAAGGACATGGGGTTGACCGGCTCCATCGCGTCCCTGATCGTGCCCGCCCTCGGCAGCGCGTTCGGTACCTTCCTCATGCGGCAGTACTTCATGCAGATGCCGAAGGAGCTCGGGGAGGCCGCCCGCATCGACGGAGCGACCCAGTTCGGCGTCTTCTGGCACGTCTACTCGCGGATGGCCAGCCCGGCGATCGCGACGCTCGCGATCCTGAACTTCTCCGGGTTCTGGGCCGAGTACTACCGGCCGCTCATCTTCCTCAACCAGCAGGAGACGTTCACGCTGCCGCTCGGTCTGGTCGGCCTCCAGGGCAACCTCGGCACCGGCTCGATCTCGGTCGTGCTCGCCGGGGTGGTCTTGACGATGATCCCGAGCGTGCTGCTGTTCATCGTGGCCCAGCGGTACTTCATCGAGGGCGTCACCGCGGGGTCGTCCCGATGACCGGTACGCCCGTGACCGACGCCCGCGTCCCGACGCCGTTCCAGGAAGCAGCCCCGACCGTGATCGCAGCCGTCGACCACCACCTCCCGCAGTTCCACGTCCGGCTGCCGCGCGGCTACGTCAACGACCCGAACGGTCCGATCGACATCGGTGGGCGAGCCCATCTGTACTTCCAGTCACGGCCGCGGGTCGACCTCGACGTCCCGGTGGAGTGGGGGCACGCGACGAGCGACGACCTCGTGCACTGGACCCTCCACCGTCCTGCGATCGTGCCGGTGCCCGGCGGTGCCGACTCCGGCGGTGCCTGGTCGGGCAACACGGTCCTGCACGACGGGGTCGTCCGGGCGTACTACTCCGGCAAGGTCGACCACAGCCCGTTCCAGTCGGTGCTGCTCGCCGAGTCGACCGACGGCGGCAACACCTTCGGCGCGCCGGTGCAGGTGGTCACGGACCCCTCCGCGGACGAAGCGATCACCATGTTCCGCGATCCGTTCGTCTGGCAGGACGACGACGGCTGGTCGATGGCGGTCGGCGCGGCGGGGGCCGACCAGGTGGCGTCCGTCCGGCACTACCGCTCGTCCGACGGCGTCGACTGGACCTTCGTCGGCGACCTCGTCGCGATGCCCCGTGAGACGGTGCACGGCGTCGACACGGGCGAGGGGTGGGAGTGCCCCCAGGTCATCACGGTCGACGGCTCCGACGTGGCGATCGTCGCGTCGTGGTCCCATGCCGACGGGCCGGGCGACGTGCTCGCGGTCCCCCTTCTCGGCGAACCTCGGCCGTACCGGATCGACGACGGCGGGCACTTCTACGCGGCATCGGTGATGCGGACGGGCTCGTGGGGGCCGGTGCTGTTCGGGTGGGTCACCGAGGGACGGACCGAGCAGTGGACCGAGCAGGCGGGCTGGTCCGGCGCGATCTCGCTTCCTCGGCGCACCTGGCTGGAGGACGGCCGCCTCTGCACCGAGCCGCACCCGGCCGTCGACGTGCTCCGTTCGGGCGTACCGACGAGCGCGGCGGGGGCGACGATCGGAGCCCAGGCCGAGGTCGTGCTCCCGGTCCCCGTCACCGGACGCATCCGCTTCCGGTTCTCCGACGCCGAGTTCCTCGACGTCGTCGTGGACACCGAGGCGGACACGCTCACCGTCGACCGGGCCTCCGCCAGCGTCGACCGGCGTGCTGACCGGAGCCCTTCGGTGATCCAGTGCCCGTTCGACGAGGCGTCGGACCGACCGGCAGTTCGGGTGCTCCTCGACGGCTCCGTGGTCGAGGTCTTCACCAGTGCCGGTCGCTCCGTCACGACGCGGGTGTACCCGGTGCAGGCGCCGCCGTGGACGCTCGAGGCTCGGGCCGAAGCGATCTGGTGGTCGCTGGGAGATTGACGGACTGACTGACGGACTGGAGGCACGGTGCCGGCTGGCACGGCGCCTCCAGTCCGTCACCGGGGTGCGTCGAGTGCGCTCTCGTCGGCGGCGACGTTCTTCTGCACCGCGAACTGGGTCCGGTGCAGTTCCTCGTAGCGTCCGCCCGCTGCGAGGAGCTCGTCGTGCGTGCCGCGCTGCTCGATCGACCCGTCCTCGACGACGAGGATGAGGTCCGCGCTCCGGATGGTGGAGAGCCGGTGGGCGATCACCATCGCGGTGCGGCCCTCCAACGCCTCGCTCAGGGCGGCCTGCACGGCGGCCTCCGAGGTCGAGTCGAGTGCCGCGGTCGCCTCGTCGAGGATGACGACGCGCGGCTGGGCGAGCAGGAGCCGCGCGATGGTCATGCGCTGGCGCTCGCCGCCGGACAGCCGGTAGCCGCGCTCACCGACCATGGTGTCCAGCTGGTCCGGCAGTGATCGGATGAGAGGCTCGAGCCGCGCGCGGCGGACGGCGTCCCACACCTCGTCGTCGGTCGCCTCCGGCCGGGCGAGCCGGAGGTTGGAGCCGATGGTCTCGTGGAACAGGTGGCCGTCCTGGGTCACCATGCCGAGGGTGTGCCGCATGGAGGCGAAGGTCACGTCGCGGACGTCGGCGCCGGCCAGTCGGACGGCGCCGCTGTCGACGTCGTACAGGCGCGAGAGGAGCTGCGCGATCGTGGACTTGCCGGCGCCGGACGTCCCGACGAGGGCGACGGTCTGCCCTGGTTCGATCCGGAAGGAGACGCCGTGCAGCACCTCCTCGCCACCGCGGGTGTCCAGCGTGGCGACCTCCTCGAGGGAGGCGAGCGACACCTTGTCGGCGGCCGGGTACGCGAAGCGGACGTCGTCGAACTCGACGGACACCGGACCCTCGGGGACGGCGGACGCGTCGGGCTTCTCCTGGATGAGCGGCTCGAGGTCGAGCACCTCGAAGACGCGCTCGAAGCTCACCACCGCGCTCATGATCTCGACCCGCGCGTTGGCGAGGCTCGTGAGCGGCGCGTACAGGCGGGTGAGGAGGAGCGCCAGGGTGACGACGTCGCCGGTGTTCAGCGAGCCGCCCAGCGCGAGCGAGCCGCCGAGGCCGTACACGAGCGCGAGGGCCAGGGCGGAGACGAGCATCAACGCGGTGACGAAGACGAACTGCAGCATCGCGGTGCGGACCCCGATGTCCCGGACCCGGGCGGCGCGGACGCGGAACTCCTCGGCCTCCTCGTCGGGCCGGCCGAACAGCTTGACCAGGGTGGCGCCTGGCGCGGAGAACCGCTCGGTCATCTGCGTGCTCATCGCGGAGTTGTGGTCGGCGGCCTCGCGACGGAGCGCGGCCAGGCGGCTGCCCATCCGGCGGGCCGGGATCAGGAAGACCGGGAGCATGACCACCGCGATGACGGTCACGAGCCAGGACGTGCTGAGCATCACGGCGAGGGTGAGGACGAGCGCCACCAGGTTCGTGACGACGCCGGACAGCGTGCCGCTGAAGGCTTGCTGCGCGCCGATCACGTCGTTGTTCAGGCGGCTCACGAGGGCGCCCGTGCGCGTCCGGGTGAAGAAGGCGATCGGCATCTTCTGCACGTGGTTGAACACCGCGGTGCGGAGGTCCAGGATCACGCCCTCGCCGATGCGCGCGGAGTACCAGCGCGTCAGCAGCGACGAGGCGGCGTCGGCCACCGCCACGATCGCGATCACGACCGCCAACCAGACGATCGTGGAGACCGCGCCCCGGGCGGCGATGACGTCGACCACCTGGCCGGCGAGCACCGGTGTCGCGACGGCGAGGAAGGCCCCGACGACGGACAGCGCGATGAACACCACCAGCTTGGCCCGGTAGGGGACCGCGAACGTCATGATCCGTCGGAGGGACTCACGGGCGAACCCGTGCCCGCCGTCCCGGGCGGAGGAGATCTTGTACAGCGAGCTCCAGGCCGCGCCTTCCATGCTCATCGCAGGTGCCTCTCGTGGGATCGGACCCGGCTGGGCTGTGGGCGCGTCGGGTGGACCGGGCGAGCCTAACCCGCCTGGAGGCGTCCACCACGACGGGCAACGACTCTGACATGCTCGTGCCATGACGGACACGGGCCCCTCCGCCGCCGAGACCGCTCGACCGTGGTTGCACGCCCTGCTGGCCGCGGTGGTCGGTGTCGGGACGGCGCACTTCGCCCACGTCTCCGCGTTCCTCGTGTTCTTCACCGGACTGCCCGGGCTCGTGGCACCCCTGGTCGTGCTCGCCGTCAGCGGTGTCGCGCTCGCCCTGGTCGCCGTCGTCGGGACCCGTCGGCGGGCGGCGGCGTGGATCGGACTGACCGCGCTGGTCCTCGTGCCGGCCGTCCTGGTCGCCGACTTCGCCCCCGGCATCGTGGGCGGACGGGGGACCGACGGTGCCTTCGACCTGTCGGCCGGGCCGCTCCCGTACGTCGTCGGGGTGGTGCTGACCGCGGCACCCGCCCTGCTGCTGCACGCCGGGCGAGCCCGATTGGTCGGCCTCACCGTCTCCGGCGCGGGGGTCGTCGCGATCGTCGTGGTCGCCACGGTGGTCGGCGTCAGCGCCCACAGCGGGGTCGTGCAACGCGATCAGCAGGCGATCGCCCGCGCGCAGGTCGCGATCGGTGCCGACTTCCGGCCGGTGACGATCGCTCCGTCCGGCTACGGTTCGATCTTCGAGGCCAACATCGAGAAGCGTCTGCCCGGCTTCCTGCAGGTGTTCTCCTCGCCGGCGTCGAAGGGGCACGCGCCCGGGCAGACCAGCGGCGACGACCTGACCGTCGTCACGGTGGCAGCTGACACGGCCGTCTGCGGTCGCCCGGTCGAGGGAGTCGGGACGGACGGCGCATCGGAACCAGAGACCTCGTGCACCGTCGGCGACGGCTTCACCCACCGGGTGAGTGCCCACGGGCACGAGGTGTCCGCGGTCGTCGGGGACACCCTGGTCGCGGTCAGCGCCCGGACCGAGGTGGACGCCGCGGTACTGGAAGACGCTGTCCGCTCCGCTGAGCCCATCGGTGACGCGGCCTACCGGCACGTGCTGCTCGGCGACGGCGACGAGTACACGGACGAACTCGACGGCAACCGGTGCCCGGTCACCGGAGTGGCCTGCGGCTGACGGGCCGGACCGACCACCGGACTGGAGGCACGGGTCGGGCCCGCCCCGCGCCTCCAGGCCGGTGGTCCCTACGCCTGTACCGGTCCTGCCTGCAGGAGCCGTGTGGTCCAGTCGGCCAGCGCCGCCACGGCGACGCGCGAGACCCGCGCGTCGGGCTGCATGCTCGTGAAGCCGTGGAAGGCGCCGGGCCAGACGTGCAGTTCCGCGTCGCAGCCGGAGGCCCAGAGCCGGCTGGCGAACGCGACGGTCTCGTCGCGGAACACCTCGGCGCTACCGCAGTCGACGTAGGTCTTCGGGAGTCCGCTCAGGTCCACCGCGCGGGCCGGCGCGGCGTACGGCGAGACGGCGTCCGTCCCGCGCCGGTCGCCCAGGTACGCACTCCACCCGGTCCGGACGAAGTCGCGGTCGGCGACACCGACGCCGTCGAACTGCTGCGTCGAGACGGTGGCGTCCCGGTCATCGAGCATCGGCGACACGAGGATCTGCGCGAACACGACAGGACCGCGTCGGTCCCGGGCGAGGAGCGCCGTTCCCGCAGCGAGTCCACCGCCGGCGCTCTGGCCGACGAGCACGATCCGCTCCGGGTCGATCCCGAGCTCGTCCGCGTGCGCGGCGGTCCAGACCAGGGCCGCGTAGCAGTCCTCCACCGGGGTCGGGTCCGGGTGCTCGGGGGCGAGTCGGTAGTCGACGCTGATCAGGACGGCGTCGTGCTCGAGCAGGGGATCGTAGGACTCGAGGTTGCCGAGGTGGTGGCCGAACATCATCCCGCCGCCGTGCATCGCGAGGAAGACCGGTGCGGTGCCGGTCCGACCGGTCCGCTCGATGACGGCGATCGTGATCGGAGCGCCGAGGTGCCCCGGGATGGTCCGTGCGTGGCGTTCGAGGCCGCGTGCGGCGAGCCGGGCGTCGAGCTCGGTCTCGGTGCCGTCGAGCTGGCGCATCCGGGGCAGCATCGCCGGGTCGAACCGGAACGGTCCGCGGGCTTGCAGGGCGTCGAGGAAGCCGCTGAGTTCGGTGTCGAAGGGGGGACGGGACAGGGTGTCGTGCATCGCGCACTCCTGACTGCTCAGAAGTGGCGGACCGGACGGCCCACGTGTCGCCACGACCGGATCGGTCGCGTTTTTCCTTCATCGGCAGCCTAGCCGATCGGCGGTGGGGTACGAACGAGCGCCCGGAGCCTCCGGACCGGACAGCCACCGCGGCCTAGCGTGGCATCGTCATGGCAGCTGAACACCGCAAACCCGTCGAGCCCGATGCGGCTCCGCTCGTCGAGCACCACGCCGCGCACCACGCGGCCACCACCGAAGCGCCCGACGCACCCGAGGCGCCTGCCGGGTCGGCCGACGCCGGCGACCAGCCCGACCCCAACCGCTGGAAAGCGCTCGTCATCTGCCTGCTCGGCGGCGGCATCGTGCTGCTCGACGTCTCGATCGTCAACGTCGCGCTGCAGTCCATCTCGACCGGGCTCCCCGGCGCGACCCCGGAAGCGGTCCAGTGGATCCTGTCCGGGTACGCGCTGTCGTTCGGCCTGCTGCTGGTCCCCGGTGGACGGCTCGGGGACGCCACGGGACGCCGGCGGATGTTCATCGTGGGCGTCGGGCTGTTCACCGTGGCGAGTGCGCTCTGCGGCTTCGCGCCGAACGGCATCGTCCTGGTGATCGCCCGCCTCGTGCAGGGGCTCGCCGGCGGCCTGCTCACCCCGCAGGTCACCGCGCTCATCCAGCAGCTGTTCCGCGGCAAGGAACGCGGCACGGCCTTCGGCCTCTTCGGCGCTACCGTCGGCATCGCCACCGCGATCGGCCCGCTCGTCGGCGGCCTGCTCATCACGGCGTTCGGCACCGAGAACGGCTGGCGCTTCGTCTTCTTCGTGAACCTGCCGGTCGGGCTCGTCACGATCCTGCTGGCCTTCCGGTACCTGCCCGCCGCGAGCCGAGCGGAGCGTGGGAAGCGGCACGACTTCGACCCGGTGGGAATCGTGCTGCTCGGCGCCGCGGTGGTCGCCCTGCTCCTGCCGTTCGTGCAGTCCCAGGTGTGGGAGGGGAACACGAAGTGGTGGCTCGTGGTCGTCGCCGTCGTGCTCGGCGTGCTCTTCGTCCTGTGGGAGCGGCGCTACGGGCGGACGAAGGAGCCGGTGATCGACCTCGCGCTGTTCCGCCGTCGGTCGTTCTCGCTCGGGGTCGGGCTCGCGACGCTGTACTTCGCCGGGTTCACCCCGCTGTTCTTCGTCCTGACGCTCGCGCTGCAGTCCGGGCTGCACTACTCGGCGCTGTTGGCCGGGCTGTCCTCGGTGTCGTTCGCGGTCGGCTCCGGCATCGCGTCGACGATCGGCGGCCGGATCGTGCACCGATTCGGTCGGCAGCTCATCGTGATCGGGACGATCCTCGTGCTCCTCGGGCTCGGTGCCGTGGTGTGGGTCGTCGCGAACCACTACCGGTCCGACCTCGGGTGGTGGCTCGTCGTGCCGTTGCTCGTCGCGGGCATCGGGTCCGGGCTCACGATCTCGCCGAACCAGACACTCACCCTGTCCGAGGTGCCGGTGGCACAGGGCGGCTCGGCGGGCGGACTCATCCAGGTCGGTGCCCGCGTGGGTTCCGCCATCGGGATCGCCGCGGTCGGCAGCGTCTTCTACTCGGTGCTGGCGAGCTCGAAGGGCGACTACGCGCAGGGCCTCCCGCTCGGGCTCGGGGTGTCGCTCGGGTTCGTCGGGGCGGCGTTGCTCGCGGGCATCGTCGACGTGGTCGTCGGGAAGGTGCGGGGCACCGAGGCCACCGTCTGAGCCGAGCGGCCCTAGGCGGCCGGCCCGTTCGAGCGGTTCAGCCGATCGGCGGCACGGCCGAGCAACCAGTTCACGGCCCAGCCGACGACGCCGATGACCGGCACCGCGATGATCACGACGGTCCACACGACCTTGACGACGTCGCTTCGCCGCCGGTCCCGCCAGACCTGCACGAGTGCCAGCACCTCGATCGCCAGGATCACCGCGATCACCAGGACGTGTGCTCCGCTGACGTTGCCCAGCATGTCGTTCTCCCCTCGTCGCCCGTGACGACGACCGTCCGGGCGGCAGCCACGATACGGAGCGCGCTCGCGCCGGTCGTCATCCCCGCGACGGACATCCGCCAGCCGTGCGGATCAACGACGGGTGTACCGGTGCTCCGGACGCCCCGCCGCGCCGTACCGGAGCTGCATCGTCGCGGTCCCGTCCGCGGTGAGCTGCGCCAGGTACCGCTGGGCCGTCGCCCGGGAGACCCCGATGCCCGCCGCGACCTCCGCAGCCGATCGCTCGGCGTCGGCCGACAGCTGCTCGAGCACGAGCGCCGCGGTCGCCGCCCGTGACGGAGAGGCACCCGCAGCGTCGCCGGAGTGCAGGATCCGGAACGCCCGCTCGACGCCCTCCTGGTCGAGGGTCGCCCGCTCGTCCAGGACGTTCCGGGACCGTGCGTACGACCGCAGTCGCTCCGCGAGCAGCGTCGACGGGAACGGCTTGAGCAGGTAGGCCAGGGCACCGCGGCGCATCGCCCGGCGCACCGTGTCCGAGTCCGACGCCGCACTGAGCACGAACGCGTCGGTGTCGACGGAGCGCAGCAGGTCCAGTCCGCTGCCGTCCGGCAGGTACACGTCGACCAACACCAGGTCGACGTGTGTCGACGACAGCACGGATCGTGCGGCCGCGAGCGTGCCGACTGGGTCCAGCGCCCGGAACCCCGCGACCCCGTCGACCTGCCGTCGGTGCAGGTCGGCCACGTGGAAGTCGTCGTCGACGACCAGCACGGTGAACGATGCGGTCACGGGACCACCACTCCTTCGAGCCGGGCGCAGAAGACCGCGCCGTGGTCGTCCCCGCCTGGGGACGCGAGCCAGAGGTCGCCACCGCGTCGTCGGGCGATCTCGCGCGAGAGCGGCAGACCGATCCCCAGGCCGTGCACCTGCGCGGGATCCCGAGGGGCGTCGGTCTCCGGCCTGCCTCGGGCGAAGAGGTCCCCACCAGAGACGACCCCAGGCCCGGAGTCCATCACCGACAGGTGCAGTGCCCCGCGGTCGTCGAGGACCTCGACCTCCACCCACGGGGATGGGTCGTCGCCGCCGAGCGCCGCTGCGACTGCGTTGTCGACGAGGTTCCCGAGCACGGTCGTCACGTCCCCGGGCTCGGTGATCGTCCCCTGCACCAGCGTCTCCGGGCCGATCCGGAGCAGGACGCCGCGCTCGGCCGCCTCGACGCCCTTCGCGCCGAGGAACGCCTGCAGGTACGGCTCGGTCAGCCGATCGGCGTGCTGCACCGGGTAGTGCAGCGGGCCGCGCTCCTGCACGTCGGCCAGGTACGCCCGTGCCCGGTCGGTCTCGCCCGTGTCGAGCAGGCCCGAGATCGCGTGGAGGCGGTTCGCGAACTCGTGCCGCTGGGCACGCAGGGCGGCGCTCATCGAACCGACCGCGTCGAGCCGCCGGGTGAGGGCCTCGACGTCGGTCCGGTCCCGCAGCACGGCGACCCGTCCCAGGTCGCGTCCGTCGCGGTGGACCGCGCGGACGTCGACGAGCAGCACCCGGTGGCCGGCGACGACCGTCGCGCTGGAGGGGACGGACGCGGAACGGTCGAGCAGGTCCGGCAGCGGTGCCGGCAGGGCCAGCGACCCCAGTGCGCGCCCGACCGGCCGGGTCAGGTCGAGCAGGCGCGCGGCTTCGGCGTTGCAGACCGTCACGGTCCCCGACGACGCGATCGCGATCACACCCTCGCCCACGCCGCCAAGGACGGCCTGCTGGTTCTGCACGAGGGTCACGAGGTCCTCCGGCTGCAGCCCGAGGGTGAGCCGGACGAGGCGTCGACGGAGCAGCACCGACGCGATCACCGCGAGCAGCACCGCGACGAGTCCCGCCCCGACGACGGGCACGCTGTCCTCGACGAGCGTGTCGTACACGCGGGCCCGGTTGAAGCCGACGCTCACCTCGCCGACGACGGGCAGCGGACTGGAGGCGCGGCTCGTCGCCGTCCCGCCGGCTGCGGGCGCGCGGACCGGCACCTTCGCCCGCGCCGACTCACCCAGGGTGCCGCGTGCCCAGGACACCGACTCGCGGCCGTCGAGTGCCTCGTCCGGCGAGGTGCTCACCATCTGCCCGATCCGGTCGGCGTCCGGGTGGGCGAGTCGGATCCCGCGGTCGTCCGTGACCACGACGAACAGCGCTCCCGTGCGCTGCTGGGTCGCGCGCGCCGCCTGTTGGACCGGCCCGTCCGCGAGTGCGTCTCGGTCGAGGGAGGTGCCGTCGACGCTGAGCCGGGCGACCTCGGAGCGAAGGTCCTGCTGCGACGCCACGCTCTGCGCGATCGCGAGGGCCGTCCCCTCCGCCGCCCGTTCTAGGCGGCCGACCTCGATCCGGACGAACACGACGCTCGTCAGCCCGATGACCGCGACCACGACGAGGAGCTGCAGCAGGAGCACCTCGGTGGCGAAGCGGAGCCGTGGGCGCCGTGAGCGGTCGTCGGTCACGGGGACAGCGTACGGATCGCGAGCCGACGCTCGTGAGCAGAACGCGCAGAAAGCGGTCAACGCGCGTTGGTGGGCCAACGCGCAGAAGCGAGCCGTGCCTCCAGGCCGGGTCGTAGCGTGCCCGGACTGCTCGACACGGACGAAGGAGTCCCGATGCTCGTCATCCTCGGCTACGCGATGGTCCTGACCTTCATGGTCCTGATCATGACGAAGCGCATGTCACCGGTGCTCGCCCTCATCATCGTGCCCACCGTCTTCGGGCTGTTCGCCGGTGCCGGGCTGGGCCTCGGGGACATGGTGACCAAGGCGATCGGGACGCTCGCGCCCACCGCGGCGCTCCTGATGTTCGCGATCATGTACTTCGGGCTGATGATCGACGTCGGCCTGTTCGACCCGCTCGTCCGGTTCATCCTGCGCGTCACCGGGAACGACCCGGCGAAGATCGTCCTCGGGACGGCGCTCCTGGCGGGTGCGGTGTCGCTCGACGGCGACGGTTCGACGACGTTCATCGTGGTGACGGCGGCGATGCTGCCCATCTACCTGAAGCTCGGGATGAGTCCGGTCGTGATGACCTGCGTGGCGGGACTCACGAACGGGACGCTCAACATCGTGCCGTGGGGCGGACCGACCGCTCGTGCCGCCGCGGCGCTCGGGATCGACCCGACGGACATCTTCGTGCCGCTCGTGCCGTCCCTGGTCGTCGGACTGCTGCTCTGCTTCGGGTTCGCGTGGTCGATGGGACTGCGGGAGCGCAAGCGCCTCGGACTGATCGAGTTCACCACGGCGGCGCGAGGCGGGCGGGTGCCGGCGACGGCCGGTGCGTCCGCGGGCTCGCGTGCGGGGTCCCGGATGCTCGCGGCCGCTGGTGGGACGGGCGGTGGGATGTTCACCAGTCCGACGGTCGCGCTCGGCCTGCGCGGCGGGAAGGCAGACGGGCGCCGCGCGGACGGTGAGGGCGTGGACAGCACGGACCCGGTCGGCTCGGCCGGGTCCGACGGCGCCGGCACGATGGCCGAGACGATGCTCGACCCGAACCGGCCGACGCTCCGACCCGGGCGGATCTGGGTCAACCTCGGGCTGACGGTCGCGGTCATGGTCGCCCTGGTCGTCGGACTGCTGCCGCTCCACTTCGTCTTCATGATCGGTACCGCGATCGCGCTGCTCGTGAACTTCCCGCAGCTCAAGCAGCAGACCGCACAGATCGTCGCGCACGCACCGAGCATCGTCGGCGTGGTCTCGATGGTGTTCGCGGCCGGGGTCCTCATCGGCGTGCTCGACGGCACCGGGATGGTCTCGGCGATGGCCGACTGGCTCGTCGCGGTCATCCCCGACTCGATGGGGCCGTACCTGGCGGGCATCACGGGGCTGCTGAGCATGCCGCTGACGTTCTTCATGAGCAACGACGCGTTCTACTTCGGCATCCTGCCCGTGCTCTCCGAGAGCGCGGCGTCGTTCGGCATCACGCCCGCCGAGATGGCGCGGGCGTCGGTCGTGGGGCAGCCGGTGCACATGCAGAGTCCGCTCGTCCCGGCGATCCTGCTGCTCGTGTCCCTGGCGAACGTGAACCTCGGCGACCACCACAAGAAGGTGCTCTGGCGCGCGGCGGTCGTCGCGGTGGCGATGCTCGCGGTGGCGATCGTGGTGCGGGTGATCCCGTTCGGCTGAGGTCGCGGACGTCGGACGGGAGGCGCGGGGCGGGCCCGCACCGTGCCTCCCGTCAGAAGCGGGTCGAGCCGCGCATCCCGCGGGGCCGGCCGTCGGGGTCGACGGCGATGCGCGCCGCCGGGCGCGCCCACAGGCGCTGCAGCGCCGAGACCGGCTCCGGCTCGTGCTGCCGGATGCGACCGGGCGGACGCGGGCCGAACCTGCCGTCCTCGTCCCAGTGGTCGACCGCGCGGGCGTGCGACCGCCAGAGAGCAAGGAGTTCCGCACCGGACCCGGCGAACCGTTCGTCGTCGGGCGCGGTCGCGAGGTGCTCGGCCCAGAGTTCGTGGCGGAGGTCCCGTGCGAGGGACCGCCCGTCCTCGCTGGTGTCCACGACGGCGCACGTGAGCTCGCTGTCGGACGTCCACGAGCGTCGGTTGAAGTTGTCCGACCCGATCGTGAACCACTCGTCGTCGACGATGCACACCTTCGCGTGGATGTAGATCGGACGGCCCGACTCGTGCTCCAGGTCGAAGACGCCGACCCGGTCCGGGGCCGTCCGGCGCAGCGTGCGCAGCGCGTCGATCTGCCCGAGCCGGCTCGGCGGGCCACTGAGCGCCCCGTCGGAGTTCGGGTACCGCGGCACCAGGACGATCACGTGCAGGTCGGGGTTGCGTTCGAGGGCCTCGGCGATGCCGGTCGCGACCTCGCGCGACCACAGGTACTGGTCCTCGATGTAGAGCAGCGAGCGGGCCCGGGTGAACGCCTTCGCGTACGCGCGGGCGATGCTCCGCTCGCCGAGCGGGGCGAACGGGAACGGCGGGCGCTTGACCCCGTAGGTGCGGAGGAGCTGCACGGCGTGGCTCCCGGCAGCAGGCGGTGCCGGCGTGCGCTCCGGCAACGGCTCGGGACGACGGGGCATGTGGACGAGACGCTGCAGGAGCATCCGGTACGGCAGGCTGCGGTCCAGCGGGAGCGGGTCGTCCCACCGTTCGGCGAACACCGCGAGGACGTCGGCGACCACCGGGCCGCGGAGCTCCATCGACGCGTCGTGCCAGGCCGGGCGCTCGCCGTAGCGGGCGTCGATCGACACGGGCTGCGGATCGCCCTCGTGTGCGGCGTCGTCGCGTCGGCTGTGGCACAGGTCGATGCCGCCGACGAACGCGACGTCGCGGGACGGATCGGCACGGTGCTGGACGACGAAGAACTTCTGGTGGTGCGAACCGAACACCCGGACCCGCTGGTCGAGCAGGACCTCGCCGCCGGCGTCGTTGATCTTCTTTCCGAGCAACTCGTTCGAGCGGGCGCTGATCGACGCGCTGATCCGCTCGCCGTGGGAGCGCCAGATCAGTCCGCGGACCTCGACACCCCGGTGCGCGGAGTCGGCCAGCAGGTCGCCGATCGTCGGGCCGTCGGGCGACAGGCGTTCGTCCGCGTCGCCGCGCCAGTCGGTGAAGAACACGCGGTCGCCGGGCTCGAGGGCGGACAGTTCGGCCTCGATGCGGGCGAAGTAGGGGGCGCCGTGCACGAGTGGACGGACGTGGTTGCCCTCGGACCACGGGGCGGCGTCGCGGCCGGTGTCGCCCTCGGCGTCGGGGGATGCGCTCCCCGCGTCGGTGCTGTCGGTGCCGGCGTGGATGCTCGTGGCGAGGTTGCCGCGTTCCTCCCTGGAGAGGAACCAGTCGCGCGGGTCGGTGGGCACAGTCGAACAGTACGGGACGGTGTGGCAGGGTGTGCGCAGGGCAAGGGGAGGGGACGCTGTGCGGAGGACGATCGGTGCCGGGGCAGGGCTGCTGGTGGTGCTCGTCGCGAGCCTGACCGGCTGCGCGCTGCAGACGAGCTCCTGCCGCGACTACGTCCAGCTCGACACCGAGGAAGCGCGGACCGACGAAGCCGCCCTCGTGGTCGACGCCCGGGTGAGCACGACCGACCGGACCGTGGACGTCGACGGCGTGTACCGGCTGCACGCGGCCACCGTGACCGACGTCCGGAAGGGGACGGCGCCGTCACACACGCTCGACGTGTTCGCACCGACCGACCAGTGCACCACCGGTGGGCAGGCCGTCGAGTACTCCGAGGGCGACCCGCTCGACGAGCCCGGCGTCTACCGGCTGTACCTCCACGAGGAGCGCGACGGGCTGTGGCGGCTCATCGTCCCCGACGCCGTGGAACGGCTCGACTGATCGTCGGGGACAGTCAGGCCCGTCGGCTCGGCAGGGCGATCTCGCGGTGGTCGTCCCACGGTTCCGCCCAACCGAGGCGGTCGAACAGGGCGTCGAGCAGCATCGCAGTGAACCCCCAGACGACGTGCTCGCCCGAGACATCGTCGATCGTGAACGCCGGGCCGCGCCACTCCTGCCCGCCGCGGCGGATGATCGTCACCCCGCGGTGCGTCGGGTCGAGCAGGTCCGCCACCGGTGCGCGGAACACCGCGGCGGACTCAGCTTCGTCGACCACGCGGACGGGAGATGCCTCTCGCCACCATCCGAGGACCGGTGTGACGAGGTGCCGCGAGAACGCGAGCGGCACCGGGGCGATCGTGCCGAGGACGTCCACGCCGGCCGGGTCGAGGCCGGTCTCCTCCTGCGCTTCGCGGAGCGCAGCGGCGACGGCGTCGGTGTCGCCGGGATCGACACGGCCGCCCGGGAACGCGACCTCACCGGGGTGCGCACGGAGCGTGGTGGCACGGGCGAGCAGCAGGACGTCGAGGTCTCGCGTCACCGCTGCGTCGTCGGCGGTGCGGTCGCTCGGGACGTCGTCGAGCTCGCCGAACAGGATGAGGACCGCTGCGTTCCGGGACGCATCGGCCACGGGCATCCCGGTCACGAGCGGCCCGGCGCCCGGTTCGACGAGCGCGGACAGCTGCTGGCGCGCCGAGTTCACGTGGTCAGCCTAGGCGCCGGGTCGTCCACAAGGCGTGCCCCGGGGGATCTCGTCAGGGACGCCACGTACGTTCCGAGTCAGCAGCACCGGGACCACGACGGTCCCGGGCGACCACTGCGAGGGAGCAGACCATGAGCGACACCGACGGCACCGCACCGAAGAACGACTCCGAGGGCACCCCGAAGCCGGACGGCCTCGGCGAGGACGGCACCATCCCCAACGAGCCCGACGGTCTCGCCGCCGGACACGTCGGGGACGACTCGCACTTCAACCCGGAGGAGGACGGCGACGCGGAGTAGCCCTGCGGAGCCCGGCGGCACCGCGCGGACCGAGTGCGCTCGTCAGACGACGTTGAGACGTTTGCGACGGAGCCCCGACTCGCTGAGCGCCATCACGAACGGCGGCTGCACCTGCGCCAGACGGTGGATCGCCCGCTCGTGCCGCAGACACAGGTCGCCCATCTCGGCCGCGGTGAGTTCACCCCGCGCGAACGTGATCACGCGGGCGTCGTGGACGTAGATCGCTTGCGCCTCCAGCGGTCTCGTCGCCACGCGGTGGTCCTTCGCCAGGAGCACGTACCCGGAGCTTGTGCCTTCGGCGATCCACTCCTCGTCGGGCATGCGCTGAGCACGCTCGTCTCCGTACTCCTCGGCAAGCGTCCGTGCGACCCATCCGGCTCCTCTGAGGCGCGCGATGAGGAGCTTCCCACCGACCGAACGGTCGAGGAGGAACCGAGCCTCGTCCACGGTCACGCGGCCTGGAGCAGGAGCGAGCGGAGTTCGACGGGTTCGAGCGCGAAGTCGTCGGCGACGTCGGTCATCGACTCGCCGGCGCGCACTCTGCTCACGACGTCCTCGACACGGACGCCGATCCGAGCGACCGTGGGCTGCCCGGCGTTGCGGCGTGGATCGACGACCACGTCGATGCGCTCGAACGTCGGCAGGCGGAGGAAGTCCACGAACCCCTCGCGGTAGACGATGCTCTGCAGGTACTGGTCGACGACATCGCGGAAGACACCCTGGTGGTTGCGGACGACCACCAGGTCGCGGTCGCCGTTCTCGATCAGGATCTCCGCTCCGTCCGTCCGGAGCTTCTCGCTCAGGAGCGCGTTCTCCAGGCCGATCTCGTGGCGCAGGACTTCGACCGCGGGGCGGATCCGCGCCATCGGGAGACCTGCTCGCCGGAAGGATTCGACGATGTACCCCTCTGCGAGAGCGTTGAACGGCACCGTGAAGCTACGACCCGCCCGCACTCCGGTGAGGATGGGTGCGCTCCAACCCCATGCGCCCTCGCTGCGCTGCTTGAAGCGATGACCGTGTGCCCAGCGAGCGAACGACGTGGACGGTGCGCGCACGATCTGTGCCGCCTCGTTCAAGGAGTAGATCGGCGTCGTGTGCGCGGCGTCCGAGATCGGCGTTTGCATGCAAACAGGATAACGAGGGCGGCGGCGTGCCGGCTACAGCACCCGCTCGAGCAGTCGCAGCGTCCCCGCGATGTCGACGTCCCGGTCGAGCAACCACTGCACCTGGAGCCCGTCGAACGCGGCGATGATGAGCGACGCCACCTGGTCCAGGTCGGCGTCCGTGTGTCGCCCGGAGGCCGCGAGCTCGTCCCGGAGCTGCGTCGCCAGATCGGACCGAGCGGTCGCGAACCGTTCGGCGAAGTAGGACCGCGCGGTCTCGTTGCCCGACTCCACCGAGGCGCCGAGCAGCGTCGTGTAGAGCGTCACGAGGGCCGGCTCGCTGACGTTCCGGTCGGCGACGACCCCGAGCCGGGTGAAGACGCCGGCGGTGTCGCCGAGGGCACGGTTCGATGCGGCGTCACGCTCTCGCAGCACCTCGACGAGCAGGGCCTCGCGCGACGAGAAGTAGTGCCGGAGTGCTGCGTGCGAGACGCCGATCGCCTCGCCGATGGCCCGGAGTGACGCTCCGTCGATGCCTCGTGACGCGACGACGTCGAGGGTCTGGTCGAGGATCTCCTGCCGGCGCTGCACGCCCTTGGCGTAGGGCCCACGCGCACCGGCGCCGCTGCCGGTTCCATCGTTGGAGGTCACCCGGACAAACCTACCGGCAGCCATGACCTGCTGAGGAGCCCTCGAAAAGTACCGCAACAAAAACTTCCAAGTGGAGGTTTCCGGTGCTACAGTCCCGATCACCTAGCAGCACTAGGGATTCAGTGGGCCCCGAAGCCCCCGATGACTCGAGGAGGAGTCATGTCGACACCGACGTCGAAGGAAGAACCGCAGACCGGTCTCGCCGGCACTGCGAACCCGCCGGTCACCGCAGCCGCCGGCGCGACGGGCAGCGACCCCGCAGCCGCATCCCGGGCGTTCTCGGTCGAGGGCATCACCCAGGCCGTCAGTTCCGTCCGCGTCGGTGCCGGCTACATGTGGGCGCTCAGCCTGGCGCAGTTCGGGTTGTTCGCCGCGCTGCTCACACCGGTGTTCGTCGGCATGACGATCAAGGCGACGGCCCTCAACCCGGACAGCCCCGAGACGATCGTCGGGTCGGTCCTGCCGTTCGGCGCACTCGGCGCGCTCTTCGCCAACCCCCTGTTCGGCGCGATCTCGGACCGGACCCGCACGCGGTGGGGCCGTCGGCGGCCGTACATGGTCGGCGGCACCGTGGTGTTCCTCGTCGCCCTCGCGTGGCTGGCGTTCTCACCGAACGTGCTGCAGCTCACCATCGCGTGGGTCCTCGCGCAGGTCGCCGCGAACGCCGTCCTCGCCACGCTGACCGCGAGCTTCGCCGACAACGTGCCCGAGTTCCAGCGCGGCAAGGCATCGAGTGTCATCGCCCTCGCGCAGAACGTCGCGATCCTCGCGGGTCTGTACCTGGCCGTGTACCTCGTCGGCAACCTGCCGCTGCTGTTCATCGCCCCGGGCATCCTGGCGATCGCCGTCATCCTCGTGTACTCGTTCGTGGCCCGCGACGACCTGCCGACCACGCCGATCAAGCCGTTCAGCTGGATCAACCTCATCTCGTCGTTCTGGACGAACCCGATCAAGCACCGCGACTTCGGGCTGGCCTGGTGGGGGCGCTTCCTCATCACCTTCGGCACGTTCATGTTCACGACGTACCGCCTGCTCTACATGCAGGACCGCATCGGTCTCCCGCAGGCCGAGGCAGTCGGTGTCGTCGCGTTCGGTGTGCTGCTCTACACGGTCGCGCTGATGGCCAGTGCGGCGATCTCGGGCTGGGTCTCGGACCGGATCCGACGCCGCAAGGTCTTCGTGTGGGGTTCCACCGCGCTCACGGCGGTCGGCCTGGTGATCCTCGCCCACGTCGACAGCGTCGGTGGCTTCTACTTCGCCGAGATCGTGCTCGGCTTCGCGTACGGCATCTACGCCGCGATCGACACCGCGCTCGTCGTCGACGTGCTCCCCGACCCCGAGCGACCCGGCAAGGACCTCGGTGTCATCAACATCGCGAACGCGCTCCCGCAGTCGCTCGCACCGGCCGTCGGCCTCTTCCTCCTCGGCATCGGCGGCGGGCAGAACTACACGCTCATGCTCTGGGGCGCGGGCGTCGCGGTGCTGCTCGGCGCACTCGTGATCCTCCCCATCAAGTCCGTCAAGTAGCGCGCGTACCCACCCAGCAGCCTGGAGGCGCGACCCGCGTCGACGACGCGCGTCGCGCCTCCAGGCCGGTCACCGCACACAACGCAAGCCCCTGAAAGGACCAGCCATGGCACCCGCCATCTCCCTGCAGCTCTACACGGTGAACGCCGCCCTGGAGCCCGATCTCGACGGCGGCGTCCGCCGCCTCGCCGAGATCGGCTTCGACACCGTCGAGGCGTTCGCGTTCGTGGACCGAGCAGCGCAGCTCAAGTCCGCGTTTGACGCCCACGGCATCGCCGCCAAGACGGGACACGCGTTCCTCGTCGAGGAGACCATCCCGCTGCCCGACGGCACCGTGATGACCGCTCCGTCGCACGCAGAGACGTTCGCCGCCGCGAAGGAACTCGGCCTCGAGATCGTCATCGACCCGTTCGTCGGCCCCGACCACTGGACCACCCGCGAGGGCGTCGAGCGCGTCGCCGCACGTCTCAACGCCGCCGCTGCCGAAGCTGCGGCGCACGGCCTCCGCGTCGGCTACCACAACCACGACCACGAGCTCCGGCCGCAGATCGACGGCACGCCCGCGCTGCAGGTGCTCGCCGGACTGCTCGACCCGGCCGTCGTGCTCGAGCTCGATCTGTACTGGGCATCCGCAGCGGGCATCGACCTCGTCGCGTTCATCGAGGAGCTCGGGGACCGCATCGTCGCCGTGCACGTCAAGGACGGCCCGATGCGCGACGACATCTCCACGGCGTCGATCCCGCAGGACCAGACACCGGCCGGCCAGGGCGACGTCCGGCTCGCCGAAGCACTGCACGCTGCCACTGCGCTCGAGTACGCCGTGATCGAGTTCGACCACTCCGAAGTCGACGTCTTCGACGCCGTGCAGCAGTCCTACGCGTGGCTCGAGGCCACCCTGAACAAGCAGGAGGTGTCCGCATGACCCGCACCGGACGTGTCGGCATCGGCTTCATCGGCGCCGGGATGATCAGCGAGCAGTACCTGGCGAACCTCACCACGTTCCCCGACGTCGAGGTCGTCCGCATCGGCGACATCGACACCGAACGGGCCGCCGCGTCGGCGGCGAAGTGGGGCGTGCCTGCGTCCGGCACCGGCGACGAGGTGCTCGCCGACCCGGACGTCGAGATCGTCATCAACCTCACGCTGCCCGCCACCCACGTCGAGGTCTCGACGCAGGCGCTGCGCGCGGGCAAGCACGTGTGGAGCGAGAAGCCGATCGGTGTCGACCGGGCCTCGGCCGCGTCGCTCGTGGCCCTGGCGGACGAGCTCGGGCTGAAGCTCGGCATCGCGCCCGACACCGTGCTCGGCCCGGGCTGGCAGACCGCCAAGCGCGCCATCGAGTCGGGTGCGATCGGCACCCCGCTGACCGCCGTCACGAGCATGCAGTGGCAGGGGCCGGACGTCTTCCACCCGAACGCGTCGTTCCTCTACGCCAAGGGCGCCGGTCCGCTCTTCGACATCGGCCCGTACTACTTCACCGCGCTCGTGCACCTGCTCGGCCCGATCGAGTCCGTCGTCGCGACGGGGTCGAAGTCCCGGGAGACCCGGCAGCTCGTCGTCGGGCCGAACGCGGGCGACGAGTTCCCCGTCGAGGTCCCGACCCACGTCTCCGTCCTGACCTCGTTCGAGCAGGGCGGCAACGCGCAGTCCCTGCTGTCGTTCGACACCCCGCTGTTCCGGCACGGCGTGTTCGAGGTGAACGGGACCGAGGGCACCATCGTCCTGCCCGATCCGAACACCTTCGGTGGTGGCCACCCGATCCGGATCGCACGACCGATCACCGCCGACGCGACGTTCCCCTTCTCGCAGGACTTCGACGTGCTGCTCGACGAGGAGCCGACGGTCGGCCGTGGCCTCGGCGTGCTCGACATGGCGCGGGCGATCCGTGGCGGCGGCTCGCACATCGCGACCGGCGAGGTCGGGTACCACGTGCTCGACACGATGGTCGCGGTCGAGGAGTCGATCGCCGCCCGCTCGTTCATCGAGGTCGAGTCGACCGTCGCACCGATCGCGTCGCTGCCCGAGGACTTCGACCCGCTGGCTGCGACCCTGGAGGGCGCGACGGCCGCGGTCTGAGCCGACGCTCTCCGTCCTGCGCCGTGGGGACTCTGTACGACACTTCCGCTGTCGTACGACGTCCGCGTTGTCGTCCCGAGCGGCTCGTGACTGTGCGCGTGTGCAACGAACGACGAAGCCGCTGTCGTACGACAGCGGCTTCGTCGTTCCGGGTCAGCCGTCGAGGACTCCGACCCCCTCCGTCACCAGGGGACGACGCCGGCGTCCTCGAAGAAGCCGCCGCGCGGACCGTCATCGGGGAGCGTCGCGAGCCGGATGGCGGTCGCGGCCCCTTGCGCGGCCGTCCGGTCGCCGGCGAAACCGTTGAAGTCGGTCGCAACGAGGCCCGGGCACGCGGCGTTCACGATGATCGGCGTGTCCGCGAACGCGCGGGCGTACTGCGTCGTGATGCCGTTCAGGAACGTCTTCGACGGCGAGTACGCGGCCATCACCGGGCCGGGCTGGCGGCCGAGCGAGCCCATGCTGCTCGACGCGTTCACGATCCGCGGCGCGGGCGAACGGCGGAGCAGCGGCAGCATCGCGTTCGTCACCCGGATGACGCCGTACACGTTGACGTCGACGACCTGCCGGACCATGTCGAGGTCGAGCGTCGTCGGGTCCTGCGTCCACGTGACCGGGTCGAACGGGCCGGAGATCCCGGCGTTGTTCACCAGGACGTCGAGTCGGCCGAAGCGTTCCTCGACGTCGGCCGCGGCAGCGGTCACGCTCGCGTCGTCGGTCACGTCGATGCGGACCCCGTCGGCGTCGATCCCGCTCGCGCGGAGCCGCTCGACTGCGCCGCGGCGCGCGTCGTCGTCGCGGGCGCCCACGAGTACCCGGAGTCCCTGCCGGCCGAGTCCCTCGGCGATCGCGGCGCCGATGCCCTTGTTGCCGCCCGTCACCAGGGCAGTGGTCGTGTTCTCGTTCTGCATGGCTCGATCGTCCGTCCGGAGCTCGCTCGGCGTCCAACACCGATCCGGTCCGCTGTGGTACCCGACGGGTATCGCCGACGTAGGCTCCACCCGTGGACGATGTCGAGACGCGTGAACTCCGGTACTTCGTCGCCGTCGCCGAGGAACTCCACTTCGGCCGTGCGGCGCTCCGGCTCGGGATGGCCCAGCCGCCCCTGTCGCGGGCGATCCGGCAGCTCGAGGAACGCA
The DNA here is from genome assembly GCF_007673235.1 of Curtobacterium pusillum. Taxonomy (GTDB): domain Bacteria; phylum Actinomycetota; class Actinomycetes; order Actinomycetales; family Microbacteriaceae; genus Curtobacterium; species Curtobacterium pusillum_C. The sequence continues at coordinate 86,633 of NZ_VDZH01000002.1, forward strand.
TCGGCGTCCGGCTGTTCGACCGTGATCGTCGCGGCGTGCGCCTGACGCTTGCTGGGGAGGCACTGCTCCGCGAAGCTCCGGCGGCCCTCGACGCCGTCCGGGCAGCGGTTCGCCGCGCACGACGTGCCGGTGCTCCCGAGCGTCGGCTCGTCCTCGCGACGAAGGCCGGGTCGTCGCACGAGTTCCTGCAGGCGCTGCTCGACGCGGCACCCGACGACGTGCCGGTGGAGGTTGTCCTGTGCGAGATCGGGGAGCAGGCCGGACTCCTGCGCGATGGCACCGCCGACATCGCCGTGATGCACCGGCCGTTCGACGACTTCGCCGGAATCGACGCCGTCGACCTGTACTCCGAGCCGCAGGTCGCCATCGTCCCGGCGTCGCACTCGCTCGCTCGGCGACGGTCGCTGACGATGGCCGAGGTCTCGCACGTTCCCGACCTGCCGATGGCCCGGTGGCCGCTCCCGGACTGGACCTACCCGCCCGGACCCGGGCCGGAGGTGCACTCGCAGTCCCAGCTCGCGCAGCTCGTTGCCCTCGGCCGGACGCTCCTGGTCATCCCGCGCTCGAGCCGAGCGTGGCAGTGGCCCGAGCACGTCGCGGTACCCGTGCTCGACGCGCCCCTCGCGACGACGGTGCTCGCGTGGCCAGCAGGCCGGTCGACGCCGTCAGTGGCGCGACTCGTCGAGACGGGGCGGCAGATCGGTGCGGCGGAAGCTGCCGCGAGCGCCTGAGCGTCCGCGCCGGGGTCGCACGCCGCAGTCTCAGACGGCAGTGCTGAGGAGAGCCAGTCCGACGACGAGGCCCAGCCCTTGCAGGATGGAGAGCCCGGCGACGACGATGCCGATGATGCCAGCCATCCGCGCGAGTGGCCGCCGACCGCGCACCGTGTGGAGTGCCATCGCCGTCCAGACGAGCAGTCCGACCTGGACCAGGGCGATCACCGCGAGGAGCCAGATGTGCTCGATCGCACCACCCGCGACCACGGCGGCGACGATGCCGAGCAGGACGGCACCGAGGCCTGGTCCGGCGATCCACCAGCCGCGGGGGCGGTCGAGGCGCTCCTGTTCTGGGGCGAGGTGATCCGCACCCATCTGGGCGCTCACGGAGTTGCCGTTGCCGACGGGTCAGAGACGCCGGGGATGTCGGGTGGTGTGTTCGTGTGCTTCTCGGCGTACTTCTCGCGGTTGAGCTGGTCGACGTCGCCAGGGGTGCAGGGGGTCTGGATCTGCAGGGAGGAGCCGTTCTCATTGGTGCGGAAGCGCACGAAGAAACCGGTTTCCAGCGTGGAGGCCCCGGGGTACCGTAGCTGGACGCCTGGGTAGTCTCCGGTGGTCGCAGACCGATCAGCCGTCCACCCCTTCGCCTCCCAACGAGTCGCCAGGTCGTCGAGCAGCCGGTCGCGGTCGGCGGCGGACGTTCCGGGGCCGAATCGATTCACGACCCAGCGGGCGCCGTCCGAGCCGCATGCACGTGCTGCAGTGTCGGAGGCGAGCCAGGTTCCTCCGACGACGTCCTGGGATGCCTCGGCCTCGGCGTTGATCTCGTCCCACACCTGTTTCGCAGCGCTGTTGTTCGACGCGGCCATACGTGGCTCCTTCGTTGCGAGGTCGCTTGCGCACCCTGTCAGGGCGAGCCCTGCTGCGAGGAGCGCTGCGATGGTGACGAGGCGGCCCGGGCGTTCTCGGATCATGGGATGGCTTTCCCTTCGGGTGTGTACCCGAGGCTCGTACGGGCGGTGTTGTACAGCGAGGTCGTTCCAGCGTCCAGGTAGCCGTGTGTGTCGCTGTCCTCGCCGGCGATCTCGGCCTCGGTACCCGGGGTTGCCGAATGTCCGTCGGAACCAGCGTAGGACTCTCCGCCGATGACGTCGGGATCGGAGGAGAAGGTCCGCGCACCCCAGGACGGATTTCCAGGATTGAGTCGGTGTGTGCTCGGCAGGGTGAGGATCTGGTCTCGCGTTGAGGTGAACGGGTTCCCGGTGTCGATGGGCTGACGTCCGAGGACGTAGCCCAACGGAGTCTCAACGGATCCCCGGCCGATGTTCGCGACGAGGTCGGTGTTGGCCTGCGAAGCCCAGACGTGACCGTTCGGCACCCCGACCGCGTGCACATTCGGCACTCGTCCGTCGACGCCGGCGGAAGCGAGCAGGGTCAGGTTGGCCACGGGCGTCTTCGCCACCGACAGCGTGGCAGTCGTCGTGCCGTAGGAGTGAGCAACGACCGACAGATGGTCCCCGCCGCTCCATCCCCTGGTTCTGGAGACGTCTCCGAGGAATCGGCTGAGGTTCTGAGCGCCCACTTCGGCCTTCGTGGAGGCGAGCACCTCGACGCTCGGCGGCATGTCGGGAGTGTCGTACCCGATCCACGCGACGGTGGCGATGTTCGTACTGGCGTGCGCTTCTTGGGCGGCGTAGCGCTGCTCGTTCAAGAGGTTTTCCGCGCCACCCGTCCAGCCCTGCATGCTCTCGGCGACGGTGTTGCCCATCCCCGGGACGTTGACCGTCACGTTCGTCGCCGTGTCGAGGTCACCGATGGCCACCGCGGCGAGCGGCGGGTGTCCGAGTGTCAGCGACACGATGGTCCGCGGTGCCGCGGCAGTGCCCGCGAGCAGCGTCTTGTCGAGGGCTTCGAGCGATCCCACGATCGCCGACAGCCGCGCGTACTCGGCTCGTTCGGCAGGAGTCAGCTCGTCGTTCCGGAACACCTTGCCGGAGAGCTCTCGGTAGCGCGCCTGCGCCTTCGGGAGCTCGGTGTCGAGCGTGTACTGGTTCGCGCGGCCGCGGTCGGCGTAGAGCACACCCCCGAGGTTCCCGACCACTGTTGAGAGACCGGTCACCAGCGCGGCGCGATCGTCGGCGCCGAGGCCGGTCCACCATGCCTTGACGTCATCGGTCGACGGCGGGTGGTCGAGCAGCCGCTGTGCTTCGCCGGGGTGGTCTGCGGCCCACTTCCGGAGCGCGTCCGGCCCCTGCGCCGCGAGGTCCGCGAGCAGCGGGAGACGTGCGGCATCCCGGAACGCACGAGATGCCGCACCGAAGTCGATCCTGGCGAACGGCGCGGCGAGCATGCTGCCACCGAGCGTCGGGAACAGCCGCGGGGCACCCCCGATCTGTCCGCGGATCGCCTGGGCGAGGTCGTCCTGCGCCGACCGCCAACGAGTGTGCAGTCGACTCGCCCGTGCGTGCAGATCGTCGTTCGCGGCGCGGTACTCGTCCGGGACGGCGTCGTCGCTGTCCGACGCCGCGACGCGCGCGCGGATCTCATCGATGTCGGCCAGCAGGGAGCGACGGGTCCGGCGGATCGTTGTCACGTCGTCGGCGAAGGTCTCGAGCGCCGTCGCCACGGAGCCGGCTGCGGTCGCGAGCCCGTCGGCCGGTCCGGTTGCTGCGCGCATCGCGTGGGACAGGGCATCGGTCGCGCCGGGCGACGAGAGCACGCCGTCGATGCCCCTCCACGTGCGCTGTGCGTCCTGGGCAGCCTGGCGCACTGCACCAGTGGACGTCCGCAAGGCGGTCGCACTGTCGTTCACCGCCCCCGCCGTCGGTGTCACGGTCGGCAGCGCGCTCTCGTCGATGAGTGTCGCGCTCACTGGACGGTCCGCCCGAAACCGCGTCGCGTTCTCGCGGTGGCGTGGTCTGCCATCCCGGCGTCCGCCTCGGCGAACGCGTTCATCGCGCCGGTCGCGGCCGTGATCGCCTTCTCGACGGCACTGACAGCGGTCGTCGCGTCGCCCTGTCGCGCGCCGAGGAAACCCTGCGCAGCCCCGGCGGCGTCCGTTCCCGTGAGCGCTGCGACGACGTCCCGGAGCGCCGCGTCCACATCCGACGCCGCGCGCTGCATGGACGACCCGGCCGTCGCTGCATCTCGGACGATCGCCTCCGACCCGGCGATGTCCACATTCCAACCGTTCCCCATGACACCCCCTCGTACGCAACATACTAACGAACGGGGTTCTCGCTGGATGTTGAGCGACGACGTGCTGTGGAGAACTCAGTCGCCAGCCGTTGCGGGCACAGTCGGGGTACTTGACCGCAGGTCGAACCGGTAACAGGCGCTGTACGCCTGGATGATCGACGCTCCGCCGTCCGCGTTGAACGCGGCGAAGCGGTTCAGGGATCCGGTCCCGACGACTTCGGTTCCGCGGCGGATCTCGGCGTCGAACCCGTTCGCCGTGAGTTCGTCCCGGAACGCGCGCGCGGCGGCACGCTCGTCCGAGATCCCGCTCCCGCGGATCTCACGGGTGATCTGGATGCCGCCCTCGCCGGATGCGGTGCTGCAGGTCCGGAAACGGTTGACCGTCGCCGGACCCCAGGACGCGGGGGCCGCTGCCATCAGTGCGTCGAGTAGGTCCAGCTGTTCGGTGTTCGCCGATTCAGCGGTCATCGCGCGGCCCGGGGTCTGCTGTGCGTCTCCGGGTGCTGCCGTTGCGCAGCCGGTCAACACGACCGCGGCGAGCACCGTCACGACGACGGGCCAGCGCCGCATCGTCTCCACGAGCGTGGTCAGCGAGTGGCGTGCTGGCGGAGCGCGACGACGATCTCGTCGAGGAAGTCGTCGACCTGGTCCTGGTCGTACCCGTCACGCCAGCGAGTGGGGCGGAACCGGGTGTTGACGACGTCCTCCGGGGTGAGCGTGTCGACCGGCCGCCCCTGCTCGTACCCGGCCAAGACCGCCTGGACCCGGTCGAGGAAGTCGTCGACCTCGCCCTGGTCGTAGCCCTCTCGGAACTTCGTCGGCTGGAACCGCTTGGCGGCCACGTCCGTTGCGAGCATGTCGTCCCCCTCGTTGTGCTTGCCAGGACATCCTGGCACGAGGGCGGTGGTCAGCGGGCCGTGACGGATCGGTACACGTCGACGACCGCGTCGGTGCGCTGTTCGATCCGCGACCGTGCGGCGACCATCGCCTCGGACGCCCGGGTGATGGCGTCCGCATCGTCCCGCAGCCGCCGGACCTCGACCGCGATGCCGTCCGCGTCGGGCGTCGGCGTGCAGAAGCCTCCGCCTTCGGGGAGCACCTCGGCGAGGTCGGGATCGCAGTACAGCACCGGGAGCCCGGTGGCGATCGCCTCGAGCATGACCATGGGCTGGTTGTCGAAGTCGAACGAGCTCGAGACGAGCAGGTGGGCCGAGCGCATGGCGGCGAGGACCTCGTGGTGCGGAGCCGAGCCGTGCAGCGTGACGGGTACCCCAGCGGCGGCACGGGTGATCGCCGCTCGCGCGACCCCGTCGCCGTAGACGTCCACGCGCACGCCGTCCGGGAACGCGTGCGCCGCGCGGACCAGGACCTCGGGTCGCTTCTCGGGGGAGAGGCGCCCGACCCACACGATCCGCAGCGGCTCGTCGGATCGGAGCGTGCGGAGCGGGGCCTCGCCGATCGCGTCGAGCACGGACGACTCGATGCCGTTCGTGAGCACGGTCACGGGTGTCCGGACCCCCTGCTCGACGAGCTTCGCCGCGAAGTGGTGGGACGGCACGAGGACGTGATCGCTCGCCCGGGACTGCGCGAGCATCACCCGCCACATCCTCCGAGCCGTGCGGGTGGCCGTGTAGGGCGTGTCACCGGCGACCTGGATCCCGGCGGCACTGACCTGCCGACCGTGCAGCGCGGCGAGCAGGACCGTCGTGACGGCGGGGAGCGGCAGGACGTTCCGGGTGTAGACGTCGATCCGACCGTGCATCGTGTGCACGACCGGGATGCCCAGGTCGTGCGCGGCGCGGATGGCCCCGAGCGCGGCGAACATCTCCGAGTGGGTGTGCACGACGTCGATCCGGCGTGCGGCGAACTCGCGACGGAGCACCTCGCGGAGGCGTTGCGGCGACCAGGCGAACGGGTACCCATCGGGCCGGAACACGCTCGAGACCGGGAGCCCGACGACGCCCGGATCGTCGGACGGACGGGTCAGCGGGCAGAAGACGATCGCTTCGTGTCCGTCCGCTCGGAGGCTCTCGGCCAGGGCCCGGACCGCGGTCTGCACCCCGCCGAGCGTCGGCAGGTAGTAGTCGGTGACGAGAGCGATCCGCACACGGCCGAGCCTAGGGGAGCAGCGGGCGGCCACGGCCGACGGCACCGCCCGGCGGCACCTAGTATCGGTGGGATGGGGGAGAGCGCGCTCGTCACGGGCGCCAGCGGGTTCCTCGGCGGCCACGTCGTCCGGGACCTGCGGGCGCACGGCTACACGGTGACGGCAGCCGGTCGACGAGCCGCTGCACTGCCCGAGGGCGCGACCTTCGTCGGTGACCTCGACGACCTGGGCCGGTTCGACCTCCCCGTCGACGTCGTCGTGCACTGTGCTGCGCTGTCCTCGCCGTGGGGACGGTGGTCGGAGTTCGAGCACGTCAACGTCACCGGGACGGCACGGGCGTTCGAGTACGCCCGTCGGGTTGGTGCCCGGCGGTTCGTGCACGTGTCGTCGCCCGGCATCTACGCGGCACCGCGTGACCGCCTGGCGATCCGGGAGCACGAGGTCGACCCGAGCCGCCCGATGAACCACTACATCCGCTCGAAGCTGCACGCCGAGGCGCTGCTCCGTGCGGCAAGCGGCCACAACAGCCGCAGCGCCCGCACCGACCACAGCAACGGCCCCGAGGTCGTCGTCCTGCGCCCGCGCGGCATCATCGGACCGGGCGACCCCGCACTCGTCCCGCGGCTGCTCCGCGTGCACGAACGTGTCGGCGTCCCGCTCATGCACGGCGGACGGGGCCTCGTCGACCTGACCGCGGTCGAGAACGTGGCGCTCGCCGTCCGGCTCGCGGCCGAGGTGCCCGAGGCGGCCGGACGCGCGTTCAACATCACGAACGGTGACCCGCGGCCGTTCGTCGAGCTGCTCGACCAGCTCCTCACGGGCCTCGGGCTGCCGCTCCGGCACCGGCGGCTGCCGGCGGGTGTCGTCTACGGCATCGCCGGGGTGCTCGAGGCGGTCTGCGGTGTGCTGCCCGCTCGTCCCGAACCACCCGTCACGCGGTACACCGTGTCGACGATCACGCACTCGCAGACCCTCGACATCACCCGGGCGCGCGAGGTGCTGGGCTACGAGCCGATCGTCTCCCTCGACGACAGCCTGGCGAGCTACGAGACCGGAGCCGACCGTGCCTAGCCTCCGCGCCTTCGTCTGCGGCACGACCTCGCACGGCGTGCACCAGCTCCTCCGCGGCGCCCCACGGGAACGGCGCGTCTTCCCCGCGAACGTCTTCCTGTACGAGGACGGCGACCGCCGCGTCCTGTTCGACACGGGCTACGCCCCGCTGCCCTGGCGCACCGGCCCCGCCGGGTGGGCGTACCGACGCCTGCTGCCACCGACCATCCCTCCGGGCGCCAGCATCGGCGAGCAACTCGGAGCGGAAGCAGCGACCGTCACCCACGTCGTCCTGTCCCACCTGCACCCCGACCACATCGGCGGCCTCGCGGCGTTCCCGCACGCCACCGTCGTCGTGACCGAGCCGATGCGACGGACCATGGCGGATCCGACGCTGCGTGCTGGTGTGCTCAAGGCGCTGCTGCCCGCCGGGCTGGAGCCGCGCCTCCAGGCCGTGCCCGACCGGGCCTTCCGACTCGACGAGACCACGGGGCTCCGGACCGCCGACCTGTTCGGTGACGGCACCTACCGACTCGTGGACCTGCCCGGCCACGCCGACGGCCACGTCGGCGCGCTCATCGCGGGCCGTGTCCTGCTGGCGGGCGACGCCGCCTGGGGACGCGACCTGCTCGGACACGAGGCGCGGATCCGCCCGATCCCGCGCGCCGTCGCCCACGATGCGACGGCGCAGGCTGAGACCGCGCGGCTGCTGCTCGACGCCGAACGGACCGGGGTCCGACTGCTGTTCAGCCACGACCACCACCCGTCGGACACCGACCTGCTGCAGGACCAGCGCACCGACGAACAGGGCCAGCGCGCCGACGAAGGGGGACCGTCATGAGGAGCTGCCGGATCAGCGGATGGGGCACGTACCTGCCCGAGACGACGGTCACGTTCCCGTCGAGGTCGGGCACGGTCACCCGGCACCGGATCGCTGACGACGTCTCGCACCTCGACATGCTCGCGACGGCGGCGGAGCGGGCGATCCGGCACGCGGGCATCAGCCCCGACGACGTCGACTGCGTCATCGCCGCGTGCGCCGCCGGCGTCCAGCCGATCCCGTGCACCGCTGCGCTCGTCATGGAGCGGGTCTCGCCGGGTGCCCGCGCTGCCGCGTTCGACGTGAACTCCACGTGCACGAGCTTCATCACCGCGGTCGACGTCGCCTCGCGGTACCTGGCCGACGGTGAGTACGAGCGAATCCTGATCGTGTCCGGCGACGTCGGCACCCGGTTCCTCGACCCCGAGCAGCGGGAGTCCTTCGAGCTGTTCTCGGACGCTGCCGCGGCGGTCGTCCTCACCCGGGTGGAACCGGCCGACGACGGACCCGGCGTCCTCGCGAGCCTGCAGCAGACGTGGCCCGAGCACGCGCACGACACGGAACTGCGGGGCGGTCTGTCCCGGTACCCGGCAGAGGACTACGCCGACGGCGACCCCGCCGACTACCGGTTCGACATGCACGGGCGGCGTGCACTGATGGGGATGCTGAAGGTCCTGCCCGGGTTCTTCGACCGGTTCTTCGCGAAGGCGGGACTCGGACTCGAGGACGTCGACCTCGTCGTCCCGCACCAGGCCAGTGGTGCGCTGGGCATCGCGATGCGGCGGATCGGGATCGCGGCGGGCGGGTACGTGGACGCGGTCGCCGAGTACGGGAACATGGTGTCCTCGTCCGTGCCGTACACACTGGCGCGCTGTCTGGACGACGGGCGGTTGTCGCGGGGCGACACCGTGCTGCTGTGCGGCACGGCCGCGGGCCTCACCGCGAACGCGCTGGCGTTGCGGCTGTAGACGGTACCGACCGTCGGACTGGAGGCGCGGTGCGGGCCCGACCCGCGCCTCCAGTCCGTCAGGTGGTGCCGTTCAGGGCGCCGGACCAGAGCCGAGCGATCGGCACGTCCCGCCCGAGGATCTGCTCCGCCGCACGGTGCCCGGAGTACATCGCGCCCGCGACTGTCGCCGGGTCGTCGGTCCAGGTGGCCTCGCCCGCGAGGTGCAGCCGGCCATCGATCGGCACCGCCAGGTCGTCGTGGTCGTCCGTGGCCGACCCCGGGAGCATGTGCGCGTACGACCCCCGGGCGAACGGGTCGTCCTGCCACGCGGTCACCTGCACCGTGCTCGGAGCGGGGACGCGATCGCCGTACAGCCGGCGCAGCTGCTCGAGCAGGGAGGCGGTGACCTGCTCCACGCTCCAGCCCCGGATCGCCCGTGCTGCCGGCCCGGCCGCGAAGGTGAGCAGCGTCGGCACACCGTCGAGCCGGGTCAGGTCGTACCAGGAGTGCCACCACCGGCCCTCCGGACCGAGCTGCCGGATCGCGTAGACGTCCTCGTCCCAGAACCGCTCCGGGAACCGCAGGACGACCTTCTCGAACGCGTTCATCCGCAGCCGTTCGAGGGCCTGCCGGTGCCGTGCGGGCAGCGGTGGCTCGATCACGAAGTCGTCGGACTGCAGGACCCCGACCGGGACCGTGACGACGACGGCCTCGGCGTGGAACGTCCCGTGGTCGGTCGTGACCTCGATGCCGTCCTCGCCGTGGCGGACGCTGTGGACGACGTGGCGGAGGCGCACGTCGAGTCCCGCTGCCAGGTGCGTCGGCAGCGCGTCGTAGCCGTCCGGGAAGACCACCTCGTCGCCGTCGATGGAGTCGTCGTCGAGGCCGTGCGCGGCGAGCTCGTCGCTCGCGACGCCGTACTGCTCCTCGCTCCGGTGCTCGAGGTGCTCCCGGACGCGCTCTGCCCGTTCGGCGTCCCAGACCTGCGCCGCGACGGCACGCTCGGTGACGTCGCGGTAGGTGTCGGTCGGACCCGATGCGGCCACGACGTCGGCCAGGGTGGCATCGACCGTGTGCACGTCGGCACTGAACCGATGGATGGCGGCGTCGTCGAGCCGGTGTCCGTCCGCCCCGTGGTAGGCGATCGGTCGGCTGTCCACCTGGTACCCACCGACGGTGAACTCGACGGTGCGGATGCCGAACGCCGTGACGGCCTCGGCGACGGCGCTGCCGTCGACGCCGTGGATCCACGAGGCGCCGAGGTCGGTGACGTGCCCGCCGGACCGGTCGGTGTGGACGCGACCGCCGACCCGATCGCGGGCCTCGAGCACGACGACCCGGCGGCCGGCTGCGGGTTCGCCGTCGCCGTCGGCGTCGGCGTTGGCGAGCAGTCTCGCGGCGGTGAGCCCGGCGACCCCGGCTCCGATCACGACGACGTCGACGGTCTCCATGCGGGTCAGTGCCGCGGACTCCGCCGGCGGCCGAACAGCGCCGCGAGGAGCCGGGGCACACCGGGCCGCGGCCGCACCACGGGCTTCGTCTCGATCGAGCGGGTCGGCGCCCGGAACGCGAGGTCGTGCAGCATGTTCCGCTTCGAGCCGTCCCAGTTCGCGAACAGGTACGCCCCGCCGAGGAACGACATGCTCCGGACCGGGGTGCGCTTCCAGGAGTCGGCCGCGACGTAGTACCCGGCATGCCCGGCGTGGATGTTCTTGATCACGGTGTCGACGTCGATGACGCTGGTGGTCGTCACGACGGCGGTGATGCCCGTTCGGTCACGGGCGACGTACTCGATGAGGTGTTCAGACACGAGGGGCTCTTGGTCGCAGTTCGTCCCGTCGGGTCCGGGGAACGCGAGCACGACGAGGCATGGCCGGAATCGTCGTTGCTTCCGAACCCAAGAATACGCCGTGAACTCTGCGAACCGCGAGGAGGAATCTGAACCCATGCGCATCACCAGGACCACCGGGGGACTCCTGTTCGTCGCGGCGCTCGCCGTTGGCCTGACCGGCTGCAGCGGTGGGGGAGCTGCGACACCGACCGCGACCCGGACCGTGACGGCCACCCCGACGACAGCAGCGGAGACACCCACGCCGACGCCGACCGCGACCCCGACCTGTGGTCCGTCGAGCGGCGCCGCGGCCGCCTCGCAGGCGATCGCGGACCTGCCGTTGCCGACCGGCCTCGAGGACGCGAAGTGGGACCCCGCGAACTCCGACTACTCCGGGTACGACGCCTGTGCGCCGCTGTCCTGGTCGGTCGTGAACCTGGACCTCGCGACCGGCAGCTCCCCGGTCGCGATCCTGCTGTTCCACCAGGGCCGGTACCTCGGCACCGCGACCAAGGAGGCGTACGGGTTCGTCCCCGACGTCGCCCGCACCGATCCGTCGACGATCGTGGTGACCTACCACTACCCAGAGCCGGACGAGTCGACCGCCGACGCGAGCGGCCGGACGAACGCCACCTTCACGTGGAACGACAGCACGGGCCGCGTCGACATGAGCGGACAGACGCCGCCCGTGGGCTGACGGCCGTCCGGCGCCCTGCCATGCTGGAGGGCATGCCCCTCACGCGTGCGGACGCCGCTGCCGTCGTCCCCGGCATCGCGCTGGCCGTCGCGATCGGACTCGTCGCCACCCTCGTCGGGACGGAGGTCCCGGTCATCGGTGGCCCGGTACCCGCCGTCGTCATCGGTGCGGTCGTCGGCTGGCTCGTCCGACGCCGCCGACATGGCGGGCTCGACGCGCTCCAGCCCGGCGTGAAGTTCGCGTCGAGCCGTGTGCTGCAGTTCGCCGTCGTCCTGCTCGGTGCGCAGCTGTCCATCGGCGAGGTCCTGCGCATCGGTGGGGAGACCCTCCCGGTCATGCTCACGACCCTCGTGGTGTGCCTCGTCGCGGCGTGGGGGATCGGCCGGCTGCTGCGGGTGTCGAGTGCGCTCCGCACGCTCATCGGCGTCGGGACGGGCATCTGCGGGGCATCGGCGATCGCGGCCGTCACCCCCGTGATCGGTGCCGTGAGTGCCGACGTCGCCTACGCGATGTCCACGATCTTCCTCTGCAACATCGCCGCGGTCTTCGTCTTCCCCCTGGTCGGTCACGCGCTGGGGCTCTCGCAGCACGCCTTCGGCGTCTTCGCCGGCACGGCCGTGAACGACACGTCCTCGGTGGTCGCCACGGCGACGGTCTACGGTCGCCAGGCGACCGACACCGCCGTCGTCGTGAAGCTGGTCCGGACGCTCATGATCATCCCGATCGTCATCGGGTTGGCCGGACTGGAGGCACGGCGCGCTTCCCGCGAGCAGCTCGCCGCCGACGACGGGTCGGGTCGCGCCGGGGGCGTCCGCGTGCTCCGGTTGGTGCCGTGGTTCCTGATCGGGTTCCTCGTGGTCGTCCTGCTCCGCACCCTCGGGGTGTTGCCGGCCGCCGCGGCCCCGGGGTTCTCCACCGCGGCGACGTTCCTCATCACGGTCGCGCTGGCTGCGATCGGGGTCTCGACGGACTTCGGCGCACTCCGACGTGCGGGGTTCCGGCCGATGCTGCTCGGGATCGCGCTGTGGGTGCTCGTGGCGGCGACGAGCCTCGGCGCGCAGGCGGTCTTCGGGCTGCTCTGAACGGGAGGCCCGGATCACGTGAGTCGATCGACTCACGTGATCCGGGCCTCCGGTCCAGATCGCGGCGTCAGCCGCGCAGTGCCTCCGCCAGCTTCACCCGGCTGCCGGTGCGCAGGAGCGCGTTCTCGTAGATCCGCGCCCCGATGACCACGACCAGCACCACCGAGACCGCCACGATCACGAGGGACAGGATCGGCTCCCACCACTCGGCGGTCCCGAGGAAGATCCGCATCGGCATGCCGATCGGCGCGCTGAACGGCACGTACGACATCACACCGAGGATCGTCGGGTTGTTGTAGGCGACGATGATCAGGATGTACGGGATCATCACGAGCATCATCACCGGGGTGGTGACACTGCCGACGTCCTCCTGGCGGGAGACGAGCACTGCGGCTGCTGCGAACAGCGAGGCGATGAGCACGAAGCCGATCGCGAAGAAGCCGACGAACCACAGCATGCTCGGCCCGAGCACGGTGAACATGTTGTCCTGCCCGGTGACCGCGAGCGTCACCGCCGCAGCGATCGCCACCGCCACGATCTGCGCGAACGCCATGACGCTGTTGCCGAGGACCTTGCCGGCGAGCAGTGCCCGCGCCGGGATCGCGGCCATCAGGATCTCGACCACCCGGGTGGACTTCTCCTCGACGACGCTCTGCGCGATCGACTGACCGAACGTCACGGCGGAGGCGAAGTACACCACCCCGAACGCGAGCGCGACGATGTAGATGAGCCCGCCGGGGATCGCGTTCGGGTCGAGCAGCTCGATGCGGGGTGAGACGCTCAGCGCCTGCACGACGTCGGTCGGGGCGTCGTCGAGTCCGACGACCTTGTAGCCGAGCGGGTCGTCCGAAGGCAGGATCGCCGCGTCGACGTCACCGTTCTCGACGAGCCGTTCGGCGGCGGCGGCGGTCGGCGCCTGCGTGACGTCGAGCCCCTTGCTCGTGGGGAGACTGACGCCGTCGACGACCGCGACCGGGGTGGTGTCGCCCGCGGTCGCTTTGCCGACGATGCCGCCGACGACGATCGACGCGACGACCATCAGGATGAGGATGCAGGCCGACACGACGAACGCCTTGCTGCGGACGCGTGCCTGGATCTCGCGCGCGGCGACGAGCCGCACGGACTGGACGAACGAGCCGTTCATCGGACGACCTCCCGGAAGACCTCGCTGAGCCGCGGGACACGCGGCGAGAACGACCCGACGGTGCCGTGCTGGACGGCGCGCTGCAGGACCCGTTGGGCAGTGGGGTCGTCGGCTTCGAAGACGGCGTAGCCCCCGTCGAACTCGCGGACGGTGACGCCCGGTTCGTCGCGGAGCCAGGCGACGTCGCCCTCCACGAGGAGCTCCCACGCCGGCGGCCCGGCCTGCTTGCGCAGCTCGTCCTGCGGTCCGGCGGCACGGATGGTGCCGCCGGCGATCACCACGACGTCGTCGCACAGCCGCTCGACGACGTCCAGCTGGTGGCTCGAGAAGAGCACCGGGACGCCACCGGCCGCGGCTTCGCGCAGCACGGCGAGCACGACGTCGACGGCCATCGGGTCGAGGCCGGAGAACGGCTCGTCGAGCACGAGGACCTCGGGGTCGTGGGCCAGCGCAGCGGCGACCTGCACGCGCTGCTGGTTGCCGAGCGAGAGCTTCTCGACGGCGTCGTCGGCGTGCGGCGCCAGGCCGAGCCGGTCGAGCAGGTCGGTGGTGCGGCTCGCGGCGGTGCGCTTGTCGACGCCGTGCAGCCGGGCGAAGTAGGTGATCTGCTCGGCGACGGGCATCTTCGGGTACAGCCCGCGCTCCTCGGGCATGTAGCCGAAGCGGCGTCGGTCGGCCGGGCCGATCGTCGCGCCGTCGATCGACACGGTGCCGGCGTCGGCCTGCAGCACGCCGAGCAGGATCCGCATCGTGGTGGTCTTGCCGGCACCGTTGCCGCCGACGAACCCGGTCAGGCGTCCGTCACCGACCGTGAACGTGACGTCGTCGAGCACGCGGCGGTCGCCGTACTGCTTGGTCACCCCGTCGATGGTGAGCATGTCGTTCCCCTCTCGCGGCGGTTCGGTCCGCCTGCGTCGACGCTATTGCGCCGGGGTGGGGCGGTGCCTCCGGCTGGCGACGGGTTTCGGAGGCGCGATCTGCGGCGCCGACTCCACCGCACGGGGGAGCGGACGTGGGCGGGGTCCGTCCGTGGTGCCGGGTCAGTCCGTGGTCTCGGGTCGGCCCGCGGTGCCGGCGACGCCGTGCTCGAACGCCCAGACCACGGCCTGGATGCGGTCGCGCAGGCCGAGCTTCTGCAGCACGTTCGACACGTGGGTCTTCACGGTCGCCTCGCCCACGTAGAGCTCGGCGGCGATCTCGGCGTTGCTCAGACCCCGGGCGAGCAGTCGGAGCACCTCGGTCTCGCGCTCGGTGAGGCCGGCGCTGGCCAGCGCCGCGTCGGCTGCGGGCACGGCGTCTGCGCTCGTCGGCGGGGCGGTCGCCGTCGCCCGGCTGATCACCCGCCGCGTCACGTCCGGGGCGAGCAGCGCGTCGCCCGCGGCCACCGTGCGGACCGCGTCGATCAGCCGTTCGGGAGAGGCGTTCTTCAGCAGGAACCCGCTCGCCCCGGCCTCGAGCGCCTGGAAGAGGGCGTCGTCGTGGTCGAACGTCGTCAGGACGAGCACCGCCGGGGGATCGGGGAGGGCCGCGATCCGCCGTGCCGCCTCGAGCCCGTCGACGTTCGGCATCTGGACGTCGAGGCAGACCACGTCCGGTCGGTGTCGTCGGACGGCCTCGACGGCTTCGGCGCCGTCCGCCGCTTCGCCGACGACGCGGAACCCCGGCTCGGACTCGAGGATGACGCGGAACCCGGCCCGGACGAGGTCCTGGTCGTCCGCGAGCACGATCGTCAGGTCGTCGGCAGCCATGCCCGCACCAGGTAGCCTCCCCGGGCGCGCGGCCCGATCTCGATCCGTCCGCCCACCGCGGCGACGCGTTCGCGCATCCCCACGTGGCCGAGTCCGCTGCCCGCCGTGTTCCGCGGAGCGCGGTCGCCGTGCCCGTCGTCGGTGACCTCGACCTCGACGCAGTCGGCGAGGTACCGCACGCGGACGTCGGCCCGGGCGGTCGGTCCGGCGTGCTTGAGGACGTTCGTCACGGCCTCCTGCGCGATCCGGTACGCCACGGCGGACACCGTCGGCGGGATCTCCCGCGGTTCGCCGACGACCACGTACTCGGTGGGGTGGCCAGCCGTGCGGGCGGCGCCGGCGAGCTCCCCGATGCGGCCGAGGCCCTCGGTGCTCGGAGCGTCGCGGTGGTCGTCGCCCGCGGGGTCGTCGTCGTGGGAGCGGAGGGTGCCGAGCATCCGCCGGAGCTCCTCGACGGCGGTGCGCGCGCTCTCCTCGACGACGCCGAGGGACGCGGTGGCCTGCGCCGGGTCGCGGTCGATCACCCGTCGGGCGGCGCCGGCCTGCACGCCCATCAGCGAGACGTGGTGGGCGACGACGTCGTGCAGTTCGCGGGCGATCCGGACGCGTTCCAGCGTCACGGCCTGCGCGGCGCTCCGCTCGCGTTCGGCGGCGAGCTCGGCGGTCCGGACGTCCAGCTCGTGCTTCGCGACGGCCGAGGCCCACGCCCGGTTGCCGGCGTACCAGGCGGCACCGAAGTAGATGACGTTGATCAGGATGTTGAGCAGCGAGAACGCGATGTAGGGCGGGATCAGCCCGCCGTCGTCGTTCGGCAGTGCGTTCGGGACGGCCCAGCCGAAGGCGATCCCGATGAAGAGCCAGGCGAACATGCCGCCGATCACGACCCACCGGACGGCCTCGGCCCGGACACGGTCGGAGCACCACGCTCCGACCGTGTACAGCGCGATGAACAGGGTGAAGTTGACGAGGAAGACCTCTGGCACGTGCAGGAGCTGCAAGGCCGCGAAGGCCAGTGCCGAGACGACGGCCATGCTCATCGGCCAGCGCCGGCGGAACGCGATCGGCGCGGCATTCGCGACGATCATCAGCGCGGAGACCCACCACGCGGCCTGGTCGTCGCCGTAGGTGCCCGCGGCGGTGTAGAGCGTCGTCGTGATCGCCAGGCCGGCACCGAGGACGAGCGCGAGGACCGCGTCCTGGCGGAGCTCGCGGCGCCCCACGGGCAGCCGCGTCCACTCCGTCGCCGTCCCCATGCGGACCACGCTAGCGGGTGGGGCCGTCTGGACTGGAGGCGCGGTGCGGGTGACCGACGTCGGTCACCCGCACCGCGCCTCCAGTCCAG
>NZ_VDZH01000002.1:103326-265641 GCF_007673235.1 Curtobacterium pusillum
GGCGGGGGGGGGGGGGGCGGGCCGCAGCCCGCCCCGCCCCCCCCCCCCCCCCTCCAGTCCAGAGCCGCGCTCGCGCGCCGAGACGGGTGACGTTCCTTCCCATCCCGACCGCGGTGGGAAGCGGAATCGCGCGTACCTGGTCAGAAGAAACTGCTCCCTACGCGCGGTTCGGCCTCCTGTGCGCGGTTCTGCCCACCACGCGCGGAACGGCCGCGGGCGTGACGACGTCAGCCGTCAGCGTCCGCGGCCGTCGCGATGCGTACCCGGGCCGGCAGGCTCGCCACCGCGGCCCGCCACACCCAGGCGGCCGCCGCGAACACCACGGCGGTCAGCAGCCAGAGCGCCCACGGCACGTCGGTGTCGAGCAACGCGAGCGACAGGGGGAACAGCGCCATGCCCACCGAGCTCGCGGTCTGGAACACCCCGATCGCCCGGCCACGGATCCGGGGGTGCGGCGCCTCGGCCATCACGGCGTTCGCGGCCGGCAACGCGATCATGTCCGCCACAGCCAGCAGCACCGCCACGAGGAACACGTACGACCAGGCGGCGACCCCCTCCAGCGGCGGCAGGACGATGAGCGGCACGGCGGTGAGTCCGGTCAGCGCGGCCCCGACCGCGACGAGCACCCCGCGGTCGAAGCCGGCGACCCACCGCGTCACCGAGGTCTGCAGGCAGGCGGCGAGCCCGGTCGCGATCGCGAACTGCACGGGAGCCACGGCCGCGGGCATGTGCCAGCGCTCGACGAACAGCACGCTGAGCGCGACGTTCGGCAGCACCATCGCCGGCCCGATCAGGAACTGCCCGAGCGTGATCAGCCGCATCGAGCGGTCGGCGGCGAACTCCCGGAGCGACCCGGTCCGGACGTCGTCGAGGTCCCGCGGCTGCGGTGCGGTCGACCGGGTGCCGCCCGTCCGCTGCGAGGCGAACACGACTGCTGCGGCGACGCTCGTCACGACGTTCGCGACCACGAGCCAGCGCAGCCCGTCGTGGCCGCCGCCCGCGAGCGTCAGGGCGGCGATGATCGCGCCGGTGCCCAGGGCCGCAGCCTTCGTGGCCTCGAGGAAGGCGAACCACCGCTCGAACGGCCGGCCGTCGGACAGGTCGTGCACGTACGCCGTCCACGACGTCCAGTAGAGCCGTTCGGACGCGTTCGCGAGGAAGATCGCCGCGAACACCACCACCGGGTCGTGGGCGACGAGGTACAGCGTGAACCCGGCTGCGGACAACAGGTTGTTGGTGATCATCGACGCCTTCGCGCCGAACCGGTCGGTGACCACCCCGCCGAGCAACCCGATCGGCAGCGCGAGCAGCGACGCGGCGGTCGACAGCACGCCGATCACCGCCAGCGAGAGGTTGGTCGTCAGGGTGAAGTAGACGATCGTCAGCGGCAGCGTGAGGCCGGCGCCGATGGTGTCGACGAGGACCGCGAACGTGACGAAGCGGTGCTCGGCGAGCGTGGAGAACGGAGCCCGGAAACGGGCGCGGATGGAGAACACGGGAGACCCTCGGTGTCGTCGCACGGCGTCGGTGCCGCGCGGGCGTACAGGAAGCGCGCGGACGGGTGGTCCGCGTGGAGGGGGAGCCGGCTCTGGTGCCGGCTCAGCGCTTCGTTGCCATGACTCCGCTGTCGTCGGGATCGGGTGTTCGCCGTCACGCTACCGCAGGAGTAGCCTCCCGCCAACGGAGCAGGGGAGAGACCATGCAGTTCCTCGTCAACGTCATCGACGACGGGCAGGCCGAAGCCGCCGGTCGGACCGAGTCCGCGTCCCAGGCCGAGATGGACGCGGTCGACGCGCTCAACCAGCGCCTCGGGGACTCGGTCGTCATCGCCGCCGGGGTGTCCGCGCCCGCCGACGCCGTCGTGGTCGACGCCCGCGGTGGCGGAGCGACCACGACGCCGGGGCTGCTCGGCGACCCCGCGGAGTTCGTCGCCGGGTTCTGGGTCATGGAGCTGCCGGATGCCGAGACCGCCCTGCGCGTCGCGAACGAGGCGTCGGTGGCGTGCAACCGGAAGATCGAGCTGCGGCCGCTCCGCTGACGACCGGCCCGAGGGCTGCGCCGACCGCGGTCACCACGGCCCCGGCGATGAACGCCACCACCGTGCCGACCGATCCGACGAGTGCACCTGCGAGGGCAGCGCCCGCGGCCTGGCCGAGCACGAGCGCAACGAAGAGCACCGAGGTACCCGCCGCCGCCTGGTCGGGGTCGATCTCGGTCGTCCACGTGATGAGCGCCCCGGTCGCCGCCGTGTAGCCCCAGCCGAACACCGCGCACGCCAGCAGCGCGGCCACGGTCGACTGCGGCCAGACACCGAGGACGACGACGGTCACCGCCACGGCACCGGTCGTCGCCGTCCAGGTCGTCGCCGCACGGAGACGGCTCGTCCACCGTGCCGTCAGCACCACGGCTGCGCCACCGATGCCGAGCGCGATCCACGCCGAGACGGAGGCCGCGACCGGGGCGCCGGCGTCGACGAGGGTCGAGCGACCGTAGGTCCACACGACCGCCGAACCTGCGCCGAACAGCAGGGCGAGGGAGATCACCCCGCGGTGCGCGAGGACCCACGCGCGGTCCGGGCGTCGTGCGGGCGCGGCGGGCTGCGTACGTCCGCCGCCGCCGCCGCCACCGTCACCGCGGCTCGCCGCGAGCAGGACGCCGCCGACCACCAACGCGAACACCCCTGAGACCGCCCACGCCGCACGCCAGTCCGGCAGGAGCACGAGCGCGAGCACTCCCGCACCCACGAGGCCGGGCCCGGTACCCGCGTTGACGATCGACTGCGCCCGTCCCTGCACGGCCTCCGGCACCTGTTGGGCGACGAGCCGCACGAGTGCGGGCGAGGCGAGCCCCGCCCCCGCGGACCCGATCACCGAAGACACCCCGAACACCGTCGAGTCCGGAGCGGTCGCCATCCCGAGCGCGCCCGCTCCGCCCACGATCGCGGCAGCGAGCACGAGGACCCGCGGCACCCGTGCGGCGAGCAGGAACCCGACGAGCGCGCCGACGCAGTAGAGCACCGACGCACCCGAGGAGATCCACCCGGCGGCACCGGAGGAGAGCCCGAGGTCGCGCTGCACGTCGGGCAGGAACAGCCCGTACGCCAGCCGGACGAGGCCGTAGGTCGCGGCGATGAGTCCGAGCCCGCTGACCAGGAAGACTCGCTGTCGTAACGAAAACGATCGTTTCACTTTTGAGAGCCTAGGGTGCTCTCATGGCGATGCGTCCAGGAACCGAGCAGAAGCTCCTCGACGCCGCCGAGGAACTCTTCTTCACCCGTGGCATCGCGGCGACGCCCATCGACGCCGTGCTCGAGCGTGCGGGGATCTCCAGCGCCACGCTCTACCGCGGGTACGCGAGCAAGGAGTCCCTCGTCGCAGCGGCACTCGGACGGCGGCACGACGACTGGCTCGCCACGTGGGACCGGACCATCGACGCGGCACGGGACGACCGGGGTCGGTTGCTCGCCGTGTTCGACGCCCTCGACGCCTACCGGTCGACCGCCGCGGGGTCGCGGTGGTGTGCGTTCCTCGGGGCCGCGGCCGAGTACGTCGACGCCCCGGAGGACGTGCGCACGGTGCTCGACCTGGAGACCGGGACCCTGCATCGCCGACTGGCCGAACTCGCGGCACCCGTGGTCGGGGACCGGTCCGCGGTGCTCGCCGACCAGCTGCTGCTCGTGGTGTCCGGGTACCTCGCGATGCGGCTGCGCGACCCCGGCCTCGGTACCGGGACGGCGCGGTCGATCGCCGGTGCCCTCATCACCGGAGGTGCGGGAGCACCTGCTCGGCCAGCAGTCCGAGGCCGATGAGCACCATCAGCACGCCGGAGACCTTCGTCACGACGAGGCTCGCCCGCGGACGCGACCGCAGGATCCGCCGTGCGGCCAGGGCGACGAGCAGGTAGACCACCGCGCAGTCGATGAGGTGCAGGCTGCCGAGCACCCCCATCTGCACCGGGGCCGGCCAGCCCCCGGGTGACACGAACTGCGGCAGGAGCGCGAGGAGCAGCAGCACGCCCTTCGGGTTGATGCCGCTCACCCCGGCGCCACGGAGGAACCGCGACCGCGCGCTCGTCCCGAGCGGCCGATCGCTCGCCGCGACCACGGTGCCGGTCCGGGCGACCAGCGTGCTGACGCCGAGGTACAGCAGGTACGCGGCACCCGCCACGGTCAGGATCGTGAGGGCCGCCGGGTACTCGGTCACCAGGGCGCCGATCCCGAGCGCCACGACCACGACGACCACCACGTAGCCGCTCACCATGCCGAGGATCGACGGCACCACGGACCGCGGCTGGAGTCCCGCCGCGATGGCGTACGCCCAGTCGGCTCCGGGTGTCAGTGCGAGCAGGAGCGCCACCGTCCAGAACTGCAGCATGAGGGTCAGGTCCACAGCCCGAGACGCTACGGACAATCGGGCGGAATGTGCTCCGGTTCTTCCGCGCGACACTCGGTTCTTCTGCAATGATCGCCGCCATGGACGCACTCGACCGGGAGATCCTCTCACTGCTGCAGCACGATGGCCGGATGAGTGCCACCGACCTGGCGTCCGAGGTCGGGCTGAGCCTGTCGTCCTGCCACCGGCGGTTGAAGGCGCTCGAGCAGTCCGGCGCCATCGAGCGGTACCGCGCCGTCGTCTCACCGGAGGCCGTGGGGCTGCACTTCGAGGCGATCGTCTTCGCGACCCTCGGCCGCACCGACCTCGAGACGATCGGCGGGTTCGAGGAGCGGGTCCGCGCGATGCCGAACGTGGTGGAGGCGCAGCGGTTGTTCGGCGACCCGGACTACCTCCTGCGGGTCCTCACACGCGACCTCGCCGCGTACCAGGAGTTCTACGACACCGAACTCGGTACCTTGCCGGGTGTGCAGCGGATCTCCTCGACCCTCGTGATGAAGCGCGTGACCTCGGACGGCACGGTGCCCCTCGCATGACCGGCTCGCGCGCGGCCCGGATCACTCGTCGGTCCCTCCTCGTCGGCGGTGCCGCCGTGGTGGTCGCGGGTGCCGCGGCCGAGGCGGTGAACCTGCGTCTCCTGCCCGGCCGGTCGACGATGTACCGGGTGCTCGGGCTCGACGGCCCGGCCGGCACCGTCCCCGACGTCGCCCCCGTCCCGTCGAGCTCGGGATCGTTCGTCTCGTCCGCGCGGAGGGGCAGGACCGTCGGCTGGACGATCGCCGCGCCGGACGCCGACGGACCCCTGCCGATCGCGGTGGCCCTGCACGGGTACGGCGACGACCACGCGGACTTCTTCGGCTCCCACCTCGGGTACGACCGGTTCCTCGCCGCGCACGTGGCTGCCGGAGGTGCACCCTTCGCGATCGCCGCGGTCGACGGCGGCAATCGCTACTGGCACCGGCGTGCGGACGGCGACGACCCCGCCGCGATGGTCGTCGACGAGTTCCTGCCGCTGCTCGCGCGTCGCGGGTTCGACACCGCGCGCCTGGCGTTCACCGGGTACTCGATGGGCGGGTACGGCGCGCTCCACCTCGCGGGCGTGGTCGGCTCCGCGCGCGTGCGGGCGGTCTCCGCGATCAGCCCTGCGCTCTGGACGTCGGCGGGCGACACCGCGCGCGGCGCGTTCGACGACGCGGAGGACTTCCGTGCGAACACCGTCCTCGGGCGCCAACGCTCGCTCGACGGCATCGCGGTCCGGGTCGACTGCGGGACCGGTGACGGGTTCGAGCCGGCGGTCCGGACGTACGTCGACGGTTTCTCGACCGCGCCGGCCGGTGGGTTCGAGCCGGGCGGCCACACGACCGCCTACTGGCGGCGCATGGCGCCGCAGCAGCTCACCTTCCTCGCGCGCCACCTGCGGTCCTGACCCGCGTCGACGGCGGCCTGGAGGCGCGTGGCGGGCCCGCACCGCGCCTCCAGGCCGTCACATGGTCATCTCGGCAGCGTTGCCCGACGTCAGGCGCGCCCGCGGTTGCGGCGCCGGATCTCCTTCGGCGCCCGACCGGCCATGAACGACCGAGCGGGGTCGACGAGGAAGCCCTGCCGCAGGGCCTCGCGTCCGACGAGCATCCGGAAACCCATCTGGTCGCGGTTGCTCAGCGTGACCTCGGCGTCGAAGACACGCCCGGCGAGGGTCATCTTCGTGAGGATGACGATCCGCTCCTGGGTGTGGCCGGTCGAGCTCCGGACGATGCGTCGATCGTGCACGTCGCACTCGATCGTGACCGCGTCGGCATCGGTGTCCTGCCAGGGGTGCACCGAGAAGCGGACGCGG
The DNA here is from genome assembly GCF_007673235.1 of Curtobacterium pusillum. Taxonomy (GTDB): domain Bacteria; phylum Actinomycetota; class Actinomycetes; order Actinomycetales; family Microbacteriaceae; genus Curtobacterium; species Curtobacterium pusillum_C. The sequence continues at coordinate 109,552 of NZ_VDZH01000002.1, forward strand.
TCGCCGGGGAGTTCCTCGAGGTCGAACGCGTGGAGTGCCGAGCTGCGGGCGCCGGTGTCGAGCTTGACCTTGATCCAGGGGATGTCGAGGTCCGGCAGCGCCGCCCACTCCCGCCACCCGGCGACGACGAGACCGCCGTTCGGGGACTTCGGTGTTCGGGCCATGTGCCCATCCTGTCGCATGCTCGGACCGGGCGTCCGCATGCTTTGATGGAGCGTCGCCGTCGATACCGAACACCCAGCGGAGCACCCCCGATGAAACTCGCCATCCTGTCGCGTGCCCCGCACGCGTACTCGACGGAGCGCCTGCGGGCCGCCGCGATCGACCGCGGGCACGAGGTCAAGGTGCTGAACACCCTGCGGTTCGCGATCGACCTGACCGGGGACGACCCCGACCTGCAGTACCGGGGCAAGCTGCTCTCCGACTACGACGCCGTCCTGCCGCGCATCGGCAACTCGATCACCTACTACGGCACCGCCGTGGTGCGGCAGTTCGAGCAGATGGACGTGTACACGCCGAACACCGCGAACGGCATCACGAACTCCCGGGACAAGCTCCGGGCGAACCAGATCCTGTCCCGGCACGACATCGGCATGCCCGCGACGACGTTCGTGAACGGCCGCGCCGACGTCCGCGGGGCGATCGAGCGGGTCGGTGGAGCACCGGTCGTGATCAAGCTGCTCGAGGGCACGCAGGGCATCGGCGTGATCCTGGCCCCCGAGGCGAAGGTCGCCGAGTCGATCGTCGAGACGCTGCACTCGACGAAGCAGAACGTCCTCATCCAGAGCTTCATCTCGGAGAGCCGCGGCAAGGACATCCGAGCGCTCGTCGTCGGCGACCGGGTCGTGGCGGCGATGCGTCGGAGTGCGTCCGGCGACGAGTTCCGGTCGAACGTGCACCGCGGTGGGACGGTCGAGAAGGTCACGCTGACGCCCGAGTACGAAGAGGCCGCCGTCCGGTCGGCGCAGATCATGGGCCTGCGGGTCGCCGGCGTCGACATGCTCGAGGGCAACGAGGGGCCCCTCGTGATGGAGGTCAACTCGTCGCCGGGCCTGGAGGGCATCGAGCGCGCCACGGGCCTCGACATCGCCGGCGCGATCATCGACTTCATCGCGAACCAGGTCGCCTTCCCGGAGATCGACGTCCGGCAGCGGCTGTCGGTGTCGACGGGGTACGGCGTCGCCGAGCTGCTCGTGCACACCAACGCGGACCTGGTGGGCAAGACCATCAAGGAGTCGGGTCTCTGGGACCGCGACATCACCGTCCTCACGCTGCACCGGGGCTCCGGCGTCATCCCGAACCCGCGGAGCGGAGTCGCCCTGGAACCGGGCGACCGGCTGCTCTGCTTCGGCAAGCTCGAGGAGATGCGGTCGATGATCCCGGAGCGGCGGAAGCGCCGCGCCAAGCTCCGGAAACTGCCGAAGGAACCCCGCCAGACCGACGCGTGAACCCGCCGTACAGCGCATCCGGATCGCGTACCCAGGCCGGATGCGGAAGTATGTGTCGGTGACGATCATGACGGAACGGCCGGTCGACCAGGCGACGAGCAGCGAAACGGAACGGCCCGGCAACGCCACGGCCAAGCACGACAACGTCGCGCTGCTCTCCGTCGCGACCACCGTGGCCGAGCGGGTGACCACCTCGGCCGACATCGAGGAGAAGCTCCGCGGCGTGCTCCGCCGCCTGCGCCTGCCGATGGGTCTGCTCGAACGCGTGGCCGGGGTCAAGGAGCGTCGCAACTGGGGCGAGGGGCAGTCCTTCCAGGACGCCGCCATCGACGCCGGTCGTCGCGCCATGGCCGAGGCGGGCATCCGCCCCGAGGACGTCGGCCTGCTCATCAACACGTCGGTGACGCGCCCGCACCTGGAGCCGAGCGTCGCCGTGCGCCTGCACCACGGGCTCGGTCTGCCGTCGTCGGCGATCAACTTCGACATCGCGAACGCGTGCCTCGGGTTCGTCAACGCGATGAGCGTCGCCGCGGGCATGATCGACTCCGGCCAGATCAAGTACGCGCTCGTGGTGGACGGCGAGGACGCCGACCAGGTGCAGCTCAACACGATCGAGCGCCTGAACCAGGGCGGCCGGAACCGCAAGGACTTCATGAGCGAGTTCGCCAGCCTGACGCTCGGCTCCGGTGCTGCCGCGGCCGTGCTCGGCCCGGCGGACGCGCACCCGGGCGGACACCGGATCGTCGGCGGCGTCACCCGTGCGGCGACCCAGTGGTACGACCTCTGCGTCGGCAGCGTCGACGGCATGTTCACCGACGCCAAGATGCTGCTCAAGGGCGGCATGGAACTCGTGGTGGCCGCCTGGAACGAGGCCCGTGCGCACTTCGACTGGGCCGACATGGACCGGTACGTGCTGCACCAGGTCTCCGACGTGCACACGAACGCCTTCGTCGAGGCCATCGGCGTCCCGCGTGACAAGGTCCCCACGACGTACGAGCGCTTCGGCAACGTCGGCCCGGCGTCGATCCCGATCACCCTCGCCGACGAGGTCGCCCGCGGGTCGATCCGCCCCGGTGACCGCGTCTTCCTCGGTGGTGTCGGCTCCGGTATCAACACGGCGATGATGGAGCTCCGCTGGTGACAGCCGGGTTGCCCCGCGTCGCCGCGAGCACCGCTCCGGCCACGCAGCCGCCCTCCCTGCCCGGACTCGACCCCGCGTGGTCGCGTCTGGTCACGGTGCCCGAGTGGTCTGGAGACCGTCCTGGAGGCACGGATCGCGCCGCGCGCACCTGGCACCTCCTCGACACGGCCGGCTCCCTGGCCGCGCTCGGCGCGGAACCGGTCGGGACGCTGCTGTGCGTGCACGGCAACCCGACCTGGTCGTACCTGTGGCGGTCGGTGCTCCGCACCTCGCTCGAGGTCGCCGCCGCCGGCGGTCCCGCCTGGCGCGTCATCGCGGTCGACCAGCTCGACATGGGTTTCTCGGAGCGCACCGGGGTCCAGCGGGGGCTGCCGCAGCGCGTCGCCGACCTGGGCGCCCTGACCGAGGAACTCGGACTGACCGGACCCGTCGTCACCCTCGGCCACGACTGGGGCGGCGTGGTGTCGCTCGGGTGGGCGGTCGACCACCCGGACCTCGTGGTGGGCGTCACGACGTGCAACACCGCCGTGCACCAGCCCGACGACGCCCCGATCCCCGCGCCCTTGCGCCTCGCTCTCCGCCCCCAGCTGCTCGGCCGGGCGACCGTCGTGACGCCGGCGTTCCTCGAGACGACGCTCGCGATCGCGCACCCGCGGCTCGACCGTCCTGTCGCCGACGCGTACCGGGCGCCGTACCGCGGTGGTGCCCGACGTGGTGGTGTCGGTGGCTTCGTGGCGGACATCCCCGTCGACGCGGCACACCCGAGTGCACCCGAGCTCGACCGGATCGCCGCGGGGGTCGCGGCGCTCGAGGTCCCCGCGCTGCTGATGTGGGGGCCGCGTGACCCGGTGTTCCTCGAGCGGTACCTCGACGACCTCGCCGAGCGGCTGCCCCAGGCCGACGTGCACCGCTTCGAGGGCGCCGGGCACCTGCTGCCGGATGACGCCGACGTCGCCGGGACGGTGTTCGACTGGCTCGGCGACCACCTGCCGAACGGCCACGCGCCCGCCGGAGCCGAGCAGTCCCTCCAGGCACGGCCGTCACCCCGCTGGCGCGGTGCGCCGGAACCGGCTGGTGGGGCCCACCTCCAGTCCGACGACAGCGACCACATCGCCGACGCGAGCCGCCCGCTCTGGGCGGCACTGGACGACCTGCGCGACAGCGACGAGGCCTCGCTCGTCGAGATGGCCGCCGCTGGCGGCCCCCGCACCGTGTCGTGGCGACTGCTCGCCCGACGGGTGGAGGAGATCGCGGCGGGACTCGTCGACCTCGGTGTCCGTCCGGGCGACCGCGTCTCGTTGCTCGTGACGCCCGGTGCCGACCTGACCGCCGTCCTGTACGCGTGCGTGCGGATCGGTGCGGTCGTCGTCGTGGCCGATGCCGGGCTCGGCCTGCGCGGGCTGACCCGTGCCGTCCGCGGTGCCCGACCCGACTGGATCATCGGTGTGCTGCCGGGTCTGGGTGCCGCCCGCGCGCTCGGTTGGCCCGGTCGACGCATCGCGACCGTGGCGCTGCCCGCGCCCGCGCGTCGTGCGCTGCGGGTGGAACACACGCTCGTCGACGTCGCCCGTCGGGGTGCCCGTCGCCTCGCGCACGGTTCTGCCCTGCCCGAGGCCCCGTCGTCCGACGCGCCCGCCGCCGTGCTCTTCACGTCGGGGTCGACCGGTCCGGCGAAGGGCGTCGTGTACACGCACGGGCAGCTCGGTGCCGTCCGCGACGCCCTTGCCACCCAGTACGACATCGGTGTCGGCACCGGACTCGTCGCCGGCTTCGCGCCGTTCGCACTGCTCGGCCCCGCGCTCGGCGCCCGGTCGGTCGCACCCGACATGGACGTCACCGCACCGCGGACCCTCACGGCGACGGCCGTGGCGGCGTCCGTGACCGCAGCCGACGCGACGGTCGTGTTCCTGTCGCCCGCTGCACTGGCGAACGTCGTCGCCACCGCGTCCGCGCTCACCGAGGCCGATCGTGCTGCGCTCGGTCGGGTGCGACTGTTCCTGTCGGCGGGTGCTCCCGTGTCGGCCGCGCTGCTCACTGCGGCGACGGAACTCATGCCGAACGCGAGCGCGCACACCCCCTACGGCATGACCGAGGGACTGCTCATGACCGACGTCGACCTGGACGGCGTGCAGGCCGCCGGCGCCTCGGACCAGGAGGGCATCTGCGTCGGGGTCCCGGCGGCGAACGTCCGGGTGCGGATCGCACCGCTCGACGGTTCCGGGGAGCCGACCGGTGCGCTGACGGACGTACCAGGCGTCACCGGCGAGATCGTCGTGGCCGCGCCGCACGTCCGGGAGCGCTACGACCGGCTCTGGCGGCAGAACCGGCTCTCCCGACTCGGCGTGGAGGACCCTCGCGGGCACCGCACCGGCGACGTCGGGCACCTGGACGACTCCGGGCGGCTCTGGGTCGAGGGTCGTCTGCAGCACGTGCTCACCACGCCGGACGGTGTCGTGACGCCGGTCGGTCCCGAGCAGCGCATCGAACGCGTCGACGGTGTCGGTCGTGCGGGGCTCGCGGGCATCGGGCCGAGCGGGACGCAGCAGGCCGTCGCCGTCGTGGAGACGACCGGTGGTCGCGCCGCACGACGACCCGCGCTCGCTTCGCCCGCGTTGGCGGGAGCCGTGCGGGCAGCCGCCGGGATCCCGCTCGCCGCGGTGCTCGTCGTGCCCGTGCTGCCGACCGACATCCGGCACAACTCGAAGGTCGACCGGGCGAGGTTGTCCCGGTGGGCGGCCTCGGTGCTGTCGGGCGGACGGATGGTCCGGCCGTGAGGGTCCTCGTCACCGGCGCCAGCGGGTTCCTCGGCCGGGCGACCGCTGTCGCCGTGCGCGACGCCGGGCACGAGGTCCGGACGTTCCAGCGCCGTCCGTCGGGAGTGTCCGGGGTCTCCGACGTCCTCGGCACGATGACCGACGGCGCCGCGGTCGCCCGTGCTGTGGCCGAGACGGACGCCATCGTCCACCTCGCCGCGAAGGTCTCCCTCGCCGGCGACCCCGCTGACTTCGCCCGCGTGAACGTCGACGGGACCCGGACGCTCGTCGACGCTGCGCGTGCGGCGGGAGTCGGCCGGTTCGTGTTCGTGTCCTCGCCGTCGGTCGCGCACACCGGTTCGTCCCTCGTGGGCGCCGGTGCCGGGCCCGCCGAACCCGCGCGTGCCCGCGGGGACTACGCCCGCACGAAGGCCGCCGCGGAACTCGTCGCCCTCGGCGCGGACGCCCCGGGCTTCGCGGTCGTCGCGGTCCGCCCGCACCTGGTGTGGGGGCCGGGCGACACGCAACTCGTCGGCCGGATCGTCAACCGTGCGCGGAAGGGCCGGCTGCCGCTGCTCGACTCCGGCGCAGCGCTCATCGACACGCTCTACGTCGACAACGCGGCGTCCGCGATGGTGGCGGCCCTGGTGCACGCCGCCGACGACGATGTGCATGGGAACGCGTACGTCGTGACGAACGGTGAACCCCGCCCCGTCGGTGACCTGCTCGCCGGCATCTGCACCGCGTCCGGGGTGCCGGCGCCGCGGGTGCACGTGCCCGCCGGGGTCGCCCGGGTCGCCGGGGCGGTCGTCGAGGCCGTGTGGCGTGTGCGTCCGGGGGAGGACGAACCGCCGATGACGCGGTTCCTCGCCGAGCAGCTGTCGACGGCGCACTGGTTCGACCAGCGTCGGACCCGGCAGGACCTGCAGTGGGCGCCCGCGGTGTCGATCGACGAGGGCCTGGCGCGCTTGGCGGCGGCCGCGCGCTGAGGCTGCTGCGACCCCACTTTCGCGCTGAGCGACAGTTCTCGGACGCTCCGCCCCGAGAAGTGTCGCTGAGCCCGAGTCTCGCGACCCGGCGCCCGAGTCTCGCGCCCCGGTGGCCGAGTCTCGGTCACAGGCGCCGACGGTCAGGCGTCCTCGGCGGCCACGTAGACCCACGCCGTCGTGCCGGAGGCCAGGCGGACCTCGATCCGCTGGTAGTCCGCGACCTCGTAGTCGTCGACCGCGCGGAGGTGCCACTCGTACCCGAGCGTCAGGACCGAGCCCTCGACGACGTCACTCGACGAACCGCGTCGGAGGATCGGGTGCCGGTCGGACCCGCTCGTCCGGATGACGTCCGGGTCGGTGATCCTCACCCAGTCGAGTCGCCACCCCGGCAGTCCGTCCGGTTCGGTCGGCACGTGCTCGCCGAACAGCGACTCCTGCACGAGCGGCTGGCGGAGCGTCCCGTACGAGAACACTCGGTGCGTGGGGCTGACGACGGCAGCGGGGCGCTCGACCGGCTCACGGCTGATGGCCGGCGACGCGGTCCACACGAGCGCACCCGCGAGCCCCGTGAGGCCGAGGTGCAGCAGCCCGACGACACCGAGCACGCTGCCCCAGATGACACCCGAGTCGTCCGTGCGCCCGACGACGAGCCCGATGATCCCGACGACGAGGCAGACCAGCGCGAACGCGCCGAGACCGAGGACCCAGCGCTGGCCGGGCGAGAGACGCTTCACGTCGCGAGGGTAGCGGACTGGAGGCGCGGATCACGCGAGCCGACCGGCTCACGTGACACGTGCCTCCAGTCCGTCACGCGGCGTCAGCGCCCGCTGCGGGCGGCCTTCGCGATCTTCTTGCCGAGCTTCTTGCGGCCCTTGCGAGCACGCGGGTCGTTCCAGATCCGACGAGCGGTCTCGGCCTTGGAGGTCTTGATCACCGGGCGGTTGGCGCGGGAGCCGAACCAGAACCCGATGAGGACGACGGCCCCGATGACGATGATGCGGTTGCGCATGTGGAACTCCTTCGTTGGTGGTGCACGTGGTCCGGCGGGTCAGCCGGTGAAGCGTTGCCAGAGCTCCGTGACGATGGGCCAGACGTCGCCCGCGCGGTCCGCAGATCCCACCGCGACCAGGACGACCGGGACGGCGGTGACCGCCAGGCTCACCAGGACCGCGAGCACGACGGCGATCGAGGCCGTGGTGGTGTGCCGACGCGTGAACGCGAGGAGCAGGAGCCCGAGCACGACGACTGCTCCGAGCAGTGCGGCGACGGTGACGCGGAGGAACGGGAAGGGCACGAGCCCCGCCGTGGTGGCCGTCACGCCACCGAGGAACCCGACGAGGGGGAGGAACACGCCGAGCACGGTGCCGACGACCAGGACGATGCCGATCCCGCCCGCGATCCAGACGCCGCGCGGGCGGGGCCGACGGACCTTCGTCCGTCGGTTGCCCGACCACGCGGTCGTCACGGTCGGTCCTGCCGCTCGACGGCTTCGGCCGAGCGTGCTGCGGACTCCGCGGCGTCCTCCGCTGCGTCCGCTGCGTCGCCGGCAGCGTCCGCTGCTGCCGCGGCACGGTCGGCCGGCACCGCGGCCGTGGCCGCGTCCCGGGCACCGGCGGCGGCGTCCCTCGCGGACTCCGCCGCGTCGGCGGCGAGCTCGGACGACCGGGCGAGGGCCCCGGCGGCGGCGTCGTCCAGCCGGTCGGTGGTCTCGGCTGCGCCGTCGACCACGCGCTTCGCAGCGTCGGCCGTGGCGTCGGCCGCCTGACGGGTGACGTCCGCGGTGGCCTCAGCAGTGCGCTTCGTCGCGTCCGCGGTGGCCGTCGCGGCGCGCTTCGTGGCGTCGCTGGTGGCCTCGGCGGCCTGCTTGACGGCGTCCCCAGTGGTGCTCGCGGCCTGCTTGACCGCGTCGCTCGTGGCGGTCGCCGCCTGCTTGACGGCATCACCCGTCGCCTCGGCGGCACGACCGAGCGGCGAGGGCTCGTCGTCGAACGGGCCGTGCACGTCGAGCACCCGGACGTCGACGGTCGTCGGGAGGTCCGACACCTGCCTGGTGGCCGCGGACACCTGCTTGCGTACCTCGTCGGCGACCGCGATCACCGGGTGCGGGTAGCTGACGATGACGGAGACCTGCACGCCGAGCGCGCCGTCGTCCTCGTCGACCTGGACCCCGGCGGTGCCCGCGCTCCGGCCGAGTTGCTTGCGAAGCTGGTCGGCAGCTCGGGCGGCGATCCCGCCGAGGTGGTGCACGCCGGGCACGGCCAGAGCGGTCTCCGCCGCGGTCCGCGCGACGATCGTCACGGTGCTCGCGTCGTCGGGCAGCGGCTCCGTGAGCTCCGCGGGCAGGGTCACCTCGGTGACCTGCGTGTGCGCGTTCGGGTCGTGCTGCATGGTTCCTCCTCGTTCGGTTCCGCCGGAACGCATCGGGGCACCCGACTCGCGGGTGCCCCGACACGGTTCGAGGGTCTTACTTCTTGAAGACGTCCTTGACGTCCTCGCCGGTCTGCTTGACGCTCGCAGAGGCCTGGTCGGTCTTGCCCTCGGCGACCTTCTGGTCGTCACCGGTCGCCTTGCCGACGGCCTCCTTCGCCTTCCCGGCGAGGTCCTGAGCAGCGTTCTTGATCTTGTCGTCGAGTCCCATGACGGGTCCTTTCGTCGGTCGGGCGTGCGCCCGGTGGATGGTGCGGTGGTGGGCCGGGAGGCCCGGGGTCGCGTCCGGCTGACGGCTGTCAGCGGACGCGGGTCGGCTTCGCGAGCGCCGAACGGGTTCCGCCGGTCAGGTGCACCAGGACGGGCACCTGCCGACCGAGGGTCCGGTCGAGCACGGAGACGGCACGGTCGACGGCATCGAGGACGGTGACGGCGTCACCACCGCGGCGAACCGCGACCCGGATCCGTGCGGCACGCTGCCGACGGACGAGGTAGGTGTCGACCCGGGAGCCGACGACGTCACGGACACCGGCGAGCTCGTGCTCGACGACGTCACGGACGAGGGCGACGTTCACGGTCACGGCATCGTCGCCCGTGCGCTCCCGGACGGCGACGGACGTGCCGCCCCCACCGCGGGTGGTCGCCCACACGAGGGCGAGCACGATGACGACGAGGCAGACGCCGGCGACGATCCACAGCGACGACGCGGGGACGTCGAGGCTCCGGGGGATGTCGACGTAGGGGTCGATGGCGTCACGGACGGCGGGCAGGACGCCCGCGCCGATGACGAGGCCGACCACGATCGCGACGAGTCCGAGGACGAAGAGGATGATCCGGTTGAGGGTCCGGTTGCTCTTGGTCATGCGAGGGTTCCCTTCTCCTCGACCCGGACGCGGACGCGCTGGCCGAAGCGTTCGTCGAGCCCGCTGAGGCGCGCGCGGACGGCGTCACGGACGACGTCCTCGTCGACGGGGACACCCGTGACGGGGACCACGCGGACGTCGGTCCGGCGGCCACGGGCGGTCGCCGAGGCGTTGCCCTCCGGGACACCCGCTGCCGATCCGGCTGCGTTGGCCGCGGTGGAGGCGACGATGCGGGTGTCGATGATGACGGCCCCGCGGTCGTGCTGGACGACCGAGCGGTGCTGCCGACCGGGCTTGAGGGCCAGGACGACGAGGACGACCCCGAGGACCACGAGCACGACGGCGATGACCTCGGCGATCGTGACGAACGCGGCGTCCGGCCGGAGTGCGGCGTCGACCGCGGTCTGCGGGTCGGCGAGGAGCGGAGGCCGCCCGATCGCCCGCAGGACCGATTCGGTGCCGATCCAGGCGGCCACCAGGGCGAGCACCACGAGCGACACCGCCACTGCGGTCGAGCGGGAGCGGTGCACGCTCCGACGGCGGATGCGTCGTTCGACGGAACCGTTGCTCATGATGGCCTCCTAGCGGATCCGGGTCTCGCGCTCGCGCACGATCCCCGTCAGTTCAATGTGGGCGCTACCGACGCGGCGGCCGGTGAGTTCGCTGACGCGGACCTTGACCGTGTCGGCGACCTGTCCCGCGTGGGCGACGAGGTCGTCGTGCGCGGCAATCGGGCCGGTGATGTCGAGGGAGATCGCCCCCGCGGCGTCGCCGAGCCCGACCCGCACCCGCTTGGCGGGGGCGCCGAGCCCTTCGGCTGCGACGGCCCGCGCCAGCGAGGTCAGCGCGCGAGCAGTGATCTCGACGCGGCCCGGGACGTCCGGGCCGGCGTTCACCGGGAGCTCCGGCGCCCGGTCAGCACGTCGGTCAGGGCACCGCGGTCGATCTTGCCGGTGGCGAGCGCGGCCACGAGGGCCCCGATCGCACCGAAGACGATGACCAGGACGAAGCCCCAGAAGCCGAACTGCAGTGCGACGACGGCGAGGACTGCGCCGATGAGGGCGCCGATCAGTGTGTTGCTCATGCGACTCGCGCTTCCTTCTTCTCGTCGTCCTTGTCGTCGTCGTCGCCCGGGATGAAGACGTCCTGGACGGTCACGTTGACCTCGGCGACCTCCATGCCGACGATCTGCTCGAGGGCACGTGCGACGCTGCTGCGGACGCCGTCGGCGACCTGCTGGAGCGAGACCGGGTACTCGGCGACGATGACGATGTCCGCGGCGACCTGCTTCTCGCCGACCTCGACCTTGACACCCTGACCGAAGTCGCGCTGGCCGATCGCGTCGCGGAGCGCACCGATTGCACGGGCTGCACCGCCACCGAGCGAGTGCACGCCGTTGACCTCGCGTGCGGCGATGCCGGCGACCTTCGACACGACGGTGTCGTCGATGACGGTCTTGCCGGTGACGCCGCCGGTGGAGGTGTTGCTGGTCATGCCGCGGGGCGCGGTGGCGGCCGGGGTGGTGGTCGTGGTGTCAGCCATGTTCGTTCCTTCCGATGACCCGCCGGGCGTTCCCAGCGGTTGCTGTTCACGGATGAGACGGGGCTCACCTGACGTTCGTCACACCCGGTCATCCGGATTCAGGAACTTTCCAGGGACACCGACCGATGCCAGTGTTTCCGTACCCCGGAGGGTGGCTGCGTCAGCCGCGGTCGCCGGAACCGTCTGCTGCGTTGCGTGTGGACGCACCACGGATCGACCGCACGGCCGCCATCGGGGACTCGCCCCGTTCCTCCAGGAAGAGCTGCTGGAGGCGTCTCGGGCGCACGCCCGCGGCGTCGGCGACCGCCTGCAGGGTCAGGTCCTCGTCGAGGTGTTCCTCGATGAACGCGACGGCCCGTCGGAGCCGCCACGATGCCCTACCCGGCCGGGCGGCGCGCGCGGACCGGAGCGTCGTGGCGGGGTCCTCGCCGAACCGGTCGCGGTACGCGACGGCGAGGCGGCCGTGGTTCGAGAAGCCCCAGCGCTCGGCGATCACGGCGACGGTGTCGGCCCCTTCGGCGTGCAGGAGCTCGCGGCGGACGCGGTCGAGGCGGTGGTCCCGCAGGAACCGGTGCGGGCTGGAGTCGAGCGTCCGTGCGAAGACGTCCTGCAGGCCGCGCTGGCTGAGCCCGCACGCCGCGGCGATCTCGGGGACCGACGGCCGCTCGGCGGCGTGCTCCTCGATGAACCGCACGGCGTCGCGCAGCCGGTTCGCGACCGGCACGTCGGTGCCGCGGTTCCGGATCGGGAACGTGTCGAGCACGACGATCGCCAGCCGCCGGTTGAGTGCCGTGCGCATCCGACCGACCACGCGGTCGTCGACGAGCATCGGGCCGATCTCGCCGATGAGGTGCCGGAGGGGCTCGTGCCGGGCGACGGCCTCGTCCTGCTGGTCGAAGAGCAGCGGGCCGTCCGGCAGGCGGAAGCCGAGGTCACGACCGACCTCACGGAGGAACCGGTCGGCGACGTGCACGCCGTTGTAGACGGTCCCGGTCGACTCGAAGCGGTACGCCTCGGACGCCGAAGCGATGTACGGGCTCCCGGGTTCGACCAGGCGGGAACGGTCGGCGAAGTGCATCTCGAGCCGGCCCCTGGTCAGCCAGAACACCACGTGGTCGTCCCGGGCGCCGATCACCCCGCCGCGTCGGCCACCCTCGGCGCGCATGGTCCGCAGCGTCAGGTCGTCGTCGCCGATCACCGTGTACTCGTACCGGGCGTCCTCGGTCGCGAACGTCTCCGAGGCGAAGTCGGAGCCGTGGTACTCCGCCTCGAAGATGGCGGAGTAGTCGGATCCGTCGGCGTCGGTGAACCGCAGTCTGCGGAAGCCGTTCGTCGCCGCCTCGGTCATGCGCGCATCCTCCCACGGTTGCGCATCTCGTGCGAAGGAATACCCTAGGGGGGTACCGTATTGAACTCGACGGAGGCCAGCATGCACGAACACGTCGGCTACATCGGCGACAAGGACGACCTGCTCAAGCGACTCCGTCGTGCCGAGGGACAGGTGCGCGGCATCGCGCGCATGGTCGAGGACGAGACCTACTGCATCGACGTCCTCACCCAGATCTCGGCGGCGAACCGGGCGCTGGAACGCGTCGCGCTGTCGCTGCTCGAGGACCACCTGAAGCACTGCGTCGCCGAAGCCGTTGCCGAGGGCGGCGACGCAGCCGACGAGAAGGTCCGCGAAGCCAGCGAGGCGATCGCCCGGCTCGTCCGCTCCTGACCCCCATCCGCATCCAGAAGGGAACCACCGTGAACACCGAACTCCTGCTCGTCGAGGGCATGACCTGCGAACACTGCGTGATGAGCGTCACCGAGGAACTCAACGAGGTCGACGGTGTGTCCGGCGTCACCGTGCAGCTCGTGCCTGGAGGTCGTTCCGAGGTCACCGTCACGTCGGACGGCCCCGTCCCCGCCGACGCCCTCCGCGGTGCCGTGACCGAGGCCGGGTACGAGGTCGTCCGGTCATGACCGACGGTGCCGTCGAGCTCGACATCACGGGGATGACCTGCGCCTCGTGCGCGAACCGCATCGAACGGAAGCTCGGCAAGCTCCCCGGCGTCACCGCGACGGTGAACTACGCCACCGAGAAGGCCACCGTCTCCGGTAGCTCGGACACCGGGGCCCTCATCGCCGCCGTGGAGTCGGCCGGGTACGGCGCCTCCGTGCCCGCACCGCCGGCATCGTCCTCGCCGTCCTCGGACGACGCCGCCGGCGACCGCACCGACGACCCGTCCGCCCCGCTCCGGCAGCGCCTGGTCGTCTCGGCGGTCCTCGCGGTGCCCGTCGTCGTGCTGTCGATGGTGCCCGTGCTGCAGTTCCCGAACTGGCAGTGGCTGGCCCTCGCGCTCGCCGCACCCGTCGCGGTGTGGGGTGCGCTGCCGTTCCACCGCGCCGCGTGGGTGAACGCCCGGCACGGCGCTGCGACGATGGACACCCTCGTGAGCGTCGGCGTCCTCGCCGCGTTCGGGTGGTCGCTGTACGCGCTGTTCCTCGGCGACGCCGGGATGCCCGGCATGCACATGACGTTCTCGTGGTTCGCGACCGACCCCGAGGCGAGCGACCTGTACCTCGAGGTGGCCTCCGCCGTCACGGTGCTCATCCTCGCCGGGCGGTACATGGAGGCCCGCGCGAAGCAGCAGTCCGGCGCCGCACTCCGTGCCCTGCTCGAACTCGGGGCGAAGGACGCCACCGTGCTGCGCGGGACGATCGAGACCCGCGTGCCGGCTGCCTCGCTCGTCGTCGGCGACGTGGTCGTCGTCCGCCCGGGGGAGCGGATCCCGAGCGACGGCACCGTGCGCGAGGGTTCCTCCGCCGTCGACCTCAGCATGCTCACCGGCGAGTCCGTCCCCGTCGAGGTCCGCCCCGGCGACGCCGTGACGGGCGCCACGATCAACGTCGGCGGACGGCTCGTCGTCACGATCACCCGCGTCGGCGCCGACACCGAACTCGCACGCATGGGCCGGCTCATCGAGGACGCCCAGACCGGGAAGGCCGAGGTCCAGCGCCTCGCCGACCGGGTCTCCGGGATCTTCGTGCCGATCGTCATCGGCCTCGCCGTCCTGGCCTTCGTCGGCTGGCTCGTGTTCGGCGGTTCCCTGACCGCCGCGTTCACCGCCGCCGTCGCGACGCTCATCATCGCCTGCCCCTGTGCGCTCGGTCTGGCGACGCCGACGGCACTCCTGGTCGGGACCGGGCGCGGGTCGCAGCTCGGCATCCTGATCGGCGGGCCCCAGGTGCTCGAGCAGACCCGCGGCGTCGACACGATCGTCCTCGACAAGACCGGCACCGTCACCACCGGGTCGATGACCTTCCGCTCGGTGACCGGCACGCCGGACGCCGACGACGACACCGTGCTGCGGCTCGCGGCGGCCGTGGAGGACGGTTCGGAGCACCCCGTCGCCCGTGCGGTCGTCCAGGCGGCGCGTGCACGTGGTCTCGACGTGTCCGAAGCCGACCAGTTCACCGCGACCCCCGGTGCCGGCGTCCAGGCAGTCGTGGACGGCGACGTCGTGCTCGTCGGCACGGTCCGGTGGCTCGTCGACGCGTGGTCGATCACCGTCCCCGCCGGGGTGTCGGACGCCGTCGACGCTGCCGAGGCGGAGGGCGGCACCGCGGTGGTCGTCGCGCGCAACGGATCCGCACTCGGCGTCGTCGTGGTCGGCGACACGGTGAAGCCCGAGGCCGCCGACGCGGTGCGTCGCTTCGTCGACCTCGGGCTGCGCCCCGTCCTGCTCACCGGCGACAACGAGGGAGCCGCCCGTGCGGTGGCGTCCGCGGTGGGCATCGACGAGGTGCACGCCCGTGCCACCCCGGCCTCGAAGCTCGACACCGTGCGCCGGCTGCAGGCCGAGGGGCGGAGCGTGGCGATGGTCGGGGACGGCGTGAACGACGCCGCGGCCCTCGCCGCGGCCGACCTCGGCATCGCGATGGGGGCCGGCACGGACGCGGCGATCGCGGCGAGCGACATCACGGTGGTCAGCGGCCGCCTGACGGTCGTGGCCGAGGCGATCCGGTTGTCCCGGGCCACGCTGCGCACCATCAAGGGGAACCTGTTCTGGGCGTTCGCGTACAACGTGGCAGCGATCCCGCTCGCGATGGCGGGGCTGCTCAACCCGGTGCTCGCCGGCGCGGCGATGGCGTTCTCGTCGGTCTTCGTCGTGACGAACAGCCTGCGGCTCCGCCGCTTCACGCCGCTCCCCTGACGGGCAGGATGGGGACATGGTGCAGCTGCCAGGGGTCCTCGGTTCCGTCGGGTCCGTGCACGTCGCGCCGATGGCCGGAGGCCCGAGCACGCCGGCCCTGGTCACGGCCGCGGCGCGAGCGGGTTCGTTCGCGCAGCTGGCGGGCGGGTACGGGACGGCGGAGTCCCTCGCCGCCGAGATCGCCGCGGTCCGGGCAGCGGGGACCTCGGCGTTCGGCGTGAACCTCTTCGTGCCGAACCCGGTGCCGATCAGTGATGCCGACTACGACCACTACCGATCGCTCCTCGCGGACGAGCCCGGCGCCACCGCGGTGGCCAAGCGCGAGGACGACGATGCCTGGGACGCGAAGGTCGCCCTGCTGCTCGAAGACCCCGTGCCCGTCGTGTCGTTCACGTTCGGGCTGCCCGACGCCGCGACCGTGCAGGCGTTCCGGCGGCGCGGCACGGTCACCGTCCAGTCGGTGACGGACCCCGACGAGGCGCGGCGGGCCGAGCACCTCGGTGTCGACGCCCTCGTCGTCCAGGGCATCGCCGCGGGCGGCCACTCCGCGGTGCTCGACCCCGCGCGGGTGCTCGTCGACCGACCGTTGCCCGACCTGGTGCGGGCCGTCGTGGCCGCGACCGCGCTGCCCGTCGTGGCCGCGGGCGGGATCGGCACCCGTGACGACGTCGCCGCCGCGCTCGCCGCCGGTGCGAGCGCCACCGCCGTCGGCACGTTCGTGCTCCGCACCGAGGAGGCCGGCACGAGCGACACCCACCGCCGCGCGCTCGCCGACCCGACGTTCCGGGAGACTGCGCTCACCCGGGCGTTCACCGGCCGGCCGGCGCGGGCGCTCGTGAACGACTTCGTCCGTGCGCACACCGACGCACCACTCGGCTACCCGGCGCTGCACCACCTCACGAAGCCGATCCGGAGCGCGGCCGCTGCCGCCCACGACCCGCAGCAACTGCACCTCTGGGCCGGACGCGCCTGGCGCGACGCACCCACCGGATCCGTCGCGGACGCACTCGCCACGCTGCTCGGGTGACGCGCGGAGCGAACGCACCCCGTGCCTCCAGTCCGGCTCGTTCCTTCCCATCGCACGCGACGTGGAAAGCGGGATCGCGCAAGGTGAGCAGGAAGAACCTGCCTCCCACGCGCGATTCGGCCTCCTACGCGCGGAACGACCCACCGCCCGCCCAGCGCGCGGCCCGCCCGCCCCGCAGCGCCCCGGTGCGCACCACCGGCCGGACGGCGCTACGCTCGAAGGCGGTCCGCGACGCAGCGCTGCGGTGACCCGCGGGCTTGTACGTCTTGAAGGTGATCCCAGGAGGACCCAAGTGACCGAATCCGCTCCCGTCGACCCCACATCGACCGACGGCTGGAAGAAGCTGGCGCACGTCGCCGCCGACTTCACCCCGGACCTGCGCGGCTGGTTCGACACCGACCCCGGTCGTGCCGAGCGCTACACGTTCCAGGCCGCCGACCTGACCGTGGACCTGTCGAAGGGCCTCGTCACCGACGAGATCCTCCAGGACCTGCTGCAGGTCGCGAAGGACACCGGCGTCGCCGAGCGCTTCCAGGCGATGCTCGCCGGTGAGCACATCAACGCCACCGAGGACCGCGCCGTCCTGCACACCGCGCTCCGCCGTCCGAAGGGTGCCTCGCCGGCGCTCGTCGTCGACGGCCAGGACGTCGACGCCGACGTGCACGCCACGCTCGACAAGGTCTACGCCTTCGCGGAGCAGGTGCGCAGCGGCGCCTGGACCGGTGTCACCGGCAAGCGCATCGAGACCGTGGTGAACATCGGCATCGGTGGGTCGGACCTCGGTCCGGTCATGGTCTACGAGGCCCTCAAGCCGTACGTGCAGGCCGGGCTCGAGGCGCGCTTCGTCTCGAACATCGACCCCGCGGACATCTACGAGAAGACGGCGGACCTCGACCCCGAGACCACCCTCTTCATCGTCGCGTCGAAGACCTTCGGCACGCTCGAGACCCTGACGAACGCCCGCCTCGCGCGTCAGTGGCTCTGGGAGAAGCTCGGGCTGAGCGACGCCTCCGACGACGAGAAGTCGAACGCGGTCGCGAAGCACTTCGTGGCCGTCTCGACCGCGCTCGACAAGGTCGCCGCGTTCGGCATCGACCCGGAGAACGCCTTCGGCTTCTGGGACTGGGTGGGTGGCCGCTACTCGGTCGACTCCGCGATCGGCACGAGCGTCGTGATCGCCATCGGCAAGGAGAACTGGGAGCAGTTCCTCGCCGGGTTCCACGCCATCGACGAGCACGTCCGCACGACGCCGCTCGAGCAGAACGTCCCCGTCCTGATGGGCCTGCTCAACGTCTGGTACTCGAACTTCCTCGGTGCGCAGAGCCACGCGGTCCTGCCGTACACGCAGTACCTGCACCGCTTCGCCGCGTACC
This sequence comes from Curtobacterium pusillum, assembly GCF_007673235.1. Classification (GTDB taxonomy): domain Bacteria; phylum Actinomycetota; class Actinomycetes; order Actinomycetales; family Microbacteriaceae; genus Curtobacterium; species Curtobacterium pusillum_C. Next base: position 127,317 of record NZ_VDZH01000002.1, read on the forward strand.
TGCAGCAGCTCACCATGGAGTCGAACGGCAAGCGCGTCCGCTGGGACGGCTCGCCCGTCACCACCGAGACCGGCGAGGTCTTCTGGGGCGAGCCGGGCACGAACGGGCAGCACGCGTTCTACCAGCTCATCCACCAGGGCACGCGCCTGATCCCGACCGACTTCATCACGGTCGCGAAGCCGGCCCGTCCGCTGAAGGACGAGACGGGCGACGGCAAGGCCGTGCAGCCCGGGCAGGACGTCCACGCGCTGTTCCTGGCGAACTTCTTCGCGCAGACGAAGGCACTCGCGTTCGGCAAGACCGCCGACGAGGTCCGCGCCGAGGGCACCACGGACGAGGCGATCGTCTCCGCCCGGACCTTCACCGGCAACAAGCCGTCGACATCGATCCTCGCGCCGGAGCTCACCCCGAGCGTCCTCGGTCAGCTCATCGCGCTGTACGAGCACATCGTGTTCACCGAGGGCACCATCTGGGGCATCGACTCGTTCGACCAGTGGGGCGTCGAGCTCGGCAAGCAGCTGGCGCTGCAGATCGCTCCGGCGGTCGACGGCGACCAGGCTGCGCTGGACGCGCAGGACTCCTCGACGAAGGCGCTCATCGCCAAGTACCTGGAGCTGCGCGGCGAGTAACGCACGCACCTGACGGACGGGAGGCGCGTGGCGGATCCGCCACGGGCCTCCCGTCCGTCTGTGGGTCGCGCTGCGGCCGGGGGCCGGCGCGTGCCCGAGTCTCGGGGTGAGCGACGGTTTTCGCGTTCCGCAGCGCGAGAACTGTCGCTGAGCGCGAATCTCGGCAGGGCGGCGCCGCGCACGGGCCGCGCCGCCCGCCGCGTCAGCGGCCGAGCGGGTCGAGGTTGAGGGACGTGCCCTCGTAGAGGTGCTGGTCCTCGCCGAAGACCTGCACGCCCTCGTTGAGCCACACGAGCGCCCGCACCGTGATGCCGAAGCGTGCGGCGACGTCGCCGATCAGGTCGTTCGGCGCCACCGTGTACGACTTCGGAGCTCCGCCGGCGGTCGTCGCGGTGACGGATCCGGTGGCGTTCGCCCGGGCGCCGGCGTCCTTCGGGTGCACGTTCGTCTGCCGTGCCGGCACGGACCAGCGCACCGAGGTGACCGCGAGCACCTTGTCGGCGGCGATCTCGACGGGGACGTCCTGCCCCGGCGTCGCTGCCGAGTACGTCACGAGGGTGCCGAGGTGCGACGGGTCGACGCCCGATCCGCTGAGCGGCACGTTCGCAGCGATCGCCGTGCTGGTCGGACCGCCGAGCGTGTGGTCCCCGACGCCCCGGTAGGTCAGGCCGTCCCCGACCTTCCGGGACAGGTCGAACAGGCCGACGCCGACCGGGACCGGCAGCGTCGAGGTCACACCGGAGTACTGCGCCGTGAAGGTGTCGTCACCGTTCGCGACCATCCGGAAGTGGAAGTGGATGCTGCCCTTGGGCGAGGCGACGTCTCCCTGCGCCAGGACGGTCCCGGCCGGGATCGGCGTGAGCGTCGGCGCGGGTGCGGCGGCCTCGGTCGGGGCGGGGGTCGGCGTACGGGGGCTGGCGGACGCCTCGAGCAGGTCGGCGGCCGATTCGCCGTCGGGTGTCGCGGTGTCGCTCGGCGTCGGCGTCGCGGTGGTCGCCGGCGGGCTGGACGGAGCGGGCAACGCTCCGTCCGACCCGCGCAGCAACGAGCAACCGGACAACGCGACGGTGGCCGTCAAGACCGTGGCCAGCACGACGGCACCGACCGTCACGATCCGCTTCATGATTCCCCCTCGGCTCGACGCTAGCCGAGCACCGGGCAGTGGAGGAGGGATCGTGATCGAGATGTGTCTTCGGGTACAGCGCCTACTTCTTGCCGCCGCCGAGCAACCCGCCGAGACCGCCGAGGATCCCGCCGATGTCGAGTCCGCCTCCACCCGCCTGGGAGCCGCCGGACTGCCCGCCGGCCTGGCCACCCGATCCGCCGAGGAGCCCGCCGAGCAGGCCCCCGAGGTCGAACCCGCCGCCGCCCGACTGGGTCGCCGCGGCTTTCTGGTTGCCGAGCTTGCTGAGGACGAACGGCGCCACGAGGGGGAGCACCTTGCCGATGATCCCGCCGAGGTCGACCCCGCCACCGCCGCCACCGGACCCGGCCAGGGCGGCGGCCACGTCCTGCTGCTTGCCGCCGAAGACGTTCGCGACGATCTTGTTGCCGTCCTCCTCGTCGACGTCGTCGATCGTGGTGGGGTCGGCGAGGGCGGCGTGCTTGTCGAGCGCCTTGTCGAGCGAGGCCGCGCCCCCGTTCTCGACGTTCTTCTGCAGTCCGCCGACGAGCGCTGGGACCGCCTTCTGCACCGCGGCGGTCGCGGCCGCCTCGTCCACGCCGAGCTTCTTCGCCAGGTCGCCGATCGGGATCTGGGAGAGGAGGTCTTCGATACCGGCCATGTCGCACACCTTCCAGTCGTCGGCAGGTCGTGCGGACCGCACGTGGTGCCGCTGCTGGGGCGAGGCTATCCGGGTGCCGCGCCGACCGTTCCGGCGCTCGACCCGTCCCCCACACGCCCGTGTCGGTCGGACGGGCTACCGTCGAGGGCATGGAGCGTTCGGAGATCCTCGCAGCGGCCGCCGCCGCACACGCCGCCCGCATCGCCGAAGCCGGTGGGGACGACGCCGCCGCCCGGGAGCGGGCCGAGGCGGTCCGCAAGCGTGCGGACGGCCTGACCGACCGGATCGAGCGGAGCGAGGCAGCAGACGCTGATCGGGATGCCCGGCGTCGCCGTGCGGGCGAGGCAGACCGTGCGGCCTCACGCACCGAGGGTGCGCTGTCGGACTGGCACCGGATGGGCACGCGTCGCGGGGTCACGCCGGACGACCAGGTCCGCTCGGCGTGGTCGATCGCGGGAGTTCCGGAACCGGGTGAGGCCCGGGCGCTGGCGAACGTCCTGCTGTCCACCGCCGGACACGCCGGTCGGGTCGCCGACGCCGCGAAGCGGAACCCACGACTCTCGGGTGCCGCGAGTGCCGCAGCCCGCCGGACGGTCCGCCGCTACACGGACCACGGAGCGGACATCCCTTCGCTGGGGGACGTCCTCGACCAGCCCGCCCAGGACCCCGAGGAGCCGACCGAAGCGGGGGACTGACCGCTGACCAGGGGTTGTGTGGACCGATCCAATGGTCCGGATGTCTTCATGACCGATTGACAGGACATGGAAACGGGTTACGATCCTTCCAAGCGATGCAGCCTGATCACTGACGAAGGAGTCACCCGCATGGTCGACATCAAACCGACAGCCCCGAGCGTCCCGCTCCCGCCGGTCGGGCAGGGGCCACACGTCCGCCGCCTCGGCGTCCTCGCCCTCGTCGCCACCTTCGGTGGTCTGCTCTTCGGCTACGACACCGGCGTGATCAACGGCGCGCTCCTGCCGATGAAGCAGGAGCTCGGCCTGACGAACTTCACCGAGGGCGTCGTCACCAGCTCGCTCCTCTTCGGTGCCGCGATCGGCGCCATGCTCGGCGGTCGGATCGCCGACGGCTGGGGTCGCCGCAAGACGATCATCCTGCTCGCGGTCACGTTCTTCGTCGGCACGCTGATCTGCGTCTTCGCCCCGGTGTTCGGCGTGATGGTGGTCGGCCGTGTCCTGCTCGGTCTCGCGGTCGGCGGTGCGTCGACGGTCGTCCCGGTGTTCCTGGCCGAACTCGCCCCGTACGAGATCCGCGGGTCGCTCTCCGGCCGCAACGAGCTCATGATCGTTATCGGGCAGCTCGCCGCCTTCGTCGTGAACGCGATCATCGGCAACCTCTGGGGGGAGGGCAACGGTGTCTGGCGCGTCATGCTCGCAGTCTGTGCGCTCCCCGCGATCGCACTGTTCATCGGCATGCTCCGCGTCCCCGAGTCGCCCCGTTGGCTCGCGTCGAAGGGTCGCAACGACGAGGCGCTCGAGGTCCTCGGGCAGATCCGGTCGAAGGAACGTGCCGAGGCCGAGCTCGAGGACATCAAGCGTTCGAACGAGTTCGAGGCGAACGTCCAGAAGCAGAGCGGCTGGCGCACCCTGCTCGGCAACAAGTGGCTCATCAGGATCGTGCTCATCGGCGCCGGCATCGGCGTCGCCCAGCAGCTCACCGGCATCAACTCGATCATGTACTACGGCCAGACCGTGCTCATCGAGTCGGGCTTCCAGCAGTCGGCGGCACTCATCGCGAACATCGCCCCGGGCATCATCGCGGTGATCGGTGGCGTGATCGCCATCTACAACATGGAGAAGATCAACCGACGCACGACGCTCATCCTGGGCTACTCGCTGACGACGGTGTGCCACTTCCTCATCGGCATCGCATCGATGACTCTCGTCGAGGGCAACCCGGCCCGACCGTGGGTCATCCTGTTCCTGGTCGTCGCGTTCGTGGGCTCGATGCAGACGTTCCTCAACATCGCGACCTGGGTGATCCTGTCCGAGATCTTCCCGACGCAGATCCGTGCGCTCGGCATGGGCATCGCGGTGTTCTGCCTCTGGATCGCGAACGCGTTCCTCGGGCTGTACTTCCCGACCATCGTCGCGGCGACGGGCATCACGGGGACGTTCTTCGGCTTCGCGATCGTCGGCGTCCTCGCCCTGCTCTTCATCTGGAAGTTCGTACCGGAGAGCCGCGGCCGCACCCTGGAAGAGGTCGAGGAGGGCGTCACCACCGGCAACATCTTCACGGTCCCCGCGAAGAAGGCGCGGCGGTAGAACGCACCCGACAACGGACTGGAGGCACGGTGCCAGCTGGCACCGTGCCTCCCGTCCGTCCTGCAGTCGCGTCTACGGGCGCAGGAGCACCTTGCCGACGCGGCCGGCGGTGTCCGAGGCGCGCACCGCGTCGCGGACGTCCTCGAAGGCGAAGGTCTCGGCGACGGGGAGCGTCAGCGAACCGTCGAGCACGCGCGTGATGAGCTCGCCGAAGAGCTGCCCCTTCGTCTCGGCCGGCATCGTCTTGCTGACGACGCTGCCCCAGAAGCCCTTCACCGTGAGCTGGCCGAAGATGACCTTGCCCGACGGGATCTCGAGCGTGGGCGAGGCCATGGCGCCGAACACGACGAGCGTCGCGTTCTCGCCCAGGACGCTCGCGATGTCACCGGCCGCCTTGCCGCCCACGGACTCGACGCCGGCGACGATCGGAGCGCCTCCGGTGATCGCGGCGACCTGGTCCTGCCAGTCGTCGGCGTCCGTGGCGACGATGCGCTCGATGCCCTGCTCGCGGAGCTCCTCGACGCCGGCAGCGCGGCGGACGAGCCCGATGACGTTGATGCCACGCGCGGCTCCGAGCTGGGCGACCATGCGCCCGACCGCACCGTTCGCGGCGTTCTGGATGAGCCAGTCGCCCTCGTGCAGGTCGAGCGAGTGCAGCAGGCTGATGGCGCTGAACGGCATCGACACGAGCTGCGCCGCGGCCTCGTCGGGCATGGCGTCGGGCACCGGGACGAGCCCGGCGGCGTTCGCGGTGTAGAACTCGGCCCAGACGCCGAACGCCCCGCCGGCGACGCGCTGGCCGACCGTCAGGTTCGTGACACCCTCGCCGAGGGCCTCGACGACGCCGAGCGCCTCGGTGCCGGAGGCTGCGGGGAGCTCCGGCTTGAAGCCGTAGGTGCCCCGGACGGTCCAGAGGTCGTGGTTATGGATCGGGGAGAGGACCGTACGGACGAGGACCTCGCCGGCGCCGGGCGTCGGGACCGGGCGCTCCTGGACGCCGAGGACCTCGGCGGGCTCGGCGAAGGTCTCGTGGACGACGGCGCGCATCGTGGTGGGGGTGGTGCTCATGCTCAGTCCTCCGAGACGGTGATGGTGACGTCGATGTTGCCGCGGGTCGCGTTCGAGTACGGGCAGACCTGGTGTGCGGCGTCCGCGAGGCCCTGTGCGACCTCGTGCGAGAGCCCGGGCAGGACGACCTCGAGCAGGACGGCCAGCTGGTAGCCGCCCTCGCCGTTCGGGCCGATCTGCACGCGGCCGCCGACGGACGAGTCCTCGATCTTCACCTTCTGGCTGCGGGCGACGCCCTGCAGTGCGGAGTGGAAGCACGCGGCGTACCCGGCGGCGAACAGCTGCTCGGGGTTCGTGCCGGCGCCGGAGCCACCCATCTCCTTCGGGATCGCGAGGTCGAGCGCGAACGAGCCGTCGCTGGTGGCGACGCGGCCGTCGCGGCCGGCGCCGGTGGAGAGGGCCTCGGCGGTGTAGAGGGCTTCCATGGTGTTCCTTCCTTCGTGGGGTCAGCGGTCCGCGGCGGCGCGGTTCGGCGCCGCGGCGGCGTGCATGGTCTCGGTCAGCCGTTGCAGCGTCGCGATGAGCTCCATCGCGGCGTGCTCGTCGGGCAGGCCCATGCCGGCCGCGATCGTCGACGGGATGTGTGCCAGTTCGCCACGGACTGAGCGGCCGCGGTCGCCGAGCGTGATCGTGACGACGCGCTCGTCGGTGCTGCGGCGTTCGCGGCGCACGAGGTCGCCCTGCTCCATGCGGCGCAGGAGTGGCGAGAGCGTGCCGGAGTCGAGCTGCAGGTGGTCGCCGAGGGTCGACACGGTCTGGTCGCCCTCGATCCACAGCGTCACGAGGACGAGGTACTGCGGGTACGTGATGCCCCACGGTTGCAGCAGGGTCCGGTACGCCTGCGTGGTGGCTCGGCTCGCAGCGTAGAGGGAGAAGCACACCATCTCGTCGGTCACGGGCATGCCGTAAGCATCGCACGCAACTCAGTTGTGCACAACCTTCCCGCACAACCTTCCCGCACGACCGTGGAGCCGGCTCACGGCCGGGGTACGGACACCGTCGAGCGCGCGCATGGTCCGGACGGTTAGGCTGACGTGACCCACGATGACCAGCAACGACCTCGACAACTCAGCGACCACGGGAGCCGGCACCACTCGCCGCACCGGTAGGGCGTCGTCCCACGGCAAGACGATCCTGATCGGGGAGCACGCCGTGGTCTACGGCGCACCCGCGCTCGTGCTGCCGGTCATCGATGCCGTGGTGGTCGCGACGGTGACGCCGATCGACGACACCGAGGGACACCACCTCGAGTCCGCGGTCCACACCGGCCCCCTCGACCTCGCTCCCGCCGCCGTCATGCCGACCGTCACCGCGGTCACCGCGACGCTCCAGCACTTCGGGGTCACGGACCGCCGCTTCCACGTCCGGGTCGACAGCGACGTGCCCACCGCCCGCGGGATGGGGTCGAGCGCCGCCGTCGCAGCTGCCGTGACCGCAGCGGTCGCCGACGCACTGGGCGAGACGCTCGACGTCGAGGCGCACCACGAGCTCATCCAGGCGTGCGAGCGCGTCGCCCACGGCCGTCCGTCCGGCCTCGACGCACGCGGTGTCGTCGCGGACGCACCCGTCTGGTTCGAGGCCGGCCGCATCGAACCGGTCGAGCTCGGCGCACCCTTCACGTTCGTCGTCGCCGACACCGGGGTCCCCGGCCACACCCGCGAAGCCGTCGCCGCCGTCCGGGAACGACACGACGCGGACCCGGCGGCCGTCGACGGCGTCGTCGACCGCATCGGCGCGCTGGCCCGACGTGCCCGGGGGACGCTCGTGGACGGCGACGCACAGGGACTCGGTGCCACGATGGACGCCGCGCACGACCTCCTCACCGCCCTCGACGTGTCGAGCGACGACCTGGACCGACTCGTCGGCGCCGCACGTGCTGCGGACGCCCTGGGCGCGAAGCTCACCGGTGGCGGGCGCGGCGGATGCGTCCTCGCCCTCGCCACGGACGGCGACCACGCGGACCGCATCGCGGCCGCTTTCCGCGGCGCAGGTGCCGCAGCCACCTGGACCACCACGATCGGAGCCCGCGCTTGATGACCGCCACCGCCGTCGCGCACCCCAACATCGCCCTCGTCAAGTACTGGGGCAAGGCGGACGCGTCCCTCGCGCTGCCGGCCACCGGCAGCGTGTCGATGGGACTCGACGTGTTCCCGACGACGACGACCGTCACGGTGGACGGCGGGTCGGGTGACGGCCTGGAGGCGCGTGATGCGTTCACCCTGAACGGTCGCGTCGTCGAGGACGCTGCGCTGGTGCGGGTCCGGGAGTTCCTCGACCTCGTGCGAGACCTCGCCGGCAGCGACGCCCGCGCGAGCGTCGTGTCCGAGAACACGGTGCCGACCGGTGCCGGCCTGGCCTCGAGCGCTTCGGGCTTCGCGGCGCTCGCCACGGCGGCCTCCGCGGCGTTCGGCCTCGACCTGTCCCCGCGCGATCTCTCCCGCCTGGCCCGCCGTGGCTCGGGTTCGGCTACGCGGTCGATCCCCGGCGGGGTGGCGGTCTGGCACGCCGGCGACGACCAGGGTTCCTACGCCGAGCCGATCCCCGCACCGCCGATGGCGATGGTCGTCGTGACGATCGACGCCGGCCCGAAGCCCATCGGGTCGCGCGAGGCCATGCGGCGGACCATCGCGACGTCGCCGTTCTACCCGGCCTGGGTGACCTCGACCACCGAGACCGTCGGCGACATGCTCGACGCGTGCGCCGCCGGGGACTTCACCCGCATCGGCGAGATCACCGAGAGCAACGCTCTCCGCATGCACGCCACGATCGAGGGCGCGTTCCCCCCGATCCGCTACCTGAACGCCCGCAGCGTCGCCGTGTTCGACGCGGTCGCCGAGCTCCGTACCGCAGGGGTCGAGGCCTACGCCACCGCCGACGCCGGGCCGAACGTCGTGGTGCTCACCAAGCCCGAGGACCGTGGTGCCGTCGCGTCGGCGCTGGCCGGGTTCGGCGACGTCATCGAGTCCGGCACCGGACCAGGCGCGCGCCTCGTCCGCTCCGAAGGAACGGGGACGCCCGAGCCGGGTGTCGTCCCCGACCAGGAGGAGAGCGCCGAGTGATCGAGTTCCGCGCCCACGGCAAGCTGTTCGTCGCGGGGGAGTACGCCGTCGTCGAGCCGGGGCAGCCGTCCGTGCTCATCGCCCTCGATCGCGCCATCACCGCCCGGGTGACCGAGGGCCACGGCTCGGGCAGCGTGCACTCCGAGGAGTACGGGCACCTCCCCGTGACGTGGACGCGAGCGGACGACGGCATCGCGCTCGACACCGAGCACCACCCGTACGACTACGTGATGGCGACCATCGACCTGGTCGAGAAGCTCCGGCAGGAACGGGGCATCGCCCCGCGTTTCCACGACCTGCGCATCCACAGCCAGCTCGACGACGCCAGCGGCCGGAAGTTCGGGCTCGGGTCGTCGGCGGCCGTGACCGTGGCGACCGTCGGCGCGCTCGACCGCTTCTACGGACTCGGTCTGTCCCAGCGACAGCGGTTCCAGGTCGCCCTCCTGGCCACCATCCGGGTGAACCCGCGAGCGTCCGGTGGCGACCTCGCAGCGAGCACGTTCGGCGGCTGGCTGCGGTACAGCGCGCCCGACCGTGAGCACCTCGCCGGCATGCTCGACGGTCGGACGGTGTCCGAGATCCTGACCGACGCGGACGCGTGGGAGGGCTTCGACGTCCAGCGGCTGCCCGCGCCCGAGAACCTCGAGCTGCTCGTCGGCTGGACCGGTTCGCCGGCGTCCACCACGAAGCTCGTCGGCGTCGTCCGTCGACACCGCAACGGCGGGTACCAGGCGTTCCTCGACGAGAGCCGCACCTGTGTCGACGACCTGACCACGGGCCTCCAGACCGGCGACGCGTCGATGACGTTGGACGCCCTGCGTCGCGCGCGCGTGCTGCTGCAGCGCCTCGGCACGTCCGTCGGGTCGCAGATCGAGACCGAGCGCCTCGCCACCCTGTGCGACGTCGTCGAGGCGGCCGGCGGGGCGGCGAAGCCGTCCGGTGCCGGCGGCGGCGACTGCGGCATCGCGCTCGTCCCGGCCGACACCGACCTCGCCGGCATCCACCGCGCCTGGGAGGCGCACGACATCAGACACCTCAGCGTCGCGGTGCAAGCGCCCGAAGGGAGCGTCGAATGACCGACCTGCTGACCCCGATCCCCACGAAGTGGGTGGGGCCGATCCGCATCAGCGGCAACGCGGTGGAGGGCGAGCACGAGGTGCCGCTCGCCACGTACGAGTCGCCCCTCTGGCCGTCCGTCGGCCGTGGCGCCCGCATCTCGCGCATGGTCGAGGGCGGCATCGTCTCGACCGTCGTCGACGAGCGCATGACCCGTTCCGTGGTGGTCCGCGCGGACAGCGCCGCAGCCGCGCACCTCGCGACCGGGCGCATCCTCGCCCGTCAGGACGAGCTCGAGCAGATCGTCGCCGGGCAGAGCCGCTTCGCCAAGCTCATCGAGGTGCACCCGGAGATCGTCGGGGACCTGCTGTTCCTGCGCTTCGCGTTCACCACGGGCGACGCCTCCGGGCACAACATGGTCACGCAGGCGGCGGACAAGCTCCTGCCGGCGATCCTCGCGTGGGAGCCGGGCCTGCGCTACGTGTCCGTCTCGGGGAACTTCTGCACCGACAAGAAGGCCACCGCCGTGAACGGCATCCGTGGCCGCGGTCGGAGCACGATCGCCGAGATCGTGATCCCGGGCGAGATCGTGTCGAAGCGGCTCCGCAGCACGCCCGAGCGCATCGCCGAGCTGAACGTCGCGAAGAACCTCGTCGGCTCGACCATCGCCGGTGCCATCCGCTCCGCGAACGCGCACTACGCGAACATGCTCCTCGGCTTCTACCTGGCCACCGGGCAGGACGCCGCGAACATCGTCGAGGGCTCGCAGGGGATCACGTCCGCCGACGTCCGCGGCGACGACCTGTACTTCTCGACCTCGCTGCCGCACCTCATCGTCGGCACGGTCGGCAACGGCAAGGGCGGCGATCTGCCCGTCGTCGAGGACGCCCTCGTGCGCCTCGGCTGCCGGGAAGACCGCGAACCCGGAGCCAACGCCCGCCGTCTCGCCGCCCTGTGCGCCGCGACGGTCCTCTGCGGAGAGCTCTCGCTGCTCGCCGCGCAGACCAACCCGGGCGAGCTGATGGCCGCCCACGTCGCCATGGAGCGTCGCGGCTCGAAGCCCGCCGGAGGCGCAGCATGACCCGCATCGGCATCCACGACCTCGCCGTCGCGACCGGGCACCACGTCCTCGAGCTCGACGACCTGGCGGAGCGCCTCGGCGTCGACCCGGCGAAGTACCACGTCGGCATCGGGCAGGACGCCTTCAGCGTGCCAGCACCCGACGAGGACATCGTCACGATGGGTGCCGCCGCGGCGAAGGAGCTCGTCGACCGGCACGGCGTCGACGGCATCCGCACGGTGCTGTTCGCGACCGAGTCCGGCGTCGACCAGTCGAAGGCCGCCGGGGTGTTCGTGCACGGTCTGCTCGGCCTGCCGCAGAACGTCCGCGTGGTCGAGCTGAAGCAGGCCTGCTACGGCGGGACCGCTGCCGTGCAGCTCGCCCTCGGCATCGTCGCTCGTGCACCGCAGGAACGTGTGCTCGTGATCGCCGCCGACGTCGCCCGCTACGACGTCGACACCGCCGCCGAGCCCACCCAGGGCGCCGGCGCCGCCGCGATCCTGATCGCCGCCGACCCCGACCTGATCGAGATCGAGCCCGCCGCGGGTGTCTTCACCGCGGACGTCGACGACTTCTGGCGCCCGAACGACCGGTCCACCGCGTTGGTCGACGGCCGCCTGTCGGTCAGTGCCTACGTCGACGCGTTCGTCGGCGCGTGGGACGACCTCGCGGCCCAGGGCGGCCCGGCGTACGAGGACATCGTGCGCTTCGTGCACCACCAGCCGTTCACGAAGATGGCGCTCAAGGCGCACCGGAAGCTCACGCAGCACGTGGGCGTCCCGTTCGACGAGACCGAACTCGCGCTCGGCTTCACGTACAACAAGCAGACCGGCAACACGTACACGGCGTCGCTCTGGATCGGTCTCGCGGCGCTGCTCGACCTCGACGACGACCTCGCGGGGGAGCGGATCGGCCTCTTCAGCTACGGCTCGGGCAGCGTCGGCGAGCTCATCACGGGCATCGTCCAGCCGGCGTACCGGGAGCACCGTCGGCAGGGGCGCGTCCGCGACCTCCTCGCGGCCCGGGTACCGCTGACGGTGGACGCGTACCGGGAGCTGCACGCCGCGGGTGCCGCGACGAGCGAGGACGTCGAGCGTCCGCACGTCACGGCTGCGCCGTACCGGTTCGCCGGCGTGCGTGGCGGCGCACGCCGCTACGAGGCGACCGCCTCGGCCTGACGCGACCCCCTCGCACCCCCTCGCGAAAGCGACAGATCCCCGCGGAACATCCGCGGGGATCTGTCGCTTCCGCGGGCCGGACGTGGCCACTGCGCGCGATCTGTCGCTTTCGCGGTTCCACCCGAACCGGAGACGGACTGGAGGCGCGGTGCGGGCCCGCCACGCGCCTCCAGTCCGTCTCGTGCTCACGCCGCGGCGGTCAGCACCTCGCGTTCCAGACGCGCGTAGCTGGCCTCCATGCCGTCGGTCATGCCGGTGGCCAGGATCATGTCCCGCTGCGCCTGGTCCGGGTACGTGATGAGCAGCGTCATGAGCGTGACGCCGTCCGCTTCGTCGAACTGCAGGTCGTTGACGTTCGCGGGGAACGGCGCGCCGGTCATCCGCTCCGTGCTGACCATCCGCCGTTCGGGCTCGATGACGAGGTTCTCGCCTTCGAAGCCGAACGCCTCGCCCTCGGTGTCGCCGACCGGGGCCCAGGCGTTCCGGAACGAGCCGCCGACGACCAGGTCGTTCTCGCACACCGTCATCTCCCACCCGTCCGGGCCGAGCAGCCACCGCCGCATGAGCTCCGGCTCGGTGTGTGCGCGCCAGAGCAGGTGCCGCGGCGCTGCGAACGCGCGGGTGATCGCGACGTGCGTGTCGTCGACGACGTCGGTGACCGTGCCCTTGCCGAGGGCGTACTCGCGCAGGTCGGCCAACACGGTGTCGAGCTGACCGAACGCCTGCTCGTAGCCCTCGAGCATGCCCATCCGGATCATGGCGTCGAGGTCGGCCGAGGACGCGAACGAGGTCAGCACCGTGACCCGGGAGCCCTCCCCGACGCGCTCGAACGACAGGACGGTCTCGCTCGCCGGCAGTGACTCGTCGACCGTGCCGTCCGCGTCGGCGAACAAGTCGCGGAAGGTGATCCGCTCGGGTTCCTCGACCGCGGTGACCTGCCAGAGGGCGTGGAACCGCTCGCCCTGCGGTGAGGTCATCCGGTAGTCGGCGCGGCCGCCGGGGCGGAGGTCGAACGACGTGAACGTGGCGGGGAACCCGGGCGGACCCCAGAACCGCTCGAGCTGGCGCGGATCGGCGAACGCACCCCAGAGGCGTTCGACGGGGACGGGGAACTCGGCCACGAGGGTCATCGTGAGTTCCTCGGGATCGGTGTGGACGGACGTGGTCGGCATCAGTGGCTCCCTTGTTCTCGGTCGTGGTCGCTGCGCGGCGCGTGGTCTGCGTCTTGGTCGCTCCGCGGCGCGCGGTGGGCTCCCAGCAGTGCGTCGAGGCGGTCGATCCGCCCGCGCCAGAGGTCGGCGTAGGCGTCGAGCAGCCCGCGGACCCGGTCGATCTGTCCCGGTTCGGCGCGCACGATGCGGGTGCGTCCCCGGGGTTCCTTGGTCACGAGTCCTGCTCCTTCGAGGACGGCGACGTGTTTCTGGACGGCGGCGAACGACATCGCGTAGGCGTCCGCCAGCTCGCTCACGGACGCCTCGCCGACGAGGGTGCGACGGACGATGTCGCGCCTCGTCGCATCGGCCAGCGCGTGGAACACCCGGTCGACCTCGGCATCGCTCAGTTCGATTCGTACAACCATTTGGTTGCACGTTACGCCCGTCGGAACCGCTCCGCAACGGCTTCCTCGGTATCGTTCGCGGGTGACGATCGTGTGGTGGGTCCTCGGTGGACTGGTGGTGGTGCTCACGGCGTCCCTCCTGGTGGTCCGGGCCGTGGTGGGGCGGATCGTCCTGCCCGGGACGGACCGCTGGACCCCGGTGCTCGAGGTCTCGGACGACTCGGTGCTGCTGCCGATCACGGACGACACCCTGCACGCAGGGGAGTACGGCCTGTGGCACGACGGCGCTGGGCACACCACCGTCGGACCCGTGCTCGAGGTCGATGAGTCCGCGGGCACCGTGCGACGCGCCGTTCTGCGGACCACCGGTGACGTGGGGTCCCGGGTGCGGTGGAGCGGGCACGTGCACCCCGACCCTGCCGCGATGGGGGTCGACTGGTCCGAGGTCGCGCTGGACACCCCGGTCGGACCGGCGCCGGCGTGGATCGTCCGACCGTCCGACGGCGCCGACCGGTCCTCGCGCACCTGGGCCGTGCACGTCCACGGCATCCGGACCACCCGGGTGACCGCACTCCGGACCGTCCCCGCTGCCCTGGAGCTCGGCTGGACCTCGATCGTGCCCTCGTTCCGCGGTGACGGTGAGGCCCCGCGGGAGGGCCGCGCGTCGCACCTCGGCGCTCGCGAGTGGCCCGACGTCGACGCCGCGCTCGACCACGCCGTCGCCCACGGTGCCGAACGGATCGTCGTCGTGGCCTGGTCGATGGGCGCGACGATCACCCACGAACTGCTCGGCAGGTCGGCGCACCGGGACCGCGTAGCCGGGGTCGTCCTCGTGGCACCCGCGCTCGACTGGGAGGCCACCGTGCGCTCCCAGGCCGCCCGTGCCGGGGTGCCCGGTGTCGTGGTCGGGGCGGCGCTCGGTGCGATGGCGTCCCCGCTGCTCTGCCGTGCGGTCGGGCTCCGGTCCCGCGTCGACGTCCGGACGCTGTCCTGGCTGCGGCGTCCACCGGCGCTGCCCCCGGTGCTGCTCGTGCACTCGACGGGGGACACCACGGTGCCCTTCGCCGTGAGCGAGGAGTTCGCGTCGCGCCACCCGGACACGGTCACGCTCGCGGTGAGCGCGCCGGCCGAGCACGCCTGGGAACGCAACGCGGACGCGGTCTGGTTCGACGAGCAGGTCACCGCGTGGGCGGACCGGCTCGGCTGACAGCCCGTCCGGTGTACAAGGACACATGGGCCATCTGATCTACGCGGGCGAACAGCTCGACCTCGCCGTGGACGACCGCGCTCTGACGCACCTGCAGATCGTCATCGTGAACCTGCTCCGTCGGGAACACCGCTTCGTGTTCTCGTGGAAGGACGACGTCCTGCGCGGCGACGGCCGGAGCGCGATCTGGCTCCACCCGGACGTGAGCCTGCACTTCAAGTTCTCCGGCAGCCGCGTCCCCTCGATCAACCGCAGTTGGCTCGAGGAGCTCTACGCGGCCGCGACCTCCGGTTCCGGCCTGGTCCTGACCCCGGAGCCGCCGGACACCAGCACCGCGGAGGACTCGGCGTGGTCGCGAGCCGTGGTGCCGGGCGACGCACCGGACGGCTCGGGGCGCTAGCACGACCCGTGTGTCCGGTCAACGGGTTCCGCACGGACGTGCAAGGCCGTAGGTTGTGTGTCACCGCGAGCGTCCGCGCCGGCCCAGGGAGCCGGAACGGGTCCGCCGGCGGTCGAGGGGGGAACCACGCGTCGCGCGAGGGAGTCCCGGATCAGGAGTCTCCCAGCCCCCAGCGCCCCCTCACCGTCGTCCCGGTCGCGGATTCGGGTTCCGCACCGGGACGACGGCGTCGGGCGTGCGCACGCGCCGTCGCACGGTGGGACGCCTGTCCCCTCGCACGGAGCGCGGAACCTCGCACACTGCCGAGCCGGCTGTCGCACGGCCCCGGGCACGCGGCTCAGTACACGTCGCGGACGTAGCGCTTCCCGCGGCGCATGTCGGCGAGGTACGCCTGCGCGTCGTCCTCGCCCTTGCCGCGCTGGGACCCGATGACGGACAGCAGGGCCGACTCGACGTCCTTCGCCATCCGGGAGGCGTCGCCGCACACGTACACGTGCCCGCCGTCCTCGAGCCACCGGTACAGCTCCGCGCCCTGTTCGAGCATCCGGGTCTGCACGTAGACCTTCTCGGCCTGGTCGCGCGAGAACGCCAGGTCGAGGCGGTTCAGCACGCCCTGCTCCTGCAGCGTCGTGAGCTCGTCCTCGTACACGAAGTCGGTGTCGCGGTGCTGGTCGCCGAAGAACAGCCAGTTCCGGCCGCTGGCTCCCGCGATCGCACGTTCGTGCAGGAACCCGCGGAACGGTGCGATGCCGGTGCCGGGGCCGATCATGATCATCGGCGCGGACGGGTCCGCCGGCACCCCGAACGAGGCGTTGGGCTGCAGGTACACGTCGACGGTGCCGTCGGGTGAGACCCGGTCGGCGAGGAACGTCGACGCGACACCGGCGTACATGCGGTGCGGGTCGCCGTAGCGGACGGACGCGATCGTCAGGTGGATGCGGTCCGGGTGCGCGAGCGGGCTCGACGAGATCGAGTACTGGCGGGCCTGCAGCGGTCGGAGGTTCGGCAGCAGTTCGTCGAGGCCCGGTGCCGCGGGACCGGCGTCGCGCAGGAGGTCGAGGACGTCCCGTCCCCAGAGCCAGCGGTCGAGTTCGTGCTTGTCCCCGTGCGAGACGACCGCGGCGAGCTCGCTCGACGGTGCGCGCTGGACGAGGTCGGCGATGAGGTCCTTCGAGGGCGTCCGGATCTCGCGGTCGGTCCGCAGGACCTCGGTGACCGGTCGACCGTCCAGCGACTCGGAGCCGTTCGCGCCGACCTGCTCGAGCAGCTCGCCGACGAAGACCTCGTCGTTGACCGGCACGACCGCCAGGGCGTCGCCGGCCGCGTACTCGATGCCGGAGTCGCCGAGGTCGAACTCGTAGTGCCGGATCTCCTTCGCGCTGCGCGGCGAGGAGAGCAGCCGGTTCTCGACCAGCTTCGACGGGAACGGGTTGCGCTTGTTCCACTGGGAACCCGGCCTGGAGGCACGGCTCGCGCCCGCCCCGCCGGACGCGGTCGCCGACGTGGCCGGGTCGCCGGCGGGGCCGGACGCGCCGGGTTGCGCGCCCGCTTCTGCCGCGAGTCGGTCGAGCACCGCGGCGGTCCACAGCACAGCCGGGTCCTCGAAGTCCACGTCGCAGTCGACACGGTCGTGGATCCGCGTCGCGCCGAGCTGTTCGAACCGGGTGTCGAGGAGCTTGCCGGCCTGGCAGAACTCGTCGTAGCTGGTGTCGCCGAGCCCGAGCACCGCGTACTGCAGCCCTTCGAGCCGCGGCACGGTGGTCGCCTGGATCGCGTCCCAGAACAGTCCGGCGTTGTCGGGCATCTCGCCCTCGCCGTACGTCGAGGTGACGACGAGCACGTGCGACATCCCGGCGAGCTGCTCCGGCATGACGGCGTCGAGCGCGGTGGCACGACCGCCGAGCCCGCGGGCCTTCGCGCCGGAGACCAGCTCGTCGGCGAGGAACTCCGCGTTGCCGGTCTGCGTGCCGAACAGCACGTCGATCGTCGTCGTCGGAGCGCCGCCCGAGGCACGCTTGCCCGCGGCGGCGATGCCCGCGATGAAGCCGGCGAGCCAGGATTCCTGGGCGGCCGAGAACGGTGCGTCGACGGGGATCAGCGATCCGGTCGGGGGCAGGAGGCTCACAGGGACACCGCCTCGGTCGGCGCCAGCGGTGCACGGCCGGCGATGTCCTCGAGCGCCGCGTTCGCGAGCAGCTCGTCGAAGAGGGCCTCGCGGACGCGGCCGTCGTTCTTGGCGTTCTGGTGCATGATCCACCCGGTGGTGCCCGGCGCGTCCATGCTGCGGTTGTTCCGCTGCGTGAGCGCGCGCTTGTAGTCGTCGAGGCGCTTGATGGCGATGAGGGTCGCGAGCTGGTCGTCCGCGAACCGGTCGAGCGTGCCGCGCAGGTACTTCACGACGCGCTGCTTCACGAAGAAGTCCTCGGTGAGGACGAGGTTCTTGACGGCCTCGGTCACGCGCGGGTCGTTCGGACCCGCGGCACCCGGGACCCGCTCCAGCGCGAGGTCCTGCGCGACGCCGAGCACCGTGTACGACGACAGGAGCGAGAACATGTCGTCGCCCTGGTCGCCGAGCGCCGGGGCACGGCCGCCGAGCACGGCACGCTGGTCGCGGTAGTCGACCTTGAACGCGCGGAGCTTGTCCGTCGCGATCGAGGTCGCCAGCTCGTCGAGCAGCTCGTTCCGGCTCGCCGCGGCCAAGATCTCGCCGGCGTCCTGGGTGAGCAGGAGCGCGCGGGGCATGCCGACGTACACGTGCTGGCGCGTGGTCTCCCAGCCGGCGAGCAGACGCTCGGCCAGCGCCGAGCCCGTCGCCTCGAGGTGCCACTCGAGCAGCAGGCGCGCGGCGGCCTCGTGGAAGGACCCGCGCTCGGTGTCGGTGACGGGGAACACGAGGAGCGAGTCGGTGCTCGCGCGCTCGGTGACCTGACCGGACGGGTCGTACTGGTACAGGAACCCGCCGGACATGCCGTTGCCGAGGCCCTTGCCGAACGACCCGAGGTTGAACACGGCGCCGCCGGTCATGTACTCGCAGCCGAAGTCGCCGACGCCCTCGACGACCGCGCTCGCCCCGGAGTTGCGCACGGCGAACCGGTCGCCGGCCTCGCCCTCGACGAACGTGCGACCGCCGGTGGCGCCGAACAGGGCGAAGTTGCCGACGAGGACGTTGCCGCCCTGGTCGGTGCTGCCGCCGCCGGGCGCTCGGACGATGATCCGGCCACCGCTCTGGCTCTTGCCGACGCCGTCGTTCGCGGTGCCGGTGTGCTCGAGCACGATGCCGTCGTTGTTGAACACGCCGTAGGACTGCCCGGCCGACCCCTGGGTACGGATCGTGACCGCGCCGTCCACCAGGCGACGGCGGCCACGGTCGTCCGTGGTGATCGCCGGGTGCCCGGACAGGTCGCTGTCGCGCAGCTCGTGGTTGAGGAGCCGCTCGACGTCGATGCCGAGCTGACCACCGACGGACTTGTCGCTGTTGCCGAGCAGCACGCCGTGCACGAGCACGTGCTCCTGCTCGTGGTCGACCAGGGCCGTGCGGACCCGCTCGAGCAGCGCGTCGTCGGTGTGGAAGTCCTTCTCGAGGTACTCCGGGTCCTCGACGACCTTCTCCGGGACCTGCGCGAGGAGCGCTCGGACGTCGAGGCGCCCGACGCTCGCCGGGTGGTCGAGGAGCTGCAGCAGGTCGGTCCGGCCACGGGCCTCGCGGAGGGAGCGCAGGCCGAGGCGGGCGAGGATCTGCCGGACGTCGTGGGCGATGTTGAGCAGGTACTGCGCGAGCGCACGTGGGTCGCCCTCGAACGCCTCGGCGTTCGTGGTCAGGCCGGCCGGGCACTTCACGTTGCAGTTCTTCGCCATCACGCAGCCGAGCATCATGAGCGCGGTGGTGCCGAACTCGAAGCTGTCGCCGCCGAGCAGGGCGCTGGTGACGACGTCGCTGCCGGTCTGGTGCGCGCCGGAGCAGCGCAGCGTGACCTTCTGGCGGAGGCCGTTCGCGACGAGGGCCTGGTGGACCTCGGCCACACCGATCTCCGCGGAACGACCCGCGTACTTCAGGCTCGTGACGGCCGCGGCGCCCGTGCCGCCGGTGTTGCCCGCGACGTTGATGACGTCGGCGCCGGCCTTCGCGACACCGACCGCGATGGTGCCGATGCCCTCGGAGGACACCAGCTTCACGATCACCCGGACACGGGCGGCCTTGCAGTCGTGGATGAGCTGCGCGAGGTCCTCGATCGAGTACGTGTCGTGGTGCGGCGGCGGCGAGATGAGTTCGACGCCGGGCGTGCCACCACGGGCCGCGGCGATGTCCACCGTGACCTTCGGCGCGGGCAGCTGACCGCCCTCGCCGGGCTTCGCGCCCTGACCGATCTTGATCTCGAGTTCCTCGAGCATCGGGTCGGCGAGGTAGCCCGCCCAGATGCCGAAGCGACCCGAAGCGAACTGCTTGATCCGCGAGCCGCGGATGGTGCCGTAGCGGGAGTGGTGCTCACCGCCCTCACCGCTGTTCGACATGCCGCCGACCATGTTCGTGCCGTGCGCCACCGCCTCGTGCGCGGTCGCGACGAGGGCGCCGTGGCTCATCGCACCGGACGCGAGGGTCCGGGTGATCTCGTGGGCCGGCTGGACCTCGTCGAGCGCGACGCTGTCCGGGGCGCTCTCGAGCAGCACGAGCAGGTCGACCGCCGTGCCGGTGGCGCGCAGCGTCACCTGGGTCTCGTCGACGGAGTCGACGTCGACCTGGCCGGGGTGCAGCAGCGCGAGGCCGTCTGCCAGGGCCGCGTGGCGCAGTGCACCCGTCGTCCCCGTCGACGTGAGCTGCAGGCGGAAGCGCTCCGTGCCTCCAGGCAGAGCGTCGGACGACGACGGACGCGAGCCGGACAGACCGCGCACCGTGACGCTCGCGTTGCCGGTCGTGGCGAAGCGGCCGAGTTCGCGGGCGAAGTCCTCTGCCGTGTCGATGCCGGTGACGTCCGCGGGCAGCGCGAGCACGTCGCGGAGGGCCGCGGGACGGCGCGAGCGCTCGTCGTGCGTGGTCTGCAGGAAGGTGACGTAGCCCGGGGTGATCCGGTGCGCGTCGATCTCGGCGTCGCTCAGGCGGTCGTACCCGGTGTTGCGGTACGCCGTGTCGGTGATGCCGAACGCGTCGTCGAGCTGTCCGAGGGTGAGGAGCCGGAGCGCCTCGGAGTCGCCGGAGCGCTCGAACGACGGACGTTCCTCGGTCATGCCGCCGAAGCCGCGCACGCTCGCGACGCCGAACGAGTGCCCGGCGCCGTCCGAGCGCTCCTTGAAGAGACCGAGCATGGGCACCTGGCCCTCGGACTCGACGCTGCGGGCGCGCTCGTGCCAGTCCGTCGCAGCCTGGGCGATGCGGGCGAAGCCGACACCGCCGACCGGGGCCTGCATGTGCGGGAAGACCCGGGCGAACAGGTCGTCACGCGTGTCGAGGTAGTTCGGTTCGAAGAACTCGCCGCCGATGTAGCTCTCGGCGGTGCAGAGCCCGACGCGACCCATCGTCTTGGCGAGGGCCTTCTCGGCGGCCTTCCGGAACTGCTTGAGCGCGAGGTCGGTCGCGGTCAGCTCGCCGGCCGGGGCGGGCGCGGCGGGGTACTTCTCCTCCGCACGCAGCCGTGCCGACAGGCTGTACACAGCCGCGGCACCGAAGCCGAGCGCCGTCGCCACGTGGTGTGACGATGGCAGCTGACCGGACTCGGCGACCACGGAGACCCGCAGCCGCAGGCCGGTCTCGATGAGTCGCTGGTTGACGGCGGCGACGGCGAGGATGACCGGGAGGGGCGCATGCGTCGACGACACGTTGCGGTCGGTGAGCACGGCGATCCCGCCGGTGTGCTCGGCGAACTGCTCGACGGCGGTGCACAGCTCGTCGACGGCGGCGCGCACGGCGGACGCGTTGGCCTGCTCGTCGCCGAGCACGGGCACGTAGAGCATCTCGAACCGCTCCAGCGGCACGATGTCCTGGTCGCGCAGTCGGACCATGTCGAGGTGCCCGAGGATCGGGGACTGCACGACGAGCTGCCGGGTCGCGGAACCCGTTCCGTCCGGCTTCGCACCGAGGGCCACGCGCATCGACATGCCGTCGGCCTCGCGGATCGAGTCGAGCGGCGGGTTCGTCACCTGGGCGAAGCGCTGCGAGAAGTACTTCGCCATGCCGCCCTCGGTGTCGCTCAGGGCGTTGATCGCGTTGCCGTAGCCCATCGCCGAGATGCGCTCCGAGCCGTTCTGCAGCATCGGGTCGAGCATGAACCGGAAGCTCTCCTGGTTCAGCGAGTACGCCACGTAGCGGCCCGCGAGCGACAGGTCGCCGTCGTAGCCGAGCGTCGTCGTCGTGCGCTGGTACTCCGGCGCCGGCAGGTCGTCGAGGTTCACGCGGGCGGCGTCGAGCAGGGCTCCGTAGGGCTTGCGCGCCGCGAGCATCTCGAGCACCTCGCGGGTGCGCATCAGCGTGCCGGTGCGGTGGTCGACGACGAGCATGCCGCCCGCCTCGATGCGGCCGCGGTGCACGACCTCGTCGGCGTCGAACTCGACCTGACCGGCCTCGGACGACACCATCAGGTACTCGGCGGTCTGCACCGAGCGCAGCGGGCGGAGGCCCAGGCGGTCGAGGCGCGCGCCGACGACGTCGCCGTCGCTGAAGATCACGGCGGCGGGCCCGTCGTTCTTCTCCTCGTACAGCGAGAAGAACTCGAGCATGTCCCGCACGTCGGGCGTCAGTGTGCGGTCGTTCTCCCACGCCGGCGGCATGAGCGACACCACGGCCTCGACGATCTCGAGTCCGTCGTCGAACACCCGGCTCTGCAGGGTCTGGTCGAGGCGGCTCGAGTCGGACTGCCCGGGCGGGCGGACGATGCTGCGGGTGCGCGCGCGGGCCAGGGCCTCGTCGGACAGCCGGTTCTTCCGGTCGGTGTTCAGCTCGCCGTTGTGCGCCATCAGGCGGAACGGCTGCGCCATCGTCGGGTGCGGCTCGGTGTTCGTCGAGAACCGGGTGTGGAAGTACAGCGTCCGCACCGAGTGGCGGGGGTCCCGCAGGTCCGTGAAGTAGCCGATGACCTCGCCGGAGTTCAGGCGTCCCTTGAGGATCTGGGTCCGCGCGCTGAGCGACAGCGGGTACAGGGCGGCGTGCTCGGCGTGGTCGGCGGCGGCCTGTCCGTACGAGACGGCCTCGATCGCGAGCAGAGCACGGTTCGCCGCGGCGTCGACCTCGGTGCGCGCCCAGTCCGACGGTGCGCGGAAGACCCACTGCACGATCGGCAGCTGGTACTGCTCGGCCTCCGGCCGGGCGACCGAGTGGTCCACCGGCACGTCACGGACGAGCAGGAGCTCGAAGCCCTCGTGCTCGATGGCGTCGGTCACGGTCTGCTGGGCTGCGGCCCGCTCGTCGTCGCCGGACGGCACGAAGCAGTTCGCGACGCCGAAGTGGCCGGCGCGGAGCTCCTCGCCGGTGATCGCGCTGAAGAACTCCACCGACAGGTCGATGCTCACGCCGGCACCGTCACCGACGCCCTCGGCGGACTTGCCGCCGCGGTGGGGGATGGCGCACAGCGCTTCGTCGCCCTTGCGGATGACGTCGTGGCTCGGCGTGCCGTCGAGTCGGGTGATGAAACCGACGCCGCAGTCGCTCGATTCGCGGGCAGGGTCGTAGAGACCGAAGGAGGAGGGGTTCACGTGTGCGGGTCCAGTGGGGCGTTGCCGGCAGCGGACGGCCAGGCTGCATCAGTGGAGCGCTCGCCGCGGGCAGACCGGTGGTGGCAGTCGGGCCCTGTGGGGTTGTGGTGCGGTGAGGCGATGCTACGGCGCGGTATACCGCCCGCGCAACACCGCGACGACCGCCCGGCCCGCCGCTCGCGTGATCAGGCTGCGCGCTCGTCCACCGCGGCGATCGGCTCGGTGACCGCGGTGCTCGCGTCCGCGGCCGGGGTCGTGCCCGGGCGGATGAGTTCCGGCCGCCGACGGGCCCGGAACACCCACGCCTTGAACAGGACGAACCGGACCCCGGTGGCGACGAGGTTCGCCGCCGTCAGCACCATGATCTCCGTACCGTGCGACGAGGTCGGAGCGGTCGCGTGCAGCACCACGAGCGACCCCGACGTGATCGCCCACGCGATGCCGAAGACCACGAGTCCCTGCACGTGGTGCCGGCCCGCACCCGCCCGGCCCCGCACCCCGAAGGTGAACCGCCGGTTGAGCGCGGTGTTGCCGATCGCGGTGACCAGCAGCGCGAGGAAGTCCGCCGTCTGCGCGCCGATCGCCGGTCGGAACAGCGCGTACAGCAGGGCGAACGCGACCGTCGACAGCACCCCGATCGCGCCGAACCGCAGCACCTGGCCGAGGATCCCGACGTGCGGCGGGGTGAACGGTCGGCGCCCGATCGCCTCGTACACGTCCGCGACCGGCACCCGGCCGGACGCGATGCCGCGGGACACCCGCCACATGCCCTTGAGGTCCTCCGTCGCGGTTGAGGCGATGTGCACCGACGAGTTGACGTCGTCCACCCAGTCGACGGGCACCTCGTGGATGCGCAGCCCCGCGTGCTCCGCCAGCACGAGCATCTCGGTGTCGAAGAACCACGCGTCGTCCTCGCAGAGCGGCAGCACGTGCTCGGCGGCTTGGCGGGTGATCGCCTTGAACCCGCACTGCGCATCGGAGAACGAGACCCCCATCGTGGCCCGGAGCAACAGGTTGTACGAGCGGGAGATGAACTCGCGCTTGCCGCCGCGCACCACCCGCGCCGAGTCTGCCAGCCGTGTGCCGATCGCGACGTCCGAGTGGCCGGACAGCAGTGGTGCCACGAGCGGCTCGAGCGCGGCGAGGTCCGTCGACAGGTCCTCGTCGACGTAGACGAGCACGGTCGCCGGGGACGCGCTCCACACGGCCTTGAGCGCTCGGCCACGTCCCTTCTGCGGGAGGTGCACGGCCTGCACGTCGGGCAGCATCGCGGCGAGGTCGTCCGCGATCCGGGCGGTGTCGTCCGTCGAGGCGTTGTCCGCGATCGTGATCCGCCACGAGTGGTGCAGCGACGTGCGGCAGAACGTGTGCAGCCGTCGGACGTGGGCGGCGAGCGTGTCCTGCTCGTTGTAGCAGGGGACGACGATGTCGATGTCGAGGGTCTGGTTCGTCTCCGTCATGCGCTCATGCTCGGCAGCGGGCATACGGGGACCGAAGCAGTGGCCTGTGCCGTCCCTAAGAACGCGCGCCCGGGCGGCGCGGGCCCGAGTTTCGTGCTGAGCGACACTTCTCGGGCGCAGGGACCCGAGAACTGTCGCTGGGCCCGAGACTCGTGGCCCGGGTCAGCGCGGGAGCAGGACCTGCACGACGGCGATCACCGCGAGCACCGCGATCGGGACACCCGCGATCCACGCGCCCGCGCGGATCTGCGTCCGGCGGATCGTGGGGCGGGCGTGCGAGGTCCGGGCGAACTCGGTCGCGGCGACGAGCTCCGGGGCGGCAGCGGGTGGCGCGGGCTCTGGCTGGGGCCGGTCGTCCTCGAACGCGGGCACCTCGACGACGAGGTCGTCGGCGCGTGGGCGCTCCGGAAGTCGTGCGAAGCCGTTCGCGTCCGTCATCGTGGCCCCTTCGTCCCGGTGCTCCCCAGTATGCGTCCCGCGGCCGCCTTCGAGTGAGCAGGAATCGTCGAGTCCACGGCGGCGACCCGACGATTTCTGCTCAGTCGACGCCGCCCGCGCCCGCGCCGCCCGCGCCCGCGCCGCCCGCGCCCGCGCCGCCGGCGCCCGGACCGGGCAGGTCGACCGTGAAGGCCGTGCGGCCCGGCTCCGAGGCCACGCGGACGAGCCCCTCGTGCGCCGTCACCACCGCCCGGACGATCGCGAGGCCCAGGCCGCTCGTCCCGGCCTCCCGGGAGCGTGAGGCCTCGCCACGGGTGAACCGGTCGAACAGCGTCGGCAGGGCCTCGGCGGGGATCGGCGGCCCGTCGTTGGCCACCACGAACCGCACGACGTCGCCCACCCGCTGCAGTGACACGACCACCGCAGTGCCGGCGGGCGTGTGCGTCCGGGCGTTCGCGAGCAGGTTCGTCACCACCCGGCGGAGCTGTCGCGGGTCGCCGGACACCACGAGCGGGTGGTCGTCGAGCACCTGCAGTGTCCACCGGTGTCCGGGCGCGGTCGCGCGGGCGTCCATGGTGGCCTCGACGACGAGCGACGTCAGGTCGACGGGCTCGCGCGCGGGTGCCGGCCCGGACGCCATCGCACCGGCGTCGAGGCGCGCGAGCAGCAGCAGTTCCTCGACGAGGTCGCCCATCCGCACCGCCTCGCGCCCGATCCGGTCGACGTTCCGGTGCATCGCGTCGACGTCCGACGACGACGCGGTCAGCTCGGCGTACGCCCGCACGGTGGCGATCGGCGTCCGCAGTTCGTGGGAGGCGTCGGCGATGAAGGTCCGCATCCCGGCCTCGGCGTCGCGTCGTACGGTGAGGGCGCGGGCGACGTGTCCGAGCAGTCGGTTCAGTGCGGTGCCGACCTGCGACACCTCACGGTTGGCGGCGAGGTCGGCCGGGCCCACCCGGACCGGGATCGCGGTGTCCCCGCGTTCGAGGTCGAGCGCGCTCACGTCGGATGCGACCGCCGCGACGCGCTCGAGGGGCCGGAGCGACCGCCGCACGAGCAGGGTCAGCGCCCACGCGGCGATGACCAGCCCCAGGACGGTGACGACGCCGATGACGAGCAGGAGCCGGGTGATCGCAGCGTCGAGGTCACCGAGTGGCAACGCCGTGACGAACACGTCACCGTCGTCGCCGACCGCCTGCACCCGGTAGGTGCCGAGCGTGCCGAGGTCGATCGTCGTCGGGTCGCCGTCGCTGGCCACCGCGGCGAGCGTCCGCTCCTGCGCCGAGGTCAGCCCGTGCTGCTCTCCGTCGCTGTCGGTGTACCCGCCGAGCACCGCCTTCCCGTCGCGGAAGATCGCGACGACGGTGCCGGCCGACTGTCCGGGAGCGCCGATGAACGCGTTGTCCGGGTCCGTCCCCGTCGCGCTCGAGGGCGGCGGAGGCCGCTGGCCGTCCGGGCCGCCGACGGTCCGGTTCGCCGCCGTCGAGAGTTCGGCGTCGAGCCGCTGCACGAGGTACCCGCGGAACGCGACGACGGTCACGGCTCCCACGACGACGTTGGTCGCGACGAGCAGGAGCGCCACGGCCGCCACGATCCGCCACCGGAGCGACGGCACGCGTCTCGTCCGGTCCGTCGGCTTCGGTCTGGAGGCGCGGATCGCCTCGGGCCGTCGGCTCACGTCGTCGGCCTGAGCACGTACCCTGCACCGCGGACCGTCTGCAGCATCGGCTCGCGTCCGGCGTCGAGCTTCTTCCGCAGGTACGACACGTACATGTCCACCAGGTTCGAGGACGTTCCGAAGTCCATGCCCCACACGTTCGCGAGGAGCTGTTCCCGGGACAGTACCCGGTTCGCGTTCCGGGCGAGGTGGCGCAGCAGCTCGTACTCGGTGGGGGTGAGGTCGATCGGGTCGCCAGCGCGGCTCACCGTCCGGGCGTCCTCGTCGAGGTGGAGGTCGCCGACGGTCGTCTCGGAGGCGCCCGCGGCGGCCGTCACCCGGGCGGAGGTCCGTGCGAGGATCCGGGCCCGCACGAGCAGCTCGTCGATGCCGAAGGGCTTCGTCAGGTAGTCGTCGCCCCCGCCGGTGAGTCCGGCGAGCCGGTCCTCGGGGGCGTCCCGCGCGGTGAGGAACAGGACGCGGACGTCGTCCCGGGCGTCCCGGAGCCGATCGAGCACCTCGAAGCCGTCGATGTCCGGCAGCATCACGTCGAGCACGATCACGTCGGGCTGGAACTCCCGCGCCGCGAACAGGACGTCCCGGCCGCGGTGCACGGCCCGCACGGACCAGCCGTCGCCCTCGAACGCGAGGGCGACGGCGTCCGCGAGGGCGTGCTCGTCGTCGACGACGAGGGCACGGACGGGAGTGCCGTCGGTGCGCTGCAGCGGTGACGCGGGCATGTCCCGGAGCCTACTTCGGGTCGCTCAGGTCGTAGACCGTCTGGCCGCCGACCGTCGTGCTGTCGTAGTTCGCCGCGACCCACTCCTGGATCGCCGAGGCGGTGGACGAACCGCCGCCCATCCCTCCACCGGTCCCGGAGGAGACGTAGTAGCCGATGTCCCCGGCGGCGACGTACGCCTTGAACTCGGCGAGCGTCGGTGCCGGGTCGCTCGACCAGCCGCCGATCGCCATCACGGCGGTGTCGGTGTCGAGCTCGATCTGCGCGGCGGACTGCGAACCGTTCACCGCGGCGGCCCACTTGGCGTCCGAGGCCTCGAGGAGCGTCTGCAGTGCCGACGAGGTCGTCGATCCCGCGCCGCCCATGCCGCCTCCGGTGCCGCTCGGCGCGTCGTCGGACGTCCCGTCGGTCGATCCACCCGGCATCTCGCCGGTCATGCCCTCGGGCGGTGTGCCGCCGGGACCCTGCTGGGTGCCGTTCGTGCTGTCGGAGCCGTCCGTCTCGGAACCGGAGGCCGACCCACCCGGTCCCCCCGCGCCTCCAGGCAGACCGCCACCCGTGCCGCCGCCACCCGTCCCGCCGGAGCTGCTGCCCGCCGGACCGACGCTCGGGATCGACCCGGAGTGCGCGACGGTCGTCGTCGCGAGGGCGTAGGCCGTGGTGCCGGTGAGCCCGAACAGCGTGCCGGCGAGGACGCCGACGGTGACGAGCTTGCGGAGCGTCGGCACGCTGCCGATGACGATCGCGGCGGCGGACAGCAACCCGCCGAACAGCATCACCCAGCGCAGCCACGGCAACCAGGTCGGGTTCTCGTTGAGGAGGCACCAGCCCCAGAACGCCGTGATCCCGATCATGGCCGCCAGACCGAGGCGACCGAGGAAGCGCTCGCGAGCGTGCCACAGCAGCGCGCCGCCGGTGCCGACGAGGCCCGCGATGGCCGGCGCCAACGCGACCGTGTAGTACGGGTGGATCGTCCCGGACATGTACGAGAACACGAGTCCGGTGACCAGGAGCCAGCCGCCCCACAGGACGAGACCGGCGCGGGCCGGGTCGGCGAGGTGCCGGCGGCCGACGACGACCAGGCCGACGATCAGCGCGATGAGCGCAGCGGGCAGCAGCCACGAGATCTCGAGGCCCATCTCGGAGGAGAACAGCCGGTTCAGTCCGGTCGAGCCGCCGAACGACGAGCCCGCGGTCCCGCCGGTCATGCCGCCGCCTCCGCCTCCACCCCCGTTGCCCGAGCCGCCGAAGATGCGGCCGAGGCCGTTGTAGCCGAACACCAGGTCGAGCACGGTGTTGTTCGTCGAGCCGCCGATGTACGGGCGGGACTCCGCGGGCCAGAGCCACACGGCGACGACCCACCAGCCGGCGGAGACCACGAGGGAGCCCGCGGCGATGAGCAGGCCGACGACCCGCTTGCCCCAGGTGGTGCGTGCTGCGAACAGGTACACGAGCCCGAAGGCGGGCAGGACCAGGAGCCCCTGCAGCATCTTCGTCAGGAACGCGAAGCCGAGGGCGACACCGGCCAGGGCGATCCACTTCCAGCTGCCCCGCGGCAGCGCCCGGACCGTGCAGTACGCGCCAGTGGTCATCAGGAAGACGAGCAGTGCGTCCGGGTTGTCGAACCGGAACATCAGCGCCGCCGCCGGGGTCGCCGCGACGACGAACCCGGCGAGCAGCGCGCCGACGTTCGCGGTCGTCGTGCCGACGCGGGTCAGGGTGCGGCGGACGGTGCCCCACACGAGCGCGACCGAGCCGACGGCCATGAGCGCCTGGGGGAGCAGGAGGCTGAAGCTCGAGAAGCCGAACAGTCGCGCCGACAACACCATCACCCAGAGCGAGGCTGGCGGCTTGTCCACCGTGATGAAGTTCGACGAGTCGAGGGAGCCGAAGAAGAACGCCTCCCACGACTTCGTGCCGGCCTGGACGGCTGCGGCGTAGAAGCTGTTGGCGTACCCGGAGACGCTGAGGTCCCAGAGGTACACCACGGCCGTCACGACGAGGAGCGCCCAGAACGCCGGGCGGAGCCAGCGGGCGTCCTCGCGCTCGCCGAGGAACAGGCGGGCGAGGGGCTTGCGACGCCGATCCTGCGCGTCACTGTGCGCGCGGTCGCGTCGATCGGTCACGGGTACCGGGTACGTGGTCATGCCAGTGAGGATTCCGGGCGTTCCCCGAACGACCCGATGGTCGGGCTTGGCGGTTCCTAAGAGCGGCGGGCGCGCTTCCGCGTGCCTCGCACCGTGCCGCGGCTGCCCTCGCACCGTGCGAGGTCAGGCGTACCGCTGCGCCGCCCGGATCGCCGCACCCGTGTACGAGCCGCCGAACAGGAACACGTGCAGCAGCAACGGCGCGAGCTGGTGCAGCTCGACGCGCTCCTGCCAGCCCGCGGCGAGCCGGGACTCGGCGTCGTAGGCGGCGAGGACGGTCTCGAGCCGGGGGAGTCCGAAGAGCCCGAGGAGCGCCAGGTCGCTCTCCGCGTGGCCGCCGTGCGGGTTGGCGTCGATGAGCACCGCGCCGGTGGGTTCAGCGGGGTCGCCGGGCCAGAGGACGTTCCCCGCCCAGAGGTCGCCGTGCAACCTCGCCGGACGGTCCCCGACCAGCACTGGCTGTGGCGACCCGAGCGTCCCGTCCTGCACCCGATCGGCGACCCGGTCGAACACCGCCGCCTGCGCGTGGTCGAACCCGCCTCGGTCGACGATCCGGCGGACGAAGTCGCGGATGCGGTACTCGGCGAAGAACTCGCCCCAGGTCGCCGGTGCGTCCGCCGCGGTGACGAAGGGCGTGCCCGAGCGCCCCATCCGGAGCGGACCGGCCGTCGGGAAGCCCGGAGCGGGCGTTCCCCATCCGTCAGCACCCGCGGCGTGCGTGTGTGCGAGCGACCGTCCGAAGCGCTCCGCCTGCGCCGAGCTCGGCGAACCGTCGTCGATCAGTTCCAGTTCGAGCACGGTCGGGGAGGGGCGTCCGAGGACCCGGGCGACCCGGGTGCCGCCGGACTCCTCGGCCGAGGCCAACCAGGCCAGACCGGCGGCCTCGGCGGCTGCTTCGTGCGGGTCGGTGAAGGTCTTCACGTGGGTCTCGGCCATCGCCCCATCCTGCCGAGCGTCCCTCCGTGCAGGGTCAGCGCCGGGGCGCCGGCGCTCGTCGGCATGCCTCGCCAGCGAGCACCCGCAGGTGCGACTCCACCCGGGCGGCGAACTGTGGACACCCCGCATCGCGCAACGCCTCGGCGAGTCCCCGGCGCGTGGCGACCGGACGAGCAGCCCAGTACTGGGTTTGCTGCCGCACCACGTCACGCACCGCACCCGGGGCCGAGTCGTCCACGAGCAGGAAGAAGTCGTCGCAGCGGTAGACCTCGTAGTTCGCTGCGTCGGTGTGGGTGAAGCCTTGGTCCTCGGTGAGCAGGACGTGTGCACGACATGCTTCGGCCGCAGCGTGCACATGGCGGTCGTCCGGGTCCGGTCCGGTGTACGCCAACGTGGCGTCGAACTCCTCGACGAGTTCGTCGATCGCACCGAGGACAGCCGCACGCAGCCGCGTCACCGCTCCACCCGGGAGTTCGGGGTGCTTGCGGCGGAGCGTCCGAACCGTCTCGGCGAGTACGTCCTCGGTCGTGTGCAACTGGAACATGCCGTCGGTCCGGAGTCGGAGGAGACAGGTCCAGTCGCGCAGCGTTCTGCTGCAGAACACGTTCGCATCGACGAACACCCGCTGGAGCATCACATTTCATACCGTAGCGGGCGGGGCCAGCTCAGTCGAACGCCTCGCCCGCTTCGAGCAGCTCTTGTGCGGCGATCCGACGTGCATCGCGACGCGTGACCCGAGCGGCGAGGACGTCCTCGCGTCGGAGCCGTCGGTGGGTCCCGACGCTCCGTGCTGCGATCTCACCGCGATCGATCATCTTCACCAGGGTCGGCCGCGAGACCCCGATCACGTCGGCTGCGACGGTCGTGGTCATCTCTTCGGGGAGCACGCTCGTGGACACTCCCGCACCGCCGGCCATGCTCTCGACCAGGTCGGCCAGGAAGGTCCCGAGTCGGTCCGGGAGGTCGATCGAAGAGCCGTCGTCGAGCGTCATCCTGACCGTGACGGCACGTCGGTCACCGGCCGAGGTCACGACGTCCGCTGCTTCGGCCCGCGCGACTTCGTCGACCGGGACTGCTCGACTCGTCATGGTTCCGGCGCGCAAGGTGTTCCTCCGATCGACGTCGCGACTGCGGGTGTGCAACTCACTGCACACCGTACGGCGGTTGCACTTGCAAATGCAACCCCGGCCGCTGCTCAGACCGCGTCGACCAGTGCCTGCGCCAACGGGTGCCACTCGCGCGACACCGGTCCGCTCAACACCAGCGTCCGCTCGAGTCGCCGGGCCATCGGCACCATGACGAGGTCCGGCGGCAGCATCCCGCGCCCGAGCGTCGGCACGATCGACACGCCCTCGCCGCGTTCGATCATCCCGAACATGGTGTTCATCTCCCGTACGCGGTGCGCCCACCGGAACGGCTGCCCCTCGAGCTCGTGCAGCCGCTGGATCTGGCGTTCGCAGCCACCGCCGCCCGCGACGAGCCCGTCCTCGTGCAGGTCGTCGAGCGTCAGCGCCGGCAGGTCGGCGAGCGGGTGGTCCCGGCGGACGACCGCGGCCATCTCGTCCTGCGCCACGACGACCCCGCCGTCCGGCACCGGCGAGGGGTCGACGAGGACCGCGGCGTCCACCGTCCCGGCCTCGAGCCACTCGGGCATCTCGTCGTCGTCGCCCTCGTAGACCTGCACGTCCACGTCGGGCAGGGTGACCGCCCAGAGCTCGCGGAGCCGCGGCAGCAGGCCTTGGCAGACGGTGGGGACGGCGGCGAGTCGCACGGTGCCGCGCGCCGTGGCGGGCCGGACCACCGCCTCCAGGGCGTCGACGGAGGCGAGCACGCTGCGGGCGTGGGCGAGCAGGCGGTCGCCGAGCGACGTCGGGACCGCGGCGGCGCCGCGGCGGACCACCGGGCCGCCGACCTCGCGCTCGAGCCCGGCGACGGCGTGCGACACGGCGGACTGGCCGACACCGAGGGCGACGGCGGCGTTGGTGAAGGAGCCAGCGTCGACGGTCGCGACGAACGCGCGGAGCTGCGGCACCGAGACGGTCATGCGTCTTCCTCATCCGATCATGAGTCGCATGCGTTTGCCGCATGCGTTGAGGATGTCGACACTAGGCCACATGAACGCGGTCCTCTACCTCCTCGTGGCACTGACCTGGGGCTCGAGCTTCCTCTTCGCGAAGATCGGCCTGGACGGACTCGCTCCGCAGCAGGTCGCCACCGTCCGCACGGTCCTCGGAGCCATCACGCTCGTCGTCGTCCTGCTCGTGACACGTCGTCGCTGGCCCCGCGAACCGCGCGTCTGGGGACACCTGCTCGTCGTGTCGGTGTTCCTCAACGCCGTGCCGTCCTCGCTCATGGCGTGGGCGGAGCAGACGGTGCCGTCCGGCCTCGCGAGCATCTACAACGCGACGACGCCGATCATGACGATGGCCGCGCTCGCCGTGCTCGTACCGTCCGAGAGGCTCCGCGGGCGGCAGGTGCTCGGGATCGTGCTCGGCATCGTCGGGGTGCTCGTACTGGTCGGACCGTGGAACATCGTCGGCGACCCGGCCGTGCTGGCGAGCGTCCCGGGGCAGGTCGCGCTGCTCGGGATGACCGCCTGCTACGGCATCGGACTCGCGTACCTGCGGCGGGCGGCGGTCGGCAGCGCGTATGACCCGGTCACGCTCGCGACGGTCCAGCTGACGCTGGCCTCCGGACTGCTCCTGGTCGTCGCGCCCGTCATCGCCACCGGTCCGGTGCAGTTGGACTGGAGGATCGTGGCCGCGATGGCAGCGCTGGGCTGCGTCGGCACGGGGCTGGCCTACGCCTGGAACACGCGGCTGGTGCAGGCGTGGGGTGCAGGCCGCGCCTCGACGGTCACCTACCTGACGCCCGTGGTCGGGGTGGTGCTCGGCGTGCTCGTCCTCGGCGAGCACGTGCGGTGGAACGAGCCGGTCGGCGGACTCGTGGTGTTGCTCGGGATCGCCCTGGCCTCGGGGGTCATCGGGCGCCGTCGCGCGGCGTCGGGCACCCCGGATCCCGTACTGGGGACAGTCCGTCACGGCTGACGAGGAGGGCGGCGTCCTAGGATCGCGACATGTACTCGTCAACGGAGACGGAGACCGGCATGTCGTCCACCCAGCAGTCCAGCACCACGCGACGGACGCACGCCACCGCCTCCGTCGCGGCGATCCTCGCCGAGTCCGCAGCGCGGTACCCGGACGACGTCGCGGTCATCGTGGGCGACCGTCGCACCACCTACGCCGAACTCTGGTCGCAGACCCTCGCCTACGCCGGGGCGCTCCGTGCTGGAGGCGTGCAGGAGGGCGACCGCGTCGCGATGCTCGTGCCGAACGTCGAGGACTTCCCCCGCGTCTACTACGCGACGCTCGCACTCGGCGCCGTCGCCGTGCCCGTGCACGCCCTGCTGAAGCGTCGCGAGATCGAGTACGTCCTGCGCGACAGCGGGGCGACCCTGCTCGTCTGCGCCGCACCGCTGCTCGCCGAGGGAGCGGCGGGTGCCGACCTCGCGGGGGTCGACGTCGTGACGGTGCTCGCGCCGGACGAGGCGGAGACCGGCCGTGACCGGCTCGAGGACCTCGCGCAGCAGGCCGAACCGCTCCGGACGTACGAGCCCCGCGACCCGTTCGACACCGCCACGATCCTGTACACCAGCGGCACCACCGGCAAGCCGAAGGGCGCCGAGGGCTCGCACTTCGCGCTGCTCGAGCAGGTGAACACGAACCTCATGACGACGTTCGACATGCACCGCGGCGACGTGCTGCTCGGGGCACTGCCGCTGTTCCACACGTTCGGACAGACCTGCACGATGAACACCGGGTTCCGGGTCGGCGCGACGATCGTCATGCTGCCGAAGTTCGACGGGGACTCGGCGCTCGCCGCGATGGTCGAGCACGGGTGCGGGGTCTTCATGGGCGTCCCCACGATGTACATGGCACTCCTCGACGCGGCGACCCGCTCCGACGCCCGACCCTCGCTGCGCTACGCCATCTCCGGCGGCGCCTCGCTGCCCCTGGCCGTCCTCGAGCGGTTCCAGCAGGTGTACGACGCGCCGATCCACGAGGGTTACGGCCTCACCGAGACCTCGCCCGTCGCGACGTTCAACCACGTGGGGACCCCGCCGCGTCCCGGCACGATCGGCACGCCCGTCTGGGGTGTGGACGTCGAGATCGCCGACCCGGAGGTGCCCGACCGGATCGCCCTGCTGCCGCACGGCGAGATCGGTGAGCTCGTGATCCGCGGCCACAACCTGATGAACGGGTACCTGGACCGTCCGGAGGACACCTCGGCGGCGATCGTCGACGGCTGGTTCCGCACCGGCGACCTCGGCACGAAGGACGACGACGGCTACCTGACGATCGTCGACCGGACGAAGGACATGATCATCCGCAACGGCTACAACGTGTACCCGCGGCAGGTCGAAGAGGTCCTCGCCACCCACCCGGACGTGGCGATGGCCGCGGTGTTCGGGGTGCCGCACGAGGTGCACGGCCAGGAGATCGAGGCCGCCGTGGTCCTGCGTGCCGAGGGCACGGCGACCCCGCAGGAGCTGATCGACTTCGTCGCCGCGGAGATCGCCGCGTACAAGTACCCGCGGGCCGTGCACGTGCTCGACGCGCTGCCGCTGGGGCCGAGCGGGAAGGTGCTCAAGCGCGAGCTCGTCGAACGGTTCGGCGCGGTGGGGTGACGTGACCGTCGCGGTGTCCACGCCGACGGTGTCGGAACTCGGCGCGGTGGTCTGGACGCTGCGGTCATGGCAGCGTGACGATGCCGTCGTGCAGCTCCACCCCGGTGACCTCGGGTGGGCCTGGCGCCACGGGCCGGACGCGGTCGCGCGTGCAGTCCGCACCTGGGAGGACGACGGGCAGGTCGTCGCCATCGGCTTCCTCGACGGACCGAGCACGCTCCGCATGACGGTGGCGCCGGAGAGTTGGACGGACCCGGATCTCGCGCGCGCCCTGACCGCCGACGCCTCCGACCCGAGCACCGGCGTGCTCCCGAGCGGCCCTGCTGCGATCGAGGTCCCGGACGGCACCGCGCTGCGGGAAGCACTGCACGCGGCGGGATGGGGCGCCGGCGAGGCCTGGTCGCCGTTGTCCCGCGACCTGTCCGAGCCGGTCGTGGCGCGCGGGTCGGCACTGCACGTCGAGGTCGTCCGCCGGGTGACACGTCGGACTTCACGGCGGTCCACCGTTCGGCCTGGGACAACGGGTCCTTCACGGACCAGCGCTGGACCGAGATGTCCGCCGGCACACCGTTCGCCGAGGCTCGCTGCCTGCTCGGCAGGGACGACGCGGGAGTCCCGGTCGCCGGGATCACCGTCTGGTCGGCGGGCCCCGGCCGTCCCGGACTCATCGAGCCGCTGGGCGTCCACGCCGACCACCGGGGCAAGGGGCACGGGACGGCGATCTGCGTCGCGGCCGCCGCCCTCCTCCGTGAACTGGGAGCGTCGATCGCGTGGGTCTGCACCCCGCGCGACCTCGACAGCGCCGTCGCGACCTACCGGTCCGCCGGGTTCGCCGCGCTCCCGGAACGGCTCGACTGCGTCAGGACGCGGTGACGCGACCGGTGCGCAGGCTCCCCGCGCAGCACCTCGTCCGTACGCTGACGGTGTGACCCCCAGCCACCGACCCTCGACCGCCCGGCTGCTGTTCGCGTCGTCGCACCCCGGCCCGACCGTCACCGTGACGGTGCTCGCCGCGGTCATCGCCGCCGCCGTCGGGCACCCGGCGTGGCTGGTCGTCCTCGTGGCGCTCACCGTGGTCGCCGGGCAGCTGTCGATCGGGCTCGCCAACGACTGGATCGACGCGGATCGCGACCGGACGGTGGGGCGCTCGGACAAGCCCGTGGCCCAGGGCCTGATCGCCGTCGGCACGGTCCGGACCGCGGCGTTCGTCACCGCCGGCGTCGCGGTCCTGCTCTCGGTGTTCCTCGGGCCGGTCGCCGCCGTCGCGCACCTCGTGCTCGTCGCCGCGGGGTGGGCCTACGACGCGGGCCTGAAGCGGACGGTGTGGTCGGTCGTGCCGTTCGTGGTCGCGTTCGGGCTGCTCCCGGTCGTGGCGGTCTCGGCCGGACCCGACGGCGACTGGCCGGCGTGGTGGGCGATCGCGACGGGGGCCGTGTTCGGCGTCGCGATCCACTGCACGAACGTGCTGCCGGACCTGGTCGACGACGCGGCCACCGGGGTCCGCGGATTCCCGCACCGGCTGGGGCTCCGCGGTGCCGGGGTCACGGCGTTCGGTGCGCTCGTCGTCGCCGCGCTGCTCGTGCTCGGCGGGCAGGTGCTCGGTGACGACGCCGTCGGCGGTGCCGGG
Source organism: Curtobacterium pusillum (assembly GCF_007673235.1). GTDB lineage: Bacteria > Actinomycetota > Actinomycetes > Actinomycetales > Microbacteriaceae > Curtobacterium > Curtobacterium pusillum_C. The sequence continues at coordinate 163,966 of NZ_VDZH01000002.1, forward strand.
GTGGTGCTGGCGGTACTGGGCGCGGTCGTGGTGATCGCCCTCGCAGCGGCGGGGGTCAGACTCGTTGTGCTGGGGCTGGCCTCGAGGACACTGTTCCGTCTGGTGATCGCGTCGTCGCTCGTGCTGGTCGTCGAACTCGGCCTCGCCGGCGCCCGCCTGGTGGCGTGACCCAGCAGACAGCAAGCGGGAAGCAGCAAGCAGCAGCGGCCAGCAGCGAGCCGCGACCCGTCACGCCCAGCGCATCGCGTAGATCCCGGCCAGCCCGTCCGCGGTCGGGAGGGACAGGACCGACCGGAGCAGTGCCTCCCGGCCGACCGTTGCCCACCCGCCCAGCGGACGGCCGAGTGCCATGTTGACCTCTGCCTGCCGCGCGGCCCGGCGGGCCACCGCCTGGCGCCGACGGGCGTAGTGCGGCCACGGGCCGGGCGCGCCGGTCGCGACGGCCTCCGCGAGCAGCGGCGCGAGTTCGGCGGCGTCGAGCCACCCGAGGTTCATGCCCTGCCCGCCGATCGGGCTGATCTCGTGCGCGGCGTCGCCGACGAGGACCACACGACCGACCCCGACCCGGTCCGCCTCGCGTCGCCGGACCCGGAATCCGCTGAGCATCGTGCAGCTCGCACCGTCCGGCGAGGTGCCGGTGCGCTCGGCGACGATCGAGGCGAGCCGGGGCGCGTCCACCGCTGATCCGTCCGGGACCAGGACGACGTAGCGGCGCCGGCCCCGCGGCAGGGGGAAGGACTCGACGACCCCCGCGGGTCCGACGTCGACGATCGCCGCGGACCGGGCGGCCGTGCCCTCGACGTCCGCGAAGTCGCCCATGACGTAGTGGTCCGGGTAGTCCCGTCCGGTGGTCCCGATGCCGAGCAGGCCGCGGGTGACGCTCCGGGCGCCGTCCGCCCCGACGACGAACGATGCCCGGACGGACGCGTTGTCGCCGTCTGGTCCGGTGCCGAACGCGTCGACGTGGTCCGGGTGCCGCTCGAGTCCGGTGAGGGCTGTGCCGGTCCGCAGCGCGCCTGGTGCGAGGTCGGCGAGACGGTCGCGCAGCAGGGCTTCGGTCCGGTGCTGGTCGAGCGTGACGACGTACGGGTGCGTGGCCGACACCCGGTCGAAGGTCAGGGTGCCGAGGTCGCGCCCGCGGCTCCGGGCGACGCCGGTGCGGACCCGGGTGGCCTCGGCGAGTACCGGTCCGTCCAGGCCGATCGCGGCGAACGCGTCGAGGGAGGGCGGGTGGATGCCGATCGCGCGGGAGCCGGTCGGATCGGCCGTGCGGCGTTCCCACACGGCGACGCGGACACCCCGCGCCGCGAGGAGCGCCGCGGCGAAGAGGCCGACGGGTCCGCCGCCGACGACGAGGACGTCGACGCGCTCCGTGGTCACGTGCCGAGCCTACGGACGGGCGGCACGGTGGTCGCCCAGGCGGGCCGGGCCCGGATCCGGCGTCGTTCCGGACTGGAGGCGCGGGGCGGGCCCGACCCGTGCCTCCAGTCCGCAGCGTGGTCGCGTCAGACGGCCGCGTCGGCCGTGTCGCGCGCGGACCGGTCCGCGGCCATCAGGCGCCGCGCCTCGCGGAACCGCTTCCGTGCCTTCTCGACCGGCACCTCGATCGCGTAGGCAGCGCCGACGGCGACGAGGAGCGCGGCTCCGACGAGCCACACCGTGCCCCAGGCGCCGATCGCGTACGTGCCGAGCAGGGCGATCACGAGTGGGTGCCACAGGTACGCCGAGTACGACACGCGTCGGCCGAACCAGGAGACCGGCGTCCACGCGAGTGCCGCCGACAGCGGGGAGCGGACGGACACCAGGCCGCCGATGAGCAGCGCCGAGATGAGCCCGGTGACGGGGAGCACCACGCCGAAGGACCACGCGTGCTGCGTCCAGTCGTCGTCGATCCAGAACTGCACCCCGGCGAGCAACCCGATGCCGACCCAGGTGCCGACGTGCCCGGCGATCCCGGACGCCCAGGCCCGGATGCGTTCGTCGTCCAGGAGCAGGGCGAGCAGGCACCCGGTCGCCAGCGGCACGACGCCGAGCACGGGGGAGAAGTACACGTCCGGCGTCGCGCCGGCGTTCGGGGCGCGGTAGCTCAGCCACGATGCCGCAGCCGCGCCGACGATGACCACGCCGAGGCCGGTCATCAGCCAGCGACGGCGGGAGCGCAGGGCGAACAGCAACACGAGGACCGGCGGCCAGACGAGGTAGAACTGCTCCTCCATGGACAGGCTCCACGTGTGCGCGAAGACCCCCTGCGTGGTGTCCCAGTAGGAGCGGAAGAGGTTGCCGGTGTAGCTCAGCGCGATGAACGCGGCCTCACCGGGGGAGAACGAGGCGCCCTTGTAGTCGCCGACCCAGTTCCAGAGGGCGAGCCCCACGACGACGAGCGCGAGCAGGGCGGGGTAGAGCCGCAGGAGCCGCTTCGTCCAGAACGAGCCGAGTCGGATGCGACCGGTGCGACGCTTCTCGCCGAGCAGCAGGGTCGTGATGAGGAACCCGGAGAGCACGAAGAACACCGTCACGCCGATGAACCCGCCCTCGAACTGCGGCACGTGCAGGTGGTACAGGATCACGATCAGGATCGCCACCGTGCGGAGGCCGTCGAGCGCCGGGGCCCGGTGGGTCAGCGGCGGCGGGGGCGTCGGTCGTGCGGCCCTGCCGTCGGTGTCGGCCGGTGCGGATGTGGTGCGGGTCCGCTCCGGCGTGAGCGTGGTGGTCGCCACGGACGCCTCCTGCGAGATCGGGTTGCGGGGGCCACTGACCGTCGGGTCGTGACCATTCCGTTACAGGATGCTCGCGGAACGTAAGAGCGGTCTCAACGACCGGGGTGCACCAGGCTCGTCAGGGCGTCGAATCGTTCGTGTGCGATCTCGGCGAACGGGCGGTCCTCGTCGTCGGCGATCCACTGGGCGAACGACAGGTGGAACACCGTCACGGCGGTCTCGGCGGCGATCGTCGCGGCCGGTTCGGGTACACCGCGGTCGCGCAGGACCTCGCCGAGCCGGACCTTCAGGGTCGCGAGCTTGCCGAGCTCCCGCTCGCCGAGAGCCGGGTTCCCGTCGATGATGCCCTGGCGTGTGCGCGACCACGGACGGCGTTCCTCCGGGAAGAACGCACCGGCGGCCTCCAGCGCTCGCCGGACGAGGTCGAACGGGGCCGCGTCCGCCGGTGCTGCCTCGATCGGGGTGGTGAACATCCCGAGGAAGTCGTCCTGCCCGGCGAACAGGACCTCGCGCTTGTCGGCGAAGTGCCGGAAGAAGGTGCGCTCGGTGACCTCGGCCGCGGCAGCGATGCCGGCGACGGTCGTCTGGTCGTAGCCCTGCTCCGCGAAGAGCTGCAGCGCGGTCGTCTGCAGACGTCCACGGGTTCCGGGTTGCCATCGGGCCATGTCCGCAGTCTACTGATGACAGCGGCTGACATCGAGTGCTACGGTGATGTCAGTTCATGACATCACCGCCGTGGACACCTGTGAAGGGAAGACACATGCACGTGTTCGTCACCGGGGCCTCCGGCTGGATCGGCTCCCACACCGTCGACGACCTCCTCGCCGCCGGCCACACCGTCACCGGCCTCGCACGCTCCGACGCCTCCGCCGCAGCGCTCGAGGCGAAGGGCGTCACCGTCCTCCGGGGCGACCTCGACGACCTCGACGCCATCCGTCGCGGAGCCGCCGAGTCCGAGGGCGTCCTGCACCTCGCGAACAAGCACGACTGGGCGAACCCCGCCGCCACGAACGCCAGCGAGCGTGCCGCGGTCGAGACGATCGGCGAGGCACTCGTCGGCACCGACCGCCCGTTCGTCCTCGCCTCGGGCGTCGCCGGACTCGCACAGGGCCGCCCCTCGACCGAGTCGGACCCGAACCCGTTCGTCGGCCCGGAGAGCATGCGCGGCGGCAGCGAGAACCGCGGCTTCGACTTCGTCGACCAGGGCGTCCGGACCATCGCGGCCCGCTTCAGCCCGACCACCCACGGCACGGGCGACCACGGGTTCATCGCCGCGATCGTCGGCGCCGCACAGCGCACCGGGGTTTCCGGCTACATCGGCGAGGGCACGAACAGCTGGGCCGCCGTGCACGTCACCGACGCCGCACGACTCGTCCGACTCGGCCTCGAGCAGGCACCCGCCGGCACGAAGCTGCACGCCGTCGCCGAGACCGCGATCCCGACCCGGGCGATCGCCGAGGCCATCGGCGAAGGGCTCGGGCTGCCCGTGACCTCGGTCGACACGGCCGACGCGGTGTCCCACTTCGGGTTCATCGGGCAGTTCTTCGGCATGGAGATGTCCGCGACCTCGGACGCGACGCGGGAGCTCCTCGGCTGGGAGCCCACCGGCCCGGGGCTGCTCGAGGACATCGCCGCCGGCGCCTACTTCGAGGTGGCCGCGCGGCGCTGACCCGGAACGACAGGACCGACGTCGTACGACGTCGGTCCTGTCGTTCGTTGCGCGCGCGGGAGACCGCGCCGCGCGAGCAGCGACGAAGTCGCTGTCGTACGACGTCCACGTTGTCGTACGGAGTCGGTCCGCGCGCGGCGCCAGCCCCACGCGACCGCCCACCGGCCTGGAGGCGCGTGGCGACCCCGCCCCGCGCCTCCAGGCCGTCGCCGGTCCGGACCACCGCATCGAGTGAGCAGAAATGGTCGGGTCCCGTCTCCGGACCCGACCATTTCTGCTCACTGAACGAGCGCGCGCGCCCCGCGCGCCTACTCCGCCTTCTGCATCTGCCACGGCTCGGGCTCGCGGTCGCCGTTCGGCCGCACAGGCCGGACGTCGCCGACGATCGGGATCGCCCGCTTCCGCATGAACCACAGGTACCGCACGAAGAAGTGCGACAGCGTCGACAGCCGGTTGCCGTTGCCGAGCAGCGACGCGATGTGCACCGCGACCCAGGCCGCCCACGCGACCGGCCCGACCATGGTGATGCCGCCGCGGAGCTGGGCGACCGCGGCGTTCGTACCGATCGTGGCCATCGTGCCCTTGTCGAAGTACTTGAAGTGCTCGGTCGCCTTGCCCTCGAGCAGGCGCTTGATCTGCCGCGCCGAGTGCCGGCCGCCCTGCAGTGCCGGCTGGGCGAGCTGCGCGAGGGCGTCGTCCTGCGCCGCGATGTCGCCGGCGGAGAAGATCCGCTCGACGCCCTTCACGCTGAGGTCGTCGTTCACCTGGATGCGTCCGCCGTGGGTCTGCGGCATGCCCCAGCCGGAGACCTCCTTGTGCGCGGCCACACCCGTCGCCCAGATGACCTGCGAGGCCGGGATGAACTCGCCCTCGGCCGTCATCACGCCGTCCGGCTTCACCTCGGAGACGCCGGTGTTGAGGCGCAGCACGACACCGCGCTTGCGCAGGACCTTCGCCGCGTACCGACGCAGACGCGGGGCGAACGGCTTGAGGAGCTCACCGCTCCGGTGCACGAGGGTGATCGTGATGGCACCCTTGTCCAGCTCGGGGTAGGCGCCTTCGAGGGCCTGGTCACGGAGCTCGGCGAGCGCGCCGGCCATCTCCACGCCGGTCGCGCCGCCGCCCACGATGACGATCTTGATCTCGTCGGGGCCCTGGTTGGCGGCTGCTTCCTCGAGGCGGGTGAACAGCTCGTCGCGGATGCGGAGCGCCTGCGAGCGGGAGTACATCGAGTACGCGTACTCGTACGCCCCCGGTGTGCCGAAGTAGCTCGTGTTCACGCCGTTGGCCAGGATGAGCCAGTCGTAGTGCAGGTGCTCGCCGTCGGACATCTCGGCGATCCGCTCGACCGGGTCGATGCCGGTGAGCAGCCCGTGCCGGAACTCGGCGTTGCTCTGCTTCGCGCGGAGGCTCCGGAGGAAGTACGTCACGTCGCCGGCGTTCAGCCCGCCCGTCGCCACCTGGTACATGAGCGGCTGGAACATGTTGTAGACGTGGCGGTCGACCAGGGTCACCCGCACCGGCGCGTCGGCGAGCTCGCGCATGGCGGCGACACCGGCGAATCCACCGCCGACGATGACGACGTGCGGGCGGGTGTCCTGGGGCATGCTGACTCCGGCTTCCTCGGATGGTGAGATGATCACCACCGAGGGTACGCGCGGTTCAGCGGGCCGTTTGACCTGGAGGCTCGGCTGACGTCCGTCAGGCGTCGAGCCTCGCGTAGGTGCTCACGACGTTCCCCTTGCTCGTCACGGTGCTGTCGACCAGACGCAGGCGCGTGGGCGGGTCCGTCGGCTCGAAGAGCTTGCGGCCCGACCCGGCGATCGCCGGGTGCACCATGAGCTGCAGCTCGTCGAGGACCCCCGCGAACAGCAGGCTGCGGACGAGCGTGACGCTGCCGCACACGGCGATGTCGGCGCCCTCCTGTTGCTGCAGCCCGCGGACGAACGCGGGAACGTCGCCCTGGATCCGGGTGCTGTTCTCCCACGCCAGGTCGTCGCCGAGCGTGGTCGAGGCCACGTGCTTCTCGATCGGGTTGATCCACTGGCCGAAGGGGTCGTCGGCGTGGGCGGGCCACCACTCGGCCCACTCCAGGTAGCTGTTCCTCCCGAGCAGGACGGTGTCGGTGCGGGCCATGAAGGCGCCCATGCCCGCTCCGAGTTCGTCGTCGAAGGAGTCGTACTGGAACTCGTACGGGTCCTGCACGACGCCGTCGACCGACGCGAACAGCCCTGCCGTCACCTTGCGCATGGTCGGAGCGTAGCCCTCAGCTGTTCGAGGAGGAACCGCTCGTGCCGGGGAACTGGTTCGTCCCGCCGTTCGTCCCGCCGTTCGTCCCGCCGTTGGTCCCGCCGCTGGGGAAGCCGTTCGTGCCGCTCCCGGGCACCTGCGTCGTGGACTGGCTCGTGCCGCCGCCGATGGCGTGACCGATCGCGAACCCGATGCCGCCGCCGACGAGGAGCGCCGCGAGCCCGACGGCCACGGCGACGATCGGCCAGAACCACGGCGGCTTCGGCCCACCGCGGCGCTTCCCGGCGGGAGTCGCGGCGGCGTTCCCGTACCAGGGGGTCGCGCCGTACGGGTGCTGAGCGTACGGGCCGGCGGGAGGTGCGGCGGGTGCGGCGGGTGCGTCGAGCGTTGCGGTGGAGGTCGGTGTCGGAGCCGCTCCCCAGCCCGCGGGGCTGCTCGGGTACGCGGTGGTGGGCTGCGCGGCCGTCGGGTGCGCGTCGGTGCGCTGCGTCGGGTCGCCGGGGTTCGTGGGGGTGGTGTCGCTCATGGAGACGAGTGCACACCGGTTCCTTGTGTGCGGCCGATGACCGGGCTGACGCGTCTCTGTGCACTGCGCCGACGGTCCGCCAGGCGTGCCGCGTAGCCTCGGGTCGTGCGTGTGACGGCGGAGGGCCAGCGATGACCGAGGCGACCACGTCCGGACCCGGGCCGACGCGCACGGACCGCACCGCGCCTCCCGTCCGGATCTCGCTGGTGCGTCGCGGATGGTGGGCCGCACTCGACTGGTGGTACGCGATCCGGTGGCAGCTGCGGAGCTTCGGGCCGACCACGGCCGACGACTACCGGACCGGCGACGGACAGCCCGTCGTCGTGGTCCCCGGTGTCTACGAGACCTGGCACTTCATGCGGCCGCTGATGGAGGCGCTGCACGACCGCGGCCACCCGGTGCACGTGCTCTCGGTGCTCCGGCACAACCTGCGCCCCGTGCCGGAGTCGGCGCGGGCGGTGCTCGCGTACCTGGAGTGCCACGACCTGAGCGACGTCCTGCTCGTGACGCACAGCAAGGGCGGACTCATCGGCAAGTACGCGATGACGCGACTCGACGACCACGGGAGGATCGACCGGATGGTGGCGGTGTCGACCCCCTTCGGAGGCTCGGGGTACGCGCGGCTCGCGCCGGTCCGACACCTCCGGGCGTTCCGGTCCGGCGACCCGGTGCTCGCCGGCCTCGCGCGGGAGCTCGACGCCAACGCGCGGATCACGTCGGTGTACGGGGTGTTCGACACGCTCATCCCGGAGGGGAGTGCGCTCGCCGGGGCCACGAACGTGCGGGTGCCCGTCGGCGGCCACTTCCGGATCCTCGGCGATCCCAGGACCACGGCCGCCGTGCTGCGGGCGGCGGGGGACCTGCCGGGCTGACGGGCGGGCGGTCGGGCGCGGGCGCGGGCGCGGGTGCGGGACGGGGCGGGCTGCAGTGTGCGAGGTTCCGCGCACCGTGCGGGCCGGCGAACCTCGCACCGTGTCCGGAACCTCGCACCGACGACGCCGGACGACGCCGGACGACGCCGGACGACGCCGGACGCCGCCGGACGTCGCCGGACGTCGCCGGACGCCATCGGGCTCGCACGGTCCGAGGTGCGCCGGGCGGGCGGGATCAGGCGCCGGGCAGGAACAGGCAGAACGGGTGGCCGTCCGGGTCGAGCAGCACCCGGACGTCGTCCTGCGGCTGGAACTCGGCCTGCCGGGCTCCGAGCCCTTCGGCGCGGGCGACCGCCGCCGGCAGGTCCTCGACCTGGAAGTCGAGGTGCAGCTGCATGCCCGGAGCGTCCTCGGTCCCGGGCCAGGTCGGTGCCACGTAGGCGGGTTCGTACTGCACGGAGAGGCCCGGTCCGTCCGCGGGGCGGATGCGGGCCCAGGTCGGGTCGTCCTCGTGGACGGTCCAACCCGTGAGTGCGCCGTAGAACCGGGCGAGCGCGAGCGGCTCGGGGGACTGCAGGACGGTGGCGGCGAGCGTCGGCATCGACGGGTCAGCAGCGGTCATGCGCGGGAGCGTACGCCGAGCCGGGCCGCGGCGGTGCCCTGGACGAGCAGGACTCAGCGGTCGGCGACGCTCGCGCGCTCGACGATCCGGTGCGGGATGACGACCGTCTCGGGGGCGGCGTCGCGCTCGGCGATCCGCCGGGTGAGCAGGTCGAGGGCGGCCGTCGCGAAGGCCCGTCGGTCGAACGACACCGTGCTGAGTGCCGGGATCGCGTAGGCGGCGCCGTCCACGTCGTCGAACCCGATGACGCTCACCTGCTCGGGCACCCGGACGCCCCGGGCGGCGAGGACGTGGAGCACCCCGAACGCGATCGAGTCGGTGAAGGCGAAGACCGCGTCGGGCAGCGGGTGCTCGTCGAGCCACGCCGCGAACGCCTCCGCCGCGGAACTGGTGGTCCACGAGGGCAGCGGGACGCGGAGTGCCGGATCGGACTCGATGCCCGCGGCCGACAGTGCGGCGAGGTACCCGCGCTCCCGGAGCTCGCTCGTGGCCGTCGCTGCCGTGGCCCGCGCCGCGCCGACGATCGCGATCCGACGGTGCCCTCGGGACAGCAGGTAGGCCGTGACCTGCTCGGCCGCCGCGCGACTGTCCACGTGCACCTGGTCGACGTGCTCGGGTTCGACCTCGCCGATCACGACCGTCGGCGGGAGCCCCTCGGTCGAGGCCAGAACGCTCGCGCTGAGCGACACCGGGTTCAGGATGAGTCCGTCGACGAGGTGCGCCCGCGCGCGGGAGACCAGGTCACGCTCGCGGGTCGGCTCGTTGCCGGTCTGGTCGAGCTGCACGGTCCACCCGCGCTCGCGGGCGAGTTCCACGAACCACTGCGCGAGTTCGGCCGAGTAGGCGCTGGCCATCTCCGGCAGGGTCAGCGCGATCGCGCCGGAGCGGCCGTTGCGCAGCCCGCGGGCGGACAGGTTCGGCACGTAGTCGAGCTCGGCGAGGGCCTGCTCCACGCGCTCCCGTGTCTCCGGGCGCACCACGACGCCGCCGTTGATGACGTTGGAGACGGTCTTCGGCGACACCCCGGCGAGGGCGGCCACGTCCCGCACGGTTGCGCGCATCGGGTCGAGCGTAGCGGTGTCGGGTCAGGGTCGGACGTACTTGTGCACGTACGTCGTGTACTCGACGGGGACGGTCGGTCGCCCGGTGGTCTCCGGGTCCTCGTCGAGCAGTCGCTGCACGGCGTCGAGCAGCGCGGTCCGCTCCGACTCGGGTCGGACGATGACGTAGCTCCGCGAGGCGACCATGTCGAGGAACGCCGAGCGGTCCTGCTCGTGGACCCAGGAGAACTGCTCGTACTCGCCCTCGCCGAACGGGGCGCCCACGACGGGTGCGCCGTAGTCCATCACCCGGGACTCGGGCTGCTTCATGAGCGCTCCGAGTCTTGCGGACCAGGGCTTCGTCTCGTCGCGGACGTTCCAGACCAGCCCGAACACACCGCCGGGTCGAAGGACCCGGGCCACCTCGGCGGCACCTCGTACCGGGTCGACCCAGTGCCACGCCTGGGCGAACGTCACACCGTCGGCGACGCCGTCCCCGAGCGGGATCGACTCGCCCGTCCCGTCGAGTGCCCGGACGTCCGGCAGCGCGGTCTGCAGCCGCGAACGCATGGCCGCGTCCGGTTCGACGGCGACGACCTCCTCCGCGTGGTCGACCAGCGTGCGGGTGAACTTCCCGGTCCCCGCGCCGACGTCGGCGACGAGCCGGGCCCCGCCCGGGAAGAGCCAGCCGGCGACTGCCGACGGGTAGCCGGGGCGACCGTGCTCGTAGGCGTCGGCTGCCGCTCCGAACAACTGTGCGTGCTGCTCGAAGGTCATGCCCCCAGCATGCCGCACGGCCGCCCGAGGGCTGCGAACCGGTCAGCCGGTCGTGGCCGCCTCGACGGCCGCCGCGACCTCGGGCTCGAGGAACGGCGCCATCGACCGCGAGTACGTCTGCGTGACGTGCTGCAGCTGCCGGTACACGACCACGCCGCCGATCACCGCCGGGCACGTGCCGTCGGCGCAGAACATCGCGGTCGAGTCGATGAGCCGGACACCCGGCGTGGTCCTCGCCGCCTGCGCCACCGGGTCGTCGAGGAGTCCGGCCGCCTCGCTGAAGTCGCAGTCGGCGCCGTCGCCGGACTGCTCGACGCAGCTCGGGACGTCGGGCACGCCGCCGATGCTCGGGTCGGGGTTGTCGCGCAGCGCGACGACCGCGGACCCGGCCTGCTGCAGCTGCTCCCACGCCGAGGTGTACCCGGCTGCCGCCTTGTCGCGGATCGCCGGTGTGAGGTCGTCGGCGTGCCGGACCATGCCGCTGGGCCACGGGGTCCGGGACATCGCCGCGACGAACACGACGTCGTACCGCTCCTGCCGCAGCTTCTCGAGCGTGTCCGCCTTCCACTCGTTGCACGCCGCGGCGATGGACGCACGGGTCAGCGGGCAGCCGGAGTGCAGGTAGGTCGTCAGGCTCCAGTGGTGCGCCTTCGCGATGAGCTGCAGTGCGGGGACGTAGTTCGAGGCGTGCGAGTCGCCGACGACGGCCAGCCGGACGGTGCCGTCGGGATCGCCGACCTCGCACCCCTTCACGGTGGTGTCGGTGCCCGCGATCTGGCAGCCGGCGCCGGCCTGGTCGGCGAAGTCGTCGGACGCGGCCTGGACCGGACTCGGCGCGATGTCGTCCGGGTCGACCTGTGGGCAGTCGGCACCGTCCTGCATCGCAGCGGCGCCGTGGCAGGCGGGGACGGTGAGGGTGCCGTCGGCGGCGATGGTCACGCCGACGGTGGCGCTCGCCGCGGCCTCCTCCCGCGCAGCCGAGCCGTACATGCCGGCGGCCGGCAGGGCGACCACGAGCATGCCCGCGACGGCGAGCACCAGGACGCCGCGGTGGCGCGGACGGGGAGCACGCATCCGCTCCGTGGAGAAGGCGATCACGGGGAGCTCGACGAGGCGACGGGAGAAGTGCGCGAGCACGAGGGCGATCGCGAGCACGAGGCCCTTCGCCCAGAGCGGCGTCGCCACGCCGCTGGCGAGCCCGATGACGAAGGGCATCACGATGAGCAGCGGCCAGTGCCAGAGGTAGAGCGAGTACGACACGTCGCCGAGCCACTGCACCGGCCGGAGCCGGTACAGGAACGCCGGTCCCCAGCGGGCGTCGGGCATCGCACCGGCGATCACGAGCGCGGCACCGGTGATCGGCAGGAGCGCGGTCCACCCGGGGAACGGCGTCGAGGCGTCGAACGTCAGGACCGTCGCCGCGATGACCGCGAGCCCGGCCCAGCTCATCGTCGCGGCGAGGGCGTCGGGGATCCGGACCCGCTGCAGCCCGAGCCAGAGCAGCCCGCCCGCGGCGAACTCCCACGCGCGGGTCGTCGTGGTGAAGTACGCCGCCGAGGACACGCCGGTGAACCAGATCGAGTACGCGAGCGAGAGCACGAACACGGCGCCGAGCGCGATGGCGATGGCCGGGGCGAGCGAGACCCCGCTGCGCCGGCGACGACGGTAGCGGAGGTACGCGCAGAACCAGAGCACGAGCGGCCACAGGGCGTAGAACTGCTCCTCGGTGGACAGCGACCAGAAGTGCTGCACGATGCTCGAGTCGGACGCCAGCGCCGAGTAGTCCACGGAGTTGGCGGCGAGCGCCCAGTTCTCGACGTACAGCGCGCTCGCGATGATCTGCTCGGTGAAGTCCTTCCACAGCGTCCGGGGGACGAACACCGCGGTGAGTACGACCGTCACCAGGAGGGTCGCCAGCGAGGCGGGCAACAACCGCCACGCACGTCGCGCGTAGAACACGCGGAAGCTGAACCGGCCGGTGGCGAGCGGCTTCGCGATGTGCGCCGTGATGAGGAACCCGGAGATCACGAAGAAGACGTCGACGCCGACGTAGCCGCCGGGCAGGACACCGGGGAACAGGTGGTAGAGCACGACCGCGGCGATCGCGACCGCGCGGACGGCCTGGATCTCGAGGCGCAGGTGCTTCGTCGAGGCCGCGGTGCCGGGGTGCCGTGTCGTCCGTCCGGCCCGGTGGCGGGCAGCGGGCACGTGGTGACGAGGCACCTGTGGCGCGACGGTCACGAAAAGTCCCCCCTGCTGCGCGATGCGCGGCTGCGGCGCGCGCTTGGAATCTACCGCGTCGCGAGGCGACGACACGAATCCTGGAGGCGCGGGGCGGGCCCGCCACGTGCCTCCAGTCCGGTGATCGGTCGCCGACGTGATCCCGACGACGATGGACCGTTACAACGATGGAAAATTGTGGCAACGGGTTGCCGCAACATTGCCACCGACGCGAGGGTCGCTCCAGGAATCCAACGGAGGAGGCCCCACGAGTGACGAAGCTCGACGTCCGCGCGACGACCACAGCGCACACCGCACCACCGCCCGATCCCGGGCTCCGCCGCCGCAGCACGTGGCAGCGGATCCGGCGCGACCGGGTATTGCTCCTCATGGGCCTCCCGGGCGTCGCGCTGCTGCTCGCGTTCCACTACCTGCCGCTGCTCGGCAACCTCATCGCGTTCCAGGAGTACCTGCCGTTCGTGCCGCTCGGCCGCAGCCCGTGGGTCGGCGTGGAGAACTTCGCGGTGATCTTCAACGGAGACCCCGAGTTCCTCCGAGCGCTCGGCAACACGCTGCTCATCACCCTCGTGCAGGTCGTCTTCGTGTTCCCGGCGCCGATCATCCTCGCGCTCATGCTCAACTCGCTGCTCTCCGAGCGGATCAAGCAGGTCGTGCAGTCGGTCCTCTACCTGCCGCACTTCCTGTCGTGGGTGATCGTCGTCGCGGTCTTCCAGCAGATCCTCGGCGGATCCGGGCTCGTCAACAACGCCATCCGTGCGGCCGGCGGCGACGCCATCGACTTCCTCGGCAACCCGAACGGCTTCATCGCCCTGCTCACCAGCCAGGTGATCTGGAAGGACACCGGCTGGGCGACGATCCTGTTCCTCGCGGTCCTCAGCTCGATCGACGCCAGCCTGTACGAGGCGGCGAAGATGGACGGCGCCTCCCGCTGGCGGCAGCTCTGGCACGTCACCCTGCCGGGCATGCGCGGGATCATCATCCTGCTGCTCATCCTCCGGCTCGGTGACTCCCTGACCGTCGGGTTCGAGCAGATCCTCCTCCAGCAGCAGGCCGTCGGTCGTGCCGCGAGCGAGGTCCTCGACACCTACGTCTACAACAACGGCGTGCTCGGCGGGCAGTGGGGCGTCGCCGCCGCGGTCGGCCTCGTCAAGGGCGTCGTCGGCGTCCTGCTCGTCCTCGGCGCCAACAAGCTCGCGCACGTCTTCGGCGAAGCGGGCGTCTACCAGAAGGAGTCGAAGTGACCGCCACGCACACCGTCACCGTGCCCGGTCCGCGGAAGCGGAAGCGCGGGGGACCGGACGCTCCGCCGCTGCCCGGGCGGCTGCTGACCGGGTTCGTCCTGCTCGTGATCTGCCTCGTCGTGATCCTGCCGTTCGTCGGCATCGTGTCGACCAGCCTCGCGCCCGTCGCCCAGGTGAACGACGCCGGCGGGTTCGTGATGTGGCCGAAGGGGGTCGACCTCGGTGCGTACGAGAGCATCTTCGCCGGCGGTGTCGTCACCCGCGCCATGCTCGTCAGCATCGGCATCACGGTCGTCGGCACACTCATCAGCCTGTTCGTGAGCGCGATGCTCGCCTACGCCCTGAGCCGGCCGGGGTCCTACGGCTCCGGGTTCGTGCTGAGCCTGGTGCTCGTCAGCCTGCTGTTCGCACCCGGACTCATCCCGAACTACCTCGTCGTGAAGCAGTTCGGCCTGCTCGACTCCTACTGGGCGCTGATCCTGCCGACGGCCCTCAGCGCGTTCAACGTCATCGTCATGCGGTCGTTCTTCATGGCGATCCCGAAGGAGCTTCTCGAGTCCGCGCGCATCGACGGCGCCGGGGACTTCGCCGTGTTCTGGCGGATCGTGCTCCCGCTGTCGAAGGCCGTGCTCGCGGTGATCGGCCTGTTCTACGCGGTCGGCTACTGGAACGCGTTCTTCAACGCCCTGCTCTACATCAACGACACCGCGAAGTGGCCCCTGCAGCTCGTGCTCCGGACGTACGTCATCAACAACGCGCAGCTCGGTGGTGCCGACCTCGGCACGTCCTCCGACGCGCTGCCCCCGCAGGCGTCGATCCAGATGGCGATCCTCGTCGTCTCGATCGTGCCGATCCTCATCGTCTACCCGTTCCTGCAGCGGCACTTCGCCAAGGGTGTCCTGACCGGCGCGGTGAAGGGCTGACCATGACCTCCTCGTTCAGTCGCCGCACGCTCATCGCGGGCGGGATCGGCATCGCGGCCACCAGTCTGTTGGCCAGCTGCTCCACCGTGACCCGCTCGACCGACGTGAAGGCGATCAACAAGGCCGTGCAGCTGCCGGACTACGCGCCGTGGACCGGCGGACCGGAACCGGTGCTGCCGAAGACCAGCCCGCTGATGCCGAGCGCGTTCCGGAAGATCCCGGCGACCCTCGTGCCGACGAAGGGCAAGCCCGGCGACGGGTCCACCGTGCACGGCAGCGTCCCCACGAACTCGCCCGTCCCGCCGTCGAAGGGCAGCAACCCGTACTGGCAGGGGCTCGACGAGCGGATGGGGATCGACCTCGACCTGACGATCACCCCGAACGCGGACTTCGGGAACAAGTTCGCCACGCAGGTCGCCGGCGACACCCTCGGCGACGTGTTCACCATCAACCAGGCGTTCTCGTACCTGCCGCAGTTCCTCGAGGCGAAGGCCGCCGACCTCAGCCCGTACCTGTCCGGCAGCGGCGTCCGCGACTACCCGTACCTGGCGAACCTGCCCACCGCGTCGTGGCGCGGGACGGTCTTCTCGGGCGGCATCTACGGCGTCCCGGTGCCGCGCGGGCCGCTGACCTCGCAGGCGCTGCACCGACGCCAGGACGTCTTCGAGCAGCTCGGCGTCGACCCGTCGTTCTCGAGCGTCGACGAGTTCGTGCAGCTCTGCCGGCAGGTCTCCGACCCGCACGCGAACCGCTGGGCCCTCGCCTCGGTGCCGACGAACATCCTCGGGCCGATGCTCGGGTTGCCAAACCAGTGGCAGCAGCAGGGCGGGCGGCTCACCCACATGTACGAGCTCGAGGAGTACCAGGAGCTCCTCGACGTCTCCCGCCGGCTCATCGCCGAGGACCTCGTCCACCCGGACAGCATCACCGCCTACAACGGCAAGGTCTGGTTCGTGCAGGGCTCCGCGCTCATGCTGTCCGACACCTACAGCGCGATCCCCGGACTCCTGCAGCAGGCGACGCCCGGCTCCGGGTTCGAGCTGACCATCGCCCCGTTCGTCGGGCCGTCGGGCGCCACCGCGAAGCCCTGGTTGGGCGACCCGAACAACACGATCACATCGGTCGCGGCAGGCTCGGAGTCCCGCGTGCGGATGCTCCTCGAGGTCCTGAACTGGTGCGCGTCACCGTTCGGCACCGAGGCCTGGACCTACCGCAAGTTCGGCATCGAGGGCCGCGACTTCGAGTACCGCGACGGAGCTCCCGTGCTGACGAAGACGGGGAACAGCGAGACGGGCCTCGGCGAGTTCCCGCTGCAGTACTTCACCGAGTGCCCGCTGCCGCTCTACTACGCGGGCAACCCGACGATGACGGACACCGTCTACGAGTCGCTCGCCTCGTGGCTGGACAGCGGTCTGCCGAACCCCGTCTACGGCCTGTACTCGCCGACGAACTCGACGAAGGGACCGGCGATCGGCACGTTCGCGACGAACGCGATCAACGACGTGCTGCTCGGGCGGGCGAAGGTGTCGTCCTGGAAGGCGACGGTGCGTGACTGGCGCCGCCGGGGCGGCGACGCCGTCCGGCGCGAGTACGAGCAGGCGCTGGAGGCGCGCGCCTCCTGACCGCGAGGTGCGCGCCATCGGACTGGAGGCACGGTGCGGGACCGCCCCGCGCCTCCAGTCCGATGGCGGTCCCGACGATCGTCAGCCCGCGTGTCGGGCCGTCCACTCCCGGAACGGAGCGGTGGGGTCGTCGACGTGCCCCTGTTCGGCGCGCAACGCGCGCTCCTCGACGGGCTTGGCGTACTCGTCGTAGAACGTGGCGAGGGTCATCAGGCGGTTGCCGTCCTCGTAGTGCTCGCCCTCCTGCTCCCGGGTCGCCGCGTAGACCACACGGCCCGGCTGCGCGTAGTACAGCGCACCGAGGCACATCGGGCACGGGTAGGCGGTGACGAAGACGTCGTACTCGCCGAGGTCGGTGATGCCCTGCTCCGCCGCGGCCCGGATCGCGCGGATCTCGGCGTGTGCCGTCGGGTCGCCCGTCTGTGCGACGTGGTTCACCGCCTCGACGACGACCTCGCCGTCCCGGACGATGAGGCAGGCGAAGGGCTTGCCGCCGTCCGCCACGTTGTCGAGGGCACTGCTGACGGCTCGTTCGGTGAGTTCGGTGTCGTTCATCGATCCAGCCTGCTCGCGCCGACTTCCGGACCGGTGGGCGACCGGGGGACGAGGCACGTGGAAGGACCGTACGTTCTGTTTCGCGATTGACCGTTCCGGTTCACGCGTCCCGCGATCCGTGCACCGGGACGGTCAATCGCGCGGCGGAACCGGTGGTCCCGGCGCGCGCGCCATGCGGATCTCGCGCACGCCGTCCTCGACCTGCTCGACCCCGTCCGCCACGAACCCGCGCTTCCGGTAGAACGCCTGCGCCCGTGGGTTCGGGTCGGCCACCCACAGCACAGCGGGCTCCGCCGGCGAGATCACCGCATCGAGCAGGGCACTGCCCGCTCCGGAACCGTGGTGCCCGTCGAGCAGGTACAGGACGTACAGGTGCAGGACCCCGGGTTCGGCGTTCGCGACCGGCCCGGACATCGCGATCCCGACCACCTCGCCGTCCTGCTCCGCCACCGCGATCCGGTTCGCGGCGAAGCGTTCGTCGGTCAGCGCCGTCGTCCAGAACCCTTCGCGTCGGGCCACGAACCCCGGGTCGTCCAGCATCGCGTCCGGCATCAGCCCGCGGTACGTCGACCGCCACGAGGCGACGTGCACCTGTGCCATCGCCGCCGCGTCGCTCGGGACGGCCGGTCGGACCGTGATCTCTCCGCTCACCTCCGGACCCAACCCGCCTCGGCGAACACGGTCTGGAGCTCGTCGACGAGCCTCGACCCGTGGAACCCGTCGGCGACCGCGTGGTTCATCTGCACGACGAGGGGCATGACCGTGCGCCCCTCCACGAACCGGTACCGACCGATCGTGAAGATCGGTAGGAGGTGGTCCCAGCCGTCCCGCACGTGCAACGCGAACCCGGTGAAGGACGTCCCCGGCAGCGTCGAGATGTCGAACACGTTCCTGGGGCGGTCCTCCTGCGGGAACATCCGGTGGTCGTCCCGGTACCGCTCGATCGTCGCGACGGCGGCAGCGTGGAACCGGGCGGGGTCCTCGTCGTACGGGACGACCAGGACGGAGAACGTCTCGGTGTCGGGGTGGAACACCGTGAACATCGGGTGCACCACGTCCCAGACCGCGGGCGACCCGTCGTCGAGCAGCTGCATCCGGAACTCGGCGTGCCGGTTCACCACGCTCGCGATCGCCCAGATCTGCGACGCGTAGGTCCGCCGGTCCGTCGCGCGCACGGTCTCGGCGAAGTCGGTGACGTCGAGCTCGACGGTCATCTCCCACGTGCACGGCACCCGGTCGCGGTAGTGCTCGAAGTGCTCGCGGCGTGGCCAGTGCTCGATGTCGAGGGGGCGAAGTTGCGTCATGGCACCAGTTTGGTCCCGAGCGCGCGGTCGAGTGCTCCGCGATCGCCTTCCACCGTGAGGTGCACCATTTCGGGTGTCCGCCGTCCCCACAGGACGAGGAGCAGGTCCCCAGCACGTCCCGTGACGCGGACGGCGGGCTCGCCACCGCAGAGCACGGCTTCGCCGGGCGCGTCGGTGAACGCGAAGACGACCGGTTCCGTCAGCGGCTCGACGCGGCCCAGCCGCACCTGTCGCGGGTACAGGTCGTCCACCACCTCACGGACGCCGTCGGTCGCCAGCTCTGCCTGGAGGCGCGGATCGCCTCCCAGCGCCCGCTGCGCGTCCCACAGGTGGATCGCCGTCTCGTGCGCCTGCCGCCGCGCCCAGGTCGCGGCGGTGTCGGGTGGGTAGATCGCCATGCACGCGGTGTCCGCCGTTCGTGTGCGGAGTGCACCGATCAACTCGTCGGCGCCGGCACGGAAGCGGTCTGCCAAGTCGGCATGCGCGAGCGGCTCCTGCTCCTCGCCGGTCAGCTGTCCGAGGGCCCAGCGGTGCACGTCCGTCAGGTGCTCGCCGAGGTCCACGACGGTCCAGCCGGGGCACGATGGCACGGGAGCAGTGCGGTCGCCGGTCCGGAGCGCGGCGTCGAACCGGTCGGCCGCGTCCGCGAGCGCGGTGAGGTGTCCGTCGTACGTCGACATGTCCTCAGCATGGTGGCGGGGTGCTCCCTAGGCTGGACGGCATGCCGACGCTCGAACGGGTTCCCGCCCTGACCGCCCCCGAACTGCTGGCCGCTCCCGTGGCATCGGCGCTGGCCGAGCTGCCCCCGGACCTGTCCGACCGGATCGAGGCCGCACCGATCGACCCGGAGCTGGCCGACACCGCGGCCTTCTCGGATGCCTACGGCTTCCCGCTCGACGGCGGCGCGAACTGCATCGTCGTCGCGGGCAAGCGCGGGGAGGACGTCCGCTTCGCCGCGTGTGTGGTGCTCGCGTCCACGAAGCTCGACGTCAACCGCACGGTGAAGAAGCTCCTCGACGTCCGGAAGGCCAGCTTCGCGCCGATGGACCAGGCCGTGGAACTCACCGGCATGGAGTACGGCGGGATCACTCCGATCGGTCTGCCAGCTGCGTGGCCGGTGTACGTCGACTCGCGCGTGCTGGGCGCCCCCGACGCGGTCATCGGCGCCGGACGCCGCGCCGCGAAGTTGTTCCTGCCGGGCTCGGTGCTGGGCGCGCTGCCGCACGTGCAGGTCGTCGAGGGCCTGGCCGTAGCGGTCGCGTGAGCGAGTACGACCGGACCACCGGTGTCGGTACCGGCGTCGCGATCGCGGTCCTGCTGCCGGGCACGCTGGTGGTGTGCTGGTTGATCGACCTGGTCGTGTACATCCGCGCCGAGGTCGGGCAGGGCGACGACCGGCTCAGTGACGGCGCCACGCTCGGCTGGTACCTCGGAGCAGCCGCTCTGCCCGTGCTCGTCTCCGCCTTGGTCCTGGTCGTGCAGCTCGCCATCCGTCGGTACGACGAGCACTACTCGATCGTGGGGACGATCGCCGCGCTCGTGGTGCTCGCGATCGCCGTGCTGACGAACGGCCAGCTCATCGGATCCCACGTCCTGTCGATGCTTCGGTGACGGGGCGCACCCCTGCGGCACCGAGTGCCGTTCGGAGCGCTGCGACGCTCGTGTAGTGGTGGACGGTCATCCCGAGTTCGACCGCCCCGGCGAGTTTCGCTGCAGAGTCGTCGGTGAAGAACACCTCCGGACCCTCGAGGCCGAGCGCGTCGAGCACGTGGCGGAACGCCCGGACATCGGGCTTCGTGAACCCGATCGCGTGCGAACTGAACACCGCGTCGACGCGGTCGGGCAACCCGAACGACGCGACCTCGCCCGGGACACCGTCTGTGCCGTTCGTGAGCACGGCGGTCGTGTACCCGGCGGCGCGGAGCTCGTCGACGAGTTCGAGCACGGCGTCGTCGGGCGTGAACGGTTGCCGTCCCCAGGCCTCGGCCGCCGCCGGCGCGGCGAGGTGTTCGCCGATCGCACGGACCCACTCGGCGCGGGTGATCCGGCCGGTGGTCACGTCGTCGATCACAGGCGGGGAGAACGCGAACGCCTCGATCGCCCCGGGGGTCAGGGCGTGTTCACGTTCGATCCTCGCGACGTGCTCCGGGTGGAAGTGCCGGATCACCCCGTCCAGGTCGAACAGGACCGCACGGATCTCCGTCGCCGCGGGTCAGTCGTTCGGGCGGATCAGGCAGAACGGGTGCCCGGCGGGGTCGAGGTAGACCCGGAAGGTGTCCGTCCCCGAACCGGTCGCCGTCGCGCCGATCGCCAGGACCGCGGTCTCGCCGGCGTCGAGGTCGTCGACCTTCACGTCGAGGTGGCTCTGCTGGGGGACGTCCTGCCCGGGCCACTCCGGTGCGCGGTACTCCGCCACCTGCTGGAAGGCGAGGATCGGCCGGTGGTCGGTGAAGGGCAGTGCGATCTCGGCCCAGTCCTCGTCGAACGCGACGATCTCGCCGCCGAGCAGTTCCACGTAGAAGCGGGCGATGGCGCGCGGGTCCGGGCAGTCCAGGACGACGACGTCGAGTGTGCCGATCATGGCCGACACGCTAGACCGATCAGCGCGCGGCCGTCAGGGCCTTCGTGATCCGCTGCAACGACACCGTCTCGGCGGTCCCCAGTTCCTGCGCGAAGAGACTGAGGCGGAACTCCTCGAGCATCCACCGCGCGTGCACGAGCTCCGGGTGCGCACCGACGGCCGGGGGGAACTGCCCGCCCGCGTCGACGTAGCGATCGGTCGCGACGGTGACCTCGCGCATCCACGTGGCGTCGCGCCCGGGGTTCTGCAGGAGCTTCTGCACGCGGGCGTCCACCCCCTGCAGGTACACCCGGATGCGCCGGAGCCGGTCGAGCCCCGCCACCGAGACGAACCCGGGGAACACCAGTCGCTCCATCTGCTGGCGCATGTCGGTCAGTGCGGCCAGCAGCGACATCGAGTTCGCCTGCTTGAGGGACCGTTCCGCTGCCCGGTGTGCGGCGAGGACCGCGGCGACCTCGGACACGGCCGTGAACATCGTGTCCACCACCGAGGCGGAGACGGTGTCGCGGACGGCCTCGAACGCCGACTTCGTGAAGACGAGTCCGTCAGGGTGCGCCCGGCGGATCCCGGCGTCGACGACCGCCGCCAGCACGTCGTCGAAGAGCGCCGCCGTCGACGGGTACGGGCTGGCAGCGAGTGCGAGCTTCTCCTGCGCGGTGAGGTGCGACTGGATGTACGACACGGGCGACGGCACGGCGTGCATGACGAGCCGGCGGACGCCCGCGGGCATCCGGACTGCACGGTCGGACGGGGTCGCGAGCAACTGGACACCGACGGTCGCCTTCGGCCCGGTGCCCTCTTCCACGAGCGCCGGGTAGGCGCGGATGACGCCGCCGGCTTGCTTGGTGTCGAGCGTCTCCGGCAGGTCCGTGTCGGGCCAGGCGGTCAATCCGGACCGTTCCACCTGCTGACCGCTACCGGCGGACGCGACGCGAGCCGCGCCTCCAGGCCGCTTGGCAGCCCGCTCCGTGGCGGAGGCGACGCTCTGCTGGGTCCGGTCCTTGAGCTTCGTCTGCAGGACCGACAGGTCCTTGCCGGCCTCGACCCGGCGCCCCCGTTCGTCGACGACCGCCCACGTGGGCAGCAGGTGCGACGGGACGCGGGCGAGGTCGAAGTCGGACTCGGTGACGGGCACGTAGGTCAGCCGCTGGATCGCCTTGGCGAGCGTGGCTCGGAACGACTCGGTGGGCTCGGTCGGGGCGTCGTCGGGCAGCTCGGCGACGATCTTCTCCGCCCAGTCGGCAGCGGGCACGACGTTCTTGCGGATCTGCTTCGGCAACGACTTGATGAGGGCGGTGACGAGCTCCTTCCGGAGACCGCGCACCTGCCAGTCGAAACCCTCCTCGCGCATGCGGGGGAGCAGCGCCAGGGGGACCTGCACGCTCACGCCGTCGTCCTGCGCGCCCGGCTCGAACCGGTACTTGATGGCGAGGCGCTGGTCGCCGCTCCGCCACTGGGTCGGGTACTCCACGTCATCTTCCGCCACCGACGCGGCGTCTTCTGCCAGGAGGTCCGACCTGCGCATCGTGAGCAGGTCCGGTTGGTCGCGCCTCGCCTTCCGCCACCACCCCTCGAAGTCGCGGGTCGTGGCGACGTCCGCGGGGATGCGGGCGTCGTAGAACTCGACGATGCGCTCGTCGTCGAACAGGATGTCGCGGCGGCGGGTGCGTTCCTCGAGCTGCTCGAGGTCCTTGCGCAGGCGACGGTTGTCGCGGTCGAACTGCTGCTGCGAGTCCCACTCGCCCTCGACCAGGGCGTGCCGGATGAAGAGCTCGCGGGAGTGCTCCGGGTCGATGCGCGTGTACTGCACGCGGCGCCGCTGGACGATCGGGACGCCGAACAGGGTGACCCGCTCGTAGGCGACGGCCGCGCCCTGCTTCTTCTCCCAGTGCGGTTCACCGTGGGTGCGCTTGAGGAGGTCGCCGGCGAGCGGCTCGACCCAGGCGGGGTCGATCCGCCCGACCGTGCGGGCGAACAGCCGGCTGGTCTCGACGAGCTCGGCGGCCATCACGGCGTCGGGCTGCTTCTTCGCCAGGACGCTGCCCGGGAACACGACGAACCGGGTGTTCCGGGACCCGAGGTAGTCGCGCTTCTCCTTGTCGCGCAGCCCGATCTGGCTGAGGAGCCCGGCGAGGAGCGACCGGTGCACGGCGTCGCCGTCGTCGGAGCGGGACTGCCCGACCCGGACGTCGACCTGCTTCGCGGCGCGGGACAGCTGCCGGTACAGGTCCTGCCACTCGCGGATGCGGAGGTAGTTGAGGAACTCGGCCTTGCACAGGCGGCGGAAGGCACTCGACGACAGCTCGTCCTGCTTGTCCTCGATGTGGTTCCAGAGGTTGAGCAGCGTCAGGAAGTCGCTCGTCGGGTCGGCGAACCGGGCGTGCAGTTGATCGGCGTGCGCCCGCTTCTCGAGGGGACGTTCGCGGGGGTCCTGGATGCTCAGGGCACTGACGACGGCGATGACCTCGCGACCGACGCCCTGTCGTCCGGCCTCGAGGACCATCCGGCCGAGTCGCGGGTCGATCGGGAGTCGGGTGAGCTGCTTGCCGGTCTTCGTGATCCGGCCGTCGGTGTCGACGGCGCGGAGTTCCCGGAGCAGGTCGAGGCCGTCCTTCACGCCGCGGGAGTCCGGCGGCTGCAGGAACGGGAACGACTCGATGTCCCCGAAGCCGAGGGAGATCATCTGCAGGATCACCGCGGCGAGGTTCGTGCGGAGGATCTCCGGGTCGGTGAACTCGGGACGTCGCTCGAAGTCGTCCTCGGAGTAGAGCCGGATCGCGATGCCGGCACTCGTGCGGCCCGCTCGACCCGAACGCTGGTTGGCGGACGCCTGCGAGACCGCTTCGATCGGCAGGCGCTGCACCTTGGCGCGCGGCGAGTACCGGGAGATGCGCGCGGTCCCGACGTCGATGACGTACTTGATGCCGGGGACGGTCAGCGACGTCTCGGCGACGTTCGTGGCGAGCACCACGCGGCGACGGATGCCCGGGGTGTGCCGACGCTCGAAGACCCGGTGCTGGTCGGCTGCGGACAGGCGTCCGTACAGGGGGAGGACCTCGGTGCCCGGGTAGCGCTTGCCCTCGATGGCGTCCTGCGCGTCGCGGATCTCGTTCTCGCCGGACAGGAACACGAGCACGTCGCCCGGGTCCTCCCGCGAGAGCTCGTCGAGCGCGTCGGTGATGCCCTGCATGGTGTCGCGGTCGTCGGGGGACCCGCCGCGGCCGCTGTCGTCCGTCCGCGGGTCGGTGTCGTCGGTCCCGTTCGTCTCGTCGCCGTCGTCAGCGGCGTCCGCCACCAGCGGCCGGTACCGGATCTCCACCGGGTACGTGCGGCCGGAGACCTCGATGATCGGGGCGTCGCCGAAGTGCTTCGAGAACGACTCCGGGTCGATGGTCGCACTCGTGATGATGAGCTTGAGGTCGGGGCGTCGGACGAGCAGCCGCTTGAGGTACCCGAGCAGGAAGTCGATCGTCAGGGAGCGCTCGTGCGCCTCGTCGATGATGATCGTGTCGTACCGCTTCAGGTCGCGGTCGAAGTGGATCTCGTTGAGCAGGATGCCGTCGGTCATCACCTTGACGCGGGTGTCCGAGCTCACTCGATCGGTGAAGCGCACCTGGTAGCCGACGAGTCCGCCGAGTTCGCCGCCGAGCTCCTCGGACACGCGTTCGGCGATGGTCCGTGCGGCGATGCGTCGGGGCTGGGTGTGGCCGATGTGCTCGCGCCCGAGTTCGAGGCAGATCTTCGGCAGCTGCGTCGTCTTGCCCGACCCGGTCGCGCCGGCGACGATGACCACCTGGCTGTCCCGGATGGCAGCCGCGATGTCGTCCCGCCGCTGCGACACCGGCAGTTCGGGCGGGTACGTGATGACGGGCGTGGTCGACATGAGCATTCCAGCCTACAGCCGCGGGCGGCGCCGGTCAGGCCAGTTGCGTGAAGAGCTCATCGCCGGTCCGCGCGGGGAGCGCGCACACCCGGTCGTGACAGACGTAGCCGGCGGGGTCGAGGGTGTCCCGGCCCTCGAACAGTTCGAACCCGGCCTCGGTCCAAGCCACCGCCTGGTCGGGCGTCACGAGCGCGAGCACCGTCCCCGGTCGACGAGCGTCGCGCGCCGTCGTCCGGAGCGGGTCGGTCGGATCGGACGCCACGACGACGACCTCGCGCGACGGCCGCTGCAGCGCGAGCGCGACACCGAGGGCGTCCGCGTGCCCGAGCGGCTGCTCGGTGCCGGTGGCGGCACGGTCCGCGACGAGCCGCGCGGCGGCCGCCCGGTACGTCGCATCGCCGGTGAGCGCGGCGAGGACCGCTGCCGCCGCCGCGAGTGCGACGGTGCCCGATCGCATCGCCGTCTGCGGCTGCTCGCCCGTCGCCGTACCGGCAGCGGCCAGTACCGGGTCGACCACGAAGCGTCCGGCCAGGCCGTCGTCGACGAGCCCACGTGCGGCCACCGCGTACGACACCTCGCCCGTCACGAGCGCGAGTTCGAGCAGCCCCTCGGCGAGGAGTCCGACGTCCTCGATGGTCGGCGGCGCGCTCGACACCCCACGCGGAGTGCTCGAGCGGACCGTGACGTGGCCGTCTTCGAGGTGCGTGGCCAGCAGTGCATCGGCGGCTCCGCGGGCGAGCGCGACCATCTCGTCGTCCGCGTGCCGTGCGCCCGCGATCGCGAGGCCTCGGATGGCAAGGCCGTTCCAACCGGTGAGCACCTGGTCGTCGAGCGGCGGCGGGTCGAGTCGCCCGCGTTCGTCGAGTGGCAGCCGGTACCACTCGCCCTCGACGCGCTGGCCGTCGATCGTCGACTCGCTGTCCTGCGCGGCGACGAACGCGCCGTCCGGTCGTCGGAGGGTGTCCCGCAGGAAGTCCGCGATGCCCCGCGCCTGTTCGGCGCCCGCGACGGCGAGCAGGCCGCCGTTGTCGTAGAGCATGCGCTCGTAGTGCGGCACGCTCCAGTCCCGCTTGGTCGCGTACCGGAAGACGCCGCCGTCGGCGTCGGTCAGCTCGCTGGTGCGGATCGCGCGCAGGGAGCGGTCGAGCAGGCCGTCCGCCTGGTCGTCGCCGTCGGCCGCGGCGTCGGACAGGAACTCCAGCAGGGGCGCGCTCGGGAACTTCGGTGCGCCGCCGAAACCACCGTAGGTGGTGTCCTCCCCACGCGAGAGCAGGTCGGTGACGGCCCGGATGCTGTCGACTGCCGGGAGGCGCGGCTCGGCCCCGCCTCCGTCGGCACCCGAGCGGGCGGTCGCGTCCGCCTCGGCGCCCTGCCGGATCGCCGTCGCGATCGCACTCGCGTTCGCGTCCACCTCGTGCCGTCGCTCGGTCCACGCGTCGACGACCGCCGCGAGGATCTGCCGGAACGACGGCACCTGCCCGACCGGCGTGGGCGGGAAGTACGTGCCCGCGAAGAACACGTGCCCGTCCGGCGTGAGGAACGTCGTCAGCGGCCAGCCGAGCTGCTGCGTGAAGGCGCTCGCCGCGGCCATCAGGCTGGCGTCCACGTCCGGACGTTCCTCGCGGTCGACCTTGACCGCGACGACGTCCCGGCGGAGCAGCGCGCCGACCTCGGGGTCGGAGAAGCTCTCGCGTGCCATGACGTGACACCAGTGGCACGTGGCGTAGCCCACCGAGACCATCACGGGCACGCCCCGGTCCCGGGCCTCGGTGAAGGCCTCCGGTCCCCACTCACGCCAGTCCACCGGGTTCCCCGCGTGCTGACGGAGGTACGGGCTGACGGCGGAGCCGAGGCGGTTGTCGGTCATGCGTCCAGCCAACCCGTGAGCGACGCGAGCCGCACGGCCACCTCGGGCGGGGCGAGGGAGTCCGTGTCCACCCGGGTGACGGCGTCCCGGGCAGCCGCGTCGAGCCTCCCGGCCGTCCGCGTGCTGTGCGCCAGCTGCGCCTCGGGCAGGTGACCACCCGATCGACGGCGCAGGCGGTCCGCCGTCGCCTGGTCCCCGGCGCGGAGCAGGACCGCGGTCACGACGGGGTCGTCGCCCATCGCAGCGGCCAGCGCGTCCTGTTCGAGCACCGCCACCGTGTTCGTGTAGACCAGCCGGTGGTAGCCGAGCTCGCGGTACGCGGACCACATCGCTGCGAGGTTGCGCTCGGCGAGGTGCGCCTCGGGGAACTCGACGTGCGGTGCCGGGTGGGCGAGGTCGAGCAGGTCGCCCTCGATCACGGCGTGCCGGACGTCGGCGGCGACGAGGAGGTCGTGCAGGGCCTCGGCAGCGGTCGACTTGCCCACACCGGACCGGCCCCCGATGAACAGGACCTCGGAGCGGGGCACTGCGTCAGTTCCCGCTCAGGGAGAGCAGTGCGAGGGCGGCGTCCTCGGGGCCGTAGTCGAACAGGCGCTCCCAGAACGGGTCCGCGGCCCACGGGACGTCGCCGTCCGCGGGGGTCGCGTGCGCCGTCTCGACGAGCCAGTCGAGCTCCGGTCGGACCGCGGTGGCGAACGTCGGCGGCTCCCACCCGAGGGTCCGTGCGGCCGAGGTGTCGAGGACGAACGGCGTCGGCGACGACCAGGGTGTGGTGCCCACGAAGGCCGGGGCGTCGGCGTCGAGCAGGACCTCGTCGAACGCGTGGTCCATGTGTCCGGCGATCGTGCGGACGATCTCGAGCACGCTCGGTGCCGCGTCGTCGGCGACGTTGAGGATGCGGCGGTCCGGGGCGTCGGCGACGAGCCGGACCAGGGAGGCGATGCCGCTCGCCGCCGTCGTGTGGTCGACCCCGCGACCGTGGTCGGCGAGCAGGATGCGCTCCCGGCCGTCCAGCGCACGTCGGACGACGAACCACTCGCGGGGTCGGCCGATGCCCGGTCCGTACACCTTCGACGGTCGGAGCACCGTGACCGGGGCGCCGTGGTCGAGGAGGACCTGCTCGGCGGCGACCTTCGCGGCACCGTAGCCGTCGCGGCTCGTCGGGTCGCCGTCAGCCGCGGCCACCGTCGGCTGCAGCTCGGTCACGGCACCGCCGAACACCGGCTTCTCGGTGGAGTTCGCGTGGCGTCCCTGCTCGTCGACGTACACGGCCTTCGACGACACGAACACGGTGGAGCCGACGTCGTCGAGGAACGGCCGGAGCTGGAGGGCGTCGTCGCGGGTCAGCCCGACGGTGTCGACGAGCAGGTCCGCGCCGGGGCGGAGCAGCTCGCGGAGCACCGTGGTGTCGCGGCGGTCACCGGGGACGAACGTCGCGCCGGCCGCCGTCAGTGCGTCGGCGGTGGCGCTGCCGTGCCGGGCCACGACGTCGACCTGCCAGTCGTCGCGCCCGCGGCCGGAGGCGTCGAGGAGCTCACGCGCGACGGCCGAACCGATCCCGCCGGTACCGCCGAGGACGACCGCGCGTCTGGTGCTCATGCGTCAACGGTAGTCCGCGGGGCGCTCCGCTCTTCGGCGCGTTGGTCAGGACGCGATCGCCTCCGGCTCGCGTCGCCACCAGTCCAGCAGGGAGCCGTCGTAGACCCGGACCTTCTCGTGACCGAGCACCGTGAGCGCGAGGGCGTCCACGCACGCGGCGCTGCCCACGCCGCAGTACGTCACGATCTCCTCCGAGTCGAGCACCTCGGCGAACGCCCGCTCGAGTGCCGCACCGCGCAGGTACGCGTTCGTGTCCGGATCGACGATCGTGTCGACGGCGATCGGGGTGCTGCCCGGGACGATCGGCGGGTGGTCCTCGCCGAGGGCGGACTCCGGCGCCGCGAACACCAGGGACGCGGGCTGCTCACCCGAGACCGCTCGAAGGACGCGTGCGTGGTCGGCCCACAGCGGACGCTCCTCACCCGCGCGGAACGCCGTGCCCGCGTCCGGGGTCGGGGAGGGGACTACTCGGAGGGCGCCGACCCGGACCGGACGGCCCTCGTCGCGCCACTTCGTGAAGCCGCCGTCGAGGACCGCGACGGAGTCGAAGCCGAACGACCGGAAGATCCACCACAGGCGTGCCGACCACTCGCCGACGTTGTCGTCGTAGACCACCACGGTCGAGGTGTTCGTCACGCCGAGCTCCTGCGCCGCGGCCTCGAACTGTTCGGCGCCGGGGCGGGTGAAGGGCACGTCGGTGTCGTGCGTGGAGAACGCCTCGACCAGGTCGGCGTACCGCGCACCGGGGACGTGCCCGCGCTGTTCGTAGGAGTCCTTCGCGGTGTGCCACATCGTCGCGAGACCGGTCCCCACCGTGTGCACGGAGGCGTCGAGCACGACGAGCTCGTCAGCACCGAGGTGGTCTGCGAGCCACTGCGTCGACACGAGCGGCGAGGTCAGGACGGGGGCCATGGCGCACACGGTAATCGAGACCCCTGACGTGTGCGAGGGAAACCGACACACTGCGCAACCGGTGGGGGGTCTGGCGAAGGAGATTCGGGGCGGGGGTGTGGTGCGGCGGTGGGGGCGGCGGCGCGGCGGGCGGTGCGGGCGGCGCGGCGGGCGGCGGGCGGTGCGGACTCGGAACGACATCGCGGTCGTCGTACGACATCGGTCCTGTCGCAGCCGCGCGCCGGCAACAACCCGCGCGTGCACCGAACGACGAAGCCGTTGTCGTACGACATCGACTTCGTCGTTCCGAGTCCGCACCGGGGCAGGCGTGGCGGCGCGGCCCCGGGTCTGCCCCGGTTCGCGCGCGACATCCGACACCACGCGAGTCGATCGACAGGTCCGATGTCGAAACACGCGTGCTTCCCGGACCTCGCGCACGCAGAACGGCCCGCCCCGGAATCCAGGGCGGGCCGTTCTGCGTACAGTGCGTCAGTGCGCGGCGGTCGGGATGCTCCCGGTCGTCGCAGCGCTGGCGTGTGCGAGCTTGTCGAGCCGCACCGACTGGCGGTTGATGAGGAGCCCGCCGGCGAGGGCGACCAGGACGAGCACGCCCGCCGAGATGCCGAACGCCACGTGGTAGCCGTCGAGGACCGCCTGTGCCTGCTGGAGCTTCGTCGGCGCCGCGGACAGCCCGGTGAGGCTGTTCTTAACGACGTCCGCGAAGATCGTCGACAGGAGGGCGGTGCCGATCGAGCCACCGATCTGCTGCATCGTGTTCACCGTCGCCGAGGCCACGCCGGCATCCGCACGGGCGACCCCCGTCGTCGCGGTGTTCATCGCGGACGAGAAGATCGTGCCCATACCGAGGCCGATGACGATCAGCGCCGGCAGGACGGTACCTGCGTAGGAGCTGTCGAGGTCCGTGCGGAGGAGCAGCAGCAGACCGATCGCGGCGACGAGGCCACCGGCGAAGATGAGGACCTTCGGGCCGACGCGGGGCAGCAGACGACCACCGATCTGCGTCGCCGAGATCATGATCGACAGCGGCATCGGCAGGAACGCGAGACCCGTCTGCAGCGAGCTGAACCCGAGGGTCTGCTCGAGGTAGTAGGTCAGGAACAGGAAGATGCCGAACATGCCGATCGCGACGAGGCCGATCGCGATGAACGAGCCACCGCGGTCACGGTCGAGGACGACGCGCAGGGGCAGCAGCGGGTGCGCGACACGCGTCTCGATGAACACGAACGCGGCGATGAGCACCACGCCTGCGGCCAGCATCACGATCGTGAGCGGGGAGTCCCAGCCGTTCGTCTCGGCGTTCGAGAAGCCGTAGACGACACCGACCAGACCAGCGGTGATCGTGATGACACCGGCGACGTCGATGCGTGGACGCTCGACCTTCGGCGGCTTCGCCATGAACACGAGGGCGCCGATCACGCCGAGGACGGCGAAGACGACGTTGACGTAGAGGCACCAGCGCCACGACGCGTACTCGGTGAGGACGCCGCCGAGGAGCAGGCCGATGGCCGCACCGGAGCCGGCGATCGAGCCGAAGATGCCGAACGCGCGACCGCGTTCCTTGGGGTCACGGAACGTCGTGGTCAGCATGCCGAGCGCGGACGGGGCGAGCAGCGCGCCGAACACACCCTGCAGCGCACGGGCGGCGACGAGCAGCCCGAAGGAGTCCGCCAGGCCGCCGAGGACCGACGCGACCGCGAAGCCGACGAGCCCGATGATGAAGGTGTTCTTGCGACCGAAGAGGTCACCGAGTCGCCCGCCGAGGAGCAGGAGCGAACCGAACGCGAGCGAGTACGCGGTGACGATCCACTGGCGCTGGTCGGTGCCGAACCCGAGGTCCGCTTGGGCCGAGGGGAGGGCGATGTTCACGATGGTGGCGTCGAGCACCACCATGAGCTGGGCGAGGGCGATGACCGCCAGGGCGATCCAGCGGTGGTTGGCCTTGGCGGGCGCGGAGCCCGAAGTCGTGGGTGCGGCCCCGGTGGGGGTCGGCACGGTCTGTTCTGCCGTCACGGCAGCCTCCTTCGAGAAGGTGGGAGGGATGGCGAAGCGCGCGCCGTCGGGCACTTCAAGGGGAGGGGCTGTTCACGAAGGAACCAAAACGGATGCGCGGCATCCGGTTGTGACCAGTGTAGACCGAAACGGAAGGTCCGCATCCACTTATTCCCAGAAAGTTCAACTACCGTCAGGAGCGTGAGCACCACCGACCTCGAGCGTCCCCTCCGCGCGGACGCCGCACGCAACCGCGAGCTGATCCTGCAGACGGCCCGCAAGTGCTTCGCCGAACGCGGGCTCTCGGTCACGCTCAACGACATCGCGCACGAGGCCGGTGTCGGCGTCGGGACGGTCTACCGCCGGTTCGCCGACAAGGACTCCCTGATCGAGGCACTCCTCGCCACCAAGTTCGAGGCGATGAACGAGGCCGCGGCCCGTGCGGCGGACGAGATCGATCCGCGCGAGGCGCTCCGCGTCTACCTGATGGGCGTGTTCGAGTTCCGCGCCCGCGACCGCGCCCTGGCCGACGCCATCGTCCGAGCCGGCAAGGCGCGTCCGTCCATCGTGCAGGAACGCGATCGCCTCGAGACCCAGGTCAGCGCGATCATCGAACGCGCCGAGACGGCCGGGGTCGTCCGTGCCGGCTTCGACTACCGCGACCTCCCGATGCTGACCTCGATGGTCGGCGCCGTGGCGGACTCCACCCGCGCACACGACCCGAACGCCTGGCGCCGCTACGCCGAGGTCCTCATCGAGGGTGTCCTGCCCGGGGGCACGGAAGCGCCGATGCTCGGCACCCCGCTCGACCGCGAGTCCATCGAACGCGCCCTGCACGCCCAGAACTAGCGCGCGCTACAACCAGCTCGGCAGCCAGTAGTGCGACCGGATGAAGTCCCACGGCATCTGCAGTCCGGTCCAAATCGGGAACCAGTACGCCGACGCCAGGACGACGACCCCGAGGTACACGCCGACCCACACCACGGCCCGGGTCCGTCGTGGTCGTGGATCGTTCCGCGACCCGAGTACCAGTCCGATCGCCGCGGCCAGCGCCATCACCATGAAGGGCTCGAACGCAATCGTGTAGAACTGGAACACCGTCCGGTTCACGTACAGCAGCCACGGCAGGTACCCCGCCGCGATGCCCATCAGGACGAGGCCGTACTCCCACTTCCGGCGCGTGATCCAGAGCACGAGGAGTGCCACGGTCGCGATCACCGCGGCGTACCAGATGAACGGGTTCGCGATGCCGGTGATCGCCTCCCCGCAGCGCGTCGCCGCGCAGCCGTCCTGTCCGGCGTTCGTGCCGACGTAGTACATCGACGTGGGGCGCTGCATGAGCAGCCAGAGCAGCGGGTTCGCCTGGTACGAGTGCGGGGTGTGCAGCCCGATGTTGAACCCGTAGATCTCGGACTGGTAGTGCCACCAGTTCTGCAGGCTGTCGGGCACCCACGACAGGATCCCGGTCCACCGCTGCCCGCCGGACGCGATCCAGTCGCGGTCCCAGCCGCCCTTCGACACGAACCAGCCGGTCCACGACGCCAGGTAGGTCGCCGCGGCGATCGGGACGGTGAGCAGGAACGACACCGGTGCCTGCTGCAACAGCGCGCTCGAGGACCAGAACTCGATGCCGGCTCGGCGACGCAGGACCATGTCCGAGAGCACGGAGTACACCGCGAAGAACGCCAGGAAGTACATGCCGGACCACTTCGTCGCCGTCGCGAGCCCGAGCGCCAGGCCCATCGCGAGCAGCCAGGGCCGCCACCAGAGCACCGGCCCCCAGAGCGTGTCCTTGCCCGCGGCCGCTCGGCGTGCCACCCAGGTGTCGAGCCGCCGGGACGTCCAGCGTCGGTCGAGCAGCAGTGCGCCGAACCCGAGCACCACGAAGAAGGTCAGGATCCCGTCCAGCAGGGTCACGCGGGACATCACGATCGCCTGTCCGTCGACAGCGAGCAGGAACCCCGCGAGCGTGCCGACGAGGGTCGAGCGGAACAGTGACCGGGCGATCACGGCGGTCAGGAACACGGTCGCGATGCCGAGCACGGCGACCGCGAACCGCCACCCGAAGGAGTTGTCCGCACCGAACAGGAGCATGCCGAGCCCGATGAGGTACTTGCCGAGCGGCGGGTGCGCGATGAACTCCGCGGCGCTCGTGAACAGCGACGTCTCACCGGACGCGAAGCGCTCGTCGGTCGTCGGGAGCGAGTCGTCGTTCGGGTTGCCCGGCCAGGTGCCCTCGTACCCGAGGTGCACGATCGACCAGCCGTCCTTGACGTAGTAGGTCTCGTCGAACACCAGCGAGTGCGGGTGCCCGAGGTTCACGAGACGGAGCACGGCGGCCAGCAGCGTGACGGCGAGCGGCCCCGCCCAGCGCCACGCGGCGACCCGCCAGCCCACGGAGAGGACACGCCCCCACCAGTCGTCGAGACGGGAGCCGACCGGCCCGTCGGGGACGGCGGTGCGGTCGTCGGTCAGCTCGCTGGTCATCGGCAGCATCCTACGGATCGCTCCCAAGACGCACCTGCCACCACAATGGTGTCGTGATCGTCCTCGCAGCAACGCCCATCGGCAACCTCGGCGACGCCTCCCGGAGGTTGATCGAGACGCTCTCGAACGCGAGCGTGGTGGCCGCCGAGGACACCCGCACCGCGATCCACCTGATGCGTGCGCTCGGGATCGAGAACCGTCCGAGGCTCATCGCCCTGCACGAGCACAACGAACGCGCCAAGGCCGCCGAGGTGGTGGAGCTCGCTCGGGACGAGGACGTCGTGGTCCTCACCGACGCCGGCATGCCCGCGATCAGCGACCCGGGCTTCCCCCTCGTCGAGGCCGCTGCTGCTGCCGGTGTGACCGTCACAGCGCTCCCCGGCCCGTCCGCCGTGCTCATGGCGCTCGCCGTCTCCGGCCTGCCGACGGACCGCTTCAGCTTCGAGGGCTTCCCGACACGCAAGGGCGGGGAACGCCGTCGGCTCTTCTCGTCGCTCTCCGGCGAGCAGCGCACCATGGTGTTCTTCGAGTCCCCGCACCGGCTGGCGGACACGCTGGCGGACATGGCCGCGGGCTTCGGTGACGACCGACGAGCAGTCGTGTGCCGCGAGCTCACGAAGCTGCACGAGGAGGTCCGTCGCGGACCCCTCGCCGAACTCGCGACGTGGGCGGCCGAGGGCGTCCGTGGTGAGATCTGCATCGTCGTCGAGGGGTCGACCGGGGCGCTCGACGTCACGACCATCGAGGACGGCGTCCGGCTGGTGCTCGAGCGGGTCGCCGCCGGCTCCCGCATGAAGGAGGCCGCGGCGGCCGTCGCGGACGCGACGGGACTGTCGAAACGCGACCTCTACGAGGGCGCGCTGGCGGCGCGGTAACAGTCTCGCCAGGCGGCCTGGAGGCACGTGGCGGCGCCGCCACGTGCCTCCAGGCCGGTTCTCCACAGGCTGCGCGCAGGGCGCGTCATGCGGCCCCCGCTCGCCCGTAGGATGGTCCGCATGTCCGACGGGTCCTCGTTCAGCATCACCACGCCGATCTTCTACGTGAACGACGTGCCCCACATCGGGCACGCGTACACCGAGGTCGCCGCGGACGTCCTCGCGCGCTGGCACCGTCAGCGCGGCGACGACACGTGGCTCCTGACCGGCACCGACGAGCACGGCCAGAAGATCCTGCGCACCGCCAGCGCGAACGAGGTCACCCCGAAGGAGTGGGCGGACCGGCTCGTGACCGAGGCGTGGAAGCCGCTCCTCGACACGGTGGACGTGGCGAACGACGACTTCATCCGCACCACGGACGAACGGCACGAGCGGGGCGTCACGGCGTTCCTGCAGAAGCTCTACGACGACGGCTACATCTACGCCGGCGAGTTCGAGGGCTTCTACTGCGTGGGCTGCGAGGAGTACAAGCAGCCGAGCGACCTCGTCCCCGGGACCGGTGCGTACGAGGGGCAGCAGGTCTGCGCGATCCACTCGATCCCGGTCGAGGTGCTGTCCGAGCGCAACTACTTCTTCCGGATGTCGGACTTCGAGCAGCGTCTGCTCGACCTGTACGACTCGAACCCGCAGTTCATCCAGCCCGAGAGCGTCCGCAACGAGATCATCTCGTTCGTGAAGCAGGGGCTGCGCGACCTGTCGATCTCGCGGTCGAGCTTCGACTGGGGCATCAAGATCCCGTGGGACAGCGACCACGTCCTCTACGTCTGGTTCGACGCCCTGCTCAACTACGTCACGGCGCTCGGCTACGGCAGCGACGACGACGAGGCGTTCCAGCGGCTCTGGCCGAGCGTGCACATCGTCGGTAAGGACATCGCCCGCTTCCACGCGGTGATCTGGCCGGCCATGCTCATGGCTGCGGGCCTGCCGGTCCCGAAGCGCGTGTTCGGGCACGGCTGGCTCCTCGTCGGCGGCGAGAAGATGTCCAAGTCGAAGCTCACCGGCATCGCGCCGTCCGAGATCACCGACACGTTCGGGTCGGACGCGTTCCGGTACTACTTCCTCCGCGCGATCACCTTCGGGCAGGACGGCAACTTCAGCTGGGAGGACATCTCCGCCCGCTACCAGGCCGAACTCGCCAACGGCTTCGGCAACCTGGCGTCCCGGCTCGTCGCGATGCTGCAGAAGTACTTCGACGGCGCGGTCCCGACGCGCGGGGCACTGACCTCGTCCGACGAAGCCGTGGACGCCCTCGCGGTCTCCGTCACCGAGCGTGCCGACGCTGCCATCGCGGCGTTCGCGCCGCACGAGGCGATCGCGACCGTCTGGGAGCTCGTCGACGCCCTGAACGGGTACATCACCGAGCAGCAGCCGTGGGCGCTCGCGAAGGACGACGCCCAGCGTGAGCGGCTCGGCACCGTGCTCGCCACGGCGCTCCGCGGACTCGGCACGGTCGCCGTGCTCGTGTCGCCGGTCATGCCGAAGGCGACCGAGAAGCTCTGGACCTCGATCGGTGCCGGCGGTTCCATCGCCGAGCAGCGCGTGGACCGTGCCTGGGAATGGCAGGGCGCGTCGGCCGTCGTCCCGCTCGAGACCGGACTCTTCCCGCGCATCGAACAGACGGAGCAGGGCGCAGCGTGACCGACGCCCACCTCCGCTCCCGTGGCGACGGGGACGGTTCCAAGCGGGACCTGACCTACCCGCCGATGCCCGAGGCACTCGTCGTCCCGGTCTACGACAACCACACCCACATGGAGATCGCCGACGGTGGTGACGGCGCACTCGACTACCGGGAGCACCTCGACCGGGCGTCGAGCGTCGGTGTCCGCGGCGTCGTGCAGGTCGGCACCGACCTGGCGACGTCGGAGTGGTCGGCGGCCATCGCCGCCCGTGAGCCCCGGGTCCTCGCTGCCGTGGCGCTGCACCCGAACGAGGCGCCCTCGCTGCAGGAGCAGGGCCTGCTCGACGAGCACCTCGCCGGCATCGATCGGCTCGCGGCGCTGCCCCGGGTCCGGGCGATCGGCGAGACCGGCCTCGACTTCTTCCGCACGGGTGAGGACGGCCGCGACGCCCAGGTCCGCTCCTTCGAGGAACACATCCGCATCGCGAAGGCGCACGACCTCGCGCTGACGATCCACGACCGCGACGCGCACGACGCCGTGGTCGAGGTCCTCGACCGTGTCGGCGCTCCCGAGAAGACCGTGTTCCACTGCTTCTCCGGCGGGCCGGACCTCGCCCGTCTCTGCGCCGAGCGGGGCTGGTACATGTCCTTCGCCGGCACCGTCACGTTCAAGAACGCGGCACCCCTCCGCCAGGCCCTCGAGGTCGCGCCGCGTCACCTGATCATGGTCGAGACGGACGCGCCGTACCTCACGCCGACGCCGTTCCGCGGGCGACCGAACGCGCCGTACCTCATCCCGCTCACGCTGCGCTCGATGGCGGAGACCCTCGGCACGGACGCCTCGATGCTCGCGGCGCAGATCGCCTCGAACACCGAGCTCGTCTACGGCGCCTGGGACGCCGAGCCCGTGACGGTGGACGGGTAGTCGTGGCGTCGCTCCTCGGCCCGGCGGAGATCCGGGACCTCGCTGCCAAGCTCGACGTCACCCCGACGAAGAAGCTCGGCCAGAACTTCGTGCACGACGCCAACACCGTCCGACGCATCGTCGCGTCCGGCCGCGTGACCGGCGACTCGAAGGTGCTCGAGATCGGCCCGGGCCTGGGCTCGCTGACCCTCGGGCTGACCGAGACCGGCGCATCCGTCACCGCGGTGGAGATCGACGGCCGGTTGGCGGCGCAGCTCCCGACGACCGTGTCGACGATGCAGCCCTCGGCCCGGCTCCGCGTCGTGCACCAGGACGCCCTCGCCGTTGCGGCGGACGATCTGCCGGAAGCGCCGACCCACGTCGTCGCGAACCTGCCCTACAACGTCTCCGTGCCCGTCCTGCTGCACCTGCTCGCCACGTTCCCGTCGATCGAGCGAGCACTCGTGATGGTGCAGGCCGAGGTCGGCTACCGCATCGCGGCGGGGCCGGGCAGCAAGGTCTACGGCGCCCCGAGCGTGAAGGCCGCCTGGTACGGCTCGTGGTCGATCGCCGGGCAGGTCAGCCGGCAGGTGTTCTGGCCGGTGCCGAACGTCGACAGCGTGCTCGTCGGGTTCGACCGGCACGATCAGCCGGGCGACGAAGCGCTCCGTGCGCAGGTGTTCGCGCTCGTCGACGGGGCGTTCCAGCAGCGTCGGAAGATGCTCCGTCAGAGCCTGTCCGGCGTCCTCGGCAGCAGTGCTCGTGCGTCCGAACTCCTCACCGCCGGCGGGATCGACCCGACCGCACGTGGCGAGATGCTCAGCACCGACGACTTCGTACGCCTCGGCCGGACGGTCCTCGCCGCGGCGGACTGAACTCACCAGTGGCCCGGCCGCTGGAACCCTCCTGGCAGGAGCGTGGCCGCGTCGCCCTTCGCCGCGTTGACCTGCATCTGGGTGAGGAACACCGCACCGCGGAGGTCGGTACCCCGCAGATCGGCATCGCGGAGGTCCACGCCGAGCACGTCGCAGCGCTCCAGCAGAGCGCGCCGGAGGTCCGCCGCGATCGCGAGGGAACCGCGCAGTGTCGTTCCGCGGAGGTCCGCGCCGCGCAGGTCCGCGCCGACGAGGTCCGCCCCCGGACCAACCTTCCGGTGATCGGCGCCGAGCGGGCCCCGCGCGCGGGCGATCGCACTCGCCTCGAGCAGGAGCGGGCGGGCGTGGTCGTACTCCGCGTCGACGTCGAGGGTCGCGAGCTCGCCTGGTGTCCCGTCGCTGAGTGATCGGACGCGCTCGAACGCCGTGACCCACCGAGTCTCGTCGTCCGTCCGACGCACGAGCGTGATCGCCTCGTCGAGGTACCGCAGGAGGTCGTGGAGCCGGCGCACGATCGGGAACGTGGCGAACATCGACCGCTGCGTCTCGGCGTCGTCCCGCCACGACCGGCCCGCGAAGGTGTGCTGGGAGACCTTCTGGCCTGCACCGGAGCAGTCGAACACCGTGCAGCCGGAGAATCCTCGTTCGCGCAGGTGTGGGTGGATGCGGCAGCCGTCTGCCTCGTCGAGGTTGGTGCACGGGTCGCCGGCGTCCTTGTCGAAGGGAAAGTCCGCGGACCTCGCGAACGCCAGCGCGACGCAGCACAGGCCGAAGCAGTTCGCGCAGTCGGCTCCGAGGTCCTCCCGTCGCCCCAGCTCGACCCGCGTCCGCGCCGCCATCAGTGCTCGTTGACCCGGACCACGGTCCCGCTCGTCAGGGTCAGCAGCTGGTCGAAGGTCAGGGGGAGCACGCTGTTCGCGGTCCCTGCCGCCGACCAGACGACGTCGTACTCGCGGAGGGCCTCGTCGACCACGGTCCGGATCGGTGCCGGGTGCCCGACGGGGGAGACGCCGCCGATGGGCTGCCCCGTGACCTCCCGGACCTGCTTCGCGGTGGCCATGGTGAGTTCGGTGACGCCGAGCTGGCCGGCGAGCAGATCCGTGTCGACCCGGTGGCGCCCGGACGTCATCGCGAGCAGCGGTTCGCCGTCGGCCAGGAACAGCAGGCTGCTCGCGATAGCGCCCGGCTCGGTACCGAGCGCGGCGGCGGCCTGCGCGGCGCTGTGCGTCGAGTCGGGCAGTTCGCGGGCGGTGGAGTCGATGCCGGCTTCGGCGACGATGCGCTGGACGGTGGCGAGGCGGTCGTTCATCACGGCCCATCCTCTCCCGATCCGCCGTCCGCGCGCGAGTGTCGTCAGCCTGTGCAAGAAATACAACATGTTTGCCCACTGCGATCGTGCCGATCTACGGTCGCAGCACGAACCAAGAGGAGCAACCATGAACAGCGCCCATCGTCAACTCGAACGCCTCCAGCACTCGGAATCGTTCACACCTCGAACCCTCACACCGGCGGAGATCGAGGCGCGCCGGGTACGACCGAGCGGCAGCGCCGACGAGCGAGCGAAGCGTGTCCGACAGATCCTCAGCGCCTCGACGTTCACAGTTGCGCCACGCCCCGTCGGCCGGCCGTGGCAGGGCGTCTGACAGTGGCACCCATCGAGTCCGCCCCCATCGACGAGCCCTGCCGGGTCTTCCCGATGGAGGAGACCACGACCATGCCGGCGGCCGTCGTGCTCGAACGGAGTTTCGTGCTCGCTGCGCTGGAACGCAGCGCGCCGGGACACGACGCTGCTGCCGCTTTCCTGGAGCGGATGGTCGCGGCGGACACCACGGTGTTCTTCAACGACGTGCTCGAGTTGCAGCTCCAGGACGTCGCGTTCGACCTCGCCGTACGGCAGGTGCGCGGTGCAGGCACGCGCTCGGAACCCTCCGTGTCGGAGTTGGCGAGGGAGATGCTCGCACGGTGGCAGGCGCTGATCACACTGACCGATGCGGTCTACGTCGAGCTCACACCGTTGCTCGAGGACGTCATGTACTACCGGGAGCGCTTCGGACTGCCCGCGCTCGACTCGGTGCACGCTGCGATGGTGATGGCGTCCGGTGCCGACGGCATCGCGACGGTCGACCAGGTGTTCGGCGCGGTCGATCCGTCGTTGCTGCCGATCTTCACGCCGCAGCAGTTCGTGCGCGGTACCCGCGCACGCCGACGATCGAGCGGCTGGTCCGGATCCTGAAGGGACCACGAGCGCGATGCGATCGCACCGCCCCTACGATGACGGCATGACCGACGGGACGGTGCGATCGCACGCGCAGGGTATGGCCGCCGACAAGGTCCTGGCCGCCACGGGGAGGACCCCGGAGGACTGGTACGCCCGCATCGACGCGGCCGACGGACGGACGATCGGTCACCCGGCGATCGTGACCTGGCTCGTCGACCAGGGCGTCGACTCGTGGTGGGCGCAGGGCGTCACCATCGGGTACGAGCAGGCTCGGGGGCTGCGGATCCCGGGGCAACGGTCCGACGGCTCCTTCGCGGTGTCGGCGTCCCGGCAGGTGCCCGGCGAGCGTGAGGCAGTCCTCGACGGCATCGTGCCGGTGTTCACGGAGGCGTTCGGTTTCCCTCCGACCTCGGAGAGCCGGGGCGGGAAGCGTCCGTCGGCC
Organism: Curtobacterium pusillum; assembly: GCF_007673235.1. GTDB lineage: Bacteria > Actinomycetota > Actinomycetes > Actinomycetales > Microbacteriaceae > Curtobacterium > Curtobacterium pusillum_C. Next base: position 204,635 of record NZ_VDZH01000002.1, read on the forward strand.
CGGTGGACGTTCCCCGACCGCGAGTCAGTGCTCCTCAACACCGAGGACGGTTCCCGCGCGGACACCGTCCGGATCGCGGTGCAGCGCGAACGCCTCACCGGGCCGGAGCGCATGCCGGACGCCAAGGCGGAACTCCAGGGCTTGCTCGCCGGGCTCTGACCGGCGCGTGACCACGCGAACGGGGGCGCGCGCGGACCGGTCTTTCGGCCCTAGGCTCCGACGGGTGTCTGCACCTCGCTCCCGTGCCTCGCTGATCGTCCTGCTGACGGCAGTGGTCGCGGGGTGCGCCATCGTGGTCTTCGCCGTGCGGGCGCTGCTCCGCGATCCGTCCGACGACGCCGCGTGGGTGGCTGTCCTGCTGGGTGTCCTGTTCGTCGCGTGGGGGATCGCGTTCGACCGAATCCCCGACGACGACGAGGACCAGGACGACCACGACCGGCGCCGCGTCACCGGCGTCCTGTCGACTGTCATGGCAGCGACGGGCGCCTACGTGGTGATCCGCGCCATCGGCCGTCCGGTCGACACCGCCCTCGTGGGCGCCCTCACGTGGCCGGCCTGGCGCCTCGTCAACCGGTTCCTCGACGGCGTCATCCGGCGGCGCGAGGCCCGCGGCGAACCGGACGGCGCCGCCGACTGAAACGGACGGCGCCGCCGACTGAGCCGGTCGCGGGCCGTCAGTGCCGACGGGCCGCCAGCATCTCGATGAGCTCCTGCTGCTTCCCGTCCCGTTCGGACCAGCGCAGCGGCAGGACGTTCTGCACGAGGATCTCCGGCGCAGCACCGGACTGCAGCAGCGAGACCACCTCGGTCAGGAAGTCGTCGAGCGGCATCCCGCCGAAGTCCACGCCCTCGCCCATCAGGTCCGTGGCGACCGCCGGTGGCACGAGCTCGAGCACAGCCACGGACGAGTCGGTCAGCTGCTGGCGGAGGGACTGTGTGTACGAGTGCACGGCCGCCTTGGTGGCGCTGTACGTCGGGGTCGCGGCGAGCGGCGTGTAGGCGAGCCCGGACGACACGGTGACGATGGTCGACGCCGGGCGGCTGAGCAGGTGCGGCAGGAACGCGTCGATGAGGCGGATGGTGCCGAGCAGGTTGGTCTCGACGGTGGCGACGGCGTCCGTGAGGTGCTCCGACGAGCGGAGGTCCTCGGCGCGCATGATGCCCGACATCGTGATGACCGTGTCGAGCGTCGGATGGGTCTCGATGACGGAGGCCGCGGCTGCGGTGATCGACGCGGGGTCGGTGACGTCGAGCTCGACGGTGTCGAAGCCGTACTCGTCGTGCAGCGAGTCGAGCAGTGCGCGGCGTCGGCCACCGATGACGACGGTGCTGCCGGCGGCCTGCAGGCGCTGGGCGAGCCCGAGGCCGATGCCCGAGGTCGCGCCGGGGATGAAGACGGTGGAGTTCGTGATGTCCATGTCGACCACGATCCGCCCACCCGACCGTCCGAACCAGAGCGCCGTCATCGGGGGACCGCCGATCCCTGGCACGGACGTCCGCGGCGGTGCACGATGAGGGACATGGACCGCCCTGGGCTCGCCGACTTCCTCCGCCGCCGTCGCGAACTGCTGCGCCCCGAGGACGTCGGGCTGGGCTCCGGGCAGCGTCGACGGACGCCGGGGCTGCGGCGCGAGGAGGTCGCGGCCCTCGCGGGCATGTCCGCCGACTACTACACGCGGCTCGAGCAGCAGCGTGGGCCACAGCCCTCCGAGCAGATGGTGGCGGCGATCGCCCGGGCGCTCCGGTTCACGCTCGACGAGCGCGACCACCTGTTCCGCCTCGCGGGGCACAACGCTCCGGCACGCGTGCACCGCTCCGACCACGTCGACCCGGCGATCCTCCGGGTGCTCGACCGGCTCGAGGACACACCGGCGATCGTGGTGAACGACCTCGGTGAGACCCTCGTCGAGAACCGGCTCGGTGCGGCGTTGCTCGGCACGACGACAGATCTGCCGGGGAACGAGCGGTACCAGCCGTGGCGCTGGTTCATGAATGAGTACGAGCGAGCCAAGTACGCCCCCGAGCAGCACGATCGTCTCGCGCGGGCACAGGTCGCGTCGCTCCGTGCTGCCGTGGGTGCCGCGGGCCCGAAGGACTCACGGGCCGTCGAGCTCATCGCCGATCTCGAAGCGAACAGCGAGGAGTTCCGCGCACTGTGGTCCCTGCATGAGGTGGCCAGCCGCTGGGAGGACCACAAGACCTTCGTGCACCCGGAGCTCGGCCGCATCACCGTGGACTGCCAGGTGCTCCACACGACGAGCCAGACCCAGGCGCTGCTGCTCTTCACCGCACCGGCGGGGACCGAGGACGCCCAGAAGCTCGAGCTCCTCGGCGTCGTCGGTCAGCAGGCCTTCACACACTGAAACACGAGCGAGCAACAGCGCGTCACACACTTGGCCGCGCGCACCACGACCTGCCTATGGTGGCGAGGTGAGCACTCCGCGCGTGTACGTCATCCACGAGAACCCCGAGTGGTTCCCGCCGCTCGCCGCTGCCTTCGAGGCCGAGGGCGTCCCCGTCGAGGAGATCCTCCTGACCGAGGGGCAGATCGACCTCGCCGCCGATCCCGAACCGGGCGTCTACTGGTCCCGCATGTCGGCGTCGAGCCACACCCGCGGCCACGAGCACTCGAAGGAGTACACCCGCGCGGTCCTCGGCTGGCTCGAGCGAGCGGGTCGCCAGGTCGTCGGCGGCAGCCACGTCCTCGAGCTCGAGGTCTCGAAGGTCGCCCAGCACGGCTTGCTCAAGAACGCCGGGTTCGACGTGCCCCGCACGACCGCTGTGTTCGGCACGACGACGCTCAAGCAGGCCGCGCGCACCTTCACGGACGGCCAGGACGTCCCGTTCATCACGAAGCACAACCAGGGCGGCAAGGGCCTCGGCGTCCGTCGCTTCGACTCGCTCGCCGAGTTCGACGCCTACGTCGACAGCCCGGAGTTCGAGGAGCCCGTCGACGGCATCACCCTGCTGCAGGAGTACCTGACGGCCCGCGAGCCGTTCATCACCCGCGTCGAGTTCGTCGGCGGCGAGTTCGTCTACGCCGTCCGCGTGGACACGAGCGCCGGCAGCTTCGAGCTGTGCCCGGCGGACGCGTGCGAGGTCCCGCAGGTCATCGCCGGGGCCGTCTGCGACGTACCCGGCGCCGGCCAGCCCAACGCCTTCGAAGTCCGCACCGAGGTCACGGCCGAGCACCCGCTCGTCCAGCAGCTCCGCACCTTCCTGGCCGACCAGCGCATCCAGATCGCGGGCGTCGAGTTCATGGAGACCACGGACGGCCGCACGGTCGTCTACGACATCAACACGAACACGAACTACAACCCCGCCGTCGAGGAGACGGCGCCGGCCTCCGGCCCGCGCTCCATCGCGCGGTACCTCGGTGGCCTGCTGGAGACGCAGTACGCAGCGCAACTCACGGCCTGAGAACGCAAGAACCACCGGACTGGAGGCCCGTGGCGGGCCCGCCCCGCGCCTCCCGTCCGTTCCGCGCCCCTTCCAGGGCACTCCCCACCTCCCCAAGGAACTCACCCCGTGCGATTCGGATACTGGACCCCGCTCTTCGGCGGCTGGCTGCGCAACGTCGAGAACGAGCACATGCCGGTCACCTTCGACTACGTGAAGCGCCTGGCGCAGCGCGCCGAGCGCATCGGCTTCGACCTGACGCTCGTGCCGGAGCTCAACCTCAACGACATCAAGGGCACGGCGGCGCCGTCGCTGGAGGCGTGGTCGCTCGCCGCGGCCATCGCGGCGACGACCGAGCGGCTCGAGATCATGGCGGCGATGCGCCCGGGCTACCACCTGCCGGCCGTGACGGCGAAGCAGGCGGCGACCATCGACGACATCTCGGGTGGCCGGTTCACGTTCAACGTCGTGAGCGCGTGGTGGGCGGAGGAAGCCAAGCAGTACGGCGGGATCTTCTCCGAGCACGACGACCGGTACAAGCGCACCGCTGAGTTCGTCGAGGTCATGAAGGGGATGTGGCGGGAGACCCCGTACTCGTTCTCGGGCGAGTACTACGACATCCAGAACGCCCACCTGGAGCCGAAGCCCCGCGTGACGCCCCGCATCTACGCCGGCGGCGAGAGCGAGGCCGGCAAGGCGGCGATCACGGGGTACGCCGACGCCTACGTCACCCACGGCGGCACGGTCGAGGAACTCCGGACGAAGATCGCCGAGATGAAGCAGCGCCGTGTCGACGCCGGGCTGCCGCCGTTCGAGGCGTTCGGCATGGCCGCGTACGTCATCGTCCGCGAGACCGAGGACGAGGCGCAGGCCGAGCTCGCGCGCATCACCGACGTGCAGCACGGGCAGGCGTACGAGTCGTACCAGGACTTCATCTCGAAGTCGCAGCTCGAGCACGTGCCCTCGCTGGAGGACTACTCGGTGTCGAACCGAGGCCTCCGCCCCGGGTTCGTCGGGACGCCGGAGCAGGTGGCGGCGCGGATCCGCGAGTTCGAGGACGCCGGGGTGGACACGCTGCTGCTGCAGTTCTCGCCGCAGCTCGAGGAGATGGACCGGTTCGGTGAGCAGGTCATCCCGCTGGTGCGACCGTCGGTGGCCGTGGCGTCCGGGGCGGCCGTCTGATGGGCACGACCGAGGAGGAGTGGGCGTTCGAGACCCGGCAGATCCGGGCCGGGTTCAAGTCCGATCCCGGTTGGGGCGCCAACGTCCCGCCGATCGCCCAGAGTGCGGCGTTCGTCTACCCGTCCGGTGAGGACGCGGCCGACCGGTTCATGCTCAACGCGCCGGGGCACACGTACTCGCGCGTGAACAACCCGTCCGCCGCTGCGCTCGAGCGGCGCATCGCCGACCTCGAGGGCGGCGTCGGTGCGCTCGCGCTCGCCTCCGGCCAGGCGGCGACCACGCTGGCCGTGCTCGGCGTCGCGCGCGCCGGCGACCACGTCGTCTCGAGTGCGTCGCTGTACGGCGCGACGTACACGCTGTTCGCGTCGACCATGCGCGACCTCGGCATCGCGTTCACGTTCGTGCAGGACCCGACGGACCTGGAGGAGTGGGCGGCTGCCGTCCGTCCGGAGACGAAGGCGTTCTTCGGCGAGTCGATCCCGAACCCGCGCGGCGACGTCCTGGACTTCGCGGGGGTGGCCGGGGTCGCCCACGAGGCCGGTGTCCCGCTCATCGTGGACAACACGATCGCGACGCCGTACCTCGTCCGACCGATCGAGCACGGTGCGGACATCGTGGTGCACTCGGCGACGAAGTACCTCGCCGGCCACGGCAGTGCCATCGCGGGGCTGATCGTGGACAGCGGGAACTTCGACTGGGCCGCGCACGCCGACCGGTACCCGCAGCTGGCCTCCACCGAGGAGTCCGGGTTCGCGAACACGAACTTCGCTTCGAAGTTCGGGCGGCGCGCATTCATCCAGCGCACCCGCTCGAAGCTGTCGGCGGACCTCGGTCCGGCGATCGCACCCTTCACCGCGTTCCTGGTGTTGCAGGGCATCCAGACGCTGTCGCTCCGGATGGACCGGCACGTGTCGAACGCTGCGGCGGTGGCCTCGTGGCTCGACGCCCACGACCAGGTGCTCGGCGTGCACTACGCGGGGCTGCCCTCGTCGCCGTGGCACCACCTGCAGCAGCGCTACGTGCCCGCCGGCCCCTCGGCGGTGCTCGCGTTCGACCTCGACGGCGGGGTCGACGCGGGGCGCCGGTTCGTCGCGGCGCTCGAGCTGTTCGACCACGTGTCGAACATCGGCGACGTGCGGTCCCTCGTGGTGCACCCGGCGTCGACCACGCACGTGCAGATGACCTCGTCGGAGCGGGCGGCCGCGGGGGTCGGAGACGGCCTGATCCGGCTGTCGATCGGTCTCGAGCACGTCGACGACATCCTCGCCGACCTGGCGCGGGGCTTCGCGGCGGCGACATCGGGGGTCAGCCCTGCCACGTCGGGCGTCAGCCCCGCCACGTCGGGATAGGTTGGGGGCATGACCACGCTGGCCGCTCCGACCCGCGTGCGGACGCGCGCCCCCGGCAAGATCAACGTGTACCTGTCCGTCGGGGCGCTGCAGGACGACGGCTACCACGACGTGGCGACGGCGTACCAGGCGGTCTCGCTGTACGAGGACGTCTCGGCCGAGCCGGCGGACGACTTCTCGGTCACCTTCACCGGGCCGATCGACACGAGCGGTGTGCCGGTGGACGAGTCGAACCTCGCCATCCGGGCCGCTCGGCTCGTGGCGGACGCTGCGGGCTACCGCGGTGGCGTCCGGCTGACCATCGACAAGCAGGTCCCGGTGGCCGGCGGCATGGGCGGGGGATCGGCAGATGCGGCCGCGACGCTGCTCGCCGTCGACACGCTCTGGGGCACGGCGCTCGGGCGTGAGGAACTCCTGCGGCTCGCCGCACAGCTCGGCGCCGATGTGCCGTTCGCCTTCGCCGGCGGGACCGCGGTCGGCACGGGCCGGGGCGACGAGCTCAGCCCGGCGCTGGCGAAGGGCGAGTTCCAGTGGGTGCTCGCCCTGAGCGACGACGGGCTCTCCACCCCGGCCGTGTACCGGGCGCTCGACGAACACCGCGAGCGCTACCGTGCCGACATCGCGCCGGCGCCGACGACCCCCGTGGTCGAGGCGAACGTGCTGCAGGCCCTGCGTGCCGGCGACCCGGACCTGCTCGCGGACTGCCTGTACAACGACCTGCAGGCGCCGGCCATGCGCCTGCAGCCGCGCCTCGCGTCGACGCTCGAGATCGGCGAGAAGGCCGGTGCGCTCGCCGGGCTGGTCTCCGGCAGCGGGCCGACGGTTGCCTTCCTCGTCGCCGACCGCGATGCCGCGCTCGAAGTCCAGGTCGAGCTGAGTGCCGCGGGCATGGTGGCCGTCCGGGCAGCCGGACCGGTGCACGGCGCCCGCGTGGTGCACTGAGCGTCGCCCCGCGCGCTTCGTCAGCGGCGGACGTACTCCGTGATGACCACGGTGCCGGTCTTCCAGTGCTCCTCCACCGTGAACCCGTGTGCGGCGAGGACCGACGCCGTCTCCGGCTCGATGTTGCGCGCCTTCACCGTGCCGCCGACGAACCACACCGTGTCGATGTCGTCGAGGCGGCTCGGGATCGTCGTGGCGAGGTCACCGGTCTGGTTCCAGAGCACCCCGCTCTCGGCACCGTTCTTCCGGACGCCGAGGTCGGTCATGCCGGCGAAGGCATCGGGGTAGGAGACGCGGATGATGTCGGCCGTCGTGCCCGGGTGGCCGTACACGCTGCCGAACACGACGCCCTCGTCGGCGTCGACGCGGTTGCTGCTCCGCTCGGCGGCGATGATCGACGCGGCGCGCGCCCAGGTCGAGTCCTGCTTCGCGAGCGGTTCCTTCACGGCGACCGCGGTCGGCACCGACAGGACGAGGACGACCCCGACCGCGGCGGCGAGCAGCGCCTTCGGCCGGATCATCGTCAGCGCGAGTGCGATGAGCAGCGCGACGAACGGCAGGCTCAGGGTCGCGTACTTCGGGGAGTAGAGGTGCTTGCCCATCGCGGTGGCGAGGACGAGCGCCGCGGTCGGGATCACCACGAGGGGGAGTGCGACGCGGACGGCCTGGGCGCGGAGCAGCGAGCGGACGGTCGCGGAGCGGCGGTGCGCCTCGACCAGGCCGCCGACGACCCCGAGCAGTACGAGGGCCCACGCGACTGCGGCGTACCAGTCGACCCCGCCGAACCACGCGGTCGCGAACACTTGCGCGCCGGTGCGCTGCCCGATCCCGGCGATCCACGCCACCTGCTTGGACTGCGAGGCGATCTCCACCACGACGGGGGACACGACCACGGCGGCGATGCCGGCGGCGACCGCCCACCGCACCAGGGTGGCACCCGTCACGAGCGGCGGACCGGGGATGCGCGCCGACCGGGAGACCGTCGCCCGGCGAAGTGACGTCCGTCGAGCGAGCATCGTCCAGAGCAGCGTGACGGCGTGCGCGACGACGGCGAGCGACAGGTAGACGTTGAAGGTCACGGCGACGAGGGCGAGCGCGCCGTACGCCACCCACCAGTGCAGGCTGCGGCCGGTGCGGGTCCGGCGCACCGCGGTCATCCCGACGAGCGTCAGGCACACCGCGAGCGTCGTGATCGTCGCGTACGGACGCCCCTCGGACCCGGCCCACTGCACCCGGGGGAGCGCGAGGAACACGATGCCGGCGGTGATCCCGAGTCGGCGTCCGCCGAGTCGTCGTCCGAGTGCCACGAGGAGCCCGGCTGCGACGCCCACGGCGAGGGCACTCGGGAACCGCAGCGTGAACGGCGTGTACCCGACGAGCCAGAACCAGACGTGCATCAGGGCGTAGTAGAGCCCGTGCACCGCGTCGACACTGTGGAGTTCGGCCCAGAGCTGGGCCCAGGTCCGCTGCGCACTCGTGACCGTGGCGGCCTCGTCGTACCAGAGCGACGGCACCCAGGCGAAGGCCGCGGCGACGAGCACCCCGAGGGCACCGATCGTGAGCTCGGGCGTGCGGACGACGGCGAGCCCGATGCTCGACACGAGCCGTCGGGAACGAGTGCGGACCGGTGCGAGCCCCGTCGTGCGGGGGACGCTGATGGTGCCGGTCCGGGGAGTGCTCACGGACTGGACGGTAGCCGGGGCGTCTGGACAGGTGCCCGGCAGGAGGCCTGCCGACACTGAGAGTTCCACATACCGGTATGGTGCGAACACCATGACGAAGCTCCGCATCCGCGACGCCGCGCGGTACCTCGGCGTCAGCGACGACACCGTCCGGCGACTGGTCGACGGCGGGACCTTCACCCGGGACGTCGACGCCTCCGGCCGGACGGTGGTGGACGGCGCGGAACTCGCCGCCCACATCCGCGGTCGGGGCGAGCAGCTCGACGACCCGTCCGGCACGCGGAGCTCCGCCCGGAACCGGTTCGTCGGCATCGTCACCGCGCTCACGGTCGACGGCGTGATGGCGCAGGTGGAACTGCAGAGCGGTCCGCACCGGGTCGTCTCGCTGATGAGCGCCGAAGCCGTCCACGACCTGGGGCTCGAGGTCGGCGCCGTCGCGGTGGCCTCGGTGAAGGCGACGATGGTGTCGGTCGAGGTCCCCGCGGAGCCCGCACCGTGACGAGCGACGCACGGCGACGCCTGACCTCCCGGACCGCTGCGCTCGAGGGCGCGGGGGAGCGGGCCGTCCGAGCGCTCGCCGACGCGAGCGTCCTGGTGGTCGGTGCCGGTGGACTCGGCGCGCCGGTGCTGACGTACCTCGCGGGCGCCGGGCTGCGTCGGGTCACGATCGTCGACCACGACGTCGTCGACACGTCGAACCTCGCACGGCAGACCCTCTTCGCAGCGGCGGACGTCGGCCTCCCGAAGGCCGAGTGCGCCGCGGAACGGGTGCGTGGCGTCGACCCGGAGCTCGAGGTCGTCGCGCTCGCCGAGCCGTTCCGGCCGGACCACGTCACCGGGCACGACGTCGTGGTCGACGCCGCGGACAGCGTCGAGGTCACACGCGCGATCTCGGACGCGTGCTCCCGCGCCGGCATCCCGTTCGTGTGGGGCACGGTGCTCGGGCTCGACGGGCAGGTCTCGGTCTTCCATGACAGTGGTTCGGAGCCGATCGACTTCCACGACCTGCACCCGGACGCACTGCCCGACGAGGGCTCCTGCGCGCTCGACGGCGTGCTGCCCGCACTGTGCGGGGCGGTCGGCTCGGTGATGGCCGCACAGGTCACCGCCCTCGTCGCGGGGATCGGCGAGCCGTTGCTCGGCCGGGTCCTCACCGTCGACGCCCGGCGGTGGCGCTGGACCGAGAGCACCCTCCGCCGGGGGCCCGCGTCCCGCCGCCCGGCTGCGCAGGTCGACGACGCCCCGCCGCGGATCGCCCCGGCTGCGCTCGCCGAACGGCTGCGCGACGATCGCGGACGTCCGCTCCTGGTCGACGTCCGGACCCCGGGCGAACTCGCCACCGGGACCATCCCGGGCAGCCTGCGGCCCGAGGACCTGACGGACCCGAGCGCACCGGTGGTGGTCGTCTGTGCCAGCGGCGTCCGCGCCACCGCCTGGGCCCGAGCTGCTCGTGCGGCGGGTCGGTCGGCGACGGTCCTCGACGGCGGCATCGAGGCCTGGCGGCGAGAAGGCGGCGCGATATCCGCACACGCGGATACAATCGCCGAATGAAGACGCACAAGCGGGACGTCACGCTACTCGTCGCCGCAGCCGCACTCGCAGTGATCGGCCTCGCGGGCTGCTCGATGACCGGATCGGGCGCGACGGCCGAGTCCACCGCGACGACCGGCACCGCCAGCGCCACCACCGGCCCGACGGGGAAGATCACCGTGTTCGCCGCGGCATCGCTGCAGCAGACGTTCACGACGCTCGGCAAGCAGTACGAGGACGCCCACCCCGGCACCTCGATCACGTTCTCGTTCGCCGGATCGAGCGACCTCGTCACGCAGATCCGCAACGGTGCCCCGGCGGACGTGTTCGCCTCCGCCGACGAGGCGAACATGGACAAGATCGTGAAGACCGACGTCGCGCCGGGATCACCGAAGGACTTCGCCACGAACGTCCTCGAGATCGCGGTCGCTCCCGGCAATCCGAAGGGGATCACCGACCTCGACGACCTGACGTCGTCCGACGTGCAGCTCGTGACGTGCGCCGCACCGGTGCCGTGCGGCGCCGCGACCGCCAAGGTGGAGCAGGCCAGCGGCGTGGACCTCAAACCGGTCAGCGAGGAGCAGTCGGTGACCGACGTCCTCGGCAAGGTCGAGTCGGGGCAGGCCGACGCCGGGCTCGTCTACGTCACGGACGTGAAGGGCGCCGACGGCAAGGTCGACGGTGTCCCGTTCGACGCCTCGAGCAAGGCCGTCAACACCTACCCGATCGGCGTGCTGAAGGACGCGGGCAACCCTGAGCTCGCGGCGGCGTTCACGGCCTACGTCCGGTCGGACGCCGGCCAGAAGGTGCTCGCCGACGCGGGCTTCGGGGCGCCGTGACCCGTGGCCGGGCCCCGGTGCCGTGGTGGCTCCCGGTCCCGGCGGTGCTCGGCGGCCTGTTCGTCGTGGTGCCCGTGCTCGCGATGGTCGGCCGCGTCGACTGGCGTTCGTTCGGTGCGCTCGTCACGTCGCCCGCGTCCCTGAGCGCCCTCGGCCTGAGCCTGGGCACCGCGGCGGCCGCGACGGGCATCGCGTTCGTGCTCGGCTACCCGCTCGCCGTCCTCTTCGCGCGCTCGACCTCGCGGTGGGTCGGTGTCGCCCGGGCGCTCGTCCTGCTGCCCCTGGTGCTGCCGCCGGTCGTGGGCGGGCTGGCGCTCCTCGCGGCGTTCGGCCGCCTCGGTGTCGTCGGGGCGTTCCTCGACGACCACGGCCTCCGCATCGCGTTCACCACGACCGCCGTCGTCATCGCGCAGACGTTCGTCGCGATGCCGTTCCTGGTGTCGTCGATCGAGGGTGCGCTCCGCGTCGGCGGTGATCGGTTCGAACGCGTGGCGGCGACGCTCGGTGCCGGTCCGACCCGCACGTTCCTCACCGTCACGACGCCGCGGGTCCTGCCGGGCATCCTGTCCGGACTCGTCCTCTGCTTCGCCCGTGCCCTCGGCGAGTTCGGTGCGACCCTGACGTTCGCGGGCAGTCTGCAGGGCGTGACCCGCACCCTGCCCCTCGAGATCTACCTGCAGCGGGAGATCGACCCGGACACGGCCGTCGCGCTCGCCCTCGTGCTCGTGGTGGTCGCGCTCGTCGTGATCGGGGCCTCGGCCCTCCGGACCCGGGCGGTCGTCGCGTGACCGGCGGCCTGCGCGCCCACGTCCTCGTCCCGGAGCGCGACGTCGACGTCCGGCTCGAGATCGGCTCAGCGGAGTGCGTCGCGCTCGTCGGGCCGAACGGCGCTGGCAAGTCCACGGTCGTCGAGGCGCTCGCCGGGCTGCTGCGCACCCGGCACGGCGAGGTCCTGCTCGGTGACCGGGACCTCACGCGCGTCCCGCCGCACCGCCGCGGGGTCGGCCTCGTCGCGCAGCGCGCGGACCTGTTCCCGCACCTCTCCGTCTCCCGCAACGTCGCCTACGGACCGCGCGCGACCGGATCAGGCGGCCGGGAGGCACGACACCGGTCGTCCGCGGCGCTCGCGGCCGTCGGCGTGGCCGGCCTGGCAGATCGGGCACCTGGGACGCTCTCCGGTGGGCAGGCCCAGCGCGTGGCGATCGCCCGGGCCGTCGCCACGGATCCGGCGCTCCTGCTCCTCGACGAGCCCACCTCGGCTCTTGACGTCGATGCACGCGCCGAGGTCCGCGCTGCCCTCGGCACCGCCCGCGCCGGTCGTCCGACGCTCCTCGTCACCCACGACCCCCTCGAGGCCGTCGCCCTCGCGGACCGCATCGTCGTGCTCGAAGCCGGACGCGTCGTCGAGTCCGGGACCACCGCCGACGTCCTCGGTCGCCCGACCAGCGCGTTCGCGGCGTCCTTCTCCGGGCTGACGCTCGTCCGCGGGACCGCCACGCGGGGTGGGATCGCGATCGACGGCGGGGGTGCGCTGGCGTCGAGGACGCACACCGTGCCTCCAGGCCGGCCCGTGCTGGCGGTCTACCACCCGACGGCCGCGCGCCCGACGCGGGACGGCGCCGGGCCCGAGCGTCCGGTCACGGCGCTCGAACCGCGGGACGGGCTGGTCCGCGTGCGCGCGGGGGAGCTCGCCGCCGACGTGACCGTCTCGGTCGCCGCCACCCTCGCCCTCGCAACGGGCGAGCCCGTCCGGATCGTCGTGCCGGCGGCCGAGGTGACGGTCTACGAGCCGGCCGGTGCCAAGATGTCCCAGTGACAAACTGGATCGCCAAGTCCTGGCCCGTCGGCATCCCCGTGATCGCGGCGATCGTCCTCGCACTGTCGTTCGGCCGGCACGACCTCGGAACGTTCGTCGTGGTGGTCGTGGCCGTCGTCCTGGCCGGCACGGTCCTCGCGGCGGTGCACCACGCCGAGGTCGTCGCGCACCGGGTGGGGGAGCCGTTCGGGTCGCTCGTCCTCGCCGTCGCCGTGACGATCATCGAGGTGGCGCTCATCATCGCGCTCTCCAGCTCGGGCGGGGCGAAGGCCGAGACGCTGGCGCGGGACACCGTCTTCTCGGCGGTGATGATCACGATGAACGGTCTGGTCGGGCTTGCGATCCTGATCGGCACGCTCCGGCACAACACCGTGCGCTTCAACCAGGAGGGTGCGTCCGCGGCGACCATGACCGTCGCGGCACTGGCGGTCCTCACCCTCGTGCTGCCGACGTTCACCACCGGCACCGACGACTCGTCGTTCACCGGCGCGCAACTCGTCTTCGTCGCCCTGGCCTCGCTGGCGCTCTACGTGCTCTTCGTGTTCACGCAGACGGTGCACCACCGTGACTTCTTCCTGCCGGTCGGCCGGTCCGGCGGGGTGCTCGAGGAATCGGAGGACGCCCACGCCGCGCGTCCGACGGGCCGCGCCACGCTGACCTCGCTCGGGCTGCTGCTGCTCGCGCTCGTCGCGGTCGTCGGACTCGCGAAGGTCGAGTCACCCGCGATCGAGGCCGGCGTCGCCGCGGTCGGGTTCCCGCCGTCGTTCGTCGGCGTCGTGATCGCGCTGCTCATCCTGCTGCCCGAGGGCATCGCGGCGTCGAAGGCAGCGGCCCGGAACCGGATCCAGACGAGCCTCAACCTGGCGATGGGCTCGGCGATGGCGTCGATCGGCCTCACGATCCCGTCGATCGCCGTGGCGTCCCTGTTCATGCCCGGCACGCTGCTGCTGGGGCTCGGACCGAGTCAGATCGTGCTGCTCGCGCTGACGATCGTCGCGGCGGTGCTCACGGTGCTGCCCGGACGTGCGACGCGGCTGCAGGGCGGGGTGCACCTGGTGATCTTCGCCGCGTTCATCGTGCTGTCGGTCTCCCCGTAGGGCCCGGGCCGTTCCGCGCGTCGGCAGCTGTTCCGCGCGTAGGAGGCTGTTTCGCGCGTAGGAGGCTGTTCCGCGCGTAGGAGGCCGGAAGTTCCTGCACCCCATGCGCGAAAGCGCTTCCTCCTGCATGCGTGATGGGACAGAACGACGCCGACGCGAACAGGACGGCAGGGCTTCCCGCGCCCCGCTCAGCCCCCGGCGAAGGGCGGCATGACGTCGACGACCGCAACGCCCTCGAGCGAGGTCGACCGGTCCCGGGTGGTCACGCCGTCGACCAGGTACGAGCACCGTTCCTGCAGCGCCAGCCACCGTGACGGATCGGTGGCGTCCACACCGCCCAGCGCCGTGCCGAGGTCCGGCGCCGTCACGGTGACCTCGTCCACGCCGACCGCCGCCCGGGCAGCCGCGAAGAACCGGATCGTCGTCACCCTCAGCCGCCGATCGCGCTCATGCCCCGCGTCGGGTGCACGAGGTCGTCGGTGTCGTCGCCGTGGTCGCGCGGCTTCGCCCACATCGCCCGGCGCCAGAGCTCGGCGACCTCGTCGTCGCTCGCGCCGTCGCGCATCGGACCGAGGACGGAGGTCTCCTCGTCGGAGAACAGGCAGCTCCGGACGTGTCCGTCAGCGGTGAGGCGGGTGCGGGTGCAGTCGGCACAGAAGGACTCGGTGATGCTCGCGATGATGCCGATCGTGCCGAGTTCCGGACCGACGCCCCCGTCGGCCGTGCGGGCGAGCACCCGGAACCGTTCGGCCGGGGCGCCGTCGCGCGGAGCGTCGTCCGGCACGAGCTCGAAGGACTCCGAGAGCATCGCACGCGTCTCGGCCGCGGTGACCATCGAGGTGCGGTCCCACGCGTGGTCGGGGTCGAGCGGCATCTGCTCGATGAACCGCAGTTCGTAGCCGCGCTCGAGGCACCAGCGCATGAGGTCCGGCGCCAGGGCGTCGTTGACCCCGCGCAGCAGGACGGCGTTCACCTTGATCGCGAGTCCGGCGTCGTGCGCGGCCGACAGCCCGGCGATGACCTTGTCGAGGAACGGTCGTCGTGTGACCTCGGCGAACACCGAGGGGTCGACGGTGTCGAGCGACACGTTCACCCGCCGGAGTCCGGCGGCGTACAGGGCGGCGGCGCGGTGCGAGAGGCCGATCGCGTTCGTGGTCAGGGACAGCTCGGGGGCGTCCGGCAGCGCGGCACACCGGGCGATCACGTCGACGAGGTCGTGACGGAGCATCGGCTCCCCGCCCGTGAACCGGACCTTGCGCACGCCGAACCTGGACGTCCCGATCCGGACGAGCCGCTCGATCTCGGCCGCGGTCATCAGCTGGTCGTCGGGCGCGAACGGCAGTCCGGCGGCGGGCATGCAGTACGTGCAGCGGAGGTTGCAGCGCTCGGTCAGCGACACCCGCAGGTCGACGGCGCGACGGCCGAACCGGTCGACGAGCCCGGACGGGTCCGACGAGGCGGACGCGCCGGTCGAACCGAGCAGGGTCGCGGGTGCCATGGGCGTCAGCGTACGTGGTCGAGCCGACGGAACGACAACAGCCGTCCCCAGCGCACCCAGTCCGATCGACGCGTGCGCACGAGCGTGACGACGACGATGACGAGCACCGCCGCGGCGAGCCACCACCGGTACGCGTCCACCGACGGCCACACGCCGCGCAGCGCGATGGCGAGGCCGATCGACAGCCACTCCCACCGGCCGGACAGCACCACGAACGGGATGAGCAGCAGGGCGTACCAGGGGTACCGCGGACTCACCGCCAGGAAGGTCACGCCGATCATCAGGACCTCGCCGGACCACGGCCGCGACGGGTCGGACAACCGCCAGGCCACGAACGCCGCCAGGAGCACGAGCAGCCCGACGACGATCGTCGCGGCGTCGCCCTTGAAGACCAGCGAGACGAGCGCGAACCGGGAGCCGTCCTCGTAGCCCTCCTCGGACAGGTAGCCCGGCAGGTACCCGAGCACGTCGAGGCCGGTGGTGAGCACGTACGGCACGTAGAGCAGCCCGAACACGGCGATCCCGACCGGGATCGCCCACCAGTTCCGCCACCGCCCGAGCAACGGCGGGTAGACGATCGCGGGGATGAGCTTCGTCGCGGTGGCCGCCCCGAGGGCGATGCCGCCCCAGATCGGCCGTCCGAACGCGACGAGCACGGCGCCGGCCGTGGCGAGTGCGGCGCCGAGCAGGTCGACGTGCGAGTTCGTGACCGCCTCGGAGGCGACGAGCGGCGACCACGCCCAGAGCGCCGCCCACCAGGTCGGGCGACCGAGCCGACGGAGCACCGCGACCAGCCCGAGCGTGACGCCGAGCGAGACGATGAGGCCCGCGATCTGGAAGGGCATGTACTGCGCCGTGGCCGGGACGAACGCGCGGACGAGGGCGAACCACAGCTGGGCCATCGGCGGGTAGATCGTCGTCACGTCCGGCCGGTTGATCGCGGTGCAGTGCCCCTGCGCGCCGTCGCCGAGGCCGCGGTACCGGGGCTGCAGCGGGTCGCACGTGCCGTCGATCTTGTCCGGGAACAGCCAATCGGGGCGCAGACCGGACAATGCCGTCGACTGCGGCGTGTGCGCGTACGGGGAGATCCCGGCGTGCTGGACGATGCCGTCCCAGGCGTACCGAGCAGAATCGGTGCTGGTGTTCGGCGGCCCGGCGATGGCGGCGAGCCCGACCACCAGGCCACCGCCGACCACGAGCCACGTCATCCACTTCGCGGGGACGAACCGCAACGCCAGCACCGCTCCGGCGAACACGGTCCAAGCGATCAGGGTCCACGCAACGAATGGAGCACGATGACCGGATCGGAGGAAGCCCAGATGCGTGACGCCGACGGCGATGACGCCCGCGAGGGCCAGCACCCCGACCACGGCCAGGACGGTCGGCAGGAGTCGGCCGGGGCGCAGTCGTTCGCTCATCGTGTCCTGAGGCTATCCGTGCTGCGGCGGCTGCTGCTGGACGCCCGGGCGACGATGGCGTCCCCCAACCGCAACGCGCGCTCGGCCGTCGTGCTCGGACGACTGCTCGGTGTGGCGTTCCTCGTGTGCTTCGGCACCGGCCTCTTCAGCCACTTCCTGCAGGACCCCCTGCCCGGCATGCGGTTCGCGACGCGGCCGACGCAGCTCTACCAGTTCACGCAGGGGCTCCACATCACGGCAGGGATCGCGATCATCCCGCTGCTCGTCGCGAAGCTCAACGCTGTCATGCCCGCTCTCGCGCAGGTCCCACCCGTGCGAGGCGTGCTGCACCTGCTGGAGCGCGTGTCGATCGCGGTGTTCGTGTCGGCTGCGCTGGTGCAGGTCGCCACCGGTCTGGTCAACACGTACCAGTGGTACCCGTGGCCGTTCCCGTTCCGCCAGGTGCACTACGCACTGTCGTACGTGCTCATCGGGTCCCTCGTACTGCACATCGGCACGAAGCTGCGGATCATCGCGCGGTACTGGCGGAAGCGCGACGCGTACGACGCCCACGGTCGGTTCGTCGCGGACACGACCGTGGGCAGCGAGCTGCTGCCTCCCGGCCTGGAGGCACGGACCGACTCCGTCCCGCCGGCTGCGGTCGCGTCCGTGGTCGCCTCCTACCCCCGCGGCCTCACCGGCAGGGTCCTGCGCTGGGTCGACGGCGCTCCCGCTCCGACCACGCAGGCCGATGCGACGGAGGCGAGCCGCGCCTCCAGGCAGTCTCCCGAGGCGACCCAGGGTCGACGTGAGCGCGTCGCCCGACGCGGCTTCTTCGCGGGTGTCGCAGCGGCGACGGTCGGTGTCGTCGCCCTGACGGCCGGGCAGTCCAACAAGCTCGCCGAACCGTTCAACGTCTTCGGGGCGCGTCAGCGGCACCGCGGCCCGAACGACCTGCCGGTGAACCGCACGGCCCGGGCCGCCGGTGTCCTCGCGACCGCGACGGCCGCGGACTGGACCCTCACGGTCGTCGGCCACGACGTCAGCCGGACCTTCGTGCGCGCCGAGCTCGTCGCACTGGGCACCACCCAGGTCGACCTCCCGATCTCGTGCGTGGAGGGCTGGAGTCAGATGGCCTCCTGGAAGGGCGTCCGGATGCGCGACCTGCTCGCCGCGGTCCAGGCCCCGCCGGGGTCGCACGTGCGCGTCACGAGCCTCGAGCGGCACGGCGGCTACCGGATCATGGACATGGGTCCCGAGTACGCCGAGGACCCGACGACCCTCGTCGCGCTCGAGTTGAACGGGAAGAAGCTCGACCTGGACCACGGGTTCCCGGCGCGCATCATCGCTCCGGGGCGGCCCGGGGTGCTGCAGACGAAGTGGATCGAGAAGATCGAGGTGATCCGGTGAAGGTCGCACGCATCGTGCTGGTCGTGGTCGGCGTCCTGGTCATCGCGTTCGGGGCGTACGTCATGGTGACGACCGTGCGGCCGAACCGGATCTGGGGCCTCGCGACGTGGCTGCTCGGCGCGGTGATCCTGCACGACGCCATCCTGTCGCCGTTCGTCGTCGCCGTCGGGCTGCTGCTCCGTCGGGCCGGGCGGACGCTCCGGGTCTGGGCGCTCGTCGTCGTGCAGGCGGTGGTGGTGCTCGGCAGTGTCCTCGCGCTGGTCGTCCTGCCGGAGATCGCGGCGAAGGCGCACGGGACGAAGAACGACACGGTGCTGCCGTTCGACTACGGTCTGCGCCTGCTCGTCGTCGAGGGCGTGCTGGTCCTCGTGGTGGCCGCCGTGCTGGTCGTCGCTGCACGGCGTCGGCGGACGACGCCGTCTACTGGTTGAACCGACAACCATTCGCTAGGATGCCGGTATGACCGACGAGACCCCGTGGCTCACGCGCGACCAGCTCCGCGCGTGGATGAAGCTCGTCGCCGTCATGGAGCTCCTGCCGGCGGCGCTCGACCAGCAGCTCCAGCGCGACGCCGACCTGACGCACTTCGACTACATGGTCATCGCGATGCTCTCGGAGACCGAGTCCCGCACCCTCCGGATGTCGGCGCTCGCCTCGGCCACGAACGCGTCCCTGCCGCGGTTGTCCCACGTGGTGTCCCGGCTCGAGAAGCGCGGGCTCGTCTCGCGGTGCCCGTCCACCGACGACCGGCGTGCGACCGACGTCCGGCTCACCGACGCCGGCTACGCCACGATCGTCGACGCGGCCCCCGACCACGTGCGCACCGCCCGTCGCGTGGTCATCGACGCCCTCACCGAGGAGCAGGTCGGCCAGCTCGACGGCATCGCCGCGGCGTTGCTCACCCGGCTCGACCCCGAACGGCGCTTCGCCGCCCTGACCTACCCGCGGGACGACGACGACACCGCGATCTGCGAGGCACGGCTGACCGGCACGGCGACCGACTGACGGTCGCGGCGGTCGTGCGGCCCGTCGTGGCCGCCGTGCGGCCCTGCAATAGGCTCGCCCCATGAGCCAGCCCGCCGCGCCGTCCGACACGTACTCCTACCTCGGACCCGCCGGCACCTTCACCGAGGCGGCGCTCAAGCTCGTCGACGCCGCTGCCGGGAAGCCCTGGCGCAGCGTCAACAACGTGGGTGAAGCCCTGGACGACGTCGTCAGCGGCCGGTCGATCGGCGCCGTGATCGCGATCGAGAACAGCGTCGACGGCGGGGTCAGCGCCACGCAGGACGCCCTCGCCCGGATCCCCGGCGTCCGGATCGTGGGGGAGTACCTCGTCCCCGTCGACTTCGTGCTCGTCGCCCGCCCCGGCACCGCGCTCGCCGACGTCCGCACCGTGAACGCCCACCCCGTGGCCTACGCGCAGACCCACAACTGGCTCGAGGCGAACGTCCGCGGGCACGGGCACATCCCGGCGTCGTCGAACGTCGCGGCCGCCGCTGCCCTGCTCGACGAGCACCCGACCGCCGACGCCGCGGTCGCACCCCCGGGGATCACCGACCACTACGCGCTCGAGGTGCTGGCGTCCTCGATCGGGGACAACGCCTCCGCCGTCACCCGCTTCGTCCTGGTCTCCAAGACGCTGGCGCTCCCCGAACCGACGGGCGCCGACAAGACGAGCGTCATCGTCGAGCTGCCCGCCGACCACCCCGGGGCGCTGGTCGACATGCTCGAGCAGTTCGCGACCCGGGGCATCAACATGGGCCTGCTGTCCTCGCGGCCGATCGGTGACGAGCTCGGCCGCTACCGGTTCGTCATCGACCTCGACGGGCACGTGCAGGACGAACGCGTGGCCGACGCCCTGCTCGGCCTGCGTCGGTTCAGCCCGCGCGTGACGTTCCTCGGGTCGTACCCACGGGCCGACGGGATCCGCCCCGAGGTCCCGACGCGCTACTCGGACGCGGCGTTCGTCGAGGCCCGGGACTGGCTCCGCGCGATCGTCTCCGGCGAGCCCGACGCGCACTGACGCGGGCGCTGCGCGCTGCGCGCCGTCCGCAGCGTGCGAGGTTCCGACGACCGTGGGACGACGATCGCGTCCCACACTGCGCGGAACCTCGCACACTGCGAGCCCGACCTCGCACCGTGCGAGGTCGGGCCGCCCCTACTTCTTGCGACCGCGCCCGGTGTGCGGCTCGATCACGGGGACCCGCACGTCCAGCGACCCGGCGTCGATCTGCGCGCGGAACGCCACGATCTCGCCCACGGGGTCGCCGTCGATCTCGAACTCGTCCGGCTTCGTCAGCCGCAGCACGAACTCCTCGCCACGCATGTAGCGCAGTGGCCGCTCCTGCTTCGCCGCCGTGGTGATCCGACGCCCGACGACGGTGTTGCCGAGTGACGAGCGGTGGAACCAGCGCAGGATCGCGTTCTCCCAGAACACCCGCGCGCCGATCCGCACCCAGCCGAAGAACCCACGGGGACGCATCACGACGATGTCGAACACCCCGTCGTCGATCTCGGCGTCGGGCAGGAGCATCGCGTTGGCCTGCAGCATGCCGCAGTTGCCGACGATGACGGAGTGCGCGCGCACGGAGCCGTTGCGCGCCGACTCGTCCAGCCGGTACTTGAACTCGAAGCCGTCGGTGTCCCGCACGGAGCGGAACAGCGAGTCGAGGTAGGCCAACCACCCGACGCGCTTCTTCAGCCCGGGCCGGGTGTTCGCGAGCATCCGGGCGTCGAGCCCGAGGCCGGCCATCACCAGGAAGCCGAACTCGTCGCGGGAGCCGTCGGGACGCTCGACGCCGATCTGCCCGAAGTCAATGGAGCGGTCGTTGCCGGAGAAGATCGCCTTCGCCATGCCGCCGAGGTCGTCGAGCGGCAGCTTCATGTTCCGCGCGAGCAGGTTGCCCGTGCCGCTCGGGAGCAGCGCGAGCGAGGCGTCGGAGCCGTGCACCACCTCGGCCACGGCGCGGACGGTGCCGTCTCCGCCGGCAGCGGCGACGACGTCGGCTCCGGCCTCGAGCGCGGCGCGGGCCATCCCGCCGCCCGGGTCTTCCTCGGTCGTCTCGAACCACAGGGTCTCGGCCCAGCCGGCCTCCTGCTGGTGCTTCTCGACGGTTTGCTTGAGGGTCGGCAGGTGGACCTTGACGGGGTTGTAGACCACCGCGGCCGTCCGCTGCTCGGTCTGGAGGGCGTCCTGGTCCGCGGGCGCGGTCTCCGAAGGGGTCGACATGCACCAACGGTACCGATCGGATGCTGCGAGCGGACGCCCGGCGTGACCCGGTGACGGACTGGAGGCGCGTGGCGGCGCCGCCACGCGCCTCCAGTCCGTCCCTTTAGGATGAAGCGGTGATCGATCCCCAGCTGCTGCGCGACAACCCGGACGTCATCAAGGCCTCGCAGGAGGCGCGCCGCGCCTCCGTGGCCGTCGTCGACGAGGCCGTCGCCGCGGACGCGGCACGGCGGAGCGCGATCACCTCGTTCGAGTCCCTCCGCGCCGAGCAGAACGCCTTCGGCAAGACCGTCGCGAAGGCCCCGAAGGACGAGAAGGCCGCGCTCGTGCAGCAGGCCCAGGCACTCGCCGCGAAGGTGAAGGAGGCGCAGGCCACCGTCACCGCCGCCGAGGACACGTTCAACAGCGTCGTCCGGTCCATCCCGAACGTCGTCCTGCCCGGCGTTCCCGCCGGTGGCGAGGACGACTTCGTCACGCTCCGCACCGTCGGCACCAAGCCGGAGTTCGACTTCGAACCGAAGGACCACGCGGACCTCGGCGAGCACCTCGGCATCATCGACATCCCGCGCGGCGTGAAGGTCTCCGGCTCGCGGTTCTACTTCCTGCGCGGCCTCGGTGCCCGGCTCGAGATCGCCCTCATGTCGCTCGGCCTCGACCGTGCGATCGCCGCCGGCTTCGAACCGCTGATCACCCCGACGCTCGTGCGCCCCGAGACGATGGCGGGCACCGGCTTCCTCGGCGAGCACGCTGCGGAGGTCTACCGTCTCGAGGCCGACGACCTCTACCTGACCGGCACGAGCGAGGTCGCCCTCGCCGGGTTCCACTCGGACGAGATCCTGTCGCTCGACGAGTCGGGCGAGGGGCACCGCTACGCCGGCTGGTCGACCTGCTACCGACGCGAGGCCGGCTCGGCGGGCAAGGACAACCGCGGCATCCTCCGCGTGCACCAGTTCAACAAGCTCGAGATGTTCTCGTACGTGCACCCGGACCAGGCCGAGGCGGAGCACGAGCGCCTCGTGTCGTACCAGGAGCAGATGCTGCAGGACCTCGGGCTGCACTACCGCGTCATCGAGACCGCTGCCGGCGACCTGGGCACGAGCGCGGCGAAGAAGTACGACATCGAGGCCTGGGTGCCGACGCAGGGCACCTTCCGCGAGCTCACCTCGACGTCGAACTGCACCACGTTCCAGGCCCGTCGCCTCGACATCCGCTACCGGACCGAGAGCGGCAAGACCGCCCCCGTCGCCACCCTCAACGGCACGCTCGCGACCACCCGGTGGATCGTCGCGATCCTCGAGACCCACCAGCAGGCCGACGGTTCGGTCGTGGTGCCGGAGGTCCTCCGTCCGTACCTCGGCGGCGTCGAGGTGATCGAACCCCGATGAGCACGCAGGGGCGGTTCGTCGACGGCGGTTCGGGGTCCGGCGGTTCCGTGCGCACCAAGCGCTGGCTGGTCGCGCTCGACATCGACGGCACCACCATGCGCGAGGACGGTGTCGTCACCGAGGCCGTGATCGCCGCTCTGCGTGACGTCGAGGCCGCCGGGCACGAGGTCATGCTCTCCACCGGCCGCAGCGAGGGCATGACGGTGCCCCTGCTCGACACGCTCGGCATCGAGCCGAAGTACCTCGTCTGCGCCAACGGTGCGCTCACCCTGGCTCGCCGTCCGGACGGCTCCTACGAGCGGGTGCACGTCGAGAAGTTCGACCCGTCCGAGGTCCTGCAGACCGTGCACGGCGCGCTCGCCAACGCGGCCTTCGGCGTCGAGGACGAGGCCGGGCAGTTCCTGCTCTCCGGCAACTTCCCGGACGACGCCATGACCGTAGCCGGCGAGCACGTCCCGTTCGAGCGGCTGCTCGGCGTCGAGGCCACCCGGGTCGTCGTCATCTCGCCCGGGCACGACACCGAGGACTTCCTGCAGGTCGTCGAGCAGATGGGGCTGCACAAGGTCTCGTACTCGGTCGGCTGGACGTCGTGGCTCGACATCGCTCCCGAGGGCGTGACGAAGGCCACCGCGATGGAGCGGGTCCGCGAGTGGCTCGACATCCCGCGCTCCCGGGTCTTCGCCGCGGGCGACGGGCGGAACGACATCGACATGCTCCGGTGGGCGTCGACCTCGGGCCGCGGGGTCGTCATGGGCCAGGCGCCCGACGACGTCGTGGACGCGGGCAACGAGCTCACCGGCGGCGTCACCGACGACGGCCTGGCGGCCGCGCTCGACTCGTTGCCGCGCTGACGCGCGCGGGTCCGACGGTTCGCGTCGGCGCTGGTTCGTACGGTGCGAGGTTCCGCGCACCGTGCCAGGGAGTTCGCCTCGCACACTGCGCGGGACAGCGCACGTTGCGTCGGTCCCGCTGCGCGGCCTGGAGGCTCGGCTAGACTTCTCGGGACGCGGTCACGTCTCGCCACGTGGTCGCGTCACGGAGGGTTGTCCGAGCGGCCGATGGAGCCTGTCTTGAAAACAGGTGGGCAGAGATGTCTCGTGGGTTCGAATCCCACACCCTCCGCCATGGGGACGCGGTCGCGTCCCGCGATCAGATGACGAGACCCGCCACCACGTCGTGCACCACGCGGGCGGCACGTGCGGCCGCTCCGTCGAGGTGCTCCTTGAACTCGTCGCCGTCCGGCGCGCACAGGTCACTGATGCACCGGACCGAGACGAACGGCATGTCGTGGACGTGCGCGAACTGCGCGATCGCGGCGGACTCCATGTCGACGGCCGCGACCGCGGGGAAGGCTGCGCGGAGGGTGCGCGCTCGACCCTCGGTCACGAAGATCTCGCTCGAGCCGATCGTCGCCGCCCGGATGCGGTACCCGGCGTCGGAGGCGAGCGCGAGTCCGACCAGTCGGTCGTCGGGTTCGTAGCCGGTCGGCATGCCCGGGACCTGCCCGAGTGCGTAGCCGAAGGCTGTGGCGTCCGCATTGAGGTTGACGTAGTGGTCCCCGACGACGACCTCGCCGATCTCGACGCCGTGCATCAGTCCGCCGGCCGTCCCGACGCTGATCACCGGGACCCCCGATCCGAAGTCGTGGAAGGCGTGCGCGACCGCGGCTGTGGCGTTCGCGAACCCGATGCCGCTCCGGCGCACCGCGACCGTGGCTCCGTCGATGTCGAGCAGGTGGTGTTCGTCGTGCCCGCCGACGGGCCCGTCGAGGATCGGGACACCTTCGAAGAGCGATGCGAACGCGGACACCTCTTCGCTCATGGCTGCGATGACGACCGCGACGGGGGAAGGGAGTTGCACTGCCCGATCCTCGCACGTCATGCCGGACCCCGGTGCCGAGGTTGAACCTCAGCGCTCCCCGGCGCGCCGGTTTCGCCAAGTATCGGCACGCCGGAGCGCTTCCTCCGCGATCAGACGGACTTCGTCGGGATCGTTCGGCAGCGTCATGCTGTGCTCGCCGTAGGCCTCACGAGCGATCGCGACAAGGTCATCCGCGTCGTGGATGTGAGGTCCACGATGAGACGGTTGATGTCCGTGCGGTCCTTCGGCCTGGAGGCTGCGAGCTTCATGGCCAGGAGGCGTTGCTTCGAAGCGACGACGACGGGGCGGTCGTGGATCGTGGTGTGGAGCGCCTCCACGTCGTCGCTCGGCGAGAACTCCATGAAGGAGAACGCGCGGGAGTTGATCCACTCCGGGTCCAGTCCGTGCTCCCGTGCCATCGCTCGCGCCTCGACGAGCACCTCGTCCATCGGTCGGAACAGGCCGTCGATGTCAGGTGTGACCTCGTCTCGCCCGAGATGGACGGCGATGGCTGCGCCGCCGACGATGTACGTCTCCACCTCGACGCCGCGCTCCGCCAGTCGGTTGAGCATCTCGCCGAGTAGTTCGATGACCTCGTCGCCGGAGAGGAGACGGTACTGCTCGGTCATGCAGCTTCGAGGTCGCGCTCGCGGAGCAGGATGTTCTTTCCGAGGAACATCTCCGGGGTCCGCTCCTTGATGAACGACCGCCACTCGGGCGACGCCTCGTCGTCGCCGTCCCACAACCACTCGCGCTCGAGCGGCTGGGCGTCCAGCATCCACTGTGGTGGCTCGACACCCATCCGGAGCAAGGCCCACGCGAACGAGGTCGTCAGCAGCGCGTCGTAGTGCTCGTCACCGACGCTCGGTGCCGGTCGGGTGACGTCCTCGCTGACGGTGGTCCCCGGAGCGGCGTGGAGGATCCGGCTGACAGCATCGGTGAGAGCGCGGTCCGCGGCAGCAGTGCGCCCTGCTCGGAGGGCATCGCGGATGAGGTCCGCTGCCGTCGCGAGCGGGATCAGGAGCGCGTTCCCGGCCATGCACAGGATTCTACGGGCCCACGGCTGACGCCGGTCGGCAGGCTGTGTCTCAGGGCACGAACGGCTCGTGGGGCCATGGCACGACCACGTGCCCCTCGGTCAACTGGAGGGACAGCGCCAACCCGATGCCGGATCCGATCACCAGCCCGGCGATCGCGAACACCACAGCCGAACGACCCCGGCGTCGAGCGAGCCGCGCTGTGATGAGCAGCAGGACCGCCCCCACCAGATGGCCGAGCACGAGTCCGGTCAGCCCCATGGGGATGCCGGGGTTCGCGCCCGTGCGGTCCGGTGTCGCCCCGCGCGTGGCCTCCTCGGAGGCCAGGTACAGCCAGAGCCACGACCCGCCCCCGCCGACCACCCCGAGCGCGACCGTCACCCAGTACAGCGCCGCCCACCTCGCTGACGTCCACCCCGTCCGTCGTACCGCGACCGCCCCCGTCGTCACCATGCGGTCATGGTAGCGGCGGGGGCTGCGGTCGCCGAGGTCAGACCGCCGCGGCGAGCCCCGGGTACAGCGCCACCAGGGGAGCGCTCAGCCCGGCGCGGACGTCCCGGCTGATCTGGTCGGCCAGCACCTCGTGCTCCCCGGCCTCGACCGCGTCCCAGATCGCGGCGACGATCACCGCGGGGTCGGCCTTCTCGACGTCGAGGTCCGCCGTCATCCCGGTGTCGGTGTACCCGAGGTGCGCGCCGACGACCTGCGTGCCCTGCGGTGCGAGCTCGAGGCGCAGCGAGTTCGTCAGCGACCAGAACGCCGCCTTCGACGCGGAGTACCCGTTGCCGAGGGCGATCCAGCTCAGCACGGAGTGCACGTCGACGAGGGCGCCGCCGGCCAGGGTCGGTGCGAAGGCCTTGGCGACCCGCAGGGCACCGAAGACGTTCGTGGCGAAGACGCGCTCGACGTCTTCGACAGAGGTCTCGAGCAGCGGGGCCGATCCACCGACGCCGGCGTTGTTCACGACGATGGTGGCGTCCGCCGCCGTGCGGGCGGCGGCGTCGACGCTCGCCTGGCTGGTCACGTCGAGGGGGAGGGGGACGATGCGCTCGTCGTCCCAGGTGCGGGGGTTCCGTGCGGTCGCGTAGACCTTGGCGGCGCCGCGGTCGAGGGCCTGCTGCACGAACTCGGCGCCGAGGCCGCCGTTCGCTCCGGTGACGAGGACGATCGCGTCGGTGAGGTCGGTCATGGGTGCTCCAGTCGAGAGAGGTTGAGTACGGAAACCGAACCTAGCACGTTGTGTCTGCATTCCGAACCCAGATAGGATGACGGCATGCTCGGCATCCTCGGCGGCGACGAGCGCTGCCCCATCGCGCGCTCCCTCGACGTCCTCGGCGAGAAGTGGACGCTCATGATCGTCCGCGACGCCCTCGCCGGCTCGACCCGCTTCAGTCAGTTCCAGCAGAGCCTCGGCATCCCGCGCGAGGTCCTCACCGCCCGTCTCGGCTCCCTCGTCGAGGGCGGTGTGCTCGAACGCACCGCCTACAAGCCGGAGGGCGGTCGCGTCCGCGAGGAGTACGTCCTCACCGACGCGGGGCGCGACCTCTCGCTCGTGCTCCTCGCGCTCGGCGGGTGGGCGGATCGGCACCGCCGCACCGACCTGAAGTCGGACCTCCGGTTCGTCGACGCCGAGACCGGCGAGCCGGTCGAGGCTGCCGCCGTCACGCGCGTCGCGCAGCGCCGCGTCCCGCTCGGCGACCTCAAGGCGGTGCTGGGGCACACGTCCGGAACGTGACCAGGTGACGGCCGGGAGGCGCGGGTCGGGCCCGCACAGTGCCTCCAGGCCGACAGGTGGGTGCGTCAGCGACGCACGTCGCACCCGCAACTCGCGCCGAGCACCAACGCGGCCGGGACGAGGTCACGGTGCCACTGCTCGCCCGCCACCCGCCCGAGGACCCGGTCGACCGCGCCGGCCGCCATCGCGTCGATCGGCTGTCGCACCGCGGTGAGCTGCGGGTTCGTGAAGTCGGCCTCGGCGGTGCCGTCGAACGACACGATCGCGACGTCCGTCGGCGCGGAGAGCCCGAGCTCGTACAGGGCGCGGAGCACCCCGACTGCCTGCATGTCGGAGCTGACGAACACGGCGCGCGGTCGGTTGGCGGACCCGAACATGCGGAGGCCGGCGGTGTAGCCGCCCGCGCGGGAGAACTCGGTGCGGACGATGGGGCCGTCCTGCACGCCGTGCTCGCGGAGCGCGTCCTGCCAGCCCTGTTCGCGGAGGTCCGTGTCGGAACCCGCGTGCCCGATGACGAGCCCGATCGACGGGTACCCGTGCCCGGCGAGGTGCGCGGTCCCGTCGAACGCGCCGCGGCGGGCGTCCACGCCAGTGCTGGCGAAGTCGGGGACCTCGAAGAAGGTGTTGAGCAGGACCATCGGCAGCCCCGGATCGACGACGGTGGAGAGGTCGGGGCGGGTCATGATGCTCGTGACGATGAGGCCGTCGACCTGGCGGGCGGACAGGCTGCGCATGCGGTCGCGCTCGAGGGCGACGTCGCCGTCGCTGCTCGAGATGAGGACGTCGTAGCCCCGTGCCGCGGCGGCTTGCTCGACGGCGATCGCGACCTCGGACCAGAGCGGGTTGTCGAGCTCGGGGACGATGAGCCCGAGCATCTTCGACGACCCGGTGCGGAGGGCCTGCGCGCTCGCGTTCGGGCGGTACCCGAGGACCCGGATGGCGTCGCGGACCCGGGCTGCCGTCTCGGCGGCGACCGGGCGGGGGCCGTCGTGCACGACGTAGCTGACGACGGAGGTGCTGACGCCCGCGTACCGGGCGACGTCTGCGCGGGTGACCGCCCTCGGGGTCGTCGGGCTGGTCACGGACGCCTCCTGGATCGAGTTCGGGTGCCGATCCGTGCGGATCGGCACCCGAACGACGGTTGTTGTGATCCTAGACGGCGCTCGCACCGCTGGCGGACGCGGCATCGGCCGTCGCGGGGGCGTCGCCGAAGTCCGGCACCTCGAGGCGGACGCCGCCCTGCAGCGCGGACTGGTGGGCGATGATCCCGGGCAGCGTGAACCGTGCGGCGGTCCAGGCGTTCACCGGCGGCAGGGTCCGGTCGACGACGGCGCGGACGAAGTCGTCGGCGAGGAACTGGTGGCTGCCCTCGTGTCCGGTCGGGACCCCCGCGTACTCGGCCGGCAGGCGGTCGGTGTCGTGCACCTCGGCGTACCCGGAGACGAACGCGTCGCGCAGCGAGGGATCGACCCCGGCCAGGCGCGGGTCGTCGAGGTCCATCGTCGCCTTGGTGTTGATCCGGTCGCTGATGTCGTGCGAGTCCTCCTTGTCCTGCCAGACGCTGACCTTGGCGAGCTGCTCGAAGCTGGCCTCGGTGCCGAAGTAGCGGAAGCGGGACTCGCGGATGTGCGACGGGTAGCCGACGCGGCGCATCTCGTTGATGCGCATGACCCCGCCGTTGTCGAGCTCGAACAGGGCGGTGGCGTTCGAGAAGTCGTTGTCGAACTGGCTGACGTCCTTGTCGAACACCCCGTCGCCGCGGTCGTCCTTGACACCGATGCAGCTGACGCTGACGGCGTGGCCGGGGATGGCACCGAGGACGCCACCGACCGAGTGCGTCGGGTAGAGCATGGGCGGGTAGCTGGCGGTCTGCTTCCACTGGTCGCCGCCGCTGAACTGGTACGCGGCGTAGAAGCCGAGGTCCATGTCGTGGACGTAGTCGCCCTCGGCGTAGAAGACGCGGCCGAACGCACCCTCGGTGACCTGCTTCCGCGCGAACACCGTCGCCGGGTTGTAGTAGCTCGTCTCGCCCATCATGTAGGTGAGGCCGGTCTCGCGGACGGCCTCGATGATGGCGCTGATCTCCTCGACCGAGATCGCCATCGGTACGGCCGAGTACACGTGCTTGCCGGCGCGGAGGGCCTTGACCACGAGGGGGCCGTGCGTCCACCGCTGCGTGAAGATCGCCACCGCGTCGACGTCCGATGCGAGCACGGCGTCGAAGTCGTCGAACGTGCCGTCGAGGTGCTGCGACTCGACGAGTTCCGATGCGCGGTCGTCGACGAGGTCGGTCACGAAGACCCGGTCGACGTCGGGGTGCAGCTTGAACAGCTTCGCGAACTGCGGGGCGAACTGGCCTGCGCCGACCATTCCGATTGAGATCATCAGTGACCTTTCCAGGGGTGTGGGATGCGTCGCCGAGCAGGTCGCTCCGATGCGATCGGGGGCCATCCTGGCACGGTTGTCTACTCGTGACAACCCCGACATCTGCGCACAAAAATCGCTCTTGCCACCGCAAGTCCCCACGTGTAGATTCCCGGCTCACGGACTGCTGCACGTCAGTCCACCGCAGACGAAGGAGTCGCGATGGCCACCGAGAGCCCTGTGTCGTCACCCTTGACGACCACCCGCCCACGGAGCAGGGGAGCCACCCTCGCCCGTGCCCGGACGACCTCGCCGAGGCGTCGCCCCCGGAACGACCTCTGGCTCGCGCTGGTGTTCATCGCACCGGCGGCGATCGGCTTCGCCGTGTTCCTGGCGTGGCCGACGGTCCGTGGCATCTACCTCAGCTTCACGTCCTACAACCTGCTCACCCCGCCGGAGTTCACCGGCATGCAGAACTACGTCCGACTCGCGCAGGACTCGATCTTCTGGCACTCGATGGTCGTCACCGTCGAGTACGTCGTCATCAACATCGTGATCCAGACGGTCGTGGCGCTCTTCATCGCCGTGATGATGCACCGCCTGACGAAGTCGACCTTCGTGCGCGGCATCGTCCTCGCGCCGTACCTGGTCTCGAACGTCGTCGCGGCACTCGTCTGGCTGTGGATCCTCGACACCCAGCTCGGCATCGGCAACGAGATGCTCGCCGCCCTGGGCCTCGACCGCATCCCGTTCCTGCAGAGCGACGTGTGGGGCATCCCGTCGATCGCACTCATCAACGTCTGGCGACACGTCGGCTACACGGCGCTCCTCATCTTCGCCGGCCTGCAGTCGCTGCCCGAGACGGTCTACGAGGCCGGGCGCATCGACGGCGCGAGCGAGTGGAAGATGTTCTGGCGCATCACCGTGCCGCTGCTCCGCCCGATCCTGTCGCTGGTGCTGATCATCACCGTCATCGGGTCGTTCCAGGTGTTCGACACCGTCGCAGTGACCACGCAGGGTGGTCCCGCGAACGCCACGAACGTCGTGCAGAACTACATCTACAACCTGGCCTTCGGCCGGTTCCAGTTCGGCTACGCGTCCGCCGTGTCGGTCGCGCTCCTCATCGTCCTCAGCATCATCACGATCATCCAGTACCGCCTCACCCGCTCGGGTGAGTCGGACCTGGACTGAACGGAGCGTCCGACCATGACCACGACACTCACCCGTTCCGTCACCACGAAGCGCCAGCCCCGTCCGGGCGCCGCGCACCGTCGTCGCCCCTCGATCGGCCGGATCCTCGCGTGGGTCGCGATGATCGCCGTCATCGTGATCACGCTCTTCCCCTTCTACTGGATCCTCCGCACGGCCCTGTCGTCGAACGGCGCGATCAACTCCGACCCGACCTCCCTGCTGCCCGTCGGGTTCAGCCTCGGCGGGTTCGAGCGGGTCTTCGGCCTGCAGTCCACGAAGGAGGCCCTCGAGCAGGGCGGCTCCGGCGCAGCGCTCAACTTCTGGCGCTACCTCGGCAACTCCGTCATCGTCTCGACCCTCGTCACCGTCGGCCAGGTGTTCTTCTCCGCCGCTGCCGCCTACGCCTTCGCCCGCCTGCGCTGGCCCGGACGCGACAAGGTCTTCGCGGTGTTCCTCGCCGGCCTGATGGTCCCCGCGATCTTCACGCTGCTGCCGAACTTCACCCTCATCAAGCAGCTCGGGCTCGTCGACAACCTGCTCGGGATCGCCCTGCCGACGATGTTCATGACCCCGTTCGCGGTGTTCTTCCTGCGGCAGTTCTTCCTCGGCATCTCGAAGGAGGTCGAGGAAGCCGCCCTCATCGACGGCGCCGGCAAGGTCCGGGTGTTCTTCCGCCTGGTGATCCCGATGGCTGCCGCCCCGATCGCCACCCTCGCCGTCCTGACGTACATCACGAGCTGGAACGACTACTTCTGGCCGCTGATGGTCTCGTACACGGACAGTTCGCGGGTCCTCACCGTCGCGCTCGGCGTCTTCAAGTCGCAGACCCCGCAGTCCGGCACCGACTGGGCCGGGCTCATGGCCGCGACCCTGGTGGCGGCGCTCCCGATGATCGTGCTGTTCGGCGTCTTCGCCAAGCGCATCGTCAACTCCATCGGCTTCTCCGGAATCAAGTAGGCACCAGATGACCAACTCGCTCTCCCGCCGCGCCCTGTTCGCCGGCGGCGCCTCCGCCCTGGCCCTCGGCGCGCTCGCCGCGTGCTCGTCGCCCGGCCGTGGTTCCACGTCGCGGAGCGGCACCCGGACCGTCAGCTACTGGCTCTGGGACTCCAACCAGCTGCCCGCCTACCAGGCCGTGGCCGACGCCTTCCACCGCGAGAACCCCGACATCACGGTGAAGATCACACAGCTCGGGTGGAACGACTACTGGACGAAGCTCACCGCCGGGTTCATCGCCGGCACCGCGCCCGACGTGTTCACCGACCACCTGACGAAGTTCCCGCAGTACTCCGACCTCGACGTGCTCTACAAGCTCGACGAACTCGAGGCCACCAAGGGCATCCGGGACGCCGACTACCAATCAGGGCTCGCCGAGCTCTGGAAGGGCAAGGACGGCCACCGGTACGGGTCACCGAAGGACTGGGACACCATCGCGATGTTCTACGACCGGAAGGCGATGGCGAAGGCCGACGTGTCCGACGCCGACCTCGCCGACCTCGAGTGGAACCCCGACGACGGCGGCTCGTTCGAGCGGATGCTCGCCCACCTCACCGTCGACTCCAAGGGGCGGCGCGGGGACGAACGGGGCTTCGACAAGCACGACGTCGCGGTCTACGGCATCTCGTCGAACGGGTCCGGCGGCGACGGCTTCGGGCAGACCCAGTGGTCACCGTTCACCGGGTCGATCGACTGGTTCTACACGAACGAGAACCCCTGGGGCGACAAGTTCCGCTACGACGAGAAGGTCGTGCAGGACACCCTCGCCTGGTACTACCGCCTCGCCGAGAAGGGCTACATGGCGAAGTACGGGGTGTTCTCCACCACCACCGGCCCCGACGTGCAGCTCGGCTCCGGGAAGTGCGCGCTGTCCTTCAACGGCTCGTGGATGATCGGCACGTACCTCGGGATGAAGGACCTCGACATCGCGGTCGCCCCCACGCCCGTCGGACCGGTCGGGCACCGCGCCTCGATGTTCAACGGGCTCGGGGACTCGATCACGAAGCAGGCGAAGGACCCCGAGGCGGCCGCGAAGTGGGTGGCGTACCTCGGCAGCGACGCGGCGCAGACGATCGTCGGCAAGGCCGGCATCGTGTTCCCGGCACGGCCTGCGGGTACCGAAGCAGCCGTCGCGTCGTTCCGGAAGCGGGGGCTGGACGTCTCCGCGTTCACCCGCCAGGTCGAGGAGAAGACCACCTTCCTCTTCCCGGTGACCCGCAACCCCGCGGACGTGCAGGCGCTGCTGCAGCCCGCGTTCGACGACGTGTACGCCAACGGGAAGTCGATCAGGACGCTCACCGGCATCAACGAGCAGGTGAACACGCTGCTCGCGCTCACCTGAGCGGCGTGTTCGTCCGCACACCGCAGTCCTCGATGCGGTGTGCGGACGATCCTTGCCCCGTGCCGGGGGCACGACCGAGACTGCGGGCGATGACTTCCCTCGAGACCCTCGTGTACATGTCCGTCGCCGTCGACGACCTGACCGACGACCAGCTGGTGGCCATGCTCCGTCAGGCGCGGCTGACCAACCAGGCGCTCGGGGTCTCGGGCCTGCTCCTGGCGAAGGGTGGCCGGTTCATGCAGGTCCTCGAGGGGCCCGCATGGGCCGTCGAGGACCGCTTCGCCGCGATCGAGCGCGACCCCCGTCACCGCGAGGTGAAGACCGTCTCGCGGGAACGGATCACCGCGCGCCGCTTCGACGGGTGGGCGATGGCCTTCGGGAACCCGTCTGGCACCGAGGTCCGCGACGAACCCGGTTTCAGCACGTTCCTCACTGAGCGCTCCGGACTGCCAGCCGAGCTCTCGGGGTCACCCGCCGACTGGCTGCTGCGGTGGTTCCGTGGACGCGACCTGCAGGACGTCCCGGAGGCGCGAATCACCTTGGCACGGCACGCCGCCTGACGCGGCCACCCCCTGACTGGAGGCGCGGTGCGGGCCCGCACCGGGCCTCCAGTCCGTGAGACTGGTCACGTGGAACGACGTGAGCAGATTCTGCGGGCCGCGGCGGAGGAGTTCGACCGCGCCGGCTTCGCCAGCGCGACGGTGGCGGGCATCGCCCGCACGGCGGGCGTGTCCCAGGGGGCGCTGCACTTCCACTTCCCGACGAAGCTCGCGATGGCGCTCGCCGTCATCGACGAGCAGAACGTCCGCACGTTCGACGTCGTCAGCCACACCGACAGCTCACCCACGTCGGCGCTGATCGGCGCGTCCAAGGGCATCGCCGACCTGCTCCGCACCGATGCGATCGTGCGCGCGGGCATCCGGCTGTCGCTGGAGCGTGGTGAGTTCGCCGCCGCGACCGCGAGCTTCTACGAGCAGTGGATCGCGGGGATCGTCGACGTCTTCCGGCTCGCCGTCGCCGCGGGCGAACTCCGCACGGAGTTGTCCGCCGAGCAGCTCGGAGCCACGGTCGTGCCGTACTTCACGGGCGTGCAGCTGGTGTCCGACGTCCGGACCGGGCGGGCCGACCTGTACCCAGCGGTCGCGACGATGTGGCACGTGCTCCTCGCCGCCATCGCTGACCCGCGGCACCGGACCCGCTTGCTGGGGGTCGTGGCGGAGGCGTTCCGCACACAAGACTGACGGCATGCGCGCTGCCCTCCGATCACTCCACGTCATCGCCACCGTGCTGCTCGCCGTCGGGTTCACGGGACTCGGCGTCGCGATGTGGTCGCTGTTCCTCACCGTGGACGACGGCGGCGGGGCGAACATCGGTGCGGGGATCCTCGCGCTGTTCGCGTACGCAGTGGGCGGCGTCGGCCTCGTGCTGCTCGCCGTCACGGGTGTCGTCGCCGGAGTCGCCCGGGCCCGCGGCAGACTGACGGTATGACACTTCCTCGACGCGGATCGACGCCGACGACCTCGACGGAAGGGCCGCACCGGCAGATCGATCAGGTCGCACCGCCCGAGTTGTGGGGTCGCCTGGTCGCGGCCGTGTTCGCCCTGCCGGAGGTCGTCGAGGGCCACAGCCAGGTGTCGCCGGCGAGTTCGCGAGCAGTCTTCCTCGCCGACCGCGAGGTCGAGTCGTCCCCCGAGCGCTCACTCGCGCCCGGGAAGCGGCTCGAACCCGTGCACCTGCACGGCGTCGACGACACGAGCGTGCACCTCGTCCTGCCCGAGGCCCGCGGACGCGAGCTGGTCGACCTCGGGTGGGCGGAACCGCACGGTTACGCGGACTTCGGCACGGAGTTCATGGTCTACGGCCCCCGCGACGAGGACGAACTCGCGACGGTCGTCGGCTTCGTCTCGGAGAGCCTGGCGTTCGCACGGGGCTGACCACCGATCAGCGGTCGTGGAGCTCGCGATCGCGGAACCACTTCAGCAGCCAGGCGGCGCTGGTGCTGTCGAACGAGCGGGGGAAGTCGACGGTGTCGGTCAGGAACGGGCTGAACCCCTCCTCGGCATCCACGTCCGCGTCGTCGAGCGCACGGTAGGCCATCGACCAGCCGTCGAACCGTCGACGCTCGACGTCCTCGCGGATGAGCGACTTCACCTCACCGTGCCGAGGGTCGCGCGAGATGGCCGCGAACCGGTCGTCGACGCTCCACGCCGGGCCCTCGAGCAGCTGCATGAACCGGCCGTCCTTCGCGAGCAGCAGCCCGGAGACGCCGAGTGCCTCGTTCCGGAGCCGTGCGTCGCGCAAGAGCTGGGCGAGTGCAGCGTCGTCGAAGGGGACGGCCGCGCGGCTCATGTAGACGATGGAGACGAGCACGGCTCCATACTGGTGCGGGTCGGGCGCGGGCGCGAACCGCTGTCCGCATACCGTCAGCGCAGCGTGACATCATGAAAGTCTGAGGCTCGACGTCGTGGAGTTTCACCGCCTAGCATGACGCGCATGTATGGCACACACATCACTCCACAGGAGCGCGACGCGAATCTCGATCGGGTCACGGCCCGCTTCCTCGATGGGAATCGGCTTCTGCGAGGATTCGACATCGTCGGCGGGCGCGGTTTCGCGGCGATGATCGACAGCGAGTCGGCTGAGAACGACGAGGTGTTCGTCTGGACGGGCCGCTGGCCCGAGCAGCCGGTCGGGCTGGAGTTGCCGCCGATCGAACTCGCTGTCGCGGGCTCTGGCCATGACCTGCGCAAGCGCAGGAAGTTCACGCCCGGATCACTGGGGTCAGATGGTGACCGTCCGGTTCTGCGCGGCAAGGACGGCGGACTCGTCCCGATGGGACAGGTGACCGCTCCGGGATTTCGGCACGCGTGGGTGGGTGACATGGATGGAGCTGTCGTCGGACTGTTCTGTCGAGCGGACATCGACCCGGACGTCGTCATCACGGAACTGGACGATGTTCGTCCGATGCTGGCTGGCTGGCGGGCCCTCGTTGACGCGAATGCACAGACCCGATAGTTTGGCGAAACTAACATTGCAGTGAGCAGAGTCCAGAATATTGGGGAAACATGTACAAAGCAGTGAAGTCATCACGCATCGGAGCCGCTGCGGCGCTCATGACCGCAGGGGTGTTGGCCACGATCGCGATGCCGGGGGTAGCAAACGCTGAAGCGTTGAGTGATGCGGGAACAGCGACGCACTCGGAGATCACCGTCAAGATGGTCCCGACCTGCGCTCCGGAGTACCCCGACTGCGATCTCAGTGAGTTCGTCTCAGGGGAGCAGGGGTCCACGCGAGGCAGCGTTTCGGGGAGTTGCGGCACGTCGTCGATCTACGTCGACAAGATCGGCACCCACAAGGGCCGCGTCAGCTGGGGCATGCACATCAACACCGGATTCATCGTCTTCCGCGAGATCGCAGTCGCATGGGGACCCGCGGGTGGCAGCAGCTTCGCCGATGTCTCGCCGATGTACAGCACGAACTACTCGTCGAGCCGCACGGTTTCTGGCTCGGGTAACTTCTCCGCGACCATCGGCGGCGCGGTCCAGCTGGTCGGAAACAAGTACGTCCACTGCACCATCCCGTTCCACAGCACGAGCACGATCAAGATCTGAGGATTTCGCCGGTCGCAATCAGACGAGAGGACTCGCGCGGACGCGCGAGTCCTCTCGTCACATGTTGGCGCGAGCGTGGATCTCTCGGCCGTCGTACGTCGGGAAGGCAGGGCTGGCGCGCGCTGACAAGGTCCGAATCGGTGTGTGTCCGCGTTCGACCATCGGCGGGCGTCGAACGCCACCAGTCACAGTGAGACCCCCTGATCTGCGGTACCGCAGGGGGGTCTGCGTATCCAGTATTCGACGAGCGGGGCTGGTCGATCTACCCCGATCCTCGCCCGGTGTGGGTCGGGGTTGCCGCAGGTTGGATCGGGCTGAGCGCCCGGCTCCGGGTGGCAGGCGCCGCGAGCAGTGCGACCACCAGCAACGCCGCCGGCACGAGCATCGCCGTCTGCAACCCGAGGTGCTCCCCGAGGAACCCGAGCGCGGGCGGCCCGGCG
The DNA here is from genome assembly GCF_007673235.1 of Curtobacterium pusillum. Lineage (GTDB taxonomy): Bacteria > Actinomycetota > Actinomycetes > Actinomycetales > Microbacteriaceae > Curtobacterium > Curtobacterium pusillum_C. Next base: position 241,966 of record NZ_VDZH01000002.1, read on the forward strand.
AGGAACGCGATGTAGCCAGCGGTCGCGACGACGGACACGCGTCGGTCTCCGTCGGTGGGGTGGTCGCCAGCGGCGGAGATCGCGAGGGGGAACCCGAGGGCGATCCCGAGGCCCCAGACCCCGGCGGCCGCCGCGGTGAGGACGGGGTTCGGCGACACGACGACGAGCAGGACGCCGACGACCCCGACCGCGGCGCACACCCGGATCACGGGCGCGCGTCCGAACCGGGCCACGAGCGGCGTGCCGGCGGACCGGCCGACGAACATGGCGAGGGCGAAGCCGGTGAACACGAGCGAGCCGACCGCCTCCGGAGCGCCGTGGTCGGTCGTCATGAGCAGGGGGAGCCAGTCGCTCGCCGCACCCTCGGCGAAGGCCATCGCCAGCGTGATCACGGCGATGAGCAGCACCTGCCAGGTGATCACCGACCGCAGGCGCGGCGTGGCGACTGCTGCGGCGGAAGGGTCCGGCACGGCCCGGGGGACGGGCCGCAGGTTCACGGCGGCGAAGGTGGCGAGCCCGGCCATCACGACGGCCGCGACGAGCAGGTGCACGACCACGGGGGTGCTGACGGCGGTCAGGACGATGCCGGCGGCGCCACCGATGACGGTGCCGAGGCTGAAGCAGGCGTGCAGCACGGGCACGACGGGGCGGGAGAGCTGTCGTTCGACCGCGGCTGCCTCGACGTTGAGACCGATCTCGGCGACGCCCGACCCGAACCCGACGAGGAACAGCCCGGCCCACACCCCGACCGCGACCTGCGCGGGGGCGAGCAGCGCGACGAGGAGCATTCCGGCGACGGGCAGCATCCCGCCGAGCACGATGAGCGGCCGCGTGCCGAGGCGGCGCACGAGCACCCCGGCGCCGAGGATCCCGATCATCGAGCCGATCGACAGGCCGAGCAGGACGATGCCCATCGCCTCGATCGACGCCCCGAGCTCGTCACGGACCGCGGGTGTGCGGGTGATCCACGAGGCGATCCCGAACCCGGTCATCGTCGACGTGGCGAAGAGTGCCGCGCGGTGGCGCCCGATCATGGGTCCATCAGAACGTCCCACACGGGCGGAGTCAAGGGATCAGCGCAGCATGCCGAGGGATCGTGCCTCGGACACCGCGGCCGTGCGGGAGGACACCCCGAGCTTCGAGAACACGTGGACCAGGTGCGACTTCACGGTGGCGTCGCTGATGTGCAGGCGCGCGGCGACGTCACCGTTCGAGGCGCCCTCGGCGACGAGCCGCAGCACCTCGATCTCACGGGCCGACAACGCGACCTGCGGTGACCGCATCCGGGCCATCAGCCGCCCGGCGATCGCGGGCGCGAGCGCGCTCTGCCCCGATGCCGCGGCGCGGACTGCTGCGACGAGCTCGTGCGGCGGCGCGTCCTTGAGGAGGTACCCGCTCGCACCCGCCTCGACCGCGCCGAGGATGTCGCCGTCGGAGTCGTAGTTCGTCAGCACGAGCACGTACGGTGCGGCGTCGAGTGCCCGGATCCGGCGCGTGGCGTCCGCGCCGGTGGCGTCCTGTCCGAACTGCAGGTCCATCAGCACGAGTTCCGGCGCCAACGACTCGGCGAGGGTGACCGCGGTGGACGGGGTCGACGCCTCGCCCACGACGTCGAGGTCGTCCTCGGCGTCGAGGAGCGCCCGCAACCCGGCCCGGACGACGGGGTGGTCGTCGGCGATGAGGATCCGGATCACGGCACCTCCAGGACGGCGACGAGCGTGGTGCCGCCACCCGGGGCCGAGGTGATGTCGAGCCGACCGCCGAACTGCCCGACGCGGTCCTCCATGGCACGCAACCCGAACGAGTCGGTCGACCACGCGCGGTCCCGGGCGGTGACCGGCTCGAAACCGACGCCGTCGTCCGCGACCGTGAGTCGCGCCTCCCGTCCGTCCACCGCGAGCGACAGCCGGACGGTCGCCGCGCCTGCGTGCTGCACCACGTTCGCGACCGCGCCCTGGGCGATGCGCAGCAGCGCCGTCTGCACGTCCATCGGCAGCGAGACCTCCGGCACGTCGACCTCCACGGTCAGCCCGTCGCGCGTCCACTGCTGCTCGGCCAGACGCCGCAGCGCTGCACCGAGCCCCTGGTCGAGCGACGGGGGTGTGAGCTCGCGGATGAACCGCCGGGTGTCGGCGAGACCGTCGGCCGCGGTCTCCCGGGCGAGCCGGATGTGCTCGAGCCCGGGGCGCTCGCCGTCGGCACGTTCCGCGGCGTGCAGGAGCATCTGGATGCTCGACAGGCCCTGCGCGACGGTGTCGTGGATCTCCCGCGCGAGTCGCGCGCGCTCGGCGAGCACGCCCTGTTCGTGCTCGGTGGCGGCCAGCCGGTCGCGGGTGGCGAGGAGCTCGGCGACGAGGGCTTCGCGCTCGACGGCCTCCCGCGCGAGCGCCCGGTAGCCGAGACCGATGAGGAGGGCGACCCCGGCACCGACGAGGGGGCCCACGACGCCGCCGACCGTGAAGCCGCCGTGCAGCCCGAGCGCGACGACCGCGACGAGGGTCGCGACGACCACGGCGACGGGACCGACCACGCGCGGCAGCACGTGCAGGTAGAGGAAGAAGAGCGGGAAGACGAGGTACGCGGCCTCCGGCACCAGGACCAGCAGCGCGATCCAGACGAGGGTCAGCGCGAGGATCCAGGCGGCTCCCGCGAGTCCTCGCCGCGAGGCACTCCGGGCGACGAGGGCGCCGAGCAGGTAGACCCCCGCGAACACGATCGACAGTGCGAGCGGGATCCACGAGCCCGGTGCGCCGACGACCACGATGCGGACGACGACGAGCACGAGGAGCGCGGCGAACAGCACGTGCAGGCCGGTCCGCAGACCGACGAAGACCGGGGTGAGGGTGCTGTGCGCCATGTCCCTCCCAGCGTACGGAGCGGCGGGGCGCGGCGGATCAACCGAAAGTTCGATCGGAGGACCAACCCGGTCGGCGATGTCGTCCCGGCCCGGTCTCGCGAGGCTGGAATCACGGTTGCGGACGGTCCGCGACCGGGAAGGGACCACCGTGTTCGTCGCCTGGCGCGATCTCCGGTTCGCCCGCGGACGCTTCGTGCTCATCGGCTCCGTCGTCGCGCTCATCACCCTGCTCGTGGGGTTCCTCGCGGGACTCACCGGCGGGCTCGCCGCCCAGAACGTCTCGGCCGTGCTGGGTCTGCCGGGGGACCGACTCGTGCTGCAGCAGTCGTCCAGCGGGCAGCCGTCCTTCGGCGAGTCCACGATCGGCCGGGAGGCGCGGGTCGGCTGGCAGACGGCGGCCGGCGTCGACGAGGTGGTCCCGGTGGGCATCGTGCAGGGACGGGCGACCGCGGGTGCGGCTTCGGCCGTCGGCGTCGCGTTGTTCGGGTTGCCGGCTGCTGGTTCCGGTGCCGGCACCGTCGCTTCGCTCGCGCCGGACCGCGACGACGAGGTCGGCCTGTCGGCCGCCGCCGCGTCCGACCTCGGCGTCGGGGTCGGCGACCGCGTGACGATCACCGGCACGACCTACCGGGTCGCCTCGGTGGGCGGTGACGCCTGGTACAGCCACACACCGGTGCTCGCGATGACGCCGGACGCCTGGGCTGCTGCCGACCGCCGGCTCGGTGGGGACGGAGCACCGACCGCGCTCGCGGTGAGCGGTTCGCCCGACTGGGACGCCGTGGCCGATCGGACGCACACGTCGGCGGCGTCGCACCTCGGCTCGCTGACGGCGCTCGAGACGTTCAAGTCGGAGGTCGGGTCCCTCGCCCTGATGATCGCGATGCTGTTCGGGGTGTCCGCCCTGGTCGTCGGCGCCTTCTTCACCGTGTGGACGATGCAGCGCGCGGGCGACGTCGCGGTGCTCAAGGCGCTCGGCGCGAGCACGGGGTCGCTCGTCCGCGATGCCCTCGGGCAGGCGCTCGTCGTGCTCGTCGTCGGCATCGGGGTCGGGACGGCCGCCGTCGTCGGGCTCGGAGCGCTCGCCGGTGGAGCCCTGCCGTTCCTGCTCAGTCCGCTCACCACCCTCGTCCCCGCGGTCGCCATGGCCGCGCTCGGACTCGCCGGAGCGGCCGTCGCCCTCCGGACCGTCACCGCAGCCGACCCCCTCACCGCACTCGGGAGCAACCGATGATCACCCTCGACGACGTCACCCTGACCTTCCCCGACGGCGACCGGCGCGTGACCGCGGTCGACCACGTGTCCCTCACCGCTCGGGCCGGCGTGGTCACCGGGATCACCGGCCCGTCCGGCTCCGGGAAGTCCTCGTTGCTCGCGGTCGCTGCGACGCTCATCCGACCCGACTCCGGGCGGGTGCTGATCGGCTCCGGCTCCGGCTCCGGCTCCGTCGTCGACGTCGCTGCGCTCTCGCCCGGAGAGGCCACGGCGCTCCGTCGGGAGCGGATCGGCATCGTGTTCCAGCAGTCGAACCTGCTGCCGTCGTTGACCGCCCGCGAGCAGGTGCTCGTCATGGCGCACCTCGGCGGCGGGGTCGCAGGTCGTCGCGGGACGGTGACCCGCGCCCGCGTCGACGAGCTGTTGGACGCGGTCGGACTGTCCGGGCACGCGGACAAGCGTCCGGCGCAACTCTCCGGTGGACAGCGGCAGCGCGTCGCGATCGCCCGGGCGCTCGTGCACGGGCCGGACGTCCTGCTCGTCGACGAACCGACGAGCGCACTCGACCAGGAGCGGGGTGCGGCGATCATGGGCCTCATCGCGCAGTTGACCCACGACCGTGGCACGGCGACCATGCTCGTGACGCACGACATGGTGCACCGGGACGTGCTCGACGAACTCGTGACGGTGGTCGACGGGCGGGTGGTCGACACGGTGCCCGCGGCTTCCGTGGCTTCCGTGGCCTCCGCGGCTCCGGCGTCTCGCGCGGCTGCCGCGGTGGACGCCGCCTAGGATCGGGCACATGGCGACCGTCCTCCTCGTCCGGCACGGACGCACCACCGCGAACGCGACCGGCCTGCTCGCCGGACGGACAGCGGGGGTGGCGCTCGACGCCGTCGGACGACAGCAGGCCGCGCGCACGGCCGAGCGGATCGCCGCGGTTCCCCTCGCCGCGGTGGTGTCCAGCCCCCTCGAGCGCTGCCGGCAGACCTCCCGCGCGGTGCTCGAACGCCAGCCGGGCACGCCCGAGACCCGCATCGAACGGGCGATCACCGAGTGCGACTACGGCGACTGGCAGGGGCGGAAGCTCGCCGACCTCGCGAAGGAGCCCCTCTGGCGGACCGTCCAGGCGAACCCGAGCGCGGTGGTGTTCCCGGGCGGTGAGTCCATGCAGGGCATGCAGTCCCGCGCGGTCGCGGCGATCCGGCGCATCGACGCCGAGGTCGAGGCGGCGCACGGGCCCAACGCCGTGTGGGTCGCGGTGAGCCACGGCGACGTCATCAAGTCCGTGCTCGCCGACGCCCTCGGCATGCACCTCGACCTGTTCCAGCGGATCGCGGTCGGCCCGGCGTCGGTGTCCATCGTGCGCTACGGGGAGCACCGGCCCGAGGTCGTCGCGTCGAACACCGAGTCCGGTGACCTCGCCTGGCTCGCCGCCGCTCCCGCGCCGTCCGGGGACGCGGCGGTCGGCGGTGGTGCCGGTCACGGGGACGGGACGACGGCTGCGACCGAGACGGGTACCGACCGGGCCTGAACGCGTGTCGGCCGGCGCTCCTACAATGCGGGTATGCCCACCATCGTGCACGGCTTCGACTGGCCGGACCGTCTCGTCGTCGGGACCGTCGGCCTCCCGGGCGAGCGGTCCTTCTACCTCCAGGCGCGCGACGGCCGCCGTGTGACGAGCGTCGCGCTCGAGAAGGAGCAGTCGGCGGTCCTCGCGGACAAGATCGACGAGCTCCTCGACGAGGTCGCCACGGTGGAGGACAACCGCTTCAGCGTCCCGCCGTCGGCTCCGACCGAACTCCACGACGGTGCGCCGCTCGACCAGCCGGTCGAGGCCGAGTTCCGCGCGGGTGCCCTGAGCCTCGGGTTCGACCCGGCGACCGCGCAGGTGGTCATCGAGGCGTACCCGATCGACGACGAGATCGAGATCGTGGCGGAGACGGACGAGGACGGCGAGGAGATCGAGGCCGTCGTCGAGATCCCCGAACCCGCCGAGCTGTTCCAGGTGAAGATCCCGGTCGGCACCGCCCGCGCGTTCGTCGCGCGCACCCGCGAGATCGTCGCTGCCGGCCGTCCTCCCGGCGACGCATGAGCGACGGATCCCTGTCCATCCGGGCACGCATCCGCGAAGCATCCAACGCCACGTTCCTGGCCGACCTCGACGGCGAACCCGTGGTCTACAAGCCCATCGAGGGGGAGCGCCCGCTGTGGGACTTCCCCGACGGCACGCTGGCCGACCGCGAGGTCGCCGCGTACCTGGTTTCCGAGGCGTTCGGGTGGGGCGTCGTCCCGCCGACGTGGATGGGCGACGGGCCGTTCGGTCGGGGCATGGTCCAGCGCTGGCAGGACATCGACCCCGAGCAGGACGCCGTGGACCTCGTCCCCACCGAGGACGCCGACGCCGAGGACACTCCGTGGCTGCCCGTGCTCGAGGCGATCGACGAGCAGGACCGTCCGGTGACCCTGGTGCACGAGGACACCACGACGCTCCGGCGGATGGCCGTGTTCGACGTCGTCGTGAACAACGCCGACCGGAAGGGCGGGCACGTGCTCGCCATGCCCGACGGGCACCGGTTCGGCGTCGACCACGGGCTCGCGTTCCACGTCGAGCACAAGCTCCGCACGGTGCTGTGGGGGTGGATCGGGGAGCCGCTCGACGCCGACGAACTCGAGGGCATCGACCGTGTGACCGAGGCGCTGCACGGTGACCTCGGAGCCGCACTCGACGAGCACCTCACGGTCGCCGAGGTGGACACGCTCCGCGCACGGTGCGCCGCGCTCCGGGCGGTCGCGGTCTTCCCACCGCCCGCCGGGCACGGTCCCGCGGTGCCCTGGCCGTTGTTCTAGCGCCGACACCGACGGAGATCGGGTCGGTGGGCTCCGTCGGGTACAGAGCCCACCGACCCGCACCGCGCCCCGCCTGCCGGGGCGCGGATACCCGTGGCAGGTCTGGCGGCGAGCGCCGTTGCTCTCCGGGACTCCACGGGGGTCGGCCGGTCGAGGGCGGATCAGGTGCACTCGGTCGGCCGGGTCCACGCACGCCGATGTCGTCGGTGCGCGTGGAACGGTGGTCGCGGCCGGGGTCTGGGGCAGCTGTGGCGACAGCATACGACCGGGGGCGCCGTCCGCAACAGGGTCCGTACCGGAAGCCGCGGTTCAGGACCCCCAGGGGTCGCGGCCGTACCAGTCGAAGAGCGGTGTGCCGCCACGTCGGGACCCGAGGTACGACCCGACCACTGCGACCCCGAGGTCGTCGTTCTCCGGCGCCACCACGGTCCCGTCGACCCGCTTCGCCATCGCGTCGATGAACCGCGCGAGGCCGGGGTCGTCACCGAGTCGGAAGAACGTCGTCTGCGCGCCGAGACGTCCGGCGTTCTCGAGTTCCCGGACGGACAGCGCGATCGTGATCGGGTCCGGCGGGTAGCCGAACCACACCTGGCCGTTCGGTTCGAGGTGCGACGTGGGCTCGCCGTCGGTGACGATGAGCAGCACGGGCTGGGCGGTCGGGTGCTTCCGGAAGTGCCGGTTCGCGAGCAGCAGCGCGTGGTGCAGGTTGGTCCCCTTGTCCCACATGGCGTCGAGGCCGACGAGCTGCTCGATGTCCATCACCTCGGCCTCGCGTCCGAAGGCGATCAGCTGCAGGTCGTCCCCGCGGAACCGGGTCGACACGAGGGTGTGCAGCGCGAGGGCGGTGCGCTTCATGGGAACCCAGCGGTCCTCCATCGCCATCGAGAACGAGGTGTCGACGAGCAGCGCCACGCAGGCCTGGGTCCGCGCCTCGGTCTCCTGCACCTCGACGTCGTCGATCTCGAGCCGGACGCCGGGGCCCATCCGACCGGACGCGGCCGTGCGGGTGAGGGCGTTCGTGATGGACCGCGTCACGTCCCACGGCTCGGTGTCGCCGTACTGCCACTGTCTGGTCGAGCCGGACGGCTCCCCGGCGGCACCGGAGCGTCGGAGGTCCCGTGCACCCTGTCGGCCGGACATCCGTTCGGCGACGTCCTTGAGCAGGCTCTTGCCGAGCTGCCGCATCGCCTTCGGGGTGAGCCGGAGCGCGCCGTCCGCGCCCCGGCGCATCGCTCCCGAGTTCCGCAGCGCCTTCTCGAGCCGCTGCAGGGTCTGCGCGTCGACGGCGGCTTCGGCACCGAGCTGGCGGGCGAGGGCGTCGAGGTCGAGGTCGTCCAGGTCGGAGCCCGGGCCGGACTGCGCGATCTGGTCGGCGAGAGCATCGAGGTCGGCGATGTCCTGGAACACGCCGGTGCCGTCGCCGAGCCCGAGCCCCTGCTCGCCCTCCATCCGCTCGGACCCGCCCCAGTCCTCGCCCGGCCGGAGTGCGCGGAGCGTGTCGTCGAGCTGGGAGAGCTGGCCCATGAGGTCGGGGGATCCGAACGCCTGCTGCGCGAGGGCGTCGAGTTCGTCGCGTTGCTCCTGGGTCATCGAGTTCCGCATCCGCTGAGCGGCGGCGGCCCGGGCGGCGAGGTCGTCGAGCAGCTCCTCGACGTCCTGCGGGTTCGACGGGAAGTACTGCCCGTGCTGCGCCATGAACGCGTCGAACTGCTCGGGGGTGTCCTCGCCGCGGGCGTGCGCCTCGAGCAGTGCGTTGAGGTCGCGCATCATCGCAGCGACGTCCTCGCGGTCCTGGTCGGTGGCGCCCTCGAGCGCCTGCTTCATGCCCGCGAAGCGCTGGTCGAGCACCTCGCGGCCGAGCAGGTCCTTGATCTCCTCGTACTTCTGGCGGGCGGCGGGGCTCTTCCAGTCGTAGCCGCCGAGTTCCTGGACGGCTGACGCCGGCGACGGGGAGAGGCTGTCGAGCTGCATCTGGGCGAGCGCACGGTCGCCGTCGTCGAGGTCGGTGTCGCGGGCGAGCTGTCCGCGTTCGGCGAGCACGGCCTCGTCGAGCAGCTGCTTGACCTGCTGCAGCGTGCCGTCGAGGTTGTTCTTCGCGGTCAGTTCGCGCCGTCGTTCGGCCACGCGACGGGCCAGGTCGTCCAGGCCGCGCTGGTCCCGCCCACCGCGCCGCAGGTACTCCCGGATGGCGCGCTCGGGCGAGGTGCCGCCCATCACGTCCTCGCCGATGGCGTCGAGCGCCTCGGCCAGGTCGACCGGGGGAGCGAGCGGGTCGGGCCCGTCCTCGTACTTGCCGTACCGGGCATCGCGCGCCAGCCGTCGGTTCTGTCTAGCCATAGACGGCTTCGCCCCCGCCGGACTCCTTGCTGATGCGCCGGGCCAGGTACAGCCCCTCGAGTGCGAGTTCGATCGCGCCGGCACGCTCGCCGTCGTTCGTCGCCCCGAGCCGTTCGCAGACCTGGTCGTACAGGTCGGACTCGCCGATGCTCGGCAGGCCCTCGAGGAACGCCCGGGCGCTGACCTGCTCGCCGGTGGTCACCATCGTGCCGCCGTCGAGCGCTTCGACGAGGACCGCGAAGTCCAGCCCGCGGAACCGGGAGCGGACCGTCTCGGCGGTCGCGGTCCGGAGCAGGTGCTCGAGCACCTCGTCGGCTCGGTCCTCCTCGCCGTTCTCGAACTCGATCTTGCCGCCGAGCACGTCGACCGCCGTCTCGAGGTCGATCGGACGAGCCACAGCGTGCTCCTCGCCCTGACGAGCGGCACGGTGGACGGCCGCAGCGGAGATCGTCTCGGCGCCCGCGATCGAGAAGCGGGCGCTGACACCGCTGCGCTGGTCCACCGCACTCGACCCGCGCAAGGCACGCGTGAACCGGGCGAGGATCTCGACCAGCGCGTCCGGCACGTCGGCGGTGAGCTGGGCCTCCTGCCGGATGACGGCGATCTCGTCCTCGAGTTCGATCGGGTAGTGCGTGCGGATCTCGGCGCCGAAGCGGTCCTTGAGCGGGGTGATGATCCGGCCGCGGTTCGTGTAGTCCTCGGGGTTGGCGCTCGCGACCACGAGCACGTCGAGCGGCAGCCGCAGGACGTACCCGCGGATCTGCACGTCGCGCTCCTCCATCACGTTGAGCATCGCGACCTGGATGCGCTCGGCGAGGTCGGGCAGCTCGTTGATGGCGACGATGCCGCGGTGGCCGCGGGGGACCAGGCCGAAGTGGATGGTCTCCGGATCGCCGAGGCTGCGGCCTTCGGTGACCTTCATGGGGTCGACGTCGCCGATGAGGTCCGCGACGGACGTGTCCGGCGTCGCGAGCTTCTCGACGTAGCGGTCGTCGCGGTGCCGCCAGCTGATCGGGAGCGCGTCGCCGAGGTCCTCGGCACGTCGGATGCTCGCGGTCGTGATCGGTTCGTACGGGTGCTCGCCGAGTTCGGAGCCGGTGATGACCGGCGTCCACTCGTCGAGCAGGCCCTGCAGGGTGCGCAGCAGACGGGTCTTGCCCTGTCCGCGTTCGCCGAGCAGGACGACGTCGTGCCCGGCGATGAGGGCACGTTCGAGCTGCGGGACGACGGTGGTGGCGAAGCCGTGCAGGCCGGGCCAGGGGTCGCGGCCCTCGCGGAGGGCGCTGAGCAGGTTGTCGCGGATCTCGGCGCGGACCGTCTTCTGGACGTGGCCAGAGGTGCGGAGCTCGCCGACCGTTCGGATGTCGGGTCGGGTCACCTCTTGGACGTTACGCCGTTGCGGACTGGAGGTACGTGGCGGGGCCGCCACGTGCCTCCCGTCCGCTTGTGAGTTTTCATAGCAATTGCAATGATTGACATTCCGGCGTCGGAGCCGGATTCGATAGGGGGATCCGGCTCCGCCGCCGGACACGTGTCGTTCCGTCTCCGAACCATCGCGCCGATCTCGGCGTAGGTTCCCCTTTCGTGAGCAGCGCGACGACGAACGGGGCGATCAAGAGCCTGGTCCCCGCCAGGATGGACAGACTGCCGTGGACACGGTTCCACTGGAGTGTCGTGGTGGGACTCGGTGTCTCCTGGGTCCTCGACGGACTCGAGATCCAGATCGTGTCGAACGCCGGGTTCCAGGCAGACCTGAACCTGTCGACGCAGCAGGTGACCTCGCTCGGCACCATCTACCTCATCGGTCAGGTCGTCGGCGCGATCGTCTTCGGCCGGATGTCCGACCGACTCGGTCGTCGGAAGCTCTTCATCCTCACGCTGGCCATCTACCTGATCGGCTCCGGCATCGCGGGGCTCGCGCAGGACTTCTGGTTCCTCGCGGCCTTCCGGTTCGTCGCGGGTCTCGGCATCGGCGGCGAGTACGCGGCGATCAACTCGGCGATCGACGAGCTCATCCCGGCGAAGTACCGCGGGCACGTCGACATCGCGATCAACGGGACCTACTGGGGCGGTGCCGCGCTCGGTGCCTTCGCGAACATCTACCTGCTCGACACGGCCAACTTCGCCGAGAACATCGGTTGGCGCATCGGGTTCTTCCTCGGCCCGGTGCTCGGCATCGCGATCATCTTCCTGCGACGGCACATCCCGGAGAGTCCGAGGTGGCTGATGACCCACGGACGCGAGGACGAGGCGGAGGCGACGGTCACGCAGATCGAGGAGTCGGTGGAGAAGTCCACCGGACACCGGCTGCCGGAGGTCGACGCGTCCAAGGCGATGACCGTCACGCCGATGGACAACGTGAAGTTCCGGACGATCGTGAAGGTGCTGTTCCGGCAGTACCCGACCCGGACCCTGGTCGGCGCGACGATGATGATCACGCAGGCGTTCCTCTACAACGCGATCTTCTTCACGTACGCACTGGTGCTCACGAACTTCTTCGGTCTGAAGACCGCCGAGACGTCGGTGTACTTCTTCCCCTTCGCGATCGGCAACCTTCTCGGCCCGATCATCCTCGGTCGGTTCTTCGACACCTGGGGTCGCCGGCAGATGATCTTCTCGACGTACCTGGTGTCCGGGCTCGTGCTCGCCACCTCGGCGTTCCTGTTCCAGGCGGACGCGATCAGCGCCGGCGTGCAGGTGGTCTTCTGGTGCGTGTCGTTCTTCTTCGCCTCGGCGGGTGCGTCGAGCGCGTACCTGACCGTGAGCGAGATCTTCCCGCTCGAGCTCCGGTCGCAGGCGATCTCGTACTTCTTCGCGCTGGCGCAGATCTTCGGTGCGATCGCGCCGCTCATCTACGGGGCGCTCATCGGCGACGGGTCGTCGCGCGAGCCGCTGTTCTGGGGGTACCTGCTCGGGTCCGCGGTGATGATCGCGGGCGGCGTCGTCGCGCTGATCTTCGGGGTCGACGCGGCACGGAAGGGGCTCGAGGACGTCACGCAGCCGTTGTCGGTCCTGACGAAGGAAGCCGACGCTCCGCGGAAGTAGTATTCCGTATGCGGAGTGTTTAGCACGTCGTTCCGGCGCCTGTCATCGTGCAGGCATGGCACTCCTCCACAGCACCCGCGTTCCCGACACCCTCCACGGCACGGCGCCCACGGAACCCCGCGGGACCGGTCGTGGGTGATCCTGGCGACATGGAGCGATCATCGAGCTGCGCGGGCCGCGGGGGCGAGGATCCGTACGGCATCCGGCGGAGTCTCCTGCGGGACGCCGTGTTCACGCGGCTGCTCGACAACGTCCTTCGTGGCGTGTACCGCCGCGGGCAGCGCATCCGACTCGACACCATCGCCGCGGACATGCGCGTCTCCCGCACCCCCGTGCGTGAGGCCCTCGTGCCGTTGGAGACCCTCTGCCTCGTCACGGTCCAGCGGTACGTCGGGGTCGTCATCTCGCACTGGACGGTGGATCACATGATCGAGCGCATCCGGATCGCGCGGACGATGATCACCGAACCGTCCGTGGGAGCTGGCACCTGTCCGGACCGCTTCGACGTGGCGTGGTTGCGTGAGTGCGCGACCGAGGGTGGCGCGTTCGTGGAACTCGGGGCGTGGTGGCTGCGGCGGAACGGTGCGTCCGTCAGCGCGGACTGGTTGCTGTCGCAGCGCGCTGTCCTCGACGCGTTCTTCACGGACGAGGTCGCGCTGGCGAACGGGATCGACGCCGTCGTCGCACGACGCGAGCGGGTCCGGATCGTCGAACGGGCCACCGTCGCGGCGGAGCGTGAAGCCCTCGACGAGTGCGCCGCGGCGCTCGTCGAGCTCGCCGATGCGCTCATCGTGATGCCGGATCGGTTCCGGACCGCGGCCTGAACACTCACCGCGGATTCCGGGGACGCTCGCACTGAATCGCCAGGTGTGCCCGTGGCAGGGTGGTCCGGTTGCCGTCTCCGCGGCCCGGGACCGACCGGGCCCGTGTGGGACGCCCCGGCGCCCGGAAGGGTGGGCGCTGCCCGTGCGCCAGCTCCATCGGCGTGCACTGTGTCCGCACACGACAGGAGTGCCCGTGAACGACGTCCGCGACCGATCCCACCGACTCAACCGAGCGAACGGGATCGCACGGCACGGACGTCTCCGCCACCGCCACCCCCTCAGCACGGCGATGCAGGTGCTCTCCGGTGTGGCAGCGGTCGCCCTCGTCAGTTCGGCGTCCGTCGCCGCGATCGCCGCCAAGCAGGTGACCGACGACCTCGGCGAGGGCGTGCAGATCCAGGGGCAGGCTGCGCCGAAGGCCAAGGGCGCCACGGCGCTCAGCTCCTACAAGGGCGGGTTCAACATGCTCGTCGTCGGCACGGACAACGACCCGGAGCAGGGGACCGCGTACGGCGAACGCGACGCCACCCTCAACGACGTGAACATCCTGCTGCACGTGTCCGCCGATCACACCAACGCCACGGCCGTCAGCATCCCTCGTGACCTCATCACGCCCATCCCCGGGTGCCAGAAGCCCGACGGGTCCGGCACCACGCCGGCCATGGCCGCGCAGCCGATCAACAGCGCGTGGGGCGAGGGCGGGCTCAACTGCGTCGTGCAGACCGTCCAGGGACTCACCGGCCTGCCCGTGCAGTACTCGGCGGCGGTGTCGTTCAACGGTGTGATCGAGATGTCGAACGCGATCGGCGGCGTGCCCGTCTGCGTCGCCCAGCCGATCCACGACCGGTACACGGGGCTCGACCTGTCGCAGGGCACGACCACGCTCCAGGGTGACCAGGCCCTCGCGTTCCTGCGCTCCCGGCACGGTGTCGGTGACGGCTCCGACCTCGGGCGCATCTCGAGCCAGCAGGTCTTCCTGTCCTCGCTGCTCCGGACGGTGAAGTCGAACGACACCCTCACCTCGCCGACCACCCTGTACAAGCTGGCCCGCGCGGCGGCGTCGAACATGCAGCTGTCCCAGAGCCTGAACGACATCGGCACGATGGTCCAGATGGGACGGGCGCTGCAGGATCTCCCGCTCGCGCAGGTCAACTTCGTGCAGTACCCCGGCACGACCGGAGGCACCGGGGTGTACGCGGGCAAGGTGCAGCCGTCGACCGAGCTCGCGACGCAGCTGTTCACGAAGATCAAGGCGGACCAGTCGTTCTCCCTCGGGGCGGACAGCACCGGAATCGGGTCCGAGAGCGCGGCGTCCGCGGGGCAGCCGGCCAGCTCGGCGCCCGCCGCCGGATCGGCTGCTGCGCCGACCACTCCGGCTGCTGCTCCGTCCGCTCCGGCTGCTGCTGCCCCTTCTGCGGCGCAGACCTCCGCGGCGACGGCACCGTCCGACACGATCGACGGCCTGCAGGGCCAGTCCGCCGACCAGCAGACCTGCTCGAAGGCGTTCGGCTCCTGACCCGCCGCGCGAGTCTCGCGTCCAGCGACACTTCTCGCGTCCAGGCAGCCGAGAACTGTCGCCTGGGCCGAAACGTGCCCCGCGCGAGCACCGCACGCCACCACCGAGGTCGGGGGCGCGGTGGTGGGCCGCGCCCCCTCGGTCGCTCCCCGGCCGAGCGCCGCGATCGGGCGCGTCGAGCTCGGCTCCGGGGAGCGACGTCGGTGCTGTGTCGCGACTACGGAGGGGAACCCTCCGGAACGTGATCGCCGCGTCCCGTAGATGGTATTGAGCGGGGTACGCCCGGACAACCCCCACGTGTCCCCACTTCGGGGGACCCGCCGCGCCCGGCCGGGAGCCGCCGAGGTCGAGACTCGGCTCGTCCTCCTGTATGGTGGTCGGAGCGCTCGCGAGAGTGCTTGGAGACGTCGCATAGTCCGGCCGAGTGCACCACCCTGCTAAGGTGGAGTCCCCTTTGAGGGGACCGAGGGTTCAAATCCCTCCGTCTCCGCACCACACGAACCCCGGTCCAGTCGGACCGGGGTTTCGTCGTTCCGGGCAGGTCCCGCGCGGCATCGACTGAGCAGCAATCGTCGGGTGCGCGCTGGCGACCCGACGATTGCTGCTCACTCACGGCGCGCGGCGCGACGACGGACGGACGGCGCCGCGACCACGGACGGACTGGAGGCGCGGTGCCAGCCGACACCGCGCCTCCGGGCCGGTGGGTACGCACCATCAGACCGTCGCGACGCTCCCCGTCGTCACCGCACCGTGCGAACGGCCGCGGCGTGCCGCGCCCGCGGCCACCACGGTCAGCACGACCGCAGCCAGCGTGATGCCGGCCCCCGCCCAGATCGGCGAGGTGTAGCCGAGCCCCGCCGCGATCGTGAGGCCACCGATCCAGGCCCCGAGTGCGTTGCCGAGGTTGAACGCGGCGATGTTCGCACCGCTGGCAAGGGTCGGCGCGTGGTCCGCGTACTGCATCACCCGGGTCTGCAGGGCCGGCACCGTCGCGAAGCCGAACGCCCCCATCAGCACGAGCGCGATCACGGTGAGCACGGGCGAGGTCGCGACGACGGCGAACAGCGCGAGCACGACGGTGAGCACGACCAGGACGACCAGGAGGGTGCCGTCGATCGACCTCGAGGCCAGCTTGCCGCCGACGAAGTTGCCCACGAAGAGTCCGACGCCGAACACGATGAGCAGCCACGGGACGGCACCCGATGCGAAGCCGGAGACCGACGTCAGCGTGTACGCGATGTACGTGAAGGCGCCGAACATGCCGCCGTAGCCGAGGACCGTCATGCCGAGGGAGAGCCAGACCTGGCCGGAGCGGAAGGCGCTGAGCTCACGGACGAGCGACGTGGGCTGCTCCGTGTCCGAGCGGACGCTCGGCACGAGCAGCGCCACGCCGACATGGGCGACCACGCCGATGACGGCGATGGTCCAGAAGGTGGCACGCCAGCCGAGCGCCTGACCGAGGAACGTGCCGAACGGGACGCCGAGCACGTTCGACGCGGTGAGTCCGGTGAACATCAGGGCGACGGCCGAGGCGCGCTTCGACCGCTCGACCATGTTCGACGCGACGACGGAGCCGATGCCGAAGAACGCTCCGTGGCAGAGTGCAGCGATCACACGGCCGAGCATCATGACGCCGTACACCGGCGCGACCGCGGAGAGCGTGTTGCCGATGACGAACAGCACGAGCAGGCCGATGAGCACGGGCTTGCGGGGGAGTCGGGTGGTGGCGGCGGTGAGGCCGAGCGCCCCGACGATGACGGCGAGGGCGTACCCGGTGACGAGCCAGCCGGCGGTCGGCTCGGTCACGCCGTAGTCGGCGGCGACCTCGGGCAGGAGCCCGGTGATGACGAACTCGGTCAGGCCGATGCCGAATCCGCCGAGTGCGAGGGCGATGAGTCCCGCGGGCATGGATGTCCTTCCGTTGTGCGGTGCAGCTGTGCCGCGTACGCTGGTTGTTGCAGACGCGGGATATAGATAGTTGCACACGCGGGGTATCCGCGCAAGCAACCATCTGCGCCCGCGACCACGAGTTGGGAGAGTCCATGTCCGTCGACGACACGTCCGTCGCCGTCCGCGCCCACGGCTGGCGCACGCTCGCAGCCCTGCACGGCCTGATCGAGACGCGGCTCGAGCGCGGCCTCCGCGAGGTCGACCTCTCCGTCGTCGAGTTCACCGTCCTCGACGCCCTCCGCCGCCAGGACGGCTTCCACATGCGCATGCAGCAGCTCGCCCGCGCCGCGGCGCTCAGCCCGAGTGCGACCACCCGTCTGGTGAACCGGCTCGAGGAGCGAGCGCTCCTCACCCGTGTCCTCTGCGCCGACGACCGCCGCGGGCTCTACACCGAGCTGACCCACGCGGGGCAGCGGCTGCTCGACGCGGCCACGCCGATCCACGCGGCCGCGCTGGAAGCGGCCCTCGCCGAAGCACGAGAGGTCCCGGAACTCGAGGAGCTCGCGATCGCGGTCGACCGGCTCGAGGGCGCAACGGTCTGACGGGAGGCGCGGCTCCTCCCCGCCCCGCGCGCTACGGTGTGCGCATGGTGCGGCGGAGGGGTCTCGTGGTCACCGGTGCGGTCGTGGTCGCGATGGTCCTGGGCGGCTGCGCCGCCGGGCCGGATGCCGACGGTGCCGACGGTGCCGACGGTGCTGGTGCTGGTGCCGCTGCCGGTCTCGCCGTCGAGGGGTACGTCGAGCCGGGTGACGACTCGGCCGGGCTGGTGGCCGACGCGTCCAGTCGCGCGGCGACGATCGGGATCGACGGGGTCACGGTCGCGGACGACGGCGCAGGTCTGAACGACCTGCCGGCCGGCGTCGGGGCGCTCGCCCGGACGGCGACCGACGGTGGAGCGGCTCCGGAGCTGCTCGTCAGCAACTACTCCGAGTCGATCGGGGACTTCTCGCCCGAGGTCGGCACGGCCCTGCTCTCCGACGCCGGGAACCGGTCGCGGGTCGCCTCGCGCCTGGCGGAACTCGCGTCCGAACAGCACATGCACGGGGTGCAGATCGACCTCGAGTCGCTCCGGAGCCGCGACCGCACCGGGCTCGTGGCGTTCGCTGCCGCACTCCGGACGGCGGTGGACGACCGGCTCGGGAAGGACGCCGAGGTGTCGATGGCAGTGATGGCGTCGACCAGTGCGGGCGGCTACCGCGACACCGGGTACGACCTCGGTGCGCTCGCCGACCACGTCGACCGGTTCGTCCTGATGACGTACGACCAGCACGGTCCCTGGACCGGCGCCGGATCCATCGGGTCCCTGCCGTGGGCTGAGCGAGTCGTCGCTGCTGCCGAGCGCTCCGGCATCCCCGCGGACCGGATCGACCTCGGCATCGCCGGGTACGGCTACGTCTGGAGTGGCTCCGGCGACGCGCAGCTCAGCCCGGACGCCGCGCGGGCGGCCGCGGGGAGCGCTGCGGCGTGGTCCGCGCGGACCGGCGAGTGGTCGGCCACGCTCGACGACGGGCGCGAACTGCACTGGTCCGACGCCCGGTCCTACCGTGTCCGTGTCGCGCTCGCCGAGGACCTCGGGCTGCACGGTGTCGCACTCTGGTCCCTGAACACCCTGGCCCTGCCCGAGACGGAGACGACGTGAAGCTCTTGCTGACCTCAGGGGGCGTGACGAACCGGACGATCCGGGCGGCGCTCGTGGACATGCTCGGCAAGCCCGTGGAGCAGAGCCACGCGCTGGTCGTCCCGACCGCGCAGTGGGGTCACCCGATGTGCGGGCCGGCCTCCGTGCGGAACCTGGTGGCCGGCGGCAGCGACTCGCGGTACCTGGCCGGGTTGGGCTGGGCCTCGGTCGGTGTCCTGGAGCTCACCGCGCTCCCGACGATCGGCGTCGAACGATGGGGAGCCTGGGTGCGGGAGGCGGACGTGCTGCTCGTCGACGGCGGTGACGCGACGTACCTGAGTCACTGGATGCGGGCGTCCGGGCTCGCGGAGATCCTGCCCGAGTTGCCCGACACGGTGTGGGTGGGCGTGAGTGCCGGGAGCATGGTCATGACACCGCGGATCGGTGCGTCCTTCGTCGAGTGGCACGGCGCCGTCGACGACCGGACACTGGGGATCGTCGACTTCTCGGTCTTCCCGCACCTCGACGCGTTCCCGGAGAACACCCTCGACCACGCGGAGCGGTGGGCGGCCGACATCGGCGGGCCGGCCTACGCCATCGACGAGCAGACCGCCATCGCGGTCGACGGCGGTTCGGTGCGGGTGGTCTCCGAGGGGCGCTGGGTGCAGCTCGCGACCTGACGCAGGGGCAGGGGTCAGCCGCCGTGCAGTCGGCCGGCTCCGGTGATCCAGTCGCGCAGGTGTGGTCCGACGACCTCGGTCCCGTCCCTCGGCAGGAGTGCTCCGTCGCGGAACGCCCGACCTGTCCGTCCCGGGATCGGGAGACGCACCGGCGTCACTCCGGGATCGGGCAGTGCCTTCGTCATCGCCCACAGCGTCATGGTGTCCGGGCCGGTGAGGGGCTCCCACGCCGGTGAAGCGGCCCGGTCGCCGAGGCGCACGTTCGCACGCAGGCCACCGGCGTCAGGACGTCGCGGGCCAGACGCGGCGTGGCGGGAGCAGGTGCATCGACGCGACTGCGACGACGCCGAGCGCGACCGCGAAGACCCACACGTCCGGATCGTAGCCGTCCGTCGCCGGCCACTCGGGTCCCGCAGCGTTGTGGACCGGACCGGCGCCCCCGACGAGGTAGGACGAGACGAGTCCCAGAACGGCGACCCCGAACACCGCGGGTGCCCAGGCTCGACGGTGGAACCACCAGGCCCGGGCGCGCGGCGCGAGACGCAACGGGAGACCGACGACGAAGGCCAGGATCGTGGGCGCCGTCGCGAACACCGCGATCCCGACGACCTGGAGACCCTCGGTGAACAACCCGCCGACGACGATCCAGACGGCGATGACGACCCAGGAGATCGCGCCGGTCAGCACGACCTGTGCCGGGAGCGCGATCCACGCCGCGCGAGCAGGCACCGAGGCCCCTGCCGGAGGCATTCCTACCGTGACCGCTCGTCGACGAGTGCGACGAAGCGGCTGCCGACGCCCTCGACCTCGCGTCGGGTGAAGCCCGCGGTGGGTTCCGGCGCCTGGTACGGGGCGTGGTAGTCGCACATCAGGTGGTCCCAGTCGGGCCACCACTTCTTCGGACGCGCCGTCTCGCTGTACCCGCACACCACGCACTCCAGGCGCACCCACACCTTCTTGCCGCCGGTTCGGTTCGCTCGCGACTGCACGAGCCAGGCGGGCGGGTCCTGCTCGATCGCCGCCAGGTCGGCCTCGCTGAGGCGCGGCGGGATCCCGTGGTGGGTCGCCATCTCGAGGGGGATGTCGAGCCGGACGGCGGCGTCACGTCGGGAGAGCATCACCCCAGCGTAGGTTCTCCGCGCGCACTCGAGTAACGACCCCGTAACGAGCATGTGGAATGCATTCCGATCACATGTACGGCGTGGGTACGGTGCTGGAAGGCAGTCTCAAGGGTGAGGAGCGAGATCCACATGAACACCAGCACGCCGTCGACGATCACGATCACGGTGGTCCCGTACGTCGACTACACCCGGTCCCAGCCGGCCCCGGTGGTCCCGGAGAGCCCACGCACGGCGTCGACCGGCTGACTCGCCGTCACGCGCGCGGGGGAGCGGTCGTCGAGCGGACGACGAGCGACGGCGGCACGAGGGTCCTGGTCGCCTCCGGCCGCTCGGCGGCACCGATCAGCTCCACGAGTCGGTTCGCCGCCAATCGCCCGACCTCGTCGTTGTGCGGGTCGACCGTGGTCAGGCGCAGCAGGGGTGAAGCGGCGAGCGGGGTCTCGTCGTTGCCGACCACCGACACGTCCTCCGGCACCCGGAGGCCTGCTTCGCGCACCGCCGCGATCGCGCCCATCGCCATGACGTCGTTCGCGGCGAACACGGCGGTCAGGTCCGGGTGGTCCTGCAATGCGCGCCGTGTGCCCTGGTAGCCGGTCTGCTCCGAGGTCGGGCCGTCGCCGAACACCAGCGGCTCGATGCCGGACTCGACCATCCGTGCGACGGTGGCGGCGCGGCGGACGGCAGCCGGGCCTCCCGAGCCGGTGACGTGGACGATGCGGCGGTGACCGAGTCCGATGAGGTGATCCGCTGCCAACCGGCCGCCGGCGGCTTCGTCCGAGGCGACCACGTCGAGCCCGCCGGGCACCTCGGAGCGCTCGCCCGCGATGACGACGGGGGTGTCCGCCGGGACGACCAGGTCGGGGAACCCCTCGGCGGCGAGGACCACGCCGTCCACCCGCAACGACACGAGGTCGTCGAACGGTGAGGAACCGAGGTGCGCGTTGGCGCGCGTGTCGGCCAGGGTCAGCCGGAGGCCGTGCGGGGCGAGGGCCTCGCGCACGCCGTCGAGCATCGGGACGTACCAGGGGTTCCGGAAGTCGTCGACGACGACGCCGATCGTGCGGGTGCGTGTGCCGGCGAGGATCGCGGCGGCGCGGTTCGGCCGGTACCCGAGCTCTGCGGCAGCGGCGAGTACCGCGGACCGGCGGGCGTCGGACACCCCCGGGTCGTCGCGCATGACCATCGACACGAGCGACTTCGAGACACCGGCGCGGGTGGCGACGTCGATGATCGTCGGTGGTCGGGACACGCGGCTCCTTGACAGGACATGGGGTGGTGGGGCTACAGTCTAGCGACACGTTCTGGAACGTTCCAGAATCTGCATCCCACCGTCTCGAAGGAGAGAACATGAGCGACAGCATCGGCGTCGCCGTCATCGGCGCGGGCATGGCCGGCAAGGCCCACATGGCCGCGTGGCGGAACGCACCGTCCCTCTTCGGATCGACGCTGCCGCCGGTGCGGCTCGTGTCGATCGGTGACGTCTACGAACCGCTGGCGGCCGAGTCCGCGCAGCGCTTCGGGTACGCCCGGCACGACACCGACTGGCGAGCGATCGCCGAGGCGGACGACATCGACGTCGTGAGCGTCGTCGTCGCCAACACGCTCCACCGCGAGATCGTCGAGGGGCTGCTCGCCGCCGGCAAGCACGTCCTGTGCGAGAAGCCACTGTCGGACTCGCTCGACGACGCCCGCGCGATGGCCTCGGCCGCGACGGAGGCCGCCGCCCGCGGGCTCGTCGCACGGGTCGGCTTCACCTACCGCCGGGCTCCCGGGCTCGCGGCGATCAAGCAGCTCGTCGAGGACGGCACCCTCGGTCGCGTCCTGCACGTCTCCGCCCGCTACTGGACCGACTACGGTTCCTCGCCTGACGTGCCCTTCTCGTGGCGCTTCGCGGGAGCCCCGGGCACCGGAGCCCTTGCCGACGTCGGGTCCCACCTGGCGTACGTGGCCGAGTTCCTCGCCGGCGAGGTGCAGAGCGTCAACGGCGGCATGTTCACGACCGCCATCACGAAGCGCCCGATCGCCGCCGGGTTTGCCTTGCGCGGCCAGGCCGTCCCGTTGACCGGCGAGTTCGCCGACGTCGAGAACGACGACTACGCCACGTTCAACGCCCGCTTCGGCGACGGCTCGGTGGTCGGGTCGCTCGAGGTGTCGCGGGTCGCCACGTCGCACCCGAACGGCCTCGTCATCGAGGTGTTCTGCGAGAACGGCGCCGCACGCTGGGACCAGGAACGCGCCTCCGAGATCGGCCTCGCGCTGCAGTCCGACGGGTCCCGCCTCGGTGGCTACCGCCAGGTCGTCCTCGGCCCGGACCACCCCTACGTCGCCGGCGGCATGGCGATGGACGCCCCCGGTGTCGGCTGGGGCCAGAACCAGATGTTCGAGTACCAGGCGCGCGCCTTCCTCGACGAGGTCGTGGGCAACACGACCGACCCGCTGCCGGCGAACGCCACGTTCGACGACGGCGTCCACAACATGGAGGTCCTCGACGCGGTGGCACGGTCCGCCGCTGACGGGGGAGCAACCGTCGACCTCGCCGCAAGCGTCGACCTCACCGCAAACGCTGGAGTGCACGCATGAAGCTCGGTCTCTACAACGCGATCTTCCACGACCGCCCGCTCGCCGCGGCGCTCGAGGCCATCGCGGGCAACGGCCTCACCGGCATCGAACTGAACACCGGCGGGTTCCTGCCGCCGGTGCACGTGCCGAACGTCGACGAGATCCTGGACGACGACGGGGCCCGCGATGCCTTCCTCGCGCAGTTCGACGGGACCGGCGTCTCGATCGCCGGCCTGAACTGCAACGGCAACCCGCTGCACCCGGACCCCGCGATCGGACCGGAGCACGCGGAGGACGTCCGCCGCAGCATCCGCCTCGCCGCACGCCTCGGCCAGGACCGCGTCGTCACCATGTCGGGCCTCCCCGCGGGGGAGCCCGGTGGCACGCGTCCGAACTGGATCGTGAACGCGTGGAACTCAGCGGCGCTCGACGTCATCGAGTACCAGTGGAGCGTCGCGGTGCCGTTCTGGCAGGAGATCGACGCCCTCGCGCGGGAGCACGGGGTCCAGGTCGCGCTCGAGCTGCACCCGCAGAACGTCGTGTTCAACCCGGCGACGATCCGTGAGCTCGTGGAGCGCGGTGGGTTGACCAACGTGGGCGTCGAGCTCGACGCGTCGCACCTGTTCTGGCAGCAGATGGACCCCGTGGCGGTCGTCCGCGACCTCGGCCCGCTCGTGTTCCACGCCGCCGCGAAGGACGTCCGGATCAACCCGCACGCCGCGATCAACGGCGTGCTCGACAACTCGTTCCGCCGGTTGTCGCCGGACGAGCAGCGCACGAACCTCGGCGGGGACGAGTGGGCGAACGAGTGGCCGAAGCCGTCGGCCTGGGACTTCGTCGCGCTCGGCAAGGGGCACGACGAGGCCTACTGGTCGGCGTTCCTCGAAGCCCTGCGCGAGGTCGACCCGGACATGTGGGTGAACATCGAGCACGAGGACACCGAGCTCGGGCGCGAGGAGGGCGTCGCCGTGGCGGCGCGCGTCCTGCTGGCCGCCGACGCGTCGCTGGCGGCGCGCGTCTGACGCGCTGCGGGAACCGGACTGGAGGCGCGACTCGCGTGGGGCGGTCGGCGCCGGCGCGGCGGGCCCCCCGTCCCTCGCCGGGGGG
>NZ_VDZH01000002.1:265651-773553 GCF_007673235.1 Curtobacterium pusillum
TGGAGGCCCCTGGCGGCGCCCCCCCCGCGCCCCCCCCCCCCCCCCCCCCCCCCCCCCCCCCCCTCGCCGTGTGTCCCGTGGCCCAGTCGGTGACGCATCCTCCGGGCGCTGTCACCGGGCCGTTGTAGCATGCACGACACCTGTCCCGAGACGAGGAGGCCTGCGTGCCGGAACCGACCGACCCCGCCTTCCCGATCGACCGCATCCGGGACGTCGGCGACGACATCACCGCGGCCGTCTCCACCGTCGTCGACGGCAAGACCGAGGCGATCCGCACGGCCCTGACGGTGATGCTGGCCGAGGGCCACCTGCTCGTCGAGGACGTCCCCGGTGTCGGCAAGACGGTCCTCGCGAAGGCGCTCGGCGCATCGGTCGGCGGGTCCGTGAACCGCATCCAGTTCACGTCGGACATGCTGCCGTCGGACGTCACGGGCGTGAACATCTTCGACCAGTCCTCCGGCACGTTCCGGTTCTCGCCGGGTCCGGTCTTCGCGAACGTCGTCATCGGCGACGAGATCAACCGCACCAGCCCGAAGACCCAGTCCGCCCTGCTCGAGGCGATGGCCGAGGCCCAGGTCACGGTCGACGGCGTCACCCGCAAGCTCGACAGCCCGTTCATGATCGTGGCGACGCAGAACCCCATCGACATGGAGGGCACGTACCCCCTGCCGGAGGCCCAGCGCGACCGCTTCATGGCGCGCCTGACCATGGGGTACCCGAGCGCCGACGCCGAACGGCAGATGCTGACGAACCGGGGCGGGGGCGACCCGCTGGCGCACCTCCGGCCGATCGTCGACGTCGAGACCCTCCGCGCCCTCATCCAGTCCGTGCGCACGGTGCACATCGCCCCCGACGTCGAGGCGTACATCGTCGCGATCGTCCGGGCCACCCGCACGCACCCGGACATCGTCCTCGGCGCGAGTCCCCGTGCGACGCTGCACCTCGCGTCGGCGGCTCGTGCACACGCGGCGCTGCTCGGCCGACCGTTCGTGACCCCGGACGACGTCGCGGCACTCGCGCCGGTGATCCTCGCCCACCGACTCGTCCCGGTCGCCCGGGGTCTCGGCGGCACCGGCGACGACACCGTCCGCGAGATCGTGGTCCGCATCGTGTCCGACACCGCCGTGCCGTTCACGGCCACGCCCGTCCGCTCCTGATGTCCGGTCCTTCGGCGCCGTCGTCGTTCGCCCTGCGCGCCGGTGCCGCGCGGTCGACGGCGGCGCGGTACGGCCGTCGGGGGCTCGCACTGCTGCGGCGGACCCCGTTCCCGCGGCCGACGGCACGCGGCTGGACCGTCATCGCGGTCGGCATCGGACTCGTCGGCGGCGGCCTCGTCGGCACCACGAGCGTGGCGGTGTCGGCCGGGCTGCTCCTGCTCGTCCTCGTCGTGCTCGGCATCGTGATGGCGTTCGTCGTGGCCGCTCCGCTGCGCGGCAGCCGGGGAACGGCGCGCGCGATCGTCCAGGTGGGTGAGGTCTACCGGGAGCGCATCACGCTCCGCGGCACGAGTTTGCCGATCGGTCCGCGGTCGACGCTGCTCGTGCGGGAACAGCTCGACGACGGCCTCGTGAGCGTGTCCAGCGCCGAGACGTACGCGGCCGTCGGACCGAACGTGCCGCCGGCCGTCCTCGACGTCGAGGCCCTGGCGATGCACCGCGGCCGGAGCCTCGTCGGTCCCGTGACCATCCGGGTGGAGGACCCGTTCGGCCTGCTCCGCATCGACCGCCCCGTGGTCCCCGCGGAAGAGGTCGTGGTCGTCCCGGCGACGACACCGCTCGGCGCGATCGAGACCGGTGCGCTCGCCGGTGCCGTCTCCGCGGATGAAGGCCGGGTCGGCCAGGGCGGGTCGGCGGATGACAGCGAACTGCGGCCCTACCGCCCCGGCGACCCGATCCGTCGCGTGCACTGGGCCCAGAGTGCCCGGCGCGGGGAGCTCCACGTCCGGCAGACCACGCAGGCCCAGCCGCCGGAGGCCGTCATCGCCCTCGACGTCCGTCGCGAGTCGTACCAGCGGCTCGGGCGGGACGACCTCGCCGAGCTCTCCGACCTCGGCGGCGACGCGGCCTTCGAGCACGCGGTCGTCGTGGCCGCCAGCGTGGCGCGGGCCCTCGCCGCCCGGACGTCCCGCGTGCTGCTCGTCAGCGACGGGCCCGCCGGCAGCACCCGGCACGCGGGCGACGCCGGTGGCCTGACCGACGTGCTGGTCGGGCTCGCCGACGTGCGGGTCCGCTCCGATGCGCGCGAGGTCACCGAGGTCCTGCCCGACGTGCGCGGCCGCGACGTCCACGGCATGACGGCGGTCGTCACCGGACACTGCACGGCCGAGCAGGCAGCGGAGCTCGTCTCCGCGACGACCGGGTCGAGCCGCGGCATCCTGGCGACCATCGTGCCGCCGGACCCGGTGGTGCGCGGCATCCTCGACCGAGCGGGCTGGCGCACGCTCGTCGTCCCGGTCGCCGGCGCACACGCGCCCGGGAGCCTGCGGTGAGCGGCGTCTCGACCCGGTCGTCGGCGCCGCCGTCGTCGTCCCGCTCGGACGCCGGCCGCGCAACCGCGCGCGAGGACCGTCCCGACTCCCCGAACCCCTGGGTGGTCGCGCTCGCCCCCGTGCCCGTCCTCATCGCGGCCCTCGCGATGCGTCCGCTCGTGCAGGGCGTGGCCTGGTGGGTCTCCGGCATCCTCGTCGTCGCCGTGCTCGTCGGTACCATGCTCGCCGTCCGCCGCCGCGCGCCCGGCGTGCGGTTCGTGGCCCTCGTCGCCGCGCTCGTCGTCTGCTCGTGCGCGGCTGCGGTCGTCAACGACGTCCAGCCGCTCGGGTGGCTCGACAAGGACGGCGCCCTCGGCGAGACGCTCGCGGCCATCCGCCTGAACCCCGCGCCCCTGCCGCAGACCGACTCCATCCGGCTCATCGTCACCGTCGCGATCGGCTGGGTCGCCGGGGTGTCCCTGTTCCTCGCCGCCGTCGCCCCGACCGCGGCGCTCGCGGCGGTCCCCGCGCTCGTCATCCTCATCGTGCCGGGCATCGTCACGGGGGCCCCGGCCGCACCGGGGCTCGTCATCGCCACCGCGATCGCGTTCCTCGCACTGCTGTGGCTCTCGGTCCGGCCGGTCCAGCGGGCACTGCCTGCCGCGGTCGTCGGCGCCATCGGACTCGTCGTCGCCGTGGGGCTGCCCGCGATCGTCCCGCTGAACGCCAGCTGGCTGTCCGGCGTGACCGGGGCGATCCAGTCACCCGTGCAGCCCGGACGCCCCGGCACGCTGCTCAACCTCGGCAAGGACCTGCGGCAGCCGAACGAGCTCGAGGTGTTCCGGTACCGCTCGTCCGACGGGCAGCCGGAGTACCTCAAGCTCGCCGACCTCGACGAGTTCGGGACCGGCGACTGGGTGCCGACGACCACCGACGCCAGCAAGTCCGACACCGCCGACCAGCAGCAGTGGGCGGTCGGCGTGAACCCGCGACTGTCGACGCGCGGTGACGTCACGGTGCGCATCACGGGCCTGTCCAGCAACTACCTGCCGGTGCCGTCGGGCGCGGTCTCGATCGAGTCCCGGTCGACGAACCTCGACCTGTCGCAGTGGCGGTGGATGGGGGAGTCCAGCACGGTCCGGTCCACGGGGCCGGCGACACCGCGCGGCTCCACCTACGAGGTCTACGGCGCCTCGACGTGGTCGGGGGAGTACCTCGACGCCATCGCCGAGTCCGGTCTGCTCGGCCGTGCCGACGGCCGTGGGTACGCGACCCCCTCGGCGAACCAGCTCCGCACGGACCGGGCGCTCCCGGACGACCTGCCGAAGTCCATCGCCAGCACGGCCCAGCGCGTGGCCGGCAGCGCGGGGTCCGACTACCAGGAAGCACGTGCGCTCGAGCAGTGGTTCCGCAGCGACCTGTTCACGTACTCCGAGACGGCACCCGTCGAGCAGGGCTACGACGGCGACAGCATGGACGTCGTCGCGAAGTTCCTGCAGGTCCGCGAGGGCTACTGCGTGCACTTCTCCTCCGCGATGGCGGTGATGGCCCGCACGCTCGGGATCCCCTCGCGCATCGCGGTCGGGTACCGGGCCGGGACGACCCAGGCGGACGGCGAGTACACGGTGTCGAACCGGCAGCTGCACTCGTGGCCCGAGCTGTACATCAAGGGCGCCGGCTGGGTGGCGTTCGAGCCGACCCCGGACTCCGACCAGGCCGCGCAGTCCTCGACCGAGGCCACGTCGACGCCCTCGGCGGCGGCTCCGGAGACGCCGCTGCCGGCGCCGGGACAGTCGGCTCCGGCGGAGTCCTCGGCGACACCGACGCCCACGGCCTCCGCAGCGCCCGGTGCAGCCGGCTCGACCGGAGGCGGCAACGGTCCGCTCGGGTTGGCGGTCGGCATCGTGCTGGCGCTCGCACTCCTCGTCTCACCCTCGGTGGTGCGGGCGGTCCGCCGACGCTCCCGACTGGGGGCGGTCCGATCCGGGCGTGCACCGGCGGTGAACGCCTGGCGCGAGGTCCTCGACGACGTCGCCGACCACGGGTACGCGCCGGGGCTCGCGCCGCCGGGTGACGCCGCTGCCGCTGCCCGGACGGCGCGTGCCGTGCTCGGTCGCCTCCGGCCGTCGTTGCCGATCGCGGTGCTCCCGCACCTCGATGCGGTGGTGGACGCGGTCGACCGGGAGCGCTTCGCCGCCGGAGGCGCGGCGGCGGTGGACGTCGATGCGCTGCTCGTCGCCGTCCAGGAGGCACGGGTCGCCCTCGACGCGTCGGTCTCGAGCGCACGGGTGGTGCGGTCGCGTGTGCTCCCGCCGAGCCTGCTGCCGTCGTCGGCGTGGTCCCACGAGGGCCGTCGCACGCGACGCCCGGCGTAGCGCGCTGCGCCGCGCGCGCGCCCGCGCCGCGGCGTGCCGCCGGCGCGCAGTGTGCGAGGTTCCGCGCATGGTGCGAGGCCCGCAGGGTCCCACAGTGCACGAAACCTCGCACACTGCGGACAGCGCGCACCGCGCCCGCGTCAGCGCCGGCGGATGACCGCCTCGACGAGAGCCGCGACGACCTCGCCCGGGTTCACCCCGGGCAGGGCCTCGGCGTCGAACACGATGCCCACGTTCGCGCCGATGAGCACGGTCGCGAAGTCCTCGAGCGGCATCCCGGGGTCGATCTCCGGGTGCGCCCCGAACCACAGCTCGACGAGTTCGAGCACACCGTCCTGCAGCTCGCGGCGCTGTCGGACGAACTCCGGCAGGAACTCCGGGTGCCGGATCGCGTAGCCGCGGAACTCCGACAGCAGGGCGAACTGCGGCCCCTGGTCGTGCCGTCCGAACGCTGCCCGGACGACGTCCCCGATGTCGACGGCGGCGATGTCCGCGCGGACGAGCTCTCGGAGCGATCCGAGGACCAGGTTCGTCGCGCGCTGCATCACCTGCGCGAGGAGGTCCTCCTTCGAGGAGAAGTTCGAGTAGACGGCGCCCTTGCTGAACCCGGCACGAGCGGCGACGTCGTCGAGCCGGGCCTCGTGCACGCCCTGCTCGGCGAAGACCGCCGCGCCGGCGGCCAGCAGGCGTTCGCGGACCTCCGCACGGGGGGTGCGCGGGCTGGGGGAGGAGGGGACGGAAGCGTCGTCGCTCATCGGTTCCTGGTTCGACGGGGCCCGCCGCGGTCCGTCGGGTCCGGCTTCGTCGGGCTGGCGTGGTGGTGGGTCACGACAATTCTGGTGTAGGCGTGCTGTGGTCGGAGACCTGCCGCGCCGCGCGTCTGATCCCGCGCGGCATCAGCGAAGCCCCCATCCACACGTCCGTTCGAACCGCCGCGTTCGGGTCGCGTCGGTGCGGGAACGGACGACGTGTGCCGAGTCGATACCCGGCAGTATTGATAGTACGCCGGAGTACCGACAGATGACACCCCTCAGTCGCCGGAGGTGTCGGCGCCCGATTCGTTCTCGTGGTGGACACTGCCCGCGCCCGTTCGGCGACCCGGTCGACGCAGCAGCCGGATCGCGTCCGGGCGGAGCTTGCGGCCACGCTGGAGGAGCGAGCCGAGCGTGGACTTCGGCTGCCAGTCGCGGCCGTTCGGCAGGCCCCAGCCCCACCGGACGGCGCCCCACCGCAGGACGAGCGACAGCACGATGGCGGCGACGATGCCGATGGACGGTGATCCGAAGTGCGATGCGATCACCATCACCGCCGACGCGGCGACCGCCACGGTGGCGTAGAGCGCGTTGCCGCCGAACACCGCGGGGACGCGGCGGAGCATGAGGTCCCGCATCGCACCGCCGCCCACCGCCGTGATGGTGCCCATGATGATCGCCGCGGGCCAGTCGAGTCCGGCGTCGAAGGTGCGCTGCACGCCGACCACCGACCAGAACCCGATCACGGCTGCGTCGAGCACGGTGAACAGCCGGTCCCAGGTCAGTTCGGAGAACGACACGAGGAACGCGATGAGCGCGCCCGCGATCGCGACGGGCACGTACAGCGGGTCGACGAGTGCGACCGGCGGCCCGTTCTGCAGCAGGGTGTCGCGCAGCATGCCGCCGCCGAGCCCGGAGACGAACCCCACGACCAGGAACCCGAACAGGTCGAAGTCCATGGTGCGGGCGAGCGATCCGCCGAGCAGCGCGGACGCGAAGACACCCGCCAGGTCGAGCACGTTGGTGACCGACGCGAGGCCGTCGACGGACAGCAGGTTCATGAGAACCATCAAACATCACCCGCGGGGAGTGGCGGGTCGGACAGCGGTTAGGTTAGCCTCACCTTCGTCATGCTCGCCACCCTCGTCATCGGCCTCCGTGAAGGCCTCGAAGCGACGCTCATCGTCGGCATCATCGCCGCGTTCCTCCGTCGCAACCGTGTCCCGCTCGCCCCCATGTGGCTCGGCGTCGGGGTGGCCGTCGTGCTCAGCGTCGCGGTCGGCTTCGGCCTGCAGGTCGTCGAGCAGGCCCTGCCGCAGGCGCAGCAGGAGGGCATGGAGGCGATCATCGGCATCGTCGCCGTCGTCTTCGTCACCGGGATGATCGTCTGGATGCGCACGCACGCGCGCACACTCACGAAGGAACTCGAAGCGAGCGCGACGGAGGCGCTCGGCCGCGGCACCGCGTGGGCCCTCGCCGGCATGGCGTTCCTCGCCGTCCTCAAGGAGGGCTTCGAGACCGCCGTCTTCCTGCTCGCGACGTTCCAGGCGTCGTCGGACACCGGGCTCGCGGCGCTCGGCGCGGTCATCGGCATCGCGGTCGCCGTCGTCATCGGGTACGGGATCTACACCGGCGGTGTCCGGCTGAACCTGTCGAAGTTCTTCACCGGCACCGGGGTCTTCCTCGTGTTCGTCGCGGGCGGCCTCGTGCTGACCGTGCTCCGTCGGGCGCACGAGGCCGGCTGGATCGTCATCGGGCAGCAGCGCACCGTCGACCTCAGCTGGCTCGCCCCGAACGGCTCCGTGCAGGGTGCCCTCGTCACCGGCGTCCTCGGTATCCCGCCGGACCCACGGGTGATCGAGGTCCTCGGTTGGGTCCTCTACGTCGTCCCGGTCCTCGCGATCTCGCTGTGGCCCCGCGCCTGGCGTCCGTCCCGCGCGCGCGTCCCCGCCGTGCGGTTCGGCATCGCCGGTGTCCTCGCCGTCGCGGCCGCGGCGCTCGCGATCGCCGTCCCGACCGGTGGTGCGGACCTGGCGCGCACCACCGCCGTCACCGGCGACGCCACGTCCGTCACGGCTTCCGTCGACGGTGCGACGGGCGTCCTCCGCACCACGGGCAGCGGACAGGAGGCGCGACTCGCCTTGCCGGCATCGGCCCACCGTCGCGTCACCCGCGCGGGCGTGACCGCGGACCGCTGGCGGTTGACCGAGGACGCCACGGCCGCGGAGCGGCCGGCCACCCTGACGCTCGACGACCTCGTCGAGCTGTTCGGTCGCGTCCCCGTGGGGATCTCACCGAGCACGAACCCCGGACCGTTCTCGGCGCGCTGGTCCGTCCGCGACACCGTGAGCCTGTGGACCGTCCGGGGTGGGGTCCTGGACGCGACCCGCTCGGAACGCACCGTGCTCACACTGAGCGGTGGGGGCCTCCCGTCCGCTCGCACCACCACGCTCGACCGGACCGTGTGGTCCGTCCCGAACGCGACCGTCCTGCGATCCGCCGCCGCCGTGGCGGCCGCGGACACGCGCAGTGCCGAGCTGCTGCTCTGGAAGGCCTGGCTGCCGATCGCCCTCGGTGTCGCCGCTGCAGCCCAGGCACTGCTCGCGCTGCGCGACCGACGCCGCCGGCCCGAGCCCACGACCACCACCCCCGAACCCGACCCGTCGCGCGGCCCACCCGCGGACGACCCCACAAGGAGCACCGAGTATGCCCTCCGCTAGGACAGCCCGCCCCCTGATCACCCTCGGCGCCCTCGGCGTCGTCACCGCCCTCGCCCTCACCGGTTGCGCGAACTCGTCGACGTCGGCGAGCGACGACGCGAGCAGCTCCGGCAAGGTCTCCCGGGTCTCCGTCACGCTGACGAACGACGGATCCGACAAGTGCGCCGTCTCCGAGACGAAGGTCCCCGCTGGCCCGGTCACGTTCACCGTGAAGAACGAGTCGTCGACCGCCATCACCGAGGTCGAGCTGCTGCAGGACCAGCGCATCCTCGGCGAGAAGGAGAACCTCGCGCCCGGCCTCGACGCGGTGCGGTTCACCGCGACGCTCACCGGCGGGAAGTACCAGGTGTACTGCCCCGGAGCCGAGCAGGAGCTCACCGACTTCACCGTCACCGGCAAGGTGATCTCGACGGCGAACAGCAGCGCCGCGACCCTGCTCGACGAGGGCACCAAGGGCTACGCGGAGTACGTCGACGGCCAGGTCACCGACATGGTCACGGCCGTGAAGCAGCTGCAGGCCGACGTCGACAAGGGCGACCTCGCCGCCGCGAAGACCGACTACGCGAACGCCCGTCCGTTCTACGAGCACGTCGAGAGCGACGTCGACGGCTTCGTCAAGAAGGGCTTCAAGGCCACCGACAACGCCGGCAACCTCGACTACCTCATCGACATGCGCGCGTCGAACCTCGACGACGCCGTCGGGTGGAGCGGGTTCCACGCGGTCGAGAAGGACCTGTTCCAGGCCGGTGCGATCACGGACACGACGAAGAAGACCGCGGCGTCGCTCACCGAGAACGTCGAGCTGCTCGCGAAGCTCGTGCCGACGCTCGACTACAAGCCGGAGGACCTCGCCAACGGCGCCGCCGGTCTGCTCGAGGAGGTCCAGTCGAACAAGGTCACCGGCGAGGAAGAGGCGTACAGCCACATCGACCTCGTCGACCTCGCCGCGAACGTCGAGGGCGCACGGCAGGCGTTCGCGTACCTCAAGCCGGGCCTGACGAAGCTCGACCCGACGTTGACCAAGCAGATCGCGAAGCAGTTCGACGCGACGAACACGCTGATGGACGAGTACCGCAACGCGGACGACCTCGGCGGGTTCGACACGTGGGACGCCGCGACCAAGGCCTCCGACGCGAACAAGATCTCCCAGCAGGTCCAGGCCCTGCAGGACCCGCTGTCCCGCCTCGCCGAGAAGGTCGCCACCGCGTGACGACCCCACCCGTCTCCCGGCGCGGGCTGTTCGGCGCGGGTGTCGCCGCAGCCGGCGCCGGCGTCGGGGCGGCGGCCGGGATCGCCGGAGCCACCGCTGCGACCGGGGTGAACCCGTTCACCGCGGCGACGAACGGCGACGAGTCGATCGACCTCTCGCAGAGCCACCCGTTCTACGCGACCGCCGCCCGGCAGCCCCAGGGCGGCGTGCAGACCGCACCCCAGCGGTACTGCGTGTTCATGACGTTCGACATGTCGTCGAGCGTGGTGACGGACCTGCAGGTGCTGCTCGCCCGCTGGTCGGCGTCGATCGCGCAGCTGCAGGCGGGCAAGACCGTCGGCAGCGTCGAACCCGCGCACGGCGACGGCGTCGGTGCGGACACCGGCGAGGCGCTCGACCTCGGCCCCGCGTCCCTCACCGTGACCGTCGGACTCGGCCCCGGGATCTTCGACGAGCGCTTCGGCCTCGCGTCGAAGAAGCCGACGCACCTCGCCGCGATCCCGACGCTGCCGAGCGACAACCTCGACGAAGGACTCACCGGCGGGGACCTCTCCCTGCAGGCCTG
Source organism: Curtobacterium pusillum (assembly GCF_007673235.1). Lineage (GTDB taxonomy): Bacteria > Actinomycetota > Actinomycetes > Actinomycetales > Microbacteriaceae > Curtobacterium > Curtobacterium pusillum_C. The sequence goes on from NZ_VDZH01000002.1 coordinate 275,741, forward strand.
CGCCGACGACCCCCAGGTGGCGTACCACGCCGTCCGTGACCTCGCCCGGATGGCACGGGGGACCGCGACCGTGCGGTGGACCGTGCTCGGCTTCGGCCGGGCCTCGGCGGGGCCGAACCAGTCGACGCCGCGGAACCTCATGGGGTTCAAGGACGGCACCCGCAACATCACCACCGACGAGGACTACGACCGCTTCGTGTGGATCGACGACGCCGGCGACGGCGCGGAGTGGATGCGCGGCGGCACGTACCAGGTGGCCCGGAAGATCCGGATGAACATCGAGATCTGGGACGCCGACGTCGTCAGCGACCAGCAGCGGGTGTTCGGTCGGACGAAGATCGAGGGCGCACCGCTCTCCGGCGGGTCCGAGCACACCACCCCGGACTTCGCTGCCGTGCACAAGGGTGGCGAGACGAAGATCGACCCGACGTCGCACATCGCCCTCGCGGCACACGAGGCGAACGGCGGCGTGAAGATCCTCCGGCGTCCGTACAACTACACGGACGGTCTGAACCAGTACGGGCAGCTCGACGCGGGACTGCTCTTCACGGCGTACATGAACGACCCGGAGCACTTCACGACGCTCCAGCGGAAGCTCGGCGCCTCGGACCGCCTGAACGAGTACATCTCGCACATCGGGTCCGCGGTGTTCGCCGTGCCGCCCGCGCCCCGCAAGGGCTCCTACATCGGCGAGCAGCTCTTCCGCTGAGGCGTCGCCGAGGCGTTGAGTGGGTGCCCTCCGTCGTTTCCCTGGAGACGGAGAGCACCCGCGTCGCGGAGTCCCCCGGGCGGAACCACCGTCCGGGTTGAGAGGCGACCCAGCGCGACGCGTCGCGATGCGACAGCCAGAGCGTACCCCGCGGATCGCCGGAACCGCAGGGAAGTACCGTGATGGGACAGGCTCGCCAACCACCTGCGGACGCGCGCCGACACGGCGGACCGGCGCCGTGCCTCCAGGGCGGTCGAGAACGGGCCGTCCCACCATGGTGAGACAGCCCGTTCCCTGCCTGGAGGCGCGGTGTCAGTCCGTCGGGACCGTCGCCTCGCGACGTGCTCGGTTCCGGCGCACGAGCACCAGAGACACGAGCCCCGCGAGGAGCAGGATGCCCGCCGCGATGGCCGGTGCTGCGATGTCCGCGCCCGTGTAGGCGAGGGCTCCGCCGGCGTTCGCCGGGACCGACCCGTCGACGACGCCGTCTCCGTCTGTGTCGACGCCCGGGGAACCACCGGTGCCGCCGCCCGCGCCGGGCGTGCCCGCACCCGGCGTGCCCGGGGCCGTGGGGTCGGTCGGGTCGACGACCGCGGCGACGGGGATCGTCACCGCGAGCGTGATCGTCTGCCCGTTCGGCAGCGAGACGACGAGCGGCTCGTCCGTCGTGGCGGTCGGCGTGACCGCAGCGGCGAGGGTCGTCGTGGCGAACGCACGTGCGGCTGCGGCGACCGGGTTCGTCGTCGCTCCCGGCACCCGGAAGGTCAGGGTCGCGGTGCCCTGCTCGTCGGTCTTGTCGATCACGGTCGGGTCGACGTCGTCAGTGGCGAGCGGCTCGCCGTCACCTGCTGCGATCGAGACCGTGCCGGCCTTCGCGGGGTCGTCGCTCGAGAACACGAGCGAGGAGAGCCGCACCGAGACCTCGTCGCCTGGCTGGAAGCCGCCCTCGGGGGTCGGGGTCACCGTCACACCGACGGCTCCCTGGTCGGTCGGCGGGGAGACCTTCGGCGTGGTGGTGAAGTAGTCCACCTGCGCCTGCAGGTCGACCTGGCCCGAGTCGGCCTTGTTCGTGCCGGTCGCGAAGGCGGCGAAGTTGTCGCCACCCGTCGACAGGAACGAGTTGACCGTGACCTTGAGGGTGTCGGTGAGGGCGATCGGCTCCCCGCGGAGGGTCATCGCCGTGATGCGCTCGCCGCGACCCTTCGACGGGTCGTAGGTGTACGCGAAGCCGTTCGAGACGCCGAGCTTCAGGAACGGTCGCTCGAGGCCGTCGGGCTGCCACTGCTGCTCGAGGGCGGCCTTGATCTGCGCGCCGGTCATGTCCTCGGTGACGAGGGTGTTCGCGAACGGCTGGACGAGCGCGGCCTCCTTGTAGGTGACGGTGCCGTCGGGGTCGCCCGCTCCGCTCGACTTGTAGAGCATGTCGGTCCGGAGGCCGCCCGGGTTCATGAAGGCGACCTGCGAGCCGTTCCGTTCGGTCGCGGCACGCTGGACCTCGGCGATGTAGTTGCCGAGCGCCGACTCGCCACCGCGGTTCTCCGTGGTGCGGTCGGACTGAACGGCGCGGCGCAGGTCGCCGGTGATCTCACCGAGCTTCTCGCCGCCCTTCACATCGGCCACGGCCTTCGCGGCGGTGACGATCCCGGTGACGGCGTCCACCGACGTCTGATTGGCGGGGACCGTGGTCTCCGCGTTGATCGACTTCACCTCGGAGGTGATGCCGGTCAGCTTCTTGTCCGCACCGACCGTGAGGCGCAGGTGGCCGTAGTTCACGCCGTACGACCCGGTCTGGATCACCGGACGCTTCCTTCCGTCCGGGCCGGCGATCGAGTGGTTGTACGTCGCGTGGGTGTGTGCGGAGACGATCGCGGAGACCCTCGACGAGACACCGGACGTGATCTTGCCGAACGCGCCCGTGCCGGTGGCGTCGGCGATCGCGCTCGTCGTCGCACCCTCGTGCACGAGCAGGACGAGGACGTCGGCCTCGTCGTTCTCGGTCTTGCCGTCCGTCAGCTGCTCGGCGTAGCGGTTCACCTGGCTGACGATCGGGGCCATCGCGAGGCCCTCGACACCGCCGGGGCTGACGAGGCCGGGGATGAGGTCCTCGGTGGTCGCACCGATGAAGCCGACCCGCACACCGCCCTTCTCGATGACCCGGTACGGCTCGAACGCGGGCGTCGTGGTGCCCTCGTCGACGATGTTCGCCGAGAGGTAGGGCCAGTCGGCGCGGTCCTCGATGCGACCGGTCAGGTCGCTCTGGCCCTTGTCGAGCTCGTGGTTGCCGATCGCGCTCACGTCGAGGTGCATGGCGTTCAGGGCGTCGATCGTCGGCGCGTCCTGCTGGATGAGCGAGGTGAACGTCGAGGCGCCGACGTTGTCGCCGACGCTCGCGAAGATGGTGTTCGGGTTGGCCTCGCGGTAGGACTGCACGACGCCGGCGAGCTTCGCGGCGCCGGCTGCCTTGTCGGCTGCGGTGCCCTCGGACTCGATGCGGCCGTGGAAGTCGTTCACGTCGAGGATGTCGATGGTGGTGTCGCCCTCGGCGGCGAGGGCGGCGGACGGGACGGACAGGGCGACCAGCACGCCGACGGTGGCGAGTGCTGCGCTGCCGACGAGGCGCCGTCGTCGGCGCGGGGAGGTGTGAGCGTTCATCGCCCAAGAACCTATGAAACCGCACAGCCGGCACGCCAGTGCATGCCGCAACACGTCACGTGTTGTTCACACACGCAACACGGCGGTCACCGCTCCGGTGCTCGTTCGACCGCGATGAGCGGCCGCAGGGTCCGGTGGGCGATCCGCAGCCCCTCGAGGACCTTGTCGTCGGTACCGCCCCAGAGCGGGTCCTCGTGCTCGACGCTCAGTGTGCCGTCGAAGCCCGCCTCGTACAGCCGGTCGACCACGTGCGGCCAGTCCACGACACCGCGCCCGGGCACCCTGAAGCGCCACCACCCCATGTCCCACGGGTCGTCGCCCTTGTCGACCTTGCCGAAGAACCCGTACTGGTCGCGCTTCGCGGGGAAGAGTTCGAGGTCCTTCGCCTGCGCGTGCACGATGTGCTCGGCGAACGGCAGGATCGTCTCGACCGGGTCGATGCCGATCCAGGTCAGGTGCGAGGGGTCCCAGTTCAGGCCGAAGCCGAGCCCCGTGACCCAATCCCAGAGTTCGGGGGAGTACGCGAGGTTGCCCGGGTAGCCGTCCGGGTGCCAGCCCTCCATGACGCAGTTCTCGATGATGAGCCGCACGCCGCGTTCGCCGGCGTAGTCGACGAGCTCCGGCAGGACCTGGTCGCCGAGCGCCATGTTCTCGCGCACCGACAGGCTGTTGTCGCGCCCGATGAACGTCCCGACGTACGGCACTCCGACCATCGCCGCGGCGTCGACCGCGCGCTTGAGGTGCTCGTGTACGGAAGCACGGTGCGCGAGGTCCTGGTGCAGGTTGTTCTCGTAGTACGCGAACGCCGAGATCTCGAGCCCGGTCCGGTCGAGCAGCTCCCGCGTCGACTGGGCGTCGTCGTCCGTGAAGGTGGCGACGGGCAGGTGCGCCGCCTCGAAGTCGCGGCCGCCGGTGCCCGGCCACACGCCGACCTCGAGCCGTTCGTAGCCCTGCTCCTGGGCGAACGCGGCGATGCGGTCGAGCGACCACCCGGGCAGGCAGGCGGTCAGCATCCCGAGCTTCATCGGATCTCCCTCCACGAGCCGTCGGCGGCACTGCCGATCACGGCGTCGATGATGCGTGCCGAGCGGGCTCCGTCGGCGAAGGTCGGCAGCCCCTCGGGCCACCCGTCGGGGTCGGACCCGCTCCGGACCGCGGCGTAGGTGTCTGCCACGAAGGCGGCGAAGGCGTCGAGGTAGCCCTGCGGGTGGCCGGACGGCACGAGCGCCAGACGCCGCTGGTCTGGAACACCGAGCGCCGGGTCACGGACGACGATCTGCGCACCGCGCTCGTTGCCGAACCACGCCGACTCGGGCTGCTCCTGGTCGAACGCCGCCGACCCCAGGGTGCCGTCGATCTCGAACCACAGCCGGTTCTTCCGCCCTGCCGACACCTGCGAGATGACGACGTTGCCGATCCGACCGGTGCCGGTGCGGAAGGTGGCGACCGCGGTGTCCTCGGTCGTGACCTCGGCCCGTTGCGAGGCGTCCGCGACGGGGTCGGGGTCGGGGGAGCCCGAGAACGACGGACCCGAGGCAGCCGGTCGGGTGGGGTAGACGACGTCGGTCGCGGCGGAGACCGAGGCGAACGGGTCACCGGTGACGAACTCGACGAGGTCGCACCAGTGCGAGCCGATGTCCGCGAACGCGCGCGAGAGCCCGCCGGACCCGGCGTCGACCCGCCACGACGACGCGTCCTCGTCGAGCATCCAGTCCTGCAGGTAGTGCCCGTGCACGGCGAGCACGCGGCCGAGGTCGCCGTCGGCGATGCGGCCGCGGATCTCGCGGATGATCGGGTGGTAGCGGTACACGAAGGGGACCGTCGCGACGACGCCCGCCTGCCGTGCCGCGTCCACGAGCTCGGCGGCCTGGGCGGCGTCGATCGCCAGGGGCTTCTCGCACACCACGTTGATGCCGGCACGGATCACGGCGAGGGCCTGCGGGTGGTGCTGGTCGTTCGGCGTGCAGATGTGCACGACGTCGGGCGCGTCCGCGATCACCTCGTCGAGGGAGGCGTACCCGCGGGGGAGATCGAGCTGCGCGGCCACCTGCTCGGACCTCGCCTGGTTCCGGCCGAGCACCCCGAGGACCTCCGCGCCGGCCGCGCGAGCGGCCCGTGCGTGCACCCCGGCGATCATGCCGGTCCCGACCACGGCGACGCGCAGGCGTCGCCCTCCGTACCCACTGCTCATGGTGCTCCCTCGCGCCGAACTGGTCCCACCGTATCGGCGTCTCCCGGCCACGCGCCGGAACGCATGAGTACGTTCTGGGGCATGTCGAGCCTCCAGACCTCCCTGCTCATCCTCGGTGCCAGCGGTGACCTGTCCAAGCGCCTGCTGCTGCCGGGCCTCGCCACCCTGCTCGAGGTGAAGACCGACTGGGACGTCCAGCTCGTCGGCGCCGGCGTGGAGGACATCTCGGACGCCGACTGGAAGGCGCAGGTCCGAGAGTCCTTCGAGAACGCGCAGGCGTCGAAGAACGAGGAGGACGAGGGTGCGAAGGACGGTGGCGAACGGCTGAGCAAGCGGCTCGTGGACGTCATCGAGGCCTCGTCGTACCGCAAGGCCGACGTCACCGACGCCGACGACCTGAAGGCGCTGCTCGGTGACTGCGCGCACGACCCGGCGATCTACTTCGCCCTGCCGCCCGCCGTGACCGAGAAGAGCTGCGCCGTGCTCAAGGGCATCGACCTTCCGTCCGGGACGCGCCTGGCGCTCGAGAAGCCGTTCGGCACCGACGCGGCGAGTGCCGAGGCCCTCAACGACCTGCTGCACTCGTTCCTGCCCGAGGAGCGCATCCACCGCGTCGACCACTTCCTCGGGCGCTCCACCGTCCTCAACCTGCTCGGCCTCCGGTTCGCGAACCGCATCGTCGAGCCGCTGCTCTCCAGCGCGCACGTCGAGCGCGTCGACATCGTCTACGACGAGACCCTCGGTCTGGAGGGACGTGCCCGGTACTACGACAAGGCCGGCGCGCTCGTCGACATGATCCAGAGCCACCTCCTGCAGGTGATGGCCGTGGTCGCGATGGAGGCACCGGCGTCGATCGACGCCGACGACCTCCGGACCCAGAAGGAGCTCGTGCTGCGCGCCGTTCGGCCGTGGCGCGGCGACGTCGTCGCCGCCGGCAAGCGCGCCCGCTACACGGCGGGTTCCGTCGGGGAGCGGAAGCTGCCGAGCTACGCCGACGAGGACGGGGTCGACCCGTCGCTCGGCACCGAGACCCTCGCCCAGCTCACCCTGGAGATCGCGAACTGGCGCTGGGCCGGTGTGCCGTTCACCCTGCGCTCGGGGAAGGCCCTCGCGGAGCAGCGGCGCGAGATCGTCATCACGTTCAAGGACTCGCCGCACGTCCCCGTCGGGCTGACGGGAGCGCAGCGTCCGGACCGACTCCGCATCTGGATCGCCCCCGACGAGATGCAGCTCGAGCTCAACGTGAACGGCCCCGGCGACCCGTACACGATCGACCACACCACGCTCGAGACGACGTTCAACCCCGGTCGGCTGAGCGCCTACGGCGAGGTCCTCGCCGGGGTCCTCGAAGGCGACGCCACGCTGTCCGTCCGCGGCGACAGCGCTGTGCAGGGCTGGAAGGTCGTCGAGCCGTTCCTGCAGGCCTGGCGCGACGGGACGACCCCGCTCGACGAGTACCCCGCCGGTTCGGAGGGCCCCGAGTCCTGGGACAACATCGACGCGTGACGAGCACCGCCGCGTAACGTCCCCCACGTGACCACGATCGACGACGTCCTGCAGACCGTTCCCGAACCAGCCGGAGCCGACATCCGTGTCGAACCGGTGCGCTACGACCACGAGGGCACCGCGCTCCTCGGGGTGCTCGCGAAGGACGCCGCGGTCTCCGGACCCCGTCCGGCAGTGCTGGTCGTGCACGACTGGCACGGCGTCAACGAGCACGTCGAGGCGCGCGTGACCATGCTCGCCCGGCTCGGCTACGTCGCGTTCGGTGCGGACATCTACGGCGAGGGAGTGCGCCCGGGGGACGACACCGCGGGACAGGTCGCCGGCTCGTTCTACCAGGACCTCCCGCTGCTCCGCGCCCGCGCGCTCGCCGGGTTCGAGCGGCTCCGCCAGGACCCCGACGTGGACCACACCCGCATCGTCGTGATGGGGTACTGCTTCGGTGGCTCGACGGCCCTCGAACTCGCTCGCACCGGCGCGGACCTGGTCGGGGCGGTCTCGTTCCACGGAGGGCTCATCGTGCACGACCCCTCCGACGCCGCCGACATCCGCGCGCGGCTCCTCGTCCTCACCGGGGCATCCGACCCCGTCGTGCCGGACGAGAAGGTCGCTGCCTGGCAGGACGAGATGCGGGGCGCGCCGCACGTCGACTGGCAGGTCGTCACGTACGCCGGAGCGATGCACGCGTTCGCGGTGCCCGGCACCGACGCACCGGACCACGGGGCGCAGTACCAGGCCCGTGCCGACCGTCGGTCCTGGCAGGCGCTCGAGGTCTTCCTCGCCGAGGTCTTCGACGAGGAGCTCGGTGGGCTCTGAGCCGGCGACACGCCGGAGGACGATGCTGCGCACGGCTCGATTGGCGTCGGGGCGGCACCTGTTGTAGAGTCTTCCACGGCCGCAAGGCCACCTGCGCTCGTAGCTCAATGGATAGAGCATCTGACTACGGATCAGAAGGTTGGGGGTTCGAGTCCCTTCGAGCGCACGCAACACCGAACAGACCGAAGGCCCCGTCGCATCGCGACGGGGCCTTCGTCGTCTCGTCTCGTCGAAACGAGACGGCCGGCCGCCGGCGAGACGCCGCACCGCTGGCGAGACGCCGCCGGATCCGGCGGTGTCTTCGGGAAGTGACGGCGTCTCGCGAGCCAGGCGGCGTCCTGAAGCGACCGGAAACGGACTGGAGGCACGTGGCGCGCCCGCCATGCGCCTCCAGTCCGCTTCCGGTCCTGTCAGCGCAGACGCGCGGCGTGCTGGCGGTCCTTCTCGTGCTCACGCACGACGGCGCTCACCGCCAGCCACAGCAGGAGCGAGACGAACCACCAGAAGGTGACCACGGCGGCGGCGCCGCCGAGAGAGGTCGCGAGAGGCAGGAGGTCGACTGCATCCGCTCCCTTCCCGAAGATGACGATCGCGGAGACCCAGAGCCCGATCGCTGCCAGGAAGGAAATGATCCACACGGCCATGAGGCCGTCGCGCCATCCGTTGTTCACGAGACGAGCGTATCTGTGAGCTGGCTCAGGTGACGCGTCGGCGTAGCTGCGGCATCGGGATTCCGTATGCGAAATCCTTGTACACGCCGGCGCCCGATGCCTAGGTTCGCTGCAGGGCTCGACGAACGCAGCAGGCACGGCGTGAAGAGCGTCGAGCACGAGCCGAGGTCGAGCGGACCGTGGTCGATCAGGATCGCGGCGACTACCGTCCACCCGATCGAGCGACGTGCGCCGAACGCGGTTGGTACCAGAGCGTCGACGATGCGGACACCGTCCGCCTGGAACACCGACTCTTCCGATCCGGAGGCCGCCTCGTGGACTTCGTGATCTTGGTCCACACGGTCGACCTCGATGGCGCCTGGGCGGAGACGGCGCGGATCGACTGCTGTCACGGGTACGTCCACCTCCACCACGCGAACGGCACGGTGAGTGCGGTCGGGCCTGTCCACGAGGTCGGGGACATCCCCGGTCTCTTCGACGTGGCCTCCGATCGGGCCATGCGGTACGCCGTTACAATCCGGGACATGAAGGGCGGGAATGAGCGCAATGTCTGAACTCGATGCGTTCCGTGCAGAGGTCAACCGTTCGCTTGCGGTCGGCGATCTCGCCGACGTCGAGCTCGAGGTCGTGGACGACGAAGGGCGCACGCCCGTGGTCGTGGCGCTGGGGGACGAACGTCTCCCGGTTCTGCTGCGGCGGATGGAATCGGTCGGCGGTTACGCGAACGTGTTCGTCAAGACGGTCGCCGGGATCCGTCGCGTGGCCGTCATGGACGTCGACGGCGCGCTCGACGTCCGGTCAGCAGACGACATGAGCGCCGCGTCTGACCAGCCCAGCGCCGACAGCACGGTCGCCGTCTTCGTCGAGTACCTCAGCCACCGGCGCGGCGGGGTCGTGTTGCCCGCTCGACTCGCGACCGCCTCTCGGAACGCCCTGCCTGCTCGGCAGGTCGAGATCATCGCGGCTTCCTGAGCTGGCATGGAACGGACTGGAGGCGCGGTGCCAGCTGGCACCGCGCCTCCAGTCCGTCAGACCAGCAGGTCGACTACGCGACCCGCTCGCGCACCTCGGCCAGCGTCGGGTAGTCGGTGTACCCCTCGGCACCCTGGCCGTAGAACAGCTCCGGACGCGGCTCGTTGAGCTCCGTGTCGTGCTCCCAGCGGTGGGCGAGGTCCGGGTTGGCGATCGCGGCGCGGCCGACCCCGACGGCGTCCGCGTGGCCGTCCTCGACGAGGGCGAGTGCCTCGTCGCGGGTGGTCAGTGCGCTGAAGCCGGAGTTGGCGATGAACGGTGCGCCCACCGTGCGGCGGATGTGCTGCACGAGGTCGCCCGTCGGCTCGGCGTGCAGGACGTCGACGAAGGCGAGTCCCAGCGGCGCGAGTCCCTCGGCGATGGCGGTGTAGACCGCTCGGACGTCGGCCGGGTCGTCCTCGATGACACCCTGGATGCCGTGCTCGGGCGACAGTCGGATGCCGGTGCGGTCGGCGCCGATGGCCTCGGCGACGGCGGTGGTGACCTCGATCGCGAAGCGGGCGCGGTTCTCCGGGGAGCCCCCGTACTGGTCGGTGCGGGTGTTCGACGCGGCCGAGGTGAACTCGTGCACGAGGTACCCGTTGGCGCCGTGCACCTGGACGCCGTCGAGCCCCGCGGCGATCGCGTTGCGTGCGGCCTGCACGAAGCCCTGGACAGCCTCCTGGACCTCGTCGGTGGTGAGCGCGTGGGGGACCGGCATGTCGACCTTGGACCCGTCGGCGAGGTGCGTCTGGCCGGGTGCAGCCAGGGCCGAGGGAGCGACGATGCGCTCGGTCTGTGAGATGTCGGTGTGCGAGACGCGGCCACCGTGCATGAGCTGCATGACGATGGTCCCGCCGGCGGCGTGCACGGCGTCGGCGACGCGGCGCCAGCCGGCGATCTGCTCCTCGGTCTCGATGCCGGGCTGGCCCGGGTACGAGCGGCCCTCCTGCACGGGCCAGGTGCCCTCGGTGACGATCAGGCCGAGGCCGGCGCGCTGCGCGTAGTGCTCGACGAGCAGGTCGTTCGGGACACCGTGCTCGCCGGCGCGCACGCGGGTGAGCGGTGCCATGACGATGCGGTTCGACAGGGGGAGTGCGCCGAAGTCGGCGGGTTCGAAGAGCTTCACGTCGGGGTGCAACGACGTGTTGTCCATCGCAATTCCGAGACGGCGGGGATCCTCAGCCGCGCGGGCAGACGAGCGTCGACGAGCGGACCTGCCCCTCGGGACGGATCACCTGGTGCAGCGAGAGGGGCTGGCCGCAGATCGGGCAGCCCCGGTCGATCGTGCGGTCGTCGACGCCCTCGGGGTGTCCGGCACCGATCTGCGAGGGCCCCATCTTCGCGATGAGCGTGCTGTTCCACCGTTCGTACCACTGTCCGAAGCGACCCACGGTCCGTCCTTTCGTTCGTGCACGAACCATTGTGCCACGAACGGCTTCGGATCACACCTCGTCGACGACGACGAGCAGTGCCGTCAGTTCGTCCTTCAGCGCTTCCAGGCGTTCGAGTGGCCAGCCGAGTCGGTCGGCCACGGCGAGGGGGACGGCTCGGGCGCGGTCTCGGAGTGCCCGGCCGGCGGTGGTCAGCGAGACCTCGAGCTGCCGTTCGTCGGCGGCACTGCGCGAGCGACGGACGTAGCCGGAGGCCTCCAGCCGCTTGAGCAGCGGGCTCAGCGTGGCGGAGTCGAGTCGCAGTTCGCGGGCGATCTCGCGGACCGAACGGGGGTCCCGCTCCCACAGTGCGAGCATCACGAGGTACTGCGGGTGGGTCAGCCCCATGGGGTCGAGGAGGTCGCGGTAGAGCCCGATGACGCTCCGGCTCGTCGCCGCGAGCGCGAAGCAGAGCTGCCGGTCGAGGGCGAGCGGGTCCACGTCGGTCTCGGTCATCCGCCCACCATACCGTTCGCCCACGAAGGGTCCGCGGATGGCCGGTTCCTCGCTCAACGAGTGAGCGGAAATCGTCGGGTCCGGCCGGCGGAGGCGACGATTTCTGCTCACTCGATAGCGGGGTTGCGCCGCAACCGACTGGAGGCGCGGGTCGACCCACGTGGGTCGACCCGCGCCTCCAGGCTGGGTGCGTCGACTACGCGCGGTGCGCCGGCGGGTGCCCCGACTCGTGCGCGTGCGCGTCCGGCTCCACGGGCAGCGCGTGCGACCCGGTGTGGGTGCTCTCGTGCCCGGCGACCGGGTGCGACCGCTCGAGCTTCGCGCCCTCCACGTCGACGTCCGGCACGATCCGGTCGAGCCACTTCGGGAACCACCAGGCGCTCTTGCCGAGCAGGTGCATCGCGGCCGGGATGAGCAGCATCCGGACGACGAAGGCGTCCACCAGGACACCGAACGCCAGGCCGAACCCGATCGGCTTGATCGTGGAGGAGTCCGAGAAGATGAAGCCCGCGAACACCGAGATCATGATGATCGCGGCCGCCGTGACCACTGCGCGACCGGCGTGCAGGCCGCGCTGGACCGCCACCTTGGCCGATGCGCCGTGGGCGTAGGCCTCACGCATGCCGGACACCAGGAACAGCTGGTAGTCCATCGCGAGTCCGAACAGGATGCCGATCTCGATGATGGGCAGGAAGCTCAGGATCGGTGCGGGGTCGTGCACCCCGAACACGCTGCCGAGCCAACCCCACTGGTAGATCGCGGTCAGGCCACCGAACGACGCCATCACCGACAGGATGAAGCCCGCCGTGGCGGTGATCGGCACGAGGAACGACCGGAACACGATGATGAGGATGATCAGCGACAGGCCGACGACCACCACCAGGTAGAGCGGCAGGACGTCCGCGAGCTTCTCGGACACGTCGATGTTCGCCGAGGCGTTGCCGGCGACGCCGAGCGTGGCCTTCCCGCCGTCGACGGTGACGTCCTGCGCACGGAGGTCCTTCACGAGCGTCTCGGTGGAGACGCTGTCCGGGCCACCGGCGGGCTTCACCTGGAACGCGATGATGTCCCGGTCTTTGGAGGCACCGATCGGCAGGACGGCCTTGACGTCGTCGTTCTTCGCCAGGGCCTCGCCGATGGTGACCTCGGTCGCGGTGACGTCGTCCTTGCTGATCGCCTTCGGCAGCGTCGCGACGACCAGGAGCGGGCCGTTCTGGCCGGCGCCGAACTCCTCGTCGAGCGCCTTGTACGCCTTGTACTGGCTGGAGTCGACCGACTCGGACGCACCCGTCGGCAGGCCGAGGCGCATCTGCGTGGCGGGGAGGGCGATCGTGCCGAGGACCGCGACACCGGCGACGAGCGTGATGACCGCGCGCCAGGTCGACATGGGCTTGTTCGGCACCCGCGTCGAGTCGGTGTTGCCGATCTTCGCGCGCTCCTTCTTCCGGAGGATCCGCATGCCGATGAGCGACAGCAGCGCCGGGGTGAAGGACGTGGCGATGAGGATCGCGAAGAACACCGCGACCGCGCCGACCGTGCCCATCAGGCCGAGGAACGGGATGCCCGTGATGTTCAGCGCGAGCAGGGCGACGATGACGGTCGCGCCCGCGAAGACCACGGCGTTGCCGGAGGTGCCGTTCGCGAGCCCGATCGACTCGTGCACCTGCATGCCCTGCTTCAGCTGGGTCCGGTGTCGGTTCAGGATGAAGAGCGAGTAGTCGATGCCGACCGCCAGGCCCAGCATCACCCCCAGCACCGGCGTCACCGAGATGAACTCGACGAGGCTCGAGAACGACAGGGCGGCGAGCGAGGCCACCCCGACGCCGAGGACGGCGCTGACGAGCGGCACGGCGGCGCCGATGATCGTGCGGAGCATGAGGAACAGCACGAGCGCGGCGATGATCACGCCGCCGATCTCACCGGGGCCGAGGATCGACGGGACGCCCTGCGCGATGTCGTTCGAGACGTACACGCTCACGCCGCTGATGTCGGCGTCGTCCGCCTTGTCCGCGATGGCGGTCTTGGTGTCCGCGGGGACCTCGAACGTCGACTTCGTGAACTGCACGGTCCCGATGACGGCGCTGCCGTTCGACGACACGAAGCGGATGTCCTTCGACAGTTCGAGCAGTCGCGCGTTCTCGTCGAGCTCCTGCTTCGCGTCGGCGAGCTTCGACTTGCCGTCGTCGAGCTTCTGCTGCGAGGCGTCGATCGTCTGCTGCTGCGCGTCGATCTGCTGCTGGGCGGCGTCGAGCTGTGCCTGCGCGGCGCTCTGGGCGGCACCGGTGAGGGCGGCAACCTGCTGCTTCTGCGCGTCGAGCTGCTGCTGGGCCGCGGCGATCTGCTGCTTCCCGGAGTCGATCTGGGTCTGGCCGTCGGTGATCTGCGACTCCTGGTCGGCGATCTGCGCCTGACCGTCGGTGATCTTCTGGCGGCCGTCGTCGAGCTGCTTCTGCGTGTCGAAGCCGCTCGTGGCGCCCTTGACCCCGTCGAGCTTCTCGATGCCCTTGAGGAAGTCAGCGACGTCGGCCTTCTGCGTGTCGGTGAACGCCTTGCCGTTCTTCGTCTCGAAGACGATCGTCCCGTTGCCGCCGTTCGCGGACGGGAACTTGTCGGCGAGCTCGTCCTGCACCTGGCTGGTCTTGGTGTTCGGGATGGTGATCGACGACGAGATCGTCCCGGCGAACAGGGTGTAGGTGACGCCGGCGATGCCCATGATCACCACCCAGGCGATGATCACGAGCCAGTGGCGTCGTGCGGAGAACCGTCCGAGACGGTAGAGGAGACCGGCCATGCGGTTGCCCCGTTCCTTTCGTGTCAGGTGCTGTGGAGGAGGTGGGGTGCGCCGGTGAACCCCTGGAGGTGGAGTCAGTCGGTGGGCATGTAGCCGCTGCGGACGCTGTGCACGAGGCGGGCGAGCAGGGCGTCCCAGGCGTCGAGCGCGTCCTGGTCGAGGCGCGGACCGGTCGTCGTGAGCCAGTGCTCGGCGATGACGACGATCCCGCTCATCAGGGACTCGACGAGCAGGGCGGCGTCGAGGGCGTCGGCGGCCGGGTGTCGCCGGGCGACCTCTTCACGGAGGCGCTCGGTGACCCGGGCGAACGCGGTCTGGGTGAGGACGGCTGCCTTCGGGTCGTCCTTGCCGGGGTCCCCGAGGATCCGGTACATGCCGGCGATGGCGGGCGCCAGGTCCGCGCCACGAGCCGCCGACTCGAGCTCGTCGAACATCGAGGCCCGGCTGCCGTCGCCGATCGGGGTCTTCGCCATGTCGGCCAGGAAGCGGTCGATGATGACCGAGAGCTCCTGCTCGCACACGGCCAGCAGGACCTCGTCGAGGGACCCGAAGTGGTTGAAGACCGTCCGGCGTGCGATGTCCGCCCGCGATGCCAGGTCGTCGACGCTGAACCCGCGGCCGCCGCGCTCCTCGACGAGGTCGCGCGCTGCCTGCAGGATCGCCGCTCGGTGCTTCGCCTTCAGGGCAGCACGGCGGTCGATCGACAGGGTCACGATGATCACACTAGGTGCATCGATGCACTCGGTGCAACGAGTAGGAGTGCATCCTCAGGTTCGTACCCCGGAGGCAGCTGAGCGGCAGAAACGATGTGCAGCACAACTGTGCGTGGTTGACTGGGCCGAGCACGTCCGCCGTACGAAGGAGTACCCGATGCCCGTCCGCCTGTCCCCGGAGACCCTCGACGAGATCGCCGCGAGCGGTGTCGCCGTCCCGACCTACGACCGCGACGGGATCACCGCCGGCATCGTGCACTTCGGCGTCGGCGGCTTCCACCGAGCCCACCAGGTGATGGTGGTCGACCGGCTCCTGCAGCAGGGCGAGGCCCGCGACTACGGCATCTGCGGCGTCGGCGTGCTCGAGCAGGACCGTCGGATGGCGACCGCGATGGCCGAGCAGGGCGGGCTGTACACGCTCGTCCTCAAGCACCCGGACGGCACCCGGGAGTCGCGCGTCATCGGCAGCATCGTCGACTACCTGCTCGCCGTCGACGATCCCGACGCCGTGGTCGAGAAGATGGCGCACCCGGACACGAAGATCGTCAGCCTGACCATCACCGAGGGCGGCTACAACTTCGACCACGTGACGGGCGAGTTCGTCGCCGACGAGCCCGGCGTCGCGGCCGACCTGCGGGGTGACGCGCCGCCGCGCACCGTGTTCGGACTCGTCGTCGAGGCCCTGCGCCGACGCCGTGACCGTGGGCAGGAGCCGTTCACGGTGATGTCGTGCGACAACATCCAGGGCAACGGCCACGTGGCGCGCGACATGTTCACCGCCTACGCCCGCCTGCAGGACCCCGCGTTCGCCGACTGGATGGACGAGCACGTGTCGTTCCCGAACTCGATGGTCGACCGGATCACCCCGGTCACCGCCGACGAGGACCGCGCCTGGGTGCGTGACGAACTCGGCATCGAGGACGCCTGGCCCGTCGTCGCCGAGCCCTTCTTCCAGTGGGTGCTCGAGGACGACCACCCCGCCGGACGTCCGCCGTACGAGCAGGCCGACGTCCAGCTCGTCGACGACGTCGAACCGTACGAGCTCATGAAGCTCCGACTGCTCAACGCCTCGCACCAGGGCCTCTGCTACTTCGGGTACCTGTCCGGCTACCGCTACGCGCACGAGGCCACGCAGGACGAGGCGATCGCGACCTTCCTGCGCCGCTACATGGACGAGGAGGGCACGCCGACCCTCACGCCCGTCCCCGGCATCGACCTGGAGGACTACAAGTCCACCCTCATCGAGCGCTTCCAGAACCCCGAGGTCCGCGACACCCTGGCACGCCTCTGCGCCGAGTCGAGCGACCGCATCCCGAAGTGGCTGCTGCCCGTCGTGCGCGAGAACCTCGCGTCCGGTGGGCCCGTCACGCTGTCCGCCGGGATCGTGGCGTCGTGGGCGCGGTACGCCGAGGGCACCGACGAGTCCGGCGAACCGATCACCGTCGTCGACCGCCTGGCCGATCAGCTCACGGCGATCGCGCAGACGCAGCGCGACGACCGACTCGCCTTCGTCGCGAACCGGCAGGTCTTCGGGGACCTCGTCGACGACGAGCGCTTCGTCGCGGCGTACCGCGACGCCCTCGACGGGCTCCTCACCGAGGGTGCGCACGCGACGGTGACGCGCTTGTCGCGTTCCTGAGACGCAACCGACGATCGGACTGGAGGCGCGGTGCCAGCTGGCACCGCGCCTCTCCCCACCGGCACGGCCGGTCTGCCGCTGGCGCGTCAGCCCGGAACCGGCGGCGTGGGCCCTGTCCGTCTGTGGTCCCGTCTTCGGGCGCTAGGGTCGCGTCGTGAACCGGACCGATCGCCTGTACGCGCTCGTCGAGGCGCTGCGCGCCGCCGCGCCTGCGCGCCGGAGCGCACGTCGGCTCGCCGAGGACTTCGGCGTCAGCACGCGCACGGTCGAGCGCGACCTCGTCTCCCTGCAGGAGGCCGGGGTCCCGATCTGGGCCGAACTGGGACGCACGGGCGGCTACACGATCGACGCGCGTGCCACGCTCCCGCCGCTCGGGTTCACGGTCGAGGAGGCCCTCGCCGTGGCGATCGGCCTCGCGACCCTCGGGAACAGTCCGTTCCGCGAGGCCGCCCGGAGCGCTGCCCGGAAGGTCACGGCGGTCCTCACCGAGGACGACGCCCGGCGAACGGCACGGCTCGCCGGTCGGGTCCACCTGCTCGAGGCCGGTGACCGGGTGCCCGCACCGACGGCGCTGGCGGCCGCGCTCACCCGGGGCCGCGTCGTGCGGATGCGCTACCGCGACCGTGCTGGAGCCGAGTCCGAGCGCACCGTCGAGCCGCTCGGGTACATCGGCAAGGGCGAGGACTGGTACCTCGTGGCCTGGTGCCGCCTGCGCGACGGCATCCGGGCGTTCCGCGGCGACCGGGTGCTCGCCGTCGAGGAGACCGACGAGGCCGCCCCGCCACGAGTGGTCCGCGTCGAGGAGCTCGACATCCCGCACGGGGTGCTCCGACCCGTCCTCGGCGACTGACCCGACCGATCCGGGAAACACCGACAGCACGGTGTCGCGCCGGGCGAGGAGGCTCGACCCGGGCGGTCACCGAGGTCGCCCGGGAAGGCACACCATGGAGTTCGCATCGATCCGGATCATCACCGAAGACCTGGACGGGATGGTCGCGTTCTACGAGCGCGTCACCGGGACTGCGGCGCGGCGTCCGGCACCGGTGTTCGCGGAGATCGTGACGGGTGGTGTGGTCCTGGCGCTCGGGACGCCGGCGACCGTCGCGATGCTCGGGGACGCCGCGCCGGCCGCGGCGTCGAACGGGAGTGTCATCGTCGAGTTCCTCGTGGAGGACGTCGACGCAGCGTTCGAGCGCCTCCGCGAGGGGCTCCACGACGTCGTGCTGCCGCCGTCCACGATGCCGTGGGGCAACCGGTCGACGTTGTTCCGGGACCCGGACGGGAACCTCGTGAACCTGTTCAGTCGTCCGGTCTGACCCCGCGTTCCGCGAACTGTTCGGTCAGGGCGTCGGCCCTGATCGTCGCGCTTGTCGTGACGGCCCGGGACCATGACGGCCTCGGAAGCTGCTCGTCTGGTGTCCGCCTCCTGACTCGTCGGACTTCCAGCCGGCGGGACCGTGACGTCGACGCAGGAGGTCGCGGGCAGACGGCCAACGAGGAACGATCTCGGTCGTGTTCGGATGGCGGGCCGCTATCGCGAAGACTGCGGACCACCCACATGAGACAGCGCCAGCGGCCAGCGGCATGGGTGGGGGAGACACGGTGCGCCGGGGCGCCGGGACGACCATCGGGGACCGTCCATCGAGACAGGCCGTTCTCTCTTGGGGTCGTGTCCAGGCGTGGGGTCAGACTGTCGAGTCGGCGTCGGTCATGGCAATGGCATCGCGGTATGCCGCGATCTTCCGTTCCAGTGCCGTGAGGTGTCGCTGCACTTCGGCTTGCCGGGCGAGGACTGCCTCGTGGTGCTGCTCGAGGAGAGCGAGCCGTGCGACGTCGTCAGCGCCGGCCCGGTAGGCGGCCGCGTACTCGCGCATCTCCTGCACGCGCATCCCGGTGCCGCGGAGCATCGCGGTCCCAGCGAGCCAGCTCAGCGCCGCCGTGTCGTACCGCCGCCACCCGTCCGGACCGCGCTCGGGTGCCGGTGCGATCCCTTCCTTTTCGTAGTACCGGATCGTGTCGACCGTGATGCCGAGCAGCTCCGCGGCGGCGCTGATCGTGACCGGTTCATTGACGTGGACCTCGGGCAGCAGCATGAGGTCGAGTCTTCCACTTGACATGGTGTGCACACCAGGGTGGAAGGTCGACGGCGACCGGGCGCTCCCGGCGACGAACGGAGAAGACGCATGCAACAGATCCCCCTCGGCTCCCAGGGCCTCGTCACGTCCGTGCTCGGACTCGGCTGCATGGGTATGAGTGCCTTCTACGGCGGCGCGACCGAAGCGGGCTCCGTCGACACCATCCGACAAGCCCTCGACCTCGGGATCACCCTGTTCGACACCGCGGAAGCGTACGGGCCGTTCGAGAACGAGAAGCTCCTCGGCCGCGTCCTCGGTGGGGATCGCGACCGCGTGGTCGTCGCATCGAAGTTCGCCACCGACTTCACCGACGACGGCACCCCGATCGGACTCGACGGCTCCCCAGAACATGCGCGTCGAGCGATCGACAGGTCCCTCAGCCACCTCGGCACCGACCATGTCGACCTCTGGTACCTGCACCGAGCAGACCCGAACGTGCCGATCGAGGACACCGTCGGCGCGATGGCTGAAGCGGTCACCGCCGGCAAGGCCCGCTACATCGGCGTCTCCGAGACCTCATCCGAGACCCTGCGCCGTGCGAACGCGACGTTCCCGATCTCCGCGATCCAGTCCGAATACAGCCTGTTCGAGCGCGACGCCGAGCACAACGGAGTCCTCGACACCGCTGCGGAGCTCGGGATCGGGTTCGTGCCGTTCTCGCCGCTCGGCCGTGGATTCCTCTCGGGCACCGTCACTCGGAAGGACGACCTCCCCGAGGGGGATGCGCGGCGGAACCTCCCCAGGTTCTCCGACGAAGCCATCGATGCGAACCTACGCGTCGTCGAGGCGCTGAAAGTCATCGCCGATGAGAAGGGCGTGACCACCGCGCAGCTCGCGCTGGCGTGGCTGATCCAAGCCGGCACTGTCCCGATCCCGGGCACGACCAAAGCGTCCCGAGTCAAGGAGAACGTCGCCGCTGCTGACCTGGTGCTCACCACGAGCGATCTCGACCGCATCGAAGATGCTTCCCCGCACGGGGTGGCTGTTGGCACTCGCAATACGGAAGTCGGAATGGCTCGCGACCGCGGTTGACGCAGCCGGACCGACCCGCGGTACTCAGGAGGTGCCGCGAGTCGCTTCTGCCGTCCGGCAGACGATCGTTCTCCGGATGCGGGCCGGCAACTCGGTGAACCGGGCCAACAGGTTGGTCCCAGAGTTCCCCGATTTGACCCTCACGCCGCGTGAGGGCAGAGCGTGGACCCATGAGCAGCTACTACAACGCCTTTGAGATGAGCCCGGTCCCCGCCCCCGGCCCTGACGTGGTCGTGCCTGAGCCATTCCACGGGATCTACGGGATGCCGTCGTTCGTGACGATCCCGACAACCGACCTGGCCGCTTCCGTCGACTTCTGGACCCGCGGCCTGGGCTTCTTCGACCTGTTCAGCGTGCCGGGCCAGCTCGTGCACCTGCGCCGGTGGGCCTTTCAGGACGTCCTGCTGGTCCCAACCGCGTCCGCTCCGGATCAGGCGCCGGCGGTGAGCTTCAGCTTCGCGTGCGTCCTGAACCAGATCGACGCCCTCGTCGCCGCGTGCCGAGCCCACGAGGCGGGCGTGGTGAGCGAGCCGCGGGACACTCCCTGGGGCACTCGCGATGTCGAGGTGATCACGCCGGAGAGGGTGCGAGTGGTCTTCACTGCCGCGAAACCCTTCGAGCCGGCCAGCCAGACCGCTAAGCACCTCGAAGCGATCGGCATCACCGCACCTGGCGCCGACGGCGAGAAGAATGGAGCGCATGCCTGATGACCGCGACGCTGTGGACTTGACTGTTGGTCAGGCCGCGGCGCGCCTGGGCGTGACGGTCCGGACGTTGCATCACTGGGACGAGATCGCCCTTGCGAGGCCGTCGTCACGGTCAGCTGCCGGGTACCGGCTTTATGCCGAAAGCGACCTCGAGCGGCTGCGGCGCATCGGCGTCTACCGCGAGCTGGGGCTCGACCTGGAAGCCATTCGGAGCGTTCTCGACGATTCGAGTGCGGCTGTTGTCATTGCGCTGCGCGCCCAGCAGTCCCAGCTTGCGGCGCGGATCGAGCATCTCAGCGCGCTGGGCGATGACCTGGCCCGGATGGCCGACGCCCACGAGCACGGGCTGCTCATGACCGCTGAGGAGCAGACCGCGACGTTCGGGCCTGGATGGAATCCGCAGTGGCCGGCTGCGGCGCGGCAACTCTACGGCGACACGCCGGAGTGGCGGCACTACGCCGAACGCTCCGCGTCACGCACCGTGGACGACTGGCAGGCCGTCGCCGATGCGTCGGCGGCGCTTGATCAGGCCCTTGCCGACGCCATGGATGCTGGTGTCGAACCCGGCAGCCCGGCCGCGGACGCTCTCGTTGAACAGCACCGCGAGGTGTTCTCCGCCTACTTCCCGATTACCCGGCAGATGCAGGTCGTCCTCGGCCGCATGTACGAAGCCCATCCCGCGTACGCCGCACACTACGACGGCGTCCGAACCGGCCTCGCCTCGTGGTTGCGTCGCATCATCGACGCCTGCGCACGCGCCCGCGGCATCGACCCCGACACCGCCACCTGGCAGTAGGAGTCGCAGCTCACGGTCGCGCGCGTAGCAGCCGACGTCAACGTGGGAGCGAACGCTGCCCTGAGCCACCGTCTCGATGACAAGATCGGCTATCGGGACGCCATGGTCTGATCAGTCGTGCGCTCGCAAGGGCGCGAAGTGCGAGGATGGGAAAAACATCGGATGGCTAAGTTCTTCAACTCACCTCATCCAGTCGTAGAGATGGGGCTCGGGGCAGTTTTCGTCATCATGGGCGTTGTCGTCGGACCGGTGGTTGCGGCTCCGGAAGGTCGCGTGAATCAAGGGCCTCTGAACATGATTCCGACGCCGGTGCTGGTCGGTGTGCTCGTCGTCTGCGGGGTCGTCGTGTTCGCGCAAGGACTCGGCACCTGGATCAAGCGGAGGCGCGGGAGTTAGGGGCCGGTTGAGGATCCTGTATCGGCACCGGCGACTCGTAGGCTTACCGAGTGATTGCGCGCGTTCTCGGTTCTGGTCGTCCGCTCGTCGCCCTCCACGGGTTCGGTGTGGATCATCGGATCATGCTGCCGCTGGCGGACGCCGTGCAGGACCTGCCTTGGCGGATGGTGTTCCTCGACCTGCCGTGGGCCGAGGGCGCTGCCGGGTCCTCGACCGCGGCGAGCGCGGTCGAGGTGGCAGACGAAGTGCTTTCTGAGATCGACGACCACCTCGGCGAAGAGCCCTTCGCCGTCATCGGGAACTCCTTCGGCGGCATGATCGCCCGACATGTCGCGCACAAGCGTCGGGACCGCGTGCTCGGCATCGCGACCCTGGCGGGTGTCGTTCAACCGGCGCACGTGGCTGCCCGTTCAAGCCGGGCCGGGTCCGTAGGCCTCACTTCGCTGCGGGCGATGTCGGAGGTCATCAACAGCGACGTCCGATGAGCGATCGGTTACCGAGGCAGCGCCGCCTCGGTAGCATCCCGGCGTGAGATCGATGAAGCCCTGGCCTCGGCCATTCGCCTGGTTTGCCGTTATCGCTGCTTCGCTGATGCTCGCTTTGGGGCTTCTGAACTTGGCCCTCAACACCAGGCTGGTTGGTTCATGGCTGCCGCTGGTGGTTCTCATGCCTTGGTCCCTGTACCTCGGCATCTGGAGTCTCCGCAATCAGAGCAAGCGCTGAGGTCGCCTGAGACCTGAACCGGAACGTTGGCGCCCAACGGCTCGGGGCGTCCCGATCGCGCGGCTCCTGGTCGTTGGTCCGAGGAAAGAGCCGCCCGAGCGACCAGCTGATACGGCATTGCGGGAGCCGCGCCAGAACGGCAGCGACGTCTCCGCGCCACTGCCGACAGTGACGTCGCGCATGTGCAGGGACCGTCGAGTGCGAACCGGCAGGTCTGCATCGGTGCGGTGAGTCGTGTCGTCTCCGTTGCCTTCAGCTACCTGGTCAAAGCGCTTGCGCATCTACTCGCGGCCGCCGGCGCCCTCCCGCTGTGAGGCGACGGCGCCTCTCGACGTGCTCTGACCGATTGCCGTGCCGGACGGAGACCACCTGACCGCCAACAATCACGGTGAGGCCGAACGTTCCTCCAAGTTCATCGTGCATCCGCGCGAAAGGTTCAACACCGAGACAGGTCCGGTGATGGACCGGTCAGCGGTCGCGGTTCGGGCGATCACCGCTGAACGCAGATCAGCACGGGTACGCACAGCCGTTTCGATCGATGATCGAGAAGAAGACGACGACAGCCCCGCCGACGAAAGCAATGGCGAGCACACTCCCGATGAGGATGGCCGCTACCGCGAGCTTCCGGCCGCGCTGACCCGTTCTCGCGATCTCGCGGAGAGCGATGGCTCCGATGATGACTCCCACGATGCCCGCAAAGAAGGCAAGCACGAACGCGACGACCGCAAGTTGGTTCAAGGGGGCTTGATCGCGTGCACCCGGCGACGTACTCAGAGTCACCACCGCAGCGTAGCCGCCCTGTCTCACCTGCCGATCGGTCAGTCGAACACCTACGGGTGCTGGCACTGCGGACGGCGATGCCACCGAGCCCCAGCCCGCCATCGGCGTCCAGCCGCGGAAGCCCGCAGCGGTTCGCATCTGTCGACGTTCGCCGCGAGGCGGAAGCAAGCCGTGCCTCCAGGCCGGTGCCTCAGCGACCCCGCTCGCTGCTCGCGATGACGTCGTCGTCCCACGGGACGGGCGTCACCGTGCCCGATTCCCAGTCGCGGCGGAGCATTCCGTACGCGACGGACGCGACGGGACGGGCGCCCTCGACCGGCCACGCTTCGCGGTAGTGCGCCTCCTTCACCCAGCCCGCGCGGACGAAGACACGGCGCATCGCGACGTTGTCCTCCCGGGTCTGTCCCTCGAAGCGTGTGACGTCGCCCATCGCGCGGAACACGTGGTCGGTGGTCGTCCGGAGTGCCGGCACGCCGAGGCCCTGGCCGCGGAACCGGCCGGCGATGCGCAGGTCGAAGAGCGGAACGGGATCGGCGAGGTCCTCGAGCCGGACGATGCCGATGCGTCCGTGGTCCTCGTGCTGCAGCCAGTACGTGTCGTGCTCGTCGTCGCGGTAGGCGCCGGCGTCGATCGCGGCCTCGGCGTCCGCACGGGCGATCGTGCGCCGGACGTGGAACGGGAACTCCTCACCGGTCAGGAACGCGACGAGGTCAGCACGGTCGGCACCAGTCGGGTCGAGCCGGATCAGGGTGACCGTCACAGGTACGGCCTCGTGAGCAGCTCGATGTAGTGGCCCGACGGGTCGAGGAGGTAGACGCCACGGCCGTCGTGCTCGGTGTTCGTCTCGCCCGGGCGCTGGCGCTGCGGGTCGGCCCAGTGCTCGCGGCCCTCGGCGGTGATCCGGGCGTAGGCGCGGTCGAAGTGCTCGTCGTCGAGCAGGAACGCGTAGTGCTGCGGCGGGAAGTCGATCGGGGGAGCGGCGAACTGCAGGAGCACGCCGTCGGGGAGCTGCAGGTTGGTGAACGGACCCCAGGACGGAGCCTCGGCGGCCTCGAGGAGGTCGACGAAGAACGCCGCGGACACCGCGGGCTCCTTCGCCGCGATGATCGTGTGGTTGAACGACGCGGTCATGGCGCTCAGGGTAACGGCCGACGGGTCAGCGCGGCAGTGACCTGGCCCACCGGTCGATCGACTCGTAGGCGTGCTCGCGGACGTCGGGGGTCGACAGCACGACGTCGTGCACTGCGCCGTGCAGCCGCCGGACCGTGACCTCGCTGCCGAGGGACAGGGCACGGTGCGCGACGACGTCGACGTTGAGGGCGACGTCGGCCCGGGCCATCCCGTCGTCCCACCGGGGCTGCAGCATGCTCTTGTCGCTGAGCATCACGAGCACCGGGACCTCGAGCTCGAGGCCGGCCTCGACGGTGGCCTGGCCGTCGAACACCGCGGCGAGCCAGCCCGGGTGCAGCGGGAAGCCCCGGTCGGGCCGCCACTGCTGGTCGTAGGTCCACGAGCCCTCGCCCGCTGCTGAGACCGTCCGGGTGTAGAAGCCCGGGTCCACGGCGGGGAGCGGGGCGAGCGGGTTCCGCCGTGCTCCGAGCTTGATCACCGGTGCCACGAGTGCCCGGCCGACCGCACTCGCCTGGAACTCGAGCCACGGGCTGTTCAGGATGAGGCCGTCGACCCGCTCCGGGTGCCGCGCCGCCCAGAGGGACAGGGTGAGCCCGCCGGTCGAGTGGCCCATCGGCACGAGCCGTCGACCCGTGTCTCCGTGGTGCTCGGCGGCGATCGCGTCGAGGGCGGCGCCGATGTCCTGGTCGTACGTGGCGAGGTCGTCGACGTTCCCCGGTGTCTGGTGCGGCCGGAGACTGCGACCGTACTTGCGGAGGTCGAGGGCGTGGAACCGTGCTCCGAGCCGTTCGACGCGATCGGCGAGCTCGACCTGGAAGAAGTAGTCCGACCAGCCGTGCACGTACAGGACGTCGACACCGTGCAGCGGGCCGTGCGCGTGCAGCAGGAGGTCCGCGGGGGACCGGCGACGGCGGACCAGGGTCGCGACGACCGGGCCCTCGGAGTCCTCGCCCAGCGGGAGTTCGAGGCGTTCGAACGGCGCTCCGAGGACGTCCTCGTGCCACCCGGAGTCCGCCATCCGTCGAGCGTATCCGCGCAGCCTCCGGGCCGTGCCGCGCTCCGGCCAGGTGGTACCGGGGTACCACGCGCGGCGCCCGAAGATGGGCGCTGGCGGCGATGTGGGCGAGGGGCGCGGATTCGCAGCGTTGCCGCATGATCGAGATCCAGAACCTGACGAAGCGCTACGGCGAGAAGACCGCCGTCGACGACGTGTCGTTCACCGTGCGGCCCGGTGTCGTCACCGGGTTCCTCGGGCCGAACGGCGCCGGGAAGTCCACCACGATGCGCGCGGTGATGGGCCTGGACAGCCCGACGTCCGGCAGCGCTGTGGTCGACGGACACCCGTACCGCGAGCTCCGCGACCCGCTGCGCCGTGTGGGTGCCCTGCTCGAGGCGAAGGCCGTGCACAAGGGCCGCAGCGCGTACGACCACCTGCTCGCCCTCGCCGTCACCCACCGCATCCCGAAGTCGCGGGTAGAAGAGGTCATCGGGATGACCGGGCTGGAGAACGTCGCGAAGAAGCGCGTCGGCGGGTTCTCGCTCGGCATGGGGCAGCGCCTCGGCATCGCGGCGGCACTGCTCGGCGATCCGCAGACCCTGATCCTCGACGAACCGGTCAACGGCCTCGACCCCGAGGGCGTCGTGTGGGTGCGACAGCTCGCCCGGAGCCTGGCGGCCGAGGGGCGCGCCGTGTTCATCTCCAGTCACCTCATGAGCGAGATGGCGCTGACGGCGGACCGCATCGTCGTGATGGGTCGCGGGCGGGTGCTGGCCGACACGGACCTCGCCGACCTCGTGGCCTCGTCCACCGAGCGGTCGGTGTCGGTGCGCACGCCCGAACCGGATCGGCTCATGACGGCCATCGCCGGCCCGGACGTCGCGATCGCGTACGAGGACGGCGGCGGCCTGCGCGTCCGCGGCCTCGGCGCCGAGCAGATCGGCGAGGCCGCTGCGGCGTCCGGCATCGTCCTGCACCAGCTCGCCTCGACCGCGGCGAGTCTCGAACAGGCCTACCTCGAACTGACGCACGACGAGGTCGAGTACCGATCAGAGGTCGCCCGATGAGCGCCACCATGACGGCCGAACGGCCGCGCACCACCGTCCACCACGACGACGTCCGCCTTCGGTTCTCCGGGGTCCTGCACTCCGAGTGGGTCAAGCTGCGGTCGCTCCGCTCGACCATCTGGAGCTTCCTCGTCCTGATCCTCCTGCCGATCGGCATCGGGGTTCTGCTGGCCTCGTTGGCGAACACCGACGGGAAGACGCTCACCGGCGACGCCGCGCGCAACGCGCTCGTGCAGTACAGCACGAGCGGCGCGACGATCTCGGTCCTCGTCGTCGCGGTGATCGGCGCACTCGTCGTCACCGGCGAGTACGGCACCGGCATGATCCGGTCGACCTTCGCAGCCGTGCCCAGGCGGTGGGAGGCGCTCGCCGCGAAGGGTGTCGTCCTGGCCGCGAGCGTCTTCGTCGCCAGTGCGATCAGCGTGTGGGCCACCGCGTTCATCACGATGCCGATCGCCAACGCCAACGGCGTCGAAGCGTCGCTCGACGGCAGCGTCGCGATGCCGCTGCTGGGGGCGTCCGTGTACCTGACGCTCATCGGCCTGCTGGCGTTCGCGGTGGGCATCATCCTGCGGTCCACCGCGGGGGCGATCGCCAGTGTGCTCGGCCTCATGCTCGTCGCCCCGGTGATCGTGCAGCTCATCCAGGGCTTCACGAACGCGAAGTGGCTCGGCACGGTGAACAACGTGCTCCCGCAGAACGCCGGACAGCCGTTGATGCAGTTCGGCACCGAGGACACGTCCGGCTGGCACGACGGCGTCCTAGCCTTGGGCGGGTGGAGTGGATTCGCGGTGCTGGCGGCGTGGGTGGTCGTCGCGACGGTGACGGCCCTCGTCCTGGCCCAGAAGCGAGACGCGTGACGCCAGCGAGAACGTTCCCCGGCGCCCTCGACGACGCCGGGGACGTCACGCTGCCCGTCCCGCCCGGCCCGATCCGACGCCTGTGGGCCGGGCACCCGCGCGTCGCGGACGCCCTCCTCATCCTGTTCTGGGGTGGTCCCGAGTTCGCGTTCGCGATCGGCGGGGTGTGGCGCGCGGACGAGTCCGTCGCGAACACCGTCATCGTCCTGGTCCTCGTGGGCATCGCGGTGTCGGGCATCCCGTTCCGCCGGACCCGGCCGCAGATCACCGTGGTGGCCGGCCTCGTGTCGGTCGTCGCGATGGCGTGGACCGAGGCCGGGTACTCGCCGATGCTCTTCGCCGCCTTCGCCGCGTGCGTCTGGTGGTCCCGGGCAGCCGGCTGGTGGAGCATCGCCGTCGCGTCGGTCCTCGGGGCGGCCGCGACCGCCGTGCGGGTGTGGGTCGTCGCGCCGGGCTCGGGTGGCCTCGGCGAGGTCTTCGCGCCGGCACTCCCCGCCTTCCTCGTGATCGCGGTCCTGATCGGCACGACGACCGGGGACCGGCGCCGCTACACCGAGGCGTTGATCGAACGCGCACGCCAGCTCGCTCGGGAACGGGACCAGCAGGCCCGGCTCGCCGCCGCGGCGGAACGCGCGAGGATCGCCCGCGAGATGCACGACATCGTGTCGCACTCGGTGACGGTGATGGTCCGGTTGGCCGAGGGGGCCGCCGCCGGGCTCCCGGCCACGGAGCCGTCGGCGGCCGCCATGCACGGCGTCGCCGACGTGGGCCGCAGCGCGATGACCGACATGCGGCGGATGCTCGGGGTGCTGAACGACGGGGACACCGGCGCCGAGCCGGACACGCCGGCGCCACATGCACCCCAGCCCGCGATCCGTGACCTCCCGCAGCTCGTCGACTGCTTCCGGACGGTCGGCACCCCCGTCACGCTCGAGCTCGTCGGTGCCCCGCCGGACGACGACGCCCTGCAACTCGCCGTGTACCGGATCGTGCAGGAGTCGCTCACGAACGCCGTCCGGTACGCCCCGGACGCCCGCGCGGTCTCGGCGGTCGTGACGTCGACCACGGACAGCGTCGTCGTCCGGGTCGCCGACGACGGGCGCCGCTCCGCGACCGACACCCCCATCGACGCCGGCCGCGGACTCATCGGCATCCGTGAACGGGTGCACGCGCTCGACGGCAGCGTCGACGCCGGTCCCCGTCCCGACGGCGGCTGGGAGGT
The DNA here is from genome assembly GCF_007673235.1 of Curtobacterium pusillum. GTDB lineage: Bacteria > Actinomycetota > Actinomycetes > Actinomycetales > Microbacteriaceae > Curtobacterium > Curtobacterium pusillum_C. Next base: position 304,172 of record NZ_VDZH01000002.1, read on the forward strand.
CCGGGCCTCGATCCCGATCAGGAAGGTGCCCGCATGATCCGCGTCGCGATCGTCGACGACCAACAGCTCATCCGGACCGGGTTCCGGCTGCTGCTCGAAGCACAGCCCGACATCGAGGTCGTGGGGGAGGCCGAGGACGGTGCCGCCGGGGTCCAGCTCGCCCGCGCCCACCACCCGGACGTCGTGCTCATGGACGTCCGGATGCCGCGGGTCGACGGCGTCACGGCGACGGCGGCGATCGTGGAGCAGGTGCCGGACACCCGGGTGCTCGTCCTCACGACGTTCGACCTCGACGAGTACGCGTTCGGCGGGCTCCGCGCCGGGGCCAGCGGCTTCCTGCTCAAGGACATCAGCTCGGCGCAGTTGCTCGATGCGGTCCGGGCGGTGGCGTCGGGCGAGGCGGTCGTGTCGCCGCGGGTCACGCAGCGGATGCTCGAGCTCTTCGGCACTCGGCTGCCCGACCCGGACGACAGCGGGGGAGACGCGGCGTCGGTGTTGACACCTCGGGAGCGGGACGTGCTGCTCGCCATCGCCGGTGGGCTGTCGAACCAGGAGATCGCGGGCGCGCTGCACACCAGCGAGTCGACGGTGAAGACGCACGTCGGTCGGGTCCTCGCGAAGCTCGGCCTGCGCGACCGGGTGCACGCGGTGATCTTCGCCTACGAGCACGGCCTGGCCCGTCCTTCGTAACGATCCGTACCGCCTCGGGGCATTCCCAGCCGACATGTCGGACTTCTCCGGAGAAGTCCCGGCTGTCGTCCGAGGACGGCTGGGACGCTCCGGCCATGACGTTCAGACGTGCAGGGGGAGCCGTGTTCGGCTTCGTGGGTGGCAGTGTGCTCGCCGGGTTGCTGGTCGGGGTCGGCGTGACGCCGGTGCTGGCGGTCGCGGGCGTGGGTACGAGCTCGGCGATCGGAGTGTTCGACTCGATGCCGGAGTACATCGAGATCGGTGACCTCCCGCAGCGGAACGAGATCTGGGCGTACCGCGGCGGCCAGCCGGTGCACCTGGCGAACGTGTGGGCGCAGAACCGGCAGGAGCTCACCCTCGACCAGATCAGCGACACCCTCGAGCACGCGGCCGTCGACGGCGAGGACAAGCGGTTCTACGAGACCGGCGGGGTGGACGCGACGAGCATGGTCCGGTCGCTCGTGAGCGTCATCGCCGCCGGCGGCAAGGGTGGTTCGGGCGGCTCGACGCTGACGATGCAGCTCGTGCGGAACATCAAGATCCAGCAGGCGAGCGAGCTCCCCACCGAGGCGGAACGCGACGCCGCCTACGAGGAGGCGACCAAGCGGACGGCGGACCGGAAGCTCGCCGAGATGAAGCTCGCGATCGGACTCGCGAAGGAGTACTCGAAGCAGGAGATCCTGACGGCGTACCTCAACATCGCCTACTTCGGCGACCAGACGTACGGCGTGCAGTCGGCCGCGCAGCACTACTACGGCAAGGACGCCACCGACCTCAGCCCGGCCGAGGCGGCATCCCTGATCGCGATCGTCCAGTGGCCCGAACGCCGCGACCTCTCGACGCCGGCGCACTACGACGACAACGTCGCCCGTCGCGACGTCATCCTCCGGTCGATGCACGACCAGGGGCACCTGACCCGGGCCGAGCTGACCGAGGCGCTCGCGTCGAAGCCGGCCGACTACGTCCGCATCACCGCGCCGCAGCAGGGCTGCGAGGCGGTCGTCCGCGGCGCGGAGTTCTTCTGTGACTACGCGGTGCGCGTGGCGCAGGAGCTGCCGCAGCTCGGTCCGACCGAGGACCGCCGCCAGGACGCCTGGCGGAAGGGCGGCTACCGGATCCAGACGACGCTCGACCTCGACCTGAACGGGCAGCAGAAGGACCTGCTCGACCGGTACGACCCGGCGTCCGAGTCCCGGTTCGCCCTCGGCGCGACCCTCGACACGGTGGAGGCCGGCACCGGACGCGTCCTGACGATGGCCCAGAACACGGACTACGACCGCTCCGACCGGGCTCCCGCGACCGCGACGTCGCTCAACTACGCGACCGACCACGCGTACGGCGGATCCGGCGGCTTCCAGGTCGGGTCGACGTACAAGATGTTCACGCTCCTGGCGTGGCTCGCCGCCGGGAAGAGCCCGGACGCAGTCGTGAACGGCACCCGGCACGCGCAGAGCACGTGGACGCAGTGCGGGCAGACGATCTCCGCGTTCTGGGACCCGAAGAACGACTCACCGGGTCAGACCGGCCCGTACACGGTCCGTGCTGCCACGGCGCAGTCGGTGAACGCGGCGTACGCGTCCATGGCCGCCCAGCTCGACCTGTGCGACATCCGCGACGTGGCCGCGAGCCTCGGAGTCCATCCGGCTCGCGGCGGCGACCTGCCGGCGAACCCGGCGGCCGTGCTCGGCACGACGAGCATCGCCCCGCTCACGATGGCAGCCGCGTACGCCGGCATCGCGAACGGCGGGGTGTACTGCGCGCCGGTGATCGTGGACCAGGTGACGGACCGGAGCGGCAAACATCTCGGCGGGCAGCCGAAGGCCTGCAAGCAGGCCGTCTCCGCCACGGTGGCCTCGACCGCGTTCGAGGTGATGCAGGGCGCCTTCCGTGGCGGCACCGCGAGCGGTGGGCAGACCCCGGACGGCGCGACCCTGTTCGGCAAGACCGGAACCACCGACGCCGCCGATCAGATCTGGCTCGTCGGCGGGACGAAGCGTGCGGTGACGGCCTACTGGCAGGGCAACACCGACGGCGGCAAGACGAACCTGCGGCACTACTCGAGCGGCGAGGGCACCTACGCCGGCACGCGTGCCGCGGTCTGGCGGCAGGCGCAGACGGGGGTGAACGCGGCGCTGCCGGTCGGCTGACCGAGGTTACCGTCACTGGAAGTATCTTCCATGGAATGCTAATCTCGCCGCATGGCTGATGTGATGCGCGCGATCGTCCTCGACGGACCGGGGGCGCCGGATGCCCTCCGGATGCGGACCGTCCCCGTTCCCGAACCCGCGGTGGGGTGGGTCCTCGTCCGGGTGGAGGCGTTCGGTCTGAACCGCTCCGAGCAGCACTTCCGGCAAGGGCTCGGGTCCTTCGGGTCGTTCCCGCGCATCCCGGGCATCGAGGCGACGGGCCGTGTCGTCCGCGCGCCTGGCGGGGAGTTCGCGCCCGGACAACAGGTCGTCGCGCTGATGGGCGGGATGGGGCGGACCATCGACGGCGGGTACGCCGAGTACACCTGCGTCCCGGCGGCGAGTGTCGTCCCGATCAGGAGCACGCTCGACCCGGCGGTGCTCGGCGCCCTGCCGGAGATGGTGCAGACGGCGTACGGCTCGCTCACCACCGGTATCGACCTGCGCGACGGCGGGTCGGTCCTCGTCCGTGGCGGGACCTCGTCGGTCGGGTTGGCGATCGCGGTGCTCGCGAAGGAGCGCGGGGCCACGGTGTTCTCGACCACGCGATCGGCCGCGCACGCCGACGTGCTCCGTGCGGCAGGTGTCGACCACGTGCTCGTCGACGACGGAGCGGTCGCCGCGCAGGTCCGCGCGATCCGGCCGGGCGGGGTGGACGGTGCGGTCGAGCTCGTCGGTGCCGGAGTCCTCCGCGACACCCTCCGCGCGGTCGCCGTGCACGGCACCGTGTGCTTCACGGGGATGCTCTCGGACGAGTGGATCGTGCCGGACTTCTACCCGAACGACGTCATCCCGAACGGCGTCCGGCTCACGGCGTACTCCGGTGCCGCGGCGGACCTGCCGGCCGAGGTCCTCCAGCGTGTGGTCGACGCCGTCGCGGACGGCACGATGACGTTCCCGATCGGCCGGGTCTACGACTTCACGGAGCAGGACGTCGTGCGGGCGCACGGTGACATGGAATCGGGAGCCGTGCGCGGCAAGCTCGTCGTGCGCGTCGAGGGTGGTCGGTCGTGAGCGCTCAGGACCGTCTCGAGTTCTTCGATGCGCTCGTCCGTACGCAGATCGCGGTGTGGAACGCAGCCGACACCGCGGTCACCGCGGCGAGTGGGCTGGCACTCGGGAGCGTCACCGCGCTCCGGGTGATCGACGAACGAGGGGGCACGGCACGGGTGCAGGACGTCGCGGAGACCGTCGTGATCACGGTGGGGGCGGCGAGCAAGGTCGTCGACCGTCTCGAGCGCGAGGGGTGCGTCCGCCGTGTCCCGCACCCGGACGACCGCCGGTCGTCGCGGCTCGAGGTGACGCCTGAGGGCGCGCGCACCCTGGCCGTGGCGCGCGCGGCGCTCGACGGCGCGCTCGAGGCGGCGACAGCGGGGGTCCCCGCCACGCACCTGGAGCAGGTGCGCGCTGTGCTCGCCCGGATCCGGCGAGGCGACTGACGCTCTGCAGGTGACCAGTGGAACGGACTGGAGGCACGGTGCCAGCTGGCACCGCGCCTCCAGTCCGTTGGTCGGTCGCGTCTACGACAGCTTCTTGCTGTCCTCGAGCCAGCCCGCCATCTTCTGCATGTAGTCGGCCTGCGACGCGTAGTCGAGCGCCGGGAAGGTCCAGCTGTGGACCTGACCCGCCTGCAGGGCGGCGTTGTCCGCGAAGGTCGGCTGCTTCTCGAGGTCCGCGACCTGGTAGCCCTGCTGCGACAGCAGGATCACGTCGCCGGTGATCTGGCCGGCGTTCTCCCACGAGTAGATGCCCCAGTAGAAGCCCTTCGGCTTCGGGTTCACGAAGTCGACGCCGAACGAGGAGTACATCTCCAGCGACGGCTCGTCGGTCGGCCGGGTGACGTACGCGCCGTCGCCGTCGGCGTACATCGAGACCACCGAGAGGTCCTTGTCCTTGGCGACCTTCTCGAGCTCGTCGGCCGCGGTGTCGAAGCGCTTCTCGGCCTTGTCGACCGTGGACTCCTTCGCGCCGAGGGACTCCGCCAGGTCGGCGATCTTCTCGATGACGTCCTCGCCCTTGCCACCCCACTTCACCTGCACGACGGGCGCGATCGCCTGGATCTGCTTCTCCTGCTCCATGTCCTTGAAGCCGTAGCCGGGCTGCGTTTCGTCGAGCGTGCCCTTCTCGTCGGTCGGGTAGACCGAGGTCACGACGAGGTCGGGCTTGAGCGCTGCGAGCTGTTCGAGGTCGATGTCGCCGTAGGCCTCGCCGAGCTGCGTGACGCCATCGGTGTCGAGGCCCTTGAAACGGGCGTCCTTCGCCATCGTGAGCTGGCCGAAGGTGCCGACCGGCTTCAGGCCGTACTCGATGAACGAGAGCGCGATGTCGTTGAGCACCACGACGCGCTTCGGGGTGTGGTCGACCTTGACGGTCGCGCCGGTGGCGTCCTTGTACGACCACGCGCCGTCGGACGCAGCGGTGCTGCCGCTGCCGGCGGAGTCGTTCGAGCTGCTGGTGCTGGAGCAGCCGGCGAGGAGGAGGGCCGAGACGGCCACGGAGGTCACGAGGGCGGCACGGAGGGAGCCGCGGCGGGGGATCTTCACGTTAGGAGAGGCTAACCTAAGTTGCCTGCGCCCGCCAGTTCGACATCGTGGATGACCTCGTGCTCGTCGGCCTCCGGCACGATCATCGGTGCGCCGGTCACCGGGTCCGCGACGACCCGGGCGTGCAGTCCGAACGCGCGCTCCAGGAGCTCCGGGGTCAGGACGTCCGACGGGGTTCCGTCCGCGGCGACCCCGCCGTCGTGCAGGACGACGAGCCGGTCCGAGTAGCGCGCGGCGAGGGACAGGTCGTGCAGGACCATCACGACCGTCGAGCCCTGTTCGCGGTTGAGGCGGCGCACGAGCCGGAGGACCTCGAGCTGGTGCGCGAGGTCGAGGTAGGTCGTCGGTTCGTCGAGCAACAGCGTCTCCGCCTGCTGCGCGACGACCAGGGCGATCCAGGCGCGCTGCCGCTGTCCGCCGGACAGGCTCGCGACGTCACGGTGTGCGACGTCGGTGAGTCCGGTCGCGGCGATGGCCTGCTCGGCGACGTCGGCGTCGTCCGCCGTCCACGGCTTCGCCCAGGACTGGTGCGGGTTCCGGCCGCGCATCACCAGGTCGAGCACACTCGTGCCCGCCGGGGCGACGGGCGACTGCGGCAGGATCGCGAGCTTGCGGGCGACCGCGCGGTTCGGCTCGCTGCGGATCGGGACGCCGTCCAGGTGGACCTCGCCGGCCTGCGGCTTGAGCACCCGGCCGAACGCCTTGAGCAGCGTGGACTTGCCGCAGCCGTTCGCGCCGAGGAACGTCGTCACGGTGCCGCGTTCGATCCGGAGGTCCAGGTCGGCGAGCACCGGGTGGCGGTCGTAGCCGACGGACAGGCCGCGGGCTTCGAGGACGGGGGCGTCGTCCGCCGGGACGGTGTGGACGGTGCGGTTCATCGGGACATCTCCTTGCGGTGACGGACGAGCAGCCAGATCAGGTACGGGGCGCCGACGACGGTCGTGACGATGCCGACGGGCACCTGCCACGGGAACGCCGCACGGGCCAGCAGGTCCGCGGCGAGGACGAGCACGGCGCCGAGCGCCCCCGCGAGCAGGAGCGGTGGGCGGTTCGTCCCGGCGAGCCGGAGCCCGATCTGCGGCACCACGAACGCCACGAACCCGACCGGGCCGGCGGCGGCGACGGCAGCGGCGGTGAGGACGACCGCCAACGCGATCACGACGAGCCGGTGGCGCTGGACGGCCAGGCCCACGCCGGTCGCGACCTCGTCCCCGAGCTGCCCGATCCCGAGCGCCGCGCTGGTCGCCAGGGCGAGGGGGACCGCGATCGCGGCGACGACGAGCAACGGCCACACCGTGGTCCACGACGTGCTGCTGAGACTGCCGACGAGCCACTGCGACGCGGCCGCGGCTGCGGTGATCTTCGCCCGGACGAGCAGGTAGCTGGTGACGGCGTCGAGCGTCGCGCTCACGCCGATGCCGACGAGGACGAGCCGGTAGCTCTGCACGCCGCCCCGCCAGCCGAGGCCGTACACCGCGACGGCGGCGACCAGCGCACCGATGGTCGCCGCGATCGGGATACCCCCGCCGAGGACGATGGCCGACACCGAGTACGTGCCGCCGCCGAGCACGATCGCGGCCACGGCGCCGACGCTCGCGCCCGAGGTCACGCCGATGATGTCCGGCGTGCCGAGCGGGTTGCGCGTGAAGGTCTGCGTCAGCGCTCCGGCCACCCCGAGGGTCAGGCCGACGAGGGCGCCGGTGAGCACGCGCGGCAGGCGGAGGTTCTCGACGATGAAGGCGTCGGGGCCGGTCTCGAGCCCGAGCAGCGACCGCACGACCGTCACGGGGGTGATCCACGTCGAGCCGATCGCGACGCCGAGGACGACGAGCAGCAGGGCGGTGGCGAGTGCGGCGACCGTGTACCAGAAGACGCGGGGACGCCAGGCGAGGCCGACGGGGCCGACGACGACGCCGCGGCGGCCGGGGGCGGCGGGGACCGTCTCGGTCGGGGCCGCGCTCACAGGGACACCAACGATCGGCGACGGGCGACCGCGACGAACACCGGACCGCCGATGACGGCCAGGACGATGCCGACCTCGACCTCGGCGAACCCGCCGACGAGCCGGCCCACCACGTCGGCGAGCAGCACGAGCGACGCCCCGACGAGTGCGGACACGGGCAGGGTCCAGCGGTGGCCCGTGCCGACGAGGGCGCGGGCGACGTGCGGGACGGTCAGCCCGACGAAGCCGATCGGCCCCGCGGCCGCGGTCGCCCCGGCGGCGAGGAGCGTGATCCCGCCGAGGCCGACGAGCCGCGCGACGACGATGTTCTCGCCGAGGCCCTTGGCCAGGTCGGTGCCGAGGCCGAGCGCGTCGAGCGCCCGAACGTTCAGCACGGCGAGCACGAGCCCGGCGACGAGGAACGGCCACACGGCCCCGAGCACGTCGAGCTGACGGGCCGCGAGCGACCCGACCACCCAGAGCCGGTAGGCGTCGAGCGAGTCCTGGTCGGTGAGCACGATGAAGGAGGTCAGTGCGCCGAGCAGCGCCGACACCGCGGCTCCGGCGAGGGCCAGCGGGACCGGGCTCGCCGTCCCGCTGCCGGCGATCGTCACGGAGAACACGACGACGCTCGCGACGACTGCGCCGGCGAGGGCGAACCAGACGGTCGCGCCGGTGCTCGTCACGCCGAAGACGTACACGCCGATGACGACCGCGAGCCCCGCACCCGACGAGACACCGAACAGACCGGGGTCGGCGAGCGGGTTCCGGGTGTGGCCCTGCATGAGGAGTCCGGCGACGCCGAGGGCTGCACCGACGGCGGCGCCGATGAACGTGCGGGGGATCCGTGAGCCCCAGACGATCGCCTCGTCGGTGCTGCTGCCGCTCCGGGTGAGGCCGTCGAGGACCCGGTCGACACCGATCCGGTTGCTGCCGAGCAACATGCTCGCGACCGCCACCGCGGCGAGCACGACGAGCAGGCCGACGATCACCAGGACACGACGATGGACGGCGGCGCGGTGCACGCCGAGGGCATCCGTCGGGTCGACGGCGCGGGCGTCCGGAGCGGAAGCCAGGGCAGGGGTGGGGGCTGGCACGGAGATCATCTTAGGTTAGCCTTGCCTCATGGCGAAGACCCCGCGGCTCCTGCCCGAGAACCCCCGGCTCTTCCGTGCTCGTGTCGTCCGGAGCGAGCGCACGACGCCGTCGATGCAGCGCGTCACGGTGACCGGGGACGACCTGGCCGAGTTCGGCTACCTCGGCTTCGACCACTGGTTCCGGCTGTTCGTCCAGCGCCCCGACCAGGACGCGTTCCGGATGCCGGACCTCGACGGCAAGAAGTGGTGGCCGACCTTCCTCGCGATCCCCGAGGACGTCCGTCCGCACTGCGCGAACTACACCGTCGCCGAGTTCCGCGCCGAGTCGCGCGAGATGGACATCGACTTCGTCGTGCACACCGGAGCCGACGGCGAACCCGAGGGCCGCGCCGCGATCTGGGCCTGCGCCGCCCGTCCCGGCGACGAGCTGGCGATGCTCGACCAGGGCTGCATCTTCGACGTCCCCGAGGGCACGAGCGAGGTCGTCATCGCGGCCGAGGAGACGGGCCTGCCCGGCGTCGTCGGCATCGCGGCATCGCTACCCCGTGACACCGTCGGCCGCATCATCCAGGAGGTCCCCACCGCTGGGGACGTCCGTGAACTCGATGCCCCGGCCGGGGTCAGCGTGACGTGGATCGTCCGCTCGGAGACCGAGCACACCGTGCCCGGTCGGGCGGCGCTCGCCGAACTGCAGCGGCACGTGCCGGCGGACGAGCACGGGTACGCGTTCGTCGTGGGGGAGTCGACGCTCGCCACCGAGGGACGCCGCCACCTGCACCGCGCCGGCCTGCCGAAGTCCCGCATCACGTTCTCCGGGTTCTGGAAGCACGAGGCGCGCGAGTCCGTCTCCGCCTGACGTTCCGCGGGTGCTCCGCGTGACGTTCCGCGCATAGGAAGACGAATCGCTCGTAGGAGGCGGGAACTTCCTGCCTCCTACGAGCGATTCCGCTCACCATGCGCGGATCGGCACGCCCGGTCAGTGGCGTGCGCACAGACGGACTGGAGGCGCGGTGCCAGCTGGCACCGCGCCTCCAGTCCGATGTGGGGTCGCGTCAGCCCTTGAGACCGGACCCGGTCACACCCTCCACGATCTGCCGCTGGAAGATCAGGTAGAGGATGATCAGCGGCAACGCCGCCAGGATCGCCCCGGCCTGGATGTCCGCGTAGCGCTGACCGAAGCTGCCCTGGACCGTGGCGAGCCCGACCGGGATCGTCATGAGGTCCGGGTTGGACAGCACGAACAACGGCAGCAGCAGGTTGTTCCACACCCCGACGAAGGTCAGGATGGCCACCGCTGCGATGACCGGACGCGACAGCGGCAGGATCACCGACCAGTAGATCTTCCACATGCCGGCACCGTCGATGCGGGCGGCCTCCTCGAGCTCCCGAGGAATCCCGTCGAAGAACTGCTTGAAGATGAACACCGCGATGACGGCAGGGACCTGCGGGAAGATGACCGACCAGTAGGTGTTGAGCAGCCCGACCGAGTTGAGCTCCTGGAAGATCGGGATGATCAGGACCTGTGTCGGGATCATGATGCCCAGGATGATGAGCAGGAACGCGACGTTCCGCCCTCGGAAGGCGAGCCGGGACAGCGCGAACGCCGCCATCGACGCGAACAGCACCGTCAGGGCGGTCGTCACGAGGCTCGTGATGCCGCTCGCCAGGTACCAGTTCCAGATGTCGCCGGCCTGGAACAGCGCCGCGTAGGAGTGCAGCGTCGGGTTCCAGTTCGACAGGATCGAGTTGGCGCCGAGGGCCGCGACGCCGTTGTCGGACAGGGACGTCTTCAGCGCGAACAGGCTCGGGATGAGCCAGATGACCGCGAAGACGCCGAGGATGATGCCGGCGACGAGGTTGAAGCCCCTGCCTGAGACGCCGATCTTCGCGGCGTTCGCCGGTGCCGCGGCGGAGACCCCGGTGCGGAGTTTCGGGCGGTCGGTCGTGATGCTCTCGGTGGTGGTCACGTCAGGCACCCATCTCTCGCTTGGCGGCAGCGCGCTCGACGATCTGCCGGATGATCGCGATCGCGACGATCACGATGAACAGGAGCACCGATGCGGCCGATGCTGCGCCGAGTCGGTTGTCGGTGAAGCCGACGCCGGTGATGAGCTGCAGCGAGACCTGGGTCGAGATGCCCGGCCCGCCGTTCGTCATCAGGTACACCTGGTCGAAGATCTTCAGGCTCGCGATGATCTGCAGCAGGATGACGAGCGTCGTGGTGCGGCCGAGGAGCGGCAGCGTGATCGACTTGATCTGCTGCCAGTTCGAGGCGCCGTCGACGGCCGCGGCTTCGTACAGTTCGCGCGGGATCTCCTGGAGGCCGGCGAGGTAGAGCACGAAGTTGAAGCCGAGGGTCCACCACACCGTGGCGATCGCGACACCGATCATCGCGGTGTTCGGGCTCGCCAGGACGCCGGCGCCGGGGGTCAGGCCGATCGCCGACTGGATCGACGCGAACAGACCTGTCGCGGGCGTGAAGATGAACACCCAGATCAGCGAGATCGTCGCCGACGGCAGGATGAACGGCAGGAAGAACGCCAGGCGGAAGAACCACTGGCCGCGGTTCATCCGGTTCGTCAGCACGGCGAAGAGGAACGCCAGGATGACGAGCGGCGGCGTCGTGTACAGCGTGAACTGCAGGGTGTGCCAGAGCGATGACCAGAAGTCGTCGCGACTGAGCATCTCCGCGTAGTTCGCGAACCCGGCGAAGCTGCCGAGTCCGGTGCGGACGGTCGAGGTGTTGAAGAAGCTCGACACGATCATCCACACCGTGGGGCCGAGCAGGAAGGCCAGGTAGAACAGGCCGAAGGGGGCGAGGAACAGCCACCCCGAGCGGCCCTGGCCGCGCGTGAGGCTGGTCCGGTAGGAGCCGGCCCGGCGATCACGCGGCGCCGTGGCCGCGTCGGTGGGCCGGTCGAGGACAGGTGCTGTGGTCACGTCGTCGTGCCTTTCGCGCGGGCTTACAGCGGGCTCGGGGTGTTGAGGTAGGTGGACAGCTGCGACTTGATCGCGGACATGGCCTGCGCCGGGGAGCTGCTGCCCTGCTGGACGAGGGCGAGCTGCGCGCCGACCGTGTTCTCGAAGGTCGACCCCGATCCGCCGTACCAGGCCGGGTCGTCGAACACGGCGCTCTCGGCGGCCGAGGCGTAGTTCGACTGCGGCGTGAGCTTCTTGTACGCGGTGCTGTCGTAGGTCGGCATGTAGGCCGGGACGTGTCCGCCCTGCGCCCACGTGAGGCTCTGCTCGAGCATCTGCTTGATGAAGAGCATGTGCGCCTTGCGCTGCTCGGGCGTGCGGTCCTTCCTCGGGAGGATGAACGTGTGCGAGTCGGCCTGCGTCGCCGGCTTGTCGAAGAGCTGCGGGATCGGCGCCATGCCGAACTTCAGGCCCTTGATCGACTGCGCCGTGCTGATCTCCCACTCGCCCTGCATGAAGAAGCCCGCCTTGCCGGTGAACATCAGCGTCTGCGCGGTGGCGTAGTCGAGACCCTTGTTGAGCCAGCCGTTCTTGACCCACTTCTGGGTCATGTCGGTGACCTTCGTGTACGCGTCCTCGTTCACCGTGAGCTTCGAGCCGCCGTCGCTGATGAACGGCGTCGCGCCGTCGATCTGGTTGTACATCGTCCAGAAGAACCGCCACGGCGTCGCGATCTCGCTGACGTTGGCGACGTTGAGGGCCGTGCCGCCGGTGACCTTCGCGACCGCAGCGAGTGCGCTCTCGAAGGCGTCGATGCCGGTCAGGTCCTTGAGCTTGCCGTCGCTGTCGATGAGGCCGGCCTTCTGACAGACATCAACGTTGTAGAAGAGGACGAAGGGGTGGGTGTCGAGCGGGATGCAGATGTTCTTGCCGTCGGTCTTCTGCGCCGTCCAGGCCTTCTGGTTGAAGTCGCTTGCACTCAGGCCGACGCTCGCGAGGTCGTCGGACGTGATGGGGTCGAGCAGGTCGCCGTCCCAGAGCGGCTTCGCACGGGTGAGGTGGGCGATTGCGACGTCCGGCGGCTTGTTCCCGACGGTGGCCAGTGTGACCTTGGAGTAGTACGGGTTGCCCCACGCGAACGTGGTCGCCTGCAACGAGGACGAGCCTCCGTGCTGCTTGGCGTAGCCGGCCTCCATCTCCTGCATGCGAAGGCCGTCACCGCCGCCGAAGAGGTTCCAGAAGACGAGGGTCTCCGGGTTGAGCGGCGCTCCGGCGATGCCGGCGGCGAGGGGACTGGAGCAGGCGGCGAGCGGCAGGACCGTCGCGGCGGCTGCGCCCGCGGCGAGGAGGCTCCGCCGTGTGAAGGCGCCGCCTCGTGGGTGCGGGGTGGGTACGGGGATTCGGTTCGGCATGGCATCACTCCATCGGGACGGGCCGAGTCGGAGCAGGGTCGGTGCTCCGTGAGCGCTCACATTAGCGCGCGTCCCGGCGTGCCGCCACCCCTTCCTCTCGGCTGACGGCTGATCCGTGATGTTGGCGGGTGCCCCCTTTCGTGTTGCGCGGAAAGCCGCTAGCGTTTCGGGAACGTGAGCGCTCACTTTGCCGAGCGCAGGCAGCCCGACGATCGAAGGAGATCCATGCCCCGCACACACCTCGTCCTCGACGCCGCGTTCACCGTGGGGCCGGTGCGACGTCGCCTGTTCGGCGGGTTCGTCGAACACCTCGGACGCCACGTCTACGACGGCATCCACGAGCCCGCCCACGAGACCGCCGACGAGCACGGCTTCCGTCGTGACGTGGTCGACCTGGTCAAGGAACTGGGCGTGTCCGCGATCCGCTACCCCGGCGGCAACTTCGTCTCCGGGTACAAGTGGGAGGACGGGGTCGGACCCGTCGAGCAGCGCCCGCGCCGGCTCGACCTCGCCTGGCACTCGACCGAGACGAACGAGGTCGGTCTGCACGAGTTCCAGCACTGGCTCGACCAGGTCGGCTCCGAGCTCATGCTCGCGGTGAACCTCGGTACCCGCGGCACCGCCGAGGCCATCGAGCTCCTCGAGTACGCGAACATCGACGCCGGAACCGCGCTGTCCGAGTACCGCCGGTCGAACGGCCGCCAGGAGCCGTTCGCGATCAAGATGTGGTGTCTCGGCAACGAGATGGACGGCCCGTGGCAGCTCGGCCACAAGAACGCCGAGGACTACGGCAAGCTCGCCGCGATGACCGCCAAGGCCATGCGCCAGATCCAGCCCGACCTCGAGCTCGTCGCCTGCGGTTCGTCCGGCGCCTCGATGCCGACGTTCGGCGAGTGGGAGCGCACCGTGCTCGAGCACACCTACGACGACGTCGACTACATCTCCGCGCACGCCTACTACGAGGAGGACGGCGACCTCGCCTCGTTCCTCGCCTCCGGCGTCAACATGGACCACTTCATCAAGACGGTCACGACCGCCGCCGACCACGTGCAGGCGCAGAAGAAGTCCGACAAGCGGATCGACATCTCGTTCGACGAGTGGAACGTCTGGTCGCTGACGAAGTGGCACGAGCAGGCGAAGGAGTTCACGCTCGAGGAGTGGCCGGTCGCCCCGCGCCTCCTCGAGGACGTATACACCGTCGCCGACGCCGTGGTCGTCGGTGGGCTGCTCATCTCGCTGCTCCGCCACGCGGACCGGGTCGCCTCGGCTTCGCTCGCCCAGCTCGTCAACGTGATCGGCCCGATCATGACCGAGCCCGGCGGACCCGCCTGGCGCCAGACGACGTTCTTCCCGTTCTCGCTGACGTCGAAGCTCGCCAACGGCACGTCGCTGCAGGTCAAGGCCTCCGGTGACACGGTCGACGGCGGCAAGCACGGCGAGGTCCCGGTCGTCGACTCGGCGGCCACCGTCGACGCGGACGGCACGGCGGCGGTCTTCCTCGTGAACCGCCACCCGTCGGAGTCCACGACCGTCACGATCGACCTCGCCGGCCTGACGGTCGACGGCGACGTCCGTGCCGAGGGCATCTGGGACGACGACGTGCACGCGGTGAACGACCTGGCGAACACCACCCGCGTCGGGCTCCGCACCAACGAGTCCGTCCGCCGCGAGGGCGACACCGTCACGATCGAGCTCCCGCCGGTCTCCTGGACCGCCGTGTCGATCGGCTGAGACGCCTCGGCGTGCGCTCCGGCGGGCGTCGAGTGAGCACAGAGGGCGTCGGGCCGCTTCGCGGTGCCGGCGCCCTCTGCCGTGCGGGCAGTCGGTGCGTTGTTTCGCGTTGCACGACACTTCACGGGCCCCGAACGCGTGATCTGTCGCTGAGCGCGTGAGGTGCGTGGCAGCGGACGGGAGGCGCGGTGCGGGCTGGCACCGCGCCTCCCGGCCGTCACCCGGTCGCGTCTCACGCGGTGGGCGACAGTTCACGGGACGGCTGGCGCGTGAGGTGTCGGTGAGCGCGAAGAGCCGCCCCGGCGCGGGGCGGGCAGCAGCTCGCGCGGCGCGCGTCCGGCGCTCAGCCGCCCGGCGGCGTGCAGCGCACGGCGCGCGCCCGCCACGAGATCTCCTCGACGAACGCGGCGGTGTCGGGGCCGAGCGGGTCGTCCGCCGCGTCCTCGATCAGCAGGCCGAGCGCGGGGGCGAGCAGGAACGAGGTGGTCGTGGTGCTCCCGAAGGCATCGACGGTCGGGACGGCGACGGTGTCCGCGAGCCCCGCGTGCGCCAGGGCGGCGGCGTAGTCCAGCACCGCATCGGCTGCCTCGTCCGAGGTGAGGACAGCGGTCAGTCCGTAGACGATGTTCTTCATGATCCGAACGCCGAGGTGGGGAGATGAGGACCGCAGCCGACGGCTCGTCCTCCGGACACACGGAAGTGGCGCACACCCGGGGCCGGGACAGCGATCCGGCTCCGGGTGCACGGTACGCCCCGGAGGCTGATCGCGTCAGCGCACCGTCCGGGTCGGTGGGGCCGCGGTGCTGGACCGCTCGACGAGCCGGACGGGGACCAGGTCGGCCTCGGCCCGGACGCGCTGCCCGTCGATCTGGGTGAGGAGGTTCGTGACCGCTCGACGGCCGACCTCGTCGAAGGACTGGTGCACGGTGGTGAGCGGCGGCCAGAACGAGTCGGACTCGGGGGAGTCGTCGAACCCCACCACGCTGAGGGTCTCCGGCACGGCGCGACCGAGCTCGTGGGCGGCGCGGAGCACACCGAGGGCGGTCTGGTCGTTGGCGGCGAAGACGGCGGTGATCTCCGGCCGACCAGCGATCACCAGTCCGGCGCGGTACCCGGAGTCGGCGCTCCAGCCGCCGTGGAAGACCGGCGGGACCGTTCGCCCCGCGGCCTCGAGCGTGGCCTGCCAGGCGGCGAGGCGGCGTGCGGCGGAGTACGACGACTCCGGTCCGGCGACGTGCCAGACGGTCTCGTGCCCGAGGTCGAGCAGGTGCTGCGTGGCCTGCCGTGCCCCGTCGGCCTGGTCGGTGTCGATCGCGGGGTGCTGCGTCGTGCCGGTGGAGTCGACCACGACCATCGGGACGCCGTCCGGCAGCACGACCTCGGCGGTGTCGATGATGTGCGACTCGATGATGATGACGACGCCGTCGACGGCCTGCTCGTGCAGTCGGGAGAACGCCGAGCGGACGCCTTCCTCGGTCCGGGACGCCATCGGCAGCAGGGTGATCGTGAAGTCGGCGGCACCCGCGGCGTCGGCGATCGCCTCGAGCGTGCGCATGTTCCCGTACGACGCGAGGGTGAACATGATCACGCCGATGGTGCGGAACCGCCCGGAGCGCAGGGCTCGGGCGGCACGGTTCGGGCGGTACCCGAGGTCGTCCATGGCGCGCTGGACGCGGTCGCGGGTGTCCGGCGACACGTTGTCGAAGCCGCGGGCGACGCGGGACACGGTCTGCATCGAGACCCCGGCGGCCTCGGCGACGGCGGCCATCGAGGGGGAGCGGCGAGCGGCGGCCGCGGCCGCGAGTTCGGTCGTCACGATGCCCTCCGGTTCCGGGCGATGTGCCCTGCAGTTCCCGAACGCTAGCGCATGTTGACGTTGCCATGCTATCGTCGCGCCGTTCGATGTTGACGTCAACATCGACGGACCCGAACGCAGCACGACAAGGGAGTCACATGAGCACGCTCGAAGCGCGCGCAGCCGGAGCCACCGCTCCGACCGTGCCACCGCGCCGCCGCGCCAAGCCGCGCGGCAGGTACACGGGATGGCTCTTCGTCGGCCCGTTCGTCGTCGTCCTGATCGCGATGCTCATCGTGCCGATCGGGTACGCGCTCTGGCTGAGCCTGTTCCGCGACCAGCTGATCGGCGGCAACCAGTTCGTCTGGTTCGCCAACTACGTCCAGCTCTTCCAGGACGCCAAGTTCTGGTCCGGTCTCGGTCGGGTGGCCCTGTTCCTGCTCGTGCAGGTCCCGATCATGCTCGGCCTCGCGCTCGTCGCCGCCCTGGCCCTCGACAGCGCCCGGCTCTGGGGCACGTCGTTCTTCCGCATCGCCGTGTTCCTGCCGTACGCGGTCCCCGGTGTCGTCGCGGCGCTCATCTGGGGCTTCATCTACGGCAACCAGTTCGGGCTGACCGGCGCCGCGAACCACGCGCTCGGCATCGACCTGCTGCAGCCGTTCAGCCCCGACTGGGTCCTGACGTCGATCGGCAACGTGGTCACGTGGGAGTTCCTCGGCTACAACATGCTGATCTTCTACGCCGCCCTCCGGGTCGTCCCCGGTGACCTGTACGAAGCGGCCGAGCTCGACGGCGCCGGGCCCCTGCGCACGGTGTCCTCCATCAAGCTCCCCGCTCTGCGCGGCCCGATGGTGATCGCCACGATCTTCTCGATCATCGGCAGCTTCCAGCTCTTCAACGAGCCGAACCTGCTCAAGACCCTCGCCCCGAACGTCATCGGCAGCGCCTTCACCCCGAACATGTACGCCTACTCGCTGTCGTTCAGCGGCCAGCAGTTCAACTACTCCGCGACCGTCGCGATCGTCATGGGCGTGATCACCGCCGTGATCGCCTACGTCGTCCAGGTCCGCGGAACCCGCCAGGAGAACCGATGAGCACCCTGCAGCAACCCGCCGCGACCGGACCGGCCACGGTCACCGAGGCGACCACGACGCAGCGCGACCCGCGCGAGAAGGCGAGCCGCGCCTCCAGGCCGACCCGGACCCGCCGCCTGCGGAACGCAGAAGGCGGACGCAAGCAGAAGCGTTCCGGTCTCCTCACCGCGGTGATGGTCGTCTTCGTCGTCTACTCCTTCGCGCCGCTGTTCTACCTGCTCGTGAACAGCACGAAGACGCAGTCCTCGCTGCTGTCGACCTTCGGCCTGTGGTTCGGCGGGAAGTTCAACCTCTGGCAGAACATCGTCGACACGCTGACCTACAACGACGGCATCTTCGTCCAGTGGCTCGGCAACACGCTGCTCTACGTCGTCGTCGGCGCCGGCGGGGCCACGATGCTCGCCACGATCGCCGGCTACGGCATGGCGAAGTTCCAGTTCCCGGGTCGTCGCGCCGTGTTCGCCGTCGTCCTCGGCGCGATCGCCGTCCCCGGCACCGCCCTCGCCGTCCCGACGTTCCTGCTGTTCTCGCAGTTCGGCCTGACGAACACCCCGTGGGCGATCATCCTGCCGTCGCTCATCAGCCCGTTCGGCATGTACCTGATCTGGACCTACGCGGTCGACGCGATCCCCGCTGAACTCCTCGAGGCCGCCCGCATGGACGGCGCCGGCGAGTTCCGGATCTTCTTCACGATCGCGCTGCGCCTGCTCGCGCCCGGTGTCGTGACGGTCCTGCTGTTCGCGGTCGTCGCCACCTGGAACAACTACTTCCTGCCGCTCATCATGCTGAGCGACCCGAAGTGGTACCCGCTGACGGTCGGCCTGAACCAGTGGAACGCCCAGGCCACCGGCTCCGGTGCGCAGCCGATCTACAACCTCGTCGTCACGGGATCGCTCCTCACGATCATCCCGATCGTGGTCGCGTTCCTCTTCCTCCAGCGCTTCTGGCAGTCCGGCCTCGCGGCCGGGTCCGTCAAGGCCTGACCCATCGGCCTGGAGGCGCGGGGCGACCCCGCCACGCGCCTCCGGTCCGGCACACAGCAGCACCACTGCACCACCTCCCAACACGAAGAAGTGAAAGGCACCCGAATGCACAAGCGCATCCGGCGCGGGCTCAGCGCCCTCGCCATCGGCGTCACCGCCGCCATCGCCCTGGCGGCCTGCGCCTCCGGCGGTTCGTCGTCCGGCGGATCGTCCGACGACATCGACAAGGCCCTCGAGAAGGGCGGCACGCTCACGTACTGGTCGTGGACACCGTCCGCGAAGGCCCAGGTCGCCGCGTTCGAGAAGGCCTACCCCAAGGTGAAGGTCAAGCTCGTCAACGCCGGCACCGGCGCCGACCAGTACACGAAGCTGCAGAACACCGTGAAGGCCGGCTCGGGTGCCCCCGACGTCGCCCAGGTCGAGTACTACGCGCTCCCGCAGTTCGCCCTGTCCGACTCGCTGCTCGACCTGTCCTCGTACGGGTTCGGAGATCTGAAGGACAAGTTCGCTTCGAGCACGTGGAGCTCGGTGGACATGGACGGGAAGATCTACGGCCTCCCGCAGGACTCCGGCCCCATGGCGCTGTTCTACAACAAGACGGTGTTCGACAAGTACGGCATCGCCATCCCGAAGACCTGGGACGAGTACGTCGCCGCCGCCAAGAAGCTGCACGCCGCCGACCCGGACGCGTACATCACCGCGGACTCCGGCGACGCCGGGTTCACCACGAGCATGATCGCCCAGGCCGGTGGCACCCCGTTCACCACCAAGGGTGACAAGGTCACGATCAACCTCGAGGACGCCGGCACGAAGAAGTGGACGAGCACCTGGAACGAGCTCGTCGAGCAGGGCCTGCTCTCGAAGACGGTCGGCTGGACCGACGACTGGTACAAGCAGCTCGGCAACGGCCAGATCGCCACGCTCATCACCGGCGCCTGGATGCCCGGCAACCTCGAGGCGAGCGTCGCCGACGCCAGCGGTGACTGGCGCGTCGCCCCGATGCCGACCTACGACGGCACCACCGCCCAGACCGCGAACAACGGCGGCAGCGCCGAGGTCGTCATGAAGCAGTCGAAGGACCCGGCCCTCGCGGCGGGCTTCCTGAAGTGGCTGAACTCGTCGAAGGAGTCGACGAAGGTGTTCATGGAGTCCGGTGGGTTCCCGTCGACCACGGCTGACCTCGACTCGTCCGCGTTCCTCGACGAGAAGCCGGAGTACTTCGGCGGCCAGCAGATCAACAAGGTGCTCGTCGACGCGTCGAAGTCGTCCGACAACGACTTCACATACCTGCCCTACCAGGTGTACGCGAACAGCGTCTACGCGGACACCGTCGGTCAGTCGTACGAGAACGGCACCTCGCTCGAGAGCGGTCTCGCCGCCTGGCAGAAGGCCCTCGCGAAGTACGGCAAGGACCAGGGCTTCACGGTCTCGACCAAGTAGTACCGGCACCACCACCCCGGGGTCGTGCGGACACCGTCCGCACGACCCCGCTGTCTGAAAGAGTCTTCTCATGCGCTTCGCCATCGGCGACACCGACTTCCTGCTCGACGGCGAGCCGCACCGGATCCTGTCCGGCGCGATCCACTACTTCCGCGTGCACCCCGACCTGTGGGCCGACCGGATCCGCAAGGCGAAGCTGATGGGGCTCAACACCATCGAGACGTACGTCGCCTGGAACGCACACGCGCCGTCGCCCGACGTCTTCGACCTGACCGATGGGCTCGACCTGGGGCGCTTCCTCGACCTCGTCGCCGAGGAGGGCATGCACGCCATCGTCCGGCCCGGCCCCTACATCTGCGCCGAGTGGACGAACGGCGGGCTGCCGTACTGGCTCTTCACCGACGGTACGGTCGGGGTCCGGCGTGACGAGCCGGGGTTCCTGGGGGCAGTCTCCTCGTACCTGCAGGCGTTGGCACCGGTGCTGGTCCCGAGGCAGATCGACCACGGCGGTCCGATCGTCCTCGTGCAGGTCGAGAACGAGTACGGCGCGTACGGCTCCGACCCCGTGTACCTGCAGAAGCTCGAGGCGATGCACCGCGCGATCGGGCTCACCGTCCCCTTCACGAGCGTCGACCAGCCGATGGGCACGATGCTCGAGGACGGTTCGCTGCCGTCGTTGCACAAGACCGGGTCCTTCGGGTCCCGCTCGACCTCACGCCTGGAACGACTCCGACAGGCCCAGCCGACCGGACCGCTGATGTGCTCGGAGTTCTGGGACGGCTGGTTCGACAGCTGGGGTGAGCACCACCACACCACGCCCGCCGCTGCCTCGGCGTCGGACCTGGACGACCTGCTCGCCGCCGGGGGGTCGGTGAACATCTACATGTTCCACGGCGGCACGAACTTCGGCTTCACGAACGGCGCGAACGACAAGGGCGTGTACCGGCCGATCGCGACGTCGTACGACTACGACGCACCGCTCGACGAGGCCGGTCGGCCCACCGCGAAGTTCCATGCCTTCCGTTCGGTGATCGAGCGCTACGCGCCCGTCCCGGTGCTGCCGGCATCGATGGAGCCCGGTGGATCCGGTCGCCTAGAATCGTATGCCTATTCAAGCGACAGCCTGGAGGCACGGGTCGCCCCCGCCACGGACCTCGCCGTCCGCCTCGACCGCGTCGCGTCGCTCCGGTCCCTGCTGCCCGCGCTCACCGACTGGTCGACGCACGACACCCCGCCGACGTTCGACGCGCTCGGCGCCGCCTCCGGCTTCGTGCTGTACCGGACCGAGGTCGACCTGCCGTCCGGCGGCGTGCTCACCGTCGGGGACGAGGTACGCGACCGCGCAATCGTCTCGGTCGACGGCACCGTCGTCGGGGTCCTCGAACGCGAACACCACGACCGCGCGATCGCGCTCCCGGCGGTGACGGGCACGCTCGAGCTCCTCGTCGAGGACCAGGGCCGCGTCGACTACGGCCCACGCATCGGCGAGCCGAAGGGCCTGATCGGCGGGATCGCCGTCGACGGGGTCCCGCTCGCCCGGTGGAGTGCGTCGCCCCTGGCCCTCGACCCGATGCCCGAGGCCGCGCTGACGATCCTCGCCGACGCCCTGCCCACCGACGGCAACGCCCTCGCCGGACCGGTGTTCGCCACGGGGTCGTTCGACCTCGACTCCGCCGACGACCGGTACCTGCGCCTCGACGGGTTCCGGAAGGGCGTCGCCTGGGTGAACGGGTTCTGCCTCGGCCGGTACTGGTCACGGGGGCCGCAGCGCACCCTGGCCGTGCCCGGGCCGGTGCTCCGTGCCGGGCGGAACGACGTCGTCGTGCTCGAGCTGCACGCCTCGGCCGCCCGCACCGTGCAGATGCTGGCGGAGCCGGACCTCGGTCACACGGAGGCGTAGCCCCGGGCTGTTCCGCGCGGAGGAGGTCGTTTCGCGCACAGGGCACCGAATCGCGCGTAGGAGGCCGGACGTTCCTGCCCCCTACGCGCGATTCCGCTTTGTACGTCGAGCGTGATGGGACGGATCAGACCGCTGGTGCGCCCGCCCACCGGCGTACTTCGAGCAGCGCTTCCCGTCGCCAGCGCCACAGCGGAGCGAATATCGTCCCGTCGTCCCGCCACGCACTGGTCAGCATCCAGATCTGCCGCCGGTGCTCGGCTCCGGATGCGTCGTGCCACTCCACCAATGCATCGTCCAGCACAGCGGAGATCCCAGCTCGTGGTGCGGTCCACGACACGAGGAACCCGTCGTAGCGGAGCGCGTCGTGCGACAGGTGCACGGCGACACGGCCCAGGCGGATCGTCGTCCAGAGCCCGCCGGCCACGAACGCAGTACCGACGACGAGGACGAACACCCTCGCCGAGGCTCCCGGGACGAACGCGACGGTGGCAAGCGAGATGCCGGTGCCGATCCAGACCAGCCCGAACACGATGAACGCGAGCACGCGGTCGAGCCGGGGCGGTCGCAGCGTGGTCACCGGGCGTCGCCGTCGTCTGCGTCGAGCTCGGCGAGAGCAGCGCGCGCATCGGCGATCCGGTCGGCCTCGGGGCGCTCCCACCACTCGGGGCCGCGCTCGCCCAGTCCGTGCTTCGCCACTCCGTTGCGACGGCGCGCGTCGGCGAGTGCTGCGTCGTCGCCCGCCCGCTTCGCCTGCTTGACGGCGTTCCGCCCACGACCGAGGTGCGACCGGAGCGCGGCGGCGACGTCCTCGGGGAGCGCCGGGTCGGTCCGACGCCATCGCCGACCGTCGACGACGAAGAAGTGCTCGTCCGGTTCGCTCATGCCCCCAGCCTGCACCGTCGGTGGTGCCGGGTAGACAGGAGCCGATGACCGAAGCGCGCACCCGACCGATGCTCGACGTCCGCCGCATCTACGCCGAGCCGGCCGCGCTCGAGCTCCCGCGCGGGCAAGAGGTCGTGGGGCGCTGGCCCGATGCCGAGATCGTCCCCGTCGACTCACACTGGAACATCCCCGAGGTACATGGCGACGAGCGGAACGTCCAGCGGTGGGTCCGGATCAAGACCGAGGCGCTGGTGCTCGGGGTGAAGAAGTCGCTCGTCACCCGGCCGAACGGGCGCTCCGCCGACTTCATCGCGCCGTCGACCGCGAACGGCTGCGCCATGGCGTGCGCGTACTGCTACGTGCCGCGGCGCAAGGGGTACAGCAACCCGGTGACGGTGTTCGCCAACATCGACCAGATCACCAAGCACGTGGCCCGGAACATCGCGAAGCAGGGGCCGAAGGTCGAGCCGAACCAGTGCGACCCCGACGCGTGGGTCTACGACATCGGCGAGAACAGCGACTGCTCCGTCGACGCGATGATCAGCGACAACGTGCGGGACCTGTGCGACCTGTTCCGGATGACCCCGACTGCGAAGGCGTCCTTCGCGACGAAGTACGTGAACCGGGACCTGCTCGACTGGGACCCCCTGGGACGGACACGCATCCGCTTCTCGCTGATGCCGCACGAGACCGCGAAGGTCACCGACATCCGCACGAGCCCGATCGCCGAGCGGATCGCCGCGGTGAACGACTTCGTCGAGGCCGGGTTCGAGGTCCACCTCAACTTCTCGCCCATCATCCTGACGCCCACGTGGGAGTCCGACTGGGCCGAGCTGCTCCGGCAGGTCGACGACGTCCTGTCGCCCGCGGCGAAGGCGCAGCTCGCGGCCGAGGTGATCTTCCTCACCCACAACCAACCCCTGCACGAGGTGAACCTCGGCTGGCACCCGAAGGCCGAGGACCTGCTGTGGCGGCCGGACCTGCAGGAACAGAAGGTGTCGCAGAACGGTGCCGTGAACGTGCGCTACCGCTCCGGGATGAAGGGGCAGCTGGTCGAGCGGTTCCGCGAGCTCGTCGCGGAGCACCTGCCGAGCTGCCGCATCCGCTACGCCTTCTGACGCGTCGTCGGCTGATGCCGTTCGGCCAGGGCTCGCCGCACCTGGTCGCCGCGGAGGGGCCGGGCGCGCAGTGGCTCGCGGGTCACTTCCGGAGCGCGGAGGGCATCGAGCGCGAGGTCGACCCACCGGCGGAACGCGTCCGGGGCCACCCGGCCGAAGGTGCCGATCGTGGTGGCGATCGACAGCTGCACCATCGCGACGTCGGCGAGCACGGCGTCCGTTCGAACGGCGCCGGCGTGCTGCGCGGCGCGGAACAGCGCATCGATGCCGTCCTGCACGCGGACCCGGAGGTCGAGCAACGTCGGAGCATCTCGGTAGTCGGTCGTCATCAGGTCGCTGAAGCCGGTGTTCCGGGCCTCGATCTCGGCCGTCTCGCGGACGAAGGTCGCGAACCCGGACCACGGGTCGTCGGCGGACATCGTCCGGCATCGGTCGACGAGGTCGAGCACTTCCTGCATCGGCTCCGTGAGGACTGCCTCCCACAGCGCTGCGCGCGTGGGGAAGTGGCGGTACAGGGTCGCGTTGCCGAGTCCGGCCGCGACCGCGATCGGTTCGAGTGCAGCCTGGAGGCCGTGCTCGCCGAACGCAGTACGGGCCGCGTCGACGAGCGCCTGACGGTTGCGCGCGACGTCGCGACGTGGTGGGCGCGGGTCATCGGTCACGATCCGAGCCTAGATCTGCGAACCGGGAATACGGGGAGTGCTCCCCGTATTGAAACGGGGACAACCGTCCGTTTCGCACTTGGAGTCACCGTGCACATCGCAGCAGTCGTCCTCTCACTCGTCCTCGCCCTCGCCATGCTCGGGTCCGGGGTGATGAAGCTCATCCGGAACCCGCGCATCGTCGCCTCGATGGAGAAGGTGCACGTCACCCCGCCGCAGATG
Source organism: Curtobacterium pusillum (assembly GCF_007673235.1). Taxonomy (GTDB): domain Bacteria; phylum Actinomycetota; class Actinomycetes; order Actinomycetales; family Microbacteriaceae; genus Curtobacterium; species Curtobacterium pusillum_C. The sequence goes on from NZ_VDZH01000002.1 coordinate 328,788, forward strand.
ATCGTTCTCGGCCTGCTCGAGGTCGCCGCAACCGTCGGGCTCGTCGTCGGGCTGTGGTGGACCCCGCTCGCGATCGCCGCAGCCATCGGCTCGGTGGTCTACTTCGCAGGAGCCGTCGTCGCCCACCTCCGCGCGCACGACCGCGACCTGCAGGGAGCCGTCGTGCTCCTGGCGCTCTCGGTCGCGACCCTGGTGGTGCTCCTGCTCGCGTGAGCCGGGAAGCGCCGGACGCCGGACGTCGGGCACGGGGAGGAGCATCCTTGCACCACGGATGTCGTCCCAGCCCCGGACCGACCATCGGAGTCACAAGTGCACATCTCACGCCGAACGCTCCTCGTGGGGCTCGGTGCCGCCGCCGTGCCCGCGGCGCTCGCCGGCTGCGGGTTCGTCCCGCAGGACACGGGCGGTCGGGACGACCCCGACACCCTGACGTTCACCACCTGGGGGACCGATGCCGAGCTCGCCGGCTTCCGGTCGGCGATCCGGGCGTTCCAGCGGACCTTCCCCGGCCGGAAGGTCTCGCTGAACGCGGTCCCGTACGAGCAGATGTTCACGAACATCGACGCGCAGCTCCAGGCGGGCAACCCGCCGGACGTCTTCCGGGTGCCCTACTACTCGTTCGGCGCCTACGCCGGCCGCGGGCAGCTGCTCGACCTGTCCCGCTCGCTCAACGCCGGTGTCGGCGACCGCTTCACCGACACCGCGTGGGCGGCGGTGCAGGCGGACGGTCGTCCCTTCGGCGTCCCGCACCACACCGACACCTCGGCCATCCTCGTCAACACCGACCTGATGCGTCGTGCCGGTGTGACCGACCTCCCGCGCAGCGTCGACGAGGCCTGGACCTGGGACGAGCTCGCCAGTGTGGCGGACACCCTCCGCCGGGCGCTGCCCGACGACACCTACCCCTTCGCCTACAACTGGCAGGGGAACGGAGTCACGCGGTGGCTGAGTCTCCTGTTCCAGGCTGACGGTGCCTTCCTCGGGAAGGACCAGCGGACGCCCGCGATCGACAGCGCGGCCGGTCGCGAGGCCGTCTCCTTCGCGAAGCGGTTCTTCGCCGAGCGCTGGGTCCCCGCCAACGACTCGATCAAGTCGGCGACGTACGCGAGCGACACCTGGTACCGCCAGCGTGTGGCGATGGTGTGGTCGGGGGCGTTCCAGATCCCGGACGCGGCCTCCACGCTCGACTTCCCGTGGACCGCGACGTTCGCACCGCGACGGGATCGCGGCGGGAGCGACTTCGGCGGCAACGCACTGGTCGCGACGGCCCAGACCACGAAGCCCGATCTGGCCGCGTCCTTCCTCGACTTCATCACGCGCCGAGAGCAGATGCAGGACTTCTGTGAGCGGGCCTCCCTGCTCCCCACCCGCAAGGACCTGGTCGACGGCGGCCTGCGGTTCCGGACCCGCCCCGAACTCACGTCCGTCTTCGTGGACCAGGCGTCGGTGATCCAGCCGCAGGACGTCGCCCAGGTGGCGTCCCCCGACATGGCCGCGATCATCACTGTGCTGCAGAACGAACTCGAGGACGCCTTCGTCGGGGGCGCGGGAGCGGCGGAGACGGTGCGGCGTCTGCAGGACGGCATCGCCGCCGCGACGGGAGGACGAGCATGACCGCGCAGACCCAACGGATCCGCCCTCCGCGGCGCAGCCGATCGGCCCGGCACGAGGAGCGCGCTGCGTACGGGTTCATCGCGCCGAACATGGTGCTGCTCACGGTCTTCGTGCTCGTGCCGCTCGTCGGTGCCTTCGTCGTCAGCTTCCAACGCACGAACGGCTTCGGTGCCGCGGAGTGGATCGGGCTCGACAACTACCGACGGTTGCTCGGCGACGCGCTGTTCTGGCGCGCGCTGCTGAACACCGTCCTCTTCACCGTCCTGGTCACGCCGATCTCGATGGGTCTCGGGCTGCTCGCCGCGCTGCTCCTCGACTCGGTGCTGCCCGCGCGCGGGGTGTTCCGATCGGTGCTGATCACCCCGATGGCGGTCTCGGGCGTCGCCACCGCGCTCATCGGTGTCCTCGTGTTCGACCAGAACTCCGGCGTCCTCGACGCCCTGCTGGGCCTCGTGGGGATCACACCGGTGCAGTGGCAGTCCGATCCGGCAGCCGCTTTCGCGTCGGTGGTGCTCGTGACGATCTGGTGGCGGGTCGGGTTCAACATGCTGATCTACCTGGCCGGGCTCCAGGGCATCGGACCGGAGTTGCCCGAGGCGGCGATGCTGGACGGTGCCGGGTGGTCCAGACGACTGCGGTCGGTCACCGTTCCCCTGCTCGGGTCGTCGACGTTCTTCCTCACGGTGCTCAACGTCATCTACTCGTTCCAGGTGTTCGACATCGTCTTCGTCCTGACGGGTGGTGGACCGCGGAACGCCACGTCCGTGCTCGTCACGTACGCCTACGACACGGGTTTTGTGACGCGGGACCAGGGCTACGCGGCGGCCATCGGCATGGTCCTGCTCCTCATGGCGGTCGTCTTCGCGATCGCGCAGTGGCGCGGCAGCCGCAACCGGGACCTCGCAGGATGAGCGCCCGCACCCGCCGTGCGCGCACCGGCCTCGTCGTGCGCACCGTCGGCGCCGTGATCGTCGCGGCGGTGATCATCGCGCCGCTCTACTGGATGGTCGTGGTGGCCTTCTCGCCCCGGTCCGAACTGCTCGGTGGCACGGTCCGGTTCTTCCCACGGACCTGGACTCTCGCGAACCTCGACCGCGTGTTCTCGTCGTTCCCGGTCGTGGAGTGGCTCGGCAACTCGACCGCCATCGCCGTCTCGGTCGCGGTCCTCACCACTGCCGTCAGCCTGCTCGCCGGGTACGCCTTCGCACAGTTGCGGTTCCGGGGCTCGACCGTCCTGTTCTTCGTCGCATTGGCCACCCTCGCGGTCCCGGTCCAGGTGATCATGGTCTCGCTGTTCCGGATCGTCACCGGGTTGCACCTGTACGGGACCTACTGGGCGGTGATCCTGCCGAGTGCAGCATCCGCGTTCGGGGTGTTCCTCGCCCGGCAGTTCCTGCTCGGGATCCCGAGGGAGCTGGTGGAGGCGGCGCGCATCGACGGTGCCGGCCACGTCGGCGTGTTCTTCCGCATCGTGCTGCCGATGTCCCGCCCGCTCATCGCGGTGCTGTTCTTCATGAGCCTGTTGCAGGCGTGGAACGACTTCGCGTGGCCGCTCATCGCCCTGCGCGAGAACCGTCTCTTCACGCTCCCGATCGGGTTGCTGTACCTGCAGGGACAGTTCAACTCCGACTACGGAGCGACCATGGCCTTCGCGCTGCTCGACGTCGTGCCGATCGTCGTCGTGTTCCTGGTGTTCCAGCGGTGGTTCGTGCAGGGGTTCGCACGGAGCGGGTTGCGGTGAGCGGCGGTGATCACGGGATAAGGGCATCAGCGCGGTAGCGGTCGAACAGTTCCGCGAAGGCACGCTCGGTCCGTCGGAAGGCGGTGAACCCGGCGTCGCGGCTCTTCCCCATGTCCGTGACGACCTCCATCGCGCGACCGAGGTCGGCGTCCGTGTGCCACCACGAGGCGAGCCGGGCGATGTCCCGCTCGGCGAGCCCGTGGCGGTCGGCGATGCCCGCCCACTCGGACTCGTACGGCGCCATCTGCTCCTCGAGCGGACGGACGGTGCCCTCGTACCCGACGACACGGGCCGGGTCGACACCGAGGTGCTCGGCCAGCCGCGGCCACATCCACCGCCACCGGAAGACGTCCCCGTTCACGATGTTGAACGCCTCGTCGGCACCCGCCGGCGAGGTCGATGCCCAGACCATGTGCTCGGCCAGGATGCCCGCGTCGGTCATGTCGGTCAGGCCGTTCCACTGTGCCGCGCTGCCCGGGAACACGAAGTCCAGGCCGAGTTCCTTCGCCAGCGTCGCCTGGACTGCGATCGTCAGGCCCATGTTCATCGCGTTGCCGACCGCATGACCGATCACCGTGTGCGAGCGGTGCACCGACCACGTGAAGCCCTGGCGCTCGGCGGCGGCGAAGAGCTCGTCCTCCTGCGCGTAGTAGAAGTTCGGGGTGTCGAGCCGCGGTTCCTCCTCGTGGAAGGGCGTGTCCGGCATCTCGCCCGCGGCGTAGGCCTCGAACGGGCCGAGGTAGTGCTTGAGTCCGGTGACGAGCGCGACGTGCTCGAGCGGTGCGTGGGCGAGCGCGGACAGGAGGTCCCGGACCATGCCGCCGTTCACACGGATGTTCTCTGCCTCGGTCTCCTGCCGCTGCCACGCGGTGAAGAACACGTGCGTGGGGCGCTCGTCGGCGAGGGCGGCGCGGAGCGAGTCAGGGTCGCGGAGGTCCGCGGCGACGGTCCGGACTGCGTCCCGGGCGAGGGGACGTCGGGAAAGGGCCGTCACCTCCCACCCGAGGTCGAGCAGGTGCTCGACGATGGCCGAGCCGGTGATGCCGCTGGCACCCACCACGAGGGCTCGGGGACGGTCGGTGGACGGTTCGATCGCTGTGGTCATCACCGGGTCCAACGTCGCTGGGCGACAGGTGTTCCCTCAGCGCGGTCGGCGGATACGGATCGGGCCCTTGGCGGTCGACGGGTCGACGACGCTGCCGTGCTGCGTGATCTCGACCTCGCCCCGGGCGACCATCCGGCGGGCTGCCCGGCGAGCGGGCTCCATGAGCGGGCGCCAGTCGTCGGGGTCGATCGAGCGGGCGACCTCGGACGGGCAGATACTCGACGTGCGCGCCCGTGCGGCGAGGAGTTCGTCGATGCGTCGTTCGAGTGCGTGGTCGGTCGCGTCGACGCCGTGCTTCCGGCAGGCCCCTGAACACCACTTCGCCTCCGGGGCGGCGGACGAGGGCATCCGGCGTCCGCACGAGGCGCAGGTGCGTTCCGCGTGCGCCGAGTCCGACGCATCGGCGTCCGCTGCGGTCCTGATCGCTCGTCCCATGCGGCCCATCATCGTCTGCGCTGTCCGGTTGCGCGCACAGCACAGGTCCGGCTGGCACGATCGTGGCGGTGAGCACCGACACTGCACCCGACCGCCCGCGCGAGCCCGCCTGGGTCGAGCACGTCATGTGGTGGCACGTCTACCCGCTCGGGTTCGTCGGTGCCGACGTCCGGCCGGACACCCCTGTGGACGGCCGCCCCGTCGACCACCGGCTCGGCGGCATCGAGCCCTGGCTCGACCACGTCGTGGACCTCGGCCTGAACGGGCTGCTGCTCGGGCCGGTCTTCGCGAGTTCGACGCACGGGTACGACACGGTGGACCACTTCCGGATCGACCCGCGCCTCGGTGACGACGCGGACTTCGACCACCTGGTCGCCGCCGCACACGAACGCGGCGTCCGGGTCCTGCTCGACGGCGTCTTCAACCACGTCGGTCGGGAGCACCCGGCGTTCCGCGCCGTCGAGGAGCAGGGTCCGGACGCGCCGACGGCCGAGCTGTTCGCGATCGACTGGTCAGGCTGGTCGCCCGGGGACGACGTGCCGGTGGGACTGTTCGAGGGGCACGACATCCTCGTCGCGCTCGACCACGAGCGCCGCGCGACGGAGGACTTGGTCGTCGAGGTCATGACGCACTGGCTCGCACGCGGGGTCGACGGGTGGCGACTGGACGCGGCCTACGCGGTGCCGGCGACGTTCTGGGCACGGGTGCTCCCGCGGGTCCGGGAGCGCTTCCCGGACGCGTGGTTCACGGGCGAGGTCATCCACGGGGACACGGCTGCGTTCGTCCGCGACTCGACGATCGACTCGACCACGCAGTACGAGCTCTGGCAGGGCATCTGGCACGGCATCGCCGACGGGAACTGCTTCGAGCTCGCGCACGCCGTCGAACGGCACGACGCGCTGCTGGTCGCGCAGGCACCGAGCACGTTCGTCGGCAACCACGACGTCACCCGCATCGCGAGTGCGGTGGGGGAGCGGTTCGCCGCCCACGCCGCCGCGGTCCTGTTCACCGTCGCCGGCACCCCGAGTGTGTGGGCCGGCGACGAGTACGGCTGGACCGGGGTGAAGGAGGAGCGCCTCGGTGGTGACGACGCCGTCCGCCCGGAGTTCCCCGCCGTGCCGCCGGAGCCCGTGGAACTCACGCACGCGTACGAGGCGCTCGTCGCGCTCCGTCGGCGGAACCCCTGGCTGCACCGCGCCCACACCGACGTCGTGCACCTCACGAACACCGCGATCGTGCTGCGGACCGCGACCGCGGAGCACGCGGTGGTGACCGCCCTGAACCTGGCGGACGATCCCGTCGACCTGCCCACGGCGGGTGCGACGCACGTGGAGGCGGGCGGTGCCGACGTGCAGAACGGGACCCTGCGCCTCCAGGCCGGCGGTTGGGCAGTTCTCGCGGACTGAGGGAGCAGGAATCGTCGAGTCGCGGAAGGCGACCCGACGATTTCTGCTCCCTCGCCGACCGGAGGACGACGGCCGGAGGACGTCCGCGCCTACTTGCGCGCGGACGCCGCCCGGCGCTTGTTGAACACGTCGAACGCGACCGCGGCGAGCAGCACGAGGCCCTTGATGAGGGACTGGTACTCCGTGCCGATGCCGAGGATCGACATGCCGTTGTTCAGGATGCCGATGATGAGACCACCGACGATCGCGCCGGGGACGGTCCCGATGCCGCCGGTGACGGCCGCGCCACCGATGAACACGGCCGCGATGGCGTCGAGCTCGAACCCGTTGCCCGCTCCCGGGGCCGCCAGGTTCAGCTGCCCCGTGAACACCACGCCGGCCAGCGCCGAGATGACGCCCATGTTGACGAAGAGCAGGAACGTGACCCGCTTCGTCTTCACGCCCGAGAGCTGCGCGGCGAGGGCGTTGCCACCGATCGCGTAGATGTGGCGGCCGAACACCGCGCTCCGCATGACGACCGAGTAGATCACCACGAGGGCGCCGAGCACGACGAGCACGATCGGGGTGCCGTTGTAGCTGGCGAGCAGGAGCGCCACGTAGACGACGAGGGCGACGGTGAACGCGAGCTTCACGATGAACCAGGCGAACGGCTCGCTCTCGAGCTGGTACTTCCGGCGGGTCGCCCGACCACGGAACGACGTGATCACGAGGACGATCGCAGCCGCGAAGCCGAGGATCATCGTGAGCGGCTCGTAGCCGGTGGTGCCGAACGACGGCAGGAAGCCGGAGCCGAGCGAGCGGAAGCCCTCCGGGAAGGGCGAGATCTGCTGATTGTGCAGGACGATCTGGGCGGCACCGCGGAAGGCGAGCATGCCCGCGAGCGTCACGATGAACGCCGGGATGCCGAAGTAGGCGATCCAGAACCCCTGCCAGGCACCGACGAGAGCACCGACGACCAGGCAGAGCACGACCGCGACCGGCCAGGGCAGGCCCCACTGCGTGATCATGACGCCGGCCATCGCGCCCGTGAAGGCGACGACGGACCCGACCGACAGGTCGATGTGGCCGGCGATGATCACCATCACCATGCCGATGGCAAGGATGAGGATGTAGCTGTTCTGGACGATCAGGTTCGAGACGTTGATCGGGGCGAGGGTGATGCCGTTCGTCGTCACCTGGAAGAAGATGACGATGACGATCAGCGCGATGAACAGGCCGATCTGTCGGAGCTGCCCGGTGAGGTAGCCGGCGGCGGACTTAAGCGCGTTCATTGACAGGGGTCTCCCGTTCCTGGGTCATGTACTGCATGAGGACCTCTGGTGTGGCCTCGGAGCGGGGCACGTCGGCGGTGATCGTGCCCTCGGAGAGCGTGTAGATGCGGTCGCAGATGCCGAGCAGCTCGGGGAGCTCGGAGGAGATCACGATGATCCCCTTCCCCTGGTCCGCGAGCTGGTTGATGATCGTGTAGATCTCGTACTTGGCACCGACGTCGATGCCGCGCGTGGGTTCGTCGAGGATGAGCACGTCGGGGTCGGCGTACATCCACTTCGACAGGACGACCTTCTGCTGGTTCCCGCCGGAGAGCTTCCCGGTGACGACGTCGACGTTCGGCGCCTTGATGTTGAGGCTCCGGAGGTACTGCCCGGCGACCGTCGTCTCCTGGGACGCGTTGACGAAGCCCCAGTTGGCGAGCTTCCCGAGCGCCGACCCGGAGATGTTCCGCTTGATGTCGTCGATGAGGTTGAGGCCGTAGCGCTTCCGGTCCTCGGTGACGTAGGCGATCCCGTGGTCGATCGCCTGCGTGACCGTGTGGGTCTTGATCGGCTCGCCGCGCTTGTACACGGTGCCGCTGATGCCGGCGCCGTAGGACTGCCCGAACACGCTCATCGCGAGTTCGGTCCGTCCGGCGCCCATGAGCCCGGCGATGCCGACGACCTCGCCCGCGCGGACGGAGAGGTTCGCTTGGTGGATGATCTCGCGTGAGGAGTCGAGCGGGTGGTGGACGGTCCAGTCCTCGATGCGCAGGAGCTCCTCGCCGATCTGCGGGTCATCGCGCGAGGGGTACCGGTTCGACAGGTCACGACCGACCATGCCGCGGATGATCCGGTCCTCGGAGACGTCGTCGGCGCGCATGTCGAGCGTCTCGATCGTCTTGCCGTCGCGGATGATCGTGACCTTGTCGGCGATCGCCTTGATCTCGTTGAGCTTGTGGCTGATGATGATCGCCGTCATGCCCTCGGCCTGCAGCGACCGGATGAGGTCGAGCAGGTGCGCGGAGTCGTCGTCGTTCAGCGCCGCGGTGGGCTCGTCGAGGATGAGGAGCTTCACCCGCTTCGACAGCGCCTTCGCGATCTCGACGAGCTGCTGCTTGCCGACGCCGATGTCCACGATCTTGGTGACCGGGTTGTCCTTGAGGCCGACGCGCTGCAGGAGCTCGGCGGCCGCCAGGTTCGTCTTGTTCCAGTCGATGAAGCCGGCCCGCGACTGCTCGTTGCCGAGGAAGATGTTCTCGGCGATCGACAGGAACGGGCTGAGCGCGAGTTCCTGGTGGATGATGACGACACCCGCGGCCTCCGAGCCGTTGATGTCGCCGAACTCCACGGGGGAGCCGTCGATGAGGATCTCCCCGTCGAAGGACCCGTGCGGGTAGACCCCGGACAGCACCTTCATCAGGGTGGACTTGCCGGCGCCGTTCTCGCCGCAGATCGCGTGGACCTGCCCGCGCTCGACCTCGATCGAGACCCCTTGGAGTGCCTTCACGCCGGGGAACGTCTTGGTGATGTCCCGCATCTCGAGGATGGTGTCCGCCATGCGGACCGCCTTTCCGTCGTGCGCGCGTGCGCGCGCTGAGGAGACGGACTGGAGGCACGGGGCGGGGTCGACCCGCGCCTCCAGTCCGACGGATGGGTTGCGACTACTTCAGGTCGGCTTCGGTGTAGTAGCCCGAGTCGACGAGGACTTCCTTGTAGTTGTCCTTCGTGACGACCGTCGGCTGGAAGAGGTAGGTCGGGACGACCTTGACCTTGTTGTCGTAGCTCTTCGTGTCGTTGACCTCGGGCTTCTTGCCCGTGAGCAGGTCCTCCGCCATCGTCACGGACTGCTTCGCGAGCTTGCGGGTGTCCTTGTAGATGGTCGAGTACTGCTGGCCGGCGATGATCGACTTCACGCTGGCCTGCTCGGCGTCCTGCCCCGTGATGGTCGGGAGCGGGCGGTCACTCGATCCGTACCCGGCACCCTGGAGCGCCGAGATGATGCCGATCGACATGCCGTCGTACGGCGAGAGCACGCCGTTGAGCGTCGTGCCGCCCGAGTAGGACTTCGCGATCAGGTTCTGCATGCGGGCCTTGGCGGTCGCCGGGTCCCACTGCTGCGTCGCGGCCTGGGAGAGCTGGTCCTGGCCGGACTGGATCTTCAGCGTGCCGTCCTCGAGGTACGGCTTCAGGGTCTTCATCGCACCGTTGAAGAAGAAGCCCGCGTTGTTGTCGTCGAGCGACCCGGCGAAGACCTCGATGTTGAACGGACCCTTCTCGCCGGTCTTCTTGCCGTCCGCGTCGAGGACGCCGAGGCCGGTGAGCAGGCTGTTCGCCTGGTCGACGCCGACCTTCTCGTTGTCGAACGAGACGTAGTAGTCGACGTTCTTGTTGCCCGTGAGCAGACGGTCGTACGAGATCACCTTGATGCCGGCCTTCGCGGCGGCGTCGAGCTGGTCGGAGAGCGCCCCGCCGTCGATCGACGCGATGATGAGGACCTTCGCGCCCTTCGTGATCATGTTGCTGACCTGCTGCGCCTGCTGCTGGACCTTGTTGTCGCCGTACTCGAGGTCGACCTTATAGCCGGCCTTCTCGAGGTCGCTCTTGACCGCGTTGCCGTCCTTGATCCAGCGTTCCGAGACCTTGGTCGGCATCGCGACGCCGACGAGGGCGCCCTTGTTGTCGGTGCTGCCGCCGCCGTCGGTGGACGCACGGCCGCCGGCCGAGCAACCGGCCAGGGCGATGGCGATGCCGAGGGCGGCGACGCCCGCGACGATCTTGCGCTTCATCATCGAAGTACCTCAGTTCCTGCGCGTCGACGTCGACGCACTCGGGTGCCGGGGCTGCTGTGCCCCGCGGGATTTGCTCGTGTGAGCGCTCACATACTGTGGGTTCCGTGACGGGGTGTCAACTCATCGTGACCGTTTCGCGATCTTGTCGCGTCGGCCGGACTGCGCGGTACGGTTGGCCTCGTGACGACCACGACCGCGCTCGGGGACGCCGGCGGCAAACGTCGCAAGGCCCCCACGATCTTCGACGTCGCCGAGCGCGCGGGCGTCTCCCACCAGACCGTCTCCCGGGTGATCAACGGCGACCCGACGGTCCGTGAGCAGTTCCGCGCCCAGGTGTCCGACGCCGTCGCCGCACTGGGGTACCGCCCCCGTGCCGCGGCCCGGGCGCTCGCCGGGGGACGCAGTCGCGCGCTCGGCATCATCACCGCGGGCGACGCCCTGTACGGACCGTCGAGCACCGCCATCGGCTTCGAACGGGCAGCCCGGTCGGCCGGGTACCACGTGCTGCTCTCGACGTTGCCCGACGACCCCCGTCCCGTCGACCTGTCGAACGCCCTCGTGACGCTGCTCGCCCAGGACGTCGCCGCGATCGTGCTCGTCGCCGCCGACAACCGGGTGCTGGACGCCCTCGCCTCGCTGACCGTCCCGGTCACGGTGCCCGTCGTCGTGGCGAACGCGGTCCAGCGCGACGCCGCCCGAGCTCCGGTGGCACCCAGCGTCGCCGCGGTCGCGATCGACCAGTCCGCCGGCGCGGAACTCGTCATGCGGCACCTGTTCGACCACGGGCACCGGCGGATCGTGCACATCGCCGGGCCTGCGGTCTCGCAGGAGTCCGAGGTGCGCCGGGTGACCTACGAGCGGATCATGCGCGATGCCGGGCTCGAACCCGTGGTGCTCGACGGTGACTGGACCCCGGCCAGTGGTTTCGCGGCCGCCCGGACCATCGACGTCCACACCGTCGACGCGGTGTTCGCCGGGAACGACCAGATGGCGCTCGGGGTGCTGCACGCCTTCGCCGACGAGGGGCTCCGGGTACCGGACGACATCGCGGTCGTCGGGTTCGACGACGTCCCCGAGGCCGCGCACTTCACCCCGCCGCTCACCACCGTGCGCCAGGACTTCCGGGCGATGGGCGAACGCGTGCTCGACACCGTGCGGGCGCTCGTCGAGGGCGAACCCCGCGACGAGACCCTGCTCCTGCCCGAGCTCGTGGTGCGCCGGAGCGCGTAGGGGCGGCGAGGCACACGCAGTGTGCGAGGTTCCGCGCTCGGTGCGGGGCTTTCGCCGTCCCACCGTGCTCGGAACCTCGCACACTGGCGGCGCCCCCCTCGCACGGTGCGAGGGGGGCGCCGCTCCGAGCCGACCCGACCGTCAGCCCTTCAACGCACCCGACGACAGGCCCGCGACGTAGAACCGCTGCAGCCCGACGTAGAGCGCGATGCACGGGATCATCGCCACCACCGACCCGGCGACGAGGTTCCCGTACGACACCTGCCCGTACGCGCCGGTCTGCAGGTTCAGCAGCGCGACGGGCAGCGTGTAGAGCGAGTCCTTCGTCAGGAAGGTCAGCGCTCCGAGGAACTCCGTCCACGACGCCAGGAACGCGTACAGTGCGGCGGTGGCGGCCCCGGGCAGGAGCAGCGGACGGAGAACGGACACGACGACCCGGAAGCGGGACGCCCCGTCGACGAACGCCGAGTCCTCGAGCTCGGTCGGGATCGACTCGAACGCGTTCCGCATCACGAAGACCCCGAACGGCAGGTTCACCGTCGTGTAGAACAGCACGAGCCCGAGCAGCGAGTTCGTGAGCTTCATCGCGTTCAGCTCGAGGTACAGCGGCGTCAGGATGGCCTGGAACGGCACCATCATCGTCAGCAGCACGAGTCCGAACACGAGCCCCGACCCGCCGAACCGGAAGCGGGCGAACCCGTACCCGGCCATCGTCGCGATGACCGCGGTCAGGACGGCCGTCGACACCGAGACGATCACCGAGTTGAACACTCCCGTCAGCAGGTGCGACGACGAGCTGAACACGGCGCTGAAGTTCTGCCAGCCGAGCTGGAAGAAGGTCGCCGGGTCCGGTGCCTGCGTGATCACGGCCTCGGGTTGGAACGCCCGCAGGATCGACCAGACGAGCGGGACGCCGAACACGAGCGCCGATCCGATGCCGGCGATCGCGTAGAGCGTGCGCTTGACGGCGGTGTCGCGCGGGTGCTGCACGCTGCCCTGGTGGTGGCGCCGCCTGCGCCCGTCGCCGCCGGTCGTGAGGGTCCGCGTGGACAGGTCCGGGGCGGCGAGCGAGGCCCGCGGTGTCGTGGTGCTCATGGCTCAGTCCTTCTCTCGGAGTGCCCAGAACTGGAACACCGTGACGGCGGCGATGACGATGACGAGGGCGATCGACTGGGCGGTCGCTGCTCCGAGCTGCAGGTTCACGAACCCGCGGTTGTAGATGGCGTTGACGATGGTGGTGGTCTCGGTCCCCGGCCCGCCCTGGGTCAGGATGTAGAACTGGTTGAACGCCAGCAGCGACCCGATCACCGAGATGATCACGCTGAGCGCGACCGTCGACCGGATCATCGGGAAGGTGATGAGCCGTTCGGTCTGCCACCACGACGCACCCTCGAGCTGCGCGGACTCGTACACCTCGTCCGGGACGCCCTGCATCGCGGACATGAGCAGCACCATCGTCAGCCCGGACACGGCCCAGACGACGAGCACGCAGATGAGCAGGGTGGCGAGCGGCCCGTTCACGAGCCAGGCGGTGCTGCCGTCGGTGATGCCGAGCCAGCGGAGCACCATGTTGACGGCGCCGGAGTTCGGCTGGGCCTCGAGCACGAGCATGAACGACAGCGTGGTGAGCCCGACGACGTACGGCAGGAAGAACACCGTCCGGAGCAGGGTGCTCCCGCGTCGCCGCGCACGGACCAGGACAGCCAGGAAGTACCCGAGCGCCAGGATCGGCAGCGTGACGATCGCCGTGTACAGCAGCGTGTAGCCGATGGCGTGCACGAACGTCGGGTCCTGGAACAGCGTCGCGTAGTTCTGCAGGCCGATGAACCGGTACGGGCCGATCAGGGGCCAGTTCGTGAACGAGATGTACAGCGCGAACACGAGCGGGGCGAGGACGAACACCGCGACGAAGAGGATCGCCGGGGCGACGAGCACGGCGCCGGTGCGCGGCGGGTGCGTGAGCGAGTTGCGGGTCCGGACCGGGCCGCGGCCCACGGTGGGTCGGCCCGCACCGGTCCGGCCGGCGGAGCGCCGGGTGGAGATGGTGGTCATGTCTGCACCTCTCTGTGCAACGGTCAGGCCTGGACCTGGTCGAGGATCCGCTGGTACTCGGACTGCGCGGTCTTCATGGCCGCGGCGGCCCCCGCGCCGAACACGGCCTCGCGGAACATCCCGAAGTACGGCGACGACGGCTGGTTGTTGAGCAGGTTGTACGCGAGCGTCCGCGGCGCGTACCCCTTGTCGATGGCGTCGAGCGGGCCGAACGCGAGCGGGTACTGCTTCCGGTACGCCGGGGTCGCGGCGTCCGACCGGGTCGGGAAGTACCCGCCGTCGGGGAGCGCCTGCTGCTGCTGCAGCCCGTTCGCGTACTGCATGAACGCCCAGCCGCCGGACGGGTTCGCCGCCCCGTTCGGGATGCACATGTTGTCGCCGCCGTCGAAGAACGACCGCTTGCCGTCCCACGAGGGGATGAGCACCGTCTGCATCTTCGCCCGCATCGCCTTCGTCGCGGCCGGGACGGTGGCGCCGTACGAGGTCGGGAAGATGCCGACCTTGCCGGCGCGGAAGTCGGCGCCCCACGTGGTGCCCGCGTCGGAGTACGTCGCCTTCGAGAGCACGCCGTCCTTCCACAGCTGCCGGTAGAACTCGAGCATGCGTTCGAGGGCCTCGTTGCCGGTGATGTTCGCCTTCTGGGAGCCGACCTCGCCGGACATCATGTCGACGCCGGTGGCCCAGACGTGCGGCTGCGTGACGAAGCCGATGATGCCCGCGGCGTTGCCGGAGATCGACCACCCGTAGACGTCGTCGCCGGTCTTCCGGATCGCCTTCGCCGCGGCGAGCAGCGAGTCGAGGTCCTTCGTCGAGTCCGCGACGTCGAGTCCGGCCCGCTCGAACAGCTCCGTGTTGACGAACAGCTGCGAGTTGTCCGCCAGGTACGGCAGCCCGTAGTACCGGTCCCGGTACTCGAGCAGCCGCAGATGTCCCGGAGAGATCGCGTCGAAGTAGTCCAGGCCCTTCACGACATCGGTGAGGTCGGCGAATGCCTCGCGGAAGATGAACAGCTGCGAGTTGATGTCGTCGATGTCCACGACGTCCGGCGGCTCACCGCCACGGATCGCGGTCGCGAGCTTCGTCACGTACTGCCCGTCGGGCACCGGCGTGAGCTCGACCTGCAGCTTCGGGTTCGCCTTGTTGAACCCGGCGACGGCAGCCGTGAGACCGGCCTGGGTCGCCGACCTGCACCAGACGTGCACGGTGCCGGTCGCGTTGCGACCGAACGACGCCGCCTTCGCGTCGACCTTCGGCAGGGTGCCGGAGCACGCCGCCAGGGTGAGGGCCGCCCCGCCGGCGAGACCGCCGGCGAGGAACGCTCTGCGCAGCATCACGTCACCGCGCCAGTGGGAGCCAGACGCGCATCGGCGCGGCGCCGCGGTTCGCCCAGGCGTAGTAGGGGACCGCGGTCGCGGTGACGGCCTGGAGGCCCGTGGCGGGGCCCGCAGAGCCGGCCGCGTCGTCGACGCTGGTGGCGTCCAGAGCGTGATCCGCGCCTCCCGGCCCGTCCAGTCGTCGGTACGGCCACGCTGCCTGCACGTGCTCGGCAGGCGCACGACCCGGAACGCGCAGCGTGACGATGCCGTCGAGCAACCCGTCCTGGCGGTCCTCGGTGATCGTCGCGTCCGCGTCGACCGTCAGGTCGTCGACCGTGAAGCCCTGCTGGTCGGCCTGCTCGACCGCGTACACGAGCGGGCCGCGCTCGATCGCGACCTGCCCGCGGGCGGCGTCGATCCGGGTGTCGGCCACGTACCGGTGCGGCGTCGTGTCGAAGGCGAGCTCGACGGTGTCGCCGGCGGTCCACTCGCGGTCGATGACGTGCAGCGTGCCCGGCGCGGGGCTGTCCGTGCCGTCCGGACCCGTGACCGTCGTGGTGTCCGACCATGCGGGGATCCGCAGACCGAGGGCGAGCGGGCCGTCCTCGGTGACCGTGACGCGCACGTGGCCGTCGTGCGGGTAGCCGGTCTCGACGTCGACCCGGCCGAGCGACGCCGTGGCGTACTGGTGCAGCTGCAAACCGCCGTCGGTCGCGGTCGCCAGGTAGCCGTCGAGGCTCGCGAACGTCCGCATGATGTTCGGCGGGCAGCACGCGCAGTCGAACCAGCCGCGGCGCCCGTGCGCGGGGGAGCGGTTCTCGTCCTGGTGGGCGTGGTCGCGCTGCTGCAGCGGGTTCACGTAGAAGTACTCCGTGCCGGCCAGGCTCACCCCGGCGAGGAACGCGTTGTACAGCAGGCGCTCGATCGCGTCGGCGTACTCGGGCTTGCCGGTCGCGAGCAGCAGGCGCCAGGCCCACTGGATGCCGCCGATCGCCGCGCAGGTCTCGGCGTAGCCGCGGTCGGTCGGGAGCTCGTACGGGTCGCCGAACGCCTCCCAGTCCCAGCGGGCACCGAGGCCGCCCGTGATGAACGCCTTCGTCGCGAGCATGTCCGCGAACTGCCGCTCGCTCGCCGTCAGGAGTTCGGTGTCGCCGGTCTCGATCGCGACGTCGACCGCTCCGGCCGCCAGGTACACGGCGCGGACGGCGTGCCCCTCGACGGTCGTGGCCTGTCGACTCGGCACGCGGTCGGAGAAGTACGTCGGTTCGCCGCCGGCCCGCTCGATGATGCCGTGCCCGCGGGCGTCCACGAACCAGTGCGCGAGGTCGAGGTAGTCGCGGTTGCCGGTCTCGCGGTAGAGCTCGACGAGGCCCATCTCGACGACGGGGTGGCCGTCGATGTCGGTCGTCTTGCCGTCGCCGTCGCCGAAGGTCCGGACCAGGTGGTCGGCGTTCTTGATCGCGACCTCGAGCAGGCCGGTGTCGCCCGTCGCACGGTGCTGCGCCACGGCCGCCTGGTACAGGTGTCCGGCGCAGTACATCTCGTGGCTCCACTTGAGGTCCGTGTACCGCTCGCCCTTCCCGCGGATCTGCTGCACGGAGTCGAGGTAGCCGTCGTCGGCCTGCGCCTGGGCGTACAGGGCGGTGACCTCGCGCTGCAGTTCGAGCAGGTCCTCGGACGGGGCGCGGCCGTACTCCCACGCCACCGCCTCGAGCCACTTCGTCACGTCGGAGTCCATGAAGATCGGGCCGGTCGCGTCGCCGTCCTCGAGGCCGGCGGCGATGCGGAGGTTCCGGAAGTTCCCCGCGGCCTCGAGCAGGGCGTACCCGCCGCGGATCGCGTCGCGGCCGTTCCGCTCCTGCCGGAGTGCCCAGAAGCCCCCGGTGATCCGGGCGTCGCCCGTCGGCAGGGGCCGGAGCGTGAGGTGCGCGTCGGCGGTCGGGAGGACCGGCGTCGCGGTGTGTGCGCTGCTGGTCGCGGTGCGCGCGCGGCTGTCGGTCGCGGGTGGGGTGGTCATGTCGCCTCCTTGCGATGTGACTGGTCCGTCGGCCGGCCCGTCGATCGGTGCCGGAAAACGGTTTCTGGCGGGGACGCTACGACACGTCCGACCGTTGCGCAAGGGTCTTCCGCGTCGAATGCATATGATCGTGATCTCACTTCGTGGTTCGGAAAGGTGGTTGCCGTGACGGTCGATCGTGTCTCGCAGCCCGTCCGGATCACCGACGTCGCCGCGCTCGCCGGGGTGTCGATCGGCACCGCCTCGAAGGCGCTCAACGGGACCGGGCAACTCCGCGACGCCACCCGCGCCCGGGTGAAGGACGCCGCCGAGAAGCTCGGGTTCGTCGGCGACGCCCGTGCTCGTGCGCTGTCGTCCGGCCGGACCTACACGGTCGGCATGATCACGACGGACTCGTTCGGCCGGTTCTCGATCCCCGTGCTGCTCGGCGCCGAGGACGCCCTGTCCGCCGGGCAGATGGCCGTGCTGCTGTGCGACACCCGTGACGACCACGTGCGAGAGGCCCACTACCTCCGCTCGCTCGCCGCCCGTGGCGTCGACGGCATCATCGTGACCGGACGTTCCGCGGACCCCAGGCCGCCGATCGACGTGTCCATCCCGGTCGTGTACGCGTTCACGCCGTCGACCTCGGACGCCGAGGTCTCGATCACCCTCGACGACTCCGCCGGCAGCGCCGAGGTGGCATCGCACGTGCTGTCACTCGGACGGCAGCGGGTTGCGATCGTCACCGGGCCCGCACGGCACCGGTCCGCCGAGCGCCGCGTGTCCGGTGCCGTCTCGGTGCTCGGGTCCCGGCTCGTCGGCGAACCGCTGTACGGCGAGTGGTCGGAGCGGTGGGGACGACAGGCGGTCGACGTGCTCGGTCGGGGGTCGGTGGACGTCGACGCGATCGTCTGCGGGAGCGACCAGATCGCCCGTGGCGTGTGCGATCGACTGCGGGAGGTCGGTCGGTCCGTCCCCGACGACGTCGCGGTCACCGGGTTCGACGACTGGGACGTGATGGCGCTCGCGAGCCGGCCGCCGCTGACCACGGTCGACCTGCGGCTCGAGGAGCTCGGGCGTGTGGCGGGGCGGGCGCTCCTCGACCTGATCGACGGTGGGGCGGCGGCGTCCTCCGCGGTCACCCCGATGCTCGTCATCCGCGAGAGCACGATCGGCGCGTAGCTCGCGGGGTGCCTCGGCGTCCCGACGAGGTCGCACGCAGTGCCGTGGCTCCTTCGTCGAGGTCGCAAGAAGTGCTGTTCGAAGCGCCGGCGGGCGACAGATCGAGCGACCTCGGCGCAACGCGAGCGGCAAGTTGCGCGACCCCGGGCGGCGCTCGGCACCGCCCGACGAAGTCGCACGACGCGCCGCAGCTCCGTCGTCGAGGTCGCACGAAGTGCCGCTCGAGGCGTCGGTGGGCGGCAGATCGTGCGACCTCGGCACAACGCGGGCGGCGTGTGGTGCGACCGGCGTGGGCGGCGACGCGCGGCGGCGTTGCGTGAGTGAGCGCTCACGTGCCAGGATGTGAGCGCTCACGGAGGACGACGAGGTTCTGGAGGAACGCATGGGCGACGATCGCCGGCAGCAGGTCGTGGACGGCCGCACGACACTCGGCATCGAGCTCGGCTCCACACGCATCAAGGCGTGCCTGGTGGACGAGGACCTCGTGCCCATCGCCGCGGGCGCCCACGAGTGGGAGAACGAGTTCGTCGACGGCCGGTGGACGTACTCCCTCGAAGCCGTCGAGACCGGACTCCGCGCCGCCTACGCCGCCCTCGTGGCCGACGTCGAGGCGCAGTACGGCGTCACCCCGACGACCTTCCGCGCCGCCGGCGTCAGCGCGATGATGCACGGGTACCTGGCGTTCGACGCCGCGGGCGAGTTGCTCGTGCCGTTCCGCACCTGGCGCAACACCTCGACCGGTCCCGCCGCCGAACGGCTCAGCGACGCCCTCGACTTCAACGTCCCGCTCCGCTGGTCGGTCGCGCACCTGTACCAGGCGGTCCTCGACGAGGAGCCGCACGTCGCCGAGCTCGCCCGGGTCACCACGCTCGCCGGGTACGTGCACCACCGGCTCACCGGCCGCGACGTCCTCGGCGTCGGCGACGCCTCCGGGATGTTCCCGATCGACAGCGGCCCGGTCGACAGCGGTCCCGGCGAGCCCGGCCACCGCGACTGGGACGGCGACAAGCTCGCCACGGCGCAGGACCTGCTGGGCGGAGCCGTCCCCGATCTCCGCACGCTCCTGCCCGAGGTGCTCGTCGCCGGGGAGCACGCCGGCGACCTCACCCCCGAGGGCGCCGCGTGGCTCGACCCGACCGGCACCCTGCAGCCCGGCGTCCCGCTCTGCCCGCCGGAGGGCGACGCCGGCACGGGCATGGTCGCGACGAACGCCGTCGCTCCCCGCACCGGCAACGTCAGCGTCGGCACGAGCATCTTCGCAATGGTCGTCCTCGAGCACCCGCTGGGCACCCCGCACGAGGAACTCGACGTCGTGACGACCCCCTCCGGTGACGCCGTCGCGATGGTGCACTGCAACAACGGGGCGAGTGAGATCGCGAGCTGGGCGAAGGTCTTCGGCCGGTTCGCTGAAGCGTCGGGCAGCGCGTTGGCGACGGACGACGTGTTCCGGGTCCTCCTGGACGAAGCCGAGCACGCCGACCCGGACGCCGGCGGGCTGCTGTCCTTCAACTACCTCGCGGGGGAGCCCGTCACGCACGTCGAGGACGGCCGACCCCTGCTGCTCCGGACTCCCGACGCGCGGTTCACGCTCGGCAACCTCGTGCGCTCCGAGGTGCACGGGGCGTTCGCCACCCTCGCGATCGGCATGGAGGTCCTGCACGGCGAGCAGGTCCAGGTCGACCGGATGACGGCGCACGGCGGACTCTTCCGCACGCCCGGAGCGCCGCAGCAGTTGCTCGCCGCGGCCCTGCGGGTGCCTGTCGCCCTCGAGGAGACCGCGGGCGAGGGCGGCGCCTGGGGCATCGCCGTGCTCGCCGCCTACCTCGAGCACACCGACCAGCACCTGGCGGACTTCCTGGCGGGCACGGTGTTCGGGGTCGATGCCGTGCACGTGGCCGACCCCGCGCCGGGCGACGTCGACGGCTTCCAGACCTACCTCGGCCGGTACCGCGCAGCGCTCCCCGTCCAGGCCGTCGCGGCAGCCGCGACCCGACCCAGCGCCACCACCCACCACGGCGAGCCGACGGCGGGTGCCGAGCCGCGCCTCCAGGAAGAGGAAGTGACCCGATGAACGACGAGATCCAGCAGGCGGTCGCCGCCACCCGTGAACGCGTCGCGAGCCTGCACGGTGAACTCGTGCGCTACGGCCTCGTGATCTGGACCGGCGGCAACGTCTCCGAGCGCGTTCCCGGCACCGACCTGTTCGTCATCAAGCCGTCCGGGGTGTCGAGCGACGACCTGACCCCGGAGAACCAGGTGGTCTGCACGCTCGACGGTGTGCCCGCCGAGGGCTGGGGCAACGAGCACGGTCCGTCCTCCGACACCGCCGCCCACGCGTACGTGTACCGGAACATGCCCGAGGTCGGCGGTGTCGTGCACACCCACTCGACCTACGCGACGGCGTGGGCTGCCCGCGCCGAGGAGATCCCGTGCGTGATCACGGCGATGGCGGACGAGTTCGGCGGCCCGATCCCGGTCGGCCCGTTCGCGATCATCGGTGACGACTCGATCGGCCACGGCATCGTCGAGACGCTCAGCGGCCACCGCTCCCGCGCGGTGCTGATGCAGAACCACGGCGTCTTCACGATCGGCAAGGACGCGAAGGACGCCGTGAAGGCCGCAGTGATGTGCGAGGACGTCGCCCGGACCGTGCACATCGCACGGCAGGGCGGCGAGACCGTGCCGATCGCGCAGGAAGACATCGATCGACTCTTCGATCGCTACCAGAACGTCTACGGACAGAACCCCGAAGGAGCCATGCGATGACGCAGGTGAACCCCCAGGCCACCCTGGACAGCTACGAGGTCTGGTTCCTCACCGGGTCCCAGGGCCTGTACGGCGAGGAGACCCTGCGCCAGGTCGAGGAGCAGAGCAAGGCGGTGCACGCCGAACTGGCCGGTGCGCTGCCGGTCAAGCTCGTCTGGAAGCCGGTCCTGAAGGACGCCGACGGCATCCGTCGCGCCCTCATCGAGGCCAGCGCCGACGACAGGGTCATCGGCGTCACGACGTGGATGCACACCTTCAGCCCCGCGAAGATGTGGATCGGCGGGCTCCAGGCGCTCACGAAGCCGCTGCTGCACCTGCACACGCAGGCGAACGTCACGCTGCCGTGGGCGGACATCGACTTCGACTTCATGAACCTCAACCAGGCCGCGCACGGCGACCGGGAGTTCGGGTACGCCCTCGCGCGCCTCGGGGTCCGGCACGCCACCGCGGTCGGGCACGTCTCGGACCCCCGCGTGCAGCAGCGGGTGTCGAACTGGACCCGTGCCGCGGCCGGTGCCGCCGCCGTCCGCGAGCTGAAGCTCACCCGCTTCGGCGACAACATGCGCTACGTCGCCGTCACCGAGGGCGACAAGACCGAGGCCGAGATCGAGCTCGGCGTGCAGGTGAACACCTGGGCGGTGAACGAGCTGGCCGCGGCGGTGGACGCCGCCGCGGCGGACACGGCCGCGGTGGACGCGCTCGTGGCCGAGTACGACGCGCAGTACGACGTCGTCGACGACCTGCGTGACGGCGGACCACGCCGTGCCGCGCTCCGCGACGGTGCCGCGATCGAGATCGGCCTCCGCACCCTGCTCGCGCAGAACGGGTCTGCCGCCTTCACCACCAACTTCGAGGACCTCGGCACCCTCAAGCAGCTCCCCGGTCTCGCCGTGCAGCGCCTGATGGCCGACGGCTACGGCTTCGGCGCCGAGGGTGACTGGAAGACGGCCGTCCTGGTCCGGGCGATGAACGTCGCCGGCGCCGGACTGCCCGGTGGCGCGAGCCTGATGGAGGACTACACCTACGACCTCACCCCGGGTGCCGAGAAGATCCTCGGGGCGCACATGCTCGAGGTGTCGCCGACCCTCACGACGACGACGCCCACGCTCGAGATCCACCCGCTCGGCATCGGCGGCAAGGACGACCCGGTGCGCCTGGTCTTCACCGCCGACGCCGGCGAGGCCGTGGTCGTCGCGCTGTCCGACACCCGCGACGGCTTCCGGCTCACCGCGAACGTCGTCGACATTGTGCCGCCGACCGAGGCCCTGCCGAAGCTTCCCGTCGGCCGTGCCGTCTGGGAGCCGCGTCCGTCGTTCCCCGTCGCCGCCGAGGCCTGGCTCACCGCCGGTGCCGCCCACCACACCGTGATGGCGACGGCCGTCGGACTGCAGGTGGTCGAGGACCTCGCGACCATGGTCGGCACCGAGTTCCTGGTCATCGACGAGCACACCACCGCGCGCGGCTTCCGCGACGAGCTGCGTCTCCAGCAGACGTGGCACCGTCTCGACCGCGGCTTCTGAGGGACACGGACCGTACGATGAGCGACGTGATCGCAGAGCAGCGCACGCGGACGAACTGGGCGGGCAACGTCACCTACCGGGCCTCCGGGTTGGCGCGTCCGACCTCGGTGGCCGCGGTGCAGGAACTCGTCGGGTCGACCGCGCGCCTGACGGCGCTCGGCTCGCGGCACTCGTTCAACGCGATCGCCGACACGGATGCCCTGCAGGTCTCGCTGGCGGACCTGCCGCCGGTGCTCGACATCGACACCGACCGTCGCATCGTGCGCGTCGCCGCCGGCATGATCCACAGTCAGGTCGCGGCCGGCCTGGAGGCACGTGGCTGGGCCCTCGCGAACCTCGCGTCCCTGCCGCACATCTCCACGGCCGGCGCCGTCGCCACCGGCACGCACGGCTCCGGCATCCGCAACCCGTCGCTCGCGCAGGCGGTGATCGGCCTCGAGGTCGTCCGCGCTGACGGTTCACTCGAGCACGTCGATGCGTCCACGCCCGACGGCGCCCTCGACGCGCACCGGGTGGCACTCGGCGCGCTCGGCGTCGTCACCGCGGTGGAGCTCGCCATCGAGCCCTCGTTCCAGGTCGCCACGACCGTGCACCTCGACCTGCCCTGGGACGCGGTCGTCGAGCACTTCGACGAGGTCATGGCGGACGCCTACTCGGTGTCGATGTTCACGTCGTTCGACGACCGCGGCGCACGCCAGGTCTGGGTGAAGCACCGCGTCGACGAACCCGCTCCGGCCGTCGACCTGGTCGCGCTCGGGGCCCGGCCCGCGACCGGCCCCGTCCACCCGGGCGAGAACGACCCCGCCGGGGTCACCGAGCAGGGCGGCGTCCCCGGACCGTGGTCCGAGCGGCTCCCGCACTTCCGGTCCTCGTTCACGCCGTCGACCGGGGCCGAGATCCAGGCGGAGTACCTGCTGCCCGCGTCGTCCGCCGTCGACGCGCTGCAGGCCCTGCGTCCGTTGCAGTCCCTCTTCGCGCCGCTGCTCATCGCCGCCGAGGTCCGCACGGTCGCACCCGACACCGCCTGGCTCGCGCCGTCGTCCGGGCGACAGTCGGTGGGGATCCACTTCACCTTCCGGCGGGACGCGGACGCCGTGGCCGCCGCGGTCCTGCGCATCGAGGAGGCACTCGCCCCCTTCGACGCCCGGCCGCACTGGGGCAAGGTCTCGGCCGCGAGTGCCGAGCGCCTCCACGAGGTGTACCCGCGGCTGGACGCGTTCGCCGCGGTGGCGCGAGACCTCGACCCGACGGGGAAGTTCCGCAACGAGTTCCTGGCGCGCGTCCTGTCCTGATGCTTGCGGCCCGTCGTCGCGTCGAGGGAGCAGAAATCGTCGGGTCTCGTCCGGGCACTCGACGATTCGTGCTCACTCGATGAACGCGGCGGGGGCGGCAGCGATGAACTCTGTGCGAACGCATCGGGAATAGCGGGACGTCGCGCAGGACTTGGACCGTTACGTCGTGCGTCGTCCCGCACGCACGAGATTCGGACGGTCGCACGCCCGGGTGTCAGGATGGACGGCGCCCGGTGACCCGACCCGAGCCGCAGCAGCGACCACCCCACGGTCGCCACCCCCACCACTTCCCACGAGGAGCAGCATCGTCATGAGACGCCCCAAGCGCCTGACCATCACCGCGGCGGTCGCCGCAGCAGCAGCCCTGGTCCTGACCGGCTGCTCGGGCGGAGGGGCCTCCGACGACGCATCGAGCGGCACGGCCAAGGGCGGCACGCTCAACATCCTGACGACGGCGACCTCGGTGCACCTCGACCCGGCCACCAGCCAGAACCTCAACATCACCACGCTCGGCCTCGTGCTGCGTCGCCTGACCGCGTGGGACGTCGAGCCCGGCAAGACGGCCAAGGTCGTCCCGGACCTCGCGACGAACACCGGCGACTCGAGCGACGGCGGCAAGACCTGGACCTACCACCTCAAGAAGGGGCTGAAGTTCCAGGACGGCACGGCGATCACCACGAAGGACATCAAGTGGGGCATCGAGCGCTCGTTCGCGCCGACCCTCACCGGTGGCCTGAGCTACCACAAGTCGCTCCTCGTCGGCGGTGACACGTACAAGGGCCCGTTCGACGGCAAGACGCTCGACAGCATCGAGACGCCGGACGACTCCACCATCGTCTTCAAGCTCAACGCGGCCTACGGCGACTGGCCGTGGCTCGTGTCGATGCCCGCGTTCGCCCCGGTCCCCGAGGGCGACGGCACCGACACCGGTGCCTACGACGCCAAGCCCGTCGCGTCCGGCCCGTACCAGGTGCAGTCGAACACGCAGGGCTCGCAGATCACGCTCGTCCGGAACAAGGAGTGGAGCGCGTCGACCGACGACGTCCGCACCGCCGGTCCGTCGAAGGTCGTGTTCAAGGAGAGCCAGGACCCGTCGACGGTCACCCAGACGCTCATCGCCGACAACGGCGACGCGAAGGACTCCTTCGGCGCCACGTACCTCGGTGCGGCCGAGCTGAACCAGGTCCGCTCGAACCCGTCCGCGCAGGACCGCCTCGCCACGTCGAAGGCCGGCCCGATCACCTACATGGCGATCAACACGCAGAAGGGCTCGCTCAAGGAGCTCAAGGTCCGCCAGGCGCTGCAGTACGCCGTCGACAAGAAGTCGTACCGGATCGCCGCCGGTGGTGCGCTCGCCGGCTCGTACGCCACGACCCTCATCACGCCGGGCATCGCCGGTCGCCAGGACTACGACCTGTACAAGCCGGGTGCGTCCGGTGACGTCGCCAAGGCGAAGGAGCTCCTGCAGGAGGCCGGTGTCTCCGACCTCAAGCTGACCCTCGCCACGCAGAACGACCCGTCGAGCCTCGCCCAGTCGCAGGCCCTGCAGGCCGGCCTCAAGCGCGCCGGGATCACGGTGACGCTGAAGCCGCTCGACTCGGACTCGTTCTACACCGCGACGACCGACGGCACCGACTTCGACCTGGCGCTCTTCAGCTGGCAGCCGGACTTCCCGAGTGCGAACGCCAACATCCAGCCGCTCTACGACTCGTCGCAGATCGGTGGCGGCGGCTACAACGTCTCGAAGTACAGCAACCCCGAGGTGGACGCCCTCATCAAGGAGGCCAGCGCGACCGTCGACCAGAAGGACGCGCAGAAGCTCTGGGCCGAGGCGGACAAGAAGATCATGGGCGACGCCCCGATCGTGCCGCTGACCTACGCGAAGCAGTCGTTCCTCGCCGGCTCGAACGTGCAGAACTTCCAGATCGCGGACTTCCCGGCGTACCCGAACTACCTCAAGGTCTCGCTCGCGAAGTGAGTGCACCGCTGCTCGAGGTCGAGGGGCTCCGCGTCGCGTTCGGCGACGCGGAGCCCGTTGTCCGTGACGTCTCCTTCACCCTGACGCCCGGCCGGGTGCTCGCCCTGGTCGGCGAGTCCGGCTCGGGCAAGTCCGTCAGCGCGATGAGCGTGCTCGGTCTGCTCCCGCCGGAAGCCCGGGTCAGCGGCAGCATCCGGTTCCGCGGCACCGAGCTCGTCGGCGCGACGGACGACCAGCTGCGCGCGGTCCGTGGCGCCAGCATCGGCGTCGTGTTCCAGGAGCCGATGAACTCCTTCACGCCCGTGCTCTCGATCGGGACGCAGATCGCCGAGGCGATCACGGCGCACCCGACGGACCTCGACCGTGCCGGGGTGTCCGCGCGGATCGACGAGCTGCTGCGTGCCGCCGGGCTCACCGACCCGCAGCGGATCCGGAAGGCGTACCCGCACGAACTGTCCGGCGGGCAGCTGCAGCGGGCGATGATCGCGATGGCGCTCGCGGGGGACCCGGTGGCGCTCATCGCCGACGAGCCGACGACGGCGCTCGACGTCACGGTGCAGGCGGGGATCCTCGACCTCCTCCGCAGGCTCGGGCGCGAGCGTGACCTCGCGGTGCTGCTCATCACGCACGACATGGGCGTGGTGGCGGACGTCGCCGACGAACTCCTCGTGATGCGTCGGGGCGACCCGGTCGAACACGGGACGGTCGCGGAGGTCTTCGCGCACCCGACCGCCGAGTACACCCGAGCACTCCTCGACGCGGTCCCCAGCCTGGAGGCGCGACCCGCCTCCGCCCCGCCTGCTGCGGCTGGCCCCGGGGCTGGCACTGCGGCCGAGTCTCGGCCTGAGCGACAGTTCTCGGCAAGAACCGCGCGAGAGGTGTCGCCCAGCGCGAGTCTCGGACCAGCGCAAGCGGATGTCGTGGACGGGAGTCGCGCCTCCAGGCCGCTCGTCGCGCAGCTGCGCGACGTCGCCGTGCGGTACGCACGCCGCGGCGATCCCGTCGTGTCCGGGATCGACCTCGAGCTCCGCGCCGGCGAGACCCTCGGCCTCGTGGGGGAGTCCGGTTCCGGCAAGTCGACCATCGGGCGGGCGCTCGCCGGCCTGGTGCCGGTCGTGGCCGGCTCGGTCGAGGTGGACGGCAGCGACCTCCGCACGGCCCGGGGCGGACGGCTGCGGGAGCTCCGCAGCCGCGTCGGCATCGTCTTCCAGGACCCGGCGTCCTCGCTCAACCCGCGGCAGACCATCGGGTGGAGCATCGCCGAGCCACTCTTGGTGCACGGCACCGCCTCCACCGCCGAGCGTGCGGAACGGGTGCGGGAGCTCCTCGTCGCGGTGCAGCTCGACCCGTCGTGGGCCGAGCGGTTCCCGCACCAGCTCTCCGGCGGACAGCGGCAGCGCGTCGGCGTCGCCCGGGCCCTCGCACTCCGGCCCGCGCTCGTGATCGCCGACGAGCCGACCTCGGCCCTCGACGTCACCGTGCAGGCCGCCGTGCTCGATCTGCTGTCCGATCTGCAGCAGGAGTTCGGTTTCGGGATGCTGCTGATCAGCCACGACCTCGCCGTCGTCCGGCAGCTCGCCGACGAGGTCGTGGTGCTGCACCGCGGCCGCGTCGTCGAACGGGGCACCACCGACGCCGTGCTCGACGACCCGCAGCAGGACTACACGCGCATGCTCCTCGCCGCAGCGCCCGTCGCCGATCCAGTGCGACAGGCCGCCCGCCGCGAGGCCTGGCGCGCATGGGAAGGGGTGGCCTCGTGACCGCCAACGTCGTCGACCGTCCGGTGTCGGCCGCTGCGAACCGGAGCACCGGGTTCCGTGCCGTCGTGCGCCGGGTCCGGCAGGACCGCTGGGCCGTGGCGTCCGCGGTCGTCATCGTCGTGTTCGTCGTCGTGGCGATCGCCGCGCCGCTCATCGCCGCGATCACCGGCCAGGACCCGTACGGCTACAACATCGATGCACTGAACTCGTTCGGTGCGCCGAAGGGCGTCGGCGGTGGGATCAGCGGCGAGCACTGGTTCGGCGTCGAGCCGCTCACCGGGCGCGACCTGTTCGCCATCGTGACGTACGGCGCGCGGACCTCGCTCGGCATCGGCCTCGCCGCGACCGTCCTGTCGATCGTCATCGGCGTGCTCGTCGGTGTGACGACCGGTTTCTTCGGCGGCTGGTACGACCGGGTGCTCTCCCGGGTCGTCGACGTCATCTTCGGGTTCCCGTCGCTCGTGTTCATGATCGCGCTCACCGCGATCGTGCCGACGTCCTTCCCGAAGCCCGTGCTCGTCGTCCTCGTCATCGGGTTCTTCGGCTGGCCGTCCGTCGCCCGTGTCGTCCGCGGTCAGACCCTGTCGCTCGTGAGCCGGAACTACGTCGTCGCCTCGACCGCGATGGGCGCCGGCCGGTGGCACGTCATCCGGACCCAGCTGCTGCCGAACCTCGCGGCGACGATCACCGTCTACGCGACGATCTCGATCCCCTCGATGATCGGTGCCGAGGCCGCCCTGTCGTTCCTCGCCGTCGGCGTGACCCCGCCGACACCGTCATGGGGTCGGAGCATCGGCGACGCGATCGGGTGGGTGCAGACCGACCCGATGTACCTCGTGTTCCCCGGGCTCGCCCTGTTCCTGATCACCCTGGCCTTCAACGTGCTCGGCGATGCGCTCCGCGATGCCCTCGACCCCCGTGGAGGTGCACGATGAGCACGTTCCGCTTCATCGCCATCCGCGTCCTCGGTGCCGCGGTCGTGCTGCTCGTCGTCGCCGCGATCACCTACGCGCTCTTCATGCTGCTGCCGACGAACCCCGCCCGGGCGATCTGCGACAAGCCGTGCACGCCCGACCGGCTGCGGGAGGTCCAGGCCTTCCTCGGCACCGACAAGCCGTGGCTCGCGCAGTTCGGGGCGTACCTCGCCGGGATCTTCACCGGTCGGACGTTCGGCTCCGGGGCGTCCGTCATCCACTGCGCCGCACCGTGCTTCGGGTACTCGTTCCAGCTGCACGACAGCGTCACGAACCTGATCCTGTCCCGCCTGCCCGTCACCGCCTCGATCGCGGTCGGCGCTGCCGTGCTGTGGCTCGTCGCCGGGGTCGCCGGCGGAGCGCTCTCGGCCCTGCGCCGGGGGACCTTCGTCGACCGTGCCGTGATGACCGTCGCGGTCGCCGGGGTGTCCGCGCCGTCGTACCTCGTCGGGCTGCTCGGCATCCTGCTGTTCGGGTTCGTGCTCGGCATCCTGCCCACCAGCGGGTACGTCGCGTTCGGTGACGATCCCGTCGGGTGGTTGACACACCTGATCCTGCCGTGGTGCGTGCTCGCGTTCATCAGTGCGGCGATCTACGCCCGGCTCACCCGCGGCGAGATGCTCGAGTCGATGTCGCAGGACTTCGTCCGGACGGCCCGCGCGAAGGGCCTGCGCGAACGCCAGGTCGTGGTGCGCCACGGACTCCGGACGGCGATCCTGCCCGTGGTGACGCTGTTCGGGCTCGACCTCGGGTCGCTGCTCGGCGGTGCGGTCATCACCGAGAAGGTGTTCTCGATGCAGGGCCTCGGTGCGCTGCTGATCGATGCGGTCCACACGCTCGACCTGCAGGTGGTCGTCGGCTTCACGCTGTTCTCGGCGCTGCTCATCGTGACGGCGAACGTGATCGTCGACGTGGTCTACGCGTTCGTCGATCCCCGGGTGCGCCGGCGGGCGTAGGGCGCGGCGCGTCGCCGTCGCCCTCGCACGGTGCGAGGTCGTGGTTCGTTCGGTGCGAGGGTCACGCGGAGCGTGCGTCGTCCCACCACCGCAGGACTCGCGTGCCCGAGAGGGTGAGCCACCGCGATGGTTCACCCGCGGGGACGTCCACCTCGAACCACTGCCGCCCGGCCGGCCGTTCGCCCTGCGTCCACGTGCCGTCCGGGTTCCGTGCGGCGCGGACGACCTCGACCGCCTCGGCAGCGCGCGGGTCCGGCGGGGTGCCGTCGTGCAACGATGCCGCGCGCAGGTGGTCTGTCACCCGCAACGCGGTGTAGCTCCACCGGAACGGGTACGCGAAGCGGTGCACCCAGGGGCCGACGACCTCGCCGTCGGACTTCCGGTGCAGCAACCGCCGTTCCAGCAAGTACTCCGCGCCCCGGTGCCGGGCCTCCCGGAGCTCCTCCGCACGTGGGTGCCGGCCGCCCGTGAGCTGCTCGTGCTGCAGCAACCCGTCCAGCACGTTGAGGGTCGAGTGGAACGAGGACACCGTCGAGCCCTCGACCCACTCGCAGTTCCAGCCGCCGTCGGGCTGCTGGTGCTCGAGCATCCAGTCCGCGATGCCGTCCACGTCCGCGCCGAGCCACGTGCCGTTCGCGAGCGTGAAGGCGTTGATGCAGCAGTCGACCTCGCCGCCCCAGTACGGCAGTTGCTCGTACTCCCACCGGCTGTTCGCGTCGAGCCGCGCGGCGGTGTCCCCGAGCACGGCGGCGTCGAGGCCCCAGTCGCGCAGGGCGTTGAGCGACCAGGTCGTCGCCGTGTACGGCTGCCCGGGCTCCTTCGCCTCGGGGCCGTCGAAGTCGAAGTCCGCGGGGAAGTACGCGCCGCCCGCCCACTGCCCGTCCGGGTCCTGGTGGGCGAGCAGTGCCGCGCCGAGTCCCTCGGTGGCGACGCGTGCTCGGGTGGCCTGCCACGTCGAGGCGGGCGCGCCGAGGAGGTCCCGCTCCACCTGCCAGCGGATCGCCGGGTCGGAGTCGAGCAGCCAGTCGACCCCGTCGTCGTCGCTCATGGCGCGGAGACTACGCCGAGCTGCCCGACCCGTCCTGCCCCACGTACCGGTAGGCCGCGCCGTCGTCCGTCCGCTCGAGCACCCCGAGGTCCACCGCGTCCCGCCGTACGATCGCGACGTCCTCTGCGAACATCGCGATCGCCGCGTTGAGCACCGGCTCGGGGACCGGACGGGTCGCCCCGAGCCGTTCGAACACCAGCCCCACGATTCGCAGTGACAGGGGGTGCCGTTGGTCGTCCGGAGCGGGCATCCGTGCGATGCGGTCGAACTCCAGCAACGCGGCCGGTGCCTGCAGCCGCTGCAGGTCCTGCGCCGTCCTCCCGAGCAGTGGTGTGTCCGGGCCGTCGGCGCCGAGCCAGTCGAACGCGGCGATCGCCGATCGGGTCCGATCGTCGATCTCGCCGTCACCCACCACGGCAGCACGCAGCGTCGGACTGGCCAGCACGGCGACCGCCTGACGCGCCCGCCCCACCGATCGAGACAGGTCTGTCACGATCCGGCGCTCATCCGGTCCGGGTGCCACTTCGACCACTTCTCGCGGATTGCGTCGTCGATGGGGACGTCGAAGTGCCTGGCCACGAGGAGCACCTGGGCGAGGACGTCCGCGATCTCGTCACGGAAGCCCTGTTCGAGCTCGGCATCGGTCCGTCCCTTGCGCCGCGCCTGGCCCGACCGGGCGAGGAAGGCCTGGGTGAGTTCGCCGACCTCCTCGCCGAGCTTCAGCACGAACCACTCGGGTGTCCGGTCGATGCCGTGTCGTTCGGCGTAGAACGCGGAGACAGCCTCGACCTCGTCGCTCAGCTCCTGCACGTCCATCAGAAGTACGTGATCCCGTGCGGCGTCCGCGGCGGGGTGAGCATCGCTCGGAGCAGCGCCGGCGCAGCCGGGTCTGCTGCGCGCAGCAGGCCGGCGGCTGCCAGCGTGACCGGCGACACCGAGCCGAGGAGCAACGCACCGAGGTCTGCGACGTCGAGCTGGACGTCAGAACCGGCCACGTCGGCGACGTCGGCGGTCTTCGTGACGGTGCCCCGTGCCTCCAGGACGTCCAGTCGGTACGTGCCGGTGGTGAACCCGAGCGTGTCCGTGACGGCGAGCGTCAGCGAACCGTCGACGGCGTACGGCCGCGAGGCGAGCACCGCCGGCACGTCGAGGACGCGCAGCCAGACGTGGTCCTCCTCGTGGTCGACGTCGTACGCGCGGTTGTCCCCGAGGGCCGCCACGATCGGGTCGTCCAGCCGCGACCGGTTGTACTTGACGACGTCGTTCAGATCGATCGAGAGCAGGAACTCCCACAGCGACAGGTACGCGGCGTCGGTCGCGTAGACCAGGTCGACGACCTCGAGCACGGTGTCGCCGTCGCGGCTCTCCTTGACGCGCCAGGTGACGTAGCCGTCGACCTCGTCGGAGTCGTCGGGACGGTGCACGGCGGCCCGGACGTCCTTCGCCTTCTGGCCCTCCTGGTCGAGGAGCCCGAACACGACCGGCCACGTGCCGGCGTTCCGGACCATCGAACCCGGGGTGCGCGCGTTGAAGCGGTCGAACACCGCGCGGCCGGGACCACCGGCGAGCCACTGGGGCGTGACGACGCTGACGACGCCGGTCGTCGGCGCGAGGAACGGTAGCGCGCGGTTGCGGCGGACGCTGACGGCGCGCTCCCGGATGGCGCTGCCGAAGCCGAAGCGGCGGTAGATGGTGCCCTCCGACGCGGTGAGCGACGCGAGGGCGTAGCCGTCGGCGGCACCGCGCTGGAGCGCGTGCGTCATCATGCTGCGGAGGATCCCGCGGCGTCGTTCGGTCGGTCGGACCGTGACCGCGGAGATCGCCTGCGTGTCGATCGACGATCCGTCGCCCCAGCTGAGCGACTTCCGGAACCACGCGAACGTGCCGGCGGGCCAGGTCTCGTCGACGGAGCCGCTCGCCGGACGACGCACGTAGGCGCCGAGCCAGGTGTTGCCGTCCTCGACGAAGTGCTCGACCATGCGCGCGGCGTGCTCGTCGCCGGGGTGCGTCTCGTGGAACCCGAGTCCGACGGCCTGCATCCATGCCTCGGTCTCGGCGTCGGGTGCGCCCTGCTCGCCCGCGCCGGGCGCGAACTCGCGCAGTTCGTAACGGTCGTCGAATGCCTCGTTGCTCACGTCTCGACACTATCGGTGGCCGGTGACGAAGGAGAAGGGCCGGCCTGGAGGCACGGGTCGGCGCCGCATCGTCGGTCGCGTCGTGCGGTCCGCGGCATCTCGGTCCGTGGTCGGCTCGGCCGGGCCCGTCACCTCGCGCGGCGTCGGGCAGCTGACCTGGGCGGGTTCGCGCGCAGGTGCCCGCTGATCGTGCCGAGGATGCGGGCGAGGTCGGCGGCGTCGTCGTCGGTGATCGACGCGAACAGGAGCCCGTGCACCGTGCTGATGTGCCCGGGGAACACCGCGGCGAGGACGTCCCGTCCGGCATCGGTGATCGAGACCATCGTGCTGCGTTCGTCGTCCGGTGACGGCGATCTGGTCACGAGTCCGCGCTGCTCGAGCAGCTGCGCCTGGTAGGTCAACCCGCTGCGGCTGTACACGACCCCGTCGGCGAGGTCCGTCATCCGCATGTGCCCGTCAGGGGCGTCCCCGAGCGTGGCCAGGAGCTGGAACTGCACGTAGCTGAGCCCACCCACGTCCTTGAGCTGCTGCTCGACGGCGGGGCGGAGGAGCGCACCGACCTCGGTGAAGGCGAAGTACGCGCCCAGCTGCGTCGGGGTCAGGGAGGTCGGGGTCTCGGACATGATTCGATCCTACCTGTTGCTTCGAGTTCGAAGCAGTGGTACGTTCCTGGTATTCGCTTCGAATTCGAAGCAAACGACGAAGGAGATCATCATGAAGGCAGTGCAGTTCCACGAGGTCGGCGGACCCGAGGTCCTCCAGTACGGCGAGGTCGAGCAGCCCACGCCCGGCATCGGCGAGGTGCTCGTCCGGGTCACCGCGTCCGCCTACAGCGCGGCCGACAACGGCATGCGCGCCGGGTTCCTCCCGATCCCCATCGAACTCCCGCACATCCCCGGCTACGACGTCTCCGGCGTGGTCGACACCGTCGGCGACGGCGTCACCGACCTCGCGGTGGGCGATGCCGTGATCGGGTTCCTGCCCATGGAGCGCGACGGGGGAGCGGCCGAGTACGTCGTCGCCCCGGCAGACGCCCTCGTCCCGGCACCGACGAGCATCCCGCTGGCCGACGCCGCCGCCCTGCCGTCCGTGGCGTTGACCGCGTGGCAGGCGCTCGTCGACTCCGGTCGGCTCGAAGCCGGGCAGCGACTGCTCATCGTCGGTGCGGGCGGTGTCGTCGGCAAGTACGCGATCCAGCTCGCGAAGCGCCTCGGCGTGCACGTCATCGCGACGGCCAGCCCGCGCAGCGCCGACGCGGTCCGGGCAGCGGGTGCCGACCAGGTCATCGACCACACCGAGACGGACGTCCTGCAAGCGGTCGAGGGGCAGGTCGACGTCCTGCTCAACCTCGCGCCACTCGAGCCCGAGCGGTTCGAGGCGTTCGTGGCCGCGGTCCGTGACGGGGGAGCGGTGGTGAGCACCACGGCGTTCATCGCGACGCCGGGCGACGAGTCCCGGGGTGTCCGTGCCGAGACGGTGTTCGTCCTGCGGAACCGGGAGCGTCTGGCCGAGCTCGTGTCGCTCGTCGACGCCGGTGAGCTCACGGTCGAGGTGACGCGGCGGGTCCCGCTGACGGAGCTCCGGGCGGTGCACGCCGAGGGCGCTGCCGGTCGGATCGCGGGCAAGGTCATCGTCCTCGTCTGAGAGCCCGTCGGTCGCGATCAGGTCTGGACGGGGTGACCGTCCTTGGACGGTCCGCTCAGTCCGTCGCACCCCGCGGCGGATCCACCAGCAGCCCCACCCGGTCGGCGAGGTACGCCTCGAGCGGCACGGCAGCGCCGCCGGCCGGGGACCAGCGCACGAGCGGGGTCCCGTCGTCGACGAAGAGCACCGCCGACGAACCGACGAGCGACTCGTCGAGCGGGATCGCCGTCGCCCCGTGGTTCACGGTGTCGCCCGGCGCGAAGTGCCCCTTCTGCGCCGCTGCCCGGTACGCCCGTCGTACCTCGGCGGAGACGGAGACGAACTGTGAGCGTCCGGGGTCGGTGACCCGCGTGATCAGGCCCGTCGCCCAGACACGACCGCCGGTCTCGAGCGACGAACCCACGAGCAGTGCACCGACCCGCCAGACGCGGCCGAGCGACCGCATGGTGGGCTCGCGGCGGATGCCGAGCACGGCCTTCGGCTCGACGTACTCGCCGAGTGCCTCGTCCGGGACCGCGGCGGTCCGGAGCGTCCGGGCGGCGTCGTCGAGCTGCGCCCTCGCCCGTTCCACGCCGTCCGTCACGTCACCCGAGCGTAGCCCGGTGCGCCCCCGATGACCGACGCCCACCAGCCATGCTGCTCCGCCGGCGCCGCGCCGCGGACACGATCCCGATCGTCACCATCACGGCTCCGTAGGCGAGCAGCACCCCCGCGATCGCCGGGATGAGCCACGTGCGCGACCCGTTGACGAGCTGGTTGACCAGCCCGATGTCCGGCAGGCTGTACCAGACCACGCCACGGACCTGTGCGGCGGTGACCGGTGCCGGGTCGGCGAGCGCGTTGTTGTCGCCCTTGAGCCTGAAGGTCCGGGACCCGTCGGACGACGACGCCACGGAGACCACCCGGTGGCTGATGACCGCGGGCTGCCCGGAGGTGATCTGGTACGTCACGACGTCGCCGATCCGGATGTCGTCCACCGGGGTCGGCCGGACGACGAGCAGGGTGCCCGGGGGCAGCGTCGGGTCCATCGACTGCGTCAGCACCGTGAGCGGGGTCGACCCGGTGGCCTTCGGCACGACGATCAGCACGACCGCCAGCCCCGCGACGAGCAGGAGCAGCCCGGTGCTCAGGCCGAGCCCGACGGCACGGACCACGGCCTTCCAGCCGGCGACCGAAGAACCGGCGACCGAAGAACCCGTGACCGACGCACCGGCAGTGCTCATGCGCCGCATCGGACTGCCTTCCCGTTGTTCTGCGTGAAGAGGGTGATCGTGCCGCTGGCCACGACGGTGCTCGTCGGGTTGCCCGCGCTGTCGAGGATCTTGACCGTGACCGTCACCGGGCCGCTTGTGGCGATGTTGGCCGGGATCTGGTCGGGCGCCAGGGTGAAGCGCCCGTAGTAGTCCTGCTCCTTCTGGCCGACCATGGTCGAGGCGTCGGGACCGACGAACGCCCCGTACCAGGTGTCCTTCGGGCGGCTCGAGGTCGGCCAGGCGACCTCGACGTACGTACCGCTGTGGTCCGTGCAGGTGAACGCCGGGGTGGCGGCCGAGGTGTTCAGGTAGAAGCCGCCCTGCACGATGCCGGACGTCCACGTGCCCGCCGTGACCGTGAGGTTGACGTTCACGTTCGTGGTGGTGGACGCCGGGGCGGACGAGGTCGGCGTGCTCCGCGTGCACCACACGGCGCTGGCGCCGGCGGCGAGCTTCGACGTCATGCTCGGCAGCGACGCCCAGGTGCCGGACACGGAACCGGTGCCGACCGAGGTGGACGCCGTGCAGGCCGACGTCGAGGCGACGGGCCACGCGACGACGCTCACCGCTTGCGCGAGGGCGGTCGAGCTGCCGGACACGACGGACACGGTGGTCGTCGCGGTGCCGGCGAGCGAGCCGGAGTTCGTCAGGGTGATCGGCTTCGTCATCGACGTCACGCTCGACGAGAACGTGGTCGTCATGTCGCTGGTGCCGCTCAGGGACGCCCCGGTCTTGCCGATCGTCACGCTCGAGGCGGTGGTCCCGGTGGCGCTCCACAGTGCCCACGCGGCCGAGGACCCACCGGCGACGAACGCCGCGGTGAGCAGGACCGCGAGCAGGGCGCGGAGGCGGCGGCTCACGCGCTCACCTGCGTCCCGGTCACGGTGAGGGAGAAGTCGGTCACGGCGCCCGCCACGCTCTGCGGCGCATCGGCGTCGAGGTCCATCTCGACACAGCCGACGGCGCTGGCCCCGGCGGGGAGTGTGAAGGACCCGCTCCCGGTGTCGAAGGCCGCCAGACGGCCGCTCGCGCCGGACAACCCGGTGCGGCAGTCGGCCGTCGAACCGACGACGGACAGGCGCAGGGTCAGCTCGCCGAGCACGGCGGCGGTCGTGGAGTTCGTGGCGTACGACACTTTGGTCGAGGTGGTCGCGACGCGCATGCTGAGCGGGATCGATCCCGTGTTCTGCACGGTGAAGGTCCCGGTCACGCCGATCCCCGGCCCGAGCACGGCAGTGTTCATCGCCGAGAGCGGCCCGGTGGTGATGGTCGCGGTGGCGGACCGGACGGTCGACGCCGAGGTGCTCGCCGTGCCGTTCCAGAGTGCGTAGGTGCCGCCGGTGCCGAGCATCGCGGTGACGACCGCGACGACCAGGGCGATGACGGTCGGCCAAATCCACCGGTGGCGACGCGGTGCGCGGTGGCGCCCGGTCGTCCTCGGCGTGCTGGTCATGTCGTCCCCTGGTCGTCGTGGTCGTGCGGTCACCGCCGGTGGGGCGGTGCAGTGGTGCAGGTGGTGCTGACACGGCCTGGAGGCACGTGGTCGCGATCGGCGGATCAGGGACCCATCGGGACCACGGCCTTCCAGGCCCGGGTCGGCACCCGCGGGTCAGGAACCGATCGCGGTCTGGGTCAGCGTGAAGGCGAGGGCGCCGACGTTGAGGGTCCCGCCCTGCCCGGTGGTCGCCGAGGAGGGGAGCGCGATGGTGAAGACGACCTTCACCGTCGAGGTCGCCGCCGAGGGCGAGACGACGAAGGTGTTCGCGTTCGACGTCGACTGCACGACCGAGGCGCTCGACGACGTGACCGCGAGGGTCTTCGTCGTCGCGGCGAGGAGCGCGGCGTCGCCGGTGATGCTCTGGTTGGCGTACGTGAGGTTGGCCTTGAGGTCCTGGCCGGTCGCACCGATCGTCAGCGTCTGGGTGAACTGGTACGTGTTGCCCGGCACCATGAGGGCGCTCGCCGGGTTGATCGTCGCCGAGCGGCCGTTCGTGACGTCCGTCCAGACGCCGTCGTTGTTGGCGCTGAGGGTCAGCGAGCCGGAGCTCACCGAGGACGCGGCCGTGCTGGCGCTGGCGTTCCACAGGGCGAAGGTACCCGCACCGCCGAGGAGGAGGGCGACGCCGGCAGCGCCGGCGATGGCACCGGTCACGATCTTGTGCATGGAGGAGTCCGTTCCTGCGCGTTCGGGCGCGCTGAGGCCACCGGCAGTGCCGATGGGACGATGTCATCGGCCCCTGGTTCGCGGGGCCGCGGCCGACCTGTGCCGGAGAGTGGTCGCCGGGCTCCGCGACGTGACACGTCTCGGGCGGGCTGGACTCGCTCTGGTGACGACGCTACCGGTCCCCCAAAGTGCCGACAAGAGGGAACATGCGTCTGAATGGACCCAGTACAGGGGGCATTTTCGTCCCCGAGAGTGCCGACACGGTTTGTACCCCGGTCTGACGCTCCGGACACGCGGAATGCCGGACACCCCCGTACCGTTGCACCGTCCGGAAACGAGGAGGGCCCATGGGCATCGTGCGGTGGCTGTTCGACGCGCAGCTCGTCATCGGCGATCAGACCGTGCTCTGGCGCGAGGTGATCGGCAACGTGTTCGGCCTGCTCAGTGCCCTCGGTGGGATGCGGCGCAAGGTGTGGGCCTGGCCGGTGGGCATCGTCGGCAACGCCCTGCTCTTCACGGTCTTCATGGGTGCGCTCTTCGACACCCCGAACCCGGTCAACCTGCTCGGCCAGGCGGGCCGACAGGTCATGTTCATCATCGTGAGCGTCTACGGCTGGTACCGCTGGACGCACCGTCCCGACGACGCGACGACCGTGATCGACCCGCGCTGGGCCTCCTGGAGGGCTCGTGGACTGATGGTCCTCGTCATGGTGGGCGGCACCGCGGTCCTGACCCCGATCTTCCGCGCCCTCGGTTCGTACGAACCGGTGTGGAGCGACGCCTGGATCTTCGTCGGGTCGCTGCTCGCCACGTACGGGATGGCGAAGGGCTGGGTCGAGTTCTGGCTCGTCTGGGTCGCGGTGGACCTCGTGGGTGTTCCGCTGCTGTTCTCGGCCGGCTACTACGCGTCCGGACTCATGTACGTGTTCTACGGGGTGTTCACCCTGACCGGGTTCTTCGTCTGGATGAACCAGCGGACGAAGCCCTCGGCGGCACCGGTCACCGTCGGCTGACCGTCCGGAGTGCGCGGCCCCCGGTCTGGGACGAGACACCGGTCCGCTGACGAGGTGGGATGGTCGGATGGAACACGACCACGACGCCTCGCTCGGGGACGAGCAGTCCCTCGCCGAGCGGATCGTCCGCGGCGCCATCCGCGCCTACCGCCTCCACCCGTTCGACAGCGTCGACGCGAGCGTCGTCGCCGAGGTGGCCGGGATCGAGGTCGACGTCGTCGAGCGGCTGTTCCCGACCTGGGACGCCCTGCTGCTCGTGACGTACGACCGCTGGACGCAGCTGCGCGGGACGCGCCGGAAGAACCCGCCGTCGTGCACGATCGAGTACGTCCGGATGACCCTCGCCGAGGACGTCGCCGACCCGGGGCTCGTGCGGGTGCTCGCCGGCGTGATCACGATCGCGGCCGCCGACACCGGGTTCGCCGAGCTGTTCCGGAAGCGCTTCGAGGAGTACGTCGAACAGCTCTCCGCCGGGCTCCAGCGCGACGTCGACGCCGGCAGCGAGCGGCTCGCGATCCCGGCGTACCAGGCCGCGACACAGCTGCTGGCCGTGTACGAGGGGCTGCAGATCCAGATGCTCGTCCGGCCGCACATCGACGTCCTCGTGGAGTTCGACCGGTCCGTCCGCACGCTCCGTCAGGGGTGGCGTGAGCGCGAGGTCCCCGCGTGGGACCTCGACGAGGTCGTCCTGACCCGCTGACGGCGCTACGGACGTGCGCGCCGCCACGACGCGATCTGGCGGAGTGTGACCTTCGACCCGTACTGGGCGACCGAGTGCCGGAACAGGTACTGCGCGAACCACAGCAGCAGTGCGGCGACGACGAACACCTCGACGATGCAGACGACGGACTCGATGACGGTGAGCGATCCGACCGCGTTGCGCACCATCGCGGTGATCGGCGTGAAGGTCGGGAAGTACGTGAAGAACGACGCGATCGGCGACGTCGGGGTGGTCATCACGAAGAACGCCGCGTAGAGCGGGATGATCAGCGAGAAGATCGCGACGGACTGGAGCGCCGAGGCGTCCTTGATCGAGGGGACCGCGGCACCGACGGCGACGAACAGCGCCGAGGCGAGCAGGACGCCGCCGATGAGCAGCAGCGCGCCGACGAGCATCCGCCAGGGGTCGACGACCAGCCCGCCGAGCCGCGAGGCGATCAGGGGGAGTGCCACCAGCAGTCCGATCAGCCCGGGCACCAGGAACACCCCGATCTGCACGAAGCCGACGAGCAGCATCGCGATGACCTTGCCGCGGATGAGGTCACCGGCGGTCACGGTGGTGAGGATCATCTCGGAGATGCGGTTCTCCTTCTCCTCGACCACGACCGTCACCATGCGGGTGGCGAGCAGGATCACGAGCCCGAAGAACGCGGCGACGTAGAGGAACGGCGGCACGATCGACAGCCAGCCCGGGGCGATCTGGCCATCCGCGTAGGTCGTGACGTCGGTGTCCGGTGGCGACCGCAGCAGCTGGACGCTCTCGGGGTCGTCGACGGTCGCGGCGACGCTCTGCTCGAGCACGCGTTCGGCGAGCGAGGAGTACCCGCCGTTGCCGAACAGCCCACGATCGGCGGCGTCCACGCGGATGGGCTTGGTCGACGGCGACTCCGGGAACTCGATGAACGCGTCGAGCGTGCCGTCACGGACGGCTGCCCGGTCGGCCGCAGCGTCCGTGGAGGGCGCCCCGCCCCACTTCGCCGCGACGGTCTGGGACACGAGTCCGGAGTGGTCGACGTACCGGAACGGGGTCTTCGACGCCGAGGAGCTCGTCATGACCGAATCGGTACCGGCCGCCTGGCCCACGCCGACGAGCAGTGACACCACGACGATGATGACCGGCAGGGCGAGCGTTCCGATCCAGAACGCGGGCTTCTTCACCGCGCGGACGAACTCGAACCGTACGACGGTCCCGAGGCGGCTCACGCGGCGACCCCCGGCGCTGCCGACTCGGCCGCGAGGGCGTCGTGCCCGTAGACCTGGACGAAGATCTCGTCGAGCGGGATCCGGCGCATCTCGAACGCGGTGACGTGCACGCCGGCCGACACGAGCGACGCGAGGATGTCCGACCCGTCGGCGGCAGCTTCGGGCGTCGGGACCAGGTACGCGCGGTGACCCTCGTGCCGGGCCATCCGGTAGAGCGGCGACTGCGGCACGGGGCCGTCGAGTCCGACCCTGGCGACCGCGCCCCCGAACGCGTCCTGCACGTCGGGGATGGTGCCGTACGCCGCAGCGGCGCCGTCCTTCAGGAGCAGGATGCGGTCGCAGAGTCGTTCGACCTCGTCCATGTGGTGCGTGACCAGGATGACGGTGGCGCCGTCCGCCTTCCGCTCGTCGACGAGGTCGAGCAGCAGCCGGCGGTTGACCGGGTCGAGGCCCTTCGTCGGCTCGTCGAGGATGAGCAGCCGCGGCCGGTCCATGATCGTGATCCCGAGCTGCACCTTCTGCTGCTGGCCACCGGAGAGCTTGTCGACGCGGAGCTTCGCACGGTCCGCCAGGCCGACCCGGGCGAGGTAGTCCATGCTCCAGGCCGTCGCCTCGGGGCCCCGCAGACCGCGCAGTCGCCCGAAGTAGGTCATCACGTCGATGACGGACTCCTTGCGGTACAGGCCGCGTTCCTCGGGCAGGTAGCCGATGCCGCCGGTCGCGGGCTTGTAGGGGTGTCCGTCGATGGTGAGGGTGCCCGACGTCGGGGTCGTGATGCCGAGCAGTGCGCGGATCGTCGTGGTCTTGCCGGAGCCGTTGCTGCCGAGCAGGCCGAAGGTCTCGCCG
The DNA here is from genome assembly GCF_007673235.1 of Curtobacterium pusillum. Taxonomy (GTDB): domain Bacteria; phylum Actinomycetota; class Actinomycetes; order Actinomycetales; family Microbacteriaceae; genus Curtobacterium; species Curtobacterium pusillum_C. The sequence goes on from NZ_VDZH01000002.1 coordinate 370,182, forward strand.
GGGGCGATGTCGAACGACAGCCCGTCGACGACGTTGCGGTCCCCGAAGCGCATGACGAAGTCCTGCACGCTGATGCTCGCCCCACTCATGGGGCGACTGTACCGGGACCGCCTGACGGACTGGAGGCGCGGTGCCTGCCCGCACCGCGCCTCCAGTCCGCCTCCTGGTTCCGTCAGGAACGCAACCAGGCGGTCCCCACACCCGACAGTGCGCCGTCTGCCACCGGCGCGGAGGCGAGCAGCAGCTCGCCGGAGGGGAGTTGGTACGGCTCGTCGCCGAACACCGTGACGCTGGTCCAGCCGTTCGGGCGGCGGAACGCGAGCACGTCGTCGCGCCCGGTCTCGAGCCACTCGAGGTGCTCCTCGGACTGCAGCTGCCCGCGCAGGCCGAGGGCCTTCCGGTACAGGTTCAGGGTGGAGTCGGGGTCCGCGTCCTCGGCCTCGACGCTCGACGCCCCGAACCACGAGGGCTGCGGCAGGTGTGCCGTCCCGGAACCGAAGCCGAACGACGAACCGGACGTCGTCCACGGGAGCGGCACGCGGCACCCGTCACGGCCGACGTCGACGCCCGGGTTCCGGAAGAACGCCGGGTCCTGGCGGTCGGCGTCGGGGATGTCGCCGACCTCGTGCAGGCCGAGCTCCTCGCCCTGGTAGAGGTACGCGGAGCCGGGCAGAGCGAGCTCGAGGAGCGTCGCCGCCTGCGCACGACGCAGGCCGAGCGACCGGTCGAGCTCGTCCTGCGAACCGCCGGCGAGCAGCCAGGCGCTGCCCTGCTTCTCCTCCGCGCCGTTGCGTGCGGGCAGGGCGTAGCGGGTGGCGTGCCGGACGACGTCGTGGTTCGAGAACACCCACGTGGTCGACGAGCCGGACTGTTCGGCGAGCCCCAGGTTGAACTCGATGATCGTCCGGAACTGGCCGGCGTCGAAGTCGGCCTCGAGCAGGTCGAAGTTGAACGCCTGTCCGAGCCCGTCGGCGCTGGCGTAGCGGGCACGACGGTCGGCGGCGACCCACGCCTCGGCGACGGCGGTGCGTGCCGGGGTGTACTCGTCGAAGACCTTCCGCCACTCGGCGTAGATCTCGTGCACGTCGTCGCGGTCCCAGAGGATGTGCGAGCCGTCCTTCGGGGACGCGAGCACCTCGGCCCACGTCGGCAGCTCGCCCTCGGGCAGGTCCTTCGCCAGGCCGTGCGCGACGTCGATGCGGAAGCCGTCGACGCCCCGGTCGGACCAGAAGCGGAGGGTGTGCAGGAAGTCGTCGCGGACCTCGCGGTTCGCCCAGTTCAGGTCGGGCTGCTCCTTGGCGAAGTTGTGCAGGTACCACTGGCCGTCGCCGACCGCGGTCCAGGCCGGGCCGCCGAAGATCGACACCCAGTCCGCAGGGGCCTGTTCGCCAGACGGCCCGGTGCCGTCGCGGAAGACGTACCGGTCGCGGGCGGGGGAGCCCTTCGGTGAGGCGAGTGCCTCGCGGAACCACTCGTGGCGGTCGCTCGTGTGGTTCGGCACCACGTCGACGATCACCCGGATGCCGGCTCCGTGCAGGGCCGACACCATCTCGTCGAAGTCCTCGAGCGTGCCGAGGCGTGGGTCGACATCGCGGTAGTCGTCCACGTCGTAGCCGCCGTCGGCCAGGGCGGACGGGTAGAACGGGCTGAGCCAGACGGCCTCGATGCCGAGCGACGCCAGGTACGGCACGCGCGAGGTCACGCCGGGCAGGTCACCGATGCCGTCGCCGTTCGCGTCCGCGAAGGACCGCGGGTAGATCTGGTAGACGCTCGCCTGGCGCCACCAGGTCTCGTCCGTCGCGGTCGGGGCTGGCGTGTTCTGGACCAGGGTGTCGGTCACGAGGGGCCTTTCGTCGTTCGTTGTCGTCAGGTTCGAGTACGTCACTTGATGGCGCCCTGCGTCACACCGGCCATCACCCATCGCTGGGTGATGAGGTAGACGATGATCGCCGGTGCCATCGCCATCAGGTACGAGGCGAACGACACGTTGTAGTTGTTGCTGAACTGCGTCTGGAACATCTGCTGGAGCACTGGCAGCGTCTGCAGCGCCGGGTCCGACGTGATGAGCGACGGCATCACGAAGTCGTTCCACGATGCCAGGAACGCGAAGATGCCGACGGTCGCGCTCATCGGTGCCAGCAACGGGAACACCAGCCGCCAGAACACCTGTCCGGTGCTCGCGCCGTCGATGCGGGCGCTCTCCTCGAGTTCGGCCGGGATCGACCGCAGGAACGCGGTGAAGAGCAGCACGCTGAAGGACAGCTGGAACATGACGTGCAGGATCGCGACGCCGAACGGGTTGTCCAGGTGCGCGAGGCCGGTCAGCTTCACCTGCGAGAGCGCGAGGACCGGGAACGGCAGGAACATCGCGGCGAGCAGGTAGAAGAACGACCAGCGGAACAGCCGGCGGTCCCAGTTCCGGGCGATCGCGTACGCCGTGAACGAGGCGAGCAGGATCGTGCCGACGACGGTGATCGCGGCGACCAGCACCGAGACGCCGAACGCCCGCGGGAAGTCCGTCAGCTGCCAGGCCTGCACGAAGCCGTCGACGCTGAACGGTGCGGGGAGCGAGAACGCGTTGCCGTCGACCGACTGCGCCGTGGTCTTGAACGTCATCGTCACGGTGACGTAGAGCGGGACGAGGACGGACAGCGCGCAGACGATCAGGACGATCGTGACGGGCCAGTTCGCGTACCCGCTGCGGCGGCCGGCGGCACGTCCGCCGGCGGACCGGTCCGCGTCCACCGACCGGATGCTGCCGGTCTTCGTCGTGCCCGGTCGCAGGGGTGCTTGCAGGGACATCAGAACGCTGCCTTCCCGCGGGTCGCCCGCAGCTGGATCACGGCGATGACGACCGCGATGACGAAGAAGATCGTGGCGTTCGCCATCTGGTAGGCGTAGTCGCCGCCGTTGAAGCCCTTGAAGATGCTCATCGCGACGCTGGTGGTCGAGGTGCCCGGGCCGCCGTCGGTGAGGCCGACGATGATGTCGTACGAGTTCAGGAAGTTCTTGAACCCGATCACGAGGTTGATGAGGATGTAGCCCGCGGTGAGCGGTGCGGTGATCGAGATCAGCTGGCGCCACGAGCTCGCGCCGTCGAGTGCCGCGGCCTCGTACACCTCGCCGGGGATCGACAGCACGCCCGCGATGTAGATGAGCAGCGTCGACGGGATCGCCTGCCAGGCGGTGACGATCACGATCGCCACCCACGCCAGGTCCGGGTTCGCCAGGATGCTCTGCTCCAGCGGCGCGAACCCGAGCGACGTCGCGAGCGCCGGCAGGCTGTTCGCGAACAGGAACGAGAACACGTACGCGATGACGATCCCGGAGATCACCATCGGCAGGACGAAGACGCCGCGGAGCGCGATCTTCCCGCGGATCTTCGACGTCAGGGCGATGGCGAGCAGGAACGCGACCGCGTTGACGACGATCACGGTGACGAGCGAGAACCCGATCGTGAACAGGTACGCCTGCAGGATCGCGGGGTCCGAGAACACCGCGATGTAGTTCGTCAGGCCGGTGAACCGGAACTCGCCGAAGCCGACGGAGTTGGTGAAGCTCAGCACGATGCCCATCACCGCGGGGAGCGTGATGGCGAGGGTGAACAGCACGAGGGTGGGGAGCAGGAACGCCAGGAAGAGCGGGTCGAGACGCCGGCTGCGGCGTCGCGTCCCGGTCGTTCCGGCCTGGAGGCGCGGTGCGGCTCCGCCCCGTCGGCGGCGGTCCGCCGTCGTGACGGATTCGGTGGTCGTGGTGGCCATTCGACGTCTCCTTACGCGGCCGTGCGGAGCGCGAGGCGCGCCCAGTCGGCGTCGAGGGTGCGGAGCTGGGGCTTCGGGTCGCCGCCGAAGGCGATCGACTGCGCGTAGTTCGCGACGGGGATCTCGGCGGGGATGAGCTGCGAGGCGCCGAGGTAGAACGCGGCGTCGTCGTAGTAGGACTGCATGCCGGTGAGTGCGGGGTTCGAGGCGGGAGGGGCGTCCTTCCGCACGCCGAACCCGTTGTTGTCCGCGTTGTACTTGTCGTTCACCTTCGGGGTCATCAGGTACGTGAGGAACTCCCGGGCGGCCTCCTGCTTGCGGGACGCCTCCGGGATCCAGAGCGCGAGGTCGACGTTCACGCGCACCTTGTTGTCGGCGGCGTCGTCGGTGACGGGCAGCGGGAACGTCCCGAGGTCCATGTCGGGGGTCGTCTTCGCGATCTCGCCGAGTGCCCACGGCCCCTGCAGGTACATCGCGGCCTTCCCCTGGGCGAAGGCGAGGTTGCCGTCGCCGTACCCGCGGCTGGCCGCGCCCTTCTGGTGCCACTGGCGGAGCTGCACCATGCGCTCCATCGGTGCCCGGAAGTCGCGTTCGAACGACACCGAGGCGTCCTTGCCGACCTTCGTGCCCTCCCGCTGGAGTGCCGCGAAGGTCTTCGGGACGTCGACCATGCCGCCGATCGAGTAGTCGAACATGCCCTGCGCGATCGTCCAGTTGTCCTTGAACGTGCCGTAGATCGGTGCGATGCCGGCCTTCGTCAGGCGCTCGCACACCTCTGCGAACTCGCTCCACGTCGTCGGGACGTCGAGTCCCTGCTCGGCGAAGAGCTGCTTGTTGTAGATGACCGACGCCGCCGTCACCGAGTACGGCAGGGCGCTCTTGCGGCCGGGGTAGTCGGCGGTCTGCTCGAGGAGCGGCCACAGGTCGGGGTTGATCGTGTCCGCTTGGGGCAGGTCGGACAGGTCCGTCAACGCACCGTGCTCGACGAACGGGGCGACCGAGAAGTTGTAGTTCCAGCACCCGAGGTCCGGCGGTCGGTTCCGCACGAAGTTCGCGGACATGCTCGACGTCGAGTCGCGGACGACGCGGATCTTCGACTGGCTGGCGTGGAACTTCGCGATCACGTCGTCGAAGTACCCGATGACCTCGGGCTTGGACACGTAGAACGTGATCGTCTCGGGTCGGCTGCTCGAGGAACCGAGCGGAGCGCACCCGGCGAGTGCCAGGCCCGCTCCGATGCCGCCCGCCCCGAGCAGGAACCCGCGGCGGCTGACCGCGGCGGCGCTCCTGGTGGCGTGTGTCTGCACGTCGTCTCCGTCCGTCCGGACCCGGCGTCCCTGCCGTTCCGGTTCGCGGACCGGCTCCGGTGCCGCCCGCAGGACTTAATCTAGCGAGAAAATCTAATTACGCAAGGAAGTGTCTCCGCGATAGGGTCACCGCATGCCGCCGCACCGTGGAACGAGCGCCGAGACGCTGCTCGAGTACGCCTTCGCGGTCCGTGCGTTCACTGCGACCGAGGCGATCGACAGCACCGGACTCACCCGCTCCACGATCCTCGGCACCTGCGAGGAACTCGTCCGGCTCGGCTGGCTGCGCGAACTCGACGACGCACGGGCTGCGGGGGAGTACCGGATGGGGCGGCCCGCTCGGCGCTACGAACTCGACACCACCGCCGGCGTCGTGGTCGGCGTCGATGCCGGACAGCACCGGGTGACCGCGTTCGTCGCGGACCTCCGCGGGACCGTCCTCGGTCGTGCGTCGGGGACACTCGGCGAGTCCGGACTCGACGTCCCGGTCCGCCTGCGGGTCCTCGCCGAGACCGTCGCGGAGGCGCTCGCCGACGCCGCGGTCGACCCCGGACACGTGCTCGTGACGGTCGTCGGCATCCCCGCTCCCGTCGACGCCGGCGGGGCCTCTCCTGGCGACGGCGGCTTCTGGGAACGGATGAACCCCGGGTTCGCGGGCACCGTCCCGCACGGCCGGGTCGTCGTCGAGAACGACGCCAACCTCGCCGCGCTCGCCGAGCGGCCGTCCTCCGGCGAGGCCTCGTTCGCGGCGCTGCTGTCCGGTGAACGCTTCGGTGCGGGGCTCGTCGTCGACGGCGTGCTGCTCCGCGGGGCCCACGGTGGCGCGGGTGAGATGCGGGTGCTCGAACTCGTCGAGGGGGTCGGGTCCTCGGACGGCATCGGCGCCACGGCCCGGACGCTCGTGGCCGAGGCCGTCGCCGCCGGCCTGGTCCGGCCCGACAGCCCGCTCGCAGCCGAGGGGATCGACGCCGCCACCGTGTTCCGCGCCGCGCGCGACGGTGATGCGCAGGCCACCGCGATCGTCGACCGGCTCGGGGACCGCCTCGGCCGCGTGTGCGTGCTGCTCGCGAGCCTGCTCGACATCGACCGCGTGGTCGTCGCCGGTGCGATCGCCGAACCCGCGGCCGCCGTGATCGATCGCGCACGGGCGCTGCTCGACGACGGGCACTTCGACCCCGTTCCCGAGATCGTGGCGTCGTCACTCGGCGCGGACGTCGTGGTCATCGGGGCGGTCGCGCACGCCGTGGACGCGGTCCGAGCCGACCCGTTGTCGTTCCCGCTCCGCGTCGTCAGCTGAGCGCGAGCTCCAGCTCGTCAGCGTCCACCTGCGTCGCGGTCCACGAGCGACCCCAGGAATCGAGGCTGGTCACGAGCGGGCGCAGGGACGACCCCATCGCCGTCAGGGAGTACTCGACGCGCGGCGGGACCTCGGCGTACACCGTCCGTTCGACCAGCCCGTCCGCCTCGAGCTCGCGCAGCTGCCGGGTGAGCACGCGGTCGGTGACGGTGCCCACCGCTCGGCGCAGTTCGCTGTAGCGGAGGGTGTGGTCGAGGAGCTCCTGGATGATGCTGAGCTTCCAGCACCCGCCGATCACGCTCATCGTGACCTCGTACCTCACATCAAAGTGCATACTTCCCAGATCCGGCGGTGGCGGCTGTGATGGAGGTATGGCAATCCACGACGACACCGTTCGCCCGCAGGCCCTCTACGTCTACGCACACCCCGAAGCCGTCTCGCTCAACCGGCAGCTGTTCGACGCTGCCCGGGCCGAGCTCGAACGGACCCACACGGTCGAGGTCAGCGACCTGTACGCGATGGGGTTCGAGCCGTTGCTCGGTCCCGGCGACGTCCCGGCCCAACGCAACGCCGACGGGAGCTTCCTCGACCGGTGGCTCGCGGCGCAGCACGGTGGGACCCTGCCCGACGACGTCCGTGCCGAGCAGCGCAAGCTCGTCGACGCCGACCTGATCGTGCTGCAGTTCCCGCTCTGGTGGTACGGCGTCCCGGCCGTCCTGAAGGGCTGGATCGACCGGGTGTTCGGCGCCGGGTTCGGCACGGACGGCGTGGACGAGTCGACCGGGTTGCCGACCCGGTACGGCGCCGGGCTGCTCGCCGGGAAGCGCGCGCTCGTCATCGTCACGGTGGGCGAGGACGAGCGCACGATGGGCGCCCGAGGGCTGAGCGGTGACCTCGACTCGGTGCTCTTCGGGCTCCGGCACGGCACGCTGTTCTACTCCGGCATCGACCCGTACGAGACGCACGCGGTGTTCGACGCCGACGGTCTGGACGCCGACGGTGTCGCGCGCGAGGTCGCTCGGCTCACCGAGCGGATCGCCGGTCTCGGGTCGGAGGAACCCGTGCGCTACCGGACCCTCGCGAGCGGCGAGTACCGGACCGGACGCGCGCTCCGCGCCGATCTCGCTCCGGGGCGGACCGACCTCGGCATCCACCGCACCGACGTCCGCTGATCAGGCCGAGCGGCCGACCCGCCAGTACCCGGTGAAGGCGATCTGGGCCTTCGGGATCCCGGCCCCGACCCAGTGCCGACGTGCGTCCCGGGCGAGCGACTGCTCGCCCGCGACCCAGGCAGCGTGCTCGCCACTGACCGGGAGGCGCGTGGTCGCGTCGAGCGCGGTGGCTCCCGGCGTGCGTCCGGGTTCGCGGGTGATCCAGTGCACGTCGATGCCGTGCGGGGCGTCGATCGTCCGGACGTCGGCGTCCGTCGGCACCTCGAGCAGCGCCGTCCCCGTCGCGGTGCGGGGGAGTGACTCGAGGATGCCGGCTGCCGCGGGCACGGCGCTCTCGTCCGCGACGACGACGATCGGTCGACCGAGGATGGTCCGGTCGAACCCGATGCCCTCGTCGATGATCGCTGCGAGGTCGCCCGGCGCGGCTCCGAGCGCCCATCCGGCGGCGGTCGGTGCCGTCGGCGCGTGGTGGTCGCCGGGGCCGTGCACGACGAAGTCCACGTCGAGTTCGTCGCCCCCGTGCAGTCGCCGGAGCGCGCGCACCGTGTAGCTGCGGAGGATCGGCCTGGTCGACTTCGAGGCCGTCAGGAACTTGACGTAGCTCACCGTGTCGAGCTTCTGCGGTGCTCTCGTCAGGTCCCCGCCGTCCACCGGCAGGAACAGGCGGAACCACTGGTCGTAGCCCATGTGGCGGAACCGAGCGAGGTCGTCACCGCCGAACACCACGCGGACGAACGACGGTGAGATGCGTTCGGTCCGCACCACGTGGAGGGTGAGGAGTTCGACGTGCTCGGGCTTCGTTCGGGTCGCCTGCATGTTCGTTCGGGCCATGTAGGTAAGGCTAACCTAACTTTGTCGGCAAGGGGGCAGGGTGGTCCCATGGCCGATCGGTGGAACCACAACACGCACTTCCACGACCTGGTGCTGCGTGCGGTCCCACCCGGCGCGAGGACGGCACTCGACGTCGGGACGGGAAACGGCCTGCTCGCCCAGGACCTCGCCGACGCGGGCCTCGAGGTGACGGCGATCGACCTCGACGAGACGGTGCTCGACGCCGCCCGCACCGAGCACGCCGACGCAGCGATCCACTGGGTGCGCGGAGACGTGATGGCGGCCGACCTCGGGCAGCAGTTCGACGTCGTCGCCTCGGTCGCGACCGTGCACCACCTGCCGGACCTCGCCCTCGCGCTGTCGCGCCTGGCGGACCTGACTGCGCCTGGCGGAATGCTCGTGGTCGTCGGTCTCGCGAGGTCGACGCGGCTCTGGGATCGGCTGTTCGACCTGGTCGGGGTCGTGCAGCACCGCTGGTACTCGTGGCGGCGCGGCTACTGGGAGCATTCGGCCCCCACGTGCTGGCCGCCGCCGCACTCCTACGCCGAGGTGCAACGGACCGCCTGGGCGGTGCTCATGGGCTCCCGGTACCGACGGCACCCGCTCTGGCGCTACTCGATCGCCTGGACTCGACCGCGCTGATCGTCACGTCGAGTGCCGCCAGACTCCGTCCCCAGCGCATGTTGCGCCGCGACACGCGCAGCCTGCGTAGGCTCGTCGCGTGAGGAATGATCAGCCGGACGAGGCCGCCGCGCAGGAGCACGACCCGTACGCCCGGAGGCCCGGGTACGTCACCGATGTGAGTGGCCGCACCGACAGCACGACCACGGCTGCCGCGCTCGGTGTCGCGGCGGGACTCGTCGCCACGTTCGTGTTCGGTCTCGTGCACCTCGTGCAGTGGATCGCCCTGCCCGCCGCGCTCGTCGTCGGTGTCGCCGTGTGGCTGCTGCTCCGGACCCGTCAGCGTCGCATCGACCGGAATGCCGGACGTTCACCCGACGCGGTCCCCAGAGCACGGGACCAGGCCGCGGCCGAGGCGAACGGCGGGCGCCGGCACTTCGTCGCACCGAACCCGGTCGTGCTGATCGTCATGGCGAGCGTCTTCATCGCCTTCGCGGTGGTGTCGCTCGTCTTCGGCCGGATCGCGGTGACGGGACTGCTCGTACCGATCCTGCTCGTCGGTAGCGCAGCGTTCTTCCTCGTCGAGGGGATCGGCACCCTGGTCGTGCGGCGCCGTGCCTCAGCAGGGCGCTGACGGGATCGCGCGTCAGGGCGGACTGGAGGCGCGGTGCCAGCTGGCACCGCGCCTCCAATCCGTCGTAACGGTCGCCGACCCCTACTCGGTCGTGGCGACCCAGTCGATGAGCAGGTTGCCGGACTCGCCCCAGTTACCGGTCTGGAACATGAACCGGTGCTCGGTCGTCGGGACGTCGTGGGTGACGGTGCCGATGACCTTGCCGTCGACCTTGTAGGTGACGGACTTCCCCGGGTCCCAGTCGATCGTGTAGGTGTGCCAGTCACGCCACGAGACACCGGAGCCGAGCTGGACGCGCGCGACTTCCTGACCGGGGGTCATCGAGTGCTGGAACGCCGACGGGCTCTCGTCGAAGTTGCCCTCGGGGAAGTCGATCTCGCCGTCGGACCAGACGTCGGAGCTCGGCCACAGCATGAACGCCGCACCGTTGCCGTCGCCACCGGTCGCCTTCGCGCGGACGGAGAACGATCCGCCGACGTGGTCGTATGCGCCGCTGCGCGAACCGAACGTGCCGGCCGTCCCGGCGCCACCGAGCTGCACGTCCATGACGCCGTCGTGGACGGACACGGTCTTGCTCGGCTCGTAGATGCCGGACGTGCCGTCCGGGTACGGCTGCCATGCCTGCGGGTAGAGGCGGCTGACGAGACCGGTCACCGCGGAGAGGTCGAAGTCCTCGACGAACGACGTTGCGGGCGCGAGCGAGATCAGGTCCGCCTGCGCGCTGTCGTCGGCGGGCACGGTGTCGTCGCCCGGTGTCGCGTTGTCGGTGGGTGCCGACTCCTCGATGGGGGCGGAGTCGGCGGACGGCGTCTCGGTCGGGGTGGGCTCGTCGGTGGGGGTCGAGTCGTCGGAGGGCGTCGCCTCGTCGGTCGGCGTCGGCGAGACCGGGGCGGTCGGCGGGGCGTGGTGGCCGCGGCCGCCCCACCAGCCGTGGGCGGAGGCGGCGGTCGGGACGCCGATCAGCAGGGCGCTGGCGGTGGCTGCCGCCAGGACGATGCGGCTGCGGCGGTGACGGTTCGGACGGTTCGTCGTGGATGCGTGCTGCGCGCGGGCATGCACGTGCTTCGAAGCAGAGATGTCGGGCTCCTCGGGTGGGGCTCGGGCATGGAAGGGGCCCGCTCCACGGCGCGATCCGAGGATTTCGGTGACGGGTCCCCGAACATCATGCATCATCTGTGCCCCGTTTGGGGGGTTCTGCCCGTTCTGGCCGCACTCCGGCCGCACCGAGACTCGGCCTGAGCGACACTTCTCGGGCAATCGGCCGCGAGAACTGTCGCTGTGCCCGAGACTCGGGTCCGGGGTCAGCTCCGGGCGATCGGTGTGAGCCGCTGGAGCTGCGTCACGTGCCCCGGCTCCAGCTCGTCGAGCGACGCCACCCCGAGCAGGCGCATCGTGCGCTCGATCTGCTCGGACAGGATCTGGATCATCCGGTCGACGCCGGCCTCGCCTCCCGCCATCAGGCCGTACAGGTAGGCCCGTCCGACCATGGTGAACTTCGCGCCGAGGGCGACCGCCGCGACGATGTCGGCGCCGGACATGATGCCCGTGTCGAGGTGCACCTCGGTGTCCTTGCCGACCTCCTTGACCACGGAGGGCAGCAGGTGGAACGGCACGGGAGCCCGATCGAGCTGCCGGCCGCCGTGGTTCGACAGCGTGATGCCGTCGACGCCCATGTCGGCCAGACGCTTGGCGTCCGCCAGGGACTGCACGCCCTTGACGACGACCTTGCCCTTCCACTGCGACCGGATCCACTCGAGGTCCTCGTAGGTGACGGTCGGGTCGAACATGTGGTCGAGGAGCTCCCCGACGGTGCCGGACCACCGGTCGAGCGACGCGAACGCCAGCGGCTCGGTGGTGAGGAAGTCGAACCACCACCAGGGCCGCGGGATCGCGTTGAGGATGGTCTTGGCGCCGAGCTGCGGCGGGATCGAGAACCCGTTCCGCTTGTCCCGGAGGCGCGCGCCGGCGACCGGGACGTCCACCGTGACGAGCAGTGTGTCGAACCCGGCCTTCTCGGCCCGGGACACGAGCGCCATCGACTTCTCGCGGTCCTTCCACATGTAGAGCTGGAACCAGTTGCGCCCGTGCGGGTTGGCGTCGCGGACGTCCTCGATGGCGGTGGTGCCCATCGTGGACAGCGAGAACGGGATGCCGGCGCGTCCAGCCGCACGGGCCCCGGCTCGCTCGCCCTCGGTCTGCATCATGCGGGTGAAGCCGGTGGGCGCGATGCCGAACGGGTACGCCACGGGAGCGCCGAGCACGGAGCGGGAGGTGTCGACCTTCGACACGTCGCGCAGGATCGCGGGCGTGAACTCGATGTCCTCGAACGCCTGACGGGCGCGGGCGAGGGAGATCTCGGCCTCTGCAGCGCCCTCGGTGTAGTCGAACGCGGCGCGGGGCGTGCGCCGTGCGGCGATGTCCCGCAGGTCCCAGATCGTCAGCGCCTGGTCGAGTCGACGGCGCCGCGCGTTGAGGTCGGGCTTCTTGAACTGCATCAGTGGCGCGAGGTCGCGGACGGTCGGCAGCTGACGCTTGATCGGCGTGCGCCGAGCCGACGGAGCGCCGGGAGTCGCTGCCGGTGCGCCCGTCGCCGGGTCGACTCGGTGCTGGTTGTCGGTCGAGGTCATACAGACATCCTACGTCTCGGGGCGGATCGGTGGGTCGAGGTGGGGGAGGTGGCGGGGGTGTACCGCACGGGCTCGACGGTGCGGGCGACTCGGTCACGCAGGGCTTCGAGCGATGCACCGGCCAGTCCGCCGAGCCCCGCGGCCCGTACCTGCACGAGGACGTTGCCGAGCGCGGTCGCCTCGACCGGGCCGGCCAGGACCGGCAGCCCGGTCCGGTCGGCGGTGAGCTGGCAGAGCAGACGGTTCTGCGATCCGCCGCCGACGATGTGCACCTGTCGGACGTCTCGGCCCGTGACGGCGACAATGGTCGCGAGCGATTCCGCGTACGCGGTGGCCAGGGACTCGAGGATCGACCGGACGTACTCCGCCGGCGAAGCCGGTGCGCTCAGGCCGTGCGACGTGCACCAGGCCGCGATGCGCGACGGCATGTCACCCGGGGGCGTGAACGACTCGTCCGCGACGTCGAAGACGGGGACCGGGGCGGTGACGGCCGCGGCGGAGGCGAGTAGTGCCTCCAGGTCGATGCGGTCCCCGCCACGCTCCCAGGTACGGACGCTCTCGGAGAGCAACCACAGTCCGGACACGTTCTTGAGGAAGCGCACGCGGCCGTCGACCCCGCCCTCGTTCGTGCAGTTCGCGTCGCGTGCCGCGTCCGACAGGACCGGCGCGTCGAGCTCGACGCCGACGAGGGACCACGTGCCGGACGAGATGTAGGCGAAGTCCGGTTCCGTCGCGGGGACCGCGACAACCGCGGACGCCGTGTCGTGCGACCCGACGAGCGTGACCGGCGCACGGCCGCCCACGGCGTCGGCCACGGACGGCAGCAGGGGACCGAGACGGTCGCCCGGGTCACGCAGCGTGGGCAGGAGTCCGGACGGGAGGCGCGCAGCAGCCCGCAACGTCGGGTCCCACCCGCGGGTGGTCGCGTGCAACAGCCCGGTGGTGGACGCGTTGGTGCGCTCGGCGGCCTCGACCCCGGTGAGCCAGTACCCGAGCAGGTCGGGGACGAGCAGCGCCCGCTGGGCGAGCTGCACGGACGGGTCGGCGGCGAACTGGAACACCGTGTTGAAGGGCAGGTGCTGCAGGCCGTTCCGGGCGTACAGCTCGGCTGTCGACACCCGCTCGTGCACCGTGGCGACGCCGTGCTCGTGCCGCTCGTCGCGGTAGTGGTAGGGCAGGCCGAGCAGGCGCCCGTCGCGGAGCAGGCCGTAGTCGACCGCCCACGAGTCGATGCCGATGCTCGCGATCTCGGGGTGTCGGCCGAAGGCGTCGCGGAGGCCCGCCGTGACCTGCCGGTACAGCTCGACGACGTCCCAGTGCAGGGCCTCTCGGTCGCCTTCGTGGAGCGTGACCGGACCGTTCGGGAACCGGGCGACGTGCTCCATCCGGATGTCGTCGGAGTCGACGTGCCCGAGGATCACCCGGCCGCTGGTCGCTCCGAGGTCGACGGCGGCGACGGTGCCGGACATCAGCGCAGGAACGCGGCCGCGACGCCCGCATCGACCGGAACGTGCAGGCCGGTGGTGTGCGAGAAGTCGTCGGTGCAGATCGCGTAGACGGCGTTGGCGACGTTCTCGGGCACGACCTCGCGCTTGAGGATCGTGCGCTGGGCGTAGAACTTGCCGAGGTCCTGCTCCTCGATGCCGTACGTCTTCGCGCGGTTCGCACCCCAGCCGGACGCGAAGATGCCCGAGCCGCGGACGACGCCGTCGGGGTTGATCCCGTTCACGCGGACACCGTGTTCGCCGAGTTCCGCGGCGAGCAGGCGGACCTGGTGCGCCTGGTCGGCCTTGGTCGCCGAGTACGCGATGTTGTTCGGGCCGGCGAACACCGAGTTCTTCGACGAGATGTACACGATGTCGCCGCCGAGGCCCTGCTCGATGAGGACCTTCGCCGCCGCCTTGGACACCAGGAACGAGCCCTTCGCCATGACGTCGTGCTGCAGGTCCCAGTCCTGCTCGGTGGTCTCGAGCAGGCTCTTGCTCAGGCTCAGGCCGGCGTTGTTCACGACGAGGTCGAGGCCGCCGAAGTGCAGCAGCGTCTGCTGGATCGCCTGGTCGATCGCGCCGGCGTCCGTCACGTTCGCCGCGACGCCGATGGCCTTGTCCGTGTTCCCGATCTCGGCCGCGGCGTCCTGCGCCTTCGCGAGGTCGAGGTCGGCGATCACCACGGCGGCTCCCTCGGCCGCCAAGCGCTTGGCGATGGCCTTGCCGATGCCGCTCGCGGCGCCGGTCACCAGGGCGATGCGCGTGGCGAGCTTCTTCGGAGCGGGCATCCGCTGCAGCTTCGCCTCCTCCAGCGCCCAGTACTCGATGCGGAACTTCTCGGCCTCGTCGATGGGGGCGTAGGTGCTGAGCGACTCGGCGCCGCGCATGACGTTGATCGCGTTCACGTAGAACTCGCCGGCGACCCTGGCGGTCTGGGCGTCCTTGCCGTACGAGAACATGCCGACGCCGGGCACCAGCACGATGAGGGGGTCGGCGCCGCGGATCGCCGGACTCGTCTCGTCGGCGTGGCGGTCGTAGTAGGCCTGGTAGTCCTCGCGGTACTGCTGGTGCAGCGTCCGCAGCCGCTCGATGGTGTCGTCGATGCTCGCCGAAGCGGGCAGGTCGAGGATGAGCGGCTTCACCTTGGTCCGCAGGAAGTGGTCCGGGCAGCTCGTGCCGAGGGCGGCGAGTTCCTCGGCGCGAGCGCTCGCGAGGAAGTCGAGCACGACGTCGGAGTCGGTGAAGTGCCCCACAACGGGCTTGTCGTGGCCGGCGATGCCGCGGATCGTCGGCGCGAGGGCGGCGGCGCGTGCGTGGCGTTCGTCGGTCGGCAGCGCCTCGAAGCCCGGTCGGGCGGCGCCGAACGGCTGGTCCGCTCCGTGTTCCGCGATGTACTGCTCCGCCGTGTCGATGATCCAGCGCGAGTTCGCCTCGGCCTCGTCGCTCGTGGCGCCCCACGCCGTGATGCCGTGACCGCCGAGGATCGTGCCGATCGCCTGCGGGTTGTCCCGCTTGATCGCTGCGATGTCGAGGCCGAGCTGGAACCCCGGGCGGCGCCAGGGGACCCACACGACCTGGTCGCCGAAGATGCGCTCCGTGAGCGCGGGTCCGTCCGCAGCCGTCGCGATGGCGATGCCGGCGTCCGGGTGTAGGTGGTCCACGTGCGCGGCGTCGACGAGGGCGTGCATCGCCGTGTCGATCGACGGCGCCGCACCGCCCTTGCCGTGCAGCGTGTAATCGAACGCGGCGACCATCTCGTCCTCGCGCTCGACGCCGGGGTAGACGTCCTGGAGTGCCCGGACCCGGTCGACGCGCAGGACCGCGAGGCCCGCCGGGGTGAGGGTGCCGAGGTCGCCCCCGGAGCCCTTCACCCAGAGCAGCTCGACCGGTTCGCCCGTGACGGGGTCGGTGTCGGTGCCCTTGGCGGAGGTGTTGCCGCCCGCGTAGTTCGTGATCCGCGGATCCGAGCCGAGCGCGTTCGATCGTGCGATGAGCGCACTGATCGTCTCGTCTGCATCCGTGCGCTGCGTTGCGGGGTCCACCCGTGCCTCCAGTCCTGTTGTCATGATGTCTACGCGCCCCATCCGGCCTGGACGCCGCCGACGCGGTCCTCGGCGATCGACTGCTGGTAGCCGGACTCGAGGTACGCGCGCATCGGGTTCGCCGGGAGCCCGCGGGACTCCCGCCACGCAGCGAGGTCGGCACGGACGTCGGTCTGGTACGCGTCCATGAAGATCTCGTTCGCGCCGAGGACGTCGTGCGCCTCCTGTGCCGCGGTCAGGGCGACGCGGTCGAGCAGCAGGGCACGGGCCGTCATCTCCTGGACGTTGAGCACGGAGCGGATCTGCCCGGGGATCTTGTCCTCGATGTTGTGGCACTGGTCGAGCATGAACGCGACGTCGGGGTTGTCGTAGCCGCCGCCGCGGATGACCTCGACCAGGATGCGGAACAGCTGGAACGGGTCCGCCGCGCCCACGATGAGGTCGTCGTCGGCGTAGAAGCGCGAGTTGAAGTCGAAGGAGCCGAGCTTCCCCAGGCGCAGGAGCTGCATCACGATGAACTCGATGTTCGTGCCGGGAGCGTGGTGGCCGGTGTCGAGGCAGACCATCGCCTTGTCGCCGAGTGCTGCCGTCTGCACGTAGCTCGTGCCCCAGTCCGGGACGTCCGTGTGGTAGAACGACGGCTCGAAGAACTTGTACTCGAGCACCAGACGCTGGTCGGCTCCGAGGCCGTCGTAGATCGTGCTGAGCGACTCGTGCAGGCGGTCCTGGCGGGAGCGCATGTCCTCCTGTCCGGGGTAGTTCGAGCCCTCGGCGAGCCAGATCTTCAGGTCGCGCGAGCCCGTGGCGTCCATGACGTCGATGCAGCGCAGGTGGTGGTCGATCGCCTTCTGCCGGATCGTCTCGTCGACGTGGGTCAGGGCGCCGAACTTGTAGTCGTCGTCCTGGAACGTGTTCGAGTTGACGGTACCGAGGGAGACGCCGTGCTCCTCCGCGTGGCGCTTCAGGTCGGCGAAGTCGTCGACGAGGTCCCACGGGATGTGCAGCGCGACGGTCGGAGCCAGGCCGGTGTACTCGTGCACCTGGGCGGCGTCGGCGATCTTCTCGTAGGGGTCGCGGGGGGTGCCGGGCGTCCCGAACACCTTGAAGCGGGTGCCGGAGTTGCCGAACGCCCAACTGGGCAGCTCGATCGCCTGCCGGGCCAGCTGGTCGGCGACGGAGCTGAAGCTCGCTGATGTCATCGTGTCACTTCCTCGTGGTCGATTGAATCGTTTCATACAGTACGGCTCGCGGCTGCATGCCGCAACCCCGCTGGCGGTGGGGTTCCCGCAAAACACCGGTGTTCGTGCGTTGAACACGTGCAAACCGCGGTTCGACTGACGAACACCGGTGCTTTGCGGAGACGGATCACGCGGAGACGGGCTACGCGGCGGGCACGGCGGCCGGCGCGCGCAGCTCGTGCGTTCCGCCGCCGACGCGCTGCTCCGCGGCACCCGGCAGGCGCACCACGGCGGAGACCCCCTCGGGGACCGTCGCGCGCACGAGCAACTCCCCGTCGACGAGCTCCCACCGCACCGCGACGTGCCCGTGCACCGTGTCGAGCGACGTCGACGCCCACGTCAGACCGCCGCCCGGCTGCGGCGCGATGAGCACGGAGGCGTACCCCGGTTCGAGCGCCGACAAGCCGCCGACCACCCGGTGCATCCAGTCCGCCACGGCACCGAGGGCGTAGTGGTTGAACGAGGTCATCTCGCCCGGGTTGATGGTGCCGTCCGGAAGCATCGAGTCCCAGCGCTCCCACACCGTGGTCGCGCCCATCGTCACCGGGTACAGCCACGAGGGGCACTCCGTCTGCAGCAGCAGCCGGTACGCGTCGTCGAGGTGGCCGGTCTGCGTCAGCGCGTCGGTGATGAACGGCGTGCCGGCGAACCCGGTCGAGATCCGGTACCCGGACTGCTCGGCCAGCTCCGCGAGGCGGTCGCCCGCCGCCGCCTCGTCCTCGGGCGACAAGATCCCGAAGACGATCGCGAGCGCGTAGACGGTGGTGCAGTCGGAGCGGATCCGACCGTCGGTCACGTAGTGCTCCTGGAAGGCGGCCTGGAGGCCCGTGGCGAGTTCCTCGGCTTCGGTCGCCTCCGCCTCGTGGCCCGTCAACCGCGCCGCCTGCGCCACCAGGGTGGCGCTGCGGTAGGCGCACGCCGTCGCGACGACGCCCGGGTCGGCCTTCGCCTTGGCGGCGTCCTCCGGCGGGGCGTCCGGGTCGAGCCAGTCGCCGAACTGGAAGACGGTGTCCCAGAGGCCCTGCGGGGAGAGGTGTCCCTTGATCCGGCGGAGGTGCGCCGTCATCGAGTCGAGCTGCTCCTCGAGCACCGCGGTGTCGCCGTACGCCTGGTACAGCGTCCAGGGCACCCACACGCCGGCGTCCGACCAGATCGCGGTCGCGTCGGGCTTGCCGAAGTCCTCGGCGGGGGAGTACTTCAGCACGTCCGGCACCACGAACGGGATGATGCCGTCGGCGTGCTGCTGCTCGAGCCACACGTCGCGCAGCCAGTCGCCGAGGAACGCCCTGGTGTCGAACAGGTACGACGCCGTCGGGGCGAACGCAGCGATGTCGCCCGTCCAGCCGAGGCGCTCGTCGCGCTGCGGGCAGTCCGTCGGCACGCTGAGGAAGTTGCCCTGCATGCCCCGGACGACGTTGTCGTGGAAGGTGTTGAGCAGCTCGTGGCTCGACTCGAACGTGCCCGTGCGGGCGAGGTCCGACCCGACCTGCACCGCGGTGACCGCCGCGCGGAGTTCGTCGACTGTGCCGGTCCACCCGTCGACCTGGGCGTACCGGAAGCCGTGGAAGGTGAAGCGCGGCTCGAAGACGTCGTCGCCGCCGCTCAGGGTGAAGTGGTCCGTGGCCTTCGCGGTCCGCAGGGGGCGGGTGCCGAGCTCGTCGTGCTCAAGGACCTCGGCGTGCGTGAGGGTCAGGACGGTCCCCGAGGCACCGGAGGCGGTCACCCGGATCCAGCCGACCAGGTTCACGCCGAAGTCGATCAGGGTCGCGCCGGACGGGCTCGTCCAGACCTCGACCGGGGCGATCTCGGCGAGGGGGCGGACGGGCGGCACGGTGTCCGCGACGAGTTCGCGCTCGCCGAGGTCGACCGTGTGCACGGCTGCTGCGGTGTCGATCCGGCCCGGGTGCTTCCACGTGGTGTCGTCGATCCGGGCGTCGATGTCCTCGCCGTCGTAGAGCTGGTCGGCGGTGATCGCACTCGACAGCGCCTGCCAGTCGGTGTCCGTCGCGACCCGCTGCTCGTGGCCGTCCGCGAACACGATCCGGAGCTCGGCGAACCCGGCGACCTCGTCGGCGTACCAGCCGCCGCCTCCGCCCCACGCGAGACGCCCGGCGGCCCAACCCTTGCCGAGGACGAGTGCGAGGACGGCTGCCTCGCCCGACCCGGAGCCGGTCAGGTGCTCGGTGACGTCGTGCGTCACGACGCGGAGGCGCCACTCGTAGCTCGTCCAGCCCGGCTCGAGCAGGTGGTCGGAGACGCGGGTCCCGCCGAGCCAGGCCTCGACGACGCCGAGGGCGCTGACGTCGAGGGTCGCGCTCGTGACGGCGCCGTGGCCGTGGTCGAGGGTGAACTCCCGGCGCAGGATCGGTGCGCTGCCGAGGTCGGCGTCGCTCGCGATGAACGGTGCGGTCCAGGTGGTCATGTGGTGTGGTCCTTTCACGCGACCGGTCGTCGTCGACCGGTGCGGGGGTCTGGGGCCCGGCCGCCCGCCCGGGGTGGGCGGTGCGGCGGAGGCGGGTCGCGCCTCCAGGCCGGGTCGGGCGTCAGCCCTTGACGGCGCCGCTGGTCATGCCGGCGACGATCTGACGGTTGAAGAAGATGTAGAGGATCAGCGGCGGGATCGTGATGAGCAGCACGTCGGTGAAGAGCAGGTTCAGCTGGCTGACCGACTGGCTCTGGAACGTGTAGAGCGTCTGCTGCACCGTCGCGTTCTCGGACCCGGGCAGGAAGTACAGCGGGTTCGTGAAGTCGTTGAACACGGTCACCGACTGCACGAGCACGACCGTGATGATCACCGGCTTGAGCAGCGGCAGGACGACCCCGAAGAACAGGCGGATCGGTCCGGCGCCGTCGAGCACGGCTGCCTCGTCGAGTTCCTTGGGGATCGTCGCGACGAACGCCCGGAACAGCAGGATGCAGAACGACAGGCCGAAGGTGGCCTCGATGAGGATCATCCCGCCCATGGTCTTGAACAGGTTGAGCCCCTGCAGCACCCAGATCGTCGGGACGATCGCGGGCGGGACGATGAGGCCGGCCAGGACGAAGAAGTTGATCAGGCCGTTCCACTTGCTCGGCCGCCGTTGCAGGACGTAGCCGACCATCGCGGAGAACACCACCATGATGATGACGCTCCCCACGGTCAGGACGGCGCTGTTCATGAACGAGCGCAGGATCCCGCCGTCACCGGTCTGCATGACCGCCACGAGGTTCTGCCACAGCTGCCACTGGGTCGGCAGGCTGAAGCCGAGCTGGTTCGCCTCGGCCGGGCTCTTCGCGGCCTGCAGCAGGACGAAGACGAACGGCACGAGGAAGACCACGAAGCTGACGACGATGGCGATCGAGCCGACGGTCCACCGCTGGACGGTCTGGCGCTTCACGGGGCGGCGCGCGGGCGCGGCGGTCGCGGTCACAGGTCCGCCTCCTTGCGGTTGAGCAGCCAGGAGATCGGGACCATGATCGCCGTCACCACGATGAACAACACGACGTTGCCCGCGGTCGACAGCCCGTAGAACCCGGCCTGGTACTGCTTGTAGATCACACTCGCGATGACGTCACTGGTGAACCCTGGTCCGCCGCCGGTCATCGCCCAGATGAGGTCGAACGACCGCAGACCGCCGATGAGCGACAGGATGATGACCGTCCCCATCGCGGGTCGGGAGAGCGGCAGCGTGATGTTCTTGAAGATCGTCCAGGCGCTCGCTCCGTCGACCCTGGCGGCCTCGAAGTACTCCTGGGGGATCGCCACGATGCCGGCGATGAAGATGAGCGTCGCGATGCCGACGCCCTTCCAGACGTCCACCGCGGCGACGCTCCAGAGGGCGAGGGCCGGGTCGGTCAGCCACCCCGGTGTGGGGAGGCCGACCGAACCGAGGACGCCGTTGATGATCCCGTGGAAGGGGTCCATCAGCGCCTTGAACGTGATGCCGATGCCGATGGTCGACACCAGCACGGGGAAGAACACCACCGCTCGGAGGTACCCGCGCCCGAGCACGGGGCTCGTGAGGAGCAGGGCGAGGGCGAGTCCGAGGACCACCTTCGCCGCGCTCGTCACGAACCCGTACTCGAACGTGTGCACGAACCCGGAGACGAGCTGCGGGTCCTGGAAGAACCGGACGAAGTTGTCGAAGCCGATGAAGGTCTGGTCGAACAGCGTCCAGCGGGTGAGCGAGAAGTAGAACCCCGCGAAGGTCGGGACCGCGAAGAACACGACGTACAGCGCGATCGCCGGGATGAAGAACCACGCCGGGTAGAACGAGCGCATCCGCTTCCGGGCCGGGCCGGGGCCCGCCTTCGTTGTCTGCGGCGGGGCCACCGCCGTCGTGAGCGTCGCGGTCACGCCGGTCACCAGCCCTTGATGCCGAGCTGCTGGGCCTGCTGGACGACGTCGTCGTCGTACTGGTCAGCGCCCTTGGCTGCGTTCGTGATGCCCGAGCCGACCTGCACGCAGATCTTCTCGAGGTTCGGGCCCTTGATCGGGGAGAGGAACTCGAGCGCCGGGCTCGCCTTGCCGTCGTCGAGGTACTTCTGCAGGTCGCCGATCATCGGGGGCACCGAGTCGGGCAGGGTGCAGGTCGAGATGACGTACGGGCCTCCGGGGGTGCCGGTGTCGTTCTGCACCTTGCAGCCGTCGGACGAGTTCGCGAAGGCGATGAACTTCTTCGCGGCCGCGAGCTTGTCACCCGTGGTCGTCTTCGGGATGTAGAGGCCGTTCGGCTCCCAGATGGTGAGGTTCGTGTCGTCCGCGTTCTCCGCCGGCAGGGCGAAGGCACCGATGTCGTTCACCGCGTCGGGCGAGTCCTGCTGGATCGCCGAGATCGCGTTCGTCAGCATCGGGTACTGGGCGCCCCTGCCGTCGGCGAGCATCTTCAGGCCGTTCGCCTGGGTGGCCGACGCGTAGTCCTCGTTGTAGAGGTCCTTGTCCTTGCCCTCCTGGAGGTGCTGGAACCCGGCGAGTGCCGGCTGGTCCGCGTAGGACTCCTTGTGCTTCGTGTACTGCGTCGCCCAGTTCTTCTGCTGCGCGGTGATGTTCGCGAAGTCGCCGAGGACGAACAGCTGGCTGGTCCAGGTGTCGCCGTAGGTCTGGATGATCGGCGCGATGCCGGCGTCCTTGATCTTCTCGCTGTTGCTGATGAAGTCCGCCCACGTCGTCGGGACGCTCAGGCCGAGGTCCGCGTAGACCTTCTTGTTGTAGAGGACCGCGCCGCCGAAGCTGGTGCCGAACGGTGCGCCGTACATGCCGTTGTCGGTGCTGACGACCTTCGTGAACTGCGGGTCGACGTCCTTCGCCCAGCTCTCCTTCGAGAGGTCGACGAGCGTGTTGTCCGGGTTGAGGGCCTGCATGAGCGAGCCGGAGTTGTAGTTGAAGACGTCGGCCATCTCGCCGGTCGACAGCCGGGTCTTCACCAGGTTGTCGCCGTCGGTGCCCTGCGGCTTCGTGTCGAACTTGACGGTGATGTCGGGGTTCGCCTTCTCGAAGGCCGCGATGAGCGGCTTCGCGGTGGCGGCGGTGGCCTCGGCGTTGTCGGCGAGGTACGTGATCGTGACCTTGCCGCCGCCGCTGCCGGTGTCGGCGGAGCCGCCCGACGAACAGGCGGCGAGACCGCCGATGAGGACCGTGGCGCCGCCGATGGCGAGCAGCCGGGTGGTCAGGGAACGAACTGACATTCCTTACCTCCTCGTAAGGCCCGGGACGGGGTGACCCCGGGTGAAACGGACCCGGAGCCCGCGCCGATGCGGGTTCCGGTGATGCTGTTTAGAACGTTTCAATCGGAATGGAACCATGCGGATTGAAGCGTGTCAATCACCGATTCGGATTCGTTACGGAAGTGCGTGCTCCCGCACGGTGCGCGGGCCGGAGGCGCGGTGCGGGCGGCCGTGCGGTTCGGGCGGTTCGGGCGGTTCGGGCGGGCCGAGCGACAGTTCTCGGGGTCCGAGACGCGAGAACTGTCGCTCAGCACGAAATCCGCCGCCGAGCGCCGCGCGCCGCGAGCCGCCGCCCCGCGCGCCCGCGCTCAGGCCTCGGTACGCCTCGGGTCGCTCGGCGTCCCCGCTGCGGCCACCTCGGCGGCGCGCGCCCGTCCGAGCGTGCTCTCCCTCGGCACGAGCTCGCTGCCGAGCACCACCGTCCGGTGCACGTGCTCCGCGGGGTCGTCCGTCAGCTCGTCGAGCAGGAGCGACACCGCCGCCGCGCCCATCTCGGAGCCGTGCATCGTCACCGAGGTCAGCGGCACCGCCCCGCCCCACGCCACGGAGTTGTGGTCGCAGCCGGACACCGGGATGTCCTCGGGCACGCGGATACCTGCCGCGCGCAGTTCGGACACGACCGCCATCGCGAGGAGGTCCGTCACCCCGAGCACTCCGTCCGGCCGCGCATCGGCGGGCATCGCGGCGATGCGCGCGCCCGCGTCCGTCCCACCGGGGGGATCGATGTCGCCCGCGTCGATGTCCACGAGGGTGACACCCGGGTGTGCGGCGACGGCGCGCAGCACTCCGGCGCGTCGGCGTTCGACGGGCTGCAGTTCCGCCCGCGCACTGACGAAGCCGATGCGTCGGCAGCCGAGGTCGATGAGGTGTTCGGTCGCGAGGAACGCTGCCTGCTCGTTGTCCACGACGACCGAACACGCATCGACCTCGGTCGGTTCGAAGTTCACGTACACCACCGGGCGACCGTGCCGACGCGTCGTCTCGACCTGCTCACGTGATTGCGTCATCGGGGCCAGGAGGATCCCCGAGACCCGTGCACTCTCGAGGAAGGCCAGGTGGTCGCCCTGCGCCTGCAGGTCGTCCTCACTGCTCGTGATGAGCAGTGTCAGGCCACGTTCGCGCGCGGCCAGCTGTGCCCCGTTCACCATGTCGCTGAAGAGCGAGTTGCGCAAGGACATGACGACGAGGCCGATCGCCCGCGTGCTGCCCGACACCAGGGCGCGCGCGTTGCGGTTCGGCGTGTACCCGAGCTCCGCGATCGCCGCTCGGACGCGGGCCGCGGTGGCGTCGGCGACGCGCTCGGGGTGGTTCAGGACGTTCGAGACCGTCGCGAGCGAGACGCCCGCCCGAGCCGCGACGTGGTGCACGCTCGGCGGTCCGTCGCGCCGTGGGACATGCACCATGCTCCGATCGTAGGCGGAGCGGGGGGCCGTCCCGGCCCACCACCGGACTGGAGGCACGGTGCGGCGCCGCCACGCGCCTCCGGTCCGACACGGCGGAGCCGCTGGGGCGCGGCGCGCGCGTCAGCGCTCGGCGACCGTGGACTGCCGCACGACGAGCTCGGGGGTGAACTCCACGTGGAGGGTCTCGACCTCCTGGCCTTCCTCGACCTGGGCCAGCAGCAGCTCGATCGCCCGCCGCCCGAGGTCCTGCGCCGGCTGCCGGACCGAGGTGAGCGGGACGACGGCGGCCTCGGCGAACGCGATGTCGTCGTACCCGACGATGGCGATCTCGTCCGGCACGCGGACCGACCCCCGCATGATGAAGGCCTGCTCGAGTCCGACGGCGAGCAGGTCGTTCGCCGCGAACACCGCATCGGGGCGCTCGGCAGTCGGGCGTGCCTGGATCTCCTCGCCGATGCGACGGCCCTCGAGGACCGACAGTGACGAGGTGGTGAGCACCTCGAGCGAGACCCCGGCGGCGGCCGCGGCGGCGACGGCTCCGGCATGCCGGTCGGCGACCTGCCGGATGCCGAACGGGCCGCCGACGAACGCGATGCGCTTCCGCCCGATCGCCGCGAGGTGCGACACCGCGATGTGTCCGCCCGCGACGTCGTCCACCGACACCGAGGCGAAGTGCTCGTCGTCGGCTCGTCGGTCGACGAGCACCACGGCGGTGCCCTGGTCGCGGAGTCGCTCGAGCCGGGTCAGGTCGTCGCCGGCCGGGGAGATGAGGAGTCCGGCGACGCGACGCTCCTCGAAGAGGTCGACGTAGGTGTGCTCGCGGTCGACGGACTCGTCGGAGTTGCCGACGAGGACGGCGAGGCCCTTCCGCATGGCGGCGTCCTCGGCGCCGCGGGCGACGTCGGTGAAGAACGGGTTGCCGCCGTCGAGCACGATGAGCCCGACGGTGGAGCTGCGGCCGGCGCGGAGCTGGCGTGCCGAGTCGTTGCGGACGAAGCCGAGTTCGGCGATCGCGGACTGCACCCGTTCGACGGTGCCGGGGGCGACCTTGTCGGGGCGGTTCAGCACGTTCGAGACCGTGCCGAGTGACACGCCGGCGAGCGCTGCGACGTCACGAACGCTCACTGCCATGGGGTCATCCTGACATCGGGCCCGACGTTTCGGGGGAGCGACTTGCCCTCGTGTCGATCCACGGGTAACGTCCTCGCAGCACCGTTGAAACGATTCACAGGCGAACACGCGAACGGAGGACCAATGGCGGTCCGTATCGGAGCCCGCAACACCACGGGCTGGAAGGCGACGATCTCGGTCGCCATGTCGAACTACATCGAGTCCGGGTCGATCATCGCGATCGCCACCAGCCTCAGTCTCTGGCAGGCCCAGTTCCACGTCGGGGACCTGCAGGTCGGACTCCTCGCGAGCCTGTCCGCGAACGCGTTCGGGGCTGCCGCCGGCGCCATCATCGGCGGACCGCTCTGCGACCGGTACGGCCGGAAGTTCATCTACACCTACGACCTGTTGCTGTACATGCTCGGCATCCTGCTCGCGGTCTTCGCCGGCAGCTACGGGATGCTGCTCGTCGGCTTCATCCTCACCGGCATCGCGGTCGGCGCCGGCGTCCCGGCGAGCTGGACGTACATCGCCGAGCAGGCGCCCGCCGACAAGCGCGCCGCCCACGTCGGCACCGCGCAGCTCGCGTGGTCGATCGGCCCGATGGTCGGGTTCGCCCTGGCCATCGCCGCCGCACCCCTCGGACTGCTCGGCAGCCGGCTGATCTTCGCGCACCTGTTCGTCGTCGCCGCGATCGTGTGGTGGCTCCGGCGCGGCCTGCCCGAGTCGACGATCTGGAAGGACGAGCGCGCCGCCACCGGCAACGCCAACTTCTTCCACGGCTTCACGCAGCTGTTCAGCCGCCGCAAGAACCTCACCGCGATGCTGTTCCTGTTCGGCGTCTACGCGCTCTGGAACACCGTCGCGGGACAGGCCGGCATCTTCCAGCCACGCGTCTACTCGGCCACCGGGGTCACCAGTGTCACCGAGCAGTACGGCCTGCAGATCCTGGTGTGGGGCTGCACCGTCGCCGCGACCTACTTCGGGTTCATGCGCTACGGCGACCGGGTGAGCCGCCGGCTGTTGTTCGCGATCGGCGCCGTGCTCGCCATCGTCTCGTGGGCCGTCCTGATCTACGCACCGGCGAACCTCGGCACCCTGCTGTTCTTCGCGATCGCGTGGGGTGTGTCCTCGGGCATCGGTGCGCAGGCGTTCTACGGCCTCTGGACCTCGGAGCTCTTCGCCACCCGCTACCGCGCCAGCGCCCAGGGTGTGCTGTTCCTCGCCGCTCGGGTCATGGTCGGCCTGCTGAGCATCTGGTTCCCGCTGCTCCTGTCCGACATCGGACTCCGTGCTCTCGGCGGGCTCATCCTCGGCCTGCTCGCACTGTCGTTCCTCGTCGGCACGATCTGGGCTCCGCGGACGCAGGGCAAGACGCTCGAGGCGATCGAGGCCGAGCGGTACGGCACCGTGACCAGCGTCACCGGCACCGTGCGCACCGCTGACGAGCGTGCCGTCCGCGATGCTGAGCAGCGTCGCCGCGCCGAGGCCGACCGGTGACGCGCGTCTGCTTCCGGCTGCAGGTGCAGGGCGCACACCTGGACGCCTACCGCGAGCGGCACGCGGCGGTCTGGCCGGCGATGCTCCGGGCGATCGCGGCGGCGGGGCGGCGGAACTACTCGCTCTTCCTCGACGACGACGGCCTGCTGATCGGCTACTACGAGACCGACTCGGTGGCCGATGCCGATGCGTCGCTCGCCGCCTCGGAGGTCGCCTCGGCGTGGGAGTCGCACATGCAGGACCTGTTCGACGGTGCGACCGGGCGGGCCGACCAGACCGCGCGGGTGCTGCCCGAGGTGTTCAACCTCGAGGACCAGCTGGCGGCCGCCGCCGACTGACGCGCTGCGGGTGTACGCGCTGCCGCGCTGCCGCGCTTCGCGTGCTGCCCGCGCTGCGCGTGCATCGAGTGAGCAGAAATGGTCGAGTCCCGCGAACGGACTCGACCATTTCTGCTCACTGAACGACGGCGCCGGGGGCGTGGAAGACGAGTCGGTTGCCGAACGGGTCGGGGACGTCCAGGTCGTCGCCCCACGGCTGGTGGTCGATCCCGATCCGGAGCGGGTACACCGGGCTCACCTCGAGCTCGCGCTGCAGGGCGATCAGGTCGTCGACCTCGATCCGGACGGCGGACCCCGGCGTGGCGTCCCCGTGGTGCTCGCTGAGGTGCAGGACGGCTCCGGCGCGCGACACCTGCCGGTAGATCGGCAGTCCGGGTTCGAAGGTGTGCTCCCAGTCGACGCGGAACCCGAGGAAGTCGACGTAGAAGCGGAGCGCTTCCGGACCCGGGAACGTCCGGAGGATCGGGATCACGACGGCATCGGGCATGCCGCCATCATCCGCCGTGCGCGAGCTCGCGTCCGCGTTCCGATCGCGCTCAGGAGCTGCGGAGCGTGTCGTTCCCGTCGGACGTGACCTGCTCCTTCGGGGTCCAGCCGTACCAGCGCCCGTCGACCTCGGCGGTGATCCGACCGTCGCCACAGGTGAGGAGCCCGGTCGCCGGGAGTTCGTCGGGCATGAACCCGGCGGTCATCGCGGGCCCGCCCTTCGTCCCGTCCACCGCCGTGCACGCTGCGGTGTCGACGCCGTCCTCCGAGGTGAAGGCGATGACGTACCCGGGGTCGCTCGTGTCGAGCCGGACGTCGATGTCCTTCGCGTCCTCGGGGACCCACGACGGCATGAACCACGCGACGTCCTTCGAGTTCGCCTTCGAGGGGGCGTCGCCGTAGGAGTCGAAGTGCTTCTGTTGTTCGGGCATGTACGGCTCGACGACGCTGCACCCGGCGAGGGTGGCGACGATGAGCCCCATCCCGAGGACGGCGGCGGCGGAGGTGAGTGCGGATCGTTCGGAGCGGTTCGTGTGCATGCTTCCATCGTCCCGGCGATGTGCCAGCGGCAGAATCCAGCACGCACCCGCTCGGTGGTGGGGAAAACCCCCGGTTGTCGCGCACGCCCCCGGCGCATTGGGTGAGCAGGAATCGTCGAGTCCCGCGAACGGACTCGACCATTTCTGCTCACCGGACGCAGGCCGAAGCCATCGGGGGCCGCAAGGGACGCTCGGTAGCGTGGGCCGCATGCAGCAGCCAGCCGCCGGGACCCTCCGCATCCTCCACCTGTCCGACACCCACCTGACGGGCGACGGCGCCCTGCACCAGGGATCCGTCGACACCACAGCAGCGCTCGAGAGTGTGCTCGACCGCATCGACGGCGTCCCCGGGGTCGGCCTCGTCGTGGTGTCCGGCGACGTCTCCGAGGACGGCAGCCCGGAGTCCTACGCCGCACTGGTCGAGCGTGTCGGCGGCTGGGCCGAACGACACGGTGCGGCGCTCGTGGCCGTGCCCGGGAACCACGACCTGCGCGAGGGCTTCCGGCAGGTCCTCACGAACGGGCACGTCCTCGGCGAGGGCGGTCGTCCGCTCATGCACACCATGGAGTACCACCCGCCGACGGTGCCGGTCTGGGGGCAGTCCCTCGTCGCCGGGCGCCGCATCGTGACGGTCGACACGAGCGTCCCGAGTGCCGGGTACGGGGAGATCAGCGAGGCCTCGCTCGAGCGACTCCGAGCAGCGCTGGACGGCGAGCACGCTCCGCACGGCACCGTCGTCGTCCTGCACCACCCGCCGCTGCCCGGACCGACGGCACTGCACGCGGCACTGCAGCTGCGGAACCCGGGGGCCCTGGCCGACGTGATCCGCGGTTCGGACGTCCGGGTCGTCCTCGCCGGCCACTACCACCACCACTTCGCCGGTTCGCTCGCGGGCGTCCCGGTCCTCGTCGCGCCCGGCGTCGCGAACGACACGGACGTCACCGGTCCCTACGACGAGGAAGCCGCGTACGTCGACGCCGGAGCCCTCGTCGTCGACGTCGCCGAGGACGGGTCGGTCTTGTCGACGCCGGTCCGCGTGCCGCGTCCGGACGCCGATCCGCTCGCGTTCGCGTTCGACGCGGAGACCGTGGAGCGCATCATCGAGGCGTCCTCCGGGCAGTAGACGCACCCACCAGCGGACGGGAGGCACGGAGCGGGCCCGCACCGTGCCTCCAGTCCGCCTGCTGCGCACGCTGGTACCCCGCACGCACGGGTTGCATCCGGGAACTCCGAGTAGGCCGGTGCCACACCTCCAGCGAAGGAGCACCCCATGCGGATCGGCAGTGCAGTGCAGTACGACCGGTACGGCGGGTTCGACGTCGTCGAACTCGTCCCCCAGGAGCGGCCGGATCCCGGCCCCGACGAGGTCGTGGTCGAGGTATCCGTCGCCGGGCTGAACCACATCGAACGGTTCCTCCGCGAGGGGCAGCTCCGCGACTTCGTCGACCTCGAGTTCCCCGCACACCAGGGCGTCGACTTCGCCGGTGTCGTGCGGTCTCGCGGGTCGAACGTCCGCGACCTCCACGTCGGCGACGAGGTCATGGGCCACGCGCCGCACGGCGGATCGCACGCGACCTGGGTGGCGGTGCCGCGGGGTGCGGTCGTGAAGAAGCCCTCGACGATGACGTTCGAGGTCGCCGGCAGCCTGTACCTGGCGGGGTGCACCGCGCTGTCGATCGTCCGGTCCCTCAAGCTCGGCCCGGACGACACCGTCGTGATCAGTGCCGCTGCCGGCGGCGTCGGACACATCGAGTGCCAGCTCGCGCGCGATGCCGGGGCGACCGTGATCGGCCTCGGCAGTCCGCGCAACCACGACGCCCTGCGGCAGATCGGGGTCCGGCCGGTGGCCTACGGCGAGGGCGAGGAACAGCGTATCCGCGACATCGCCGAGGACCGACCCATCACGGCGTTCATCGACAACCGGGAGCACGGTGAGAACGTCGACCTGGCGTCACGGCTCGGCGTCGACCCGAAGCGCTTCGTGTCGAGCGAGGACCGCCGTGACCTGGAGATCCGGTTCCTGCGGGCACCCGGCGACGACACCGAGGCAGCGGAGATGCTCACCACGCTCGGGGACCTCGTGCAGCGGCACAAGGTGCAGTTCATCATCTCGGGGTACTACCCGTTCGAGTACATCGTCGACGCGTACGAGGACCTCGCCGAGATGCACTCCCGCGGCAAGGTCGTCGTCGGGATGCAACCGGTCGAGACCGGCGCACGGCTGCACTGGTACAAGTCCGAGAAGTCCCGGGACCTGCGGGACCCCGTCAGCTGAGGATGTCCTTGCTGGCGAACCGGCTGTAGGCCAGGGCGCCGAACACCACGACGTAGCCGAGCTGCAGCACGGCGTTCGACCCGAACGAGTCGAACGCGATCGGGTCGCGCAACAGGTCCCCGAACCCGAGCCACTGGTGCGAGAACAGGAACGGGTGCAGCCAGTCCAGCTGCGGCAACTGGTCGAGGACCTGCGACGCCCCCGCGAGCACCACCGTCGCGGCCATCGCCCCGACCGGCACGCTCGTCAGCGTGGACGCGAACAGTCCGATGGCCGACAGTCCGAGCATCGACAGGGTGACGTAGAGCGCGAGGAGCAGCGCCCGACCGGCGTACGACCAGCCGTCGACCTGCGTGCCGGACAACAGCGTGACCGGTCCGATCGGGAAGAGCAGCGCACCGATCGCTGCGCCCACGAGCACGATGAGGAGCGTCGCCGCGAGGCAGAACGCCACCGCACCCGCGTACTTCACGAGGATGAACCGCACCCGGCCGGTCGGCGCGACGAGCAGGTAGCGGATCGTGCCGTGACTCGCCTCGCCCGCGACCGTGTCACCCGCCACGACCCCGACCGTGAGCGGCAGGAAGAGCGGGATCGACACCGTCAACGCGGTGAACGACACGAACAGGCCGTTGTTGGTGATGTCGCCGAGGAATGCCGGACCGCCGCTGTCGTCGCCGGTGGTCAGCCGGACCGCGACGGCGATGAGGATCGGTACCAGCGCGAGCGCTCCGAGCATCGCCCAGGTCCGTCGGCGCCGGAACACCAGCGCGAGTTCGGAGCCGAGCAGGGCGAACGGGCGTGGGCGGCGGCGGGCGAACTCGCGGACGTCGTGCGTCGGCGCGGCGCCCGGCTGCGGTGCGGTGGCGGGCTCAGGCTGCGACATCGAAGCCCTCTCCGGTGAGTGCGACGAACAGGTCCTCGAGGGTCCCGCCGCCGACCGTCAGGCCGCGGACCCGCACGTCGGCGCGGACCAGTTCGGCGGTGATCGTCTCCGGCAGGACCTCGTGCGGCAGGTCGGCGACGAGCACGTCTGCGCCGCCGTCGTGCCGCGGGGTCAGCCCGAGCCGGGTGAGCACGGAACCGGCGTGGCCGAGGTCCGGTGTGCGGACCGTCACCGTGCGTGCCCCGGCGGAGCGGAGGTCCTCGAGGGTGCCCTGCGCGACGAGCTTGCCCGTCCGCATGACCCCGGCGTGCGTGCACACCTGCTCGATCTCGGCCAGGAGGTGGCTCGACACGAACACCGTCGTGCCGTCGTCCGCCAGCGAACGGATCAGGTTCCGGACCTCGCGCGTGCCCTGCGGGTCGAGGCCGTTCGTCGGTTCGTCGAGCACGAGGAGGTCGCGCGGCGAGAGCAGGGCGTTCGCCAACCCGAGCCGCTGCTTCATGCCGAGCGAGTACGCGTGCGCCTTCTTGTCTGCGGCATGGCCCAGCCCGACCCGGTCGAGCGCGTTCGCCACCCGGGCCTTCCGGCTGCGCGGATCCGACGTCGGATCGGCGGCGTCGAACCGGAGCAGGTTCGCCCGGCCGGACAGGTACGGGTAGAACGCCGGACCCTCGACGAGCGCACCGACCCGGGGCAGCACGTCGTGCAACGCCTTCGGCATCGGCTCGCCGAGCACCTCGATCGTGCCGCCCGTCGCGCTCGACAGCCCGAGGAGCATTCGGATCGTGGTGGTCTTGCCGGAGCCGTTCGGCCCGAGGAAGCCGAAGACGGCACCACGGGGGACGGCGAGGTCGATGCCGTCCACCGCGCGCTGCTTGCGGAAGACCTTCTGGAGGCCCGTGGTGCGGATCGCGAGGTCCGCTGCGGCCGCCGGGACGGCCGGGTCCACCACCGGTGGTTCCGTCGTGCTCACTTCGCGGCGGCGACCAGGGCGGACACCGGCACGGCTCCCGCGAGGACCCGTCCGTCGTCGGTCAGGTAGACGGACACGAGCGAGGTCTGGACCGCGCGGCCGCCGTCGACCGACTTCGTCAGCTGGTCGAGCAGCCCGCTCGCGTCGTCGCCGAGCGTGGACTGGTCGACCGTGCCCTTCGGCAGCTCGGCGATCGTGCTCCAGCCCTTCCCGGTGAACGTCGGCTCGTCGCCGGCCGGCGCGTTCCGGTGCTGGGCGTCGCCCTTCTCGTGTGCGGGCGCGTCCGAGAGGTCCTCCGTCTCGACCTCGGCGTTCGACGGCGGGGTGAAGTCGAACAGCCGTGCGGCCGGCGCGCCGTACTGCAGGCTCGTGAAGCCGACCTGGACGGCCGGGTCTGACTGGCCCTTCGCCTCGATCGTGGCGCGCAGCGGGAGTCCGGTCTGCTGGTCGACCGCGAGTCGCACGGAGCCCACCAGCGTGCCGGGGGACTTCGGCGTCAGCGTGATCTGCCAGGCGTCGTGCCCGGCGACCCGGACGTCCTTCGGCTTCGACACCTTGGTGCTCGGCGTGATCGCGTCGATCGCCTGCTTCGCGATGTCGGACGGCGTCGCGGTGCCGCTCTTCGGCGTCGTGGCGTCCTTCGGCAGGACCACGTGCGTCGCCGTGCGCTCCTTCGAGTCCCAGGTCCAGACGTCGGAGCCGTTGCGGACGAGGTCCTGCTCGGCGAGCTGCTGCGTCAGCTGGACGCGCTGCTTGTCGGCGCCGTCCACGTACACCCGGGCGGTGTGCGACGAGGTCAGCAGGCCCAGGGCGTCGGACGCGTTCCCCTCGAGTGAGGAACCACCGGAACCCGTCGGGAGCTCGGGCAGACCGAGGTCGCTCGTCTGCACGAGCTTGCCGGAGTACTGCGCGTCGGAGGACTCCGCGATGCTCGCGATCACGGCGGCCGCGGTCGGGCTCGAGCCGGCGATCGGGTCACTGGCGGCGTTCGCGATCATCGGAGCCGCGACGGCACCGGCGACGACGACCGGCGCGATGACGGCGGGCAGCCAGGCTGACTTCTTCATCGGTTTCCCCTCGGTGGAGCATCGGAGTCGGGAGTACGGTACGTCCGGCCCCCGACAGGAGCCTGGGCGTCGCCGTACTCCAACCATCGCTCCCGAGGCGCGCGCCGTCGTCCACCGCGAGGATGACGGGCGTCGATCGTTCGTAGACTCGTGGCACGACCGAGGACGGTCGATGGCGACGAGGGAGACGGCATGCGGGCGGTGCTCGGTCTGGACATCGGGACGTCGAGCACGAAGGCGCTGCTCGCCCGGTTCGACGGCACCGTCATCGCCGAGGTCAGCCGGAAGCACGACGTCGACCGCCCGGAGCAGGGCCTCGTCGAGATGGATGCCGACGTCTGGTGGGACGAGTTCACGACACTCACGCGTGCGTTGCTCGAGCGCGTGCCGGACGTCGACGTCGCCGCGGTCGGCGTGAGCGGCATCGGCCCGTGCGTGCTCCTCACCGACGACACCGGGCAGCCCCTGCGGCCGGCGATCCTGTACGGCGTCGACACCCGGACGGCGGACATGCTCGAGGACGTCACCGCGGAGCTCGGCGGCGAGGCTGCGATCCGCGAGCGTTGTGGTTCGGCGCTCAGCACGCAGGCGGCCGGGGTGAAGCTCGCCTGGGTCGCCCGGCACGAGCCCGAGGTGTGGTCGCGGGCCGCGCGGTTCACGATGCCGTCGTCGCGCGTCGTGGAGCGGCTGACGGGGGAGTACGTCCTCGACCACCACTCGGCGAGCCAGACGACGCCCCTCTACGACGTGCACGAGAACGCCTGGATCCCGGAGTGGTGCGAGCGACTCGCGCCGGGGCTCGAGATGCCGAGACTCCTCTGGTCAGGTGACCGGGCCGGCATCGTGACGGGCGCGGCGGCCGCGGCCACGGGCCTCCCGGTCGGCATCCCCGTGACGGCCGGGACCATCGACGCCTGGGCCGAGGGCGTGAGCGTCGGCGAGTCCGTGCCGGGCCGGATGTTCCTGCAGTACGGCACCACGATGTTCATGATCGCGCCGACGGCGCAGCCGATCCCTGTCCCCGGGATGTGGACCACGGTCGGGACACACCCTGGGCAGCCGAGCGTGTCCGGCGGGATGGCGACCTCCGGTGCGATCACGGACTGGCTCCGGCGGCTCGTGGACGGCGAGTGGTCGACGATGCTCGAGGAGGCCCGTTGCTCCGGCATCGGCGCGAACGGGCTGCTCATGCTGCCGTACTTCGCGGGCGAGCGGACGCCCATCGCCGATCCGGACGCCCGCGGGGTGATCGCGGGGCTCACCGTCCGGCACACGCGAGGGGACCTGTACCGGGCGACGCTCGAGGCCACGGCGTACGCGGTGCGGCACAACATCGAGGTGCTGCGGGAGGCCGGGGTCGAGGTCCGGGAACTCGTCGGCGCCGGCGGGGGACTGCTCGGGCGGCTGTGGCCGACGATCGTGTCGGACGTCACCGGGTTGCCGCAGACGGTGCCGAGCGTGACGATCGGGGCGTGCTACGGCTCGGCGTTCCTGGCGGCGCAGCTCGTCGCGGAGCCCGGCGACGGCGTCGACCTCGCCGCCTGGAACCCGCCGGCGGCCCGCATCGAACCGGACCCGGAGAAGACGGCCGCGTACGAACCGGGGTACCGCGACTACCGCGAGCTGTACGACGCGACGAAGGCGGTCGTGCACCGCCTGGCCGCGCGCGGCTGAGGCGGGTGGGGACACAAAACACCGGTGCTCGTCGGCGAAACACACACATGCGTGGGTTCAGCGCGTGAACACCGGTGTTTTGCAGACCGCTACCGCGCAAGTACCGGGCAGCTACGCGGTCGCGTCGACGCCCGCTGGGGCCGACCCGTCGTACTCGCAGATCGCGGCGACCTTCGACGCGCTCGCGCTCGACCGGTCGAACTCGTAGCCCAACCACTCCTTCGCCATGCGTCGGGCGACCTCGACGCCGATGACGCGCTGACCCATGCAGAGGACCTGGGCGTCGTTCGACAGGATCGAGCGCTCGACCGAGAACGAGTCGTGCGCGGTGACGGCACGGATGCCCGGCACCTTGTTCGCGCTGATCGCGACGCCGAGGCCGGTGCCGCAGATCAGGATCGCCCGGTCCGCCTCGCCGTTCGCGACGAGCCGTGCTGCGTCGACGGCGACGTGCGGGTACGCGGTGTGCCCGTCAGCGTCCACCCCGACGTCGACCACGGACGCGACCCGCGGATCAGCCTCGAGGTCGGCCTTGATGATCTCCTTGTAGTCGAACCCGGCATCGTCCGAGCCGACCACGAGACGGTACGTCATGCGTGTGTCCCTTCCTTGTCTGCTGCACGGGTGGCGAGGACCTCGCCGACCCGCGTGAGGATCATCCCCATCGAGGTGGCACCCGCGTCGGGTGTCCCCAGGCTCTTCTCCGCCAGCGGCCGGGCACGCCCGACCTTCGGCTTCAGGTCTGCGGTCGCCGCGGCTTCCGCGACGGCGACCTCGGCGGCAGCCTGCCATGCCTCGGTGAGGGAGCTGCCAGCGTCGACGCCGCCCCGCAGCTCGTCGACGAACGGCAGCAGCGCGTCGAGCAGGGTCTTGTCCCCGCGGGACGCCCCGCCGAGGTGCACGATCGAGTCGGCGAACGCCTGTGCCGCGTCGACGACGTCGGTCGCCTCGTACGCGGAGCGGTCGTCGCGCAGCGACCGACCGAAGGCTTCGAGTGCCGCACCCCACAGGACCCCGGAGG
This sequence comes from Curtobacterium pusillum, assembly GCF_007673235.1. Classification (GTDB taxonomy): domain Bacteria; phylum Actinomycetota; class Actinomycetes; order Actinomycetales; family Microbacteriaceae; genus Curtobacterium; species Curtobacterium pusillum_C. The sequence goes on from NZ_VDZH01000002.1 coordinate 406,174, forward strand.
TGCCGCCCGCGAACTCGGCCCACGCATCACCGGCGCGTCCGAGGACGAAGGCGACCCCTGCCTCCTGGCCGACCCTGTCGACCGCCTTGCGGGCCGCACCGATCCCCTTGACCATGCCGCGTCCGTGGTCGCCGTCACCGGCGACCGCGTCGATGCGGCCGAGCTCCTCCTCGTGCTCTCGCAGGAGCGCGTCGATCGCCTCGATCGCGGCGCGCGCCGTCTGCGCGGTCTGCCTGGAGGCACCACTCGCGTCCGGCACGACCGTCGCCTCGTCCTCGGCAGCGTCCACTGCGTCGGCCGGCACGAGCGCAGCGACCGGCGCCGCGACCTTGCGGTAGGCGGGTGTGTACGCGTCGGCCCTCCAGAGCGTCTCGAGTTCGTCGTCGAGCCACTGCAGGGTGAGCGAGCAGCCTCCCATGTCGAGGCTCGTGACGAGTTCGCCGACCTCGGGCTCGACGACCTCGATGCCGGCGTCCCGCAGGAGCGGGAGCACGCGGCCCCAGAGCAGGAAGAGCTCCTCGTACTTGGTGTCGCCGAGGCCGTTGAGGATCGGGGCGACCCGGGTGCCGGCGTTCGCCGGACGGTCCGCGAGCAGCCGTTCGACGAGCAGGCTCGCGAGCTCGGTCGCGGGCAGCAGGGGGACGTCCTGGATGCCGGGCTCGCCGTGGATGCCGAGGCCGAGGCCGAGGTGGCCGTCCGGAACCGTGAAGAGCGGTTCGGTCGCGCCGGGCATGGTGCAGCCCGAGAACGCGACGCCGATCGTGCGGGTCGCCGTGTTGGACGCGTTGCCGATCCGTTCGACCTCGTCCAGGTCCGCCCCCGCTGCCGCCGCGGCACCCATGGCCTTGAAGACCGAGAAGTCGCCCGCGATGCCGCGGCGCTTCGACTCCTCGTCGGCGCTGGCGATGTCGTCCGTGACGACCACGATGCGGGTGTGGATGCCCTCGGCGTTCAGCCGCTCGGCCGCGAGCCCGAAGTTCATCGTGTCGCCGGCGTAGTTGCCGAACGAGAGCACGACGCCCTTGCCCTGGTCGGCGGCCTTGGCGACCGAGTAGACCTGCGCGGTGGACGGCGAGGTGAAGATGTTGCCGACGACGGCGCCGGTGGCGAAGCCCGGACCGACCACGCCGCAGAACGCGGGGTAGTGGCCGGAGCCGCCGCCGACGACGACGGCGACCTGCGGCTCGGCGCCCTCGGTCGGCAGGGAGACGACGCCGCCGTGCACGCCCCGCACACGGTCGGCGTAGAGGGCGAGCCAGCCGGCGAGCTGGTCCTCGGCGAACTCGTCGGGGTCGTCGTGGATCGTGGTCATGGTGCGTGTCCTTCGGTCGTGTGGGGGTGGTGCACCGGGCGACGGCGGGACGGCCGCCGTCGCCCGGAACTCAGTGTGCGCTCCGGCCCTGGGGCACCTTGAGGAAGTGGATCATCACGAACGCGCAGGCGTACAGGCCGACGAACGTCCAGGTCACGGCCTGGCCGCCACCGCCGAGGGCGAGCACCGCGGCCACCACACCGGTGCCGAGGAACGCCGCGCCACCCGCAGCCGTCGTGTACATCGCCATCGCGGCGCCCTTGTGCTCCGGGGCGAGCGCCGGCATGATCGCGCCCATCGGGACGAACCCGGCGAGCAGGCAGCCGAACACGCAGCCGGCGATGACCGAGAGCACGTAGCCCCAGTCGGACCCGGCGGGGACGAGCTGCGGGACGTACCACCAGGCGACGAGGCCGGTCGCGGAGCCCACGATGCCGAACCACTTGACGGTGCGCTGCCAACCGATCTTGTCGCCGACCCAGCCGAACAGGGCGTTCACGAGGATGTTCGTCGCGTAGACGCACACGGTCATGAGCAGCCAGCGGCTCTGTCCCCAGCCGCGCTCGTTCGCGATGACGGCGGGCAGGACGACGAACATGCCGAACTCGGGCGCCGTGTTGATCAGGCGGACGAGGAAGCCCATCAGGATCTTCGGTCGCGTCGCCGTGAGCCGGATGCCGCTCGTCAGCACGCGCCAGGCGCTCTCGCCCTCGGGGGCGATGCGGGAGAACCCGTTCGGCAGGCGGACGCCGAACAGCAGGATGAGGAACCCGATGACGACCAGGCCGATCGAGGCGACCATCGCGCCGGTCTCACCGCCCGTGCCGCCGCCGAACACCGGGATGGCGCCGATCGCGAACAGGGAACCGAGGGTCGGCAGGCCACCCGTGAAGGCGACGTAGAACCAACCGACGGCCGAACCGTTCCGCTCCACCGGCGTGGTGATGTTCACCCAGACGAGGAACGCGAAGGCGAACAGCGGGTAGCCGAAGCCACGGATCGCGTAGGCCACGGCGGCGAACGGGACACTGCCGATGTTCAGCGCGAGCAGGAACAGGACCTCGAAGACGACCCAGACCGCGAAGCCGAGGATCATCACCCGGCGCGGACCGACCAGGTCGGACAGGGCGCCGGACACGTAGCTGCCGATGAGGGCGGCGAGGCTGTAGAACGTGACGATCGTCGCGACCGTGGCCTCGGGGCTGCCGAGGACCGCGACCATGTGCGGCGTGATGAAGTTCGACTCGACGCCGTTACCGGTCATGAAGACCAGCACGGCGAGGAAGCCGAGGGCGAGCGGGCGGGGGATGCCCATCTTGTCGAGGCGGCCCTCGGTGCGGGGCGTCGTCGGCGCACCGGTGGCGCGCTGTGTCGTCGTTGACATGCTTGCTGACTCCTGTGGTGGGCTTCGGCTCAGGCCTGCAGGGACGGGATGATCGACACCTTGACGCTGGCGCCGGCGGAGTCGCCGACCAGGTCGAGGGCCTCCTGGAAGCGCTCCAGCGGGAACTGGTGCGTGCAGATCTCGGACATCGGCAGGGTCTCGGTCTCGAGCAGCTTGATCGCGGCCGGCCAGGTGTGCGGGCCGAGGTGGGCGCCGCGGATGTCGAGTTCCTTGTCGTCGGAGATGATCGACCAGTCGACGGAGACGTTGTCCTTGAACACGGAGTACTCGACGAAGGTGCCGAGCTTGCGCAGCAGGTTGAGGCCCTGGGGGACCGCGGACGGGTGGCCGGTCGCCTCGATGTAGACGTCGGCGCCGTAGCCGTCGGTGAGTTCCTTCACGCGGGCGACGGCGTCGTCCTCGGCGATGTTGATCGTGATGTCCGCGCCGACCTTGCGGGCCAGCTCGAGCTTCGCCTCGACGACGTCGAGCGCGATGATGCGGAGCGGGTTCTTCTGGCGGGCGCCCGCGATGGCGGAGAGGCCGATCGGGCCGGCACCGGCGATGACGACGGTGTCGCCGAACTTGATATCGCCGCGCTCGACGGCGTGGAAGGCGCACGAGAGCGGTTCGGCGAAGGCGGCGACCTGGCCGGGCAGCGCGCTCGACACCGGGTGCGTCAGGGCCTTGGCGGGCACGAGGACGTACTCGGCCATGGCGCCGTCGTAGCCCTTGAAGCCGAACATGTCGTGGACGTTGCACATCCAGTACGCGCCCTCGAGGCAGTAGCGGCACTCCCAGCACGGCACGATCTGCTCGCACGCGATGCGGTCGCCGACGGACACCTTGCGCTTGGCGAGGGCGGCGTCGTCACCGGCGACGATCGTGCCGACGAACTCGTGCCCGGGGATGCGGTCCTTCTCGGCCCAGGCGGGGCGGTTCTCGTCGCCCCAGAACTTCGCGGCGCCGTGGTAGCACTTCAGGTCGCTCGCGCAGATGCCGACGGCGTCGGTGCGGAGCAGGAGCTCGCCGGGGCCGGGCGTCGGCACGGGGCGGGTCTCGAGGCGGTAGTCGCCCGGGCCGTGGACGACGACGGCGCGCATCGTCGTGGGGATGGTGGCGGCGGCAGTGGTGGCCGCGTTCTCGGTCGTCGTCGACATGAGCTGTTCCTCCGTTGGGTGGCTTCGGCGATGACTGTACACCCTCCGGAACGTTTGTCCAGAACACAATTTCTGCTACGGTCTGGACGAACCTCAGACTGAACGCAACGGAGCGCACATGACCACCAGCACCGCCACCAGCACCCCCACCGACTTCGCCGCGGCCCTCCGCCCGGGCCCGGGCAGCGTGGACCTGACGAACGACTTCACCGGTCGCACCGCGATCGTCACCGGCGGTGCCTCGGGCATCGGGAACGCCATCGCCCGGGCGCTCGCCGCACGTGGCGCGCGGGTCGCGATCGTCGACGTCCGGGCCGACGGAGCTGCCGCTGCGGCGGCGGATCTGCCCGCGCCCGACGCCGGGGCCGTCGCCGCTGCCGACTCCGACTCCGGGGTCCACGCCGGCTTCGGGTGCGACGTCACCGACGAGGCCTCGGTCGCCCGCACGATCGCCGCGGTCTCCGAGCACTTCGGGGGTATCGACGTGCTCGTGAACTGCGCCGGCATCGCAGCGCTCGCCCCGGCCGAGGACCTCGACGCCGCGACCTGGGCGAAGACCATCGACGTCAACCTGACCGGCACCTACCGGGTCGCGCAGGCCGCCGGCCGGCACATGCTCGCCGCCGGGTACGGACGCATCGTGAACATCGCCTCGCAGGCTGCCCACGTCGGCATCGACGGCCACGCGGCGTACTGCGCGTCGAAGGCCGGCGTGATCGGGCTCACCCGCGTGCTCGCACTCGAGTGGGGTGGCCGCGGCGTCACCGTGAACACCGTGTCGCCGACCGTCGTCCTGACCGACCTCGGCCGGGCGGCGTGGGCGAACGAGAACGGCATCCGGCACCAGGACGAGATCCCCACCGGACGCTTCGCCACCCCCGGGGAGATCGCCGCCGCGGTGCTCTTCCTCGCCGGCGAGTCGAGCGCGATGGTGAACGGCGCCGACCTCCGCGTGGACGGCGGGTTCACGATCCGCTGAGGTGCGCCGGGACTACGATCGCCCCATGTCCGCCGAGATCCCTGCCGCCGAGGGTGCCCGGACCCGCTTCCCGCTCGACACGGTCTACCAGGCCGCGCGGATGTACTACCTCGAGGACGCCACCCAGGTCGAGATCGCCTCGCGCCTCGGGGTATCGCGCCCGACCGTGTCGCGACTCGTGGCCGAGGCGCGCCGGGCCGGACTCGTCCGCATCGAGGTCGTCGACCCGTTCCAGGACGAGACCGTCGCGCTCGCCGAGCGACTGCAGGTCGTGCTCGGGCTCCGGGCCGTGCACCTCGCCGCCGTGACGCACACCGCCACGCTCGGGGCCGACCTCGCCGCGCCGCTCGCCGCCGCCGTCGAGGGGATGTCGCTCGTCCCGGGTGATGCGGTGCTGATGTCCTCCGGTCGCACGGTGTACGACGTCGCACACGCGGGCATGCCCCCGCTGGCCGGCGTGCAGCTCGTCCCGACCGTGGGCGGGCAGGCGGACCCGATGCCCTGGTTCCAGACGAACGAGATCACCCGCACCGCCGCCGAGCACTCGGGTGCGATCCCGGCGTTCCTCTTCGCGCAGGCGCTGCCGTCGCCCGCGATGCGCTCCTCGCTCGACGAGGACCCGGCGTTCCAGCACGTGATCGGTCTCTGGGGTCGGGCGAAGGGCGCGATCCTCGGCATCGGCGCGCCGACCCCGACTCGCGACGCCCTCGCCCGCGGAGTCCCCGTCGAGGACGCCGTCTTCGACCAGGCGGCCGGCGACGTGTGCCTCAACTTCTACGCCGCCGACGGCTCGGCGATCGAGTTCCCGGGCAGCGACCGGATGGTGCGGACCTCCCGCGAGGTCCTGTCCTCCGTCCCGCACGCCGTCGGCGTCGCGGTCGGGGCCGCGAAGGTCGCGAGCATCGTCGGTGCGGTCCGCGGGGGACTGGTCAACGAGCTGGTGACGGACGCGGCGACGGCGCGCGCCCTGCTCGACGCTCTCGCCTGAGCGCTCGCCGGTGCGCGTCCTTTCCCATCACGCGCGATAGGTGCGCGCTGTTTCCCATGGCGCGCGCGGTAGGAAGCAGATTCGCGCGTAGGGGGCCGTTTCTTCCTGCCTCCCATGTGCGATTCCGCTTGCTCCGCGCGGATCGGCTCACCACGCGCGGATCGGCCGGCCACGGGCAGACGGGAGGCGCGGGGCGGGGCCGCCACGCGCCTCCAGGCCGTCAGGTGGGTGCGTCTACCGCGTGCGCCGCACGTCCCACAGGTGGTGCACCGGGTCGTGCGCGTAGTAGGTGGCGAGCGTCGCGACCGTGAACGCACTGCCGTCGGAGCGGAGGCCCGTCCGGGCGAGCTGGTCGTCCCGGACCTCGTCGAACGCGCGGGCCGCACGGTGCGCGGCCTCGCCGAGCTCGCGAGCGACGACGGCGGGGTCCTGCGCGGCGTAGTCGTCCTGCACAGCGGTGGCGTCCTGGTCCCAGTTCGGGAAGGCAGGGGCGTCCTCGGCGAGCATGAGTGCCAGCCGCTCCGCCATCTTCCGGTGGACGTCCCGGACGTGCGCGCCGTACTCGAGCGGTGACCAGGTCTGGTCGTCGGGGCGGTCGCGGACCCCGTCGCGGGCGAGCTCAGCGGGCCACGCGGACGTGTTCGCGTCGATGATCCCCGGGACGTCGCGGATCGTCACGGTGCTGCCGTCGTAGCCGCACTCGGGGCACGCGGACTCGATGACCCACGTCCAGTTCTTCGTCTCGGGTTCGATCGCCATGACGCGATGTTATGACGTCGTTACGGACCGCCGCGATCGCCGTCACCGTGCGGAAGGCCGGTGTCCCTCGTTCGGGTGACACGCCGGTTCCTGTGAATCACCGGCCAATGACATTTCGGTCGCTCGGTAACGTCGTCCGCTGTTCCCGGGCCGGTACCCGTCGGCCCGCCGATCCCCTCGAGGAGAAATGCATGGGCTCCGATCCCAGCCATACCCCGACGCGGCCCGAGCGGCGCCTCCGCGTGAGCGACGTCACCGTGGTCGACAAGAGCATGATGCGCCGAGCCGTCAGCGGCATGGTCGTCGGCAACACCATGGAGTGGTACGACGTCGGCGTGTACGGCTACCTGGCCGTCACGATGGGGAAGGTCTTCCTCCCCACGGCCGAACCCTCCGTCCAGATCCTGTTCAGCCTCGGTGTCTTCGCGGCGACGTACATCGCGCGTCCGCTCGGCGGCATCGTGTTCGGACGCCTCGGCGACCGCATCGGCCGGCAGAAGGTCCTCGCGACGACGCTGATCATGATGGCGGCGTCGACGTTCCTCATCGGCGCGCTGCCCGCGTACGCCACGATCGGGGTGTTCGCACCGATCGTCCTCGTCGTGCTGAAGCTCGCGCAGGGATTCTCGACCGGTGGTGAGTACGCCGGGGCGACCACGTTCGTGACCGAGTACGCCCCTGATCGCCGCCGCGGGTTCTTCGCGAGCATCCTCGACTTCGGCAGCTACCTGGGTTTCGCACTCGGTGCGACCGTCGTCTCGGTGCTGCAGCTCACCCTCGGCGACGAGGCGATGACCGCGTACGGCTGGCGCTTCCCGTTCCTGGCCGCCGGTGTGATCGGCGTCGTGGCGATCTACTTCCGCCTGCGCATCGAGGAGTCCCCGGTGTTCCAGGCCACGCAGGCAGCGCAGGAGGCGGCTTCGTCGAACCGGGCGTCCTTCGAAGGAGAGCGGCCCGCGAACCTGTTCGTCATGGTCCGCGACCACTGGCGCCCGATCGTCATCGCCGTGATGCTCGTCGCCGCCTCGAACACCGTCGGGTACGCGCTGACGTCGTACATGCCGACGTACCTCACCGACTCGCTCGGCTACTCCGCGCTCGACGGCACCCTGCTGACGATCCCGGTGCTCGTGCTGCTCGCGGTCATGCTGCCCCTGACCGGCAAGCTGTCCGACAAGCTCGGCCGCCGGGTCGTGATGTGGATCGGTGCGGCCACCACGGTCGTGCTGGTCGTCCCCGCGTTCCTGCTCATCGGCCACGGTGCGCAGTGGTCGACGCTCGCCGGGCTCGGGCTCCTCGCGCTCATGACGGCGCTGTGGGTGTCGAACCAGGCGGCGTCCCTGCCGGCGCTGTTCCCCACCTCGACGCGGTACGGGGGCATGGGCTTCGCGTACAACATCGCCATCGCCGTGTTCGGTGGGACGACCCCGCTCATCGTGCAGGCCCTGCTCACGGCGACGGGTGACGAGCTCGCGCCAGCGTACTTCCTGATGGCGATGAGCGTCGTCGGGGCCGTCGGGGTGTTCTGCATGAAGGAGTCCTCGCGTCGCCCGCTGCCCGGTTCGATGCCGGCGGTCGAGACCGAGGACGAGGCCCGCGAGCTCGTGCTGACGCAGGACACGAACCCGAACCTGGACCTCGGGGACCTGCCGTTCGCTGCCGAGGACGCTGCGCGCCGCGCGCGTGAGGCTGCGCGTGACGAGGAATTGGCGGCGCGCTGAGGGTGGCTGCGGACTCGGAACGACGAGTCCGATGTCGTACGACGTCGGACTCGTCGTTCCGAGTCCGCCGGCCGCCGGCCCCGCCCGCCCGCCTACTCGTGCCGGTGCTCGCCCGACGGGTCGAGCGCCGGCCACACCGGGAACGGGTCCGCCCACGACCGCCAGAGCTCCGGCCCCGCGAGCAGCTCCGGCGCCGTGAGCAACGCCCCGTCGAGCGCCCGTTCGATCGAGCGCACGTCGAGCTCCTCGCCGACGAACCACAGCGCCTGACCGATCGGTGCGTCCTCGTCCCACGACGGGTTCGCGGTGGGGTCCAGCGCCAGCATCGCACCGAGGCTCGACCATGCTCCGACGTGGTCCGGTCGTGAGGCCAGCCGGAAGAACCCCTTCGACCGCAGCACGCGCCCGTTGGCCCCGGCGGCGAGGTCGTGCTCGATCACCGTGGCGAGCCGTCCGGGGTGGAACGGCAGCGGCTCCCGGTAGCGCAGGGCGACCAGGCCGTCCCGGGGGTCCCGCCCCGCGGAGCCGGACAGCGCCCGCATCCACCCGGCGCCGGCCGCGAGGACCCTCGCCGCCCCGCCGTTGGACGCCGGCAGGTCAGCGGCGCTCCGGATCGAGGACACCGCGACGACCACGGCCTGCGGCGCGAGGCGGTGCAGCAGTGCGAGGAGGGCCCGACGGCGATCGACGGGGACAGAGGTCACGCGGTCGAGGACGATGACGGTGGCGTACTCGACGAGCGAAGCGACCCGGTCGGCCGCGACGAACGCGTCGTCGACCTCGGACCACAGCAGCCGTGCGACGTCGTTGGCGCGCAGCACGCTCACGACGTGCCGCAGGATCCGGTCGTCCCCGGTCTCGGACCGCGCGGCGTTCGCGAGCATCATCCCGACCGCGCGGGAGTCGGCCCCGGGCGGCAGGGTGACGACCAGGCCGTGGTCGGCGTCGGGCCCGCAGACGCGGTCGAGCTGGTCGGCCCGCTCGGCGATCGCGCGGGCCGTGGCGAACGCGCTCCCACTCGCGTGCATCCGGTGACCGACGGAGATCCGGGCGGCGACCCGGTCGGCGTCGACGTCGTGCAGGGCGGAGACGAGGGTGATGGCGGCGGGACGCATGTCGGCTAATGTACATGATCATCGTTCTCAACTAGGGAACGCCGTCGAAGGAGGCTCCGTGAAGGTCCGCAACTCGCTCAAGGCACTCAAGAAGATCCCCGGCTCGCAGGTGGTCCGCCGGCGTGGCCGCGTGTACGTCATCAACAAGAAGAACCCGCGCTGGAACACCCGCCAGGGGTGACGTCACCGGTGGTCCGTAGGGTGGTTGCATGCGACTGCTGCTCATCCGCCACGGCCAGACTCCCGCGAACGTGAACGGCGTCCTCGACGCCGAGGTCCCCGGACCGGGACTGACCGAACTCGGGCAGCAGCAGGCGGACGCACTCCCGGCGGCCCTCGCCGACCGGGGCATCGAGCGCCTGTTCGTCTCGACGATGGTCCGGACGCAGATCACCGCGGCACCCCTCGCCGCGTCGCTCGGCCTCGAGCCGGTCGTGCTGCCGGGTCTCCGCGAGATCGAGGCCGGCGACACCCAGGGCAAGCGCGACAAGGTGTCCGTGCAGATGTACATCTCGACGGTGCACGGGTGGTCGGCGGGGGACCGCAGCACGCGGATGCCCGGTGCCGAGAGCGGCGAGGAGTTCTTCGCCCGCTACGACGACGCCGTCCGGCAGATCCTGGAGACCGGGGTGGACGTCGCGGCCGCGTTCAGCCACGGCGCCGCGATCCGCACCTGGGCGAGTGCGGCGGCGGACAACACACCGGACCACTTCGGGACGCAGCGGCACCTGGAGAACACCGGGATCGTCGAGCTCGAGGGGTCGTTCGACGACGGCTGGCGCCTGGTCGACTGGGAGGGTGAGCCGGTCGGCGGCGAGCAGCTCATCGACCGGACCGCGCAGGACCCGACCGGCGAGCGGTTCTGAGCTGCGGCTCGCCACCGCACGCGCGGACAGACGGACTGGAGGCGCGGTGCCAGCTGGCACCGCGCCTCCAGTCCGAAGGGACGAGCGTTACGCGAGCTGCGAGGCGGACGTCAGCGGCACGATCACCCGGTGCGCCTCGCGCAGGACGTCGAGCGTCTGCTGGACCTCGTCCGCACGCTCCTCGGGCGTCCAGCCGAGCGAACCGGCGAGCACGTCGGCCAGCTCGTCGAGCAGGTCGATCGTGACGCCACCGACGAACGCGAGGTTCGTGCGGCGGAGCACCACGTCGACCAGGTGCACGGCCTGCTCGTGCTCGGCGAAGTACGCGACCTCGGCGCGGGTCAGCGCGGGGTCGGACTCGAGCGGCTCGACGGGGCCGTCGACCAGGACGTCCACGACCTCGGCGGCACGGGTGCCGTAGCGCTCGAGGAGTCCCTCGACGACCGATGCCTCGAGCCCGTCGCGGTGCGACTTGATCCACAGGGCACGCTGGGCGTCCGTGGTGGGGAATTCCTTGCCGCCACCGATCGGCATGCCCGTCGTGTCGACCGATCGGGTGACGCCGAGCTTCGTGGTGGCCTCGGTCGACAGGTGCGCGGCGAGGGCGCGGAAGGTCGTCCACTTGCCGCCGACGAGCGACAGCACGGTCGACCCCGGCAGCCCGGCGATCTGGGTGTCCACGATCCGGTAGTCACGCGACACGAAGCCGGGGGCGGTGTCCTCGTGGCGGGGGAGCGGGCGGATGCCGGAGTAGCTGTAGACGATGTGGTCGCGGGTGACGTCGATCTGCGGGAACACGTGCTTCACGAGCCCGAAGAAGTAGTCGATCTCCTCGTCGGTCGTGGTGACCGGCTTCGACGGGTCGGCGTCGATGTCGGTCGTGCCGATGAGCACCCGGCCCTTGAGCGGGTAGATGAGCACGATGCGGCCGTCGTCGTTCTCGAAGAAGAGCTCGCGGCCCTTCGTCGCCTCGAGCAGCTCGTCGTTCTGCACGACGATGTGGGAGCCCTTCGTGCCGCCCATGAACTTCGTCTCGCCGCCGAACGCGCCGTTCGTCAGGTCGGTCCAGGGGCCGGAGGCGTTGATGACGACGTCGGCCGTGAACACGAACTCGTTGCCGGTCTCGCGGTCGCGGAGCAGCACGCCGCCGTCGCGGGTGCCAGCGGCCTCGACGTAGTTGGTCGCACGGGCTGTCGCGGCGGAGCCGGTGCCCTTGCCCGCGGCGAGGCCGTCCTTGAGCACGTCGAGCGCGAGACGCTCCGGCTCGTGCACGGACGCGTCGTAGTAGGTGCCCGTGTACTTCAGGTCCTTGTTGAGGGCCGGCATGTCCTCGAGCGCGGCCTTCTTCGTGCGGAAGACGTGCTTCGGGACGGAGCCGCCGTCGCGCGAGAAGGAGTCGTAGATCGTCATGCCGATCTTGATGAGCATCGCGCCACGCTCCTTCGTGGAGCGCTGCTTGTGCGTCAGCATGCGCAGCGGGGCGTTCATGATGCCCGAGAAGGTCGAGAAGATCGGCATCGTCGTCTGCAGCGGCTTGACGTAGTGCGGGGCGATGCGGATGAGCCCGTTGCGCTCCTGCACGCTCTCGCGCACCAGGCGGAACTCGCCGTTCTCGAGGTAGCGGATGCCGCCGTGGATCATGTGGCTCGACGCGGCGGAGGCGCCGGAGGCGTAGTCGCTCCGTTCGACGAGGGCGACGTCGACCCCCTGCAGGGCGAGGTCGCGGAAGGTGGCGATGCCGTTGATGCCGCCACCGACGACGAGGACCTGTGCGTTCGGGCGCTCCGTGAGCGCGTTCACCGTGTTCCGGGGCTGCGTCTTCTTCGACATGCTGCGTCGCTTCCTTGGTCGGTTCCGTGGGGTTCGACACCGATCGTGCGCCTCTGGTGAGAGGTCGGGCAACTTGCGTGCACGAACGTGCAGCACACCTGTGGACACGGCCCCGACAGCGGCCTGGAGGCGCGACAGGGGTTGCAGAGGCCGTGCACGTCCGTGCATGGTTGCGTTCTACCGATCGGAGCACGATGAGCGATGCGGCTCAGCCCATGCGGACGCAGCAGGCGCTGCGCGCCGCGCACCTCTACTACCTGCAGGACCTGACGATGGACGCCATCGCCGACGAGCTCGCGACGTCGCGGTCGTCGGTGTCGCGCCTGTTGAAGTACGCCCGGGACACCGGGCTCGTCGACATCCAGATCCGTTCGCCCCTCGACCAGGCCGCCGCGCTGAGCCGCAGCATCCGGTCGCGCTTCGGGGTGCACGCGCACGTGGTGCCGGTGCCGGACCACACGAGCGACGTCGACCGGCTCGAGCGGGTCGCCCTGTCCGCCGCCCGGATCCTCACGCAGTACGTCGAGTCGAACATGGTCATCGGCATCTCGTGGGGTTCGACCGTGAGCGCCGTCAGCCGCTACCTGGTGCCGAAGACGACCCACGGCTCGACGGTCGTGCAGATCAACGGCGCCGCGAACACCCGCACCACCGGCATCGTCTACGCGTCCGAGATCCTCCGCAGGTTCGGCGAGGCCTACGGCGCGTTCGTGCAGCAGTTCCCCGTCCCGGCGTTCTTCGACGACCCCGCGACGAAGGAGGCCCTGTTCCGGGAACGCTCGATCCGCCGCGTGCTCGACCTGCACGAGCGCATGGACCTCGTCGTGTTCGGTGTCGGTGCGCCCCAGGCCCCGGTGCCCTCGCACGTGTACTCCGGCGGCTACCTCGACCCGTCCGACCGTGACGAGCTCACGAAGGCCCAGGTGGTCGGGGACGTCTCGACCGTGTTCTACCGGGCCGACGGTTCGTGGAAGGACATCGGCGTGAACGCCCGCGCGGGGGCGCCGGACCTCGACACGATCAAGCGCGCGCCTCGTCGGGTCTGCGTCGTCGCCGGGCGGTCGAAGGCGGCGTCGCTGAAGGGTGCGCTCGCCGCCGGGCTCATCACCGACCTCATCCTGGACGAGAGCGTCGGGCAGGCGATCCTGCAGCCCTGAGCGGCGCTCTGCGTCACCTTCCGAACTACTTTGTCGGTGGTGCGCAGTACGTTCTGGAGCATGGTTGCCACGATCGATCCGCGCCGTCCCGGCGACACCCGGTACTACCGGCGGCTCGTGGGCACCGACATCGACCAGGCGCTGGCGTTCTTCGGCGGCGACTACGACTTCCGGGCCCCCTCCGTCCGGCGGACCCGCAAGCAGTGCCACTGGGACTTCGCGGGGGTCGGCGACGACCGGATGTCGCTGCGGTCGTCCCGGTTCATGGTCGACCTCCGGAGTGACAGCCGGGTCGACGACCAGTTCCTCGTCGCCTGGATGCGCAGCGGATCGAGCACGATCACGTACGGCGGCGAATCGCACGATCTCGAGCCCGGCGTGCCCGTGGTCCTGCCGTTCGACGACACCTACGAGCTCCACCACCGCGACATCGCGCTCAACCTCGTGCACCTCGACGCCGGGTTCCTCCGGTCCGTCGTGGGCGAGGACGACTTCGCCTTCGAGCCCCTGCGCCGCCCGTCGACCGAGGGCATGCGTGCGTGGCAGTCGGTCGTCCGCGCGCACTCGGCCACCTGGCTCGACGTCGACCACGAGCTGACCGCGACGGTGCAGCGGGACATCGCCGAGGCGTTCGCGACCGCGGCGATCGCGGCGTTCCCGCAGCGCAGCCGGTGGCGGTCGACGGTGACCGGCAGCGGACCCGAGCACCAGCGGCTCCGGCGGGCGCTCGAGTACGTTCACGAGCACGCACGTGAACCGATCGGCACGCCGGAGATCGCGGCGGCGGCCGGGCTCAGTCCGCGCGGGCTGCAGCAGTCCCTCCGTCGGCACCTCGACCAGACCCCGGGTGACCTGCTCCGTGGCGTACGGCTCGACGGCGCTCGAGCCGACCTCGTCCGGGGCGACCGCGACGACACGTCGGTGGCGGACGTCGCCCGTGCGTGGGGCTTCGGGCACCTCGGCCGGTTCTCGGCGACGTACCGCTCCCGCTTCGGGGAACTGCCGAGCGAGTCCCTCCGCGCTCGGTAGCGTGGCGGGATGGACACCGTCGTCACCGCCCTCCGTTCCGCGCTCGTCGACCCGGACGGCGCCGTCGTCCGGACCGAGCCGGATGTGCTCGATGCCGCTCGGACGGACAAGTCCGGCTGGATCGCGCCCGGTGGGCCCGTCGCCGTGGTCGAGGCCCGGACGGTCGAGCACGTGCAGGCGACCCTCCGGACGTGTTCCGCGCTCGGCGTGCCGGTCGTCCCGCGCGGCGCCGGTACCGGGCTCGCGGGCGGTGCGAACGGAACCGAGGGCAGCGTCGTCCTGAGCGTGGCGCGCATGGACCGCATCCTCGGGGTGTCGACGCAGGACGAGTACGCGATCGTCGAACCCGGCGTGCTGAACGGCGATCTGAACGCCGCGGTCGCCGAGTTCGGCCTGCGCTTCGCGCCCGATCCGGCGAGTGCGGCGATCTCGAGCGTCGGCGGCAACATCGCCACGAACGCCGGAGGCCTGCGCTGCGTGAAGTACGGCGTGACCCGCGAAGCGGTGCTGGGGCTCGACGTCGTCCTGGCCGATGGTCGGCTCGTGTCGACGGGGCACCGGACCGTGAAGGGTGTCACCGGCCTCGACCTCACGGCGCTGCTCGTCGGGTCGGAGGGCACGCTCGGCGTGATCGTCGGCGCGACCGTACGACTCGTGCCGATCCCGGAGGGCGAGCCCGCGACGCTGGCCGCCGTCTTCCCGGACGTCGAGCGCGCGGCGTGGGCTGCGGCGCTCGTCGTCACCGATGCTGCCCGTCCGTCGACCGTCGAACTGCTCGACCGGGCGGCGCTCGAGGGGATTGCGGCCTACCTCGGGCCGGAGGTGATGACCCAGACGACGGGGAGTACCTCGGCGGACGGGGTGTTCCTCCTCGTCGAGTGGGACGGCCCGGGCGCGACGGAGGCGGCGCTGGGAGCCGTGCCGCGCCTCCAGACCGAGGGCGGGACCGTCCACCTGGCCGGGTCGGCGGCGGAACGCGACCGCCTGCTGACGATCCGTCGCTCGTTCCACCCGGCGATGGAGGCCCGTGGTCGCGTGCTCATCGAGGACGTCGCCGTGCCGCGCAGTCGGCTCGCCGAGATGTTCGCGCGGATCGCGGAGATCGGCACCCGGTACGGCATCGCGATCCCGACGGTGGCGCACGCGGGGGACGGCAACCTGCACCCGAACTTCGTGTTCGACGGTGACGACGTGCCACCGCACGTGTGGCAGGCGGCCGACGCGATGTTCCGTGCGGCGATCGAACTCGGCGGGACGCTGACCGGAGAGCACGGGTTGGGGGTGCTCAAGCGGCGGTGGATCGGCGACGAACTCGGCGACGACGTGCTCGAGTTGCAGCGGGGCATCCGGACCGTGTTCGACCCCGCGGGGATCCTCAACCCGGGCAAGGTGTTCTGAGCGCTCCACCGAATCTCGTCGCACCGATCGATCCTTCTGCGACAGATCGTTCGGGCGTAATGCTGCTGTAACGAATCCGGGGCTCAATGGTGGGGACAGCAGCACCGCCCACGAAGGAGTCCGCAATGCTCATCGGCGTCCCCACCGAGATCAAGAACAACGAGTTCCGCGTCGCCGCCACCCCGGCCGGCGTCGCCGAGCTGACGCTGCACGGCCACCAGGTACTGGTGCAGGCGGGGGCGGGCGACGGCTCCTCGTTCCCCGACGCCGAGTACGCCGCCGCCGGCGCGACCGTGGTCCCGACCGCGGCCGACGTCTGGTCACGCGCCGAGATGATCCTCAAGGTGAAGGAGCCGGTCGCGTCGGAGTACGCCTCGATCCGCCCCGGGCAGGTCCTGTTCACGTACCTGCACCTCGCCGCCGACCGGCCGCTCACCGACGCCCTCGTCGACTCCGGCGCCACCGCGATCGCGTACGAGACCGTGCAGCTGCCGGACCGTTCGCTGCCGCTGCTCTCGCCGATGTCCGAGATCGCCGGACGGCTGTCCGCACAGGTCGGCGCGAACCACCTCATGCGCACGAAGGGCGGCCGCGGGCTGCTGCTCGGCGGGGTCCCCGGCACGCCGAAGGGCCGCGTCGTCGTGATCGGCGGCGGCGTCGCGGGCGAGCACGCTACGACCATGGCGCTCGGGATGGGCGCGGACGTCACCGTGTTCGACATCAGCCTGCCCCGGCTGCGCGCGCTCGACGCCCGGTTCGACGGTCGGGTCACGACGCTGCGGTCCTCGTCGCACGCGATCGCCGAGTCGCTGCGGGACGCTGACCTCGTGATCGGGTCGGTGCTGATCCCCGGGGCCTCGGCGCCGAAGCTCGTGACCGACGCCATGGTCGCGGACATGCAGCCCGGCTCGGTGCTCGTCGACATCGCGATCGACCAGGGCGGCTGCTTCGAGGGCTCGCACCCGACGACCCACGACGACCCGACGTTCGCCGTGCACGACTCGGTGTACTACTGCGTGGCGAACATGCCCGGTGCCGTGCCCCGCACCAGCACGATCTCGCTGACGAACGCGACGCTGCCGTACGCCGTGGCGATCGCGAACCAGGGGTGGGAGGCGGCGACCGCGGCGGACCCGGCGCTCGCCCTCGGGGTGAACGTGCACGCGGGGCAGGTCGTCAACGAGGCCGTAGCGGCCGCGCACGGCCTCGTGCCCGCCGCGCGCTGAGCGCGCGGCGGGGGGGGGCGGCCGCGCCGCCCGGTGGACGGCGGGCTCGGGCGGCTTCCGCGAAAGCGACAGATTCCCGCCGATGTTCGGCGGGAATCTGTCGCTTCGGCGGAGCGGACCGCCGTCAGTGCGCGAAGTGTGTCGCTTTCGCGCCTCCGGCCACCGCGGCAGGCGCGCCGCGCCACCCGGCCCGGGCCCGCACCACGAGCGTCACGACGACCGCCGCAGCCGCGGCCACCACCGCGGCGACGGCGGTCGGCGTCGACACGAGCGGTCCGTCGAGCCGCGCGACCGCGACCCACGCCAGCCCCCACGCGAGCGACGCCGCCGGCGCCAGGCGCCCCCGGCCCCACACCGCGAGCAGGACCCCGACGAGCCCGGCGACGAGCGCCACGACGACACCCCAGACGTCCTGGCCCAGCCCGAAGCCCCGGAAGCCCGCAGCCGTCAGCACCGCGGCCGTGTTCGCCGCCGTTGCGACGCACACCCACCCGAGGTACAGCCCGAACGTGCCGTCGGTGACGATCGCCTCGACGACGCCCGACGGTCGGGAGCGCCGCAGCAGCACGAACGTCCACACCAGCACCGCGAGCAGAGCCACGATGATCGGTTCGCTCAGCCACAGGAACCCGAACTGCACGGACAGGATCCACGCCGCGTTGAGCAGGAGCGACAGCACGACGGGCAGGGTGAGCCGCGCGTGCCGGTCGTCGTCCGCCGTGCGGAAGCACTGCCGGATCGCGTACGCCAGCAACCCGACGTAGATGACGCTCCAGATCGAGAACGCCGGTCCGTCCGGCGCGATGGCCGTGGAGGACGCCGACAGCGCGCCGCCCGCCGCGTCCTGGATCGGCGTCCCGCCGGCTGCCCCGGAGCCGACGAACGCGCCGACCACCGCGACGACCGCACTCACCGCGACCGCGATCCGCTTCCAGATCCTCTTCATGTCAGCCCCTTTCGTCAGCATGCTGATGACCTGCACCGTAGGCGCGTGACCGGCCACGGCGCGCAGCGCACGTCCAGCAGACGGGGGACGGGCTGGACGGGAGGCGCGGTGCACCCCCGCCCCGCACCGGACGTCCGCCGCTCAGGCGCGTGGGGTAGGCACGTCGGCATGGAACAGGCAGTCGAGGCCGTCGTCGCCATCACCGCACCGTCGCAGGCCGACCGCGTCCGGACGCTCCTGGAGCGCGGCCGTCACGACAAGGTGGAGCGCCAGCTCGCCCGGTCTGGGTGGTGGCGTCCGGAAGCCGTCGAGGACGTCTCCGTGGACCCGGCGGCGGCGGTGCGCGGCGCCGCGGCCGACACGACGCTGTGGTCGTTCGAGCGGTCGGGTTGGGTCGAGGTCGACGTCGAGCGCGCCGCCGAGCGGATCACGGACGGGTACTTCGCCCTCTTCGTCGCTGGCGACGGCACGGTCGTCTTCGCGCCGGAGGGCAGGACGCGGTACCGATCCGTGCGCTGAAGCGCGCCGTGGAGTGCCGTGGGGCGCTGCGGGCTCGCGGGTGCGTACGGTGGGCACGTGACCGTCGAGCTGAACACCGTCTACGTCGACCGGATCGCCCCGATCCCGAGTCCCTCGCTCGACGACACCTTCCGGATGCTCGAGGACCAGGGCGCCAGCGCGTGCATCGTGCTGCACCAGCCCGACGCGCAGGAGCTCGGCGACGTCGCGGTCGCCCTCGGCCTGCACGAGCTGGCGGTGGAGGACTCCGCCGAGGGCCACCAGCGCCCGAAGCTCGAGCGCTACGGCAAGACCCTGTTCGTCGTCCTCAAGCCGGCGCTCTACAACGACCAGGCGGAAGAGGTCGAGTTCGGCGAGGTGCACGCCTTCGTCGGCGAGGAGTTCTTCCTCGCGGTCGTGCAGGCGGACCCGCGCGGCAAGCAGAACGTCCCGCGTGCCCTGCAGCGGATGAGCGGCAAGCCGGGCCTCGTGACGGTGGGACCGCAGGCGCAGCTCTGGGCGCTGATGGACTCGATCGTCGACGGCTACGTGCCGGTGATCGACGGGCTGGAGGAGGACATCAACCAGATCGAGGACCAGCTCTTCGCGGGCGAGGCCGGGGTCTCCCGACGCATCTACGAGCTGTTCGGCGAGGTCGTCGATTTCCAGCGTGCCGCCCGGCCGCTCGTGTACATGATCGAGAACCTGCACCGCGGTGCCGAGAAGTACCACCTGCCGGTGGAGATGCAGCGCCGCTTCCGTGACGTCCTCGACCACGCCATCCGCACCGTCGAGCGCCTCGACACCTTCCGTCAGCTGCTGCAGAACGCCCTGACGGTCGACTCGACCCTCGCGGCGCAGAAGCAGAACGACGACACGAAGAAGATCTCCGGGTGGGCGGCGATCCTGTTCGCACCGACGCTCGTCGCGGCGATCTACGGCATGAACTTCACACACATGCCCGAGCTGCAGTGGCCGTGGGGGTACCCGCTGGCGATCGTGGCGATGGTGCTGTTCGCGGCGGTCCTCTGGGTGGTGTTCAAGGTCAAACGCTGGTTCTGATGGAGACTGGGGCGGTGCCCACGAACGACGTCGTCCACCTGACCGCCGGAGGCGTCTCCCTCGTCCTCGACTGCCGGGACCACGCCCTGCCGGCGGTGGTGCACTGGGGTGCCGCCCTCGGCCTGCTCGACGGCACCGAGCTCGCTGCCCTGGCCGACGCGGACGTCGCGCCGGTCGCCCCGAACGAGGCCGACGTGCCGGTGCGCCTGGCGATCCTGCCCGAGCCGCACCGCGGGTGGACGGGCCGCCCGGGGCTGTCCGGGCACCGGGACGGCCGGGACTGGTCGCCGGCGTTCACGGTGGAGCACCTCGACGTCGACACCGAACCCGGCACCGGCACCGAGACGGGCCAAAGCCAAAACCAAAGCCAAAGCCAAGGCCAGGGCCAGGGCCAGGGCCAGGGCCGCGGCCCGGGCTCGGTGACCGCCCACGCCGTCGACCGCACCGCCGGCCTCGCGCTCCGCCTGACCGTCGAGATGCTGCCCTCCGGACTCCTCCGCACCCGTGCCGCCGTCACGAACACCGCCGCGGGCACGTACACCGTCGACGACCTCACCCTGGCGCTCCCGATCCCGTCCCACGCCCGCGAGGTCCTGGACTTCGCCGGCCGCTGGGGCAAGGAACGCACCCCGCAGCGCCGCGAACTCGTCGTCGGCACCCACGAGCGCGAGGGGCGGAAGGGCCGCACGGGTGCCGACGCCGCGACGGTCCTCAGTGTCGGGACGCCCGGGTTCGGCTTCGCCCGCGGCGAGGTGTGGGGCGTGCACACGGCGTGGAGCGGCAACCACCGGCACCTCGCCGAACGTCTGGCGACCGGTCGGCAGGTCGTCGGCGGCGGCGAACTGCTGCTGCCCGGCGAGGTCCGGCTCGACACCGGGCAGACGTACGAGGGCCCCTGGCTGTACGCGGCGTACGGGGACGGCCTCGACGACCAGGCGCGCCGGTTCCACCGGTGGCTCCGGAGCCGCCCGAGCCACCCGACGACCCCGCGCCCGACGACCCTCAACGTCTGGGAGGCCGTCTACTTCGACCACGACCTCGCCCGCCTGACCGACCTCGCCGAACGCGCGGCACGTCTCGGGGTCGAGCGCTGGGTCCTCGACGACGGCTGGTTCCGACACCGCCGGAACGACCACGCGGGTCTCGGCGACTGGTACGTCGACGAGGACGTCTGGCCTGACGGTCTCGGTCCCATCGTCGACCGTGTCCGGGCCCTCGGCATGGAGTTCGGCCTGTGGTTCGAGCCCGAGATGGTCAACGAGGACAGCGACCTCGCCCGCGCCCACCCGGAGTGGATCCTGCAGGCCGACGGTCGCCTGCCGATCCGGTCGCGCCACCAGCAGGTGCTGAACCTGGCGATCCCGGAGGCCTTCGCGTACCTGCTGGAACGGATGACGGCGATCATCGGCGAGTACGGCATCGAGTACGTGAAGTGGGACCACAACCGCGACCTCGTCGAGGCCGGTCACCCGGGCGGCTCCGCGGCCGTGCACGAGCAGACCCTCGCCGCCTACCGGCTGATGACCACGCTCAAGGAGCGCTTCCCGACGCTCGAGATCGAGTCGTGCTCGTCGGGTGGTGCCCGGGTCGACCTCGGCGTCCTCGAGCACACCGACCGGGTGTGGGTGTCGGACGACATCGACCCGCTCGAACGGCAGCAGATGCACCGGTGGACGCAACAGCTCCTGCCGCCGGAACTGCTCGGGTCGCACGTGGCCAGCGGGCGGAACCACACGACCGGACGGGTGCACGACCTCGCCTTCCGCGCGGGGACCGCGATCGTCGGGCACTTCGGCATCGAGTGGGACCTCGCGCAGGCGACCCCGGCCGAGGAATCAGCGCTCGCCGAGTGGATCGCGTTGTACCAGGAGTGGCGCGGGCTGCTGCACGGCGGGGACCTGGTCCGGGTCGACGAGGTGGACGACACCCGCCTCGTGTACGGCACCGTCGCGCCGGACAGGCGGGAGGCACTGTTCTTCTTCGCCAGCGTCGGTCGGTCCGAGGTGTCGGGCACCGGACGCATCACCTTCCGCGACCTGGACCCCGACACGGTCTACCGCGTCGACCCGGTCGTCGTCGGGAACGGCCGCGGGATCTCGGCACCCGCGTGGTGGGCCGGTGAGCGGGTGTTCCGGGGGAGCGCGCTGGAGCGCGTCGGCCTGCAGCCGCCCCTCGTCCCGGCGGACTGCGTGGTGCCGTTCCGACTGACGGCCGTCTGACCGCAGCGGGGCACCCGGCCTGGAGGCGCGGGTCGGCTCACCGGGTCCGTCCAGGTCCTTCGCATGGTCGCCCCATGCAACCTGGCCAGGATCACAGGAAGCGCCTCGACCGGCGCCTCCGCTCGGAAGGACCTCCCCATGCAGTGCCCCAACGACCAGGCCACCCTCGTGATGTCGGAGCGGTCCGGCATCGAGATCGACTACTGCCCCGAGTGCCGGGGCGTGTGGCTCGACCGCGGTGAGCTCGACAAGATCATCGAGCGCGGCTCGGGTACGCCCACGCAGACGCCGCCGCCGGCCCCGCAGGCGCAGCAGGCCGTGCCGAACCCCGCGTACCCGCAGTCCGGCGGGCCGTACCCGCAGCCCTCGTACGCGCCCGGGATGGCCGTGCCCCGCAACGGGTACGCGTCGCCGGGGTCGCCCGGTTCGCCGGGGTCGTGGGACAAGGGTCGCCGCGGGTACGGGCAGTCCGGGTACGGGCAGCAGTACGGCCAGCCCGGGTACGGGCAGCAGCAGTACGGGTACGGCAAGAAGCGTCGCGGCAACTGGTTGAGCGAGCTCTTCGACTGATCGTCCGGCGTCCTCGCGTGTCCGGTGCCGGTGGGGTGAGCCAGTAGGCTTCCCGATATGCCGCACACCGGACACGCGACACGCACGACCCCTGTCTGGGCCCTCAAGCTCGCCGTGGTCACCGGCCTCGTCGGGGTCGCGGGCGGCATCGCCGGCGTCTCGGTCTGGCTCGCCCTGCAGCTCATCCAGTTCGTCGCGTTCGGGTACCCGTTCGGCGGCCACCTCGAGGCAGCCGACGCCCCCTCGGCACTGAACCGGTTCCTCGCGCTCGTCGCCGCCGGTGTCCTGACCGGGTTCGCCTGGTGGGCCCTCCGACGCTGGGGTCGCCCGATCGTCTCGGTGCCCGCTGCCGTCGGCGGCAAGCGGATGCCGTCCCTGGCCACGGTCGCCAACGCGGGCGTGCAGATCCTCGCCGTGGGCCTCGGCGCCTCCATCGGCAAGGAGGTCGCCCCGCGTGAGATCGGTGCCTGGCTGGCCCAGCTCGTCACCGCCCGGGCCGGGCTGACCGGGCGCGAGACGAAGATCCTCGTGGCCTGCGGCGCGGCCGCCGGTCTCGCCGCCGTGTACGACGTCCCCCTCGGCGGAGCACTCTTCGCGGTCGAGGTCCTGCTCGGCGAGCTGACCTTCGCCACCGCGCTGCCGGCGTTCGCCACGAGTGCGGTCGCGGCGTTCGTCGCGCGCCTCGTCATCCCGGACGAGGTCCTGTACCACGTGCCCGCGATGCACCTCTCGCCGTCCCTGCTCGTCTGGGCCGTGATCGTCGGCCCCGTGCTCGGCTTCGCCGGGGTCGGCTTCGTGAAGCTCACGAACCGGCTGCAGGGGCTCGCACCGAAGGGGTGGCACCTGCTCGTCGTGCTGCCGGTCGTCTTCGCGATGGTGGGGCTCATCGCGGTGCCCTTCCCGGAGATCCTCGGCAACGGCCGGGCGCTCGGGCTCGTCGCCATGAACTCCTCCCTCGATGCCGGTTCGGTCGCGGGCCTGTCGCCGATCGTGTTCCTGCTCGTGCTGGGCGTCATCCGGACGATCACGACCTCCGCCACCATCGGCGCCGGAGCCGTCGGCGGCACGCTCACCCCGTCCATCGCCATCGGGTCGGCCGTCGGTGGCGGCCTCGGTGGGCTCTGGCTCCTGCTCTGGCCGACCGACGGCCCGAGCCTCACGGCGTTCGCGTTCATCGGGGCAGCGGCGTTCCTCGCGACGACGATGCGGGCACCCTTCACCGCGCTCGTGCTCGTCGTCGAGTTCACGCAGCAGGGGACCGACATCCTCATCCCGTCGTTGCTCGCCGTCTCCGGTTCGGTCGCGGTCGGCTACGTGCTCGCCCGTCGGCGCAGCGCGCAGATGGTCTGAACAGTTCGTCACGATCTCGCGCGTATCCCGGACACCAGGCCTAGCATCGGCGGCAGGACGGGGCGTAGGGCTCCGCACCGAGGCGAGGAGCACCCGATGGCGGGGTTCGACGACATCACGAAGAAGGCCCAGGACTTCCTGAAGGACGGCAAGGTCCAGGACGCCCTGAAGAGCGAGAAGGCCGAGGGCATCAGCGACAAGGTGCTCGACGGCGTCGCCGACGCGGTGAAGAAGGCGACGGGCGGCAAGTTCGACGACAAGATCGAGGGTGCGCGCGACGCTGCCGACAAGCAGGTCGGCAACGAGTAGTCGCACGACAGCAGGACCCCGGACCGATCGGCGAGCGCCCATCAGATATGCACATATCGATTGGACGTCGGCGCGCGGAAGGACCACCATGGGGAGGTGACAGTCGTGGCGCCGAACCAACCGCTCACCGAGTCCGAGGTCGAGGCGATCAAGCGGGACTTCCCGATCCTGCAGCAGCAGGTGAACGGATTCCCCCTCGCGTACCTCGACTCCGGGGCCACGGCTGAGCGACCCCGCCAGGTCCTCGACGCCGAACGCCGGTTCCTCGAGCAGGACAACGCCGCCGTCCACCGCGGCGCCCACACCCTCGCCGCACTGAGCACCGACGCGTACGAGGACGCCCGTGCCACGGTCGCCGGGTTCATCGGAGCGGCGTCCCCGAACGAGGTCGTGTGGACGAGCAACGCCACGGACGCCCTCAACCTCGTCGCCTACGGCATCGCCAACGCCAGCCGCGGCCGCGGGGGAGCGGACGCCGAGCGCTTCCGCATCGGCCCGGGCGACGAGGTCCTCGTGACCGAGGCCGAGCACCACGCCAACCTCGTCCCGTGGCAGGAGCTCGCGGCGCTGACCGGTGCGACGCTCCGGTGGGTGCCGGTCGCCGACGACGGCACCTGGACCGCCGAGTCCGCCGTCGCCCTGGTCTCGGACCGCACGAAGGTCGTCGCGTTCGCGCACGTGTCGAACGTCACCGGCATGATCGCCCCGGTGTCCGCCGTGGTCGCTGCGGCCCACGCGCACGGTGCGCTCGTCGTCCTCGACGCCTGCCAGTCCGCCCCGCACCGCCCCCTCGACGTGCAGGCGCTCGGCGTCGACTTCGCCGCGTTCTCCGGCCACAAGATGCTCGGTCCCAACGGCATCGGTGTGCTCTGGGGCCGCCACGAGCTCCTCGACGCCCTGCCCCCGTTCCGGACGGGCGGGTCGATGATCACCACGGTGACGATGGAACACACCGACTTCATGCCGGCACCCGAGCGCTTCGAGGCCGGCACCCAGCCGGTGTCCCAGGCCGTCGCGCTCGCCGAGGCCGTCCGGTACCTGCAGGCCATCGGCATGGAACGCGTCCGTGCCCACGAGGAGCACCTGGCGCGCCGACTGCTCGAGGGCCTCGCGGCGATCCCCGGCATCCGCACCGTCGGCCCCGCTGCCGAGGTGCCCCGGTCCGGCCTCGTGTCGTTCGACGTCGACGGGGTGCACGCGCACGACGTCTCGCAGTACCTCGACGCGCAGGGCATCGCGGTCCGCTCCGGACACCACTGCGCCCAACCCCTGCACCGTCGACTCGGTCTCGTCGCCACCAGCCGGGCGAGCACGTACGTGTACACGACGGAGCAGGACGTCGATCGATTCCTGACGGCCGTCGGCGAGATCCGCGCCTACTTCGGCGCCGAAGGAGCAGCGTCGTGAACGCCCTCGACTCCCTCTACCAGCAGGTCATCCTCGACCACGCGAAGGCCCGGCACGGCGACCGTCTGCTCGACGCCCCCGACGCCGAGCACTTCGAACGCAACCCGACGTGCGGCGACGAGATCACCGTGCGCGTCCGACTGGAGCCCGACACGGACCGCGTCGCCGAGCTCGGCTGGCAGGGCGACGGCTGCTCGATCTCGATGGCCTCGGCGTCCGTGCTCACCGACATGGCCGTCGGCCGGACGGTCCCGGAGCTGCTGGCACTCACCGATGAGTTCCGCACGATGATGCGGTCCCGCGGTGCCGGCGAACCCGACGAGGACGTCCTCGAGGACCTCATCGCCTTCCACGGCGTCTCGAAGTTCGTGATGCGCGTCAAGTGCGGCATGCTCGCGTGGGTCGCTGCCGAGGCCGCGGTCCGCGAGGCGACCGCGGCCCGCTGACGCGACCGGACAGCGGCCCGGAGGCGCGGGGCGGGCCCGCACCGCGCCTCCAGGCCGCTGGTCGGTCGCGCGTCACGCTTCGTCACGGTGCGGACCAGGGCACGGCCGGCACGTAGCGTCGCGCCCGTGACCTCCAGCAACGGCAAGCGGCAGATCCGGTTCAACGCGTTCGACATGAACTGCGTGGCGCACCAGTCCTCGGGACTGTGGCGGCACCCCCGCGACCGGTCGCGGCACTACAACGACCTGTCGTACTGGACGGACCTCGCGAAGCTGCTCGAGCGGGGCCACTTCGACGGCATCTTCATCGCGGACGTCCTCGGCACGTACGACGTCTACGGCGACTCGAACGAGGCCGCCCTCCGCACCGGCTCGCAGGTGCCGGTCAACGATCCGATCCTGCTGGTGTCGGCGATGGCGTCGGTGACCGAGCACCTCGGCTTCGGGATCACGGCGGGCACGGCGTACGAGCACCCGTACCCGTTCGCCCGGCGGATCTCCACGCTCGACCACCTGACCAAGGGGCGGGTCGGCTGGAACGTCGTCACCGGGTACCTGCCGAGCGCCGCGCGGAACATGGGCCAGACCGACCAGCTGTCGCACGACGACCGCTACGACGTTGCCGACGAGTACCTCGAGGTCCTCTACAAGCTGTGGGAGGGCTCGTGGGAGGACGACGCGGTCGTCGCCGACCGAGCGTCCGGCGTCTTCACGGACCCGGCGAAGGTGCACCCGATCGAGCACCACGGCGAGCACTTCGACGTGCCGGGCATCCACCTGTCCGAGCCGTCGGTGCAGCGTTCGCCCGTCATCTACCAGGCGGGCGCGTCGCCGCGCGGCATCCGCTTCGCAGCGGAGAACGCCGAAGCCGTCTTCGTGGGCGCACCGACCGTCGAGCAGCTCGCGTCGACCGTCGCGAAGGTCCGGGACGCCCTGGAGGCAGCTGGTCGCGACCGCTACGCCGCTCGCGTCTACACACTGCTCACCGTGATCACGGACGCCACCGACGAGCTGGCCCAGGCGAAGTACGAGGACTACCTGTCGTACGCGTCGGAGCTCGGTGCGCTGGTGCTCAACTCCGGGTGGATGGGCGTCGACCTGTCGCAGTGGGACCTCGACGAGCCGCTCGGTGACGTCGAGTCGAACGCGATCCAGTCCGCCGCGGCGAACATCGCTGCGGCCACGGGTGAGGACGGCAGCTCGTGGACGATCCGTGACCTGGCTCGGCACACGGCGATCGGCGGCCTGGGGCCGGTGGCCGTCGGCGGCGGAGCGACGATCGCAGACCGGCTGCAGGAGATCCAGGAGCTGACCGACGTCGACGGGTTCAACCTGGCGTACGCGGTGACACCGGGCACGTGGGAGGACGTCATCGAGTTCGTGATCCCCGAACTCCGAGCCCGGGGCGCCTACCCCGAGGGCTACACGGAGGGGTCGCTCCGCCACAAGCTGCACGGCCGCGGCGACCGGCTGCCGGAGGAGCACCGGGGAGCGTCGTTCCGGGTCGGTCAGCGCTCGGCCGTGGGCTGACCACCCCGCGCGTGGGTCACAGTGGCATCGGGAGTGCGTCGGCAGCGGTCGGCCACGGCGCCCACTTCGCCCGGGGAGCGCCGAGCAGGTACGGCTGCGGCGACGGGTAGCTGACGAGCTCGAGCGTCGACCCCCACGGCGTGCGGGTGTAGACGAACCGGTTGCCGTCGCCCGCCTCGAGTCCACGCAGGTCGCGCGGCTCCGAGTTGCGCGTGCCCCCGGCGGCCTCGACCCGCGCGAGCGTCTCGTCGAGGTCGTCCGCGTAGATCGCCAGGTGCTGCCAGCCGAGGTCCGACGGGTGTGCGGCACCGTGCTGGTCGGGTCCGAGGTACTCGAACAGCTCGAGGCCCGGGCCCTCGGGCAGGGCGAGCATCCGCATCGCACCTTGCGCCATCGTCGGTGGGATGCCGAGGTACTGGTGCGCCTCGGGCGAGCTGTTCGGTGCCTCGGTCCGGCACCGCATGTCGTACAGGACGACGGCGTCGAACGCCGCCACGAAGAACGCCGTGGCTGCGTCGATGTCCGGCACCGTGACGCCCACGTGGTCGATCCTGATTCCCCTGGTCATGGGTGATTCGTACCACCGGCCGACCGCGCCGCGGCAGACGTTCGGCACCGCGTGCGCCTTCCGTGCGGCAAGCCGCAGCCCGCACCGCGCTCCCTCTGCTGGAACGGTCGTTTCAGGACGGGTGGCGCGACACACGACCGTTACACGGGGGAAACGGGCGGCTCGAAGAGGCTCCGTAGCTTCGTGGCAGAGGCGGGCACCGCTCGCCCTTCCCACTCCTTCGGAGGACGCCATGGCTACAGAGATCGCGACCCCGGTCGCCGCGCCCCACGCCCCCCTCACGACGGCAGCCCCCGCGGGTGCCGGCGTCGTCAAGCCCGGGTACGACCCGGCGCTCACCAACGAAGACCTCGCCCCGCTGCGCAAGCAGACCTGGACGAGCTACAACATCTTCGCGTTCTGGATGTCCGACGTGCACTCGGTCGGCGGGTACGTCACCGCCGGGTCGCTCTTCGCCCTCGGCATCGCCAGCTGGCAGGTGCTCATCGCCCTGGTGGTCGGCATCCTCATCGTGCAGGTGTTCGCGAACCTCGTCGCGAAGCCGTCCCAGCGCACCGGGGTGCCGTACCCGGTGATCAACCGCGCGGTCTTCGGCGTCCTCGGGGCGAACGTCCCCGCGATCATCCGCGGCCTCATCGCGATGGCCTGGTACGGCGTGCAGACGTTCCTCGCCGCGCAGTCGCTCAACATCATCTTCCTGAAGTTCATCCCCGCGTCGGCCGGGCTGCTCGAGCACTCGTTCCTCGGGTTGTCCGCGCTCGGCTGGATCTCGTACGCGATCCTCTGGGTGGCGCAGGGCGCGCTGTTCTGGATGGGGATGGACGCGATCAAGAAGTTCATCGACTGGGCCGGTCCCGCGGTGTACGTCGTGATGATCGCCCTCGCCGTCTACCTGGTCGGGCAGGCGGGCATCGGCAACATCTCGTTCACGCTGTCCGCGGGGGAGCCGCTCTCCTTCAGCGCGAGCATCCCGGTGATGCTGTCGGCGATCGCCCTGGTCGTGAGCTACTTCTCCGGCCCGATGCTGAACTTCGGCGACTTCTCCCGCTACGCGAAGTCCTACGGTGCGGTGAAGCGCGGCAACCTCTGGGGCCTGCCGATCAACTTCCTGTTCTTCTCGGTGCTGACCGTGCTCTGCGCCAGCGCCACGGTGCCGGTGTTCGGCAAGCTGATCACGGACCCGATCGAGACCGTGCAGGCGATCGGCGCCCCGTTCGCGATCCTGCTCGGCGGCCTGACGTTCGTCACCGCGACGGTCGGCATCAACATCGTCGCGAACTTCATCAGCCCCGCGTTCGACTTCTCCAACGTGGCGCCGCGGAAGATCAGCTGGCGTGCCGGCGGGATGATCGCGGCGGTCGGTTCCGTGCTCCTCACCCCGTGGAACTGGTACGGCAACGACCAGGCGATCCTGTACACGCTCGGGGTGCTCGGCGCCCTGATCGGCCCGCTGTTCGGCATCCTCATCGCCGGCTACTACATCGTCGCGAAGCAGCGCGTGGCCGTCGACGACATGTACACGAAGGACCCGAGCGCCCGGTACTGGTACGCGAAGGGCTTCAACCCGAATGCGATCTGGACGCTCGTGGTCACCGGGGTGATCTCGGTCGCCAGCGCGGTCCTGCCCTCGGCCCTCGGCGTCGTACCGTGGCTGTCGAACTACAGCTGGTTCATCGGCTGCGCGCTCGGACTCGTGGTCTTCTGGGGGCTCGAGCGTGCTCGCCCGAGCATGCCGGAGCTCGCCGCCGACGACCCGACGGTCGACGACGGAGCAGCGACCGGCCGCGCCTGAACCACCGCACCACCCGCACCACCGGAAGGACCCCGATGCGCATCCGCGTCGTCAACCCCAACACCACGAGCTCGATGACCGCGGCGATCGGCACCGCCGCCGCCGCGGTCGCCGGGCCCGGCACGATCCTCGAGGCCGTCAACCCCACCATGGGGCCGGCGTCCATCGAGAGTCACTACGAGGAAGCCCTGGCCGTGCCGGGGCTCCTCGAGCAGATCGTGATCGGCGAGC
Organism: Curtobacterium pusillum; assembly: GCF_007673235.1. GTDB lineage: Bacteria > Actinomycetota > Actinomycetes > Actinomycetales > Microbacteriaceae > Curtobacterium > Curtobacterium pusillum_C. The sequence continues at coordinate 436,026 of NZ_VDZH01000002.1, forward strand.
AGGAGGGAGTGGACGCCTACGTGGTCGCCTGCTTCGGGGATCCGGGACTCGACGCCGCGCGGGAGGCCGCCTCCGGACCCGTCGTCGGGATCGCGGAGGCGGGCTTCCACGCGGCGGCGCTGCTCGGACGGCGCTTCGGGGTCGTCACCACCCTCGGCCGGACGGTCGGTCGGGCGCACGAGCTCGCCGAGCGGTACGGTTTCGCGTCGCTCGTCACCGAGATCCGGGCGTGCGAGGTGCCCGTCCTCGAGCTCGACGACCCGGCGTCCGGTGCCCGGGCGCTCGTGATCGAGGAGTGCCGGGCAGTGATCGCGGGCGGTGCGGACGCGGTCGTGCTCGGCTGCGCCGGGATGGCGGACTTCTGCGCCGAGGTGTCCCGGGCGATCGGGGCACCCGTGGTCGACGGGGTGGCCGCGGCGACCGTGCTCGCCGAGTCGCTCGTGCGCCTCGGGCTGACGACCGGGAAGCACGGCGAGTACGCCGCCCCACCGGCCAAGCCGATGTCGGGACTGCTCGCGGGGTTCGAACGCCACCCGTCGGCGGACGCGACGGTCGGGGCGGACGCATGACGGGCCTCCAGGCCGACCTCGTCCTCCGCGCGGAACGCGCCTGGGTCGACGGCGCCTTCCGCCCCGCCGCGGTCGTCGTCCGCGACGGCCGTGTGGCGGACGTCCTCCCGTTCGACGCGGACGTCGCCGCGCTCGACGACCGCCGTGTGCCCGACGGACAGGTGCTGCTCCCCGGCCTCGTCGACACCCACGTGCACGTCAACGAACCCGGACGGACCGAGTGGGAGGGCTTCGCCTCAGCAACCCGGGCCGCCGCGCTCGGCGGCGTGACGACGATCATCGACATGCCGCTCAACTCGATCCCGGCCACGACCACGGTCGAGGCGCTCGACGTCAAGCGCGCCAGTGCCGAGGGCCGCGTCGCCGTCGACGTGGGCTTCTGGGGCGGGGCGATCCCCGCGAGCCTCGGATCCCTCGACCGGCTGCACGACGCCGGCGTCTTCGGCTTCAAGTGCTTCACGGCGCCGTCCGGTGTCGACGAGTTCCCGCACCTCGACGGTTCGCAGCTGCGTGCCGCCATCGAGGAGGTCGCGCGCATCGACGCCCTGCTCATCGTGCACGCCGAGGACCCCGAGTACCTGGTCGACCACGAGGCGCTCGGCGGGCACTACCAGGACTTCCTCGTCACCCGCCCGGTCGACGCGGAGCGGTCCGCGATCGCCCGCGTCATCGAGGGTGCACGGGCCACCGGCGCGCGGGTCCACATCCTGCACCTGTCCGACGCCGGGGCGCTGCCCATGATCCGCGCGGCCAAGGCGGACGGGGTCCGGCTGACGGTCGAGACCTGTCCGCACTACCTCGCGTTCGAGGCGGGCACGATCCCGGACGGCGCGACCGAGTACAAGTGCTGCCCGCCGATCCGTGACGACGCGAACCGTGACGCCCTGTGGGCCGGCGTGCTCGACGGCACGATCGACATGGTCGTGTCGGACCACTCGCCCTCCACCGCGGACCTGAAGACCGACGACTGGGGCCTCGCGTGGGGCGGGATCGCCGGCCTGCAGGTCGGGTTCCGCGCGGTCTGGACCGAGGCTTCGCGCCGCGGGATCGCCCTCGAGGACCTCCTGCCGCTCTTCACGACCGGCCCTGCGGCGCTCGCCGGCTTCGCCGACCGCGGCGTGATCGCGCCCGGCGCGTTGGCCCACTTCGCGGTGTTCGACCCGTCTGCCACGGCCGTCATCGACGTGGCCGGGCTCGAACACCGCAACCCGGTCTCCGCGTTCGCCGGCCTGGAGGCACGGGGCCGAGTCACCGAGACCTGGTTGCGCGGGCGGTTGGTCGCGTCTTCGGACGCCGGCGTCACGTCCGTCGCCGGTCGGCTGGTCACACGGCCCGTCGACGTGCTCGTCGAAACACCCTTGTAACGATCGTTCCGATACGATCTTGACCGGAACGAGAGGACCGACCATGCTCCCTGTGAACCCGCCCGCCCGTCTCCTCATGGGACCGGGGCCGATCACCGCCGACCCGCGCGTGCTCCGTGCCCTGTCGACCCCGCTCGTCGGGCAGTACGACCCGTGGATGACGACCACGATGAACGAGACGCAGGAGCTGTACCGGCGGGTGTTCGGCACCGACAACGACGCGACCGTCCTCGTCGACGGGACCTCGCGCGCCGGGATCGAGGCGGCGCTGGTGTCGCTGCTCGCACCGGGGGACCGCGTGCTCGTGCCGGTGTTCGGGCGCTTCGGGCACCTGCTCGCCGAGATCGCCGGGCGTGCCGGAGCCGAGGTCCACACGATCGAGACCGACTGGGGGCAGGTGTTCACGCCGTCCGCGATCGAGGACGCGATCGTCCGTGTCCGTCCGAAGGTCCTGGCGATCGTGCAGGGCGACACCTCGACGACGATGAACCAGCCGCTCGACGAGCTCGGCGCGATCTGCGACCGGCACGGCGTGCTGTTCTACACCGACGCCACCGCGACCATCGGGGGCAACCCGCTCGAGGTCGACGCGTGGGGCATCGACGCGGTGAGCGCCGGGCTGCAGAAGTGCCTCGGCGGCCCGTCCGGCAGCGCGCCGCTCACGGTGTCGCCGCGCGCGGTCGAGGTCCTCGACCAGCGGCGCAGCGTCGAGGCCGGCATCCGCGAACCCGGCGACGAGGTCTCCGACGAGCCGATCCGGTCGAACTACCTCGACCTGGCGATGATCCTCGACTACTGGGGCCCGCGTCGGCTCAACCACCACACCGAGGCGGCGTCGATGCTCTACGCCGCGAACGAGTGCGCCCGCATCCTGCTCGAGGAAGGCCGCGACGCGGTGATCGCCCGGCACGAGACCGCTGGCAGCGCCATGCTCGCCGGCGTGCAGGCCCTCGGGCTCGGGGTCTTCGGGGACCTCGGACACAAGATGCACAACGTCGTCGCGGTCGAGATCCCGTCCGACGTCGTGGGCGACCAGGTCCGGGCGTCGATGCTCGACGACCACGGCATCGAGATCGGCACGTCGTTCGGGCCGCTGCACGGCAAGGTCTGGCGGATCGGGACCATGGGCTACAACGCCCGGAAGGACGCCGTCGTGACGACGCTCGCCGCGCTCGAGCACGCGCTCCGCCGGGCCGGTCACGCGGTGCCGCAGGGCGGGGGCGTCGACGCGGCGCTCGACGTCTACGCCGGTGCCGTGTCTGCGGGTGTCTCCGGCTCGCCCGTCGGGGTCCCCGCGTGAGCGCCGCAGCCGTGGTGCGCGCCACCGAGCTGGCCACCGCCGACGCCGAACTCGTCGCGCGCTGGTGCGACGAACTGGCCCTCGTCACCGCGGAGACCGGCCGGATCACCCGTGTCTACCTGTCGCCCGAGCACGCCCGGGTCAACGCGATCGTCGCCGGGTGGATGCAGGACGCCGGGCTCACCACCTGGCAGGACGCCGCCGGCAACCTGCACGGCCGCGTCGACGGTGCCACGGCCGACGCCCCGGTCCTCCTGCTCGGCTCGCACCTCGACACCGTGGTCGACGCCGGCCGGTACGACGGGATCGTCGGGGTCCTGATGGCCGTCCGCACCGTCGCCCGCCTGACCGCGGCCGGGCCGTTGCCCGTCGCGCTCGAGGTCATCGCGTTCTCCGACGAGGAGGGCACCCGGTTCGGCAAGGCGCTGCTCGGGTCCTCCGCGGTCGCCGGCGTCTGGGACGAGTCGTGGTGGGACCTGGCCGACGGCGACCGGGTCACCCTCCGTCGGGCGTTCGAGGACTTCGGGCTCGATCCGTCACGGGTCGGCGAGGCCGCGGCGGACCCGGCCACACTCGCGGGCTACCTCGAGGCGCACATCGAGCAGGGGCCGTACCTCGAGCAGGCCGGGCAGGCACTCGGCGTCGTCACGAGCATCGCGAGCGCCCGGCGCTTCACGGTCGAGGCCGTGGGCGAGGCCCGGCACGCCGGCGGCACCCCGTACGAGCGACGGCACGACGCACTGCTCGCCGCCGCCGAGGCCGCGCTCGCCGTGGAACGGATCTGCCGGGCGTCGCAGCACGTCGGCACGGTCGGCACCATGACCGTGGAGCCCGGCGCCGTCAACGTCGTCCCGGGGCTCGCGCGGTTCTCGGTCGACCTCCGCGGGGAGTTCGACGAGGGACGCGACGAGGTCTGGGACGAGATCACCAAGGCGTTCGCCCTCATCGGGGAGCGCCGCGGGGTGAGCGTCGAGCCCACCGAGGTGCACCGTGCCCCCGCCGTGTTCTGTGCACCGCGGCTGATGGACGCCGTCCGTGCGGGCATCGAGTCGACGGGTGAGGCTGCCCCGATGGAGCTGTTCTCCCGTGCCGGGCACGATGCGATGTCGCTCGGGCTGATCACCGACGTGGCGATGCTGTTCCTCCGCAACCCGGACGGCATCAGCCACCACCCCGACGAGTTCGTCTCGACCGAGGACATCGCCCTCGGACTCGACGCCCTCGCCGTCGCGGTCGAACGGGTGGCGCGGACATGAGCACCGCCGGACCCGACGTCCGCGCCCGCATCGACTCGGTGTGGGAGCAGCTCTCGCCCGCCGAACGACGGGTCGCCGCGATGGTGCGCCACGACCCGGAGCTCCTGCTCGTCGGGACCTCGGCCGAACTGGCCGCCGAGTCGGGGACCTCGAAGGCCACGGTCTCGCGGCTGGTCCGCTCCCTGGGGTTCCAGGACGCCGCCGAGGTCCGGCAGAGCCTCATGTCCGCGCGGGGCACCGGACTGCCCTGGGCTGCCGAGGACGCCGCCCACGTCGACCAGCGAGCCGTCGAATCGCGGAACCTCGACGCAGCCTTCGCGTCGCTCGCCCGCGCCGACCGACCCCGGCTCGCGCGGCGCATCGTCCGCGCCCGTCGCGTGCTCGTGATCGGGGAGCGCGGTGCGTACCCGATCGCCCTCCAGCTCCGCGCGCAGCTCGCCCAGGTCCGACCGGACGTGCGGGTCGGACCCGCCCCGGGACAGCGTCTCGGGGAAGAGGTGGCGGACCTCGACCGCCGCGACCTCGTCGTCCTCGTCACCGTGCGGCGGCACGCGGCCGGGGTGGACCGGGCCGTGCGGCACTGCGTCTCGACCGGTGCCGACGTCGTCGTCCTCGGCGACCCGACCGCCGCCGTCATCGCGGCGCCCGCGAACACGGCGATCCTCTGCCCGGTCGACTCGCCCTCGGCGTTCGACTCGATGGCGGCGCTCTTCGCGGTGGTCGCCGCGATCGCGAACGACGTCTACGAGGCGTCCGGCCCGGGTGGCCGGACGCGGGTGGACGCGGTCGCGAAGGCCTACGAGGCGCTCGGCGAACTCGCCGCGCCCTGACCGCCGTGTCCGTCCGCACGGAGCTCGGCCGCGAGTGAGGCGTTCCGCTCGGCGATGAGGCGGGGGAGGTACCGCGCCAGGGCGATCCGCTCGGCGAGCACGCCGAGCGGTCCGAGCGGGGCGCGGAACTCGATCTCGTCGACCATCCGTGTTCCGCGAGCCGACGGCTCGAAGTGATGGACGTGGTGGAAGCGGGCGAACGGACCACGCACCTGCTCGTCGACGAACCGGTGGGGCGCCTCCAGGGCGGTGATCCGACTCGTCATCCGCCAGACGATCCCGAAGTGCCGCGCGCGCCAGGTGACGCTCTCACCGAGGCCGATCGTGCCGGTGGTCGTGCCGGCCACGGCGCGCTCGTCGGTGGCGGCCATCGAGCGTTCGTGCGCACCGATGTCGAGCGACAGGGCGAACGCGCGCTCCGGCGGCGCGTCCAGTTCGGTGACGACCCGGAACGCGACCGTCACGACGTCGGCCAGACCGTGGGCGTCGACCGGTCGTCGTCACGGAGCGCGGCGGCGATGAGCTGGTCGTGACGCTGCCCGCGGTGGTGCACGCCGGACCGGAGTCGCCCCTCGTAGCGCAGCCCGAGTCGCTGCGCGATCGCGGCCGACGGCGTGTTCGTCGCGATCGCGCGCCACTGCACGCGGACGAACCCGAGGCCGTCGGGGGCGGGTGCGAGCGCCCAGTCGAGGACGGCTGCCGCGGCCTCGGTCACGAACCCGTGGCCACGGCCGTCCGGGTGCACCGCGTACCCGATCTCCGCGGCGCCGTCGACGAGGCCGAACAGGCCGATCGTGCCGAGCAGCCGCGGGTCGTCCGCCCGGCGGATCCCGAAGTCGTACCGGGTGTCGGCCGCCCAGCCCGTGCGGACGACCTCGGTGATCCACTGCCGGGCCTCGGCGTGGCCGTACGGGACGGGCACCGGGGTGTACGCGATGACGTCAGGGTCGTTCGCGTAGGCGACGACGTCCTCGGCGTCGGAGGGTTCCGGCACCGAGAGCACGAGTCGTTCGGTGCGGAGCGTCACGGGGTCCATCCGCCGAGCCTAACGAGGACGGGCGGTAGCGTCGGGGGATGACGTTCGACGCGCTCCCGTTCCCGGTCATCGACGGCCACAACGACCTGCCCTGGGAACGCCGCGAGACCCACGACTCCGGGGTCGAGGGCATCGACTCCGAGGAGGGCTCGCTCCACACCGACCTCCCGAAGCTCCGTGCCGGCGGCGTCGTGGGGCAGTTCTGGTCGGTGTTCGTGCCCTGCGACGAGCCCGACCCCGTGCGGGCGACCCTGCAGCAGGTCGACGTCGCGCACCGGATCATCGAGCGGTACCCGGACACCCTCGCGCTCGCACGCACCGCCGCCGAGGTCCGTGCGGCGATCGACTCCGGCCGGATCGCGTCGCTGCTCGGCGCCGAGGGCGGGCACGCGATCGGGGACGACCTCGCCGTCCTGCGCGACCTCGCGCGGCTCGGCGTCCGGTACATGACGTTGACGCACAACGACGACACCCCCTGGGCCGACTCGGCGACCGGGTCGCACCCGCACGGCGGACTGACCGACCGCGGGCGCGAGGTCGTCGCCGAGATGGAGCGGATCGGCATGCTCGTCGACCTGTCCCACACCGCGCCGACCACGATGCGCGACACCCTCGACGTCGCGACGCAGCCCGTGGTCTTCAGCCACTCGTCCACGGTCGCCGTCAACGACCACCCGCGGAACGTGCCGGACGACGTGCTCGGCAGGCTGGCGGACAACGGCGGCGTCGTGATGATCACGTTCGTGCCGCAGTTCGTCTCCGCGGCGTACGCCTCGTGGCTCGCTGCTGGCTCAGCTGGTTCGCCGCCGCCGGTCACCGTCGCCGACGTCGCGGACCACGTCGAGCACGCACGGGACGTCGCGGGCGCGGCGCACATCGGCCTCGGCGGGGACTACGACGGCACCCCGGTGCTGCCGGCGGACCTGCGGGACGTGTCGCGGTACCCGGTGCTCGCGGCGGAGTTGCAGTGGCGCGGGTGGGGTGCGGGGGACCTGCGGGCGCTGGCGGGCGGCAACGTGCTGCGGGTGCTCGAGGCGACGGACGAGCGCTTCGCGCGCACGGCGTTCGTGCGCTGAGGGTCTGGCCGAGTTTCGCGCTGAGCGACACTTCTCGGGCGCCTGACCGCGAGAACTGTCGCTCAGCGCGAAACGTCGGGGGCCAGCTGGTGACGGCTCCGTCAGCCGTAGGTGGGGTACTGCGGCCAGCCCTCGGGGCTGTCCTCCCAGTCCTGCTGCCGCCCGTACACCGTGCGGTCCATGATGTGCGCCACGGGCAGGATCGCCTCCGTGCCGCGCGAACCGGTCGCGTACGTCAGGTACGGCACACCGTCGCGCAGCAGGTAGTACGAGTACCCGGGCACGGGGCCGTCCCAGTCGTCGCTGTGCACGGTCCAGCCCCAGTCGTCGTGGTAGCTCGTCGCGCCAGAGGACACCCACGTGTGCGGCCATCCGTGCTGGGCCCGCCAGGCTTCGAGCTTCTCGATCGGTCCCTCGGAGACCATCGCGAACGCGATCCCCTCGTCGTCGAGTCGGCCCATGTCGGCGGGCAGGTTGTCCACGGCCCACGTGCAGCTCGGGCACCCGGCGTCCCAGTCCCGTCCGTACATGACGTTCTGCACGAGGAGCAGGTACCGCTCCCCGAACAGTTCGGTGAGCCGCACGGGGCCGTCGACTCCGGTGAACTCGTAGTCGTCGACACGCACCATCGGCAGTCGTCGGCGAGCGGCGGAGACTCGGTCGCCGTGGCGGGTGAGTTCCTTCTCGTCCTGCACCTGCGCCGCGAGCGCCTCGTCGAACGCATCGCGGTCGACGACCGGTGGAGCGACGTCGGGTTGCTGTTCCTTGGACATGGCGACCTCCTCGTCGTTGCGGAGCACGGTACGCGCGGAACGCGCGTGCGTCACCGGACAGGGACACCCTGGGTCGGATCGCTAGGATCACAGCGCACGCCGTGCCTCCAGTGGGGGAGGCACGCGACCTGACCCGAAGAGGACGGTACCGATGAGCGGCACGATCCACGACAACATCTCGCAGGCGTTCGGGAACACGCCGCTGGTCCGGCTGAACCGCCTGCCGAAGGCGGGCGGGGCCGAGATCCTGGCGAAGCTCGAGTTCTACAACCCCGGTGCGAGCGTGAAGGACCGCCTCGGCGTCGCGATCATCGACGCGGCCGAGGAATCCGGCGAGCTGCAGGCCGGCGGGACGATCGTCGAGGGGTCCTCCGGCAACACCGGCATCGCACTCGCACTCGTCGGCGCAGCGCGCGGGTACCGGGTCGTCATCACGATGCCCGAGACGATGAGCGTCGAGCGTCGGGCCCTGATCCGGGCGTACGGGGCGGAGATCGTCCTGACGCCGGGTTCCGAGGGCATGAAGGGCGCAGTGTCGAAGGCCGAGCAGATCGTCGCCGAGACGCCCGGCGCGATCCTGGCCCACCAGTTCGAGACCCCGGCGAACGCCGCGATCCACCGGAAGACCACGGCGGAGGAGATCCTCCGCGACACCGAGGAGCACGTCGACGTGTTCGTCGCCGGTGTCGGTACCGGCGGCACGATCACCGGCGTCGGTCAGGTGCTCAAGGAGCGGGTGCCCGGCGTGCAGATCGTCGCCGTCGAGCCGAAGGACTCTCCGCTGCTGACCGAGGGCAAGGCCGGTCCGCACAAGATCCAGGGCATCGGCGCGAACTTCATCCCGGAGGTCCTCGACCAGTCGGTCATCGACGAGGTGTTCGACGTCGAGCTCGACGACGCACTCCGCGTCGCGCGGGACCTCGGCACGCAGGAGGGCATCCTGGCGGGCATCTCCTCCGGCGCGATCATCCACGCCGCGATCGAGATCGCCGCACGCCCCGAGAACGCCGGCAAGCGGGTCGTCGCGATCGTGTGCGACACCGGTGAGCGCTACCTGTCGACCGTGCTGTTCGAGGGGCTCACTGCGTGAGTCGTCCCGTCCGACGAGGCGTGCTGCGGACGGTCCGGGAGGACCTGGCCGCAGCACGCCGCGGTGACCCCGCATCCCGTGGTGACCTCGAGAACGCGATCGTGTACTCGGGGCTGCACGCCATCTGGACCTACCGACTGACGCACCGGCTGTGGATCGCGCGGGGGCTCCCCGGGTCGCGGTTCGCGGCGCGGATCATCGGCCAGGTCGCACGGTCGGTGACCGGGATCGAGATCCACCCCGGCGCGCGCATCGGCCGACGCTTCTTCATCGACCACGGCATGGGGGTCGTGATCGGGGAGACCGCGGTGGTCGGCGACGACGTCGTGGTCTTCCACGGTGTGACGCTGGGCGGCCGCGGTGGCGACCACGGACCGGGCGCTCGCCGGCACCCCGCGGTGGGGGACCGGGTGGTGCTCGGCGCGGGGTCGTCGCTGATCGGGGCGATCACGGTCGGTGCGGACTCGGTCGTCGGCGCGAACACCGTGGTGACGAAGGACGTGCCCGCGGGGTCGGTCGTCACCGGTGTGGCCGGGACGGCGCGCCCGCGCTCGGGACACGAAGGCGTCCCGACCCTCTGACGGGCGGCCCGCCGCGGCGCGCGACCGCGGCGGCGGTCAGCTCTTCTCGCAGGCGATCCCGTCGGCGTCCGCGTCCATCTTCTTGTTCGCGTTGTAGAGCGCGTCGTCCTTCTTCACCGTGCCCTTGAGCGCGCGGTAGGTGGTCTTGCCACCCGACGTCACCTTGTTCTGCGTGACGGACTTCTTCGCGATCCCGCCCGAGTACACCTTCTGCACGGCCGTGCAGTTCTTGTAGACCGTGGGGGCGGCCTGCGCGGTCGAGGCCCCGCCGACGACGACGGAAGCGGCGAGTGCGGTCGCGGCGGCGGCGATGCCGAACGAGCGGACGAGACGGGTTCGGGTGGAGCGGGTTCGGGTGAGGTTCACGGCCTGAGGGTACGTCAGCAACGCGCGGCTCCTCCCACCCCAGAACGAGGCATGCTGGACGCATGGACGGCGAGACGCTGCACGAGGTCGCGATCCGCACCGCGATGGGTCTGCCCGCGGTGGCGGAGACGCAGCCCTTCGGTGAGGGCGCGTTCGTCTACAAGGTCGTCGGGAAGATGTTCGTGATGACGTCCGAGCTGCGGGGCGTGCCGATCGTCAACCTGAAGTGCGCGCCGCCACACGGTGCCGCGCTCGTGCGCGACAACGACGAGATCACGCCGGGTTGGCACATGAACAAGCAGCACTGGATCACGCTGTCGCCCGGGGGCGGCATCGACGAGACCCTGGTCGAGGACCTCGTCGCCAACGCCTACGAACTCGTGGTGGCGGGACTCCCGAGGGCGAAGCGTCCGATCGACCCGCTCCGACGCACGCAGGGCGGATGACCAGACCGCAGGCGCGGACGCAGACCCCGGCGCGGGCACTCAGGCCCCGGCGCGGGCCAGCACCTTCGACACGTCCCGGACCACCTTCGGGGCGAGTCCACCCGTGCCGGGTCCGCCGTCGGCCCCACTGCCGGACGACAGCACCGCCTGCGCCTGCTCAGGTGTCAACCCGCTGAAGATCTGCCCGATCGTGACGCCGTGGTCCGGTCGGTGCGTGACGACGATCGGGTCACCGGCCGACACCGGTCCGGAGTGCAGCACGCGGAGGTACGCCCCGGGACGCCCCTCCTCGGTGAACCGCTTCACCCACTTGTCGACCCGCATGCGCCGGGCGAACGTGCCGCACGGGTTCCGCGGGATCGTCACCTCGAGCTCGAGGGTCTCGCCGATGCGCCACCGCTCACCCGTGACCGCACCGGTGACGTCGACGCCCGAGGTCCGCAGGTTCTCACCGAACAGCCCCGGCGGGACGTCGCGGTCGAGCATCTCCGCGAAGTAGGCGGCGTCCTCGTCGGCGTAGGCGTACACGGCCTGGTCCTCGCCGCCGTGGTGCTTCCGGTCTGCCTGCACGTCGGCGTGCAGCCCGAGCGGACGCACCCGGACGGCGCCGTCGACGGGACGCTTGTCGATCGCGGTGATCCCGATCGTGCCCGAGTCGGGCAGCAGGCGGTCGACGCGGCAGACGGCGGTGACGAGGGACATGCCCCCAGCCTGCCGCAGAACCGGCGATCGCGGAACGTGTGACGATCCACCCCCGGCACACGTCTCACCGGTGACGGACCCCGAACCCGCGGTCCATCCACGGACCCCGAACCCGCGGTCCACCCGCGGACCCGGAACCCGCGGTCCACCCGAGGAGCCCAGATGACCGACACCGATGCGCGCCACACGACGTCCCACGGACGGATCGCACCGCAGCACCTGCTCGCCCAGGCCCGGGTCCGCTCGCTCTCGGCGCGGCCCGTCGGACCGCTGAAGGTCGTCCGTGCCCAGCTGAACCCCATCCACCACCAGTAGAAGGAAAGCGTGCACCACCAGCCCCTCACCGATCTCGACGACGCCGTCCTCGCAGGTCGATCGTCCGACGGCGACGTCCGGGCGTTCGAGGTCCTCATCCGCCGCTACACACCCTTGCTGCGCGCCTACGCACGACGGACCCTCGGCTCGACCGACGAGCTCGACGACGTCGTGCAGGAGACCTTCATCACCGCGTGGAACCGGCTCGACCGGCTCGACGACGGTGCGCGCGTCAAGGCGTGGCTCATGCGCATCCTCAGCCGGAAGTGCATCGACCGGATCCGAGCGCGCCGGTTCCACGACGACGTCACCGAGCTCGAGGTCGCCGCACCGGCCGCCGACGCCCCGGAACGCGTCGCCGAGGCACGCTCCCGCGAAGAGGCGGTGGAGACGGCGCTCGCCGAACTGCCCGAGGCGCAGCGACGGTGCTGGGTGATGAAGGAAGTGCTCGAGTACTCGTACGAGGCGATCGCGGAGGAACTGGACCTCCCCGCCTCGACGGTCCGCGGACTGCTGTCCCGGGCGAGGAAGAACATGATCCGTCTGATGGAGGGATGGCGATGACCGACCGCGACACCGTCCGGCTCGAGTCGCTCGAGCCCGACGACCTCGACGGGCACACGATCGACGAGCTCGCCGACTACCTCGACGCCGGCATGCAGCCGGCCGACCCGAGCATCGACGACTCCGCAGCCTGTCAGAACGCCCTCGCCGCGATCGTGCGGCTGCGGCACTCCTCGCTCGGCTCGCTCGAGGCCGCAGCCGAGCAGGAAGCACCGGCCGACGAGTCCTGGATCAGCGGGGTGCTCGCGAACATCTCGCTCGAGGCCCGCGCCGGTCGCGACGTCCCGCTCCGCCCGGCGGCGCCGACGGAGCGACCCGTGATGACCGAGGGCGCCATCCGCTCCCTCGTCCGGACCGCCGGCGACGCCGTCCCCGACGCGCTCATCGCACGGTGCACGCTCGAGGGCGACGTCACCGAGCTCGGCGCTCCGGTCCACGTCGTCGTCGAGATCGCGGTGCGCGCCGGCTCGACGATCCAGCGGGTCGCCGCCGACGTCCGCGAGACGGTCGGGCAGGTCCTCGCCACCCAGACCGACCTGCTGGTGGAGGCCGTCGACGTGGTCGTCCGCGACCTGCTGCCACCGCCGACCAGCGACGACACCGCCGCACACGACGACACCGAGGAGGACCCGGCATGAGCACCCACGACGAGACCTTCGCCGCCGTCGAGGAAGCCGTGCTGGCCGTCCCCGGTGTCGCCGACCTCTACCGCGCACGTCCGACCCTCGGCAGCACCGTGACCGCGGCGAAGAACCTCGCGACCCGGTCGACGATCGCGCGGGTCGTCCTCGACGACGACGTCCTCCGCATCGTGATCGGCACCGACGGATCGGTCCCCGCGCCGGAGACGGCGCGTGCCGCGCACCTCGCTGCGCTCGCGGCGGCGACCGCGCACGGTCTCCCGCTCAGCCGGGTGGACGTGCGGGTCGCGCGCGTCGGCTGACGGTCCGCCACCACCCGACGGCCTGGAGGCGCGTGGCGGCGCCGCCACGTGCCTCCAGGCCGTCACGGCGTCACCCCGTGCGGTCCGCGACCTCCAGGACCACCACGATCGCCGTGACGAGCACCGCCGTCGCGACCAGCGAGACCGTGGGTACCGCGATGCTCGCGAGCACCGCGAGCGCGAGGACCACGACGACGACGTTCCACCCCGTCGTCAGTGACGGTCGCAGCGCGAGTGCCCAGATCGCGAGCACGAACACCGCGACCGGCACCGCGATGGTGGCGGCGACGGTCGTGTGCGACAGGTCCGCCTCGCCCGCGTCGCCGCTGACGGCGACCTCGATGCCGGCGGGCAGTGCCCCAGCCGCGGCGAACACGAGGTAGTGGCCGTAGCCGAACACGAGCGCGGTCGGCAGCGAGCGGATGTGGTCGTGCTGCTCCCGCGAGAAGTAGATCCACCAGAGGCCGGCGACGATGACCAGCCCGCAAGCCGCGAGCACCAGGAGCGACGCCAGGTGGTCGGCGTGCGCGATGCCGTCGATGACCGCGTTGGCCGAGGCGACGAGCCCCTCACCGAGGACGATGAGCGTGAACAGCGAGTACCGCTCGGCGATGTGTCGGGTGTGCCAGGGAGTGGTGCGAGCGCCGGTCTCGGCGAACGGCGGCACGAGCACCTCGAGCAGGATGAGCACCGGGATCACCGCCCACCCCACGTCGTGCGGCAGCAGCAGCGCGAGCACCCACAGGACCTGGACGACCACGATCCCCGCGGCGTACCGCAGGGCGGTGCGTCGGTACTCGGGCGAGGACGCTGCGGCGCGGAGCCACTGGCCGACCAGCGCGAGCCGCATCACCACGTAGCCGACGACGACGATCGTCGTCGACCCCTCCACCATGGCGGCGTGCACCCCGGCGGCGAGGACGAGCACGCCGGCCATCTGCACGAACGTCATCACGCGGTAGAGCCAGTCGTCCGTGTCGAACGAGGTGGCGAACCAGGTGAAGTTCAGCCAGGCCCACCAGATCGCGAAGAACACGAAGGCGTACGAGACCACGGCCGACGAGACGTGCCCCTCCGCCTCGATCTCGTGCAGGTTCGACGCGGCGAACCCGACGGCGACGACGAAGACCAGGTCGAAGAGGAGCTCGAGGGGGCTGGCGGCGCGGTGTCCCTCGGCGGGGTCCCGGGGCGCCATGCGGCGGAGTCCGATGGTGGTCACCTGGTATGCCTACACGACGAACGGCCCCGGGAGTCGTCCCGGGGCCGTTCTGTGCGTGCTGTGCAGGAGCAGTCGACTCAGTAGAAGTTCGACGCCTGCGAGTGCGCCCATGCCGCGCAGGGCGTGCCGTAGGCGGCGCTGATGTACTGCAGCCCCCACGTGATCTGCGTCGTGGCGTTGGTGCGCCAGTCCGCCGCGATGGTCGCCATCTTCGAGCCGGGGAGGGCCTGCGGGATGCCGGTCGCGCCGCCGTTCGCGTTGACGGCCTGGTAGTTCCAGCCGGACTCCTTGGTCCAGAGGTTGTCGAGGCACTGGAACTGGTCGGAACCCCAGCCGTACTTCGACGCGGCGAGGGAGCTGGCCGTGGCCTTCGCACCCTCGACGGTGTTCGCTGCGGCCTGCTTGCGTGCCGCCTCGGCTGCCGCTGCGCGCTCGGCCGCTGCCTTTCGTGCTGCGGCTTCAGCGGCCGCCTTCGCGTCGGCGTCGCGCTTGTCCTGGGTGGCGCTGGCGTTCGCGACGTCGGTGGTGGCGTCGACCGTCGAGGAGATCCGCGACGTCAGAGCTGCGCCGGAGAGCTTCCGGTAGTCGTCGAGCGAGTCGATCCGGCGCTCGAGCGTCGCCGTGTCGGTCTTGTCGTTCGCGGACTCGACGATGGTCTGCGCGGTGGCGATGGTCGCCGCCGCCTGGGCCCGGTCGAGCGCGGTGCCCTCGAGTGCCGGTGCGCTGGTGGCGCTGGCGGTCGGCATGCCGAGCGCTTCGCCGATCGCGGGCTGCGTGCCGACGGTCGCGATGCCGCCGGCGACCGCGAGGACCGCGGCTCCGCCCACGATGAGCGTGGTGGGACGGCGGAGCGCTCGGCGGAGGCGCCGGTTCGGGGAGTTCAGGGCCTCACGTCGAGTCGAGGCGGTGGTGGTCGGGAGGTCGGTGTTGCGTCCTGTCATCGATTCCGGTGGTCGGCCGGCTCGTGGTGCGCAGCCGCTGACGCTGCACGCGGTGATGGGAGCGCGCAGGGGTGACGGACGTGGGGACGTCCGTCGTCAGGGGCTCGCGAGCCGGGGGAGGACCGGACGGTGGTGTGGGGCCCGTCCGTCCGCCGGCCGGCGACCGTGGGGTGGTCGCCGATGGGCGAAGTCGACACGATGACCCGTCATCCTGGACGCACCGTCCAGACTGACTGGCAGAACCGTCCGTCCACCCGTTGGTAACGGTTCGGTAACGACTCGATCAGGCCTCGGAGGTGTGAGCTTCCTGGGTACGGTCGCCCTGGGCCACGCGCTCGAGGGCGTCGAGCGCCGCGGCGATCGCGTCGACGTCCGGCTCGGGGAGCTCCGCGATGAGTTCGGCGACGATGCCCGTGCGATCGGAGCGTGCCCGCTCGACGGCCGCGATGCCCTCCGGTGTGGCACTCACCATGAACGCGCGACCGTCCCGCGGGTCGGCCTCGCGCTCGATGAACCCGCGCTGTTCGAGCTCGGTCAGGATCCGCGTCATCGTCGGCTTCGTGACGACCTCGATCCGCGACAGGTCGCCGGGGCGCAGGGGACCCTCGCGCTGGATCGTGGCGAGTGCGGAGACGATCCCGTAGCCGAGCGCGGCCGAGTCGGTGCGCGCCCGTCGGTTGATCCGGCCGACCGCAGCGGCGAGGCGCGCGGCGATCTCGGTACGGTCCGGCTGGCGGTGGCTCATACGGTGCTCCGGGTGGTCTGACGGGTGGTCGCGCCGATGCTATCGGCTCGCCGCGGCGCATGACTGGGAGCGTCGTGCTGGTGGGGACGGCGACTGCCTGGAGGCGCGGGGAACGAGAATCGCCCGCCTCGCGTGTGCGAGACGGGCGGGTTCCTGTACGGGAGTTCAGCCGATCAGCGCTTCTCGCCCGGGAGGAGGTGGATCGCCTCGGTCGCGAGCTCCGCCGCGATGTTGTCGCCGGACTCTGTGGCCTCGCGCAGACGGCGGAAGTCCTCGGTCATCTGGTCCCAGTCGACGAGCTCGTCGAGGTTCGGCAGGCGCAGGCGGAACGCGAGTCCGTCCATCGTGTCCCGGCAGACGCGCTGCAGGTTCTCGTTGCCGCACTCGTCGACGTAGAGGGCGAACACGCCGAGCGCGTCGTGGTTGACGGCCTTCACGTCGTGCGCCTCGTAGTCCTTGATGGTGGCGTCGAGCTGGGCGAGGATCTTCTTCTTCGCGCTCGCGCCCAGCAGGGGGACCGCCAGGCGGACGACCCCGCCGAACAGCACGCCGAGGGTCTGCAGTGCCTCGACGACCTCGGTCGGGTTCGGCGTGGTGACGCGCGTGTACCGGTTCGGTGCCATCTCGATGAGGCCGGCCCGGGCGAGCTGGCTCAGGGCTTCACGGATGGGGGTGCGGGAGACGCCGAGCCAGGCGATGAGCTCGTCGTCGTTGAGGCGCTCACCGGGCTCCAGCGTGCCGTCCATGATCGCGTCGTGGATCTTCTGACGGACGGTGTCGCGGAGCAGCTGGTGCTCGGTCGGTGCGCTGCTGGGGACCGGCATGCGGGTTCCTTCGGGATCGAGAGTGGAGGGGGACGGGTTGGGCGACCGACCGTTCAGTGCGGACGCATGCTTCACCGTACCTGATATAAGAACGGCGTTCTGCTCGGATCGGTGCGTGTCACGGGGTCGGTCGGGTTCACTCGTCGAGTCGCAGCAGCCGGAGCGTCACCGGGTCCTCCGAACCGGCGTACCAGCGTTCGAGGACGACCCGGAACGGCGCGGGGTCGTCGGTCGCCCTGGCGAACAGGGTCATCGACGACCGCAGCTTCAGTGCGTCGATGCCGCCGAGGAGTTCGTCGACCGAGCGGGCCGGTGCCGTCGCCGCCGCCTCGGTCGCCTCCAGGAGCCGCGGGCCGAGGACGGGGTGTGCCACGTAGGCGCGGGCTTCCGCGATGCCGTCGAGGGCGTACTGCTGCGCGATCGGGCTTCGGCCGAGTCCGGTGAGCTGCGGGAACACGAACCACATCCAGTGCGAGGTCTTGCGTCCGGCGCGGAGCTCGGTGAGCGCGGCCGCGTGCACGCCGTCCTGCGCGCGGACGAAGCGTTCGAGGTGGTGCGGATCGTCGGTCACCGGACCACGTCTCCCCAGCCGTACCGGACGGTCGTGCGGTCCACGACGAGCAGCGAGTCGGGCTCCCGGTCGAGGAGCCCGGGCATGCCGACCGCGTCGGGGAGGTCACCCTCGAGCCGCTCGAGCCGCGCCGACCGGATCTCGAGCGGCGGGTGCTGGCGCTGCCAGAAGACCGTCTGCGCGAGGTGCCGGGCGTGGATGCCCTCGCGCGTCGTGAGCTCCGTCGCGAGCGGGCTGTCGACGACCGGCCCGGCCACGACACGGACGGTGGCGTCGTGGCGGGGCTGCACCGTCCCTCTCCCCACCGGCACGGCCGGCCGGCCGCTGGCGCGTCCGTCCGGGACCGGCGGAGTGGGCCCAGGCCGTGTGCCGCGACCGCGGAGCCAACGGATCGGGTGCAGTCCACGTGCCGGGTGGCGGACCGAGTGGTGCGCGATGGTGTCCCCGCGGCGGCGGGCCCGCGCGTGCGCGAACGTGTACGGCACCCCGAGCAGTGCGTGCGCGGCGACGATGGCGGGCACGTTCGCGGTGTCCACCGTGCGGTACGCGACCCCGCGGCGGCCACGGTCGTCGATCGTCAGGATCTCGATCGTGACCTCGGTCATCGTGCCGAGTCGACCCGAGGGCGGGAACGGCGGCACCCGGGTCTCACGGAAGACGTACGCCGAGAGCCCCGCCCAGGCGCTGCCGTCGACCACGTCCGGGCGGGTGCCGCGCGGGACGAGCCGTGCGAGCGATTCCGGGTCGTGACGCCAGTGAGCGAACACGATGTCCTCCCAGGCGTGCACCGTGACGGGGCGGTGCAACAGCGGCACCGCGGCTCGGGCACGGGCTGGCTCGGTCACCGCTTCGGCGCGTGGCGGCCGACGCGCACGGCCCAGGCGACGAGGGGTGCCTGCAGCGGCAGCCGGAGGACGGACCCGAGCCGCATCGCCCGGGTCGAGCGTGGGCTGTCGAGCAGGTCGTTCGCCATCTTGACGTTCGCGGGGAAGACCGCCAGGAAGAGCGCCGCTGCTGCCCACCCCGCCGCCCGACGCGTCGCCGGGATCACCAGGCCGGTGGCGATGCCGAGTTCGGCGGCGCCGGAGGCCAGCGTCGTCAGCCGCGGAGGCAGCGTGTCCGGCACGATCCGGTCGTAGCCCTTCGGCCGCAGGAAGTGGGTCACACCGGCGCCGCCCAGCACGACGGCGAGGAGGGTGGCGGTCCGGGTGGCGCGTCGTTGGCGTTCGCGTCGTCGCATGCACCCATCGTGCCCGTGCGACCCTCGACGCGTCCGGAGAGCGCTCAGGTCAGTGCCTGCTCAGGTCAGTGCCGTCGCGACGAGGTCGAGGATCGCCGTCGCCACCTCGGCCTTCGTGCCGGACGTCTCGCGGACGACCTCGCCACCGGGGACGAGCACCTCGATGGCGTTCTCCTCGCGTTCGAACCCCGCCGACCAGCCGACGTGGTTCACCACGAGCAGGTCCGCCGGTTTCCGGGCGATCTTCGCGCGGCCGAGTTCGAGACGGGCGGCACGGTCGGGCTCCGTCTCGGCGGCGAACCCGACGATGATCTGGCCGGTGCGCCGAGCGGCGACGAGGTCGGCGAGGACGTCGGGGTTCCGGACGAGCTCGAGCGTCATGGTGTCGCCCTGTGCTTCCTTCTTGAGCTTGTCCGCGCGGACCTCGGCCGGGCGGTAGTCGGCGACCGCGGCGGTCATCACGACGACGTCGGCCTCGGCGGCTGCCGCGTGCACCGCCTCGGCGAGCTCGAGCGCCGACCCGACGGGCACGATCGTCGCGTCGAGACCCGCGGTGAGCCCGGCGTCGACGTTCGCCGCGACCACGGTCACCGTGGCGCCACGACCGGCGGCGTCCGCGGCGATGGCCAGGCCCTGCCGTCCGCTCGAGCGGTTCCCGACGAAGCGGACGGGGTCGAACGGTTCCCGGGTGCCGCCTGCGCTGACGACCACGCTGACGCCGGCGAGGTCGCCCTGCTCGCCCCGTGCGACCGCGCCGGAGGGGGCCGCCGGGGCACCCGTGTCGTTCCCGACCACGGCGAGCGCGGCCTCCACGATGTCCGAGGGTTCCGCCATCCGGCCGATGCCCGCGTCGTCGCCGGTGAGGGCACCGACGACCGGGCCGACGAACCGGACGCCGCGCTCCCGGAGCACCGCGACGTTGGCCGTCGTCGCCGGGTGTTCCCACATCTGCGGGTGCATGGCGGGGGCGACCACGACGGGCGCCTCGGTGGCCAGGAGGGTCGTGCCGAGCAGGTCGCCCGCCAGGCCAGCGGTCATCCGGGCGAGGGTGTCGGCGGTGGCCGGGGCGACGACGACCAGGTCCGCGCGCCGGCCGAGTGACACGTGCCGGACCTCGGCGACGTCCTCGAAGACGCTCGTGGTGACCGGGTTCCGGCTGAGCGCCTCGAGCGTGGGCAGGCCGACGAACCGCAGCGCGCCCTCGGTCGGGACGACGTGCACGTCGTGGCCGCGCGTCACGAGGTCGCGGACGACCCCGACGGCCTTGTAGGCGGCGATGCCCCCGGTGATGCCCACGACGACGGTCAGGCGGCGCTCTGCTGCTGCGTTCACGCCCGTCACGCTACCCGGGGTCACGTGCGAGGATCGATCCCATGTGCACCGTCGTCGTCCGCGTCGACCCAGGGTCCGCGTGGCCCGTCACGATGCTCGCCCTGCGCGACGAGTCGCCCGACCGTCCGTGGGACCCGCCGGCGGCGTGGTGGCCGGAGCGTGACCCGGGGATCCGCGGCGTCCGCGACCGTTCGGCCGGTGGCGCGTGGCTCGCGGCGTCCGACGAGGCGGGGCTCGCGGTCGTCCTGAACCGCGGCGAGGACGTCCCGACCGCGGACGGCACCTGGGCGACGCGCGGGATCGTGCCGCTCGACGCCGTCGGTGGCGTGCTCCCGGGGCACGACGGCACGCTGCCGACCACGCGGGCGTTCAACCTGGTCCGCGCGACGGCAGCGGGCGCCGAGGTCCTGACGTGGGACGGCGAACGAGTCCGCACGTCCGAGCTCGGTCCTGGTGTGCACATGGTCACGCACGGCGAACCCGACGACCCCGCGGCGCCGCGGATCGGTCGGTGGCTCGAGGCCTTCCGGGGCGTCGAGCCGCCGACCGGGCCGCCCGTGCTCGGGCCCTTCGACGAGCTCCGCACCGCGGACGCCGGCGACGACGCGGGCGACGGGTGGAGCGGGTGGTTCGGGCTGCTCGCCGAGTCGGCCGTGCTGCCCGCGGACGACCCGGACGCGATCCTCCGCGACGCGCACGAGCGGGACGGGCACTTCGCGACGCTGTCGATCGTGGCAGCGGCGGTCGGACCCGGGCGGACGGTCCTGCAGCACGCGCGGCTCACCGAACCGGGACGGCTCGACGGGTCGGTGGAGCTGCACCACGCCTGAACCGGCCCACAGCGGGCGACCGGCCACGTCATGGCCGCCGCGCGTAGCGTTCGGGCGTGCTCCCCGGGACGCGTTCCGTGCTGACCGCCGTCGTGGCGGTCGTCGCGGTGCTCGGACTCAGCGCGTGCTCCGAAGACGCGTCCGTCGCTGCGGCATCGACGTCGGGCGCGGCCCCGACGTCGACCTCCTCGCGCACTGCCCGGGCGTGGGACCACGCCCCCGGTGCACGCGTCGTCGTGATCGGCGACTCGATCAGCGGCGGGCACGGGCTGTCCGCCGAGCAGGCCTGGCCCGAGCTCCTCGCCCGGAGTGAGCGGTGGCAGCTGACGAACCTGTCGTGCGACGGCGCCGGCGTGCTGACCGAGGGGGACGACGACGACTGCGGCAGCACGTACGAGCAACTCGTCGAGCGCGCTGTGGACCTCCGCCCGGCGGTGGTCCTCGTGCAGGCGAGCTCGAACGACCTCGGGCAGGACGACGACGAACTCGCCGGTGCGACCGAACAGCTCGTCGCCGAGGTCCACCGGCTGCTGCCCCGGGCCCGCGTCGTCGGCCTGAGCGCGATCTGGAACGAGGACGCTCCGCCCGCCCAGCTCGCGACGATCTCGGCGGCGCTCCGGTCCGCCGTCGAACGCGACGGCGGGACCACGGTCGACATCGGGCAGCCGCTGCGCGGGCACGCGGCCTGGATGCAGGCGGACGACGTGCACCCGACCGCCCGCGGCCAGCGAGCCGTCGAGGCGGCGGTGCGTACGGCCTTCGAACGCGCCCACGTGCGGTTCTAGAGGCGGCGGGGCGGAGCCGAGCCGCGCCTCCAGGCCGTGAGCGCTGCGCGCGTCAGGCGGGCGGCGTCGTCCCTGTCAGGTCCTCGGCCACGGCCCACAGCGAGCGCGCCAGGTCGGCCTTCCGAGCCGACTTCGGGATGGACGCCGTGGTGGTGGGCCCGGTCAGCCCGAACGCACCCGACGGCCCGTAGTACGCCCCTCCGGTCGCGTTCGGACCGACGGCCGCGTACAGCAGCGGCTCCGAACCCTGCTCGACGTCCTGGGTGAACGGCAGGGCGAGGTTCCAGGACCTGACGGGCTGTGAGCGACCCAACGACCGACCGGCCGACTGCAGGTTCGTCCGCGTGTAGCCGGGGTGCGCGGCCGTGCTCATGAGCGGCCAGTCGAGCTCCACGGACAGCCGGTGCAGGTGCAGCGCGAGCAGGAGGTCGGCGAGCTTCGACTGGGCGTACGCACGCCAGCCGTTGTAGCCGCGCTCCCACTGCAGGTCGTCGAACCGGATCCGACCGGGGACTGCCGCGATGCTCGACATCGTCGCGACGCGGGAGTCGGGAGAACGCAGGAGCGCTGGGAGCAGCAGGTTGGTCAGGGCGAACGGGCCGAGGAAGTTCGTGCCGAACTGCAGTTCGAAGCCGTCGACGGTCTCGAAGCGCTTCGGCGGGGCCATCACGCCCGCGTTGTTGACGAGGACGTCGAGGGTCCGGTCGTCGGCGAGGATGCCGGACGCGAACCGGCGGACGCTCGCGAGGTCCGCGAGGTCGAGCTCGCGCACCTCGACGTCGGCCTCCGGGCAGGCCGCGCGGATGGCGGCGGCTGCGTCCTCTCCCTTCGCGGGCGTGCGGACGGCGAGGACGACGGACGCACCGGCGGCGGCGAGGCGGGTGGCGGTCTCCTTGCCGGTTCCGCTGTTCGCGCCCGTGACGACGATGCGGCGGCCGGTCTGGTCGGGGATCTGCGGCATGCGGGGGACCGTACACGCGGAGCCTGGTGGTGCCGCGGCACGCATGGTAGATTTATGCAAACGCATCGATCCGTGGAGGGCTCATGAGCAACGCATTCGGCACCGACCGTCCCTCGGACGTGCCGCCGCCCGCACCCGAGCGGATCGGCCCCGTGCAGCTCGGCCTCGACACGTTCGGCGACGTCACCGAGCTCCCCGACGGCAGCGTCAAGACCGACGCGCAGAGCATCCGCGACGTCGTCGACCAGGCGGTCCTCGCCGACCAGGTCGGCCTCGACTTCATCGGCGTGGGGGAGCACCACCGCGCCGACTTCGTCGTGAGCGCGCCCGAGGTCGTCCTCGCCGCGATCGCCGCTCGCACCTCCGACATCCGCATCGGCAGCGCCGTCACCGTCCTGTCGTCGGACGACCCGGTCCGCGTCTACGAGCGGTTCGCCACCGTCGACGCGCTGTCGAACGGCCGCGCCGAGGTCATCCTCGGCCGCGGGTCCTTCACCGAGTCGTTCCCGCTGTTCGGCTACGACCTCGCCGACTACGAGGTCCTGTTCGAGGAGAAGCTCCAGCTCTTCGCCGCACTCCGCGGCGGCGACCCGGTCACCTGGTCCGGCACGAAGCGGGCACCGCTCACCGACCAGGACGTCTTCCCGAAGCTCGAACACGGCGCCATCCCCACGTGGATCGGCGTCGGCGGCTCCCCGCAGTCCGTCATCCGTGCCGCGTCCTACGGTCTGCCGCTGTTCCTCGCGATCATCGGCGGGCAGCCCGCGCAGTTCGCCCCGTTCTCGCGCCTCTACCGGCAGGCGCTCGCGCAGCTCGACCTGCCGCAGCAGCCGATCGCGATGCACTCGCCCGGCTTCGTCGCCGCCACCGACGAAGAGGCCGCCGAGCGCTACTGGCCCTACCACAAGGCCGTCACCGACCGGCTCGGCGCCGAGCGCGGCTGGCCGCCCCTCGACGTCGCCGGGTACCGCGCGGGCCTGTCGGCCGGCGGGTCGCTCTACGTCGGGTCGCCCGAGACGGTCGCCCGGAAGGTCGCGCGGAACATGCGGATCCTCGGCGTCAGCCGGTTCGACATGCGGTACGCGACGGGTCGTCTGCCGCACGAGGACATGATGCGGTCGATCGAGCTGTACGGCACGCAGGTCGCCCCGCGGGTGCGGGAGCTGCTGGCGGAGCCGGTGCCCGTCGCCTGAGGCTCCTGCTGCCGCACCACTGACTGTCCGTCAGGTCGGCCTGGAGGCACGGGCCGGGTCGCCGACGCCGCTCACGGGGGCGCCGGGTACGGTCCAGGGCATGTCGCCCACCCCCGCCCCGTCTCCCGTCGAGCGTCGGTTCCGCGGCCGGATCACGGGCGTCGGCACGACGTCCGGCGTGCGCATCGTCGTCGGCATGTGGGAGCGCTCGCCGTTCGGTGCCTTCACCGACGTGTTCCTCGAGCTGCCCGACGGCACGAGCGTCCTACTGGCCCCCGACGAGATCGTCGCCGCGTACGTCTCCGGCACCTACCGGTTCGACACGGTCTCGGTCGTCGACGTGTCCGCGCGGCGGACCGCGCGCGGCATCGAGCTGTCCGCCGGCGCGCTGCAGGCCTCGATCGACGTCGGCACGATCTCCCCGCTCGGCCGGGTGCTCCGGATCGTCCCGAAGCGGATCGCCCGCGACCCCCGGTGGCTCGCGGTGATCGACCCGGTGGCCCGGCTCTTGGCGCCCGGGTCCGGGACGGCGGGCTCCGCCGGGAACGGCCGGCGCGAGTACTACGGCGTGACCGGGGCGCACGACGTCACCGGCGTGCGCGGGACCTGGGCGGGGGAGCCGCTGGGTTCCCTGGCGCCGCTCGACCCACCCGTGGCGTTCGGCTTCGCCTCGATGCCGCGTGTCCCGCAGGTCGTCGACGTCGAGACGACGATCCGCGAACCCGCCTGACCGTCCGCCCGTCCCCGTCCGCCCGTCGACTGAGCAGAAAACGTCGGGTCGCCCGCGCGCACCCGACGTCTTCTGCTCACTGAACGACGCCGAACGACACCCACCCGTGCCGGCGCCGACCCGGACGCGCCCAGCATCGAGGGGCAGACTGGTTGTAACGGAACGCGCCCCGGGGAGACCCGGCCGCACGTCGAGCACAACGGGGCGCACGACGCGAGAGGAGCACCATGACCGACACAGAGGCAGACCAGCGCGCAGCCATCTCGGACATCGTCCACGGAGCCCACACGGCCCTGCTGACGACCGTCAGCGAGGACGGCCAGCTGCACGCACGGCCCCTCGCCGTGCAGGACAAGACGTTCCACGGCACGCTCCGCTTCCTCGTGCAGGACGGCAGCGAGAAGGTCGAGGACATCGCCCGGAACCCGCACGTCAACGTGGCCATCGAGTCGCAGGGCGGCTACCTGTCCATCGCCGGCACCGCCACGGTGACGCAGGACGACACGGTGATCGACGAGCTGTGGTCACCGTTCGCCGAGGCCTGGTTCCCCGACGGCCGCGAGGACCCGACGATCCGACTGCTGACCGTCGAGGGCGACTCGGTCGAGTACTGGACGCAGGACACCGGGCCGGTGGGGAGCCTCGTGCAGACCCTCAAGGCCGCACTCGGCAAGCAGAGCCAGCCGGACACCGGCGACCACGGCACCGTCGAGCTCTAGCGGTCGCTGCTCGGCCCGTGCGTCACGGCGGGCCGAGCAGCCACAGCACGGCGACGAGCACCGGCTGCCCGAGCACGGCGCAGACCACCAGGGTCCACCGCATCCACGGCTTCGAGACGAGTTCCGGCGAGCCGAACAACGGCGCCAGGGGCATCAGCAACCGGGGCGTGGACGCCATCGGGAGCGACACCGCGAAGATGTACAGCGCGTACGCCGCCGAGAACACCACGGTCGTGAACCCCAGCCGACGGGTGGACCGGCGGAGCAGCCACACCGGGTACGCCACGAGCAGGAACACCACGATGAGGACCCCGCCCACGCCGAGCCAGCGTGCGGCGATGAGGAACCACGGGGTGAGCGGCGTGAAGTCGACCCGGCCGATGAAGTTCACCCACCAGGACATCTCGGTCTCGAGGTAGGCGTTCGGTGCACCCGTCACGTGCGCGGCGATGAGCGGCCAGGCGAACCCGGCGACGACCATCGCGAGGCCGGCGGCGACGACCCGGACGCGCTCGGCCACCGGGAACACGTCGAGGGAGCGGACACCGGCGGTCCGTCGGGCGCTGATCCACCGCACGAGGGCGACGACCCCGAGCACGAGTGGGATCGCGAGCGCGCCGGGCCGGGTGAAGGCGGCGACGACCCCGAGGACGGTCAGCAGGCCGTACCGCCGACGCTCGAGCGCGAGGAGCGCCCCGAACGTCAGCGCGAGGAACGTGCTCTCGGCGTACCCGACCTGCAGCAGGAACGACAGCGGCCCGCAGGTGAAGAAGAACACCGCCCACATCGCCGCCGAGGACCCGGCACGGTCGCGAACCAACCGGTGCAGCAGGTAGGTCGCGACAAGGCCGGCGAGCAGGGCGATCGCGGGTGCGCCGACGTCGAACGGCACGCCCGTCGAGGCGGTGAGCATCCGGATCGTGAAGGGGAACGCCGGCAGGAACGCCCACGCGTTCTGCGCGACGTGGCCCGCGGCGTCGAGCGGGAGCGTCGTCGGGTAGCCGTGCACCGAGATCTGCTCGTAGTACTGGCCGTCCCACGCCGTCAGGAAGTTGAGGAAGCCGTGGCCGTTGCCCCAGATCGCGTTCTCCGGCAGCGCGCGCCCGATGAGCGGGAACGCCAGTGCGAGCCAGAACGTCGACACGATGCGTCCGCCGGTCCACACGAGGAGCACGGCGGTCCACGCCGGCAGGCTCGTCACGAGGTCGAGCAGCCGGCGACGGCCGCTCGCGATCGACTCCGTCAGGGTCCCGTCCAGTCGACTCACCGCGGCGCTCCGCGATGTCCGGGCATGGCAGGGGGCACGGTACGAGCGTAGACGCGCAACGCTTGTGTGTTCCTCACCACGCGGCCTGGAGGAACGGATCGCGTTGTGCAGGACGGAACGGCTCGGGAGCGTGGCCGGTTCCACCGCCGCGCCGCCGCCTAGCCTGGAGGCCACGTCCACCGACCCGTGAGGAGCCACCGTGCCGGACAACACCGCGCCGAAGACCGCCATCGTGACCGACAACGCCCCGAAGCCCGCCGGCCCGTACAGCCAGGGCATCGTCGCGAACGGCTTCATCTACACCGCCGGCTTCGGCCCGCAGGACCCGGCCACGGGTGCGATCGCCGACGACGTCGCCGGGCAGACCGCCCAGGTGCTGGCCAACGTGGCCGCCGTCCTCGCCGAGCACGGTGCGACCCTGGACGACGTCGTGAAGTCGACCGTGCACCTCGAGCACTCCGACCGCGACTTCCCGGCTTTCAACGAGGAGTACGCGAAGCACTTCTCGCAGCCGTACCCGGTCCGCACCACCGTGCAGTCGCACCTCGCGAACATCCTCGTCGAGATCGACGTCGTCGCGGTGCTCCCGACCGCGGAGTGACCCAAGCGCTGGCTGAGTGAAGCCTCACCGACCCCCGGCGCCCGAGCCGTCCCGACGGAGCCCCGCGCCGGGGGTCGCGTGCGTCAGCGTGCCGTCGGCGAGTACCGGGACCCCCGCGACCAGGACGTCGTCGATGCCCTCGGCCAGCCGCATCGGCTCGGCGTACGACGAGCCCGCCGTGACCCCGTCCGGGTCGACGACCACGAGGTCCGCGACCGCTCCGGACCGGACCACACCGCGTGCACCGAGCCGGTAGCGCTCGACACTCGTGGTGGACAGGTGCCGGACGGTCTCCGACCAACCGAGCCGCCCGGTCACCGCGTACTCCTGCAGGTAGCGCGCGAACGTGCCGTACGCCCGCGGGTGCGGATGTGTGCCGACGAAGATGCCGTCCGACCCGGCCGTGTGCCCGGGGAGCCGGAAGAGCGGCGCGAGTTCGTCGGCGGTGCGGGGCCGGGGGACCCGCATGACCACGGTGACCTGCAGAGCGGAGTCGACGAGGACGTCGAGCGCGAGGTCCACCGGGTCCGTGCCGGTGGCAGCAGCGGCCTCGGCGAGCGTCCGGCCCTGCAGTGCGTGGAACTCGGCGGCCGGCACGTGCGACAGCGTGATCTGGTCCGCCCAGTCCGTCCCGAGGTCGGCGCGACCGAGCACCCGTGCCAGCACGGCACCCCGGACCCGGTGGCGGCCCGCATCGTCGGCGAGCGCCCGGGCGAGGTCCTCGGTGCCGGGGCGCGCGAGTTCGGCGGGCAGGAGCAGCATCGACAGGATCGTGCAGCCGCGGGAGTACGGGTAGGCGTCGAAGGACATCGGTGCCCCGGCCGCGGCGAGTTCGGCGAGGGCGGACACCGCCAGTTCCACCGGCGCGTGCAGGTGCGACACGTGCGCCCGCACGCCGGAGGCCCGGACGATGTCGGCGATCTCGTCCAACCCCGCGCGGGCGTTCCCCTCGTAGCCGCCGCGCATGTGCGAGACGTACAGTCCGTCGGCGGCCGCGACTTCCGTGCAGAGCGCCGCGAGCTCCGCGGTGTCGGCGTACAGACCCGGCACGTAGTCGAGACCGGTCGCGAGGCCCGTCGCACCCTCGTCCAGGCCCTGGCGGACGAGGGCACGCATGGCCTCGAGCTCGTCGGGGGTCGCGGGCCGGTCGTCATCGCCGATGACCTCGTGCCGGACCGTCCCGGCGGGTACCAGGGTTGCCACGTTGACCGGCGTGGTGCCGTCGTACGTCGCGAGCAGGGCGCCCACGCCCCCTCCGTCGTACCGGGGGTGGGGTCCGTCGATCGCCGCGAAGTACCGGTCGGCCCAGGCGCCGTCGCCCGGTGCAGGTCCGACGCCGTCCTGCCCGGTGACGATGGTCGTGACGCCCTGCCGGAGCAGCGCGGTCTGCACGGCCTCGTCGAACACGAGCGACCCACCGTGCGAGTGCGCGTCCACGAATCCGGGGAGCACGAGGCGCTCGCCGCAGTCGATCGTCGCGACGTCTGTCGGGACGTCGAGGTCGGTGCCGACGGCGGCGATCCGTCCGCCCGCGACGAGCACGTCGGCGCGCACGGCGCCGTCGGCACCGACGACGCTGCCACCGCGGAGGAGGACCTGCGCCGTGGTGGTCACCGTGCGAGCCCGGCCACGAGTCGCTCGGCACGGCTCCGGAGGGAGTCGAGGTCGCCGCTCGTCAGGGCGTCGCCGACGAGCGGTGAGCCGAGCCCGACCGCGACCGCTCCGGCCGCCAGGTACTCGGACGCGTCGTCGACACCGATGCCGCCCGTGGGGATCACGTCCACGAAGTCGAGCGGGGCGAGGACCTGCTTGAGGAACGCCGGGCCGCCGAGCTGCGCGGCCGGGAACACCTTCACCGCGCGGGCGCCCAGCTGCCAGGCGCGGACGATCTCGGTCGGGGTCGCCGCCCCCGGGTACCACCCGAGGCCGCGTTCGTGCGCGCGCTCCCCGATGTCGGCGTCGAGGTGCGGGCTCACCGCGAAGACCGCGCCGGCCGCCGCTGCCTCGTCGAGCTGCCGCGGTTCGAGCACGGTCCCGACGCCGATCGACGCCGCCGTGCCGTAGCGCTCGGCAGCCCAGGCGATCCCCTCTCGCCAGCGCGGCGTGTTCGTGGTGATCTCGATCGCCAGGACGCCGGCGTCGACGAGCGTGGCGATGACGTCCTCGACGTGCTCGCCGGTGCCGCCGCGGAGGATGGCGATCGCCGGGCCGGCCGCGTGCCGGTGCCGGGCGGGAGCTGCGGGGTCGGTGCTGGTGGTGTTCGTCATGTGCTCGTTCCTCGTGGTCAGCGTGCGACAGGTCAGCGGGCGACCGGTCAGCGGTCGACGCGGTCGTGGACGGCGTGGTCGACGTCCGAGGGGGTGGTGGTGTCGTGCAGGGCGGCCGGGTCCGGTCGGCGCCAGTCGCTCTCGACGGTGCACGCGAGCGCGCCGGCGTCGGCCGCCCGGTCGAGGGCCTCGGCCGTGGTGGCACCCGAGAGCGCCGCCGCGAGCCAGCCGGCGACGAAGGCGTCACCGGCCCCGACGGGGTCGACGACCCGCACCGGGGTGGCCTGCCGACGGAGGAACTCCCCGTCGACGGACGCCACGGCGCCGCGCGACCCGAGCTTGACGACGGCGCGGCCCCGGGCGAGCGCGGCGAGGTCGTGTGCGAGGGTCTCGTCGTCGCCCTCGTCGTCGGCGAGCCCGAGCACGAGCCGGGCCTCGTCGTCGCCGGCGAACACGATCGACGACCGCCGGGCGACGTCCCGGTAGCGCTCCCGTGCGGTGTCGGCGTCGATGAGCTTCGGCCGGTGGTTGACGTCGAAGGACACCGGGACCCCGGCGGCGTCGGCGCGGTCGATCGCGGACTCGACGGTCGCGCGGGCCTCGTCGGAGAGCGCGAGCGTGATGCCGGTGACGTGCAGGAGCGCGGCCTGCTCGACGATGCTCGCCGGAAGGTCGGACCAGCTCAGGGCCGAACCCGCCGAACCACGGCGGTGGTACGTGACCCGGGTGCGTCCGTCGGCCAGCCGCTCCTTCATCATGATGCCCGTCGACCGGTCGGGGTCCGGCACCGCGACGACGTCGACGCCCTCGCTCCGGACGTCGCGGGTGACGCGGTCGCCGGCGGGGTCGGTGCCCACCCGGCCGACCCACGTCGTCGGCACGCCGGCGCGGACGAGGCCGATCGCGACGTTGCTCTCGGCGCCGCCGGTGTCCACGCGCATGTGCTCGAGGTCCGGGACGGCACCCGTGTCGCGGCCGGTGAGGAGCAGCATCGTCTCGCCGAAGGTCAGGACGCGGCTCACGCCTTCCCCGGTCACCGGGTGCCCTTCGACAGGGCCAGCTGGGCGGAGGACGACCCGAGCGCCACGGAGATCTCGAGCGCGGTCCGGACGACGCCGTCGCCGAGTTCGCGGACGGCCGCGGCGGGGAACCGGGACGCCAGACCCGAGATGCTCATCGCGCCCACCACCTGGTTCGCGTGGTCGAGCACGGGGGCGGCGACGCACCGGATGTCCGGCTCGTTCTCGCGGTCGTCGATGCCGTACCCGCGGCCGTGCGTCCGGTCGACCTCCGCACGCCAGCGGTCGTCGTCGACGATCGAGTGCTCGGTCATCGCGGTCGCCGGCTCCGCGAGCACCCGTTCGAGCAGCTCCGGCTCACCGAACGCCACCATCGCCTTGCCGGACGCGGTGTTGCGCATCGGCAGGCGGTTGCCGATCCGGGAGCCCATACGGACGGTCCCGCGCATCTCGACCTTGTCGACGTAGACGATGTCCGTGCCGTCCGGGACGACCAGGTGGCAGGTCAGCCCCGTCTTCTCCGCGGTGCGGCGGAGGAACGGTGCGGCTGCCGAGCGGAGGTCGATGCCCTCGAGGTAGCTCTGCCCGAGCAGCAGCGCCCCGAGCCCGAGCGTGAAGCCCGCGTCGGGCGTCCGGCGCAGCAGGTCGTTCTCGACCATCGGGGCCGTCAGCCGCAGCACGGTGGACTTCGAAGTGCCGAGTTCCGTCGCGAGCGTGGTGAGCGACACCGCGGGCTCGCCGTTCCGGGTGCGGTCCGCGATGCAGTCGAGGAGTCGGAGACCGCGGCGCAGTGACAGCGCGGCGTTGCGGGCCGCTGCGGGGTCGCCGTCGTCCGTCACGGATGCGACCGGGGTGGTGGCGCGCATCAGAACCACGTCGCGATCGTGTCGAGGACGGTCTCGTCGTCGTCGAGGACGACCACCTGCCGCCACTTGTCGAAGACCGTGCACGGGTGCGAGATGCCGAACACGACGACATCGCCGGGCGTCAGCCCGGGCGCCCCGTCCGCCAGCGCGAGGTAGCAGTGCTGGTCGTCGAGGCGGGTGACGGTGACCGCCCCGGGGGCCGGAGTGACCGGAACGACGTCACCCGTGCCTCCAGGCCGGATGTGCCGGACGTGCCGGACGGAACGCACCACGGGGAGTCCCTCGTCGAACGAGATGTCCCGCTTGCCGACCGCGACCAGCGCGAGTCCGGGCTCGGGACACGACGTGACGCGCCCCCAGACCTCGATCGCGGGGACGAGCGAACCTTCCTCCGGATGGCGGCCGAAGGGCGTCCGCTCGGCGTAGAAGCCGTCGTCGTGGGTGAGGTACGCGCCGGACCGGAGCAGCACGTCGAGGTCGTCGGGGCGCGAGGCGACGGCGTCGACGACCCCGTCGAACCAGGCGCTCCCGCCCATGCTCAACAGCGCGCGCGGGGCGCCGACGAGCGGGCGCACCGCGGCGGCGACGGCGAGCACGCCCTCGACGTACGCGCGGGCGGCGTCGACGCCCGGCAGACCGCCCTCGTACCCGGAGACGCCGCGCAGCGAGAGGCCGGCGTCGTGCGCGGCCCGGGCGACGTCGAGCGCTTCCTCAGCTGTACGGACGCCGGTGCGACCACCGGGGAACCCGACCTCGACCAGGACGTGCAGGTCGCCCGCGACCTCGGCCTGCGCGGCACGGGCCGCCTCGACGCCCGCGGGGGAGTCGACGTAGCAGAGGACGTCCGCGGCGGGGTCGGCTGCGCGACGGGATGCGAGCCACGCGAGTCCGGCGGGGTCGAGGACCTCGTTCGCGACGAGGATCCGGTGCACGCCGTGCTCCCAGGCGACCATCGCCTGCTGCACCGACGCGACGGTGACGCCCCAGGCGCCGGCGTCGACCTGCCGAGCGGCCAGTGCCGGTGCCATGTGCGTCTTCATGTGCGGCGCGAACAGGAGCCCGTGCCGCTCGACGTAGGCCTGCATGACGGCGGTGTTGTTCGCCAACGCGGACTCGCGCAGCGTCATGACGGGCAGGTGCGCGTGGTCGAGGACGTGGCGGGTCGCCGGGGCTGCCGGGTCGGGGGCGCCCTTCGTCGTGACCGTGCCGGGTGTGGTCGTCATCGAACCTCCTGTGCGTCGTGCGGTGCCCCTACGTTCCCGGTGTCGCGTCGGGCGGGGCAACGTCCTCGTCCCCGCCATTCTGCAGTGCAAAACCTCGGTTGGGCATAGCATTTGGCCTGACATGGCGACGACGATGACGACACGACGACGGAGCAGTACGGCGGTGGCCGTGCTCGTCGCGGGCACCTTCTTCATGGAGCTCCTGGACGGCACGATCCTGGCCACGGCGGCGCCGGCGATGGGACGCGACCTCGGGGTCGACTCCGCGGCGGTCGGCGTCGCGATCACCGCGTACCTGGTCACGCTGGCGGTGTTCATCCCCGTGAGCGGTTGGCTGACCGACCGCATCGGCTCCCGCACCGTCTTCGCGGGGGCGATCGCGCTGTTCACGATCGCCTCGGCACTCTGCGCGCTGTCGACGGGGCTCGTCGACCTGACGCTGTGGCGCATCCTGCAGGGGCTCGGTGGCGCGCTCATGGTCCCGGTCGGGCGGCTCGTGGTGCTCAGGAGCGCCGGGCGGGAGCAGCTCGTCACGGCCATCGCGATCCTGACCTGGCCGGCCCTCGCGGCACCGATCATCGCGCCGTTCATCGGTGGGGTGCTCGTCGACACCCTGTCCTGGCACTGGATCTTCCTCATCAACATCCCGCTCGGCGTCATCGCGTTCGTCGCCGCGCTCGTGCTCGTCCCGCAGGAGCGTGCGGCGGAGCGGGTGCCGTTCGACTGGTTCGGGTCGCTGCTCGCCTGCTTCGGCCTCGGTTCGCTCGTCGTGATGGCGTCCCTGCTGGCGCTCGACACGATCCCGGTCGTCGCGGTGATCCTGTCCGGGATCCTCGGCGCGGTGTGCTGCTGGCTCGCGGTCTGGCACTTCCGCCGGGCACCACACCCGATCATGGGGCTCGACTCGTTCCGGCTGGAGACCTTCCGGGTGTCGCACGCCGGCGGAAGCCTCTTCCGCCTGGCCGTCTCCGCGGTGCCGTTCGTCCTGCCGCTGCTGTTCCAGGACGCCTGGGGCTGGAGCGCCGTGCTCGCCGGGTCGGCCGTGCTCTGGGTCTTCGTCGGCAACCTCGGGATCAAGCCCATGACGACGCCGTTCCTCCGCTGGTTCGGGTACCGCCCGGTCATCATCGTGTCGAGTGCGATCGCCGCACTGAGCGTCGTCGCGATGGTGTTCATGACCGAGGACACCCCGTTCTGGCTCCTCGCCGTGCTGCTCGTCGTGAGCGGCGCCGCACGGTCCGTCGGCTTCACCGCGTACAACACCATCGCCTTCGCGGACGTCGAGCAGGCCGACATGACCCCGGCGAACACCCTGTCGTCGACCCTCCAGCAGACGGCCGCGG
The DNA here is from genome assembly GCF_007673235.1 of Curtobacterium pusillum. Classification (GTDB taxonomy): domain Bacteria; phylum Actinomycetota; class Actinomycetes; order Actinomycetales; family Microbacteriaceae; genus Curtobacterium; species Curtobacterium pusillum_C. The sequence continues at coordinate 469,913 of NZ_VDZH01000002.1, forward strand.
GCTTCGGTGTCGCGGTCGCCGCCGTGGTCATCCGAGCCGCCGCCGGACTCGGCGGGTCCGGGCCGTACGACGCGGCGTTCTGGGTGATCGCGGTGCTGCTCGTCGTCGCCTGCGTCGAGGGACTCCTGATGAGCCGCACGGCCGGAGACACGGTCCGACCAGCGCGCCGAGTCCGCGCCTGACGAGGGCGATCCGGCGTCGTCGTCCGTTTTCGACACGGTCACACGCGCGAAACCCGGGCCGCGCTACAGTCTCAGCAACTGTTTGCGATCGCCGAGTACGGTTGCCCGCGGCAGGGTGACCGGAAACACCCGGAACAGGAAGGCAGCATGGCCGCGACACAGCAGCAGGGGACGATCGCAGCCGACACGGCCGTGGAACCGACCGGGCTGCGTGTCGTCAGCTACAACCTCCGCGAGCACACCGCGAACGGCGAACTCGCCGCCCTGGCCGAGGCCTCGCAGGCCGACGTGATCTGCGTGCAGGAGTGCGACAGCAACGACCTGGCGCCGTCCGTCGCCGGGCTCTCGCTCGCCGCATCCACCAAGGGCAACCGGCTCGGGCTCGCGATCTACAAGCGCGACGACCGCTTCGAGGTCCAGGACTTCACGATCCACTCCCTGCAGAAGTCGCTGCACGACCGGGTCCTCGCACCCGCGCACGAGCGGCTCATCGCGATGCACCTGCGCGACACCGAAGCCGACGCCGAGGTCATCGTCGCGTCCTTCCACGCCTCGCCCCTGACCGCGACGAACTCCCTGCGCCGCAAGCAGATCGAGGCCGCGCACCAGTTCGTCCGGGACCTCTCGACCGAGGCCCCCGCCGTCATGGTCGGCGACTTCAACTACCCCTGGTTCCAGACGAACCTGCGCCGCAAGATCGAGGAGCACGGCTTCGCGCTGTCGCTCTCCGACCAGCCGACGTACCTGCGCTACCGCAAGTTCACCGGCCACTTCGACTTCGCGACGAGCGTCGGCCTGCACATCGCCGGCGTCGAGACCCTGCCCGCGGGCATCTCCGACCACCGGCCGATCCTGGTGCGCGCGCACTACGAGCACCCCGGCGCGACGGGCACCGTCGCGACCGTGGAGTCCCCGGCCGCCTGACGCGCCCGCCCGTCCGAGGGCGCCTCGCCGAGGTCGCACGAAGCGCCGTCCACGCCGCGCGATCGCGGCAGGACGTGCGATCTCGCGTCGTCGACCGCGCGTCACCATGGGTGCGCCCCGCGCCAGCGCACGCACTGGAGGCCCGGTACCGGTTCCAGGAACCGGCACCGGGCCTCCAGGCGGTTGCGTCCAGGGCACGTGCCGAGGTCGCAGGACGCGCCGTGTCGTGGACGCGCCGGTCGCACGAAGTGCCGCTGCGCGGCGGCCGAGGCGGCACTTCGTGCGACCTCGACCACCGCGCAGCGCGCGGCCCGCGTCAGCGACGCAGGGTCGCGCGGGCCAACCGGTTGCCGATGAACTGGCCGAGTTGCACGATGACGACGATCGCCGCCACCGACACGTAGACGATCCACCAGTCGTAGCGCTGCGATCCGTACGTGATCGCGTACTCGCCGAGGCCACCGCCACCGATCAGCGCACCCTGCGCCGTCATGTCGACGATGCCGATGTAGATGAACGTGTAGCCGAGGATCAGCGGGCCGAGGCCCTCGGGGATGAGCACGGTGAGCAGGATCGACACCGGGTGCGCGCCCGATGCCCGAGCCGCCTCGACGACGCCGGGGTCGATCGCCAGGAGGTTCTGCTCGACGATCCGCGCCACGGCGAACGACGCCGCGAGCGAGATCGCGAACGTCACCGCCGGCACGCCGATCGTGGTCTGCACGACGACCCGGGACAGCGGGGCGATCGCCGCGAGGAAGATCACGAACGGGATCGGGCGGACCAGGTTCACGACCACGTTGAGGATCGTGTACCCGGTGCGGCTGCCGAGCAGGTTGCCCGGACGGGTCGCGTACAGGAGCAGGCCCAGTGCGAGCCCGATGATCCCGGCGATCACCAGCGAGATGAGCGACATCACGATGGTGTCGCGGATCGAGGTGAGGAAGACGTCGAACGTGTCGATCACGCTCTGGAAGCTGTTGTTCACGCTGCTGCCTCCTCGTCGGTCGTGACGCCCGCGGAGCGGAGGGCGTCGATGGCATCGTCGACACCGGTCGGAGAGGCCGCGCTGAGTTCGTACGTCAGCGAGCCGATCCGCCGCTCCCGGATCTCCCCGACCCCGCCGTAGACGAGCTCGGCGGTGACACCGGCGGCGCGGAACGCGGCGTCGATGCGGTTCTGGAGCCCGGCCTCGTCGGTGATCTGCACCGTGACGAGCCGACCGGGGTGCCGCTCCCGCAGACGTGTGAGCGTCTCGGGGGAGGGTCGGTCGTGCAGCGCGGTGCGGACGAACCGCTGGGCGGCGTCGGTCTGCGGGGTCGAGAAGACGTCGTACACGTCCCCGACCTCGACCACGCGGCCCTGCTCCATGACGGCGACCCGGTCGGCGATCTGCCGGACGGCGTCCATCTCGTGCGTGATGACGATGATGGTGACGCCGAGTTCTCGGTTGACCCGGCGCAGCAGCGCGAGGACCTCCGAGGTGGTCTCCGGGTCGAGGGCGCTCGTGGCCTCGTCGGCGAGCAGGAGCTCCGGGTTCGAGGCGAGCGCGCGGGCGATGCCCACGCGCTGCTTCTGACCGCCGGACAACTGCTCCGGGTAGGCGTACGCGCGGTCGAGCAGGCCGACGAAGTCGAGCAGCTCGGCGACGCGTCGCTCTCGCTCGGCCTTCGCCACACCTGCGACCTTGAGCGGGTACGCGACGTTGCCGGCGATGGTGCGGGAGCGGAACAGGTTGAACTGCTGGAAGATCATCCCGATACGCCGACGCGCCAGACGGCGATCCCGCTCGGGGATCGCCGTCAGCTCCTGGCCCGCCACGGTGACGCTCCCGGAGCTCGGCAGCTCCAGGGCGTTCACGAGGCGGACCAGGGTGGACTTGCCGGCACCGGAGTACCCGATGACGCCGAGGACCTCTCCCTGGTGCACGTCCAGGGAGACGTCCTCGACGGCCACCACGGTCTCGCCGGTGTCGGCGCGGCGGTAGTGCTTCGAGACGCCGCGGAGTTCGACGAGGACTGTCACTACTGCTTGGCCGCCTTCGCGTCCTTCTCGACCTTGGCGAGCTCGTCCTGCAGCGAGGAGGCGCTCTCGTCGCGGACGACCGCGTCGGGGTTGTCCTTGAGGAAGACCTTCTGCACGGCGTCGTCCTGGAAGAGCTTCGCGAGGGCGAGGTACGTCTTGTTGTCCTTGTCCGCGTCGCGGGCGGCGAAGACGTTCACGTACGGGGCGGCGTTCGCGCTGGATGGGTCGTCCTGGTACACGATGTCGCTCGTCGGGAGACCGGCGGCCGTGGCGAAGTTGTTGTTCACGACGGCGCCGGCGACGGAACCCTGCTGCAGGGCGTTCGCGGTCTGCGAGGCCTCGAGCGGTTCGACGTCTACCTTCTTCGTCTCGATGTCCGAGGTGGTCGAGAAGGCCGAGCCGCCGTCCTTCAGCGTGATGAGCTTCGCGCCCTGCAGCACGAGGAGCGCTCGCGCCTGGTTGATCGAGTCGTTCGGGATCGCGATCTTCGAGTCCTCGGGGATCGCCGACGCCTTGTCGTACTTCGTCGCGTAGAGCGGCAGCGGGTAGACGGCGGTCGAGCCGATCGGCTGCAGGTCGTCGTTCGAGGTGACGTTGTAGTCCGCGAGGTACTGGATGTGCTGGAACTGGTTGAGGTCCAGCTGCTCGTCCTTGAGTGCCGGGTTCGGCAGCGAGTAGTCCGCGAAGTTCGTGAGCTTCACCGTGACGTTGAGCTTCGACTTCGCGAGCTTCGTGTAGGTGCTCCAGTACGAGAGCGACTTGTCCGCGACGCCGATCGTGACGGTCTTCGGCGCGTCACCGGACGCGCCGGCTCCGTCGTCGTTGCTGCCCGAACGGACGGCTCCGACGATGAGGGCGACGACGATCGCGACGACGACCGCCGCGGCGGCGATGATCCAGCCGATCGGGCGCTTGCCCTTCGGCTTCTCGGGCAGTGCGGGTGCTGCGGACATGCTGGTGCTCCTCGTGGGCAGTGCTGTGGGGGTGCCGCGGTGGCCGCGGCCGTGACCGCGGTGGTCCGCGGCGTGCAGTCGAGTGTGACGGGCCGCCCGGCGCCGTGCGAGTTCCGTTCCGCCGTGTTACATCCGTGTCACACGGGCCGCCCCGCTGTCCCGCCGGTCCGTTCCGTCCGCGAGCGGGCGGAACACGCCGCGCGGGTCTCGCCGAGAGGGCGGCACACGCCGCGCGGGCGGCGCGAGCGCGACGTACATCGCCCGTTCGGCGGCGGGCGGCGGGCGTCAGGCGGCGGCGACCGGGTGACGGACTGGAGGCGCGGGGCGGGGCCGACCCGCGCCTCCAGTCCGGTGGTGGGAACTGCCCGGAACACGTCCGCCCGCCGGCCGTCGAGCGGTCACGATGCGCCGCTCGGCGCAGCACGCAGGGCAGTCGGGCGGTTCACTGGAGGCGTGCGGAGCATCGAACTCGTCCTCGAACCCTCGTCCGACGCTGCGGTGCGGGCGGTGTGGGCCGCGCTCGTCGATGCCGGGCTCCCGAGCCTCGGTCGGCACCCGTCGCCGTCGAACGCTCCGCACGTGACGCTCGCGGCGGGGGCGACGCTGCCCGTGCCCACGACGTTCGACGCACCGGTGCCGGACTCGTTGCTGCTCGGCGGCGTGCTGCTCTTCCCCGCCGGCCCGGGCAGGTCGGTCCTCGTCCGGTCGGTCGTGCTGGACCCGGTGCTCGCCGCGTTCCACGCCGCGCTGCACCGGACCACGCCGGACGCCCTCGACACCACGCTGCCCGGTCGCTGGTCGCCGCACGTCTCCTTCGCCCGCCGGGTGCGCGACGCCGACCTGCCCCGCGCGGTCGAAGCGCTCCGCGACGCCCCGTTGCCGTCGACCCTGCAGGTCGCCGGGGTCCGGCACTGGGATGGGGAGACGCGGACGGTGACGCCGATCGGCTGAGTCGGTCAGACCCCGAGCACGCGCTCGCCGAACGCGGACGCGAACGTCCGGTCGGGGTCGGCTGCGGCGACGAGGTCGCGGAAGGCCTGGAGGCGCGGGTACAGCCCGTCGATCGCGTCGCGTCCCACGGAGCTCATCTTCCCCCAGTGCGGTCGCCCGTCGAACGGGGCGAGCCGCTGCTCGAGGTCCGGCAGCAGCGCCGCGACCTCGGCCGGGTGCTTCTTCCACGTGAAGGCGATGCAGAGGACGTCCTCGCCCTGCGTCGGGCTGAGCCAGAACGGGTCCGCCGCCATCGTCCGGAGCTCGCACACGTGCAGGTGCGGCTGGATGCGATCGGCCATGGTCCGGACGGCGTCGAGTGCGGCTGCCGCGTGCCGGATCGGGACGAAGTGCTCGCTCTGCACCTCGGACCCGTGGCTCGGGACCGACTCGATCGGGAAGTGCGGCAGGCGGTCCCACCACGGTCCGACCGAGCCGTCCCGGGCGGTGTGGTGTCCGTCGCCGGGGGAACCGGGCAGCTTCGGAGCGCCGAAGAGTTCCTCGGGCACGGCCACGTCCTCGGCGCCGTCGGGGACGCGCGACTTCAGCAGGACCTCGCTGATCTCGTCACCGAAGACGGTGTACGAGCAGACCGAGGTGGCGGCGGCGTGGATCGTGGCGACGTTCGCGGTGAAGACGTCCCACGGGACCGGGCCGTACGAGTCCTGCCGCATACCGTAGGTCGGCTCGACGTCGAGGGTGACGCGGGTGACGATGCCGAGCAACCCGAGGTGCAGTACCGACCCCGGGAACGACGGGTCGTCGCGGTCGATCGTCCGCGCGGCTCCGTCCGGCCCGAGCACCTCGAAGGAGCGCACCGCGGTGCTGAGCGACCCGAGCGCGCTCCCGGAGCCGTGGGTCCCGGTCGCGATCGCGCCGCCGAGCGAGATGTGCGGCAGCGAGCCCATGTTGTGCAGGCCGAACCCGGCGCGGTCGATCTCCGGAGCGACGGCGCCGTACCGGGTGCCCGCTCCCATCGTCACGGTGTGGTGGACCCTGTCGACCTCGAGGTCGGTCGGGATCCCGGTCAGGTCGAGCAGGACCCCGGGGGAGTCGGCGGAGTCGTTGAACGAGTGCCGCGTCCCGAGTCCGTGCACCCGAGGCGACCGGGCGACGATCTCGGCTGCTTCGTCGACGGACGTCGGGCGGAGGACCCGCTCGGCCGTGTAGGTGACCGTGCCGGACCAGTTCAGTTCGCTCGTCGTCGACCGCATGGCGCCCACGATGCCACGAGCGGCTCGGTTCGCGCCCCCGGACGGACATCGCGCCCCGGAGGAACGGGGCGCGATGTTCGGAAGGGGGCGCGAACCGGAGCGCGCGCGACCCGACGTCCGTGGGTCAGTGCATCGAGGGTGCCGGCGCGCCCTCGGGCGTCGCCGGACGCCGGACCATCGCGGAGGTCGCGATGCCGAACAGCGAGATGATCGCGCCGACCAGGAACGCCGTCTTCACGCCCGAGGCGGTCGCAGCGGCCAGCCCGTCCGCCCCGCTGCCGGCCACCGCCGTCGACGCGCCGATGGTGAGGAGCGTGACGAACAGCGCGGTGCCGGCGGCTCCGGCGAGCTGCTGCGCCGTGCCGAGGACGGCGCTGCCGTGCGAGTAGAGCTTCGGGGGCAGCCCGCCGAGCGCCGCCGTGAAGAGCGGCGTGAACGTCAGGGCGAGCCCGATGCTCAGGACCACGTGGGCGCCGAGGACGAACCACACGCTCGTGTCGACGCCGACCGTGGACAGTGCCCAGAGCACGGCACTGACGATGATCGAGCCGGGGATGAGGAGCACGCGCGGGCCACGACGGTCGTAGATCCGGCCGACGACGGGGGAGAGCAGCCCCATGAGCAGCCCGCCGGGGAGCAGGAGCAGCCCGACCTGCAGGACCTCGAGCCCCAGCACCCGCTCGAGGTAGATCGGCAGCAGGATGAGCGTGCCGAACATCGCCATGAAGCTCAGCGCCATCGCGACGATCGGGATCGTGAAGCCCTTCGTCTGGAAGGTGCGCAGGTCGAGCAGGGCGCTGTCGCTGCGCTGCAGCCGGGTCTGGCGGAGGACGAACACCGCGAGGGCGACGACGCCGACGACCAGGGCGGTGACCGGCACGACGGGGCCGGTGGTCGCGATCTCGCCGATGCTCGAGAGTCCGTAGACGATCCCGCCGAACGCGAAGGCCGACAGGATCACCGAGAGCACGTCGAGCGGTGCCTTGCGCGGCGTCGAGACGTTCGCGACCTTCACCATGCCGAGGACCAGCGCGGCGAGGGCGATCGGCAGGACGAACCCGAACAGCCAGCGCCACGAGAACGCGTTGAGGATGAGGCCCGAGATCGTCGGACCGATCGCCGGGGCGACGGAGATGACGATCGAGATGTTTCCCATCACGCGGCCGCGGTGGGCTGGCTCGACGAGCGTGAGCACCGTCGTCATGAGCAGCGGCATCATGATCGCCGTCCCGCTCGCCTGCACGATCCGGCCGAGCAGCAGCATCGTGAACCCGGGCGCGAGCAGTGCGATGAGCGTGCCGGCGGAGAACAGGCTCATCGCCCACACGAACACCGGCCGGGTGTTGAACCGCTGCAGCAGGAACCCGGTGATCGGGATCACGACCGCCATGGTGAGGAGGAACCCGGTCGTCAGCCACTGGCCGGTCGCGGCGCTGATGTCGAGGTCGTCCATCAGCCGGGGCAGGGCGACGCCCATGATCGTCTCGTTGAGGATGACCACGAACGCCGAGACGAGGAGCAGCCCGATCACGAGTCGGGTCTCGCCGGGGGAGGGCTGTGCGACGCTCCCGGTGCGGGGTGCGGAATCGACGGCCTGGGACATGCGGGGCTCCTGGTGGATCACGACTGGTGGAACGAGGGGGCGCAGAACGCGGGGTGCGCAGAACGCGCAGACAGGGCAACCGCCTGAGTGGATTCGATTATTCCGCTTCGCTCCGACATCCGCACCGGGACACCCACCCGACGACCTCAGTGCAGGATCGCGAACCCCTCGACGTCTCCGTGCGGCACGACCGTCCGGCACGCCACGTCCGTCACGGTCGCCGAGGGCGGGCCGGTCCGGATGAAGGTCATCAGCGCGTCGACCGCCGGAGCAGGCCCCTCCGCCTCGACCTCGACCGTCCCGTCGAACAGGTTCCGCGCGTACCCGGCGAGCTCCAGTCCGTCGGCCTTCCGCGCGGTCCAGTACCGGAAACCGACCCCCTGGACCGTCCCCGACACGACGGCGTGCATCCTCGTCACCGTTGTCATGCGGCTCAATGTAGGCGCGCGGCCGGACCAGGAGTTTTCGTCGCTGTTTCCGTCTCGTGAAACCCGGTGATAGTGTCATTGCAACCCGAACACTTCGAGTCAACATGACACAAACAGACGAACCCACCGATCTCCGCATCCGCGTCGCGGTCTCGACCGTGATCGTCGCGCTGCGCCCGCACCCCGACACCGGTGCGCCGGCGCTCTGGATGCCGCTCGTCCGCCGGGTCGCCGAACCGTTCGAGGGTTCCTGGGCGCTCCCGGGTGGGTGGGTGCAGCCGGACGAGGGGCTCGAGGACTCCGCCGCCGCACGCCTCCGCGAGACGACGAACGTGCAGCCGCGCTACCTCGAGCAGCTCTACGCCTTCGGTGACGTCGACCGCTCCCCGAGCCGGGTCGTCTCGATCGTGTACTGGGCCCTGGTGCACCCGGACGAGGCGAGCTCGGTCCCCGACGACTGGAACGTGCGTTGGTTCCTGGCGGATGAGCACCCGCCGCTCGCGTTCGACCACGACCGCATCGTCGAGTACGCCCTCTGGCGACTGCGCAACAAGATGTCGTACTCCCGGATCGCCCAGGCGTTCCTGGGGGACCGGTTCACCCTCGCCGAGCTCCGCGGGGTGTACGAGGCCGTGCTCGGGCGTGCGCTCGACCCGGCGAACTTCCGGCGGCAGGTCGAGAAGACCGACGCGATCCTGCCGACCGACGAGACCACGAGCGGGGACCGGCACCGTCCGGCCCGGCTGTACCGCTCGAACCCCGACCTGGCCTACGCGGACAACGGCCCGCTGCAGCAGGGCACACGACCGCAGAACCGATAGGAACACCGCAGTGTCCATCGCAACGACCATCGAACTCATCTCCAACGGCCAGGCCGCCGGCAGCACCTGCACGCCCGACCTCGCCATGCCGACGTGGGACTTCGACTCCCGGCCCGGGTACGGCCCCGGCTCGTCGATGTCCGACGTCATCCCGACGTCCGCTCCGCGACAGGGCGTGATCCCGGACGAGTACAAGAACGCGCCGGTGGACGAACTCCACGAGCGGATCGAGCGGGCGAAGGCGACCCTGGGGGACCGGGTCGTGGTGCTCGGGCACTTCTACCAGCGGGACGAGGTCGTGCGGCACGCGGACTTCCTCGGTGACTCCTTCCAGCTCGCCAACGCGGCCCTGACGAAGCCCGACGCCGAGGCGATCGTGTTCTGCGGCGTGCACTTCATGGCGGAGACGGCCGACATCCTCGCCCGCGACGACCAGCGCGTCATCCTGCCGAACCTCGCCGCCGGGTGCTCGATGGCGGACATGGCCGACATCGACAGCGTCGAGGCCGCCTGGGCCGAGCTGACCGCGGTCTACGGCGCCGAGCCGGACGAGGACGGCCGGGTCCCGATCATCCCCGTCACCTACATGAACTCCGCGGCCGACCTCAAGGCGTTCTGCGGGCGGAACGGCGGCATCGTGTGCACGTCGTCGAACGCGGCGACCGTCCTCGAATGGGCGTTCGAGCGCGGCCAGCGCGTCCTCTTCTTCCCGGACCAGCACCTCGGCCGGAACACCGCCAAGGCCATGGGGATCAGCACGGACCTGATGCCGATGTGGAACCCGAGGAAGGCCCTGGGCGGCAACAACGCGCAGACCCTGCAGGACGCGAAGGTCGTCCTCTGGCACGGCTTCTGCTCGGTGCACCGCCGCTTCACGGTCGACCAGATCGAGCAGGCCCGTCGCGACCACCCGGGCGTCCAGGTGATCGTCCACCCCGAGTGCCCGATGGCCGTGGTCGACGCGGCGGACGCGGCCGGCAGCACGGACCTCATCCGGAAGACGGTGGCGGCGGCGACCGAACCGACGACGTTCGCGATCGGCACCGAGATCAACATGGTGAACCGGCTCGCGGCCGAGTACCCGCAGCACACGATCTTCTGCCTCGACCCCGTGGTGTGCCCCTGCTCGACGATGTACCGGATCCACCCGGGGTACCTGGCGTGGGTGCTCGAGGCGCTCGTCGACGGCGAGGTCCTCAACGAGATCGTCGTCCCCGCCGGCGTCCAGGCCGACGCCAAGGTCGCCCTCGAGCGCATGCTCGCCGCGAAGCCGCGAGACTGAGGCGGAGGCCGTGCACGTCGTCATCGTCGGCTCCGGCATCGCCGGGCTGACCGCAGCGATCCGCGCGAGCGCCCGCCACGACGTCACCCTGGTGACGAAGGGCGCCCTCGCCGACAGCGCGACCGCGTACGCCCAGGGCGGCGTCGCGGTCGCGCTCGGCGCCGACGACTCGTCGTCGCTCCACCAGGCCGACACGCACGTCGCGGCCGCCGGCAGCGCGGACGCCCGCGCGGTCGAGGTGCTCTGCACGGACGGCCCGGCACGCGTCCGCGACTTGCTGTCCCTCGGTGTCCCGTTCGACCGCACGGCAGATCCGTCGAGCCTCGACCGCTACGGCGACGACCTCGCCCGCGGGCGCGAGGCAGCGCACGGCCGGTGGCGGGTCGTGCACGCGGACGGCGACGCCACCGGGGCAGCGATCGAGCGCACCCTCATCGACGCCCTGCACCGCCGCCACGTCACGATCCTCGAGCGCACCTGCCTCACCGACCTCGTCGTCCGTGACGGCGCCGTGGTCGGGGTCGACGTGCTCGACCTGCTCGGCGAACCGCGGCGACTCGACGCCGACGCGGTCCTGCTCGCCTCCGGGGGTGCGGGGCACCTGTACCGCGAGACGACGAACCCACTCGTCGCGACGGGGGACGGCGTGGCTGCCGCGTGGCGGGCCGGAGCGGTCCTCGCCGATCTGGAGTTCGTGCAGTTCCACCCGACCCGCCTCGCGGTGCCGGGCGGTGGACTCGTGTCAGAGGCCGTCCGTGGCGAGGGCGCCGTGCTCCGCGACGCTCGCGGCCGGCGCTTCATGACCGACGTGCACCCGGACGCCGAGCTCGCCCCGCGGGACGTGGTGGCCCGCGGGATCGCCGCCGCGGTGCGCGACCAGGGCGGCGCGCCGGTGCTGCTGGACGCGACCGCGCTCGACGCCGGGTTCCTGGTCCGACGCTTCCCCGGACTCACCCGCGCAACCCGGGCAGCCGGCTTCGACTGGACCCGCGAGGGCGTCCCCGTCTCGCCCGCCGCGCACTACTCGATGGGCGGGATCGCCACCGATGCCGAGGGGCGCACCAGCCTCCCCGGACTGCTCGCCGTCGGCGAGGTCGCCTGCACCGGCGTGCACGGTGCGAACCGGCTCGCCTCGAACTCGCTCCTCGAGGGTCTCGTCTTCGCCGTCCGTGCAGCGGACGCGCTCGACGTGACGCGCCCCGGCCGGCTGCGCCTGCGGGGTGACGCAGGTCTCCACGTCACCACCGTCAGCGGTGCGGCCGACGTGATCCGCGCCTGCCGTCCGACCCTGCCTGGAGGCGCGGATCGCCGCACCGACGTCACCGACGTCCGCCAGGCGGTCCAGTCCGTCATGACGGACCGCGTGGGCCTGCTCCGCGACGCGACCGGACTCGCGACCGCACGCCGCGAACTCGACGCCCTGCGCGTCGCGGACCCCACCGGGGTGCGCGACCACGAGGACCGTGCACTGCTCGACCTCGCACGGATCGTCGCGCTCGCCGCCGAGACCCGTATCGAGTCCCGCGGTGCCCACGCCCGCACCGACCACCCCGACACCGACCCGACCGCACCCGCGTCGTACGCGTGGGTCGCCCAGCACGCAGCCGTCCCGCAGGAGGTACCCGCATGACCGCACCGATCGATCCGGGGACCATCCCGCCGCACGCCCTGCGCCGGGTGATCGACACCGCTCTGGAGGAGGACGCGCCCTGGGGTGACGTCACGAGCGAGACCCTGATCCCGGCCGACGCGACCGCGACCGCGACGCTCGCAGCGCGGGAACCCGGCGTACTGAGCGGCGGCGGCGTGTTCGTCGACGTGGTGCACACGGTCGACCCGTCGATCGAGGTCGTCCTGCACGTCCCCGACGGGGCGTCCTTCACGGCTGGGACCCTGCTCGCGACCGTGACGGGCAACGCCCGCTCGGTCCTGCGTGCCGAGCGGGTCGCGCTGAACCTCGTGCAGCGGATGTCCGGCATCGCGACCGCGACGGCCAGCTACGTCGCAGCGGTCGCGGGCACCCGTGCGCGGATCGTCGACACCCGGAAGACGACCCCGGGGCTCCGAGCGATCGAGCGGTACGCGGTGCGCTGCGGCGGCGGCCACAACCACCGGACCTCGCTGTCGGACGCCGTGCTCGCCAAGGACAACCACCTCGCGCTGCTGCTGGCGGGCGGGACGGCCATCGGCGACGCCATCGGCGCGGCCCGGAAGCGCCTCGGGCACACCGTCCACCTGGAGGTCGAGGTGGACCGTCTCGACCAGATCGAACCAGTCGTCGCTGCCGGCGTCGACACGATCATGCTCGACAACTTCACGCCGGACATGCTCGTCGAGGGCATCGCGCTCGTCGCCGGCCGTGCGCTCGTCGAAGCCTCCGGGGGCGTCTCGCTCGACACCGTCGCCGCGATCGCCGCGACCGGGGTGGACGTCATCTCCGTCGGGGCCCTCACGCACTCGGCCCGGGCGCTCGACCTCGGGCTCGACATCGACGTCGCGGTCTGACCGGGCCCGTGTTCTACCTCGACCGGGCGGCGACGACCCCAATACGCCGTGAGGTGCTCGAAGCCATGTGGCCGTACCTGACGGGCACGTTCGGCAACCCGTCGTCGACGCACGGCGTCGGTGACGCGGCTGCCCGTGGGCTCGCCGACGCCCGGGCAGCGGTCGCCCGGGTCCTGGGGTGCCGACCGGCCGAGGTCGTCTTCACCACCGGGGGCACCGAGGGAGCGAACACCGCGGTGAAGGGCATGGCGCTCGCGTCGCCCCGGGGTCGGCACGTCGTGACGAGTGCGATCGAGCACGAGGCGGTGCTCGAGAGCTGCCGGTACCTCGAACGCTTCCACGGGTTCGAGGTCACCGTGCTGCCCGTCGACGCGCTCGGGGTCGTGGACCCCTCGGCGTTGCGAGCTGCACTCCGCCCGGACACGACGCTCGTGTCGATCGCGCACGCCGACAACGAGATCGGGACCGTGCAGGACGTCCGGGCGCTCGCCGCGGTCGCTCACGAGGTCGGCGCCCGGTTCCACACCGACGCGGTCCAGTCCGCGCCGTGGCTGCCGGTCGGCCTCGACGAGCTCGGCGTCGACGCCCTCTCGCTGTCGGGACACAAGGTCGGCGCGCCGAAGGGCACCGGCGTGCTGGCGATCCGGTCGGGCGTGGCGCTCGAGCCGCTCCTGCACGGCGGTGGACAGGAGCGGGGGAGGCGGTCCGGCACCGAGGACGTCGCCGGTGCCGTGGCGGTCGCGACGGCGCTGACCCTGCTGGCCGCCACGCGATCGGACTCCGCGGCGCAGGCCACCGTGACCCGCGAAGCCGTGCTCGACGGGGTCCTCGCGGCCGTCCCCGGCGCGTTCGTCACCGGTTCGCGGACCGCGCGGCTGCCGGGACACGCGTCGTTCTGCTTCCCCGGCGTGAACGGCGAGACGGTGCTGCTCGAGCTGGAACAGCGTGACGTCGTGTCGTCGTCGGGGAGTGCCTGCGCCGCCGGCAGCACCGAGGCGTCCCACGTGCTCACGGCGCTCGGGCTGCCGGACGAGGTCGCGCGCACGGCGCTCCGACTGACCTTCGACGCGAGCCTGACCGAGGCGGAGGTGCCCGTCGTGGTCGGGGCGGTCGCCGAGTCGGTCGCGGCCGTGCGGACGCTCGCTTGAGCCCTCTCATGGTGTACTAGACGTTCTACTCCATGAGTGGGGTCGTGTCCCCCCTTCTGCGGACAGCCGATCTGCGTCAGAGTGTTCACATGGCAAACGCGATGACGACTCGGGTCCGGCAGGAGGACCACTTCCGGGCGGTCCAACTCCTCCCCGCACCAGCGACGGTCGTCGCGCTCGTCCTGGCCGCACAGCACGACCTCGGCACCGCCCCGCTCGGGCTGATCGCCGTCGTCGGTGCGCTGGCGACCATCGGGAGTGCCCTCCTCCCCATGGTCCGACCCGCGGCGGCCCGACGGTCGATGCCCGCACCGACCGAGACGGACCGGTACCGAGAGGACACCGAACACCCTTGAGGACCAGCGCCGACGGGTCCGTTTCCCCTGCGGACCCGACGGTGCGATGACCGGACGCTGCCCCTGATCTGCGTCCGGCGCGGGGCACGGCACCCCCTGAATCGTCGTGCCCCGCTGGATCCCGCGACCCGTCGTGGGCGTGGGCGTCGCTTCCCCTGTGCGACGCCGCCCCCTCCGCCCACGGCGGGTCCCGGATCCTGCCCGTGCTCCCGCTAGCGTGGGCGCATGCCCTCGTACCGTGTGACCCTGGCCGTCGGGGCACTCGCTCCCGGCGCGACCCCCGACGCCGTCCTGCCCGAGGCCGCTCGCCTGGTCGCCGAACTCACCGTCGTCGAGGCGAAGGACGTCCAGCTGCTCCGGGGCGTGCCGTGCGCCGTCGTGCGGTTCGAGGCACCGTCGGACGAGATCGCCTCGGCCGTCGGATCGCACGCCGCGGACGGACTCGCTGCGACCGCCGAGGTCCGGTCAGCCGCCGTCACCCGGCGCGACGGGCCCCGGTGGACGCCCGTGGGCTGACCGGCCACACGTAGTCCAGGTCGTCTGGCACGTCGGGGAAGAGCGGCCGGTAGTGCTCCGGGGCCTTCTGCACGAGCTTCGAGCGATGTGACCGGTGCACCGCCGGGTCGTCGTTCCACGGCGGTGTCGGGAAGTCGCCGCGCTCGTACGCCTCGCGATCTTCCGGCACGAGCCCGAGGTCGGCGAGTGTCTTGTCGAGACAGGTGTCTGCGTACCCGCGCTCGGTCCACGTCCGGCACGTCGCGTCCTGGTAGGCCATCAGCGCCGGACGGTACCCACGCCACATCGCGACGACCGGGTGGTGCTGCCAGCCGTAGTCCGGCAGCGTCAGCGCGCGCATCACCTGCAGCGTCTCGACCCGCTGCTTGCCGAGCCGCCGGTCGTCGAGCACCTCGGCCGAGGCGCGGAAGTCCGGGAACGGCAGGAACGTCTGCATGGCGCGGACGGTACGCGCCGCGCGCTGGAACCCGACACATGTCGTCACAACCGAGCCGCCCGGGCAGCATGCGTGTGACGATCGACCGCATGAGCGGAGAACTCGTCGTCGGCGTGAGCGGCAGCCCATCGGACCCCTCGCGGACGTCCACCCTGGTGGCTGCGACCGTGGCGCGCCTCGGGCAGGAGATCGAGGACGCCCGGACCGAGACGGTGGAGATCGGCCCGCTGCTCGCCGACCTCGGTGCCGCGCCGTCCCGCGAGGCGATGTCCGATCGCACCCGCCGTGCCCTCGAGACCGTCGAGGCCGCTGACGTGCTCGTCGTGGGCAGCCCGGCGTTCCGTGCCGCGTACTCCGGTGCGTTCAAGCTCTTCTTCGACTGGATCGGGCAGTACGACCTCGTCGACACCCCGGTGCTCCTGACCGCGACGGGTGGGAGTGACCGGCACGCGCTGCTCGTCGAGCACCAGATGCGGCCGTTGTTCGGGTTCTTCCAGTCGACCACGTTGCCCATCGGCGTCTTCGGGAACGAGCGGGACTTCACGAAGCGCGAGGGCGGCTACGACATCGCGAACGTCGACCTCGAGCTGCGCATCGACCAGGCCGTGCACCGTGCCCTGCCGATCATCCGCGGCGGCTTCGCCACGGCCGGCGTCGGCGACGTCCGCCGCCCCGCCGACTTCTGAGACCGGGGCGAGCGCGAGGTCGCACGACACGCCGCGGGCCCGCCGCCGAGGTCGCGCGAACTGCCGCCCGCGTCGACCGCGAGCGGCAGGTCACGCGACCTCGTCGGTCGTCAGGGTGCGGGGACCGCGACCGTCTCGCCCGTTGCGGCCGAGCGGCGCGCCGCGTCGAGCACGTCCACCACGTGCACGGCGTCGTCCGCCGGGACCGGCACCGGCCCGAGCCCGCGGACCGCACGGGCGAACCGCTCGTAGTAGTCCGTGTACGAGCTCTGCGCAGAAGGGACGTCGACGGTCCCTGACGACGTCGTGAGCGTCCCGCCGACCGGCTCGATGCCCCATCCGGAACGGTCGTCTGACGGCGAGTGCCCCGCGACCGCGGCCTGTGCCTGCACGTCGGTGCTCGAGGCCTCGTACGTGCCGTCGACCCCGTCCACGCGGAGGCGTCGAGCGCCCAGCCAGCCGGCCTTGTTCGACGTCAGCACGGACTCCACACCGGAGACGTGCGTCGCCGACAGGGTGAACCCGGCGTCGATGTCGCCGTCCTGGTCGCGTCCGAGTGCGCGGGCGTCCCTGACGTCGAGCGTGCAGGACACCCGCGCGATCGGGCCGAACAGCGACACCGCCTGGTCGACCAGGTGCGACCCGATGTCGGAGAGCACGCCGCCGCCGACCCCGGTCGCGATGCCGTGCCGCTCGACCAGGTCGAACCGGGACCAGAACCGCAGCGGCGCCCCGACGCGCTCGTCGTCGAGCACGCCACGGAGTGTCGCGAGGTCGGTGTCCCAGCGTCGGTTGTGGAAGGGCGCGATGACCACGCCGGCTGCCGCTGCGGCGTCACGGATCTCGCGTGCGGTCGCCGGGTCGGGCGCGAAGGGCTTGTCCGCCACCACTGCGACCCCGGCAGCGATCGCCTCGAGCGCGAGGTCACGCCGCGTCGACGGGGGAGTGGTGATCACGACGGCGTCGACCCCGGCTGCCAGCAGGTCGCCGAGCGAGTCGTGCACCGGGACCCCGGGCAGGTCGGCCGCGAGCTGCTCCCGCTTGTCGGCCGAGCGGGCGACGACGCCCACCAGTTCAACGCCCTCGGCGTCGAGGAGGAACGGCCGGTGGAAGGCCCGCCCGCCGATGCCGTAGCCGACGAGACCGATGCGCACTTTGTCCATACATTCGAACCTAGCGCGAGATGCTCACGAACGGAACGTTCCAGCCATCGGATGGGAGGCGCGTGGCGGGCGCGCCCCGAGCCTCCCGTCCGCAGTGGGGTCAGCCCTGCAGGGACGCGACGTGCGCGACCGCCAGACGGTAGCCGTCCGGGCCGGCGCCGGCGATGACGGCGGTCGCCGCCGTCGCGACGTGGTCGACGTGCCGGAACGGTTCGCGCCTCCACGTGTTCGACAGGTGCACCTCGACGACCGGGACGGACAGCGCCTCGACCGCGTCGTGCAGCGCGACCGAGGTGTGCGCGTACGCGGCGGGGTTGATGACCACCCCGACGAAGTCGTCGAGCGCCTCGTGCAACCACTCGACGAGCTCGCCCTCGCGGTTCGTCTGCCGGAAGTCGGCGTCGAAGCCGTGGACCGCCGCCTCGGTGTGGACGATCGCCTCGATCTCGGCGAGCGTCACCGTGCCGTACTGCGTCGGGTCGCGCCGCCCGAGGATGTCGAGGTTCGGGCCGTTGAGGACGAGGATGCGCGACTGCTCGGTCATGGAGCGAGCCTACCGACGCCGCTCGTGGCCCTTGCGGGCGTGATGCATACCTCGGCTATGTGAACGGTCACAAATCGGTGTAACGTTCCCGTCCGGGTCGGCGGAGTTGTCGATCGCAACACACTGACGTGGAGTTTGAATGGTTCTCGCTGCAGCGAACAACGGGATCCGGCTCGATCTGGGCTGGGTCGACTACCTGATGATCATCGTGTACTTCGCGGTCGTCATCGGGATCGGTTTCACCGCCCGGAAGCAGGTCCGGACGAGCATGGACTTCTTCCTGTCGGGCCGCTCGATGCCCGCGTGGATCACGGGCCTGGCGTTCGTGTCCGCGAACCTCGGCGCGACCGAGATCCTCGGCATGGCCGCCAACGGTGCCCAGATCGGCATGGCGACCCTGCACTACTACCTCGTCGGCGCGGTGCCGGCGATGGTGTTCCTCGGGCTCGTGATGATGCCCTTCTACTACGGGTCAAAGGTCCGTTCGGTGCCGGAGTTCATGCTCCGCCGCTTCGGCAAGGCCCCGCACCTGGTGAACTCGATCGCCTTCGCGGTGTCGAACGTCCTCATCGCGGGCATCAACCTGTACGCGATGGCGATCGTCATCGAGGCCATGCTCGGCTGGCCCGAGTGGCTCGCGATCGTCGTCTCCGCCGGCTTCGTGCTCGTCTACATCACCCTGGGCGGCCTGAGCAGCGCGATCTACAACGAGGTCATGCAGTTCTTCGTGATCATCGCCGGGCTCATCCCGCTGACGATCGTCGGTCTGCACCGCGTCGGCGGCTGGGACGGCCTGTCGTCCGCCATCGTGAAGACCCAGGGCGTGCAGCACCTGCAGGCGTGGGCCGGCACCGGCTTCGGCGACGTCACCAACCCGATCGGCGCGAACTGGCTCGCCATCGTGCTCGGCCTGGGCTTCGTCCTCGGCTTCGGCTACTGGACGACGAACTTCACCGAGGTCCAGCGCGCGTTCTCGGCGAAGAACATGTCCGCCGCCCGCCGCACTCCGCTCATCGCCGCGATCCCGAAGCTCTTCATCCCCGCGATCGTCGTCATCCCCGGCCTGATCGCCGCGGCTGTCGTCGGCAACCAGTTCGCCTCCGGTGCGCTGGACTACAACGACGCGATCCCGAAGCTCATCCAGATGTACCTGCCGACCGGCGTGCTCGGCGTCGCGGTCACCGGTCTGCTCGCCTCGTTCATGGCCGGCATGGCGGCGAACGTGTCGTCCTTCAACACGGTCTTCACGTACGACATCTGGCAGCGCTACATCAAGCCGAACATGCCCGACGTGCACTACCTGAAGACCGGTCGCTGGGTGACCGTCGTCGGCGTGCTCGTCGGCATCGCGACCGCGTTCATCGCCGCACAGGCGTCGAACATCATGACGTACATGCAGACGCTGTTCTCGTTCTTCAACGCGCCGCTGTTCGCCGTGTTCATCCTCGGTCTGCTCTGGAAGCGGATGACCACCGCCGGAGCACTCTGGGGCTACATCCTCGGCATCGTCACGCCGACGATCACCTGGATCGCCTACCTGGTGAACCCGAAGCTGTTCGCCACCGCGACCGCCGAGACGCTGTACGGCGCGATCATCTCGTTCGTCACCGTGCTCGTCGTCGGGTTCGTCGTGTCGATGTTCACCAAGCCGAAGGCCGAGAAGGAACTCGGCGGCCTGGTCTACGGCATCGGCAAGATCGACCTGCACGGCGACTCCGTGGCGACCGACACGGCCTGGTACCGCTCGCCCGCGCTGCTCGGCACCGTCGCACTCGTGCTGTGCGTCGTCCTCTACCTCCCGTTCCTCTGATCACCGAAGGAGATCTCCCATGAGCGACACCAACACCGCCATGACCGAGGAGCAGAAGGCCGCCCTCGTCCGTTCCACCCGCCGACTCGACCTGCGTCGCATCCTCGGTGGTCTGTTCGTCCTGTACGGCGTGATCACGACCATCGTCGGCATCGTCCACTGGGACACCGACCCGGAGAAGACCGGCGGCATCCACATCAACCTGTGGGTCGGGTTGTCGATGCTCGTCGGCGGGCTGCTCTTCTTCCTCTGGGACCGGCTGAACCCCGTCCCGGCGGAGGACATCATCGGCCAGGCCGAGGCCGAAGCGCACCAGAAGGCTGCCGGCGAGGGGCGCGAGCTCGCCTGACGCCTTGGGTCGGGTGGAGTGGAGTGGCTCCTCCCGACCCGGAACGACGAAACCGCTGTCATGCGACGGCGGTTTCGTCGTTCCACGGCGGTCGGCCTGGAGGCGCGGTGCCGGTTGTCGAGGCGGCGAACGTCCGGCGCGGCGCGGTTGGCAGCCGGGACCCACCGCTACCTGCATTGATATGTCGCATCCGTCCAGTACATTGCGTTCCACTTGCTTCGCCGATGAAACGGTTGCGCTCGGCCCTCCGTCGCGCCAGGTTGACCACGACGAAAGGATCCTCCCCATGGACACGATGGTCTTCATCAACCTGCCCGTCGCCGACCTCGAGCGCTCGAAGGCGTTCTACGAGGCACTCGGCTACTCGATCAACCCGGCGTTCAGTGACGACACCGCCGCGTGCGTCGTGGTGAGCGACACGATCTACGTCATGGTCCTCACGCACGCCAAGTTCGCCGAGTTCACCGACAAGACCATCGCCGATGCGGGGACGATCGAGGTCATCAACTCGCTCAGTGCGCCGTCGAAGGACGAGGTCCACCGCATCGTCGACGCCGCGGTGATGTCCGGGGGCGCCGAGGACCGCCCGGAGATGGACCTCGGGTTCATGTACCAGCGGAGCTTCGTCGACCCGGACGGGCACCGCTGGGAGTACGTGTGGATGGACCCGCAGGCCGCGCAGGACGGACCGCCCGCCGAGTGACCGAGGGCCGTGGCGTCGGCTGTCGGCGGCCCGCGCCAGGATGGTGCCATGAGCGCTGAACCCGCACTGCCACCGTCGGACCTCGTGGTCGGGGACGACGGACTCGCCCGGCCGGTGTGGGCGTCGACGGACGAGCTGCTCCGGAGCTACTACGACACCGAGTGGGGCATGCCCGTGCGTGATGAGCGTGGCGTGTTCGAACGGCTCTCGCTCGAGGCGTTCCAGTCCGGTCTGTCGTGGCGGACGATCCTCGCGAAGCGCCCGGCGTTCCGTGCTGCCTTCGCGGACTTCGACGCCGACACCGTGGCGCAGTTCGGCGAGGACGACGTCGCACGCCTGATGGCCGACGCGGGCATCGTCCGGAACCGGGCGAAGGTCCTCGCGACGATCACGAACGCGAACGCGACGATCGCCCTGCGTGACGACGGCGGGCTGAGCGACTTCGTCTGGTCGTTCCGGCCGGCGACGACGCCCGAGCCGCACTCGTACGCCGAGGTCCCGACGAAGTCCGACGAGTCCGTGGCACTGTCGAAGGCGCTCCGGAAGCGCGGGTTCGCCTTCGTCGGGCCGACCACGATGTACGCCTTGATGGAGGCACTCGGCATCGTCGACACGCACCTCGTCGGCAGCCACCGCCGAGGGACCTCCGGCGTCTGGTCCTGACCGGAACGCGGGTCACGCCGCAGCGCTAGGGTCGCGACATGAGCTCCGAGAACCCGCGCGTCCGCCCCGTCCACCCGGTCGACGCCGAGGTGGTCGAGGTGCCGGTCGACACCGAGGTCCCGGTGCCCGAGCCGAGCGACGACGCAGTCACGCCCGCGCACGATCCCGACGAGGTCCGGATCTCGTTCCTGCTGTTCCCGGACCTCACGCAGCTCGACCTGACCGGCCCCGCGCAGGTGCTGTCCCGGGTGCCCGGCGCGCGGGTCGAGTACGTCGCGGCGACGCTCGACCCGGTGCCGAGCGACTGCGGTCTGGCGCTCGTGCCGACCACGACGATCGCCGAGGCCGGTCCCGCCGACGTCCTCGTGGTGCCCGGTGGCGACGGCGCGTTCGACGCCATGCTCGACCCCGAGGTGATCGGCTTCGTCCGGCGCGAGGCTGAACGGGCCACCTGGGTGACGTCGGTCTGCACGGGGGCGTTCGTGCTCGGCGGTGCGGGCCTCCTGGCGGGGAAGCGTGCGACGACGCACTGGGCGTCGAAGCCCATGCTCGCGGCGTTCGGTGCGCAGCCCGTCGAGGACCGCGTGGTCGACGACGGTGCGATCGTGACCGCGGCGGGGGTCAGCGCGGGCATCGACATGGCGCTGTGGCTCGCGGCCGAGCTCGCCGGGCAGCCCGCGGCCGAGGCGATCCAGTTGCAGATCGAGTACGACCCGCAGCCGCCGTTCGACGCCGGGTCCGCCGTGCGTGCCGACACCCGGGTGGTCACCGCTGCCCGAGCGGCCGCCGAGGATGCCCGAGGCGAACGGGTCGCACGAGCAGCAGCAGCCGTGATGCACTGACGCTGCGCAAGCGCGGGCGCGGGCGCGGGACCTAGCGGTTGCCCTTCGACCCGCGCTTCGGCTTGCCCTTCATGCCACGCTGCACCCGGCCGCGCCCTGTGGAGTTCTTGCCCCCGCCGCTCTTCGCGCCGGTGCCCTTCGTGGCACCCCGCTTCGCGACGGTCTTCTTGTTGGAGGCTGTGGCCTTGCCGCCACCCGACGGACGCGAGCCGGCGTCCGCGGCCTGATCCGTGCCTCCAGGCTGGTCCTGAGCACCCCGCGAACTGTTGGCGGTCCGCCCGCGCACCACGCCGATGAACTCCTCCGTCGTGTCGGAGGCGTCCTCGTCGCGCCAGACGAGCGCGATCCGGGTGCCCGGCGCGTCGACGAGCGGGCGCGCGACGAGGTCCTTGCGACTCGCCGCGCGGAAGAGCGACTGGGGGAGCACCACGGCACCGACGTTGGCCTCGACGAGGTCGAGGGCGGCATCGACGTCGGCCGGGACGGGCCCGGCGTCGACGACGTGCACGTCGGCCTCGGCGAGGTCGATCTGGGCGAGGTCGGCGAGCGGGGAGTCCTTCGGGACCGCGACGACCGCCGTCTCGGTCCAGAGCGGGATGGCGTTGTGCCCGTCCGGGAACGGGGCGCGGGCGAAGGCCATGTCGGCCTCGTCGGCGAGTGCGTCGACCACCTCGTCGGCGCCGATCGGGCGGAGGCGGAGGTCGATCTCGGGGAAGCGGTCGCGCCAGACGCGGGCCCACTTCGCCGGGGACACCCCTGGTACGAAGGCGATGGTGAGGGCCGCGGTCATGCAACCGAGCATAGGGGCCGTACCCTTGGGGGTATGGCGCAGGAACAGACCATGAAGCCCGAGACGGCCGCGAAGAAGCTCGGCATCCTGCTGGCGGCCGCCCCGGAGACCTTCCAGAGCGCGCCGATCAGCCGGACCGCGTTCGACGAACTCCGCACGGAACCCCCGACCTGGCTCGAGGACCTCCGTCGCGACGGCCCGCACCCGCGACCCGTCGTGGCGCAGAAGCTCGGCGTGTCGATCTCGGGGCTGACCCGTGCTGGCATCGATGAGCCGCTGACCACGTCCGAGATCAAGACGCTGCTCGAGCAGAAGCCCGAGTGGCTCGTCCGTGAGCGTGCGACCCAGGCCGCGGTGCACGCGGAGAACGCCCGTGTGAAGCAGGAGCGCGCCGCGAAGGCCGCTTCCCGCGCCGAGGACTGACCGACCCCGCACCAGCCGCCGCACCCGAGGACACGCCGTGCACGAGACCGTCGCCGACGCCATGCTCGTCGTGCCGCAGTTCGCGTCGGTGTGCTGCATCGTCGGTGACCGCTACCGTCCGCGGCCCGGCGTGATCGTCCCGGCCGCCGTGATGCTCGTCGCGATGCTGATGCCCGTCGTGCACGCAGGGGCCGTGTGGACGCTCATCGCGGCGACGCTGCTGCTCCTGCTCGCGCCGCTGCCGGTGATGCGCCGTCGTCGTGCGGACGGTCGCCGGGCCGAACCGATGGACGTGCACCGCGCGCTCTCCGCCGTCGTGATGGCGGGCATGCTCCTGATGGGCCACGCGACCGGCATCGCCGACGGACACGCCGGTCACGGGATCGCGTTGACCGCGGTGCTCGGAGCCGGCGTGATCGGCTACTCGGCGTTCAGCGGGTGGCTGCTCCGGTACGAGTGGGCACGTGAGGACCGACGTGCGGTCCGGAGCGGCGAGGTCTTCGCGATGACGGTCGCCGTGGTCGGCATGACGCTCGCGATGTAGCCCGCGGCACGCGTCAGCGGTTCGTCACGCGCTCCTTCGCCTCGTGGATCGTGTCCTTCGGCACCGGTGGGACACCACGGCGGATGCCACGGAGGCCGACGACACCGAGGATCGCCGTGACGATCGCGAACACCACGAACGTGATGCCCACCGCGGCCCAGACCGGCAGCGCGAGGGCGATCAGTGCGACCACGAGCCCGGCGAGCAGGACGAGCGTCGTCAGGGCGAAGCCCACCGCGATCCCGGCGAGCACCAGGCCGGTCTTCGCGCCGTTCGCCCGCTCGGAGATCTCCCGACGCGCTGAGGCGACCTCGTCGCGCACGGCGCGCAGCACCGGTTCGAGGGCCTTCTGCACGAGTCC
The DNA here is from genome assembly GCF_007673235.1 of Curtobacterium pusillum. Lineage (GTDB taxonomy): Bacteria > Actinomycetota > Actinomycetes > Actinomycetales > Microbacteriaceae > Curtobacterium > Curtobacterium pusillum_C. The sequence continues at coordinate 494,174 of NZ_VDZH01000002.1, forward strand.
CGCCGTGACGGTGTCGCGGAAGGACGGCTTGCCGGTCGAGGTCTCGTCGTGGTCGGTGGTGCTCATGGGTTCTCCTGTCCGGGCGCGGTGCTCCGCGTCCGTCGGTGGGACGCTGCGACTCCGAGGATCGTCACGTCGTCTGCGTGCATGCTCGGGCACCTCGCAGGTTGGCGCGCGTGCGGGTGGAGTGGGCGCAACTGCCTGGAGGCCCGGCTCGCGTCGTCGACGCGGGCCGGGCCTGGCAGGGATGGTCACCACCAGGGCGTCAGGAGGCGACCTCGTCCAGGTCGTCGATGCCACGGGCGGCCGCCGCGGCGCGGCGTGCGCGCATCGACGGTGCGATGAGCGCGCCGACGACGGCGAGCACCGCGACGCCGGTGCAGGCCCAGAACCCGATCGTGAAGGCGTCGTCGGTCGGCAGGCCCTGCGGGGTGCTGTGCGAGGTGATGAGCGCCGCGATCACGGCGGTGCCGACGCTGGAGCCGATGGTCCGGACGACGGTGTTCGCGCTGATGGCCTCGCCGGTCTGGTTCGCCGGGACGCTCTCGATGATCGCGTTCGAGCACGCTGCGAGGGCGAGACCGATGCCGATGCCGGTCAGGACGCCGGACACGACGACCTCGGCGATGGCGGCGTGCGAGATCGCGGGGATGAGGAACGCGGCGACGATGGCGATCCCACCGAGCAGCATCGGCGGCTTCGGCCCGACCTTGCGGACCAGGATGCCGGCGATCGGTCCGGCGACGATCATCATGACCACGGTCGGCAGCAGGAAGAGGCCGGCTTCGGTGACGTCCTTGCCGAAGCCGTAGCCGACGGCGGTCGGCAGCTGCAGCAGGGTCGGGACGAGGACGAACGTGCCGAACATCGCGAAGCCGAAGACGAGCGCGACGACGTGAGCCGTCCAGACACCGCGCACCGCGAACAGTCGGACGTCGATGAGGGGTTCGGCGACACGGAGCTCCACGAGGACGAACGCGATGAGCGCGACGGCACCGAGGATCAGCAGGCCGACGGTCTTGCCGTCGCCCCAGCCCCAGGTCTCGCCCTCGCTGATCGCGAGCAGGATCGCCACGAGGGAGACCGCGAGGACGAACGTGCCGACCATGTCGAGCCGGCCGGGCTTCCGCACGGGGGACTCCGGCATGCCGAAGACCGCGCCGAGCAGGGCGATGACGACGAGCACGGCGGGCAGCCAGAACAGCCAGTGCCACGACAGGTGCTCGACGATCGGGCCGGCGGCGACGATGCCGACGCCGGCGCCGATGCCGAAGATCGCGGAGAGCAGGCCGATCGTGACGCTGACCTTCTCCTTCGGGAGCTCGTCGCGCACGATGCCGATCGACAGCGGCATCACGGCGCCGGCGGCTCCCTGGAGCGCGCGGCCGACGATCAGCGTGCCGAGGTTCGGTGCGAGGGCGGCGAGCACGGCGCCCACGAGCAGGATCGACAGGACGACGATGAGGACCTTGCGCTTGCCGACCATGTCCCCGAGCCGGCCGAGGATCGGCGTCAGCACGGAGGCCGAGAGCAGGTAGGCGGTGAGGACCCAGCTGGTGGCGCTGGTCGAGGCGCCGAGGTCCTGGCCGATCGTGGAGAGCGCCGGGGCGACGAGCGACTGCAGCACCGCGAAGGACAGGCCGCCGAGGGACAGGTAGACGATGATCGCCGTGCTGTTCGGCCGACGTCCGTCGGTGGTGGGGTGGGACCCGGTCCGCGGGGCCGCCATGGTCTCGGTCATCGTGCTCCGTACGGTCGATGTAAACAGTTGCTGACTTGACGAGGGTACGCGGTTCCACGCCGATGTCAACATTTGCTTACATCGCGGTCGGAGCCGGTACGCTTCGACCATGAGCAAGGACGCCGCGGCCACCCGACTGCTGCTCGTGCAGGCGGCCAGACGTCGCTTCGCGTTCGACGGCTACCGGGCGACCACCGTCCGGGACATCGCCGCCGACGCCGGGGTGAACGTGGCGCTCATCAACCGCTACTTCGTCTCGAAGGAGGGGCTCTTCCGCGCCTGCCTCGACCGCGTCGTGCGCGACCTCCGCTCCGAGGGCGACGTCGAGGAACGACAGGGCCCCGACCTCGACCGTGCCCTCGGTGATCTGATCGGGCACATCGTCCAGTCCCCGACGGACGAGGACTCGATGCAGCTCATGCTGCTGCTCCGCTCCTCGGGCGACGACGCCGCCGACGCCATCCGCCGCGAGACGCTGCGCCGGTACGCCGAACGCCTGGCCGGTGTCGTCGGCCGCGAGGTCACCGACGACCTCCTCGTCCGCGCCGAGATCGCGCTCGCGGTGGTGCTCGGCATGTCGATGCTGCGGACGTCGACGCAGGTCGAACCGCTCGCCTCCGCGGACGCCGCGTCAGTGGCCGGTCCGCTCGAGGACGCTCTGCGGGCCCTGCTCAGCGGGACGACGGCAGCGCGATCCGCGGAGTGACCCGGTAGCGTCGAGACGTGTCCGATCGTCCCGTTCGTCGCCCCGACCCCGCTCCGCGCCTCGACGAGGTCGACGAGCGGATCCTCTGGACCCTGGCCGCCGACGCCCGGATCCCGAACAACCGGCTGGCGGCGGCGGTGGGCATCGCACCGTCGACCTGCCTGACACGGGTCCGCGCCCTCGAGGACGCCGGGATCATCCGCGGCTACCGCGCCGAGGTGGACGTCGCCCGGCTCGGGTTCGCGATCGAGGCGATGGTCTCGGTCCGTGTGCACGCAGCGGCTCGGCACGAGCTCCGTGACTTCGCGAAGCGCCTGCTCCGGGTGCCCGTCGTGCAGGACGTGTCGTTCCTCGCCGGCGACAAGGACTTCCTGGTGCACATCGCCTGCACGTCCACCGAACAGCTCCGCGACTTCGTGGCCGACGAGCTCAGTGGAGACCCGTCGGTGGCCACGACGCAGACGAACATCGTGTTCGAGCGACTCGTCGCCGACCGGGCGCACCAGGGCCGGTCGTTCGACGAGCTCCGCCGCTGGCGCGCCTGACGATCAGCGCCTGACGGTCAGCGCGTCCGCGCCATCGGCAGGTGCGGGATGCCGTCCTCGGAGAAGTCCTCGCCGGAGCGCACGAACCCGAAGCGGGCGTACCACTGCTCGAGGTGCGCCTGCGCGTCGATCGCGATCCGCGGGGAGCGGGCCTCGGCGATCGCCGCTTCCATGAGCTGCGCCGCGAGCCCCTGCCCGCGGGAGGCGGCAGCGGTGGCGACGCGTCCGATGCGCTCGGTGCCGTCCGGCTCGCGGAGGAGTCGGAGCGTGGCGTCGACGGACCCCTGCCCCGCCCAGAACTGCAGCGTGCCCGGCTCGAGGTCGCGACCGTCGATGTCGGGGTACGCGGCCCCCTGCTCGACGACGAAGACGTCCTGCCGGAGGCGCAGGATCTCGTGCAGCGTCACGATGTCGAGGTTGCGGGTCGGAGCGTTGAAGAGCGAGACCAAGACCGGCCTTTCCTGACGATTTCTTCCGAAACAGGATGCGTTCCGGAGCGGAGCGGCGTACTGTGCCGATCAACCACTCTACGTGCGCAGCCGAGATCAGGAGGTGAGCGCATGGACCAGCCGTTGCGCGCACCCTGGCGCGCGATCGTCCGGTACGCCGTCCTCGGTGTCGGGATCGCCGCTGCCCTCGTGCTGCTCACACTCGTCCTCGGAGCCCGCCCGGCCTCGGCCGCGACGCCCGCGACCGCACCCCAGACCCAGCAGCCGCAGCAGCGTGGGTTGGTCGGTGGCCTGGTCCAGGGCCTCGGCGACACCGTCCACGGCGTCACCGGCGGGGTCGGACACGTCGTGCAGGACGTCGTCGCACCGGTCCGGACGGCGGTCACTCCGGCAGCACCCGCCCCGGCAGCACCCGCTCCAGTTCCAGCTCCGGCGGCACCTGCTCCGGCACCTGCCGCACCCGCGCCGGTCGCCGCAGCGCCCGCCCCGGCAGCGCCTGTGCAAGCAGCGCCGGCGGTGCCGGCGGCACCGGCTCCGGCGCCGTCGAGCACAGCTCCCGCGGCCGCTCCGGCACCCACCACTCCGAGCGCGCCAGCGCCGACCACAACGACACCGACCACCCCCGCGACGACGGCCGAACCGACGGAGGCGAGCAGCGCCTCCAGGCCGCTCACCGACGCGGTCGTGACCGTGCTGCGGCCCGTCACCGGCACCGTGCAGTCGCTCACCGACGCGCGCCCCGTGACCACCGTCGTCCACACGCTCGACCAGGTCGTCGGCAGCCTGCCGATCGTCGGCACCGTCCTCGGTGGCGACACGCTCGGAACGGTCACCCGCCCGGTCACCGGGCTCGTCGACGACACCCTCGGCGGCGTCGGGACGACGGTCGGTTCCCTCCCCGGCGTGGTGGACGGCCTGCCCCCGGCGATCGGCGGAACCCTGCCTGGAGGCACGGATCCCCTCCCCGGAGCCCCCTCCGGCCCGGTTGGCGGCAGCTCCACCACGCCGTCCGGGCCGACGACGTCGGCCACTGGTGTGCGCGTCGCAGCCACGGCTGCGGAGGTGACGCCCGCAGCGGCGCAGCGGTCCGACTCCGCTCGGACCGCCTCGGCGCCCGCGGTGCGGGCCACGGTCATCGCCGGTGCCGCGCAGGCTGCGCAGGACGTCACGTACGGCGGCCGCGCGCTCCTCGTTCCCGAGGGGCACGGCACCGGCCACGGTGACGGCCCGTTCGACGGGAGCGGTCCCGGGGTCCTCGGCGGCAGCGCCGCGGGTTCGGCGGGCGCCGCAGCCGCCGTCGGCATCGTCGGTTCCACCGGCGGACAGATCTCCCTCGCCGCGGGGTCACGCGGCGCCCTCTCCGACGACGCCGTCCCCGCGTCGGTCGTCGGCGAGCACGACGTCGCTCCTGACTGAGATCGGTGCGCCTGTCCGACACGGCAGGCACGCACCACCGGCCGCCACCGCGGTCGGCCTCACATCTCGATCAGGGAGCAACGATCATGAACAAGTACGTCTCCAGAGGGCTCTGGTTCGCCCTCTTCGTCGGCGGGCTGACGCTCGGGGGTGCTGCTGCGGCGAACGCAGCGACGACCTCCGGCGCGGACGGCGCCGCCTCGGGCACCCAGGTGGCACCGTCCATCGAAGCGCCGGTGTCCGCGACCGGCAACGCACTCGGAGTCCTCGGGCACGCGGTGTCCTCGGTCACGAGCAGCACGCCGGCATCAACTCCGGCGGCCCCGGCAGCACCCGCTGCACCCGCCGCGGCTCCGTCCACCTCGGGTGATGACGGCGTCGCGTCCGGGACCCAGGTCGTCCCGGAGGTCACGGCCCCCGTGCACGTCTCCGGCAACGCGGTCGCCGTCGGTGGCGACGCTGCTGCCGCGGCTCCGGCCCCCGCTGCTGCTCCGGCCCCCGCAGCCCCTGCTCCGGCACCGGCTGCTGCGCCGGCCACGTCCGGTTCGGACGGCATCGCGTCGGGCACCCAGGTCGCCGGTGCCGTCACCGCCCCGGTGACAGCCGCCGGCAACGCGATCGCGGTCGGGGGAGACGCCACCTCGGCGTCGACGCCGGCTGTCCCCGCCACGACCCCGGCTGCTCCGGCAGCGTCGTCGGCTCCGACGACGTCGGGCTCCGACGGGACGGCGTCGGGCACCCAGGTGGCTCCGGTCGTCTCGGTCCCGATCGCGGTGTCGGGCAACGGCATCGGTGTCCTCGGTGACGGCGCCTCGGCGGGGTCGACGAGCCCGGCGACGGGTTCGACGGGTTCGACGGGCACGGTCCCGGCTGCGGGCGGTTCGACCTCGGGGTCGGACGGGATCGCGTCGGGTTCGCAGGTGTCCCCGGTGGTCTCGCTGCCGGTGACGATCGGCGGGAACGGCATCGGGCTCCTCGGTGACGGCACGAGCACCGGTTCGACGACCCCGACGACCCCGGCCACGGGTTCGGCAGGCACGACGCCGGTCGCCGGTGGGTCGACCTCCGGCTCGGACGGCACCGCGTCGGGCACCCAGGTCGCGCCGGTCGTCTCGGTCCCGATCACGGTGTCGGGCAACGGCATCGGCCTGGTCGGTGACGGCACGAGCGCCGGTTCGACGACCCCGGCGACGGGTGCGGCGGGCACGGCCCCGGCCGCCGGAGGATCGACCTCCGGTTCGGACGGGATCGCCTCGGGTTCGCAGGTGTCCCCGGTGGTCTCGCTGCCGGTGACGATCGGCGGGAACGGCATCGGCCTGGTCGGTGACGGCCCGAGCAGCGGCTCGACGACGCCGACGGCCCCGTCGACGGGTTCCACGGGCACGACGCCGGTCGCCGGTGGGTCGACCTCCGGTGACGGCGGCCTCCTCTCCGGGACCCAGCTGACCCCGGTGATCAGCCTCCCGATCACCATCGGCGGCAACGGGATCGGCATCGTCGGCGACGGCACCAGCACCACCACCCCGGGAACCGGCACGAACCCCGGTGGCGGCACCGACCCGGGCGACGGCACCGATCCCGGTGACGGCACGGACCCCGGTGACGGCACGGACCCCGGTGACGGCACCACGCCCGGCGGCGGTACGGACCCCGGTGACGGGACCGGCGTCGGCGACGGCAGCACGCCCGGAACGGTGATCACCCCGGTGACCGCGGCCGACGTGTCGGCGGCGACCGGTGCCTCCAGGACGGGGACCGTGCTCGCGACGGCCACCGGCGCCTCGACGGTCGCACAGACCGTCGCCCGCACGGTCGGCGCCTCGGGCACCCAGCCCGCCCTCGCCTACACGGGAGCGACCTCGCCGGTCGTGCCCGCGGGCATCGCACTGCTCCTGCTGCTGGCCGGAGCGGGGACCACGGTGCTGCGCAAGCGGCACTGACGGAACCCGGGGACGAGGGGCACCGCCGTGCGGTGCCCCTCGTCCCCGTGCCCGATACTGGGAGGTCGCTGACCCGCAACTGGGAAGCCTCGATGTCGAACCTGAGCACAGTGGAAGCGGCTCCGAGGCCCTCCGGGAGCCAGTCGACGCCACGATGAGACCGTGCTCCACGACCTCCTGCGGATCCCCATCACCGGCCTCGACGTGCTCGTCCCGATCGACGTCGCCGCTGCCCTGCTGACCGCGTTCGTCGTGGTCGCTCCAGTGCTCCGTCGGACGCGCGAGCACCCGGTCCGAGCGGTGCTCGTCCGGACGGCGTCGTTGGTGGTCGGAGCGGGGATCGGTCTCGTCGTGGTGTGGTGGACCGGCGACGTGCTCGACCTCTTCGGGGTGTCCTTCACCCCCGTGACCCGGATGTGGATCGCCTTCGCGTTCGCCGCGACCGCGCTGCTGGTCGTGGTCCTCGTACAGGGCGGCTGGACCCTTCGCGTCGTCGCCGTCGGTGCAGCCGCGGTCGTCGCGCTCTCCGCCGGACTCGGGGTGAACGTGGACTTCGGGTTCTACAAGGACGTCGAGCAGGCGGTCGCGACGAACCCGTACTCGACCCGGTCGCTGAGCGCACGGCCGGACGCCACGAAGCCCCACCAGGTGGTCGACGCCGCGGGGTGGCGGGCTCCGGCGGGGATGCCCCGCGACGGCGAGGCGTTCAGCGTCCGGATCCCCGGGACCGTGTCGCACTTCCGGGCGCGCAAGGCCGTGGTCTGGCTCCCGCCGGCCGCGCGGACCGCCCACCCGCCCACGCTGCCGGTGCTCGTCGCGCTGTCCGGGCAGCCCGGAGAGCCGTCCGACCTGTTCCAGACCGGCGACCTCGGCCGGTACCTTGACCGGTATGCCGACGCGCACCACGGACTCGCGCCGATCGTCGTCGCGCCGGACCAGCTCGGCGCCCCCGCGCACAACCCGATGTGCGTCGACTCCCGGCGCCTCGGCAAGAGCGCGACCTACGTCATGACCGACACCGTCGACTGGATCCGAGCGCACCTGCCCGTGGCGGCGGCCCCGAGCGCCTGGGGGATCGTCGGGTTCTCCGAGGGGGCGACCTGCGCGATGCAGTTCTCGACTGCCCACCCCGACGTGTTCGGCTCCGCGCTGGCGATCTCGAGCGAACTCGCGCCGCGCACCGGCAGCATCCAGAACACCATCGCCGAGGGCTTCGGCGGATCGGTCGCCGCGTACCGGGCGGCTGCGCCGAGCGCGATCATGGCGGCGCACGGCCCGTACCGGGACCACCTGACCGTCTTCGGGGTCGGGCAGGACGACGCGCCGTACCGGGCCTCGACCGCAGCGCTGCGGACGGTCGCCGAGCGGGAGGGCATGCAGACCTCGCTCGTGGTGTCGCCGGGGTCCGCGCACGACTGGAACACGGTGCGGTACGTGCTCGCGCACGGCCTGCCGACGGTCATCGCACACCTCGGGCTCCCCGCGATGCCGGGTGCGCTGTGACGCCCGTCCGCCGCGCCTGGCAGGCGGTCCGCCGGAACCCCGTGACGACGACGATCGTCCTCCTCGTGCTCGCCACGTCGGTCACCGCCGTGGTCCTCCGGATCCTGCACGGCGGCGGGCCGGTCTCGTACGGGCCGTTCCGGGTCTTCGCGGTCTCGACCGGGGTGCTGGCGCTCCTGCTGACGCTCGCCGGGGTCGTGGTCCTGGTCGGTGCCGCCGAACGCCTGATGGGATCGTGGCGGACGGCGTTCGCGTTCGTTGTGACGACGGTGGTCGGGACCGGGGTCGGTGCGCTGAGCGCCTTCGTCGACACGGACGGCCGCGACGTCGGGCCCCTGCTGCTCGGGCGGGCGACGAGCTTCGACCCGTGGACCGCGATCGTCGGGACCATCGTCACAGCGAGCGCGTTCGCCGGTCCGCTCTGGCGCCGCCGCATCCGGGTGAACGCGCTGGCGGTGGTCGCGGCGCTCCTGCTCTACGCGGGACACGCCTCGGACCTCTACGCGGTCCTCGCCGCCGGCGCGGGCTGGGTCCTCGGTGAGCTCCTGCGCCGGACGCCGAAGCGGAACGGTTGGGCCCGGAGCTCCCACCGCGAGACCCGGGTGCTGCTCGGCACCGTCGTCCTCGTGTCGGCGGTCGGACCGGTCATCGCGCTCGTCTCCCGCGCCCGGGTCGGCATCCTCGCCCCGCTCGCGGCCGTGGTCGGCGCCGGACCGGTCACACCCGTGCGGGGCTGCCGGGCGGACGGGGTCGCGGGGGAGTGCCTCCGCTCCCTCCTCGCGTACCGCGCGACCGACCCCTGGAGCCTGGTCCTCGCCGCGGCACCGCTGCTGGTCCTCGTCGTCGCGGGCCTCGGGCTGTTCCGCGGCAGCCGCTTCGCCGTGTGGCTCGTGGTCGTCGTCGACGTGGTGACGGCGCTCGCCGCGGCCGTCACGTACGGGGCGGTCCCCGGGAAGGTCGAGCGACTGCACGGGAGCGAGGACCAGTTCATCGTCGGGGTGTCGATCGCCGCGTCGATCGTCGTCCCGCTCGCGACCGCCGTCGTCCTCGTGCTGCTCCGGCGGTCCTTCACGGTGCTGCCCTCCCGCCGCCGTGTCGTGGCATTCGCGGTGACCGTGGCGGCTGCGGCGGGGACCATCGTCGCCGTCGTCCTCGTGACCGCGGCGTCGTCGCCCCAGCACGTCGAGGACCCGCTCCGCCTGGCCGTCGCGGCACTCGGACCGATCGCCCCGGTGACGTTCTGGGACCGGCTCCCGTCGCTGCACCCGATGCTCCGTGTCGTGATCGGACTCGCCGGCCCGGTGCTCTGGTTCGTCATCGCATTCGCGGCCGTCCGCCCGACCGGCGCCGTGGAACCGGACGCCGACGCGGACGGCACGCGCCGGGACCGGGAGCGTGCCCGAGCCCTCCTCGAAGCCGGTGGCGGCGACGCGTTCGGCTGGATGACGACGTGGCACGGCAACGCCTACTGGTTCGCCGCCGACGGCCGGGCCGGCGTCGCGTTCCGCCGCAACGGCCGCGTCGCGGTCACGGTCGGCGGCCCGTTCGGCTGGCCCGACGCCCGTCAGGGGGCGATGACCGCGTTCGCCCGGTGGTGCGACGACAACGGGTGGACGGCCGTCTTCTACGGCATCGGCACGGATGCCGCCGGCACACTCACCGCGCAGGGCTGGGGAACGCTGCCGGTCGCGGAGGACGCCGACCTCGACCCCCGCACCTGGACGACGAGCGGCAAGAAGAAGCAGGACGTCCGGACCTCGGTGAACAAGGCGAAGCGCGAGGGCCTCACCGCGACGTGGTCGAGCTGGCAGGACCTGCCGTCGTCGACCGCGCGGCAGATCGAGGCGATCTCCGAGGAGTGGGTCGCCGAGCGCGAGCTGCCCGAGATGGGGTTCACGCTCGGCGGCGTCGACGAGATGCGGGACCCGGCCGTCCGGACCCTCGTCGCGCAGGACCCCGACGGCACGGTGCTCGCGGTCACGAGCTGGTTGCCGAGCCACCGGGAGGGGCGGGTCGTCGGCTGGACGCTCGACGTCATGCGCCGGACCGGCGCTGCGCCGAACGGGGTCATGGAGTTCCTCGTCGCCAGTGCGGCCGACCAGATGCGCGAGGACGGGGTCGAACGGCTCAGCCTGTCCGCCGCGCCGCTCGCCCAGGCCTCCGAGCGCTCACCGGCGAACGAGGGTGTGCAGGACCTGCTGGGCCTCGTCGGCGGCGTGCTCGAGCCGGTGTACGGGTTCCGGTCGCTCCTGCGGTTCAAGCTGAAGTTCGGGCCGGACCTGCACCCGCTGGTGCTCGCGTACCCGGACCCGGTCGCGCTGCCGGCGATCGGGATCGCGGTCGTCCGCGCCTACCTGCCCGACCTGTCGCTCCGGCAGGCGGTCGCGCTGGCGCGCGGTCGCGGCTGAGCGGACCACGCGTCCGTCCCGCGGCCCACGGGACCACACGGCGGACGGGAGGCACGGTGCGGGCCCGCCCCGTGCCTCCCGTCCGGCGCAGCGCGCCTCCACGACGCCCCGTTACGTCCGCACGACCGGTGCGGTGTCCTCGTCATCCGTGTGGGGTATCGTTCCGGGTACGCAAGCGCTCCGGGGTCGGTGTAATTCCGAACCGGTGGTGACAGTCCACGAACTGATGACGGGTGCGAACCCGGCAGAGGTTGACCCGGTGGAACTCCGGGACCGACGGTGAGAGTCCGGATGGGAGGCGCGCTGGCGGACGAGACGTCCCACGAACCGTGGGTGCGACCCGTCCGTCGATGCCGACGATCGTCGAACGCCCCCGGAGTCCCGTTGAGAGGACACCAGTGTTCACCGGCATCATCGAGGAACTCGGCACCGTCACCGCCGTCGAGCAGCACGGCGACTCCGTCGCGCTCACCGTCCGCGGCCCGCTCGTCGTGGCGGACGCGCGGCACGGCGACTCCATCGCCACCTCGGGCGTCTGCCTGACCGTCGTCGAGCAGACCCCGGAGACCTTCACGGCCTTCGTCATGAAGCAGACGCTCGACATGAGCGCGCACGGTTCGCTCGCCGTCGGCGACCGCCTGAACCTCGAGCGTGCGGCCTCCGTGGGCGACCGGCTCGGCGGCCACATCGTGCAGGGGCACGTCGACGGCACCGCCACGGTCCTCGAGACCGACGACGGTGACGGCTGGCGGCGCGTGCGGTTCTCGCTGGCGCCGGAGCTCAGCCCGCTCGTCGTCGACAAGGGCTCGATCGCGATCGACGGCGTCTCGCTCACGGTGAGCGCCGTCTCCGACGAGGACACCCCGGTCGACGACGCCTGGTTCGAGGTGAGCCTCATCCCGGAGACCCTCGAGGCCACGACCCTCGGCGCCCGCGTACCGGGGGACCGGGTCAACATCGAGACCGACGTCCTGGCGCGGCACGTCCGACGGATGCTGCGGCTCGACCGGGTCGCCGAGGCGGTCTAGGTGGACGCGCTGTCGAGCATCGAGGACGCCCTCGCCGCGATCGCGGTCGGCCGTCCCGTCATCGTCGCGGACGACGAGCACCGTGAGAACGAGGGCGACGTCATCCTGTCCGCCGAACTCGCGACCCCCGAGTGGATCGCCTGGACGGTCGCACACTCGTCCGGGTTCATCTGCGCCCCGGTGAGCGTCGAGATCGCGGACGCGCTCGACCTGCCGCCGATGGTGCAGCACAACGAGGACGTCCGCGGCACCGCCTACACGGTGACCGTCGATGCGGCCGTCGGGGTGACCACCGGGATCAGCGCGCACGACCGCGCCCGGACGCTGCGGGTCCTCGCCGACCCGGCCTCCGTGCGCGACGACCTGCACCGTCCGGGCCACGTCGTGCCCCTGCGCGCACGGCCGGGCGGAGTCCGCGAGCGTGCGGGCCACACCGAAGCAGCGATCGACCTCGTCACCGCCGCCGGGCTGCGTCCCGCGGCGGCGATCTGCGAGATCGTCGACGAGGACGGCAGCATGATGCGCCTGCCGCGGCTCGTCGAACTCGGGCACCGAGAAGGCGTGCCCGTCATCACCATCGCCGCACTCGTCGAGTGGCTCGACGCGGCAGACCGGGCAGCGGCGGAAGTCCTGTCCACGGAGGGAACGACACGATGAGCGGAGCAGGCGCGGCGGACCGCGACCAGGTCGACGGCACCGGGATCCGGGTGGCGATCGTCGCCGGGCAGTGGCACGACCAGATCGCTGGCGGGCTCCTCGCCGGGGCGCAGCGCGAGGTCGAACGGCTCGGTGCCACGGCCGAGATCATCCCCGTCCCGGGGAGCTTCGAACTGCCCGTCGTGGCGAAGGCTGCGCTCGAGTCCGGGTTCGACGCGGCGGTCGCCCTCGGTGTGATCATCCGCGGCGGGACCCCGCACTTCGAGTACGTGTCGGACGCGGCCACGAGCGGGCTCACCCGCGTGGCGATCGACACCGGCAAGCCCGTGGGGTTCGGCGTGCTGACCCTGGACGACGAGCAGCAGGGGATCGACCGTGCCGGGCTGCCCGGGTCGAAGGAGGACAAGGGCGCCGAGGCCGTGCACGCCGCGGTGTCGACGGCGGTGACGCTGCGGCGGCTGCGCGTGCTCGCGTAGGCGGTCGCACGCTGGTGGCGGCCTCACACGCTGGTGGCTGCGTCGTACGCTGGTGGCGGCGTCGCCGACTGATGCCTGCGTCGCACGCTGGTGGCGGCGTCGCCGGCTGAGGCGACCATCGCGCCCCGTTGCGGACGTCGCGCCCCGTTCTGGTGGGGCGCCATGTTCGTTGCGGGGCGCGATCCCGGTGCGTGCGGGCCGGGACGTCCTGACAGGGGTGATCCGTGCCTCCAGGCCGGAGCGCCGCCACGGCCGGTGCCGGGCGCCGTGCGGCGGACGTCGCGCCCCGTTCCGGACATCGCGCCCCGTTCTGTCGGGGCGCGTTGTTCGTCACGGGGCGCGATCCCGACGCGCGCGCGGCCAGCGCACGGAACGACGACGGCCCCGCACCTCGAGAGGTGCGGGGCCGTTCGTGTCTGCGGTGCTGACTACCGCTTGCCGAAGACGTGGATCGGCAGGAAGAACGAGAGGCACATGAGCACGAGACCGCCCATGAAGACGAATGCCTGACCCGAGCTCACCTGGAACGCGAAACCGAACAGGTACATCGACACCAGCAGCAGCAGGATCGAGAAAACAGCGGCGATGACGCGGCCCACAGTGGTACCTCCGGATGTCAGGCGGGTGGATCGCACCCAGTCTATCCCCAGGAGCGGGGAACGTCGTTCACGCGCCGGGTCGGGTGGCGATCAAGCGGTCGACGACGGCGAGGAGCGGCTCCATGTCGACGCTCGCGCGGTCGGGTCGGCCGGCGCTCGCTGCACCGAGGGACGCTGCGTGGTACAGCCCGTCGCCCATGAGCTTGATCGCCTGGGCGGTCGGCGCGTCACCGAGCGAGTCGACCAGCGTCGCCAGCCAGGCGTTCTCGGTGTCGTCGAGGGTCCGGCCGGCCTCTTCGTACCCGGCCTGCTGCAGTCGGCTGGCCGCCAGGAGGGCGAGGTCGAGCTCGCTGCCGACGAACTGGCAGTTGCGGACGAAGTAGCGCGCAGCGCCGTCCTCGGCGTCCCGCATCCGCTCGACGTCGATGGCGGACAGGTCGGACAGGCGCTCGCACAGGCCCTCGACGAGCGCGGCCTTCGACCCGAAGTGGTACAGCAATCCGCCCTTCGAGACACCGGCGCGGGCGGCCACAGCGTCGAGGGTCGCCGGGCGTTCCCCTTCTTCGCACACGATGGCGACGAAGCTGTCGAGGACACGGTCGCGAGCACTTGCCATGGGGTGAGTCTAGGGATTCGTGGGCGGCAGCGCGGGACACGCGCTGCCGCCCACGGCCTCATCCCTTCAGCGCACCGGCTGCGATGTTCGCGATGAAGTGTCGCGAACCGATGATGAACACCCCGATCAACGGGAACACGCTGATCACCGCGCCGGCCATCACGGCACCGAGGTCGGTCGCGTTCACCGAGCTCAGCCCGGCCAGCGCCACCTGCAGCGTCTGGCCCTTCGGGTCGATGAGCACGATGAGCGGCCAGACGTAGTCGTTCCACGCCGTGATGAACGTGAAGATCCCGAGGAACGCCAGACCACCCCGGAGCATCGGGACCGCGATCGACCACCAGGTCCGGAAGAACCCGGCTCCGTCGACCCGGGCCGAGTCGATCACCTCGTTCGGGATCGACCCGGTCGCGAACTGCCGGAGGAGGAAGATCCCGAACGCGTTCGCGGCGCCGGGGATGATCAACGCCTGCAGGCCGCCGATCCACCCGAGGTGGGCCATCAGCACGAAGCTCGGCACCAGCGACAGGCTGCCGGGGACGAGGAACGTGGCGAGCATCACGGTGAACAGGGACCGCTTGAACGGGAACTCGTACTTCGCGAAGGCGAACGCGGCGAGCGAGTCGAACAGCATCACGAGCACTGCCGTGCCACCCGCCACGATGACCGTGTTGAGCAGGGCCCGGAGCATGTCGACGTTGCTGAACACCGACGCCACGTTCGCCAGCGCGTTGCCGCCGAACCACAGCGACGGCGGGTACCCGAAGATCTCCGCGTTCGTCGACGTGGACATCACGAGCAGCCAGTAGAACGGGAAGATCGACAGCACGACACCGACGATCAGGCACAGGTGCGTGACGGCGGTGCCCACCCATCCACGGCGGAACGCGTGACCGCGGTCCTGGCCCGCGGCACCCGGTCGGCCGAGCGCCGCAGCGGTGTTGGTCGTCGTCGTGGTCGGTGTCGCGGTCATGCGTCGACCCCCTTCGGAGCGGTGCGGACGGCGCGCGGGGTCCGCAGTCGCCGCGGGGTCTTGAGGCCGTCGCGTTCACTGAGCAGTCGCCAGTTGATGATCGCGAAGACCACCGAGAAGATGAACAGCACCCAGGCGATCGCCGAGCCGTACCCGAAGTCGAACTGGTTGAACGCCTGTTCGTACTGGTAGAGCACGATCGTCATGCCGGCCTCGTCCGGGCCACCGACCGCCTGGCCGTTGAACAGGATCTGCGGCTCCGTGAAGAGCCCCAGCCCGCCGATCGTCGACGTGATGACGGTGAACAGGATCACCGGCCGGAGGAGCGGCACCGTGATCCGCGAGAAGATCTGCCACGTGTTCGCCCCGTCGACCTTCGCCGCGTCGTAGAGCTCGGTGGAGATCGACTGCAGGCCCGCGAGGTAGATGATCGCGTTGTACCCGGTCCAGCGCCAGATCACCATCACCGAGATCGTGACCTTGATGCCCCAGTACGACGACAGCCACCCCACCGGGTCGGCCCCGAGTGCCTTCATCGCGGCGTTCACCAGGCCGAAGCCGTCGGAGAACACCGAGCCGAAGACGATCGCCATCGCGACCATGCTCGTGACGTTCGGGATGAAGAACGCCACCCGGTACAGGCCCTTGCCGCGAATGTCGCCGTGCAGCAGGAACGCGAGCACGAGCGCCAGGAACAGCATCGGCACGGTGGACATGATCCAGATCAGGAACGTGTTGGCGACGGCGTTCCAGAACCGGGGGTCGCCGAGCAGGTACTCGTACTGCGCCAGCCCGACGAACGCGGGGGAGCCGACACCGTCCCAGTCGGTGAAGGACAGCACGATCGAGAAGACGATCGGGAACAGCCCGAACACCAGGAACAGGACGTAGAACGGCGCGATCGCGACGTACTGCGGCCAGAAGCGGCGGAGACCGGACCGCCCGCCGGTCGCGGCCGTGGTGATGGACGCCGTCGGGGTGCCCACGACGGCGGGGATGCTCGTCGTCGGGGGTGCCTGCTTCGTGCTCATGCCTGCACCCCGCGCTTCTCGAGTACCCGGTTGGTCTGGTCGACGGCGTCCTGCCAGGCGCGGTCCGGCGACTTGCCGGACTCGACGTTCGTGATCTCGGTCGCGAACGCGCCGATGAAGCGCTCCGAGTTCGAGATGTACGTGACGGGGACGTCCATGGCGGAGGCGTTGAAGAACCCGAGCGGGTCCTGGTCGCCGAAGTAGTTGCCGGGGTTCTTCATGAGCCCGTTCGAGAACGACGCCGGTGTCGAGGGGAACAGCTGCACGTCGTTGTACGTGTGCGACTGCACCTCGGGTGACGTGATCCACTGTGCGAACGCGGCGGCGGCAGCCGGGTCCTTCGAGGTCTTCGGGACGGCGAGGAACGAGCCGCCGCTGTTGCCCGGCCGCTCCGGCTGCCGGGCGATCCGCCACTTCCCGGCGGCGTCCGGTGCGGTGTCGTGGATGACCTGGGTCCACCAGGCCCCCTCGATCTGGCCGGCGACCCGACCGGACACCCATCCGGCGTTCTGGTCGGTGCCGGACTGCAGGTTCCCGGTGAGCCCGGACCGGATGCACGCCACGGCGTTCTCCCACGCCCGGCGCACGGAGCTGTCGTCCTGCTCGAACACCGGCCGGTCGTCGCGGTCGAAGTACCGGGTGGGGCTGGCGAAGACGTACTGGTTGAAGAGCTGGGTGGCGGTGATCACGGTCGCGGCGCCGGCCCCCTTGCGGATCTTCGCGCCGAACGACCGGAACCCGTCCCAGGTCGCGATGGCGTCGGAGACCTCGTCCGGGTCGGTCGGCAGCCCGGCCTTCGCCAGGACGTCCTGCCGGTAGAAGAACCCCGTCGGCCCGGTGTCGACCGGCCAGAAGCACTGTCGACCGCTCGGGGTGCGGCCGAGCGCGCTCTTCCAGTCGTAGTACTCGCTCCGCTTGGCCCGGCCGCCGTGGTCGTCGAAGTCGGTGAACAGGTCCTCGTCGGGGAAGTACAGCCAGCAGTTCGAGTTCACCATGAGCACGTCGGGGATGAACGCGTTGCCGGCGAGCGCCGTCCGGAACTTCGTGTCGTACGACGCGCCGCCGATCAGGTCGGGCCGGAGACGTTTCGGCTCGTGCCCGCTGATGCCGCCGGCGGCCTGCTGCAGGAACTTCGGGTCGAGGGACCGGTTCCAGTACCAGAGCACCAGTTCGTCGGGGTCCTTGGAGATGGCGGTGCCGGTGGAACACCCGGCGAGGAGCGCCGTGGTGGCGAGGGCGCCGAGGGCGCCCGCACCGGCGAGGAACCCCCGCCGGCTGAGACTGGTCGATGGTGCTGCTGTCACGGAGTACCTGCTCTCGTCATTGAGATCGCGGTGGAGACATCCGGAGCGTTCGACCGTGAACGCTCACGAAGTGGTGCAGAGCATGCCCCGACCGACACGCCGTGTCAAGCAACAACATCATTGCAACGGCGGCATCAGGGCATTACGGTCATTGCGACCGTGAAGGTTCACGACACGATAGGGATCCGCATGTCAGCGCAGACCGCGACCACCGCCACCAGCACCCAGAACTGGGCCGTCCTCGGGCCGGGCAGCATCGCCCGCCGCTTCCTCTCGCAGCTGTCGTCGAGCACCGCCGGGGCGACCCTCGTGGCCGCCGGCAGCTCGTCGACCGAGCGTGCGCAGGCGTTCGCGGACGAAGCGGCCGAGCACGGCTTCGCCGACGTCGCCGCCCTGACCTACGACGAGGTCCTCGCCGACCCGCGGGTGCACGCCGTGTACGTCTCCACGGTGCACACCGGTCACGCAGCCCTGGTGCTCGCCGCGCTCGCCGCCGGCAAGGCCGTGCTGTGCGAGAAGCCGCTCTCGCCGAACCACGGCACCTCGATGGCGCTCGCCGACGCCGCACGCCAGGCCGGCCTGCCGCTCGTCGAGGCGTACATGTACCGCTTCCACCCGCAGACCGCGGCCCTGCTCGACCTCGTCCGCCAGGGCGCGATCGGCGAGGTCACCCACATCGACGCCTCGTTCGCGTTCCGTGCCGGCAGCCGGACCGGCCGGCTGTTCGACGTCGACACCGCGGGCGGCGGCATCCTCGACGTCGGTGGGTACCCGGTGACGATGGCCGCGGCGATCGTGCAGGCTGCCAGCGGCGAGCACGTGTCCGAGCCGACCGAGCTCACGGCGACCGGGACCCTCGGCCCGACCGGCGTCGACGAGTGGACCGTGGCCGAGCTCACCTACAGGAACGGCATCACGGCGAACGTCCGCACCGGCGTCCGCGTGCAGGACGAGAACGCCGTGGTCGTGCACGGCACCACCGGGAAGATCACGCTGACCGACCCGTGGACCCTGGGCGACGACCCGACGATCGAGGTCCGCACCGTCGACGAGGACCCGCGCACGCTCTCCTTCGCCGGTGCGCGCCCCTACGAGCTCGAGGCCGACGCGACCACCGCCGCGCTCGCCGCCGGCCGGGTCGACGCCCCCGAGTTCACCCTCGACGAGTCGCTCGCCGCCGCCCGAACGCTCGACAAGTGGCGTGCCGCGATCGGCCTCCGCTTCCCGTTCGAGGCGGAGACGGCCGACATCCCCACCGTGAGCGGGGAACCCCTGCGGGTGCAGGACGGCAACCCGATGCGCTACGGCGAGGTCCCCGGCGTCGGCAAGCGGATGTCCCGTCTGGTCATGGGCGTCGACAACCAGCCCGACCTGGCCCACGCCAGCGCCATCTTCGACCTGTTCGTCGAGCAGGGCGGCAACGTCTTCGACACCGGGTACATCTACGGCGGCGGCGTGCTCGAGGGGCGCCTCGGCAAGTGGATCCAGAACCGCGGTGTGCGCGAGGACGTGGTCGTCATCACCAAGGGCGCGCACACGCCGTTCTGCGACCCGGAGTCCCTGTCCCGCCAGCTGCTGGAGAGCCTCGAGCGCCAGGGCACCGACTACGCGGACATCTACATGATGCACCGCGACAACGAGGACATCCCGGTGGGGGAGTTCGTCGACGTCCTCGACGAGCACCGCCGCGCGGGCCGCATCCGCGTGTACGGCGGCTCGAACTGGAGCACCGCCCGCTTCGACGAGGCCAACGAGTACGCCCGCGCGAACGGCAAGCACGAGTTCGAGGTCCTCAGCAACCACTTCGGCCTCGCCGAGGCGTACGACGTGCCGTGGGCGGGGTGCCGGCACGCGACCGACGCTGCGTCGAAGCAGTGGCTCGAGGAGCGTCAGGTCCCGCTCCTGCCGTGGTCGTCCCAGGCGCGTGGCTTCTTCACGGGCCGTGCGAAGCCGGAGGACACGAGCGACGCCGAGCTCGTGCGCTGCTACTACTCCGACGAGAACTTCGAACGTCTGCGTCGCGCGCGGGAGCTCGGGGAGCAGTTCGGGGTCCCGGCGACGGCGGTCGCGCTCGCGTACGTGTTGAACCAGCCCTTCCCGACGTTCCCGCTCTTCGGACCGCGTACGATCGCGGAAGCCCGGTCCTCGATGACGGGGCTCTCCGTCGACCTCACTCCCGAACAGGTGGCATGGCTGGACCTCCGCGACTGACCGACCCGGTCCCCGCCCCCGGCGGCCGGGCGACGATCATCGACGTCGCAGCGGCCGCCGGGGTGTCCCGGCAGACCGTCACGCGTGCGATGAACGGCATGTCCGGCATCAGCGCGGCGACGAAGCAGCGGGTCCTCGCGGCCGCCGAGCAGCTCGACTACCGGCCGTCCCGGTTCGGTCGCGGCCTCGTCACCGGGGGAGACCACCAGCTGGGCCTGGTCGTCAACGACCTCCGGAACCCGTACACGCCGCAGCTCGCCTCCGCGGTGTTCCGGCTCGCCGCGGAGCAGGGCTGGAACGTGATGCTCGCCGACGTCGACCTCGCGAGCGACGCCGACCGGATGGTGCAGGCCCTCGGCTCCCAGACGGACGTCGTGATCGGGTACCTCGGGTCCCGCCGTGAGCGCTGGAACGACCTGCTCGGCACGGTGCCGATGGTGGAGCTCGACCCCTCCACCGACCCGCCCACGGCGGCCGTCTGGATCGACCCGGCCGACGCGATCGAGGACCTCGCCGACCACCTCGTGGCGACCGGCGTCCGGCACCCCGTGGTCCTCGACAACTCGTCGCCCGAGCACACCAGCGTGCGCGGGGTGCTGATGATGGAGGCACTCCGTCGACGCGGCTACCTGCCGGAGCTGGTGCACGCCCCGCACGGCACGGCCGAGTGCGGCGCGGAGGAGACGACGCGGATCCTCCGGCGCCGACGCCGCGAGGACGCGATCCTGGCGTTCAACGACGTGATGGCGCTCGGCGTGCTGCAGGCCTGCCGACGAGGCGGGGTCGACGTGCCCGGTGACGTCCGGGTGGTCGGCGTGGACGGGCTACCGCTCGGTGGGCTGGTCTCGCCGACGCTCACGACCCTCGCGGTGGACCTCGACGCCGTCGCGCGCGAGGCCCTCGGGCTGGCTCTCGGCATGCTCGCCGGTGAGCTCCCTCGCCACGGCGACGCGGTGCAGCGCACCGTGCGCCACCGCCTGCTCCTGCGCGAGTCGGCCTGACGACTGCGGCCCGCCCTGGGCGGGACCGGACAGCGGACGGGAGGCACGGTGCGGGCTGGCACCGTGCCTCCCGTCCGCCCTTGGTTGCATTTGCAACCATCACCGTCCAGACGGTACACTAACGGAGTCCTGACGGGACGCGTGCCCACCCCGCGTCCCGTCTCGTCTGTTCCGCCGTCGACCTGGTCCGGCTCGAAGTCCCTGGAGTCACCGTGTCCGCCCTGCTCACCAGCCCCGTCCCCACCCCGGTCGCCGGCAGCCGTACCCGACGGTTCGCCGCGCTCGCCGTGCTCATGCTCCCCGTCCTGCTCATCTCGGTCGACAACACGATCCTGAGCTTCGCGCTGCCGTCGATCTCGCGCGCGCTGAACCCGGACGCCACCACGCAGCTCTGGATCGTCGACGCGTACCCGCTGGTGCTCGCCGGACTCCTCGTCGTGATGGGCAGCATCGGCGACCGCATCGGGCGCCGGCGGATCCTGGTGATCGGTGCGACGGGCTTCGCGGTCTTCTCGGTCGCTGCGGCCTTCGCGACCGACGCCTGGATGCTCGTCGCGGCCCGCATCGTGATGGGTGTCTTCGGCGCCATGCTCATGCCGGCGACGCTGTCGATCATCCGCAACGTCTTCACGAACGCGGGGGAGCGGCGGATGGCCCTCGCCGTCTGGTCGACGATGTTCGCGGCCGGCAACGCCCTCGGCCCGCTCGTCGGCGGCACGCTGCTCGCGCACTTCCACTGGGGTGCGGTGTTCCTCGTCGCGGTGCCCATCCTCGTCGTCACGCTCGTCGCGGTGCCGTTCTGCGTGCCGGAGTCCCGCGACCCGAACCCCGGCCCAGTCGACGTCCCGAGCATGTTCCTGTCCCTCGGCGCCCTCGCCCCGACGGCCTGGGCGATCAAGTCGGTCGTGCACCCGGAGGAGCGCGGGTTCGCGATCGCGATGCTCGCGGTCGGCGTGCTCTGCGGGATCGCGTTCGTGCGCCGACAGCTCCGCTCGCGCACCCCGATGCTCGACCTCCGGCTGTTCCGCAGCACCGCGTTCACCGGCAGTGTCCTGATGAACATGGCGGCGATGTTCTCGCTCACCGGGTTCCTGTTCTTCATCGCGCAGCACCTGCAGCTCGTCGCCGGGCTCGACCCGTTCACGTCCGGCATCGTGCTCGTGCCGGGGTCGGTGCTGACGATCGTCGCCGGACTCGTCGTCGTGCCGATCGTCGCCCGGGTCGCTCCGCGCTGGGTCGTCGCCGTCGCCCTGCTGTTCTCGGCCGCCGCGTACGCGATGGTCGCGGTGCTCGGCCACGATGCCTCGATCGTGGCGCTGGCGTTCGCGTTCGTGCTGCTCGGCATCGGGATCGGCGCGTCCGAGACCGTGACGAACGACCTCATCATCTCGACGGCGCCGGCGGACAAGGCCGGTGCGGCGTCGGCGATGTCGGAGACCGCGTACGAGATCGGTGCGGTGCTCGGCACGGCGGTCCTCGGCACGATCCTGGCGACCGCGTACCGGGCGCACGTCGTGGTGCCCGGCGGCCTGAGCTCGTCGGCCCACACCGCGGCCCAGGAGACCCTCGGCGGCGCGGTGTCGGCGGCGACCTCGCTCGGCGGGTCGGCCGGGCAGGCGCTGCTCGAGTCGGCACGGGCGGCGTTCGACTCCGGCGTGACGATCACGGCGGGGGTCGCTGCGCTCCTCATGGTCGTAGCCGCGGCCGGCTCCGTCGTGATGCTGAAGCGCCGGTAGCGCGCGGCCCTCGTTCGTCGAGTGAGCAGGAATCGTCGAGTCGCCGTCGAGCTCCAGACGATTCCTGCTCACCCGACGTCCGACCAGCTCACAGCGGACGTCACACGGGGTCACACGGCGCGCCCGGGATCGGTCGAACCTGGGAATCGTTGACCTCAACCATGGTTGAGGTCCTACGTTGGGACATGGCCGCGGAGCCGCGGCCCTCCCCATCCGAAGGAACGACCACGACTCCCATGCCCGACGAAGCACCGGCGACCATCGCGGACGCGTACAAGTCCGCCTTCCGCGGGCACCCTGCCGGTGTCGCCGTCATCACGGCCGACGGCCCCGACGGTCCGACCGGCCTCACCGCGTCGAGCGTCGCCAGCGTCGCGGTCGACCCGCCCGTCCTCGTCTTCTCGCTGTCCACCAACTCCGGTTCCGCCGGCGTCGTCCTCGGAGCACCGATCTTCGTCGTGCACCTGGTCGACTCCCTCGGCGTCGACCTCGCGAAGCGCTTCGCGGCGACCGGCAGCCCCGCGGCGGACGATCCGATCTGGGGGACGCTGCCCTCCGGTGACCGCTACCTACCGAGTGCCGCGAGCGCTCTGCGCTGCCGACCCCTGTCGACCACACCGATCGGCTCGTCCACCGTGGTCGTGGCGGAGGTCCTCGACATCGTCGTCGGCCTCGAACGCGGGGAGCCGCTGGTCTACCACAACCGGGAATTCCACTCCCTCACCGATCGTTCCCGGCTCTCGTGAGCCGCGGAGCACCATCCGCCAACCACTGATCGAAAGGAACTCACATGGCTGAGTACACCCTGCCGGAGCTGCCGTACGACTACGCCGCACTCGAGCCGCACATCAGCGGCAAGATCATGCAGCTGCACCACGACAAGCACCACCAGACCTACGTGACGGGCGCGAACACCGCGCTCGAGCAGCTCGCCGAGGCCCGCGAGTCCGGCAACCTGGCCAACGTCAACAAGCTCGAGAAGGACCTCGCGTTCAACCTCGGTGGCCACGTCAACCACTCGATCTTCTGGACGAACCTCGGCCCGGACACGAAGGTCCCGGAGGGCGAGCTCGCCGCCGCGATCGACGAGTTCTTCGGCTCGTTCGAGAAGTTCCAGGCCCAGTTCACCGCCGTCGCCACGGGCATCCAGGGCTCCGGCTGGTCCGTCCTCGCCTGGGACACCGTGGGCCAGAAGCTCACCACGTTCCAGCTGTTCGACCAGCAGGCCAACGTGCCGTTCGGTCTCGTGCCGATCTTCATGCTCGACATGTGGGAGCACGCCTTCTACCTCGACTACCTCAACGTCAAGGCGGACTACGTCAAGGCCGTGTGGAACATCGTCGACTGGGAGAACGTCGCCGCTCGCTTCGCGAACGCGAAGTCGCAGCGCTTCGTCACGCTCTGACGCACACGCAGCGGGTCACCTTCGTGTGGTGACCGACTGACGAACGGGAGGCACGGTGCCAGCTGGCACCGTGCCTCCCGTTCGTGTCGGGTGGCGACTCAAGCAGCAGCGAACTGCACGCCGGAGACGAGCTTGTGCGCGATCGTGCGGAGCGCGGTGTCGGTGTCGGTGTGCTCGCGGTCGAGGATGCTGCCCCACTGCGCCCCCCGGGCCGCGAGGACGGCGCCCTGCGCCGCGCGGTCGGCGTCCGTCTCGCGGTAGCCGTGCGCGCGGCACCACGCGGCGATCGCGGCGATCTGCTCACGGTGGAAGGCGCGCTCGCGGTCGCGACCGTCGAGCGACTCCACCGCACCGAGCTCGAAGGTGAGCCGGGCTGCGAGGGAGCGCTCGGGGTCGTCGAGCCCGCCGAACACGGCGATGAGGTACTCGGCCAGAGCGACGTCGTCGGCGTCTGGTTCCAGCGTCGCGGTCGAGACGGCTTGGGCGAGGTGCTCCACCACGGCGTCGATGAGGGCGTCCCGCGTGCCGAAGTGGTAGACGATCGGGTACGCGCTCGTGCCGAGCACCCGTCCGAGGCTGCGGACGGAGACGTCCTCGAGCTTGGTGCCCTGGAGGTGCTGGGCCACCTTCACGATGATCGCGGGCTTGAGGGTGGGGTCGGGCTTCCGGGGCATGGTGTCTCCAGCGGGTCGTGGGCGGTGCTCGACCGTTCACATACGATCATTGAGTATATTACCGGCTCGTGGTCGAGAACGCCAGGGGAGTCCCGTGCGCGTGTGAGCCTCCGTGCCGGCTTGAAACCGAGTTCTGCTCGTTTCCACGTAGGATGGGCGGGATGTCCATGTCGTCCGAGCGCCCCGAGGCCCCGTCGCGTCCCGGCGCGCCCCGCGCCGGACGGGCGGTCGCAGGCCGGCGTCGCGGGGCGGGGAAGCGCTTCCTCGTCGTCGGGGACGTGCTCGACGGTGTCCTGGTGCAGACGACGGCCACGGTGCTGGGCGACCACGACCCGGCAGCCGTGATCCGGCACCGGCCCACGGGCGCCGCCGGGAACACGGCGACCTGGCTCGGATGGCTCGGCGCGGAGGTTGACCTCGTCGCCCGGGTCGGTGTCGACGACGTCTACCGGCACGAACGCGCCCTCGCCGACGCCGGGGTGCGGGCGCACATCCGGTACGACGCGCGGTCCGCCACCGGGGCGGTCGTGTCCGTCCGCAACGGAGACCGCAGGACGGCGATGTCCGACCCGGCCGCCAGCGGCGTGCTCTCCGAGGACGACCTGCCGCCCGACCTGACCGGACGCGCGGACATCGTGCACCTCACCGGCGCGGCCATGCTCGGCGGCGGCGGGGCAGCTCGCATCGCGTCCCTGGTCGAGCGTGCGCACACCGGGCCGGCCCGGGTCGCCCTCGACCCGTCGTCCACGGCGATCGTCCACGCGATCGGTGCCGCCGAGTTCCTGGAGGCGCTCGAGGGCGTCGACGTCCTGTTCCCGAGCGAGCAGGAGGCCCTCGCGCTGACCGGGACGTCCTCGGTGGCGGCGGCGATGCCCCTCCTGACCGCCAGGGTGCCGCTCGTCGTCGTGACGATGGGCCACGACGGGGTGCTCCTCGGACGCCCGGGGCGCAGCCCGCAGCGTGTGCCGATCACGCCGGCGACGGTCGTCGACACCCTCGGGGCCGGTGACGCCTTCGCCGCCGGGTTCCTGCGGGCATGGGCGACCGATCCGGTGCGCGTCGGAGCTGCCGCGCGCGAGGGCACCCGGGTCGCGGCACGGGCACTCGGGTTCGTGGGCGGACGACCGCCGGTCTGACGAGGCCCGTCAGTGCTCGCTCGGGGTCAGCGCTCGCTGGGCTCGGCCGTCACGGTCAGGGTCTGGACGAGTCCGGTGGCGAGGGGCGCGAGGCGGATCTCGACGCGGAGCCGTCCGGTGGTCCCGGGGAGCCACCACCGCAGGTGCGACGGTGCCGTCGACGACTCCTCCACCGGATCCGAGGACACGTCGGCGCCGACGGCGGCGACCGCCGTGGCGATCGCGCGACGCCGACGCTCGTACGGGACGTCCATGGCGACGTTCGGTGTGCAGATCGCGTCCGCAAGGTCGTCGCTCCAGTCGGCCAGGAGGCGCGTCACGGCTCCCTGCGCCGCCCGCGTCGCGGCCGTGGTTCGTCCAGTGCCCGGGCGCGCGCCCGCGGTCACGGTTCCGGACTCGCCAGCGTTCGCGTTCGCGTTCGCGAGGACGATGTCGAGCGCGCGGTCCGCTGCCGCGGAGACCTTCGCCTGCGTGGCGTTCTCGAAGGCGACGACTCCGAGGCCGTCCCGCACGGACCACCGCATGTGCGCGGAGAACCCCGGGTAGCCGCCGGAGTGCGACGAGAGTTCACCGAACCGGGGGTCCTGCTCGACGAAGAGCCCGAAGCCGTACGCCGTGGGCCGGAGCGACGTCGGCACGACCGAGGCGGGCACGACGCGCATCGCCTGTTGCATGAGTCGTCGGTCGGCCGGTGTGACCGGACCCGGCTCGGGTGCGTCCGTGAAGGCCGATGCCAGGTGTGTGGCCCACCGGGCGAGGTCCGCCACGGTCGAGAACAGGCCACCGATCGACGAGAAGGCGCCGGGACCGGTCGTCGGCAGGGGCTCCCAGTCGCCGGCGTGCGGGCGGACCCCGGTCACCACGAAGCCGCGCGACTCGGCGGCGCTGAACACCGTGTCGTCGAGCCCCAGCGGGCGGAGCACCCGGTCGGCCGCCACCTGCGGGTACGGTGCCCCGGCCACGACCGAGATCACCCGGCCGAGCAGCGCGTAGCCGGTGTTCGAGTAGGCGAACCGTGTTCCCGGGACCGAGTCGAAGAGCAGCCCGTCGCGCAGGACCGCGTCGAACTCGGCGTCGGAGAGCGACTCCTGCCGGTCCGCCCACGGGTCGTCGGTGGGGAAGCCGCCCGCCATCGTGAGCAGCATGCGCAGGGTCGGCACGGGGGAGTCCGGGGTGGGGAGGGCGACCGCCGAGAACGCCGGCACGAGATCCGTCACCGGGGCATCGAGCGAGACGAGCCCGTCCGCCACGAGGGCGAGGAGGGTCGCGGCCGTCACGCTCTTCGTGCACGAGGCGATCCGGTACACGGTGTCGGCATCCGGGACCGAACCGTCGCCTCGGTCACCGTGTCCGCCGGAGGCGACGAGCCCGGTCCGGTCGAACACGCCCCAGACGCTGCTCGGGGCGGTGCGGCGCTCCACCCGGTCCTGGAACACGGCATCGACCTCGGCGACGGTGCCCGTGTCGATCCCCGTCACGACCGGCGCATCCGGTCGTAGGCGTCGAGGGCTCGCTGCCGGGTCTCCTTGAGGTCCAGCATGGGCTGGGGGCGGTCCTCGTCGGCCGGGACCCAGCGGTGCACGTACTCGCGGTGGGGGTCGAACCGCTCGAGCTGCCGATCGGGGTTGAACACCCGGAAGTACGGCGCCGCGTCGAACCCGGAGCCAGCGACCCACTGCCAGTTCGCGGCGTTGTTGGCGGAGTCGGCATCGACGAGGGTGTCCCAGAACCACTGTTCGCCGATGCGCCAGTCGACGAGCATGTTCTTCACGAGGAAGCTTGCCGTCGCGAGCCGGACCCGGTTGTGCATCGCACCCGAGTGCCAGAGCTCCCGCATGCCCGCATCGACGAGGTCGAACCCGGTCGTCCCGGTGCGCCAGCGGTCGATCTCGGCGTCGGGGGCGTCCCGCCAGGGGAAGGCGTCGAACTCACGTCGGACGTTCACCGTGGTGATGTCCTCGCAGTGGAAGTACTCGTTCCAGTTGAACTCGCGCCACGCCAGCTGCCGGAGGAACGCCGAGGCGTTCTTGCGCTGTTCGGGCTCGAGCTGTCCGTGCAGGCGGTGCCAGACCTGGTACGGGCTGACCTCGCCCCACCGCAGGTGCGGGGAGAGATCGCTCGTGGCGGCCATCGCGGGTTCGTCGCGCTGGTCGTAGTCCTCGAGCGCGTGGTGCACGAAGTGTTCGAGCCGACGGTGCGCGCCCTGCTCGCCGGGTTCCCAGGCGGCCCGGAGGCCGCCGGCCCAGTCGGGGTGGGTCGGCAGCAGGTCCCAGGCGTCGAGGTCGTCGCTCGCGACCCGGGGCGCCGCGGGGAGGTCACGCGGCTTGGGCAACGGGTGGCGGGGCTCGGGCATCGCCTGGGCGGCACGCCAGAACGGTGTGAAGACCTTGTACGGCTCGCCCTGTCCGGTCAGGACGGTCCACGGTTCCCAGAGCAGGCTCGCAGCGAAGCTGTGCGCCTCGGTCCCGCCGTCCGTCAGCGACGACTTGATGCCGGCGTCGAGGTCCCGCTCGGCGCGGCCGTAGCGGCGGTTCCAGAACACCGCGTCGGCGTCGGCGTCGGACACGAGCGCGTCGATGGCCTCGGCAGCCGCGCCGCGGCGCAGCACCAGTCGGGACCCGCGCTCGCGGAGTTCGCCGTCCAGCGCGGCGAGGGAGTGGTGAAGCCACCACCGTGCCGCAGCCCCGACCGGACGGATGCCGGGGGACTCGTCGTCGAGCACGTACGCGACCGTGACGTCCCCGCCGTGGTCTATCGCCGCCCGGAGCGCCGGGTTGTCCGCGAGTCGGAGGTCGTCGCGGAGCCAGACGAGTGCGCCGCTCACACCGTGGCCGGGTCCGGGGCGGCCGTGGCGCGTGCGCCGCGACGGGGTGCCGTCGAGCCCGCTGCGACGCGGAGCTTCGTGCACAGCTCGGTCAGTGTGCGGAGTTCGGCGTCGCTCAGTCCCGCACCGACCTGGTCCGCGATGGTCTGCGCGTGCTGGACGGCCACGGAGCGGTAGACGTCGAACCCGTGTGCCGTGAGGGCCACGATGACCCCGCGGGCGTCGGTGGGGTCCGGCTGCTTCTCGACGATGCCCCGCGCGGTGAGCCGCTCGACGAGCCGGCTGACGCTCGGTTGCGTGAGGAGCAGGTGCCCGGTGAGTTCGCGCATCCGGCACCGTCGCCCGGGCTGGGTCGACAGGTTGAAGCAGACGTCGTACTCGTTGAAGGAGATCTCGCCGCCGGGGAACTCGGCGTTCAGTGCGCGCATCACGGTGACCTGGGCGCGGAACAGCGCTTCCCAGGCCGCCACGGCGGTCGCCTTCTCGCTGCGACGTGTCTCGTCCACGATCGCGCTCCCTCCGGTCGTGCGGTCATCCCACACTACCGACGGCCTGGGACACACGACGCCGCTGGCGTGCAGCGATGTCCCCCGGAACGCAACGAGGGCCGCCCACCCGATGGGTGGACGGCCCTCTCCCTTGCACCAAGAGTGTCCTGCAATCACATTCCGCAGGCGGTGCCACAGCAAACACCGTCTGCACCATCGACTGTATAACGAACGGGTAACGGCGCGCTACTGGTCGCCGCGGTCGTTCGCTGCGAGTTCACCAAGAACGACCGATCAGGATCAGAAGAGGTCGGGCGATGGCGTCGAGGCGTACCGCACCGCGACGTCCGCGTGCCGGTCGAAGCGGTAGCCGACACCGCGCACGGTGCGGACGATCTCCTCGAAGGCGCCGAGCTTCGAACGGAGTCGACGGACGTGCACGTCGATCGTGCGCTCGTTCGGGGTCTCGTCCTCGCCGTCGGACCACAGGCCGTCGATGATCGCCGAGCGGTCGACGGTCTGACCCTCGCGGAGGACGAGGAACTGCAGGAGCTCGAACTCCTTGTACGTCAGGGGAGCGGCTTCGCCGTCGAGGGTGACGCGCTTCCGGGAGATGTCGATGACGACGCCGGTCTCCTCGGGCTCGGGCTTCTCGGCCTGCTTGCGTGCGGCCACGGCGGAGCGGTCCTGCAGGGCGAGCCGGACGACGTCGACGTCGCGGCCACCGGATCCCTCGGCAGCGACGGCCACCGCGGCGTAGGTCTCCGACGACGGGACGAGCTGCGCGGTCAGGGCCTTGAGCTGCTCGACGACCGCGGCGAGCGTCGTCCCGGCAGCGGCCGCCTTCGCCTCGTCGATGCCGACGTACAGCGCGAAGCCGCGAGCCTCGGTGCCCTCGGGCAGGGCGCGGTTGCGTTGCGGGGCGACCACCGGGCTGGTCGGCACACCGGTCGCGGCGGGCGGGGCGACCGGCTCACGGCGCGGACGGATCGGGGTCACGGTGCCGAGGTCGGTCGGCGCGGGGACTGCGGTGCGGAGGGTGGTACGGGGCTGAGCGATGGTGAGCGACATGGCGGTTCTCCGGGCGATGTGGCTGCGGGCACGAGGTGGTGCCGCGGCTGTGTCGAATGCGTCGGTCCGGGTTCGGCGAGTGCCGTGGTGCCCTGCGGTCCTGCTGCGGACCGGGGCCGACCCGGGGGTACGGGAGACAGACCTCGTGACGTGGTGCGCGTCGTCGACGTGGTCGTCACCCGGGGATCACGCTCGCGCGACGGGGGTGGTGTCGCGGGGGATCCGGCTGGAACGGGTGCCGATCAGGCACACATTCGACAACGCATGACGGCCATGGCCGGCATCATCATGCCGGCGGTCCCCTGTGCCTCGGAGAGGACGCGGGTGGACACGGTTGCAGTCATGGGACGAGTATCGGTGGGATACCAACGTCGTGTCAACCGTCCGCGCGGACGGTGCGTTCTGCGAACCCACGGGGAAGACGGACTGGAGGCGCGGTGCCAGCCGGCACCGCGCCTCCAGTGGAGAAGGTGGTCGCGTCGCGACCGGTGGTCGTCCTACTCGGCCAGGCCGTAGAGGCGGTCGCCCGCATCGCCGAGGCCCGGCACGATGTAGCCGTTCTCGTCGAGCTTCTCGTCCAGGGCGCCGAGGACGATCGAGACGTTGCGCTCGCCCACTGCCTGCTCGACGGCGGCGAGGCCCTCCGGTGCACCGAGGATGCACACGCACGTGACCTCCTCCGCACCGCGGTCGAACAGGAAGTCGATCGCGGCGGCGAGGGTGCCGCCCGTCGCGAGCATCGGGTCGAGCACGAAGCACTGGCGGCCGGTCAGGTCGTCGGGCAGACGCTCGGCGTAGGTCTGCGGCTCGAGGGTCTCCTCGTTGCGCGCCATCCCGAGGAAGCCGACCTCGGCCGTCGGGACGAGCTTGACCATGCCCTCGAGCATGCCGAGCCCGGCGCGCAGGATCGGGACGACGAGCGGGCGCGGCTTCGCGATCGAGACGCCCATGGTGTGGGCCACCGGTGTGTCGATCGGCGTCGCGGTGACGCGCACGTTCCGTGTTGCCTCGTACGCCAAGAGCGTCACGAGTTCCTCGGTGAGGGCGCGGAACGTCGGGGAGGGCGTCGTACGGTCGCGGAGCACCGAGAGCTTGTGGGTGATGAGCGGGTGGTCGGCGACGTGGACTCGCATAGGGTCGAGCCTACCGTGCTGCCGACCGCCAGGAGAGACCGTGGAAGCACCCGCTGCCCGCCCGTTCGTGCCCGCGATGGAGCGCGCGCTCGACGAGGCCCGCGCGTGCCTGGCGACGGGGGACGTCCCCGTCGGCGCGGTCGTCCTCGGCCGGGACGGCACCGTCGTGGCCGTCGGGCGGAACGAGCGCGAGGCGCGGCAGGACCCGACCGCGCACGCCGAGGTGCTCGCGCTGCGGGCGGCCGCGGCGGCGATCGGTGACTGGCACCTCGAGGACCTCACCCTCGTGGTGACGCTCGAGCCGTGCCCGATGTGCGCCGGTGCGGTGATGGCCGCGCGTGTGCCGCGCATCGTGTTCGGCGCGTGGGACCCGAAGGCCGGGGCGAGTGGGAGCGTCTACGACGTCGCGCGGGACCGTCGGATGCCGCACCGGTCGGAGGTCATCGGCGGCGTGCTCGAGGGGGAGTGCGCTGCGCTGCTGGACGCGTTCTTCGCCGCTCGGCGCTGAGCGAGCGTCGTC
The DNA here is from genome assembly GCF_007673235.1 of Curtobacterium pusillum. GTDB lineage: Bacteria > Actinomycetota > Actinomycetes > Actinomycetales > Microbacteriaceae > Curtobacterium > Curtobacterium pusillum_C. Next base: position 525,765 of record NZ_VDZH01000002.1, read on the forward strand.
ACTTCCAGAGGACCGCGATCAGGACGTTGACGATCGCGAGCGCACCGGCCGAGTGGAAGAACGGCAGCGCGGCCTTGGCCTTCGCAGCCCCGGCGTCGGCACGCTTCTGCCGGGCGCGGGCGACGAAGGCCAGCACCAGGGCGACCGCAGCGATGACGAGCTTCACGCCGAGCTTGGCGTGGTTCGCGCCGCCGTCGCTCGTGGCGTCGATGATCCCCATCATCCCGAGGCCGGTGACGAGCTGGACGATGAGGCCGGTGATCGGCCAGAAGGTCTGGAACCCGCCCTTGCGGCGCACCTGCACGAGGAACGCGCCGATGACCGCCGCGAGGCCGAGGAAGTGCAGGACGAGCAGGATGGTGAAGAGCGCCGACATGTGACCATCGTGGATGACCGGTCGGCGTACCCGCCAGCAAGGTTCCCCTTAGTCTGCGGCGCGGATGACGATCGCCTCGGTCGGCGGACGCGGACCGGTGCGGAGCACGTCGGGCTCGACGTAGATGACCCGGGCGATCGGCACGGCCGTTCGGACGCGCTGCTCGACCGTGTCGATGCCCGCGGCGACGTCGCCGAGTCGACGGTCGCCGTCGACCGCGACCTTCACGCCGACCATGAGCTCGTCCGGCCCGAGGTAGAGGGTCTTGATGTGGATGATCGAGTCGACCTCGGGACCGTCCAGCACGGCCTGCTTGATCCGCTCGACGTCGGCGGCGGTCGCGCCCTCGCCGACGAGCAGGCTCTTCGTCTCGATGCCGAGCACGACCGCCACCGCGATGAGCAGCGCCGCGATGAGGATCGTGCCGATGGCGTCGAACACACCGTTGCCCGTGATCGCCGTCAGGCCGACGCCGAACAGGGCGAACACCAGGCCGAGCAGGGCGGCGGTGTCCTCGAGCATCACGACGGGCAGCTCGGGGGCCTTCGCGCGGCGGACGAACTGCACCCAGCTCTGCCGGCCCTTCTGCGGTCGGGCCTCGTTCAGGGCGGTCCGGAGGGAGAACCCCTCGAGGCCGATCGCGATGACGAGCACGACGACGGGGAGCCACCAGTTGTCGAGGGGGTGCGGGTGGGTGAGCTTCTCGATGCCCTCGTAGAGCGAGAACACGCCGCCGACGGAGAACAGGATGATCGACACGACGAACGCGTACACGTAGCGCTCGCGTCCGTAGCCGAACGGGTGCTCCTCGTCCGCTGCGCGTCGGGCACGTCGCCCACCGAGCAGGAGCAGGAGCTGGTTCGCGGAGTCCGCGAGCGAGTGGACGCCCTCGGCGAGCATCGATGCCGACCCGCTGATCGCCGCGGCGATGAACTTCACGATCGCGATGCCGATGTTGGCACCGAGTGCGGCGAAGATGGCCTTGGTGCCTCCGGAAGCGCTCACAGATGTCCCTTCTCCCTGACCTGCGCCCACGATCCTAGGCGGGAGCGCTGGATAGGGTCGGGAGCATGACGATCGAACTGCCCCGTACCGCCCTGCTCGGCGTCGGCTCCATGTCCGGCGCGGTCCTCGACGGCCTGCTCGCCGCCGGTCTCGATCCGGCGACGGTGACCCTCACCACGAAGTCCGAGCAGTCCGCCGCGGCGCACCGGGAGCGCGGGCTGGACGCCACCGCGACCGACACCGACGCCGACGCGAACCGGGCGGCGGTCCGTGGCGCGGCACTCGTCGTGCTCGGGGTGAAGCCGTACGTGATCGCGGACCTGCTCGACGAGGTGTCGGCGGACCTCGAGCCGGGAACAGTCGTCGTGAGCGTGGCGGTGGGGACGACGATCGCCAGCATGGAGGCGAAGGTGCCGGCGGGGGTCCGGGTCGTCCGGGCGCTCCCGAACACCCCGATCGGCGTCGGGCACGGTGTGACGGGGATCAGTGCCGGTCCCTCTGCCGACGCCGAGGCGGTCGCGCTCGCGTCGTCGGTGTTCGACGTCTCGGGTGTGGTCATCGAGGTCCCCGAGTCGCAGCTCGACGCACTGTCCGCCGTCTCCGGGTCCGGTCCCGCGTACGTGTTCCTGCTCGTGGAGCAGTGGCAGCAGGCGGCCGAGTCCCTCGGGTTCTCGCACGACCAGGCCGAGGCGATGGTGCAGGGCACCCTCCGCGGCGCGGTCGAGCTGCTCGCGGCGTCCGGCAAGGAGCCGACCGACCTGCGGAAGGCCGTCACCAGCCCGAAGGGCACGACCGAGCGCGCCGTCGCCGTGCTGCAGGACGCCGACCTGGCGGGAACCTTCGAGCGGGCGTCCCGCGCGGCGATCGCCCGCGCCGAGGAACTCGCGAAGGGCTAGCGCCGCGCTCGCAGCACCGCCCACGTGACGAGCGCACCGGCGAGCACCGTCAGCACGGTCCCGGCGATCACGACGGCGCTGTCGAACTGCAGGCCCTGCGCCTGCGTCCACGGCGTCGCGGTCAGTCGCCCGGAGAACACCGTGGCGAGCACCGTGCCCGCGACCGCGATGCCGATCGCCGAGGTGACCTCGGACGACGTGTCGACGAGCGCGGCACCGATCGTCGTCCGGTCCTCCGGCAGCCCGCGCAGCACGTTCGTGCCGGCGACGACCCCGACGACCCGCATGCCCGCCGCGACGAGCACCAGGGCGAGGGCGACCCACCCGTAGCCGCGCGTGCCGAGCACCGTGTAGACACCGAGCCCGACGACGACAGCGGCGGCACTCGACCACGCGGCGTGCTCGAGTCCGACCCGCCGGACGAACGGTCCGACGAAGGCGCTCCCCGCCACGAGCACGACCACCTGGGGGAGCATGCCGACCGCGGCGAGTGCGGGCGGCCATCCCCACGCGAGCTGGAGCTGCAGGGTGACCAGGTACCCGAGTCCCGCGACCGCGAGGCCGGTCGCCGCCTTGTACGCCAGACCGCTCGACACCAGCGGACGGGCGAGCAGTGCGAGGTCGAGCAGCGGGTGTTCTGCTCGACGCTCGCGCAGCACGAACCCGGTGCCGGCGAGGACCGCGCCGAGACCAGCGGCCCAACCCGTCCAGTCGCCGATCCCGCCCTCGGCGAACCGGGTCGGTGCGACGAGCGCCAGCACGATCGTCGCGGTGCCGAGGACGGCCCCCGCCCAGTCGATCTGTGCCCGGTGCAGCCCGGCGGGTTCGTCGCGGGCGACGCCGGAACGGATTCCGACGAACGCGAGGGCGGCGATCGGCACGTTGACGAGCAGGAGCACCTGCCACGGTGCGACGGCGAGGACGAGGCCGCCCAGGGTGGGGCCGACCGCCAGGCCGATGAGCCCGACCGTCGAGATGAGGTTGATCGCCCGGACGCGCTGGTCGTCGTCGTCGAACAGCCGGAACGCCAGGGCCATCGACCCTGGAGTGGTCATGGCGGCCGCGATCCCGGTGACGACGCGCACGGCGACGAGTTGGTCCGCGGTGGTGACGAACGCCGTCGCCAGGCTCGCCAGCCCGAGGAGCACGAGCCCGACGAGCATCACCCGTCGGCGGCCGTACCGGTCGGCGACGGCACCCGCGGCGAGCATGAGCCCGCCGAACACCACCGAGTACGCGCCCGTGACCCACTGCAGTCCGGACGCGCCGACGTGGAGCTCCCGGCCGATCGTCGGCAGCGCGACGTTCAGGACCGAGTTGTCGAGCATCTCGAACAGGAAGACCGCGGCGAGTCCGGCGAGGGCGACCCGCGAACCGCGGAGGGATCGGGGAGAGTGGGTGCTGACGGCGTTCATGCGTCTAAGTTAAGTCACTAAACTCAGTCAGTCAACCGAAAGCGAGTCCGCATGCCCAGGAGCGCACCCCGCGGGGGGCCGGAGACCCGCGCGCGGATCGCCGAGACGGCCTCCGGGATGTTCGCCGAGCAGGGCTTCGACGCGGTCACCGTGGCGCAGGTCGCCAAGGCCGCGGGCGTCTCGAGCGTGACGGTCTTCAAGCACTTCCCACGCAAGGAGGACCTGTTCCTCGACCGCTCGGACGAGACCGTCGAGCTGTTCCGAGCGGCGGCCGACGGGGTCCCGCGGGCACAGGTCCTCGACGCGCTCGAGGCGCTGACCGCGCGGCTCGTCGACGAGCGTGCGCCGGTCTCCGGGCTCGCCCCCGGGTCGGAGTCGTTCTTCCGGACGATCGCGGCGTCACCGGCGCTGCAGGCCCGCTCCCGCGAGCTCGCCGCTGGGGCGCAGGACGCGCTCGCCGACGCGACGGGCGACGCACTGCTCGCCGCGCTCTTCGTCGCCGGCTACGCGACGGTGTTCGTGGAGACCGCCCGGCGGATCCTCGCCGACGAGGACCGCGACGCCGTCGCGACGGCGCACCGCGCCGGACTGGACCGACTCTTCCGCGCGTTGCGTCACGGGGTCGCGTCCGCGACGTGACCCCTTGACGGACGGGGGGCACGGTGCGGGCCCGCCCCGCGCCTCCAGTCCGTCCGTTGCTCACTCCAGGGCGGCGAAGCGTTCCAGGGCGCTCTCGGTCCCGGAGACGATGATGACGTCGTTCTGGCCGATCACGCTCTCCGGCGTGGCCGGCACGAAGGCCTCGCCCGGGGTCTTGATGCCGAGCACCGTGAGGCCGAAGCGGGTGCGGATCACCGTCGTCGCCAGGTCCTTCCCGCGGACCGACGCCGGGGGGAACATCTTGACCACGGCGAAGTCGTCGTCGAACTCGATGAAGTCGAGCATCCGGCCGGACACCAGGTGCGCGGTGCGCTCGCCGGCCTCGCGCTCGGGGTAGACGACGTGGTTCGCGCCGATGCGGGACAGGATCGTGCCGTGCGACCGGCTGATCGCCTTCGCCCAGATCTGCGGGATGCCGAGGTCCACCAGGTTCGCCGTGATGAGCACGCTCGACTCGAGGTCGCTGCCGGTGCCGACGACGGCGATCGGGAAGTCCTGCGCGCCGATCTGCCGGAGCGCGTCGATGTCGGTCGCGTCGGCCTGCACCGCGTGCGTGACCCGGTCCGACCACTTCTGCACGAGTCCGGCGTCGGTGTCGACGACGAGGACCTCGCGGTCCTGCCGCTCGAGCTGCCCGGCGGTGGCGGCGCCGAACCGGCCGAGGCCGATGACGAGCACCGGGGCGTCGTGGCTGACGGCACCGAGCGGGTGCGGGCGGTTGCGGTCAGCCAACGATCGGCCTCTCCTCGGGACGGCGGAACAACTGCCGGCTCTGGCTGGCGGCCAGTGCAGCGGCGATGGTCACTGTACCGACACGGCCCAGGAACATCGTCGCGGCGAGCACGTATTTGCCGGACTCGGGCAGGTTCGCGGACACCCCGGACGACAGGCCGCACGTCGCGAACGCGGAGATCACCTCGAACAGCACACGGTCGAGGGACTCGTGTGTGATCTGGAGCAGCACGACCGTGGCGACGGCGACGATCGTGGCGCCCCAGAGCACGACCGCCACGGCGACGCGGAGCACGTCGCTCGGGATCCGTCGTCCGAACGCCTCCATGCTCTGGCGTCCGCGTGCCTCCGCCACCGCTGCCAGGAACAGCACCGCCAGCGTCGTGACCTTGATGCCGCCCGCGGTCGAGGCCGAGCCGCCGCCGATGAACATGAGCATGTCCGTGACGAGCAGGCTGGAGCCGTTGAGCTGGTCGAAGTCGACGAGGGAGAACCCGCCGGACCGGGTCATCGTCGACAGGAAGAGCGCCTGGAACGCCGTGCGGCCGGCGCCCTCCTCGCCGAAGGTCGTCGGGTTCGATGCCTCGAGCGCGATGTAGACGGCCGCGCCGCCGAGGAGCAGCACCGCGCTCGTCGCCAGCGTGAGCTTCACGTGGATGGGCCAGCGGCGCGGGGAGCGGAGCTGCTTCGTCAGGGCGCGGATCACCGGGAAGCCGATCGACCCCGCGACGACGCCGACCATGAGCAGCGACAGGAACCAGTAGTCGTGCGCGAACGGCGTCAGTCCGCTGGCGTTCGGCGCGAAGCCGGTGTTCGTGAACGCCATCGCCGCGTAGTAGAACGAGTCGCCGACCGCCGTCCAGAACGGCATGCCGGCGATGAGGACGGACGGCAGCAGGAGGAGCCCGAGGACGATCTCGATCGACAGGGTGCTCACCGCGACGGTCGCGAGCAGCGTGCCGACCTCGCCGAGGCGGACGGCCTGGCCCTCTGGCACGGCGCCGTGGTGCGTCCGGAGCGGGTTCGAGTCGCCGGCGGCCATGAGCTTCGCCCGGAGACCCAGCTTCCGGGTGACGAACAGCCCGAGGATGGACGCGAAGGTCAGGACTCCGACGGCCCCGATCTGCGTGCCGATCACCACGAGGGTCTTGCCGAACACCGACCAGTGCGTCGCCATGTCCACCGTGGCGAGCCCGGTGACGCAGACCACCGACGCCGCGGTGAAGAGCGCGTCCGCGAAGTGCGTCGAGCGTCCGTCCGCCGCGGCCCACGGGGTCATGAACAGGCTCGTGAAGACGAAGATCAACGCGACGAAGACGACGATCGCCAGGCGCGACGGCGACGAACGGAGCGCGGTGCCGATCCGGGACGGCCGCCGACGGGTCGCGCCCGCCGGACGCGACGGCGGCTCGTGACGATCGAGCATCGTATGCCTCCGGGGACATGGGCGGGACGGTTCGTCATGGTACATCCGTGACGGCCCGGCTAGCCTTGCTGCATGGCCGACATCTTCAGCGTCGTGGCGGATCCCACCAGGCGTGAACTGCTCGGGGCGCTGCTGTCCTCGTACGGGTCGGACGTCACCGGCGGCGAGCTCAGCGTCGGCCAGCTCGTCGAGAAGCTCGGCGTCAGCCAGCCCACCGTGTCGAAGCACCTCCGCGTCCTCCGGGACATGGGGCTCGTGACCAGCCGTGAAGAGGGGCAGCACCGCTACTACCGTCTCGACCCGGAACCGCTCGTCGGCATCGAGGAGTGGGTGCTCCCGTTCACGAGCGCGGTCGACGCGGACGGCACCCCGGCGACGACGGCGTGGACGATGGACGGCCAGCCGGTGTCGGTCCGCCGCTCCGGCACGGCCGGCAAGGCCACGGTTGAGGTGGGCACCGAACTCGGTCGCGTGATGGCCGAGGCGTCCTACCGCGCGACCGCTGCCCTGAGCGGTGCGCAGCAGGGCTGGGAGCGTGTCGTCGACCGCAGCCGCAAGCGCTTCACCCGGCGTGGCGACGAGGACTGAGCCGGATCTGGACACCGGTCGCACCGGCCCCTACAGTTGCCAGTGACCACACAGGTCACACCAATCCCCGAAGGCGGACCATGACCGGCAGTTTCGACGACGTGCGCTTCCTCACCGTCGCTGAGGTCGCCGAGATGATGCGCGTCTCCAAGATGACGGTCTACCGCATGGTCCACGCGGGTGAACTCCCCGCCATCCGGTTCGGCCGGTCCTTCCGCGTCCCGGAGTCCGCCGTCGCGGACGTCCTGCGCGGTGGCATCGCCGACGTCGGCTAGGCGGGTCCGAACCGGCCCGTTCGACATCGCGTCGGCCCTCCGCTAGACTCGGCGGGGTTGTTTTTCCGCGGTCTCGTTGGCCCGGTGTCCACACAACATCAGTCCGAGTGAGGTCCGTATGGGTTCTGTCATCAAGAAGCGTCGCAAGCGCATGGCGAAGAAGAAGCACCGCAAGCTGCTTCGCAAGACGCGCCACCAGCGTCGCAACAAGAAGTAGGCCCCGAGCCTGCAGCGTCAAGCCCCGGTTCGCCGGGGCTTTCGCATTTCCCCGGGCTTTCGCATTCCGCGGTGCGGATATGGTGGTGCCATGCCCGCCGTGACCCTGCTGACCAAGCCCGGCTGCCACCTCTGCGACGACGCCCGCCCGGTCGTCGAACACGTCGTGGCCGAACACCCCGGAGCGACCCTGCAGGAGCTGTCCATCCTCGACGACGACGCCCTCCGCGAGGAGTACGCGGAGGACATCCCCGTCGTCCTGGTCGACGGGCGCGTCCACAGCAACTGGCACGTCGACGCCGACCGGCTCCGCCGTGCACTCGAGAAGGCCGAGGCCCGCGCATGATCCACCACGTCGTCTCCTGGACGCTGCGCGAGGACCTCGACCGCGCCACGTCCGTCGCGCGGATCCGGGAACTCCTCGTCGGGCTGACCGGCACCGTCGGGTCGATCCGCTCGCTGGAGGTCGTCGAGAACGTCGCCTACCCCGGGAAGAACCAGGACGTCGCCGTCGTGGCGACCTTCGACGACCTCGCCGGTCTCGACGAGTACCAGGTGCACCCGCAGCACCAGGCCGCGGCAGCGGAGATCCGCGGCCTGGTCACGGGGCGGGCGGCCATCGACTGGGAGCGGTGAGCCGCGCCTCCAGGCTGGCCCCGCACAAGCGGAACGGCCCCCGTTCACAGAGAACGGGGGCCGTTTCGCGCGCACCAGGTGACTACGGGGTCAGGCGCGTCGGGCCACGGAACAGGTAGGTGACCTCGCGGATCGACGGCTCGTGCAGTGCGAGCATGAGCACGCGCGCCAGGCCCATGCCGAAGCCGCCGTGCGGCGGGACGCCGTAGCGGAAGAAGTCGAGGTACCAGCCGAGCTCCTCCGGGTCGAGGCCCTTCTCGACGGCCTGCGCCTCGAGGATCTCCACCCGGTGCTCGCGCTGCGCACCCGTCGAGATCTCGGCGCCGTTGAAGAGCAGGTCGTAGCTGTTCGTGAGCGTCGGGTCGTCGGCGTGGCGCATGTGGTAGTACGGCCGGATCGAGGCGTCGTAGTCGGTCACGAAGACGAACTCCGAGCCGTGGGTCTCCTTCGCCCACGCGCTCACGCGGCGCTCGCCCTCGGGGTCGAGGTCGCCGTCGGCGCGGACGACCTCGTAACCGCTGTCGGCCACGATCTTCCGGGCCTCGGCCAGGGTGACGCGGGGGAACGGGGCGGTCGGGACGACGAACTCGAAGCCGAAGACCTCCTCGATGTCCTTGCCGTGCTTCTCCTTGACGGCGGTGAACCCGGCGACGAGGAGCTCCTCGTGCATGGCCATGACGTCCTCGTGGGACTCGACCCACGAGAACTCGGCGTCGATGCTCGTGAACTCCGTCGCGTGACGACTCGTGAACGAGGGGTCGGCGCGGAAGGCGTCGGCGATCTCGAAGACCGCTCCGAAGCCGGCCGGCTGCGCCATCTGCTTGAAGTTCTGCGGAGACTGCGCGAGGTACGCCGTGGTCTCGAAGTACTCGAGCTGGAAGAGCTCGGCACGCGACTCGGACGCCGAGGCCATCAGCTTCGGGGTGTGGATCTCGATGTAGTCGCGCTCGACCCAGTAGGTGCGGAACGCGTGCTCCATCGTCGTCTGGATGCGGAAGATGAGGTTCTGCTTGCGGTTGCGCAGGTCGAGGAAGCGCCAGTCGAGGCGCTTGTCGAGCGAGGAGTCGTCCGCGATCGGGGTCTCCGGGATGGCGGCGCTGACGACGGTCAGGTCGCCGACCTTGACCTCGAGCCCGCCGAGCTTGACGCGCTCGTCGTGCTTCAGCGTGCCCTGCACGTGCACGAAGGTGCCGTGCGCGAGGCCGGAGATCGCCTCGGTCGTCGCGAGTGCTGCGGCGGAGGCGTCGTCGCCCTCGACCGCTTCGCGCGTGGCGGGGTTGACGAGCTGGGCGGCGCCGGACTCGTCGCGGAGGACGACGAACTGCACCTTCTTCTGGTCTCGGACGGTCTCCACCCATCCGGCGACGGAGACGGGGCCGTCGGGGCGTGCGGCGAGGTCGGCGATGCGGGTGCGTTCGATCACGGTGGTCGAGTCTACCGGTCTGCCTCCGGGCCCGTCGTTGGGTGCGTCCGTTCCTCCACAGACCGGCATCCGTCCGGGGTCGTCCACAGGGTCGGCCTGGAGGCACGGGGCGGGCCCGGCGGCTCCGTAGCGTTCTCGACGTGGCCGGGTCGCGAGCTGGAGGGAGGCCCCGGATGACGGCAGGGGTCGAGGGGCTCGCGGCCTGGCCGCCTGCGGCGGTGGCGACGGTGGTCGCGGCTGCGCTGGCGGTGGCGCTGACGGCGGTCGCGGGGTTGGTCGGCGGGCTGTGGGCGGTGCTGCGGTGGCGGCGGGACGTGGCGCGTGAGGAGCGGGACCGGGCGTGGTCGCGCTTCGTGTGGACGGTCGAGCAGGCGTGCGACTCGGACGTGGGGCGGAGCGAGGTCGGTCTCGCGAGCGCCAAGACGATGTACAACATGCAGATTCTTCGCGATCACGATGCGACCTTCGGGAGGATCGTGCTGGAACTCATCACGGGAGGAGAAGACGATGGCGGTGCAGGATCCGGTCAAGGTGCTCATCGAGCGTCGGCGTGAGGAATGGCGGCAGGAAGTGCGTCACCGGTACCGGTTCCGGCCGTGGAAGGCGCGGCGGCTCATCGCGATGCACGACGACGTCATCCAGTTCCTCGAGGAGACGCGTGCCGCGCGTCGCGAGCGCAAGCGGCTCATCGAGGCCGGGGAACTGTCACGGGAGTGAAGCGCGCAGCGTCCCGAGCGTGCCGATGAACTCCTCCGCCATGCCCGCGCGTTCGAGGAGCTTCGCGTGCCGCGCCCGCGCATCCACGAGGAACTCGTCGAGCCGTGCGGCGAGGGCGGCTGCGTCGCCGGGGTCCTTCGCCGCCAGACCGTCGACGACCCGGAGCAGTTCGGCCATCTCGTCGAGCGTGAACCCCAGCGGCTTCATCCGACGGATCACGAGCAGGCGCTCGAGGTCCTGCTCGGTGTAGACCCGGAACCCGCCGCTCGTCCGCCCGCTCGGCACGAGCAAGCCGACCTCGTCGTAGTGCCGGATGGTGCGGAGGGACATCTCCGCGCGCTCGGCCAGTTCCCCGATGTGCATGGTGGTGCTCACCCGTCGAACTCTACCCTCACGTGAGGGTAGAGTTCGACGTGATGTCCGTGATCACCCACTCCCCGACGGCCCCGAGCGTCCTCAGCGCCCTGCGTTCGCCCCGAATGCTGACGCGTGAGGTCCTCGCCGGGATCGTCACCGCGCTCGCCCTCATCCCCGAAGCGATCTCCTTCTCGGTCGTCGCCGGGGTGGACCCCGCCGTCGGGCTCTTCTCGAGCGTGGTCATCGCGGTCGTCATCTCGATCGTCGGCGGCCGCCCCGCGATGGTGTCCGCCGCCGCCGGGTCGGTGGCGCTCGTCATCGCCCCGCTCGTGCGGGACCACGGCATCGCGTACCTCGTCCCGACGATCGTGCTCGGTGGCGTGTTCCAGCTCGTGCTCGGGTTCCTCGGCGTCGCGCGCCTCATGCGGTTCATCCCGCGGAGCGTCAACGTCGCGTTCGTGAACGCCCTCGCCATCCTCATCTTCACCGCGCAGTTGCCGAACCTGTTCGGCGGGGACGTCCCGGCGATCGTGTGGCCGCTCACCGCCCTCGGCGTCGCGATCATCGTCGGCTTCCCGTTCCTCACGAAGACGGTCCCGGCCCCGCTCGTCGCCGTCGTGGTGATCACGGCGATCACCCTGGTCGCCGGCATCGCGGTACCGACGGTGGGGGACAAGGGATCCCTGCCGACGGCGCTGCCGGGGTTCACCGGCATCACGACGCCGATCTCGTTCGAGACGCTGCAGATCATCGCGCCGTACGCGTTCGGCGTCGCGATCGTCGGACTCATCGAGACGCTCCTCACCGCGCAGCTCGTCGACTCGATCACCGAGACCGGGTCGAGCAAGTGGCGGGAGTCCTGGGGGCAGGGGGTCGCGAACGTCGTGTCCGCGTTCTTCGGTGGCACGGGTGGGTGCGCGATGATCGGTCAGACCGTGATCAACGTGAAGACCGCCGGTGCCCGGACGCGGATCTCGACCTTCGTCGCCGGGGTCTCGGTGCTCGTGCTGACGATCGTCCTGCACGACCTGGTCGCCGAGATCCCGATGGCCGCGCTGACCGCGGTGATGATCATGGTGTGCGTCGCGACCTTCGACTGGCACAGCATCCGCCCCCGCACCCTCGGCCGGATGCCGCTCGGCGAGACCGCCGTGATGGTCATCACCGTCGTCGTGGTCGTCGCGACGGACAACCTCGCCACCGGCGTCCTCGTCGGGGTGGTCGTCGCTGCGCTCGTGTTCGCCCGGCGGGCCGCGCACGTCGTGTCCGTCGTACGCGAGCCGCTCGACGAGCACACGGTCCGGTACCGGGTCCGCGGTGCGCTGTTCTTCGCGTCGTCCAACGACCTCGTCACGCGGTTCTCCTACGCGCAGGACCCCGAGCACGTGATCATCGACATGTCCGACGCACACGTGTTCGACGCGAGCACGGTCGCGGCCCTGGACGGGGTCGAGCAGCGTTTCGCCAAGCACGGTTCGACCGTCGAGGTGGTGAACCTCAACACGGGTTCGGTCGCGCTCCACGGGCGGCTGTCCGGCAAACTCGGCTGAGCGCTTCCGCATCCGGTGAATCGTCTGTGCGGGCGGTGGGAACGCCTGGGCGACCTACACTGGAACCCATGCCCGCGTCCCGAATCCACCTCGTCCGTCACGGCGAGGTGCACAACCCGGACCGTGTCCTCTACGGGCGGCTCCCCGGTTTCGGACTGAGCGACCTCGGCAAGCAGATGGCGCTCGCGTCGGCCACCGCGTGGAAGGACGCCGGGGTCGACGTCCGTCGCATCGTGGCCTCCCCGCTGCAGCGCACGCAGGAGTCCGCGGCGCCCTGGTCCGAGGCCTTCGGGCTCGACGTGGCGCTCGACGAACGACTCATCGAGCCGACCAACCGGTACGAGGGGCAGCCCCCGGGGTTCACGAAGCGTTCGCTCGGACGCCCGGCCGAGTGGCCGTGGATCGCGAACCCGTTCCGGCCGAGCTGGGGCGAGGCGTACGAGTCCATCGCGAACCGGATGCTCGCGGCGATCGCCACGGCGTGGGAGAGCGTCGACGAGGGCGACGTCGTCCTCGTCAGCCACCAGTTGCCGATCTGGATGGTGCACCGCCGCCTCGCCGGCGAGCAGCTCTGGCACGACCCGAGGAAGCGGCGCTGCGACCTCTCCAGCATCACGACCGTCGAGCGTGTACCCGCCACCTCGTCCGGTCGGTTCACCGAGGTCGGGTACGCGGACCCGGCGCAGGCCCTGCGCGCGACCGCCATCGACGAAGGAGCAGTGTGACCAGCACCAGGAAGCGGCTCGCGGTCCTCGCGGCGACGGCGGTGACGGCCGCCCTCGTCCTGACGGGCTGCTCGTCGGACAACGACTCGCTGTCGAAGCAGTACGGCAGCGGCACGACGCAGAACTACATCTCCGGCGACGGCGCGGTGACCGAGGTCGCCACGGACAAGCGCACGGACGCCGTGGACTTCGAGGCGAAGGACATCGACGGCGACACCGTCTCGTCGAAGGCACTCAAGGGCAAGGTCGTCGTCCTGAACTTCTGGTACGCGGGCTGCCCGCCGTGCCGGGCCGAGGCGAAGTACCTCAACAAGGTGCACGACCAGTTCGCCGACGACGACGTCCAGTTCATCGGCGTCAACGTGCGTGACGAGCAGGCCACGGCCGAGGCGTTCGAGCGCACCTTCAAGGTCGACTACCCGACGGTGCTCGACCAGAAGACCGGCGCGATGCAGCTTGCGATGTCCGGGCAGATCGCCCCGAACGCCGTGCCCGCGACCATCGTGCTCGACAAGCAGGGCCGTGTCGCCGCACGTGTCCTCGGCGCCGTCGACGGCCCGGGGATCCTGAACACCCTCGTCTCCGACGAGCTGTCGGGCAAGGCCTCCTGACCCGTGTCCAGCAACCCCTTCGCCGACGCGATCCTCAGCGGGCAGATGGCCGTGGCGCTCCCCGTCGCGGCGCTCGCTGGACTGGTGTCGTTCCTGTCACCGTGCGTGCTGCCGCTCGTACCGGGGTACCTCGGGTACGTCGGTGGCGTCGCCGAGGGCGGGCAGCGCCGGGGTCGTGTGGTGCTCGGGGTGCTGCTGTTCATCCTCGGGTTCACGGCGGTCTTCGTCGCGTACACGACGGTCTTCGGCGCGCTCGGCTTCTGGCTGGTGCGGTGGCGTGACCTCATCACGCAGATCCTCGGTGTCGTCGTCATCGCGATGGGCCTCGTGTTCGTCGGCCGCTTCACGTTCCTGCAGCGCACCATCAAGCCCGGGTGGACGCCCGCGACGGGTCTGGTCGGCGCACCCCTGCTCGGCATCGTGTTCGGCCTGGGCTGGACGCCGTGCCTCGGCCCGACCCTCGCCGCGATCAACCTGCTCAGCGTCCAGTCGGGCAGTGCCTGGCAGGGCATGTGGCTCGGCGTCGCGTACTGCCTCGGCCTGGGCGTCCCGTTCGTCCTCGTCGCGCTCGGTGCCGGTTGGGCGACCGGGGCGATCCGCGCCGTGAAGCGCCACATGCGCACCGTCAACATCATCGGAGGAGCGATCCTGATCGTCATCGGTCTGCTCATGGTCACCGGAATCTGGTCGGCCGTCATGTCGAGCGCGGGGGCGGTGATCCAGAGCTTTGTCCCCGCAGTCTGAACCCGACGTCGACGCCGCCGACATCGACTCCACCGACACCTCGGCGGACCCGCAGCGACCGTCCGACCACGTTGACGGCTCCGGTCCGGCCGAGCCCTCCGCTGCGGGTGGCGGCGACGGGGTCAACCAGCCGAAGCTCGGCCTCGTCGGGTACCTGCGATTCTTCTGGCGCCAGCTCACGAGCATGCGGACCGCGCTCTTCCTGCTGATGCTGCTCGCCCTCGCGGCGATCCCGGGCTCGCTCGTCCCGCAGCGCACCGCGGACCCGAACGGCGTCGTGCAGTACAAGGCGGACCACGCGACGCTGTACCCGATCCTCGACAAGCTCCAGGTCTTCGACACCTACACCTCGGTGTGGTTCTCGGCGATCTACCTGCTGCTGTTCGTCTCGCTGATCGGCTGCATCATCCCGCGCACGAAGCACCACTGGCAGGCGCTCGGCACCCGGCCGCCGAAGACCCCGGTCCGACTCACGCGACTCGCGGGCTACCAGAAGGTCGCCGCTGACGACACCGAGGTCCCAGCGGACCAGGCCGTCACCCGCGCGATGGCACTCCTGAAGCGTTCCGGGTACCGCGTCGAGCGGTTCGGCGACTCGGTCAGCGCCGAGCGCGGGTACCTGCGCGAGACCGGCAACCTGGTCTTCCACGCGGCGCTCGTCGGCGTGCTCCTGGCCGTCGGCGTCGGCGGCGGTTTCGGCTACACCGGTCAGCGGCTCCTCGTCGAGGGTCAGACGTTCTCGAACGTGCTCGGCTCGTACGACTCGTTCAACCCCGGCCGGTGGTTCCAGCAGACCGACCTCAAGGGCTACAACTTCACGCTCGACAAGTTCGTCACCAAGTACGAGGAGCGGAACCTCGACGCCCTCGGTCAGGCGCTCGACTACTCGGCGACCGTGACGACGCAGGAGAAGGACGGCGCGAAGCAGACGAGCCGCCTCGGCGTGAACGACCCGGTGAGCGTCGGCGGCACGAACGTCTACCTCCTCGGCAACGGCTACGCGATGGACGTCACGGTGCGCGACGGCGACGGCAACGTGGCGTTCAAGGACACGGTCCCGTTCCTGCCGGAGGACGCGAACTACACGTCCACGGGTGTCATCAAGGTGCCCGACGCCGCGCCGGACCAGCTCGGCATGGTCGGCTTCTTCTACCCGACGGCGTCGAAGCTCTCCACCGGGGCGTACGCCAGCGCCTACCCCGACGACCAGAACCCCCTGCTGACCCTGCAGGTGTACACGGGTGACCTCGGTCTCGACGACGGTGTCCCGCAGAGCGTGTACACGCTCGACACGAGCGGCCTGAAGCAGATCGCGGGGCGTCAGTCCGACGCCGCCAGCATCGAGCTGAAGCCCGGACAGACCAAGAAGCTGCCGGGCGACGCGGGATCGATCACCTTCGACGGCGTGAAGCGCTACGTCTCGCTCGACGTGCACCACGACCCTTCGCAGCTGTGGGTCGGCGGCTTCGCCGTGCTGAGCGTCCTCGGTCTCCTCACCTCGCTCTTCGTCCCGCGCCGTCGCGTGTGGGTGAAGGTCGTCCCGCGTCGGGACGACGGCACCGGTGCGGAGCCGGGCTACGACCTCGAGTACGCCGGCCTCGCACGTGGTGAGGACCCGAACCTCGAACGGGCCGTGGCGGACATCGCCAAGCGCCACACGTCGGACCTCGGAGTTAGGATGCCCCAGTGAACGACATGACCACGAACCTCGCGACCTACTCGGTCGTGCTGACGTACTCCGCCATGGCGGTCTACGTCATCGCGTTCATCGCGTTCGCCCTGGACGTCGCGAAGCGCTCCGGCAACGTCGCGGCCGCCGCGGACGGCGTCGGCGCGCCCCAGGCCAGCACCGCGGAGCGGACGGTCGCCACCGTGCAGGGCGGTACCGTCGTCCTCGAGAAGGTGTCCCAGTCGTCCGACGGCGGGAGCGCCCGACGCGGCGGCACCCGGTTCGAACGCGTCGGCATGGCGATGACGATCCTCGCGCTCGTGCTGCACGTCGGCTC
Organism: Curtobacterium pusillum; assembly: GCF_007673235.1. Taxonomy (GTDB): domain Bacteria; phylum Actinomycetota; class Actinomycetes; order Actinomycetales; family Microbacteriaceae; genus Curtobacterium; species Curtobacterium pusillum_C. The sequence goes on from NZ_VDZH01000002.1 coordinate 542,123, forward strand.
GATCGTGCTGCGCGGGATCGCGGCCGACCGTGTGCCGTGGGGCAACATGTTCGAGTTCTCCCTGACCGGCACGGGTCTGATCATCCTGATCTTCCTGCTCGTGCAGCTCTGGCAGAACCTGAAGTTCCTCGGTGTGTTCATCACCGGCCTCACGATCATCCTGCTCGGCATCGCGACCGTGAACTACTGGGTGCCCGTCGTCCCGCTGCAGCCGGCGCTGCAGTCGTACTGGCTCGTCATCCACGTGTTCGTGGCGATCGCCGGCACCGGGTTCTTCGCCCTGGGCGCCGGCCTCGCGGTGTCGCAGCTCGTCCAGACCTACCGTCAGGGCCGTTCGACCTCGAGCAAGCTCCGCTTCATGGAGACGCTGCCCGACGCCGACCGGCTCGAGGTCCTGACCTACCGCGTCATCCTGGTCGGCTTCGTCCTCTGGACCTTCACGCTCATCGCCGGCGCGATCTGGGCCGAGCGGGCCTGGGGCCGCTACTGGGGTTGGGACACGAAAGAGGTCTGGACCTTCATCATCTGGGTCGTCTACGCCGGGTACATCCACGCCCGTGCGACGCGCGGCTGGCGTGGGGCCCGGTCGTCGTGGCTGGCGCTCATCGGCTTCGCCGCGGTGATGTTCAACTTCTCCGTCGTGAACGTCTTCTTCAAGGGCCTGCACAGCTACTCGGGACTGTGATCAGCGCGGGTCGCTGACGCGACCGCCATCGGACTGGAGGCGCGGTGCCAGCTGGCACCGTCCCTCCAGGCACGGCCGTCACCCCGCTGGCGCGGTGCGCCGGTACCGGCTGGTGGGGCCCACCTCCCGTCCGTCTCTGGTCGGTCTCAGGGCCTCAACCGGCCAGTGCTGCGTGCGCGCGCTCGAGCCGCGCCCGCCACCAGTCGGTCCGCTCCGGCGATGCCGCGTTCCGCGCCAGCAGCTCCGGCGAGACCTCCACGCGGCGCACCGGCACCCGCCCGTCGACGGGGAGCAGCGGCGTGTCCGACACGTCCGACCCGAACATCGCCGCCGTGCCGAGCCCGGCGGCGTACCCCGGGCTCATGGCGGACGCGGCGAGGAACGCCCCCATCCCGAGCCCGACCGACGTGTCGAGCGCACTCGACACCACGCACGGCAGTCCCGCCTCGGCGACTATTGCGCGCGCGGCGGTGATGCCGCCGAGGGGTTGCGCCTTGACGACGAGCACGTCAGCAGCCCCGGCGCGCGCGACGGCGAGGGGGTCGGAGGCCTTGCGAACGCTCTCGTCGGCGGCGATCGGGACGTCGAGCCCCGAAACCCGGGCACGGAGCGCCGCGAGCTCGGGGACGGTGCGGCAGGGCTGCTCCGCGTACTGCAGGTCGAACGGGGCGAGGCGTTCCAGGGCGACCGCCGCCTGGTCGATGCTCCACAGGCCGTTCGCGTCGACCCTGACCCGGGCGTCGGCACCCATGATCCGACGCACCTCGGCGACCCGGGCGACGTCGTCGTCGATCGTCGTGCCGGGCTCGGCCACCTTGACCTTGGCGGTGGTGCAGCCGGGGTATCGGGCGAGCAACCCGGCGACGGCGTCGGGCGCGATGGCGGGCACGGTGGCGTTCACAGGCACGGAGTCCGCGGCAGGCTCGTGGTGCTGCCACCCGAAGTCGATCGCGGCCCGGAGCCAGGCGGCGGCCTCGGCGTCGTCGTACTCGACGAACGGCGAGAACTCGGTCCAGCCCGCCGGGCCACGGAGGACGAGGGCCTCGCGCGAGGTGATGCCGCGGAACCGCACCCGCATGGGCAGCGCGACCACGTGCGCGTCCGCCAGGAGGTCGGCGAGGTCGGGGAGTTCGGCGTGGTCGGGGAGCACGTCCCCATCCTGGCAGCGACGTCCAGCCCGCCTCACGGTTCCTCGGAGGGGACCGCCAGGGCAGGGCATTAGCATGCATCGGTCGGCCAGGGTCGGCAGCAGGGACACGACCAGGACGAGGGAGGCGCTGTGCCGGAACCGCAGCAGCGCGCGTCGCGCCCGTCGGTACCCGGCCGCGACACCGACGAGTTCGCGCGGCTCATGCAGCGCAACACGGTCGACGTCCGCCAGCAGGGCCAGGCCGGTCGCAGGAAGCGCAACCCGGTCGTCGGCAAGATCGCGCTCGGGCTCGCGGTGGTCTCGGCCGCGGTCGACGCGAGCGCCTTCGCTGTGTTCATGGGCGGCGACACCGACTTCGCGTTCGGCATCTGCTTCGTCGTCGTGTTCCTGACGCTCATCGCCGCGGTCCTCGGCTTCGTCGCCGCGGTCGGGTCGTTCGGCCGTTGGTACGGCGCGATCGGCGTCGTCGTGGCGTTCTTCGCCAACCCGGTGATCCTCATCGTGCTGCTCGTGATCGTCGCTCCGGAGGTCCTCACCGACATGGGTGGTTCGGCGGCGGACGGCATGGGCGTCTGAGCCCGAGCAAACCGTGCCCGAGCGGTACCGTGGAGCCATGGCTGCTCCCGTCTCCGACCTGTTCGATCCCGACGTCTGGACCGTGGCTCCGATCGCGGAGCAGTTCACCGACATCACGTACCACAAGCACGTCTCGAAGGGGATCGTCCGGGTCGCGTTCGACCGCCCCGAGGTCCGCAACGCCTTCCGCCCGCGCACGGTCGACGAGCTGTACCGGGCCCTCGACGACGCCCGCCAGGACCCGCGCGTCGGCGTCGTGCTGCTCACCGGGAACGGCCCGAGCCCGAAGGACGGCGGCTGGGCGTTCTGCTCCGGCGGTGACCAGCGCATCCGCGGGCGCAGCGGCTACCAGTACGTCGGTGACGAGGGCGCTCCGCCGGAGGGCGTCGACCCCGCGGCTGCCCAGGCATCGATGGGACGCCTGCACATCCTCGAGGTCCAGCGCCTCATCCGGATGATGCCCAAGGTCGTCATCGCCGTGGTGCCGGGGTGGGCGGCGGGCGGCGGTCACTCGCTGCACGCGATCTGCGACCTCACGATCGCGAGTGCCGAGCACGGGAAGTTCAAGCAGACCGACGCCGACGTGGGCTCGTTCGACGGCGGGTACGGCAGCGCGTACTACGCCAAGCAGATCGGGCAGAAGTTCGCCCGCGAGGTCTTCTTCCTCGCTCAGGAGTACTCCGCCCAGCGCGCGTACGAGATGGGCGCCGTGAACGCCGTCGTCCCGCACGCGGACCTCGAGCGCGAGGCGATCCGCTGGGGCGAGATCGTACTCGGCAAGTCCCCGACGGCGATCCGGATGCTGAAGTACGCCTTCAACGCGGTCGACGACGGCATGGTCGGGCAGCAGGTGTTCGCGGGCGAGGCCACGCGGCTGGCGTACGGCACCGACGAGGCCGTCGAGGGCCGCGACTCGTTCCTCGAGAAGCGCGCGCCCGAATGGACCTCCTTCCCCTGGCACTACTGATGACCCGTCCGCTGGTCGCGACCGGCACGTCAGACCCGTCGGTCGTGCTCCGCGGCCTGGAGGCAGCACTCGCCGGCGGCCCCGCGCTGCTCCCCGTCGCGGAGGGCGCTCCGGCGCTGCCGACCCCGGCTCCGGCTGCCGTCCCGCAGCGGGTCGCCCTGGTCGTCGAGACGAGCGGGTCCACCGGGACCGGGAAGCGCGTCGCGCTCTCCTCCGAGGCGCTGCTGGCCGGGGCCGCCGCCGCCGATGCGGCACTGGGTGGTCCGGGCGGGTGGGTGCTCGCGCTGCCCACGCACTACATCGCCGGCCTCAACGTCCTGACCCGGTCGATCGCCGCCGGGACGGCACCCGTCGTCGTGCCCCCGGGACACTTCGACGCGGGCACCTTCGCCGACGCCGCCGATCGGCTCGTCACCGGGCCGGGCGCTCCGCGCCGCTACACGTCGCTCGTCCCGGTGCAGTTGGCGCGGGTGCTCGATGATCCCCGCGCGACCCGCGCCCTGGCGGCGTTCGACGCCGTGCTCGTCGGCGGACAGGCGACGCCGGCACCCCTCCGGCAGCGTGCGCTCGACGCCGGGGTCCGCGTGGTGACGACCTACGGGGCGAGCGAGACGAGCGGCGGTTGTGTGTACGACGGCGTCCCGTTCGGCACCGTCCGCGCCGAGGTGGTCGACGGCGAGCTGTTCCTGGCCGGCCCGATGCTCGCCGAGGGGTACCTCGACGACGACCAGCGCACGGCCGCCGCCTTCACCGAGCGCGACGGTCTCCGCTGGTACCGCACGGGCGACGCCGCCGAGGTGCGCGACGGCGTGGTCCGGGTGCTCGGCCGGCTCGACGACGTCGTGATCTCCGGCGGTGAGAAGGTCCCGCTCGGACAGGTGGAGCGCCTGGTGCGGGAACTGCCCGGACAGGACGCCGCCGTCGTGACCCGCCGGGCGTCGGGGGAGTGGGGCGAGGTGCCGGTCGTGGTGACCGCGCGGACGATCGATCTCGAGATCGTGCGTGCCCACGTCGGCGCCGCGCTCGGCCGGGCAGCGCGTCCGGCTGCGGTCGTCGTCGTGTCCGAGATCCCGATGCTCGCGTCCGGCAAGCCCGACCGTCGGGCGATCCAGGACATGGCGGTTTCGTAGCTCCGCGCGACCGGACGCCGACGCGTCGCGAATATGATGGACGGTCGTGGCACGAACGAAGAACTCGACGCAGTCCAAGGGCCGCTCCGGCAACCCGGCGAAGGCCGCGGCACCGCAGCGCACGAAGCGGAAGGCGACCGCGAGCGACTGGATCGGCGGCGCACGCCTCCGCACCCTGACGCTCGGCGTCGTCCCGGTCGTGATGGGCACGACGGTGGCCTTCGTCGACAGCGGTGAACCGAGTGACTTCGGTGCGTTCCTCGCGAAGGACGGTCACGCCGTCATCGCGGTGCTCGCCCTGCTCGTCGCGCTGTTCCTGCAGATCGGCGTGAACTACAGCAACGACTACTCCGACGGCGTCCGCGGTACCGACGAGTTCCGCGTCGGCCCGGCACGGCTCACCGGCGCCGGACTCGCGAAGCCCCGAACCGTGCTGACCGTCGCGTTGACGTTCTTCGGCCTGGCCGCCGTCGCCGGCATCGTCATCGTGGTGCTCACCCAGCTGTGGTGGCTGCTCCTCGTGGGGGCTGCCGCGATCGTCGCCGCCTGGTTCTACACCGGCGGCAAGAAGCCCTACGGGTACAACGCCCTGGGCGAGGTCTTCGTGTTCGTGTTCTTCGGACTCGTCGCCGTCCTCGGCACCCAGTTCGTCCTCATCGGCAGGGTGACGCCGAGCGGGTGGGCCGCCGCGATCGCCGCCGGGTTCTTCGCCTGCGCGGTCCTCATGGTGAACAACATCCGCGACATCGACGAGGACCGTCTTGCCGGCAAGCGCACCCTCGCGGTCGTCGTCGGCCGCCCGGTGGCGCGGGTGCTCTACGGCCTGTTCCTGATGCTGCCGTACGTGGTGCTGCTCTGGTTCGTGCTGCTGTACTTCCGGACCGGCTTCACGTACTTCTCGCTGCTGTTGGCGCTCCCGGCTCTGGCGATCGGGGTGTCGTCCCGGAAGCCCCGCGAGCTCATCACGGCCCTGCAGCTGTCGTCGTTCGCGTCGCTCGTGTTCGGCGTCGTGCTCGGGATCACGCTCGCCACCGCCCCGTAGGGCTCAGGCGATCAGTCCTCGTCGGCGTCCCGGCGCGCGGCGTGGCGGTCGGCGTCCGACACCGGGCGTGCGACGGGCGCGTCCGTGTCCTCGGCGTCGACGAAGTCGTCCTCGAAGTCGGTGTCCGCGTCACGCTCGGGCTTCCCCCGGCGGTTCGCGAGGCTCAGCGTGACCTGCTCGCGCAGCTTGCCCAATGCGATGTAGGAGACGAGCAGCCCCACCAGCGCGCCCACGATGACGGCCCAGTACCAGGGCATCGGGGTCAGCAGGAGCAGTGCCACAGCCACGGCGAAGATGCCGAGACGGGCCAGGGTGTAGACGAGCCACGCTTTCACGCGGCAAGTCTACGGATGCGCGACCGGCAGGGACCCCACAGCCTCGCGACCTAGACTCCGGGCATGGTCCGACTGTGGTTGATCGTCGTCGTGGCCGCCGTGGCCTTCACGGTGTACGCGGCGATCGACTGCGCCACGATGCCCCGCGAACGTGTCCGTTCCCTCAGCCGTGGCGTCTGGCTGCTGCTCGTGATCGTCCTGCCGGTGCTCGGCGGGGTCCTCTGGTTCCTCCTGGGCCGTGCGCCCGCGACGAAGCCGGGCGGCGGCTCCGGGTACCGTGGACCCGAAGACGACCCGGACTTCCTCGGGGGCCCGCACGGCCCCGAGCGGCACCCCACGGACAAGGACCAGGACGACGAGACCCTCCGAGACCTCGAACAGCAGTTCCGCGAACGCGAGCGACGCGCGGACCGCGACCGCCGCGACCAGCACCGCGACGACGACGGCCGCACCGATCGCTGACGGTCGCGCGGGTTCCGGCAGCCCCGCGACCGACTTCGCACTGACGCTCTTCGCCGAGCTGGCGCGCGCCGGCGTCACCGACGTCGTCGTCAGCCCGGGTTCACGCTCGCAAGCGCTTGCCCTCGCCGCCGTCGCCCTCGAGCGTGCGGGCGGCACCAGCGTGCACGTCCGACTCGACGAACGGACCGCCGGCTTCTACGCCCTCGGCCTCGCGGTCGAGTCCGGTCGACCCGCCGCCGTCGTCACCACGTCCGGCACCGCCGTCGCCAACCTGCACCCCGCCGTGCTCGAGGCGCACCACTCCGGCGTGCCGATGATCGTCGTGAGCGCCGACCGCCCCGACGAGCTCCGCGGCATCGGGAGCAACCAGACCACCGTCCAGCCGGGGATCTTCGGCGCTGCCGTCTCGTTCGTGCGGGACGTCCAGGCGCCGACCGTGCACGGCGTCGACGCGAGCACCACGGACACCGTCCGCACCCTCGTGCGTCAGGCGGTCGCCGCGGCCGCGGGGCACGAGGGGCAGCCCGGACCGGTGCAGCTCAACGTGGCGTTCCGCGAGCCGCTCTCCGCCGGCCTCGGTGACGACGACGTGCAGCCGGTGCCCGACGACGAGGTCGACCTCGCGTTCGCCACCCGCCGCGTGCACTCGGGACTCCCGGTCGCCGAGCTGTCGCCGGACGACGAGCCCGGGACGGTCGTCATCGCGGGGCACGACGCAGGGCCGGACGCCGAACGGATCGCCTGGGAGCTCGGTGCGCCGCTGGTCGCCGAGGTGTCGAGCGGGGCGCGCTTCGGCCGCAACCTCGTGGTGACGTACCGCGAGCTCCTGCGCGAGCCGGAGTTCGGCGGTGCGGTGCGCCGCGCCGTCGTGCTCGGCCACCCCACCCTCAGTCGTGAGGTCCCCGCGCTCCTGCAGCGCGACGACGTCGAGACCATCGTGGTCCGCGGTCCGGGCGCCGATCCCTTCGACCCGGCCCGTGCCTCCAGGCCGACCGCCGCGACCACCTTCGTGTCCGACGTCCGCGTGACGGGCCGCACCCGGCCGGAGCACCGTGCGTGGGTGGGACGCTGGGTGGCGACGAGCCGCGCGCTGCTGGGCGGCGGCGACGCCGGGCCGGACCTCGACGCGAAGCGCTCGAGCGACCGGGCCGAGCGCAACAAGTTCCTCCGCGACGAGGTCGCACTCCGCCGCCGTCCCGTCGACCGGGCCATGCTCGCCGACGCCGTCTGGGGAGCGACCTGGCCGCACGACCGACTGGTCCTCGGCGCCTCGCAGATCATCCGCGTCGCCGACGGGCACGTCGCGGGCAAGCCGATCCGGGTGCACGCGAACCGCGGGCTCGCCGGCATCGACGGCACCGTGTCCACCGCGCTGGGCATCGCCGCGGCGCTCGAACGGTCCTCGTCGTCGATCGGTACCACGCGCGTGCTGGTCGGTGACCTCACGCTCCTGCACGACCTCGGCGCGTTCGTCACGGGGACCGAGGAACCGCGGCACCGCGTGCAGGTCGTCGTCGGCAACGACTCCGGTGGTGCGATCTTCCGTGGGCTCGAGGTCGCGGCGACCACCCCCGAGGCGGACATGCGCCGGATGATGACCACGCCGCAGTTCGTCGACGTCGAGCGTGTCGTGACGGGGCTCGGGTGGGAGTACCGGCGCGCGGCGACGTGGGGCGACCTGGAGCGCGTGCTGACGGACCCGGCGGAGCGCGTCGTCATCGAGGTGCCGCTGGCCGACTGACGGACTCCGCGCCGCGACCAGCGCGGGCGGGGCCTCAGGCCAGGGCGTCGGTGATCGGGCGGAACTTGAGCGCGGTCTCGGCGACCTCCCGTGCCGGGTCGGACCCGCCCACGATCCCCGCACCGGCCCACGCCCGCACGGACCCGTCGTCGGCGATCCGGGCGCTGCGGAGCGCGAGCATCCACTCACCGTCGCCGTTCGCACCGAGCCAGCCGACGGGGCCGGCGTAGCGACCCCGGTCGACGCCCTCGAGCTCGGACACCAGCCGCACGGCGACGTCCGTCGGGGTCCCCGCGACCGCGGCCGTCGGGTGCAGCACGTCGGCGACGTCGAGCGAGGTCGTGCCCACGGGCAGGGTCGCCTGCACGTCGGTGGCGAGGTGCCACAGGTTGGGCAGCTGCAGGCGGAAGGGCTCCGGGTCCGCACGCAGGTCCGACGCGATCGGGCGGAGCGCGGCGAGCAGGCTGTCGATCGCGAACGCGTGCTCGCCGACGTCCTTCGCGCTCGCGGCGAGGGCCTCGGCAGCTGCGCGGTCGGACACGGCGTCCGTGCCCCGTGCGGCACTGCCGGCGAGGACGCGTGCGGACAGCCGTGTGCCGTCCGTCCGGGCGAGCGTCTCCGGTGTCGCGCCGACGAGCCCGTCGACGGCGAACGTCACACACTGCGGGTAGGCGTCGGCCAGGTCGAGCAGGATCGCCCGGCGGTCGGCGTCGTCCGGCAGGGTGCCGACGAGGTCGCGGGCCAGGACGACCTTCTCGGCGTCGCCCGCGGCGATCCGGCGGACGGCGTCGGCGACCCGCTCGGCGTAGGCGTCCGCGTCGATGCGTCCGGGCCGCAGCGCGACCGACACGTGCGGGCCGACGTGCGGCACCGGCACCGACGTGCGGGTGAACGTCAGTGGCTCCGGGTCCGGTGTCGTGTCGACCGCGGTGAGCCACGCCTTCCCCCGTCGGCGGCCGATCACGACGCGCGGGACGATGAGCACGCTCGTCTCGGCGGAGTCGTCGGCGAACGTGAACGACCCGAAGGCGACGAGACCGGTGCCGCGGAGCTGCACGGGGTCGTCGACCTCGGCGTCCTGCACGATGGTGCGCCACACGGCCGCGGCCTCCCGCATCCGCTCCGGTCCGGTGAAGGTGAAGCGCAGCGCCTCGCCGATCCCGACGATGCCGTCGCCGTTCCGGACGAAGGCGAGTGGGCTGTCCCGGAGGGTGTGGCGGAGGACGGCGCCCGGGTCGTCGAGGATCCGGGTCGAGACCGTCAGCGGTGGGGCCGCCGTGGTGGTTCGGGTCACGGACCGATCGTACGCGCCGGTTCCGGTCCCGCACGCGCCGTGCTCGGGGGAACCCACGGGCGGGACCTCTAGGATGTTGTGGGTGAGCAGAGCGGACCTGAACAAGCGGCCGGACGAGGTGGCGGCCATGTTCGACGACGTCGCCGCGAAGTACGACCTCACGAACGACATCCTCTCCGCGGGCAACGCCCCGCTGTGGCGTGTCGCGACGGTCCGCGCGGTCGACCCCCAGCCCGGCGAGAAGGTGCTCGACATCGCCGCCGGCACGGGGACGAGTGCGGCGGCCTTCGCGAAGAAGGGCGCCGACGTCACGGCGCTCGACCTCTCCGCGGGCATGATCGCCGTCGGTCGGGAGCGCCACCCCGAGATCACCTTCGTCGAGGGCGACGCCGAGCACCTGCCGTTCGACGACGACACCTTCGACGCCGTCTCCATCTCCTTCGGGCTGCGCAACGTCAACGACCCGATGCAAGCGCTCGGCGAGATGCTGCGCGTCCTCAAGCCCGGCGGGCGCGTCGTGATCTGCGAGTTCTCGACGCCGCCGCTCGCGGTGCTCCGCTTCGGCTACGGCACGTACCTCAAGCGCGTGCTCCCCGGCGTCGCGCGGCTCTCGAGCAGCAACCCCGCGGCCTACCGCTACCTGGCCGAGTCGATCGAGGCGTGGCCCGAGCAGCAGGTCCTCAGCCAGTGGCTCCGGGGGGTCGGCTTCACGATGGTCGCCTACCGCAACCTCACGGCCGGTATCGTCGCACTGCACCGCGGTCGCAAGCCCGTGGCGGGCACGGTCCGCGAGTCCGTCGCCCGGCGCGCCAAGGCCCGCCGTGAGCACCAGCACACCGGTGAGCAGCCGAGCGTCGACCCCACCGACGCCTGACCGGTCCCTCCACCCCCGAACACGGAGCAGCACTTGAATCCGAGCGTCCCGGTCGCACGTCGCGCACCGAGTCTCCGCGCGTCGCTGGGCATCGGCGAGCGACTGTTCGCCACGCCCTCGGAGCGACGGTTCATCGCGGCTGTCGACGACGGGCTGGAGCTCGTCGAGCAGGGCCTCGAAGAAGCCATGCGCTCGACCGACACCCTCGCCGACACGACGAGCCGGTACCTGCTCTCGGCGGGCGGCAAGCGGATCCGACCGACACTGACGCTCCTCATCGCGCAGCTCGGTGACGGCGTGACCGACGCGGTCGTCAAGGCCGCCGTCAGCATCGAGACGACCCACCTCGCGTCGCTGTACCACGACGACGTCATGGACGAAGCGCCCGTGCGGCGCGGTGTCCCGGCGGCGCACGTGACGTACGGCAACAACGTGGCCATCCTCACCGGCGACCTGCTCTTCGCCCGCGCCAGTCTCATCACGGCGGACCTCGGGACCGAGGGCATCCGGATGCAGGCCGAGACCTTCCAGCGGCTCTGCATGGGACAGTTGCACGAGACCACCGGTCCCCAGCCCGAGGACGACCCGGTCGAGCACTACATCCAGGTCCTCAGCGACAAGACCGGTTCGCTCATCGCGACGGCCGCGCGCGCCGGCGTGATGTTCTCGGGCGCCGATCGCTCCTACCTCGACGCCGTCGGCACCTTCGGCGAGAAGGTCGGCGTTGCGTTCCAGCTCGTCGACGACGTCATCGACCTCGCCCCCGCGAAGGACAAGACCGGCAAGATCGCCGGGAACGACCTCCGCGCCGGCGTGGACACCCTGCCGCTGCTGCAGCTCCGGCGCCTCGCCGCGACGGGTGCACCGGATGCGGTGGCGCTCCTCGAACGCATCGAGCGGGACGTCAACGCCGCCCCGGACGACGTCGTCGACTCGGCGCCGTACCAGTCCGCCGTGGCCGCGCTCCGTGAGCACGAGGCCACCGCCGCCACCCGGGCCGTCGCGGTCCGCTGGGCGACCGAGGCGGTCGACGCGCTCGCGCCGCTGCCGGACGGCACGGTGAAGCGGGCCCTGATCCGCTTCGCCGAGTCGGTCGTCGACCGCAGCCGCTGACCCGGCCGACCGCAGCAGTCGCACCAACGCCGCGACGACGCGACCACCGCCCTCGGGAGCACCCCACCCGAACGAACCAGGAGACGATCAGTGCCCACCCTCCGAGTCGCCATCGTCGGCGCCGGCCCCGCCGGCATCTACGCCGCGGACATCCTGCTGCGCGAGGCCCACGGCCACGACGTGTCGATCGACCTGTTCGAGCAGCTGCCTGCGCCGTACGGGCTGGTCCGCTACGGCGTCGCCCCCGACCACCCCCGCATCAAGGGCATCATCAACGCCCTGCGCGACGTGCTGGACCGCGGCGTCGTCCGGCTCTTCGGCAACGTCCGCTTCGGCGAGGACATCACCCTCGACGACCTCCGGAAGCACTACCACGCGGTGGTCTTCTCGACCGGTGCGATCAAGGACGCCGACCTCGACGTCCCCGGTGTCGAGCTCGAGGGGTCGTACGGCGCGGCCGACTTCGTCAGCTGGTTCGACGGCCACCCCGACGTCCCGCGTACCTGGCCGCTCACGGCCGAGAGCGTCGCGGTGATCGGCAACGGCAACGTCGCCCTCGACGTCTCGCGCATCCTCGCGAAGCACGCAGACGACCTGCTGCCGACCGAGATCCCGGCGAACGTGTACGAGGGCCTCAAGGCCTCGCCGGTGACCGACGTGCACGTGTTCGGTCGTCGCGGCCCGGCGCAGGTGAAGTTCACCCCGCTCGAGCTCCGCGAACTCGGTGAGCTCCGCGACGTCGACATGATCGTCTACGACGAGGACTTCGACCACGACGAAGCTTCCAAGACCGCCATCGCCACGAACAAGCAGGTGATGGTGATGAACCGCGTGCTGGAGCAGTGGCGCACGCGCGAGACCGGGCAGGCCAGCCGTCGTCTGCACCTGCACTTCTACGCGAAGCCGCTCGAGCTCGTCGGCGAGGACGGCAAGGTCACCGCGATCCGCTACGAGCGCACGCGTCCGAACGGCCAGGGCGGCGTCGAGGGCACCGGGGAGATCCGCGAGATCCCGATCCAGGCCGCGTACCGAGCGGTGGGCTACTTCGGTTCGCCGCTGCCCGGTGTGCCGTTCGACGACCGGCACGGCGTCATCCCGAACCACGAGGGCCAGGTCCTCGACGACGACAACCAGCAGCTCCCGGGCGTCTACGCCACGGGTTGGATCAAACGCGGTCCGGTCGGCCTGATCGGGCACACGAAGTCCGACGCGATGGAGACCGTGCAGCACATCGTGAACGACCAAGCGAGCTGGTGGACGCCGGAGGACCCGTCCGAGGGTGCGATCCCGGCACTGCTCACCGAGCGCGGTGTCGAGTACACCGACCTCGACGGCTGGCACAACCTCGACGCCCACGAGCTCGCGCTCGGCGAGCCCCACGGCCGCGAGCGCATCAAGGTCGTCCCGCGCGAGGAGATGATCGACGTCTCCCTCGGTCGCGCGAACGCCACCGCGAGCTAGGGACGAGAGCCGACGCCGTGACCGACGCACGCCCCGCACCGCCCACCGCGATGCGGGGCGTGCTCGTCCCGGCAGGCCGACTCCAGGGCGTCGACGTCGCTCGCGCGATCGCGCTGCTCGGCATGATGGCGACGCATGTCGGCGGTATCGCGGACGCGGTCGACTGGTCGGACCCCGGTACCTGGGCGGCGGTCGCGCACGGGCGGTCGTCGTCGCTCTTCGCGGTGCTCGCCGGGGTCTCGATCGGCCTCACGAGCGGGCGCACCACGCCACCCGGTCCGCCCGCGATCGAGCGGGTGCGGGGTCGGCTGGCCATCCGCGCGGTCGCGGTGGTCGCGGTCGGTCTGCTGCTGATGGCGTTGCAGACGCCGGTGTACGTGATCCTGCCGACGTACGGCGTCCTGTTCCTGCTCGCCGTCCCGGTGCTCCGCGTACGGGCGCGGTGGCTGCTCGTGCTCGCCGGACTGTGTGCCGTGCTCTCACCGGTGGTCGCACTGGCGACCGTCCCGCTCTACGCGGACGCGGGCATGTGGGAGGTCCAGCTCGGCCTCGTCTACCCCGTCGTCACCTTCCTGGCGTACGTCCTGGTCGGTCTCGCCGTCGCCCGCAGCGGCCTGGAGGCGCGGGGCCGGCAGGTCGTGCTGCTCACGTCCGGCGCAGTGGTCGCCGTGGTCGCGTACCTGGTCGGGAACGCCCTCGCCCCGGTGCCCGACGACGCGGCGTCCGCGTTCCCCGGGGTGCCGTACGCGGGGGAGGGCAGCACCGGGTCCGAGGCACTCGCCCAGCTGTTCCTCTCACCGCGGGACCACTCGTCGTCGATCGTCGACGTCGTCGCGACCTCGGGCATCGCGGTCGCGGTCATCGCCCTGTGCACGCTCGTGTTCGACGGGCGGGGGCGGACGGCCGAGCGGATCGCGTTCCCGCTGGCCGCAGTGGGCTCGATGCCGCTCACCGTCTACGCGGGGCACCTCATCGTGCTCGCGATGCTGCCGGAGTACCCCGACTCGGATGCTGCGTGGTGGTGGTTCGCGATCGGCTCGGTGCTCTTCGCGATGACCTGGCGCGCGTTCCTCGGGCGTGGACCGCTGGAGCGCCTGACCGCCCGCTTGACCCGCCTGGTGCCGGACCCGCGCGCCTGACCGCGCACGGTGCGAGGCCGACCCGACCCGCGATCCGTACGGCGCGAGTTCCCGCGCAGTGTGCGAGCCTCGCGCCCTCGCACTGCGGTCGGAACCTCGCACACTGGCGAGCGCCCGTGCACGAGACCGCGCACGGTGCGGGCGTGAGCCGACCCGCGCCGGCCGACCCGCGCCTCCAGACCGGTGCTACTGCAGCGCCGCCGTGAGCCGCGCGACGTTGTCGAGCACTTGGGACCGCCGCGGCCGCTCCACCCACGCGTCGAGCGTCAGCTCGAAGCTGTGCTCCTTGTACGCGTCCTGCACCTCGCGCAGGGCGTCGACGAACCGGCTGCCGCGCACCATCACGGAGACCTCGAGGTTGAGGCTGAACGACCGCATGTCCATGTTGCTCGACCCGATCACGGCCACGTCGTCATCGATCGTGAAGTGCTTCGCGTGCAGGATCGTCGGCGCCCGGTAGAGCCAGATCTTCACGCCGGCCCGGAGCAGGCCCTCGTAGTAGGAGCGCTGCGCGTGCCACGTCATCGCGTGGTCGCCCATCTCGCCGACGAACAGCTCGACCTCGACACCGCGCTGCGCCGTGGTCGTGATCGCGTAGAGCATGGAGTCGTCCGGGACGAAGTAGGGCGACGTGATCGACACCTTGCTCTGCGCCGAGTACAGCAGCGCGTTGAAGAGTCGCAGGTTGTTCTCGCCGTCGAACCCGGGGCCGGACGGCACGACCTGGCAGTCCAGTGCGTCACCCCGGTCGGCGCGCTGGACGGGGTCGCTCTCGCGGAGCAGCAGCTCGTCGGTCTCGCTGTACCAGTCGGTCACGAACAGGGCGTTGAGGCCGGCCACGACGGGACCCTCGAACCGGGCGAACAGGTCCTTGTACTCCATGCCCTTGTCGACGTGCGATTTCAGGTCGTAGGACTTGTCGATGAGGTTCTGCGACCCGGTGAACGCCACCGAGCCGTCGATCACCATGATCTTCCGGTGGTTGCGGAGGTCCGGGCGCTGGAACTTCCCCTGCAGCGGCAGCAGCGGCAGCATCAGGTGCCACTCGATGCCGGCGCGGTCCATGAACGCCAGCGTGTCCTTGTACCCGGGGTAGCCGCGGCTGGCCCAGTGGTCGAGCAGGAACCGGACTGTGACGCCGCGGGCCTGCGCCCGGGCGAGCGCCTCGAAGAACGGGCGCGTGGTGTCGTCGAGCGTCGCGATGTAGAACTCGACGTGCACGAACCGCCGCGAGTCGTCGATCGCGCGGGTCATCTCGGCGATCGACTCGTCGTAGTCGGGGTAGAGCTCCGCCGAGTTGCCGCCGACCAGGGGCATCGCGCCGAGCTCGCGGTTCAGGCGCGTGATGCTGTCGAGCCACGCCGGCCACGGGTGGTCGCGGCGCACCCGCTCGATGCCCTCGGTCTGCTCGAGGATGTACGCGTTGATCTCCGTCTGCTTCTCACGCCGGGCGTGCGGCAGCTTCGTCGACCCGATGACCAGGAAGACGATGAAGCCGATGTAGGGGATGAGGAAGATCGCCAGCAGCCAGGCCGTGGCCGTCTGCGGCTTGCGGTTGATCGGGACGTAGATGATCGAGAAGACACGGATCGCCAGGTCCAGCAGGACCAGGAAGACCGTGATGGCGACGCTGAGCCAGTGCTCCACAGCGGTGCGCGGCGCGTCAGCGGAAGTTGATGAACTGCAGCGGCACGTCGAACTCTTCACCCTTGAGGAGCTGGATCGTGTTCTGCAGGTCGTCGCGGCTCTTCGAGGAGACGCGCAGTTCGTCGCCCTGGATCTGGTTCTTCACGGTCTTCGGGGCGTTGGCCCGGAGGAACGCGCCGATCTTCTTCGCGACGTCCTGCTCGATGCCGTTCTTGAACTTCACCTCGATGCGGTACTCCTTGCCCGACGGGTACGGGTCGCCCGCGTCGAGGCTCTTGAGGCTGATGTTCCGCTTGATCGCCTTGCTCTGCAGGACGTCGAGGACGGCCTTCGCGCGCTCTTCCGAGTTCGCCTTGATGAGGACGTCCTCACCGCTGAACGCGATCGATGCGTCGGCACCCTTGAAGTCGTACCGCTGCTCGATCTCCTTGGCGGCCTGGTTGAGGGCGTTCTCCGCCTCCATCTTGTCGACCTTGCTGACCACGTCGAAGGAACTGTCTGCCATGCGGGACAGCCTAACGGCGGACGGGAGGCGCGGTTCGGCACCCACGGATCGGCGCACGGTGGTCACGAGCACCGTCCCGGATCGGCTATGCTTTCATGCGCGCCTTCGGTTGGTGACTACACGGGCCGGGTGCGCACATGGCAAGTTACCCAAGCGGCCAAAGGGATCTGACTGTAAATCAGCCGGCGTAGCCTTCGGGGGTTCGAATCCCTCACTTGCCACCATCGGAACGGCCCCGTCCACTGCGGACGGGGCCGTTCCGTTTCCGGCAGGCTGGTCGCATGCCCGTCGATCCAACGCCGTCCCAGTTCGCCGACCTCGCCGAGGCCATCGCCCGCGAAGCAGCGTCGCTCGCCGCCGAGCGCCGTGCCGAGGGTGTCGAGGTCGCCGACCGGAAGTCGAGCATCGTCGACGTGGTCACGGCAGCCGACCGCGAGGTCGAGGCGCTCATCCGGTCGCGGATCGCCGCGGCCCGCCCGGACGACGCGTTCTTCGGCGAGGAATCGGGTACCGGCGCGGGTACGTCGGGGATCACCTGGGTCGTCGACCCGATCGACGGGACCGTCAACTACCTCTACGGCAGCCCCGAGTACGGCGTGAGCATCGGCGTCGTCCGCGGCGCAGCCGACCCGACGACGTGGGAACCGGTCGCCGGCGTCGTCGTCGCACCGGCCACCGGCGTCGTGCACCGGGCAGTGGTCGGCGAGGGGGCGACGCGCAACGGGGTGCCGCTGCACGCCGGGTCGCCGGCGTCCCTCGCCGAGACGCTCGTCGCGACCGGTTTCGGCTACACCGCGGACCGTCGGCGGCAGCAGGTCGACGTGCTCGCCGGGCTCATCGGCGAGGTCCGGGACATCCGGCGCGGGGGAGCGGCGTCGTTGGACTGCTGCGCGGTCGGAGCGGGGACCGTGGACGCCTACTACGAGCGTGGGATCAACCCGTGGGACATGGCCGCCGGATCGATCGTGGCGCAGGAGGCCGGGGCAGCCGTGCGCATCTGGGAGGCCGGCGGGACGCGGTCGTTCCTCTTCGCGAGTCCGGCGATCGTCGACGACCTCGCCGCCTTGCTGCTGCGCCTCGAGGGGTCCGTACTCGCGCTGTGAGCGACCTGACCCCTCGGTCTGGGGGAGCCGTGTGGTCATGACCACGACTGGCGACACGGTAGTGCTCCTGCTACCGTTCTCTGGTCCCGTTATCTGCTCGTTACCAACGAGCGCACCTCGCCCCGATCAGGATCGCCACCGAACGCATGCCCCATTCCTCCCTCTCGCCCGAGCACACCGACGGCCCCGTGAACGCACCCGCACCGGTCGTCCACATGACCCGACGGGAACGGATCGAGGCGGAACGAGCCGCGGCGGCAGCAGCGAACAAGGGCGACCGCCTCGATCGGGCGACGGCCGTGGCGGAGCCGGAGCGCGCCTCCAGGCCGTCCTTCGAGGACCTCGTGAGCCCGGTGGCCCCGCCGGCACCCGCGTCCCCCATCGACCTCGCACCGGCGTCGCCGGTCATGCCGGCGTCGACCGCCGGCCCCGTGACGCCGCCCGCGCCCTCGTCGCCCGTCGTGGCGGCGACGGCGCCCGTACGGACCGCAGCGCCCGTTCAGCCTCGCCGCGTCCTCGGTCAGGTGCCGGCGTCGCGTCGCACCGGTCGTCCGGTCCGGCCCGCCGTCACCGCGGCCCGCCCCGCTCAGGCGACCCGGGTGTCCGCGTCCGCGTCCTCGTCCGCGAAGCAGGGTGCGTCGTTCCGCAGGGCCGCGTCGCGCGTCACCGCCGTCGGCGCGCTGCTGTTCGCCGCCGGCCTCGTGGTCTCGACCTCGCTGCCCGCGCAGGCGCTCTACACGCCGGAGCCGGGTTCGACGTCGCAGCGGGCGACGGCCTCCGGTGCGACCCAGTCGCTCAGCGTCGGCTCGGGTGCGACCGACGCCGAGACGAACCGCGACCAGTACTCGGTGTCATCGGCCACGCAGTACAAGAACGTCGATTCGTCGAGCTTCACGAACGACCCGAACGGCACGATCCAGTGGCCGTTCCTCACCGGCGTGCCGATCACCTCGGGGTTCGGCGGCCGTCAGGTCGAGGGCTGCTCGTTCTGCTCGACGAACCACATGGGCGTCGACTTCGCTCCGGGTGAGGGCACCCCCATCCGGGTCATCGCGGCCGGCACCGTCATCAAGGTGCAGGCGGACGACGGCGGCTTCGGCAACGACGTCTGGGTCGAGCACGAGGTGGACGGCAAGCAGTTCACCAGCGTCTACGGCCACATGGAGGACAACTCCTTCAAGGTCGTCAAGGGCCAGCAGGTCGAGGTCGGTGACGAGCTCGGACTCGTCGGCAGCACGGGCAACTCGACGGGCCCGCACCTGCACCTCGAGGTCCACGTCGACGGCGTCCCGGTGGACCCGCTGGCGTGGCTCAAGGCCAACGCGAACTAGCGGTCCCACGCGGCACGCCCGGGCGTCACGCCGGGTTCCTGACCACCGTCGCGGGTCTGCTATCCTCGTGTGGTGCCGCCGAGCGGCACATGCCCCGATAGCTCAGTGGTAGAGCACTTCCATGGTAAGGAAGGGGTCGTCAGTTCAATCCTGACTCGGGGCTCCGACCCGGAGCTGTTGTCGCTCCGGATCCTTGGCGGGGTAGCTCAGTTGGTTAGAGCACACGACTCATAATCGTGGGGTCGCGGGTTCAAGTCCCGCCCTCGCTACCGCAAGCCCGGCGTCCGCGCCGGGCTTTCGTCGTTCCCGGGGCGCACGCGCCCGGCGCACGAGGTGTGGGCAATCGCGCCCCCGTGTGGACATCGCGCCCCGGTGTGACGGGGCGCAGTGTTCGGAACGGGGCGCGAACCGGCGACGCCGGCCCGACGGGTCCGAACCCGGCGGCCATGCCCGCGCCGCGCGTCAGAACGGGCGGTGCTCCGGCCGCGCGGCGAGCACCCCGGCGGACCGGAGGGCGCGCTCGAGCGTCGCGTTCACCTGCTGCCAGGCGCTCCGCCGCCGGTCGGCGCCGATGCCCCCGCCCGACACCGCCGTGCCGTGCCCGGAGTGGCGCAGGGTGATCGTGGTGGACGTCCCCGTGACGGTCGTCGACAGCTCGTACCGGCGGAACTCCCGCGACGGGTGCACCAGGGCCCCGAGCAGGATCGTCAGCAGGCGGCTGCCGGTGGTGGCGGTGATCGTGCCGCCGGTCGACTCGACGTGGTGCCCGGTCTGGCGCAGTGCCGCGCCCGCGACCTCCATGGCCGTGCACCGGTCGCCCGTGTGCACCGCGAACTCGGTCGTCGACTCCATCGTGCTCCCCTCCCCGGAACTGCCGGCCCGGACTCCCGGACGCCGGCGTCGGTTCCCCCGAACCGTGTCCGACAACCATAGCCGATGCATACTCATGAACGACAGGCCCCCAGACGGGCGTCGCTAGACTGCCGGACGTGTCTGTGAACCCCGAGCTCGTCGGCAGGACGTTCCCGCCGGCCCAGCCGTACCTGGTCGGTCGTGAGAAGGTGCGGGAGTTCTCCCGCGCCGTGTTCGCGACGAACCCGATTCACCATGAGCCCGAGGCCGCCCGCGCCGCCGGCTACGACGACGTCGTCGCGCCGCCGACCTTCGCGGTCGTCGTGCAGGAGGCCACGCTCGCCCAGCTCCTCGCCGAGCCGGACGCCGGGATCGACTTCTCGCGCGTCGTCCACGGCGAGCAGGCCTTCACCTACGACCGACCCATCGTGGCCGGCGACGAACTCACCGCGACCCTGACCGTCACGAGCGTCAAGACCCTCGGCGGCAACGCCATGGTCACGGCCGAGAGCACGATGAACGACGCCGCGGGGGAGCACGTCGTCACGGCGACCTCCACCCTCGTCGTCCGAGGAGACGACGCATGACCACCGCACCCGTGACCGCGCTCGAGGTCGGCACCGTCGTCGCCGAGCGCGAGGTCCACCTCACCCGTGACTCGCTCGTCCGCTACGCCGGCGCCTCGGGCGACTTCAACCCGATCCACTACCGCGACGACGTCGCCGCGTCCGTCAAGCTGCCCGGCGTCCTCGCGCACGGCATGCTCACGATGGGCCTCGCGGTGCAGCCGGTGTCCGAGTGGCTCGGCGACCGCGGTGTCGTCGTCCGCTACGGCGTCCGCTTCACCCGGCCCGTGGTCGTCGACCCCGAGCAGGGCGCCACCGTCGGCGTCGTCGCCAAGGTCGGCGCCGTCGACGACGAGGGCCGTCCGCAGCGCATCGACCTCACCGTGACCGCCGCCGGGCAGACCGTGCTCGGCAAGGCGCAGGTCACGGTGGCGTTCCGCTGACCGTGTCGGAGCCGGTGCTCGCGGACCTCACGACGCTGCGCGTCGGTGGTCCCGCCACGCGGCTGCTCACCGCGACGACGACCGACGAGCTCGTCGACCACGCCGTCTCGGCGTGGGGCGACGACGAGTGGCTCGTCCTCGGTGGCGGCAGCAACCTCCTGGTCGCCGACGACGGGTTCGACGGCACCGTCGTCCTGGTCCGCACCACGGGCGTGGACGCCGACACGGACGCGGACGGCGTCACCGTCCGCGTCGCGGCCGGTGAGCCGTGGGACGCGTTCGTCGCCTCGACCGTCGAGCACGGTTGGACCGGCCTGGAGGCACTGAGCGGCATCCCGGGCACGGTCGGTGCCGCCCCCGTGCAGAACATCGGCGCCTACGGGGTCGAGCTGTCCGACGTGCTCACCCGGATCGAGTTCCTCGACGCGTCCACGGGGGAGCGTGCGTGGGTGCCCGCGGCCGAGCTGGCGCTCGGCTACCGCACGTCGACGCTCAAGCACGGCCGCCGCGGCGTCGTGCTGACGGTCGAGTTCCGGCTCGGTACGGCCTCGGCGGACGGCGTCCCGGTCCGGTACGCGCAGCTGGCCGGTTCGCTCGGCGTCGAGCTCGGGGCCCTGGTGTCGCCGTCGACGGTCCGGTCCGAGGTGCTGCGGCTCCGCGGCACGAAGGGCATGGTCCTCGACGCGGACGACCACGACACCTGGAGTGCCGGGTCCTTCTTCACGAACCCGATCGTGTCCGCCGCCTTCGCCGAGACCCTGCCCGCCGATGCCCCGCGCTGGCCGGCCGGTGACGACGTGAAGCTCAGCGCGGCGTGGCTCATCGAGCACGCCGGGGTGCACCGTGGGTACGCCGTGCCCGGTTCCCGTGCCGCGATCTCGTCGAAGCACACCCTCGCGCTGACGAACCGCGGCGGAGCGACCGCCGCCCAGGTGGCGGAACTCGCCCGCTACGTCCAGGTGACCGTCCTGAACCGCTTCGGGGTCTCGCTCGTGCCGGAACCCGTGTCGGTCGGCGACCTGCTCGCCTGAGCCGAGCCGCGCCTCCAGGCCCGCAACGCGGAACGGCCCACCTCGACGAGGTGGGCCGTTCCGCGTGCTCGGTGACTACGCGAAGAACTTCGCGAGCCGGGCCACGCCCTCGGCGATGTCGTCGTCGCCCAGCGCGTAGGACAGGCGCAGGTAGCCCGACGGACCGAAGGCCTCGCCCGGGACGACCGCGACCTCGGCGTGCTCGAGGATGAGGTCCGCCAGTTCGAGCGTGGTGGTCGGCGTCGTACCGGCCCACTCGCGGCCCAGCAGTGCCGTGACGTCCGGGTAGACGTAGAAGGCTCCCTGCGGGGTCGGCGTCACGAAGCCCGGGATGGCGTTGAGCCCGGCGACGATGGCCTGACGGCGACGGTCGAAGGCCTCGCGCATGGCCGTGACGGGCTCCTGCGGACCGGTGAGGGCGGCGATCGCGGCGCGCTGCGAGACGTTCGACACGTTCGACGACAGGTGCGACTGCAGGTTCGACGCGGCCTTCACGGCGTCGGTCGGGCCGATGAACCAGCCGACCCGCCAACCGGTCATCGCGTACGTCTTGGCGACGCCGTTGACGAGGATCGTCGTGTCGGCGAGGGCGGGGACCGCTTCGAGGATGCCCGTGAACCGGACGCCGTCGTACACGAGGTCCTGGTAGATCTCGTCGCTGATCACCCAGATGCCGTGCTCGAGCGCCCACTCGCCGATGGCCTTCGTCTGCTCGGCGGTGTACACCGAGCCGGTCGGGTTCGACGGTGAGCAGAACAGCAGCGCCTTGGTCTTCGGGGTGCGAGCGGCCTCGAGCTGCTCGACCGTGACCAGGTAGTCCTGGTCGCTGCCGGCGAAGACGTCGACGGGGACGCCGCCGGCCAGGCGGATGGCCTCGGGGTAGGTGGTCCAGTACGGAGCGGGGAGGATGACCTCGTCACCGGCGTCGACGATCGTCTGGAAGGCCTGGTAGACGGCCTGCTTGCCGCCGTTCGTGACGATGACCTGCGCGGGGTCGACGGTGATGCCGGACTCGCGTGCGGTCTTCTCGGCGATCGCCTGCTTCAGCTCGGGGAGACCGGTGGCCGGCGTGTACCGGTGGTTCTTCGGGTCCTGCGCGGCCTGGACGGCGGCGTCGACGACGTGCTGCGGCGTGGCGAAGTCCGGCTCGCCGGCGGCGAACGAGATCACCGGGCGGCCGGCGGCCTTCAGTGCCTTGGCCTTGGCATCGACCTTGAGCGTCGCGGACTCGGCGATCGCGGCGATGCGGGACGCGATGCGCGGCCGATCGGTGCTCGCGGCAGCGGGGTTGGCGGTGGACTCGGGGCCTGGGGCTTCGGTGCTCACGGGTCCCAGCCTATCGGCGCGGCACGCCGGAGCATCCGTCAAGTGGACACCGTGTGACGGACTCCCGTAGACTCGTCCACCGGAACGCGGATCGGTGACGAACTGCGTTCTGAAGGGCGGTGGCTCAATTGGTAGAGCAGCGGTCTCCAAAACCGCAGGTTGCAGGTTCGAGTCCTGTCCGCCCTGCACATCTGGAAGGGTAGAAGTTGGCGAGCAAAGACATGGAGACGACGGCGGACGACGTCGTCGCCAAGGCGAAGCAGGACCGGGCCGAGCGCCGCGGGCCCTTCGCTGCCATCGTGCTCTTCATCCGGCAGGTCATCGCGGAACTCCGCAAGGTGGTCACGCCGACCCGCAAGGAGCTCTTCAGCTACACGGGCGTCGTCCTGGTCTTCGTCGTCGTGATGATGATCCTGGTGTCGATCCTCGACTTCGCGTTCGGACTCGGCGTCGGGTACGTGTTCGGCAACGGGCCGACGGCCTGACCCGGACCTCGGCTGTCCTGGCCGTCCGCGGACAGGAGTACGGTCGCCCGAGACGGCGCCGATCGTGAACCGATCCGCCCGCCAACCCGATCCGCACCACCGAACGGAAAGAATCGACAGTGTCTGACAACTCCCGCGACGACATCGACCTCGCCACGGCTGCCGAGCAGTCCTCCGAGGTCGAGGAGAACCAGGAAGGCGACGTCGAGACCGGCGAGGAGCGCTCCGCCGAGTCCGCTGAGGAGCGTGCGATCTCCGTCGAGGGTGAGGACGACCCCTCCCTCGGTATCGAGGAAGAGCTGACCGCTCTCGCCGAGTCCCAGGACCCCGAGGCCGACGCCGTCGTGGACGACGCGCTCGAGGTCGACACCGCTGACGAGGCCGAGGCCGCCGTCGAAGCGGTCGAGGACGAAGAAGAGGTCGAGCTGGAAGAGGAGTCCGCCACCGAGGCGAACGAGACCCTCCCTGCCGACGAGGCGCTCGACGACGAGGACGAAGAGCCCGCCGAGGTGGACCCGTACGAGGCGTTCAAGGCCGAGCTGCGGATGAAGCCGGGCAAGTGGTACGTCATCCACTCCTACGCGGGCTTCGAGCGCCGCGTGAAGTCGAACATCGAGAACCGCATGGTCTCGATGTCGATGGAGGACTACATCTACCAGGTCGAGGTCCCGATGGAGGACGTCGTCGAGATCAAGAACGGGCAGCGCAAGCTGGTCACTCGCGTCCGGATCCCCTCGTACGTGCTCGTCCGCATGGACCTCAACGAGGACTCGTGGTCCGTCGTCCGCCACACCCCGGGCGTCACCGGGTTCGTCGGCAACGCGCACAACCCCACGCCGCTCCGCTTCGACGAGGCGTTCGGCATGCTGAAGTCCCTCGTGCAGGTCGCCGAGGCGGCTCCGACCAAGGGCGGTGCGAAGGGCGGCGGCGCTGCCCAGTCGCAGCCGGCGGCCGAGGTCGACTTCGAGATCGGCGAGACCATCACCATCAAGGAAGGCTCGTTCGCGGGCCTCCCGGGTTCGATCTCCGAGATCAAGCCAGAGAGCGGCAAGCTCACCGTGCTCGTCTCGCTGTTCGAGCGTGAGACCCCGGTCGAGCTCAGCTTCGACCAGGTCACCAAGCTGTAGTCAGGGCCCACACCCGCTACACTTATCGAGTTTGGCCCCGCGCGCCTCGTGCGCGCGGGGCTTCACCGCGGTCCGGAACGGCCGGACCAGCGGGAGAGGGCACGGATCCCCGTGCGTTCGATTCCAGGAGGAAGACAAGTCATGGCACCGAAGAAGAAGGTCACGGGCCTGATCAAGCTGCAGATCAATGCAGGCGCCGCCAACCCGGCCCCGCCGATCGGTCCCGCGCTCGGTCAGCACGGCGTCAACATCATGGAGTTCTGCAAGGCGTACAACGCGGCGACCGAGTCGCAGCGTGGCAACGTCGTGCCGGTCGAGATCACCGTCTACGAGGACCGTTCGTTCACGTTCGTCCTCAAGACCCCGCCGGCTGCCGAGCTCATCAAGAAGGCTGCGGGTGTGCAGAAGGGGTCCTCGACCCCGCACACGGTCAAGGTCGCGAAGATCTCGATGGACCAGGTCCGTCAGATCGCCGAGACGAAGCAGGCCGACCTGAACGCCAACGACATCGACGCCGCCGCGAAGATCATCGCCGGCACCGCGCGTTCGATGGGCATCACGGTCGAGGCGTAAGCCTCCCCGCCTCAGGCACACACCCCAACACCCTTCCGTGGGAGAGCCTCGCCGGCTCGTCAACCACGTAGCTCCCAAGGAGAACACCATGGCGAAGAAGTCCAAGGCCTACCAGGCCGCGGCCGCGAAGATCGAGGCCGACAAGTTCTACACCCCCACCGAGGCCGTCGCGCTGGCCAAGGAGACCGGTTCGGCCAAGACGGACTCCACCGTCGAGGTCGCGCTCAAGCTCGGCGTCGACCCGCGCAAGGCGGACCAGATGGTCCGTGGCACGGTCATCCTGCCGCACGGCACGGGCAAGACCGCTCGCGTCATCGTCTTCGCCGTCGGCGCTGCTGCTGAGGCAGCCATCGCCGCCGGTGCCGACGAGGTCGGTGGCGACGAGCTCATCGCGAAGGTCGCCGAGGGCTACACCGCCTTCGACTCTGCCGTCGCGACGCCGGAGCTCATGGGCAAGGTCGGTCGTCTCGGCAAGGTGCTCGGCCCGCGTGGCCTCATGCCGAACCCGAAGACCGGCACCGTGACCCCGAACGTGGCGCAGGCCGTCAACGACATCAAGGGCGGCAAGATCGAGTTCCGCGTCGACAAGCACGCCAACGTGCACTTCGTCGTCGGCAAGGCCTCGTTCACGCCGGAGCAGCTCGACGAGAACATCTCGACCGCGCTCGAGGAGATCAACCGCCTCAAGCCGAGTGCCTCGAAGGGTCGCTACATCATGAAGGGCGCCGTCTCGACGACCTTCGGCCCCGGCATCCCGCTGGACGTCAACAGCATCTGATCCACGGATCACCGAAAGGACCCGCACCGGTTTCGGTGCGGGTCCTTTCGCATGCGGGGCGCGATGTCCCGGTAGCGTGATTCCGTGCGCACCCTCGTGAACTCGCTCCGGCTGATCGCCGTCATCGCCGTCGTCGCCGCGATCGTCGGACAGTGGCTCGTCAGCTCGAAGCTCGACGCCTACAACCCGTGGAACTTCTTCGGGTACTTCACGATCCAGTCGAACATCATCATCGCGGTGGCCTTCGCCGTGACCCTCGTCGCGGCTGCCCGACGGAAGCGCGCGGACCTCGGGGTGAGCCTGCTCCGGGGCGCGGCGACGGTGTACATCGCCACGACCGGCATCGTCTACAACACGCTGCTCACGAACGTCGACGTGTCGGCGAACGTGCAGTGGTCGAACGACATCCTGCACAAGGTCATCCCCGCCTACGCGGTCCTGGACTGGCTGCTCTTCTCCGACCGCTCGAAGCTGCTCCTGCGCCACGTGTGGTGGTTCCTCGTCTACCCGGCCGTCTGGACCATCGTCGTCCTGGTCCGCGGCGCGACGGACGGGTGGGTCCCGTACCCGTTCCTGAACCCGGACCTCGGCTACGGGGTCGTCGCGCTGTACTGCCTCGGGGTCGCGGTCTCGATCGTGCTGATGGGGATCCTGGTCATCGGGATGAGCAGACTGCGCCTCGTGAAGGTCTAGCTGCGGAACCCGCGCAGGCGGTCGAGCACCAGGTCCGCGAGCTGGATGAGGCCGCGGATCTGGTCGTCGTCGCGGTCGACCCAGCGGCACTCGGGCTCGTCGGCGACCGGCACGAACTCGTCGTGGCGCTCCCAGACGAACAGCGTGCGGTCGGCACCGAGCACGTACTGCTGCCACCAGATCTGCCGGAGGTAGTGCCGGGGGATGCTCCGCCAGCCCTTCGCCGTGGTCTTGATCTCGGCGAGCACGACTCGGGAGGCCCCGTCGACGCCGACGCCGTCCGGGGTGGCGAGGTGCGCGCGGTTCGTCGCGGCGTGGAACAGGTGCGCGGACGGCTGGATGCCGTGCGTCGCGGCCACCCACGCGGCGATGTGCGGTTCGCGTTCCTTGCCGTGCTCGGTGTACGAGTTGCCGGAGAAGCGCGAGCCGTAGCGCTTGTCGGTGACGACGGCCTCGACCGCGTGCAGTGAGGCGAGACGGGCGACGTCGGTCGCGGTGATGCCCATCGCGCGAGCGCGGAGCCAGGCGACGCGGTCGGACGAGTGCGCGACGATGCGCTCGGTGTGCCCGCGCAGTGCGGTGAACGCGTCGTGCGCGACGGGACCCGACGCCGTGGAACCGGCCACGGGCACGACGGACGCCGACGTGCCGGGGGCGGGCTGTGCCTCCAGGCCGGGGTCCAGGTCGCCCCACAGGGTGGGCTGCACGATCGTCACCACACGATTGTCTCCCCGAGCACCGACGCGGCGAAACCGACGCACCGGACGCGAGCGGTCAGGACACCAACTGGTGGCCCTCGGCGTAGGCGACGAGTTCGTCGACCCCGGCGGGGGAGAGCGCGTACCCGATGGCGAGGGCCGCGGCGCCCTGCAGTGCGGCGAGGGACCCGGCACGGGACTGTGCGATGACGAGGTGCTCGGTCGCGAGGGGCATCGAGCGTGAGTAGACGACCTCGCGGACGCCGGCGAGCAGGTGCTCCCCGGCCTGCGTGATCGAACCGCCCAGGGCGATCACGGACGGGTTCATGAGCGACACGCACGTGGCCAGGACCTCGCCGATGTCCCGTCCGGCCTGTCGCACCGCCTGGATGGCGTCGAGGTCGGACCGGTTCACCAGGTCGAGGACGTCCGCACCGGTGTGGACGTCGTGCCCCTTCGCGCGGAGCCGGCGGGCGATCGCCGGTCCGGAGGCGACGGCCTCGAGGCACCCGGTGTTCCCGCAGTGGCACGGCACGTCCCCGGCGCTCGAGACCCGGACGTGGCCGATGTCGCCCGCGGTGCCCTGTGCGCCACGCTGGAGCTCGCCGTCCGACACGATCCCGGAGCCGATACCCGTGGCCACCTTGACGAACAGCAGGTGGTCGACGTCCGGCCAACCGTGCTCCCGTTCGCCGAGCGCCGCGATGTTGACGTCGTTGTCGAGCAGGACGTGGGCGGCGATGTGGTTCCGGAGCCAGCCGGGCACGTCGAAGCCGTCCCAGCCGGGCATGATCGGTGGGTTCGCAGGGCGTCCGGTGGAGAACTCGACCGGGCCGGGCACGCCGATGCCGATCGCGATGACGTCGTCCCGTGCTCGGCCGACCTCGTCGAGCAGGCCGTCGATGGTCTCGACGAGCCAGGTGAGGGTGGGGACCGGGCCGGCGGCGATGTCGATCCGGGCCTCGCGGGTGGCGAGCGGCGCGGCGACGAGGTCCGTCACGGCGACGCGACCGTGCGAGGCGCCGAGGTCGGCGGCGATCACCAGTCGTGCGCGCGGCACCAGGGCGACCTGCGCGGGCGGGCGCCCTCCGGTGGATGCCGCGGTGTCCACCGGTCCGACGAGTCCGACCTCGATGAGGGCATCGAGGCGCACGCCGATCGTCGAGCGTGCGAGTCCCGTCAGTGCGGCGAGCTCGGCCCGGGTCCGCGGCACGCCGTCGCGGAGGATCTGGAAGAGCTCGCTCGTCCCGACCGGAGGCGACGCTGCCGTCCGAGTCAAGTCGACCATGTGGGGGAGTGAAGCACACATCGAACGCGGCACGCAACGAAGTCCGTCGACATTCCTCGAACTTCTGCTTGACCGCCGACAGAAGTGCTCGTAGTGTGACGCTCGGTCGAAGTCGACCACACGCTCGGTCGAAGTCGACCGCAGCGCTCGGTCGAAGTCGACCGCAGCGCTCGGTCGATGTCGACCGCACCATCTCGACGAGGAGAAGCCCTGGTGACCCAACCGCTCTCGGTCCAGCTCTACACAGTCCGCGACGCCCTCGCTGCCGACCTCCCCGGCACGCTGCAGCGCATCGCCGACATCGGCTACACGAACGTCGAGGCCTTCGGCTTCGTCGACCGTGCCGAGGCGCTCCGCGATGCCCTCGCCGCAGCCGGCCTGCAGAGCCCGAGCGGCCACGCCCGCCTCCTGGCCGCCGGCGAGCAGGACCTCGAGCAGATCTTCCACGCGAGCGTCACCGTCGGCCTCGGCACCCTGATCGACCCGCACATCGACGAGGCCCGCTGGACCACGCGTGAGGACGTCGAGGCGATCGCCCGCGAGCTCAGCGCCCTCGCCCCGCGGGCGGCCGACCACGGCCTCACCCTCGGCTACCACAACCACGCGTTCGAGTTCTCGAACCGCATCGACGGCGTCAGCGCCTACGAGGTCTTCGCGGACGCCCTGTCCGACGACGTCGTCCTCGAGCTCGACACCTACTGGGTGCAGGTCGGCGGGGACGACCCGGTGGCGATCATCGGCAAGTACGGCGACAAGGTCCAGTTCCTGCACGTCAAGGACGGCGACGGCTCGCACGACGACAAGAAGCAGGTCGCGGTCGGCGACGGCATCATGCCGATCGCCGCCATCACCGGCGCCGCACCGGACGCCCAGTGGGTCGTCGAACTCGACGACCACGAGGGTGACGTCTTCAAGGCCGTCACCGACTCCTACACGTTCCTCGAGGGGGCCCGAGCATGACCGACACCACCACCGCCGCGCAGCAGACCACCGACGGAGCCCGCCGCACCGGCCCGGTCGGCGTCGGCGTCATCGGCGCCGGGGTCATCTCGGACCAGTACCTCGGCAACCTCACCGTCTTCCCCGACGTCGAGGTCCGCTTCATCGCCGACATCGACCTGCCCCGTGCAGCGTCTCAGGCCGAGAAGTGGGGCGTCGCCGGGTCAGGGACCGTCGAGGAGCTCCTCGCCGACGACGACATCGAGATCGTCGTCAACCTGACCATCCCCGCCGCCCACGTCGAGGTCGCCCTGCAGGCCCTCGCCGCCGGCAAGCACGTCTGGGGCGAGAAGCCGTACGCGCTCGACCGCGACAGTGCCGCGCAGCTCCGGGACGCCGCACGCGCCGCCGGCAAGACCGTCAGCGTCGCGCCGGACACGTTCCTCGGCGCAGGTCTGCAGACCGCGCTCCGGACGATCCGCGACGGCCGCATCGGGAAGCCCCTGAACGGCCTGACGCTCTTCCAGAGCCCCGGACCGGAGTCGTGGCACCCGAGCCCCGAGTTCCTCTTCGCCTACGGCGCCGGCCCGCTCTTCGACATCGGCCCGTATTACATCACGACCCTCGTGCAGGCGTTCGGTCCGGTCAAGAAGGTCACCGCGACCGCGTCGAAGTCCCGCGCGACCCGCACGATCGGCTCCGGCCCGAAGGCCGGCACCGAGTTCCCGGTCGAGGTCCCGACGAACCACTCGGCACTCATCGAGTTCGAGAACGGCGGGAGCGCGCAGAGCGTCTTCTCGTTCGAGTCCGACCGCGGCCGCACCGGCTTCGTCGAGATCGCGGGCGAGACCGGCACCGTCGTGTTCCCCGACCCGAACAACTTCGACGGCGACACCGAGCTCTACGCGCTCGGTTCCGACGAGCCCGAGACGATCCCGGCCGTCGGGTCCACCTACTCGCGCGGCACCGGCGTGGTCGACCTCGCCCGTGCACTGCGCGTCGGTGAGGAGAACCGGGTCCCCGGTGCCCTCGCCTTCCACGTCCTCGACGTGATGGTCTCCATCGCCGAGGCCGCCGAACGTGGTGAGACGGTGCTCGTGGAGAGCACCGTCGCACCCTCCCCGACCCTCCCTGAGGGCTGGGACCCCGCGGCGTCCACCCTGTCCTGACCGACGGGCCGGTCGGTCCGTCGGACGACGGACCGACCGAGAGGGCACCGCACCCACACAGCAGCACCCGACAGCAACACCGTTCCAACCCCTGCACCATCTCAACGACGAGAAAGTAGAGAGTCATGCGCACTGCCATCCGCGCACTGGCCATCACCGCGGCCGCGGCACTCACCGTGACCGGCCTCGCAGCCTGCTCCTCCGGAGGCTCCGGTTCGTCCGGTGACTCCAAGACGCTCACGTACTGGGCGTCCAACCAGGGCACGTCCCTCCAGAACGACAAGGAGGTGCTGACCCCCGTCCTCAAGAAGTTCACCAAGGAGACCGGGATCAAGGTCGACCTCCAGGTCATCGGCTGGAACGACCTGCAGAACAAGATCCAGACCGCCGTCACCTCGGGCCAGGGCCCGGACGTCGTCAACATCGGCAACACCTGGGCGACGTCGCTCCAGGCCACCGGCGCTTTCCAGGAGTTCGGTGACTCGGAGATGAAGGCGATCGGCGGGTCCGACAAGTTCGGCAAGGTCGCGCTCTCCACCGGTGGTGCGCCCGGCAAGACCGTCACGAGCGTCCCGCTCTACGGCCTCGCCTACGGCCTGTACTACAACAAGAAGATGTTCTCGGACGCCGGCATCGAAGCGCCGACCACGTGGGAGGACCTCACCGCCGACGCGAAGAAGCTCACCTCGGGCGACAAGTACGGGTTCACCATCGCCGGTGGCTCCTACACCGAGAACTCGCACTTCGCGTTCATCACCTCCGCCCAGAACGGTGGCGAGTGGTTCGACAAGGACGGCAAGCCGACCTTCACCCAGAAGGCAAACGTCGACGGCATCAAGCGCTACCTCGACCTGATGCAGTCCGACAAGGTCGTCAACCCGTCGAACGCGCAGTACGACAACGGCACCCAGGCCGTCTCGGACTTCGCGAACGGCAAGGCCGCGATGATGCTCACGCAGAACAACGCGAACGCGACCATCACGTCGCAGGGCATGAAGACGGACGAGTTCGGCGTCGTGCCGTTCCCGACCACTGCGGGCGGCGAGGACATCGCGTCCTTCCCGGCCGGCATCAACCTGTCGATCTTCAAGAACACGAAGAACAAGGACGGCGCGCTCAAGTTCGTCAAGTACATGACGAGCGCTGACACGCAGACGACGCTCGACAAGCCGTACTCGGCGCTGCCGGTGCTCGCCGCGGCTGCTGACTCGGTCACCGACGAGCAGACGAAGACGTTCCTCGACATCTACAACAACAAGGCGAAGCCGCTCCCGCTGGTGCCCGCCGAGGACCAGTTCGAGTCCACGGTCGGCAAGGCGATGAACGACATGTTCGCCAAGATCGCGACCGGTTCCACCGTTTCCGACAGCGACATCAAGACCGCGCTGCAGACCGCTCAGGACCAGGTGTCCCAGGCGAACGGCTGATCCGGTCTGGAGGCCCGGGTCGCGTCCGCAGGACGCGTCCCGGGCCTCCACCCCTCAGGTCCACGGCCCCGCTCGCGTCGGCCGGACGACCTCGCGTTCTGCACCCGGCCACACGCCGGGGGTGAGCCGATCGGCTCACGCATGCCGCGCCTCCAGTCCGCTGCCACGGACCGGCGCGAAGCACCCGATCCCCCTCCTGCCGAAAGGCCCCCGCCCATGTCCACCTCGGTCCTGCCCGATTCCGAGCGCATCGACCTGACGCACACGAAGGCCCCGACGATGTCGGGCCGTCCGCCCGGTCGCAAGCGCAAGACCCACTGGCTGCCGTACGCGCTCGTCGCGCCGGCCATCCTGTTCGAGCTGCTCATCCACATCGTGCCGATGCTCACCGGCATCTGGATCTCGTTCATCCAGCTCACGAAGTACTTCATCGCCAACTGGGGTGCAGCGCCGTTCGCGGGACTGCGGAACTACTCGGTCGTCATCGACTTCGACCAGGCGATCGGCAAGGGCGTCCTGAACTCGTTCCTCATCACGTGCGGCTTCACGGTCCTCGTGGTCGGGCTCTCGTGGACCTTCGGCATGGCCGCCGCGGTCGCGCTGCAGAAGCCGTTCAAGGGTCGCGGGCTGTTCCGCACGCTCTTCCTCGTGCCGTACGCGCTGCCGATGTACGCCGGCATCATCACCTGGAAGTTCATGTTCCAGCGTGACTCGGGTGCGATCAACCACATCCTCGTGGACCAGCTGCACCTGTTCAACGGCACGGGCCCGTTCTGGCTCATCGGCTCGAACGCCTTCGTCTCGGTCGTCGTCGTGGCGATCTGGAAGACCTGGCCGTTCGCGTTCCTCATGCTCATGGCCGGCCTGCAGTCCGTGCCGAACGACGTGTACGAGGCCGCGTCGGTCGACGGTGCGAAGCCCTTCCGGCAGTGGCGCTCGATCACGCTGCCGATGGTGCGCCCGGTCAACGTGACGCTCGTGCTCGTGATGTTCCTCTGGACGTTCAACGACTTCAACACGCCGTTCGTGCTGTTCGGCTCGACCGCGCAGCCCCCGGCCGCGGACCTGCTGAGCTTCCACATCTACAACGCGTCCTTCATCACCTGGAACTTCGGCTCCGGTGCCGCGATGAGCGTCCTGCTCCTCATCTTCCTGCTCATCGTCACCGGCATCTACCTCGCCGTGACCAACCGGAGGTCCGTCCGTGCGTGAGACATTCGGCGCCAAGTCCTTCAAGGTCGTGACCCTGGTCGTCCTGACCCTGTTCACGGTCGTCCCGCTCTACGTGATGATCACCACGGCCATCAAGCCGCTCGGTGACGTGCAGAACGACTTCACGTGGATCCCGACCAACATCACCATCCAGCCGTTCATCGACATGTGGTCGACGGTCCCGCTCGGCAAGTACTTCGTGAACTCGCTCGTGGTCTGCACGGTCGCGACGGTGTTCTCGCTGATCATCGCCACGTTCGCCGCCTACGGTGTCTCGCGTTGGAACTTCAAGGGCAAGAGCACCTTCACCACCGCGGTGCTCTCCACCCAGATGTTCCCCGGCGTGCTGTTCCTGCTGCCGCTGTTCCTGATCTTCACGAACCTCGGCAACGCGCTCGGCATCCAGCTCGTCGGCAGCTGGACCGGCCTGATCATCACCTACCTGACGTTCACGCTCCCGTTCTCGATCTGGATGCTCGCGGGCTACTTCGAGACCATCCCGCGTGAACTCGACGAGGCCGCGATGGTCGACGGCTCCGGCCCGATGGGTGCCCTGTTCCGGGTCATCCTGCCCTCGGCCCGTCCGGGTCTGGTCGCGGTCGGCATCTACTCGTTCATGACGGCCTGGGGTGAGGTCCTCTTCGCCTCGGTCATGACCAACGGCGACGGGCAGACGCTGGCGGTCGGTCTGCAGCAGTACTCCACGCAGACGAACGTGTACTGGAACCAGATCATGGCGGCGTCCCTCGTGGTGTCGATCCCCGTGGTGATCGCGTTCCTCATCGTGCAGCGCCAGTTCGTGGCCGGTCTGACGGCCGGTGCTGTGAAGTAGGCGGGGCCGTCCCTCCGCAAAACACCGGTGTTCGTGCAAGGCACCCCCGCATCCCGCGGTGCGACGCACGAACACCGGTGTTCTGCTGTCTCCGCCCACTGTGTGGCGGCAGGATGGGACGCATGAGCGAGACACGAGGGCGGCAGCTGCTGCCGGGACAGACCAGCCGGGTGCACGTGTACGACGTCGAGTCCCGCGCGAGTCGGTTGGTGTTCGAGTCGTCGTCGGTGTTGGTCGAAGCACCGAACGTCATGGCCGACGGCACCCTCGTCCTGAACGCGAACGGTGACCTCTGGCTGCTGCGGCTCCCTGCCGACGTCGACACCGTCCTCGACGAGTCCGCGCTCGAGCGGGTGCCGATGCCCGGCGTACCCGAGATCAACAACGACCACGTGGTCGACCCCTCGGGCAACTCCGTCGTGGTGAGCGGCCGCGACGGGGACCTGTACCGCGTCCCGCTACCGGCAGGGGGAGCGGCGGCGACCCTCACCGACGTGACCACCGCGCTGCCGGTCGTCCGGAAGTTCTACCTGCACGGCATCGGGGTTGACGGAACGCTCGCGGCGATCGTCGGGGAGCGGACCGAGGACGGTGTCTGGACCACCGACGTCGCGTTGGTCGACCTCGCCACCGGGGACCCGACGTTCCTGACCCGGGACGAGCACGCTGACGACGGCGTCTCCTTCGCGGGCGACATGCTCGTGTGGAACTCGGAGCGGTTCACGCCGGGCACCGCGCAGCTCGTCTCCCTCTGGCCGGGGGCGACGGACCCGGTCCGGATCACGACCGACGACCGGGTGAACTGGTTCCCGCACGTCTCGCCGGACGGCTCGCATCTGCTGTACCTGTCGTACGAGCCCGGCGTGCAGGGGCACCCCGCTGACCACCGCGTGGAGCTCCGACTGCTGCCCGGGGTCCTGGTGCGCGGCGCCCGGATCGCCGTGGTCCCGGAGACCCTCGTCACGCTCGACGGTGGCCAGGGGACGGTCAACGTGCCGCCTTGGTCGCCCGACTCGCGGTGGTTCGCGTACTGCGACTACCCGGTGGCGCCGTAGCCACCACGAGTCCACGCGCTGAGCGACAGTCCACGCGCCCGCTGGCCCGTGGACTGTCGCTCAGCGCGAAACGTCAGCAGGCCCTCAGACCTCGCGCACCTGCCCCTGCTTGATGTGCAGGCGACGCTCGGCCCGGCGGGCCACCCACGAGTCGTGCGTCACGATGACGACGGTGAGCCCGCGCTCCTTCCACTGCTTCTCGATGAGGCCCATGATCTCGTCACGGGTCGCCTCGTCGAGGGCTCCGGTCGGTTCGTCCGCCAGCAGCACGCTCGGGTTCTTGACCAGCGCCCGTGCGATGGCCACGCGCTGCTGCTGCCCGCCGGAGAGCTCGGCGGGCAGGTGGTCGAGTCGTTCGCCGAGCCCGACCTCCCGCAGCGCCGCGGTGGCCCGGTCGCGGATCTCGGTGCGGGACCGGTTCGCGAGGGACCCCGCGAACGCCGTCTCGACGTTCTCCAGGGCAGTCAACGTCGGGATGAGGTTGAAGCTCTGGAACACGAACCCGATCTCCGTGGCGCGCAGGTCGGTGAGGGCCCGGTCGCCGAGCTTCGCGACGTCCTGCTCGCCGAGGAGCACGCTGCCGGCGCTCGGCCGGTCGAGCGCGCCGAGCATCTGCAGCAGCGTCGACTTGCCGCCGCCGGTCGGCCCCTGGATCGCGACGAGCTGCCCCTGCGGGATGGTCAGGTCGACGTTCGTCAGCGCCGTGACGGTCCGGTTCTTCTGCTTGTACGTCTTGCTCACGTTCTTCAGGGCGTAGATCGGCCTGGAGGCGCGGCTCGCGTCCGCAGCGGACGGTGCGGTCGCGCTGCTGGTCACGTCGGTGTCGGTCACGGTTGCTCCTTCGGGGCGCGTCGTCGGTTCGGGTGCGGTGGTCGGTTCGGGGACCGGTGTCGTGCCGGTGGCCGGCCCGGTCATCAGGCCACGCTCCGCAGGGCCTCGGCCGGACGGAGCCGGCTCGCGCGCCAGCCGCCGAGGGCGCCGGCGATGAGTCCGCCGAGGATCGCCAGGCCGATCGCGAGCAGGATCACCTCGACCGTGACCGGGGCGTGCAGGACCACGTCGGTCGTCGAGGCGGTGCTCGCCCCGCCGCCGCCGAAGCCACCGGCCGGTGCGCCGCCCGTGGTGCCGCTGCCGGCCGCTGCCGTCGCTGCACCACCGGGCATCCCGCCGCCTGCTCCGCCGCGGTTCGTGGAGCTCGTGGCGCTCGCCGAGATCGTCGGGGCGATGACGTTCACCACGAGGATGCCGATGAGGCCGGCGGCGGCGCCGATCACCCCGCCGATGAGCCCCTGCACGAGGGACTCGCCCGCCACCTGCCGGGTGATGCGGCCGTTCGACCAGCCGATCGCCTTGAGGGTGCCGAACTCACGGGTGCGACGGGTCACGCCGGAGATGGTGAAGAGGATGGCGATGAGGAACGCCGCGGCGAGGACGACGATCGACAGCCAGGTGCCGAGGTTCGACACGAGGTTCGATGCGGTGCTCAGCGACCCGGACACGCTCGACGCGAGGTCGGCCTCGGTGGAGACGGTCGCGCTGGTGAGCTGCTTCTGCAGCGCGGACTTGATCGTGCTCACGTCGGAGGACGACTCGGCGGAGACGTAGATCGAGGTGACCTTGCCGTCGAGGTCGGCCAGGGTCTGCGCGGTGTCGAGCGGGATGTACGTGTTCGATCCGGTGGTCGACGACGAACCGGTCGACGAGACGATCCCGATGACCGTGAAGTCCTTCCCGCCGATCGAGACGGTGTCGCCCACGGCCTTCGACTCGCTCTTCGCGTAGCTGGCGTCGAGCACGACGACGTCCTTGCCCGCGTCGGCACTCGTGAACGTCCGGCCCTTCGTGAGCTCTGTGCTCGTCAGCGGCCCGACGGCATCGCCGGACACCGGGATGCCCGTCACGGTGAACGAGTCGACGCTGAACGATCCGCCGCCGAAGCCGCCGCCGCCCTCGCCACCGCTCGGCGGACCCTGCTGGGTCGAGGTGCCGCTGCTGTCGCTCGAGCTGCTGCTGTCCGACTGCTGCTGGACCTGGCCCGAGAACGTGCTGTTCTCCAGGGTCAGGACACCGGTCGCCGCCTTGACCCCGCTCGTGCTCGTGACGGTCTTGACGTCCGAGGCGCTGAGCGTGCTGGACCCGCGGGACACGGCGAGCCGGGACTGCGACAGGTCGGTCGAGCCGCTGCCGCTGCCGGAGCTGCCCTGGCTGCCGAAGTCGAAGCTCGGGCGGCCGGTGGACGAGCCGGTCGGGGTCTCGGTCTTCGTCACGGTGATGTCCGTGCCGACGCCGTACACGGACTGCAGCACACTCGCCTGCGCGGCCTTCACGCCGCCCGCGATCGAGGACACGATGACCACGAGTGCGATGGCGAGCGCCATGCCGATCGCGATGATGACGGTCTGCTTCTTGCGGTTCGTGAGTTCGCGCCTGAGGTAGGTCAGGAACATTGGTTCTCCTCGGTGTTGGGGTCGAGGAGACCGTAGGGAGGCAGTCGATGAGCGGCGCTGCCGGTCCCTATGAGCTGTCTAAGGGACCCTCAGCTCGCGTCGCCGTACGTCCGCCGGAGGTGCTCGGCGTACCCACCGGGTGTCCGACCGTCGAACCGGCCGCTCGTCACCACGGGGAGGTCGGTCGTGGCCTGGACGTCGAACCCGAGAGCCCGCGCACG
This sequence comes from Curtobacterium pusillum, assembly GCF_007673235.1. Lineage (GTDB taxonomy): Bacteria > Actinomycetota > Actinomycetes > Actinomycetales > Microbacteriaceae > Curtobacterium > Curtobacterium pusillum_C. The sequence goes on from NZ_VDZH01000002.1 coordinate 579,840, forward strand.
TTCGACGAGCCGGACGTCCTCGTGCTCGGGCACCGGGTCGAAGCCGCCGATCGCCAGGCACACGTCGCCGCGGATCCCGAGGTTCGCGCCGTGCACGTGGCCGAGCGTCGAGCCCGGCGGGTGCGCGTGCGTCCAGCGGGCGAGGACCACGGGGTCGAGGTCGTCCGGGTCCGGGACGACCGCGCCGACCAGGACGTGGGCGCCGTCCGCGTGCGCTGCGACCTGCTGGACGAGCCAGGCCGGGTCGACGCGGGAGTCGGCGTCGGTGTGGGCCGTCCACCGCTCGGACGGCTCCGGGCCGGTCGCGAGGGCGCGGGTGGTCCCCACGGCCCGGGCCCGACCGACGCCGAGGTGCGCGGTCTCCACGACTTCGAGGGGGACCGCGGCCCAGAGCGGGTCCGCGGCGGCCGTCGACCGCAGGACGGCTGCCGTCCGGTCCGTGCAGCCGTCCAGGACGACGACCACCGACACCTCGACGGTGGGGTGCGCTCGCCGCAGGACCCGGACCGCGTCGGCCAGGGCCTCGGTGCAGCCGCCGATGCCGGACTCCTCGTCGTGCGCCGGGACGACGACGTCGATGCGCGCGGGGAGCCTCACGGGGTCAGGCCCTCGGTCGTCGCGACGGAGACCACCGCCGGGCCGGGGAACACGCTCAGGACGAAGTCCTCTTCGACGTGCCGGACGAGCGCCGGTCGCGGCCACCGCTCCGCGAGTCGGGCGTCCACGACGTCGCCCGAGGTCACGGCGTCGTCGTCCGGGTGTCGCCAGTGACAGGCGACCAGGACGCCGTCGTCGTCCAGGGACCCGAGCACCCGGTCGATGGTCGCGTCGAGGTCGGCGGGCGACAGGTAGTAGCCGACCTCGGACATCACGACGAGGTCCCACCGCCCACCCGGCCACTCGGTCGGCAGCTGGGCCTGGACGAACCGTGCGGCCGGCGCCCGGAGCTGCGCACGTTCCAGCGGTGCCGCGGCGATGTCGGTCCCGAGCACGGCGTCGGCGCGCTCGGTCAGCTCGGCGGTGAGCACGCCCGTTGCGCAGCCGAGCTCGAGCGCGGACCGGTAGCGCTCGCGGGGGAGGGCCGCCAGCGTCACCGCACGCTTCCGTCGCTCGTACCAGGAACCGTCGAAGTCCCACCCCTCGGGCTTCCGCTCGTAGTGGGCGTCGAACGACTCCCGCGAGCGGGACGACTGCGCCGGGGACTCGGCGAAGAACCACTCCGTCGGGCGGAGGTGGTGCGCCGCGTGCCGGTCGTCCACGATCGCCTCGTCACCCGGTGCCGGCGACAGTGGCCGGGTCTGCGACGGGTACGCGTCCAGTGCGGCGCGCTTCCGACCGAGGACCGCCGACGACAGCGCCAGTGATCGGGCGCGGTCCCACGGCGCCGCGGGGGCTGACGGCTCATCCCAGTGCCACGCCCAGACCGGGTACTCGAGCAGCGCCGACCCGGTCGCGTGCGACACGACGTCCGCGGCGACCTCGCCCGCGATCCGGTGGTCCCGGTGCCCGTCCCCGCGCCACGGTGCGACGACGATAACGGGGCCGTCGACGCCCGCGAGCCGCTCGGTCAGCGCCGCCCGGAGGACGTCCGGGTGCTCGCGCAGCCCGCCGTCCGGCACGCCGAGGACCGTGGCGCTCGCCGCGGGGGCGAGGACGGCCAGCGCCGCCCGGAACTCGGTGTCTCGGATCGACCGGAGATCCTCGGGGGTGGTGCTCGGCGAGTCCGGGTGCGAGCCCTCGCCGTGGGTGACGAGCAGCACGTGCACGGGGACACCGGCGTCGGCGGCGGTCGCGATCAGCCCGCCGGCCCCGAGGGTCTCGTCGTCGGGGTGCGGCGCGACGACCACGACCGAGGCGACCGCGTCGAGCCGCAGGGGCCGTGCGGCGACCGAGTCCAGGAAGGCCGTCCAGTCCGCGGGGTCGGTGCCCGGCTCGCGGTGGTCGAAGCTCACCACGCGACACCGCCGCGCTCGACGACGATCCGGCCGATGCGGGCGAGGTCCCGTTCGCCGTGGTCCTGCAGGACGTAGAGCTCGAGGTCCGCGACCCGTGCCGCGATCGCCGGGTCGGACGTCAGGGGAGCGGGACCGATCGTCGCGACCACCCGGTGCCGGACGGCGTCGACGGCCCGGCGGACGCGCGAGCGCACGACCTGGGCGAGCAGCGACCAGTCGTCGTCGGACGTCGACGCCGGATCGGAACCGTCGATCCGGGCAGCGGCGTCGGCGAGGGCGTCCTCGGCGTCGGCGAGGTCCGCGACCGTCGCCCCGAGGGCCGCCTGCAGCAGCTCCGAGTCCGGACGAGCGGCGGCGAGGTCGCGGAGGACCCGTCCGAGCCCGACCGCCCCACCCCACCAGCACGCCGCGACGCCGATCCCGCCCCACGCGAAGCCCGGTCGCGTGAGGTACCAGCCGGGAGCCCCGACGGGCGTGGCGTGCACCCCGGCGAAGTCGACCGGCCCGCTCGGCACGTCGGGCATGCCCCGCGCCACCCAGGCCTCGTCGTGCACGGTCACACCGTCCTGCCGGAGGTCGACCGCGAACAGCTGCCGCTCGTCCCCGACGTGGGCGGTGACGAGCGCGTTCGAGAGCGTCGACGCGAGCGAGCACCACGGCTTCGTGCCGTCGAGCGCGAACGAGCCGCCGGTTCCGCCCGACGTCGCCGTGAGTCGCAGCCCCGGTCCCTCGGCGGCGAACACGCCCCACGTCGAGCCCTCCGGCGCGGGGACGCCGGCCTGGGCGAGGATCCCGAGCGCGTCGAGGTGCGGCTCGACCGTGCGCGCGAGGGCGACGTCGGCCGCGCCGACGGCCGCGAGTGCCGCGAAGGCCCCGCCGGCCGTCCCGGCGGACAGGAGTGGGGCACTGGAGGCGACCGACCGGGCGAACGCGAGTCGGTCCGCCGGGGCCGAGCCGTGCCTCCCGGACGACGCCGTGACCCGCGCGGACTCCTCGAGCCGAGCGGTGTCGACGGTGCGGGCGGAGGCCGGCCAGGCCGAGGATCGGAGCATGCCGCTCACGGTACGGAGCGGACACCGAGTGCCTGCTCGGGAATCCACAGAGCGTCGACGGTCGCTCCACAGACCGCTCATAGGAAACTCTCGATACTCGAAGACGTGACCATCTCCCAGCCTGCAGCAGCCCCGCGCCTCACGCGTGCCGACGGAACCCCGTTGCGCATCCTCGTCGTCGACGACGAGGCCAGCCTCACCGACCTCCTGTCCATGGCGCTCCGCTACGAGGGCTGGGACGTCAAGAGCGCGAGCGGCGGGCAGGACGCACTGACGACGGCGCGCGAGTGGAAGCCGGACGCCATGGTGCTCGACGTCATGATGCCGGACCTCGACGGCCTGCAGGTGCTCAGTCGGCTGCGGCAGAACAACGACGACACCCCGGTCCTGTTCCTCACCGCGAAGGACTCCGTGGAGGACCGCGTCACCGGCCTCACCGCGGGGGGCGACGACTACGTCACGAAGCCGTTCTCCCTGGAGGAAGTGGTGGCGCGGCTGCGCGGTCTCATCCGTCGGTCGCAGATCTCGATCTCCGAGGCGGGAGACTCGCGCATCGTCGTGGGCGACCTGGTGCTCGACGAGGAGTCGTACGAGGTCTCCCGTTCCGGCCGCTCGATCGAGCTGACCGCCACCGAGTTCGAGCTCCTCCGCTTCCTCATGCGCAACCCGCGCCGCGTGCTGTCGAAGGCGCAGATCCTCGACCGCGTGTGGTCGTACGACTTCGGAGGCAAGTCCTCCGTGGTCGAGATCTACATCTCGTACCTGCGCAAGAAGATCGACGCCGGCGAGACCCCGATGATCCACACGGTGCGCGGCGTCGGGTACGTCATCAAGCCCACCTCGTGACCCTCCGCCGCCGGCTCGTCCTGAGCATCGTCGCGCTCGTCGTCGCCGTCAGCGCGGTCATCGGCGCGGGCAGCATCATCGCGCTCGCGTCGATCCAGACGGGCACGATCGACGGTCAGCTGCAGAAGGCGACGAGCCGCGCGAGCACGAAGTTCGGCCAGGGCGATCCGAACGGCCAGCGGCCGAACGACGACTCGCTCCAGCCGCTCGGGCAGGCAGCCGGGACGCTCACCGCGTACTACGTGACCGGTGGCGGCGCCGGTGGCATCGTGCTGAACGAGGACAGTTCCCGTTCCGCCCTGACTACGGAGCAGCTCGATCGGCTCGGCGACGTCAAGGTCGGCGTGGACCCCGCGACGATGGACCTCAAGGGATCGCTCGGGCGCTACCGTGTCGCCGCCGTGCAGGTCGACAACCCGGTGCTCGGCAACGCTGTCCTGGTGGTCGGCCTCCCGATGTCGCCCGTCTACGAGAGCGTCCGGTCACTGCTCGTCGTCGTCATCCTGGTCGTCGCCGCAGCCCTGGTCGCCGCGTCCGTGGTCGCCGCGGTCGTCGTCCGCCGATCCCTGCGGCCGCTCGAGCGCGTCGCCGAGACCGCCTCCACCGTCGCGCGGATGCCGCTCGAGCGCAGCGACGCCCTGCAGGACGTCCGCGTCCCCGACACCGATCCCCGCACCGAGGTCGGCCGCGTCGGCAGCGCCTTCAACCGGATGCTCGGGCACATCGCCGGTGCCATGCAGGCGCGCGAGCGCTCCGAGCAGAAGGTCCGGCAGTTCGTCGCCGACGCCTCGCACGAGCTCCGCACCCCGCTGGCATCGGTCCGCGGGTACGCCGAGCTCACCAGACGCATGGGCGGCGACCTGCCGAAGGACGTCGTCTACGCGATGGGCCGCATCGAGTCCGAGTCGATCCGGATGACCTCGATGGTCGAGGACCTGCTGCTCCTCGCCCGCCTCGACGAGGGCCGCGAGATCCAGTTCGACGACGTGGACCTGACCGGGCTCGTGTTCGACGCCGTGAACGACGCCCACGCCGCGTCGCCCGAGCACCCGATCGAGGTCGACGTCCCCGACGCGCCCGTGGTCGTCGTCGGCGATGCCGCGCGGTTGCACCAGGTCATCGTCAACCTCGTCACCAACGCCCGGACCCACACCCCGGACGGCACCCGCATCACCGTCGGACTCGCGCCGTCGGAGTCGGGTTCCGGCGTGGACCTCACCGTGCGGGACACCGGACAGGGCATCGACCCGGAGTTCCTGCCGAAGCTGTTCGAACGGTTCGCCCGGGCTGACAGCTCGCGCTCCCGTTCCGCGGGATCGACGGGGCTCGGGCTCGCGATCGTGGACGCGGTCGTGCAGGCGCACGGCGGGTCCGTGGACGTGACGAGCGAGCCGGGGGACACCGTGTTCACGGTGCACCTGCCCGCGGAGCAGCCGGCCGCGCCCGCTGCGCCCGCGCCCGGGGCGGCGGTGCGCGAGGAGACCGAGGTGCCTGCGGTGCCCGAGGTGCCCGACGCCGACACGTGGTCCGACGTGCCGAACCGCGCGTAGGAGGCCGAACCGCGCGTAGGAGGCAGCTTCTTCCTGCCTCCTACGCGCGTTTCCGCTTTCCATCGCGCGCGCGATGGGTCAGAACGCACCGACTAACGGACTGGAGGCACGGGGCGGGCCCGCACCGCGCCTCCAGTCCGGTGTTTGGTGCCGTCCACGGCATCTGGTACAGTTCTCGAAGCCAAAGACCGCCGGATGTCGTGCTGCTTGCAGCGTGACCGAAGGTCCTCTCCCGGAGAGGCATCCCGCGCAGGTGTTCCGAACCACTCCTTCCGTTCTCGGGGGAGCAGCTCCGAGCCTCTGCGCCGGAGCTTTTTTCGTTCGTGGACCTGGGGCTGCCGGCAAGACCCCCAAGGAGAACCATGGCGAACAAGGAAGCTGCGGTCGCCGAGCTCACGGAGTCCTTCCGTAGCTCGAACGCCGTTCTGCTCACCGAGTACCGCGGTCTCACGGTCGCGCAGCTCAAGGAGCTCCGCAACTCGATCCGTGAGCACGCCACGTACGCCGTGGTGAAGAACACGCTGACCAAGATCGCGGCGAACAACGCCGGCATCTCGTCGTTCGACGACGAACTCGCCGGCCCGTCCGCTCTCGCCTTCGTCCACGGTGACACCGTCGCCGTCGCGAAGTCGCTGCGTGCATTCGCCAAGGCGAACCCCGAGCTCGTGGTGAAGGGTGGTTACTTCGACGGTAACCCGCTCTCCGCGACCGAGGTGGACAAGCTCGCCGACCTCGAGTCCCGTGAAGTTCTGCTCGGCAAGCTCGCCGGCGCCTTCAAGGCCTCGCTGTTCGGTGCTGCGTACCTGTTCCAGACACCCCTCTCGCAGGCCGTCCGCACCGTGGACGCCCTTCGCGAGAAGCAGGAGTCCGCGGCCTGATCAGGCACGCGTTCATCAACCACACGTACTAGCTAGTAGTAGGAGAAAATCATGGCGAAGCTTTCGCAGGACGAGCTCATCGAGGCCTTCAAGGAGCTCACGCTCATCGAGCTCTCGGACTTCGTGAAGAAGTTCGAAGAGGTCTTCGAGGTCACCGCGGCCGCCCCGGTCGCCGCTGCTGCCGCCCCCGGCGCCGCTGCTCCGGCCGAGGCCGCTGAGGAGAAGACCGAGTTCGACGTCGTCCTCAAGTCCGCTGGTGACAAGAAGATCCAGGTCATCAAGGAGGTCCGTGGCCTGACGTCGCTCGGCCTCGGTGAGGCCAAGGCGCTCGTCGAGACCGCCGACGCCAAGATCCTCGAGGGTGTCAACAAGGAGACCGCTGACAAGGCCAAGGAGGCCCTCGAGGCCGCCGGCGCCACGATCGAGCTCGCGTAGTCTCGACCGTTCGGTCACGAAGGCCGCTGCCCCTCCGGGGGCGGCGGCCTTCGTCTTGTGTGTGGGGTCGGGTGGGGCGGAGCGCGGGCGCCCCTGGCAGCCGCTGGGGACCTTTCGCGCTGAGCGACATCTCACGCCGTGTGTCGCCCGTGAAGTGTCGCTGAGGACGTGAGGACGTGAGGACGTTCGATCAGACCCGGACGCCATGAGCACGGAAGAGCGCGCGGAGCCTGTCCAGTTCGACGAGGTGCCACCATGTGACGCGGATGACGGTCCGGACCATGGGGTGGACGCGGAGTCGGTCCTCCCGGCGCTTCTCTGCCCAGAGCACGTCGGCCGGATCGCGGCCATCGAGCATCGACGTATCGACGTACTTCTGACGCCCGTCGAACTCGACGACGATACCGAGCGACGGGATCCAGAAGTCGACTCGATCGACGGAACCGTCTGGGTGGCGGAACTCGACCTGCGGTTCGCAGGGCGGGAGGTCGAGCTGGACGAACCGGACCGCGGCGAACGACTCACCGACGGACTCGTGTCGAGCATCGAGCGCTGCGAGAACGGTCTCAGCACGGACGGACCCCCGCGCCGGACGGGACGGCAGGGCCTGGCCGAGCTCGGCTGGGCAGAGGGCGCCCTGACGAACGGCGGCATCGACGGCGGTCGCTGCGACGTGGGGTGCGCAGGTCCTGATCACGTCGACAGCGGTGTCGAGTGTGCACGTGACCGCAACACCCTCGAAGGTGCGTCCATCGTTGCGAGGGATGCCGTTGATCGGGTGGCGAATGCATCCCGCACGGTGCTGGATGGAGGGGATCGCAGGATCGGTGACGTGTACGAGGTCGGGTGCGTCGCCGACGAGTGGCCAGCCGTGGATGAGCGCTGCGCTGATGTGGGAGAAGACCGACCCTGGACGCAGTCGCGGGGCAACCGCGCGAGCCCGGGCGAGGTGTCGGCCGACCGTGTCGAGTCGATCCCAGTCGCCGGTTCCGATGTACACGCCTGCGATGAGCCGGACGAGTGCCCCCGCCGCGTGTCGACGTTGGAGCATCCGGGCGTGCGACGGATCAGCAGCTGTCGCCCGATGCAGAGGTGGTCGCTGGACGTGAGCGTTCATGGGGCCAGACTCACGGTTGACGCCCCGGTGCGAGGGGTCCGACCGCGATCTGTGGACGGTGGTGCTGTGGACTGGCACCTGTGGACAGCGAACTTCGCTGGCTGGGCGACAGATCACGGGCGGCAGCGGGCGTGAAGTGTCGCCCAGCGCGTGAACTCGGTAGCGCCGCCTGCAGCGCAGCGCAGCGCAGCGCGGCCCGCGTCAGCGCAGGGTGCTGTGGCGGCGGCCGTAGGCCAGGTAGAGCGCGGCGCCGGCGACCATCCAGATGCCGAAGGCGATCCAGGTACCGACGCCGAGGAACACCGCCAGCAGCACGCAGCAGAGCGCGCCGAGGATCGGCACGACGGGGAACAGCGGCACCCGGTAGGACCGCTCGAGGTCGGGCCGGGTGCGACGGAGCACGATGACGGACACGTTCACCAGTGCGAAGGCCACGAGGGTGCCGATGCTCGTCGCGTCCGCGAGCTCCCCGAGGGGCACGAGCGCGGCGACGACCGTGACGACGAGCCCGATGATGAGGGTGTTCGCGATCGGGGTGCCGGTGCGGTGCGACACCCGGCCGAACACCTTCGGCACGAGGCCGTCTCGGGCCATCGTCAGCAGGATGCGGGTCTGCCCGTAGAGCACGGTGAGCACCACGCTGGCGATCGCGATCACGGCGCCGACCGAGAAGACGAGCGCGACGATCGGCTGGCCGGTGACGTCGACGACGATGCGCACGAGCGAGGCCTCGGTCGACGAGAACGACGTCCACGACCGGGCACCGATCGCGGCGATGGCCACGAGGATGTACAGCGCCGTGATGAGCGCGATCGACCCGATGATGGCGCGGGGGAGGTCGCGGCGGGGGTTCTTCGCCTCTTCGCCGGCGGTCGAGGCGGCATCGAAACCGATGTACGAGAAGAACAGTCGGGACGCCGCGGCGGTCACCCCGGCGGCACCCATCGGCGCGAGCGGCTCGAAGTTCTGCGCCTGGAACGCCGAGAACGCCACGACGACGAAGAACACGAGCAGGGCGATCTTCACGATGACCATGACGGTGTTCACCCAGGCGCTCTCCCGCGCGCCGGGCAGCAGGATCGCGGTGGCGAGCAGGACCAGGACCGCCGCCGGCAGGTTGACCACGCCGCCCTCACCCGGAGGGGCCGACAGCGTTGCGGGCAGGTGGAGCCCGAACACGCGCAGGGTCTCGTCGACGTACTCGCTCGCACCCACCGCGACGGCGGCGACGGACACGGCGTACTCGAGCACGAGACACCACCCGCACACCCAGGCGATCCCCTCGCCCATGGTGGCGTACGTGTACGAGTAGCTCGACCCCGACGTCGGCACCGCACCTGCCATCTCGGCGTACGACAGGGCCGACAGCAGCGCCGCGACACCGGCGACCACGAACGAGATCCAGACCGCCGGGCCCGCGAGGGGGACGGCGGTACCGAGCACCACGAGGATGCCGGTGCCGAGGGTCGCGCCGACGCTGATCATCGTAAGGTGCCAGACACCGAGCGACCGGCGGAGCGGCTCCCCGTTCACCCCCGCCGCGGCCTCGGCCTGCAGCTGCTCGATCGGCTTGCGGCGGGCGAGCTGTGCGCGCAGGGACGTGGGGCGGGTGGGCGCGGACGTCATGGGACCTCGAGTGGTGCGGGGAAGGGGACGGGAAATGGTCGCATGCCCCCTGAACAGGGTCAAATGAACCCCGAACACGGTCAAATGAACCCTGAACACGGTCGAATGGACCAGGACCGGGCCGGACCCCGCCGATGTCCGGGCCCAGGGCTAGGTTGGCAGCATGGACAGGGGTGACGCGTCGTGAGCATGCACGGCGGCATGCGCGGCGGCGGTGGCGGCCGGGGCGGCGGGCGGATCTCGAGCGGCGACTTCGAGGCCCAGAAGGCCGCCAACGCCGAGGCCCCGAAGATCCCGCACCTCGTCCAGCGCATCGCCGGGCTGTTCGTGCCGCACCGGAACGCGATCATCCTCACGGTCGTGCTGGTCCTCATCGGGGCCGCGATCTCGGTCATCCCACCGCTCCTCACCCAGCGGGCGTTCGACGAGGGGCTGTTCCCGAAGGGCGGCGGCGGCCCGGACATGCCCGTGCTGTACGTCCTCGTCGGCGCGATGGTGGCGCTCTGGATCGCGAGCGCCGGGCTCGGCGTCTGGCAGACCTACCTGACCGCGACCGTCGGCAACAAGGTCATGGGCTCGATGCGCATGCGCCTGTTCGGGCACCTCCAGCGGATGGAGCTCGCGTTCTTCACCCGCACGAAGACCGGCGTGATCCAGTCGCGCCTGCAGAACGACGTCGGTGGCGTCGCGAGCGTGCTGAACAACACGATCTCGTCGATCCTGGGCAACACCGTGACGGTGATCGCCGCCGTCGTCGCGATGCTGCTCCTCAGCTGGCAGATGACCCTCGTCGCGGTCATCCTGCTGCCCCTGCTGGTGATCGCGCAGCGACGGGTCGGCCAGGTCCGCGCGAAGATCGCCGCGCAGACGCAGGAGTCGCTGTCGGACATGACCGCGATCACGCAGGAGGCACTGAGCGTCTCCGGCATCCTGCTCGCGAAGAGCTTCAACCAGCAGCGTGCGGAGACGCAGCGCTACGGCAACGAGAACCGCAACCAGATCCGCCTGCAGGTCCGCCAGCAGATGTCGGGGCAGTGGTTCTTCGCGATCGTGTCGATCTTCCTGTCGATCATCCCGGCGATCATCTACGTGGTCGCCGCGTACCTCATCATCGGCGACGTCCCGATCACGGCGGGGACGATCGTGGCGTTCACGACCGTGCAGTCCCGCTTGCTGTTCCCGACGGTCGGCCTGCTCCGCGTCGTCCTCGACCTGCAGACCTCCGGCGCGCTGTTCGCCCGCATCTTCGAGTACCTCGACCTCAAGCCCGCGATCACCGACCCGCCCACCGCGAAGCCCGTCGACGAGTCCCGCGTCGGGCACGTGGCGTTCGACGACGTGACGTTCACGTACCCGGACGGCGAGGCCGACAAGCCCACTCTTCGTGGGGTGTCGTTCGAGCTCCAGCCCGGCCAGTTCGCCGCCTTCGTGGGACCGTCCGGCGCGGGCAAGACGACCGTCTCGTACCTCGTGCCGCGCCTCTACGAGGCCACCGCGGGTTCGGTGCGGTTCGCCGGGCAGGACGTCCGCGACCTGGCACACGAGGACCTCATGCGCCACGTCGGCATCGTCAGCCAGGAGACCTACCTGTTCCACGCCACGATCGGCGACAACCTGCGCTACGCGAAGCCCGACGCCACCGACGCCGAACTCGAGGAAGCAGCTCGGGCGGCGAACATCCACGAGACGATCGCGTCGTTCCCGGACGGCTACGACACCGTGGTGGGGGAGCGCGGGTACCGCCTGTCCGGCGGCGAGAAGCAGCGCATCGCGATCGCACGCGTGCTGCTCAAGGACCCGCCTGTGCTCGTCCTCGACGAGGCGACGAGCGCCCTCGACTCCATCTCCGAGCGCGTGGTGCAGACGGCCCTCGACAACGCGGCGGCGGGCCGCACGACGATCTCGATCGCGCACCGCCTGTCGACGATCCGCGACGCCGACGTCGTCTTCGTCCTCGACCACGGGCAGATCGTCGAACAGGGCAGTCACGAGGAACTCCTGGCGCGCGACGGCATCTACGCGATGCTGCACCACCAGCAGAACGCACCGGCTGACGCGCTGGGCAGCTGACCCGGCCACCGCAGGCGACGTCACCACGGCACGCAGACGCGACCGACGAACGGACCGGAGGCGCGTGGCGGCGCCGCCACGCGCCTCCAGTCCGACGACCGTCGACCGTCGGCTCGCGACGACCGTCGACTCGCGACGACCCGACGGAGACTGATTCGGCGGACACGCTGACACGAGTGTTACTCGTGTGGTACCTGTGGACGCACGCGCACCTGCGCCCGTGCCCCTGAGCGGAGTTCGAAGTGACCGCAGTCCCACCGACGTCCGATCCCATCCCCCCGACCGGCCCCGTCGGCTCCGACGCGCCACGTGTCGTCGAGGACGCACCGCGCAAGAAGGGCAAGCTGCGCGCGTTCCTCACGAGCGGGTCGCTGGACATCCAGTCGAAACTGCTGGTCATGCTCCTCGCCGTGAGCATCCTGGCTTCGCTCGTGGTCGGCGTGGTCGGCTACCTGAACGGCCGGAACTCGCTCGAGAACGCCGCGTTCAACCAGGTGACGTCCCTGCGCGAGGCCAGGATCACGGAGCTCAAGCGCTCGTTCGGGCAGTTCACCCAGTCGGTGGTGGCCCAGACCCGCAACGAGAGCGTGATCGGCGCGACGAAGGCGTTCGAGTCCGGGTGGGACGACCTGCAGTCGCGGCCGGTGTCGGACGACGACCACACGAAGGTCGACGCCTGGTACCGGGACAGTTTCGTGCCGCAGCTCGACAAGGCTTCCGGTGGGACCGCGAACCCGGACCAGTTCGCGCCGACCGAGGATCCGCAGGCCTACCTGCAGGCGCGGTACACGGCGCCGTTCAACGACTACGACAAGGCCATCGAGCAGGACGACGCCGGTGACGGCAGCGCCTGGTCGAGGGCGCACGCGGAGTACCAGTCGTACTTCCAGCAGGCGGTGGAGGCCGCGGGGTACGAGGACCTGCTGCTCATGAACACCGACGGGGACGTCGTCTACTCGGCGTACTCCGGCGCGGACCTCGGGACGAACCTCGACAGCGGGCCGTACCGCGACTCGAACCTCGCGGCCGGGTACCAGCAGGCCCTGCAGCTGACGAGCTCGGATGACTTCGTGGTCACCGACTTCGCCCGGTACGTACCGAGCCTCAACGTCCCGACGCTCTGGGTGATGTCGCCGGTGGGGGAGGACGGCAAGATCATCGGCGTGATGGCGGTCCAGGTGCCGATCAGCCTCGTCAACAACGTCATGACGGGCAACGACCAGTGGAAGGACGACGGCCTCGGCGACACCGGGGAGTCGTACCTCGTCGGCGCCGACCACCTCATGCGGTCGTACCCGCGCCAGCTCATCGAGCACCCGAAGCAGTACCAGCGCGACGTCGTCGCTGCCGGGACGGCACCGTCGACGGCGGCCCGCCAGGTCGCGGTGAAGGGCTCCGTCCTGTTGCAGGAGGTGAACACCACCCCGGTGACCCGGGCGCTGCAGGGCAAGTCGGGGACGGTGATCTCGACGGACTACCGCGGGAAGGAGGTCCTGTCGGCGTACGCCCCGCTCGAGGTCGATGGCCTCCGGTGGGTCGTCGTCGCACAGACGGACACCTCCGAGGCGTTCGCGCCCGTGAACGACTTCGCGCGCAACATCGGCCTCGCCCTGGTCGGCATCATCGTGCTCGTGAGCCTGCTGTCGCTGCTCTTGGCGCAGGTGTTCGTCCGACCGATCCGGCGCCTGCAGACGGCGGTGAACCGGGTGAGTTCGGGTGACCTCGGCGTCGAGGTGAAGACGAAGGCCGGCGACGAGATCGGCGACCTCGGCCTGGCGTTCAACGACATGAGTCGCAGCCTGCAGGTGAAACAGGACCTGCTCGACGAACAGCGACGGCAGAACGACACGCTGCTGCTGACCCTGATGCCCGAGGAGGTCGCGCGCCGCTACAAGCAGGGCGACGAGACCATCGCGGCCGACCACCAGGACGTCGCCGTCGTCTACGCGGACATCATCGGATTCGACGAGTTCGCGTCCGGGCTCACCGCCGAGGAGTCCCTGTCGCTCGTGAACGACGTGTGGCGCTCCCTCGACGAGGCAGCCGGCCGGCACGGCATCGAGCGGGTCCGCACGACGCGGAGCGGCTACCTCGCCAGCTGCGGCCTGAGCGTGCCGCGGGTCGACAACGTCCGTCGGGTCGTCGACTGGGCCGAAGAGGCGCAGGGCGTCCTCGAACGGTTCAACGCCCAGCACGGGGCGAAGATCGGTCTCCGTGCCGGCATCGACACCGGCCAGGTCACGAGCGGTCTGGTCGGCCGGTCGAGCATCGTCTACGACATGTGGGGCGACGCCGTGAGCCTGGCGTACCGCGTGCAGGGCATCGCGCCGACGCCCGGTGTGTACGCGACGCAGCGGGTCGTGGACAAGCTCGGTGACCGCGGCGGCGTGCAGGACGTCGGTGAGGTCCAGACCCAGGCCGGCCCGCAGCGGATCTGGCGTCTCGAGCGGAGCGCATCGTGACCGCGTTCTGGGAGCAGCCCTGGTTCTGGCCCGCGATCAGCGTGATCGTCGGGCTCCCGCTGCTGCTGTTGATCCTGACGGAGCTGCAGTCGAACCTCGAGCGCCGCGGCAACTCGCTGCACAAGGTGATCGGGCTGCTCCGGAACGCCGTCGTACCGATCATCGCGATCCTGATCCTGTCCGTGCAGGTCACCGACGCGGTCGACCCGGGCAAGCCCGTGGTGAACCAGATCATCGGCACGGTGCTCGGCTTCCTGGTGATCGTCTTCGTGCTGAACGGCCTGAACATCGTCCTGTTCACGAACGCCCGGAAGGGCTCGTGGCGCGAGAAGATCCCGTCGATCTTCGTGGACATCGCCCGGATCGTGCTCATCGCCCTCGGGCTCGCGCTCGTGTTCAAGATCGTGTGGGGCGCCGACGTCGGCGGGATCTTCACGGCCCTCGGCGTCGGCTCGCTCGTCATCGGTCTCGCGCTGCAGTCCGCCGTCGGTCCGGTCATCGCCGGTCTGTTCCTGCTGTTCGAGCAGCCGTTCCGGCTGGGCGACTGGCTCGACGCGGGCGGGGTGCGTGGCCGGGTCGTCGAGGTGAACTGGCGGTCGGTGCACATCGACACGGGCGCCGGGATCCTGATCATGCCGAACTCCTCGCTGGCGGGGGCGTCGTTCACGAACCTCAGCCGGACGGGAGGCACGTTCCCGGTCTCGACCGACGTCACGTTCACGACGGACGACCCTCCGGCGGCCGTGGTCGCGCTCCTGCAGCGGGTCGCGACGGGCCTGCAGCAGCGCTACCCGGGCACCCAGCCGGTCGCGGTCCCGACGGGTGGGTCCGGGTACACGGTCTCGTTCGAGGTGCGCGGTCCCTCGCAGGAAGGGGACGCGCTCGCCCAGTTCCGGATGTGGCTCTGGTACGCCGCCCGGCGTGCGGGGCTCGGGCTGGACGGCGACACCACCGACGACTTCATCACCGACGAACGGCGGGACGAGGCGCTCGCGACGATCGCCCCGACCCTGTACCTGACCGGGGACGACACCACCGCGATGGCCCCGCTCGTACGGCTCGAGCGGTACGCGGCGGGGGAGACCATCGTCACCGCGGGCACCGTGCCCGACGCCGTGCGGTTCGTGCTCGTGGGGAGCGTCGACCTGCGCGTCCCGTTCGAGGACACCCAGCTGCCGGCGACGCGGGTCGAGGCGGGGGACTACCTCGGCCAGACGGCGCTCACCCGGGAGGCACTCCTCACCACCGCCGTCGCGCTCACCGAGGTCGCCGTCCTCGTCGTGCCCGCCACCGCCCTCGACCAGATCGTGCGCGGGACGCCGGCCCTCGCGCGGGACATGGGCGACGTCATCGACCGCCGTCGGCAGGAGGTCTCGGCCGCGGTGTCCGCACACGTCGAGTCCCAGCAGAAGACGGTGTCCGCCGCCTAGACTCGACGGCGTGCGATACGCGAACTCCGTCGTCGACCTCGTCGGCGACACCCCGCTCGTCAAGCTCAACCGGGTGACCGAGGGGGTCCGTGCGACCGTCCTCGTGAAGGTCGAGTACCTCAACCCCGGCGGTTCCTCGAAGGACCGGATCGCCACCCGGATCATCGACGCGGCCGAGGCCTCCGGTGACCTGCGACCGGGCGGCACGATCGTCGAGCCGACCTCCGGCAACACCGGGGTGGGGCTCGCGCTCGTCGCCCAGCAGCGCGGGTACCGGTGCGTGTTCGTGCTGCCGGACAAGGTCGGCGAGGACAAGCGGAACGTCCTGACGGCGTACGGGGCCGAGATCGTCGTGACGCCCACCGCGGTGCCGCCGGAGCACCCCGAGTCCTACTACTCGGTGTCCGACCGGCTCGTCCGCGAGATCCCGGGCGCCTACAAGCCGAACCAGTACGCGAACCCGAACGGCCCGCGCAGCCACTACGAGACCACCGGTCCGGAGATCTGGCGCGACACCGAGCAGCAGATCACCCACTTCGTCGCGGGCGTCGGCACGGGCGGCACGATCTCGGGTACCGGCCGGTTCCTGAAGGAGGCCTCCGACGGACGCGTCCGCATCGTCGGGGCCGACCCGGAGGGCTCCGTCTACTCGGGCGGCACCGGCCGGCCGTACCTGGTCGAGGGCGTCGGCGAGGACTTCTGGCCCGACGCCTACGACGCCGGCGTGCCGGACGAGATCATCGCCGTCTCGGACGCCGACTCGTTCGCGATGACCCGTCGCCTCGCGCGCGAAGAGGGTCTGCTCGTCGGCGGGTCGAGCGGCATGGCCGTCGTCGCCGCCCTGCGTGCCGCACGGGACCTCACCGAGGACGACGTCGTCGTGGTGCTCCTGCCCGACGGCGGTCGCGGCTACCTCGGCAAGATCTTCAACGACCGGTGGATGCGCTCCTACGGCTTCGCCGAGACCGACGACGAGCGCACCGTCGGGTCGCTCATCGCGGGCAAGGACGGCCGTCTGCCGGACCTCGTCCACGCCCACCCCGCGGACACCGTGCGCGAGGTCGTCGACATCATGACGAAGTACGGCGTCTCGCAGATGCCCGTGCTCAGCGCGGAACCGCCCGTCGTCATCGGCGAGGTCGTCGGCGCGGTGGCGGAGAAGGACCTGCTCGAGCAGGTCTTCACCGGCGCGGCGAAGATGGCGGACGCCCTGACCGGCTTCGTGGGGGAGCCGCTGCCGCTCATCGGTGTCGGCGAGTCGGTGTCCTCGGCCCGTCGCGCGCTCGAGTCCGTCGACGCGCTCCTGGTGGTCGAGGACGGCAAGCCCGTCACCGTCCTGACCCGCCACGACCTCCTGACCTACCTCTCCGAGTGACCCGCCCGACCCGCCCGATCCGACCGACCCGACCGAACCGACCGAGGAACGAAGCCCGCATGACCGAGTTCAGCACCCGTGCCGTCCACGCCGGACAGGAGCCCGACGGCCCCACCGGCGCCGTCATCCCGCCGATCCACCTGACGTCCACGTACGTGCAGGACGGCATCGGCGGCATGCGGAACGGCTACGAGTACTCCCGCGCCGGCAACCCGACGCGCGACTCGCTGCAGACCCTGCTCGCCGACCTCGACGGAGGCGTCGCGGCGTACTCCTTCGCGTCCGGTCTGGCCGCCGAGGACGCCCTGCTCCGCGCCGCCCTCGTCCCCGGGGCCCGCGTGGTGATGGGCAACGACGTGTACGGCGGCACCCACCGCCTGGTGAGCCGGTTGCACGTCCCGTGGGGCGTCGAGCTCGTCGTGGTGGACATGAGCGACCTCGACCAGGTCCGTGCCGCGCTCGAGGACGCGCCGGACCAGACCGTGCTGTGGGTCGAGACGCCGACGAACCCGCTCATGAAGATCGCCGACATCGCGGCCCTCGCCGAGCTCGGTCACGGGGCCGGTGCGCTCGTCGTCGTCGACAACACCTTCGCGTCGCCCTACCTGCAGCAGCCGCTGTCGCTCGGCGCCGACGTCGTCGTCTACTCCACCACGAAGTACCTCGGCGGCCACTCGGACGTCGTCGGTGGTGCCGTGGTGCTCGCCGACGAGGAACTCGCCGCGAAGGTCCAGTTCCTGCAGTTCGGCGCCGGCGCGGTCTCGTCGCCGTTCGACGCGTTCCTGACCACCCGCGGCATCAAGACGCTCGCGGTCCGGATGGAGCGGCACTCGCAGAACGCGCAGGCCGTGGCCGAGGCCCTCGTCGCCGCGCCCGGCGTCGAGCGTGTCTACTACCCGGGACTCGCCGACCACCCCGGCCACGACGTCGCCGCACGCCAGATGCGCGGGTTCGGCGGCATGCTCTCGGTCGCGCTCTCGGGCGGTCCCGAGGCCGCACGGCGGTTCGCCGAGTCGACGGAGCTGTTCGCGCTCGCCGAGTCCCTCGGTGGCGTCGAGTCGCTGATCGGGTACCCGAGCGAGATGACGCACGCCTCGGTGAAGGGGACGGAACTGGCCGTCCCGGAGAACGTCGTCCGCCTGTCGGTCGGCATCGAGGACGCCGGCGACCTCGTCGCGGACCTGCAGCAGGCGCTGCAGCGCTGAGGCGCTGGACAGCTGAAGAACCGACGGCCTGGAGGCACGTGGCGGCCCCGCCACGCTTCTCCAGGCCGTCAGTGGCTGGCCCTACGATGATCGGGTGAGCACCGCCGCGACGAGGACCAGTCTGTTCAGCGGCCCGTACGCCCTCGCCACCGTCGGCATGGTCGCGATCGTCGCCGTCGCCGCGTTCCAGAACCTCGCGATGACGACCGTCATGCCGGAGATCAGCCGGGACCTCGACGGCGAGACCCTCTACGCGCTGGCGTTCGCGGCACCGCTCGCCGCCGGCGTGCCGGGGATGGTCCTCGCGGGCAACTGGACGGACCGTGCCGGTGGCCGGATCGTGGCGTGGGTGTCCGCCGGCCTGTTCGCGATCGGCACCGCGATCGTCATGCTGGCTCCGACGATGGAGGTCTTCCTCGCCGGACGCCTCGTCGAGGGCTTCGGCGCCGGCGCGATCGACGTCGTGCTCTACGTGCTCGTCGCCCGGATCTTCCCGGCCGAGCTGCACGGTCCCGTGTTCGCCGGGTTCGCCGCCGCGTGGGTGGTGCCGGCGCTGGTCGGTCCGGCGCTCGCGGGCATCGTGACCGACGTCTGGAACTGGCACTGGGTCTTCGCGGGGGCGCTCGTGATCGCCGTCGGCGCGTTCACGTTGCTCGTCCCGACGCTCGGCCGGCTGCACCCGCCCGCAGTCGAGCTCCGGCCACCGTGGCAGCGCTCCCGGATCGGCTGGTCGGTCGCGGCCGCCGTGGCGATCCTGCTGCTGAACGTCGCCCCGGACCTCGGCGCGTGGGCACGGGTCGCCGCCGTGGTGATCGGCCTCGTCGGCACGTGGTTCGCGCTCCGCCCGCTGCTGCCGACCGGCACCTTCCGTGCGGCGCCCGGGTTGCCGTCGGTGATCCTGCTGCGCGGCCTCGTCGCGGCGTCGTTCTTCGGGAGCGAGGCGTACGTGCCGTTCCTGCTGCAGGCGAAGGACGGCCTGTCCGCCTCGGCCGCCGGGCTCGCACTGACGGTGGCGGCGCTGAGCTGGGCGGGGTCGAGCTGGCTGCACGGTCGGTTGGGCGAGGAACGGCTCACCGCCGCCCGGACGTTCGGCGTCGGGTTGTCGCTTGTGCTCGTCAGCCTGCTCACGGCACTCGCGGTCGCGTCGTTCGGCCTGCCCTGGTGGGTGCTCGTCGTCGGGTGGTTCGTCGGCGGAGCGGGCATGGGAGCGGTCTACCCGCGGACCTCGATGTTGACGCTCCGGTTCTCGGGCGAGGGCGACGACGGCTTCGCGAGCTCGGCCCTGACGATCGCGGACGCCTCGGGCAGCGTGATCGGACTCGCCGTCACGGGCCTGCTGTTCATCGGCACGGGTGGTGCGGACGGCGCCGTGTCGTTCCCGCTCGTCTTCGGCGGCATGACGCTCATCGCGGCACTCGCCGTCGTCGCCGTCCGTCGCCTGGGTCCGGTCCCGGCACCGGCCGCGGCACCAGTTGGCGGGTAGCGTGGCACCCGTGCTCCTCCGCATCGTCGCCGCAGCCGTGATCGTCGGCTCCGCCCTCGCCCTCACCGGGTGCCAGGGCACGACGTCCGCGGCGCCGACCCCCGTGCAGAGCACAGACCTGACGAGCTCGGACGGCGGGTTCGACCAGCACGCCGTCGTCGGTGTCGTGCTCCTGCACGCCGCGGCCACCCCGGGCACGACCTCCGGCGGAGTGTCCCTGTCGGACCGGTTCCACGACGACCTGACCGCTGCCGGGTTCACCCCGGACGTGCGGGTCGCGGGCTCGGCCGACCCGGCGGCCGACCAGAGCACGGCGATGCGTGCGCTCGTCAAGGCCGGCGCGAAGGCGATCCTCGTCGAGGCAGCCGACCCGGCATCGCTGAGCGGCGAGGTCCAGGTCGCGCACGACGCCGGTGTGGTCATCGTCGCCCTCGGCGATCCGCTGCCGACGTCCGGCACGGGCGGGGACGGTGTGTCCGCCGACTACCGGGTGCAGGGCACGGACTCCGACGCCGCGACGGTGGCGCGTGCGACCGCGGTGGTCGAATCCCTCCAGCGGGGTGAGAAGCCCGTCGGCGACTGACCCAGGTCGCACTCAGGCGCTGCTCGGCGGTCCCCAGCAACCACGGGGCGGTCGGCTGTGTGGAGGGACAGTATGAGTCCCCCGAACGGGTGACGTGGTTCGTCGGTGGAACGACCGACTGTCCGGGGTGACTCGGCGCTCACTACAGTCGCCTCACCGCAGCCCGTCGAGAGGACCCGAAGTGCAACGACGCCCCCGCTCCACCCGAACCGCAGCCATCGCCCTGACCACCGCAGCGTGCACCATCGGCGCCGTGCTGTTCGCCGCCGGCCCGGCCGACGCCGCGACCCGGCACGTGCTGCCCGACTCGACCCCGTCGTGGGCCACGAGCACGAACGACGTCGGTACGGTCGCCGCCGACACCGACGTCGAGGGCGAGGTGTACCTGCCCCTCACGAACCAGCGCGGAGCGGAAGCCCTCGCGACCGCGGTCTCCACCCCGGGCAACGCCCGGTACCGCAAGCCCCTGAGCCCGGCCCAGTGGATCGCGCAGTACGCGCCGACGAAGGCCGACGCCGACCAGGTGACCGGCTTCCTGCGAGCCCAGGGCCTGACCATCACCGCGGTGCCGGCCAGCCACGAGTACGTCGTGTTCCGCGGGCCGGCGTCCGTCGTGGACTCGGTGCTCGGCACCTCGCTGCACAGCTACCGGCACGGCGGCCGCACCCTCGTCGCACCGTCGACCGCTCCGACGCTCCCGGCGTCCGTCGCGGGCCTCGTCAGCGGCGTCAGCGTCGACCAGGGCCGGCTCCTGACGCACCCGGAGCTGGTCGAGCAGGGGGAGACCCCGGCCTCGTCCACGCCGACCCGCTCGCTCCGTCAGCAGGCGACCGCCCCCACCGGCATCCAGGCGACGTGCTCCCAGTACGACGGCGAGCACACCGCGACGGTCCCCGCCGCCTACGGGAAGACCAGCGTGCACACCTTCGCGTGCGGCTACGTGCCGAAGCAGATCCGCTCGGCGTACGGCGTCGACGCGTTGGCGGCGAAGGGCGTCCAGGGGCAGGGGCAGACGGTCGCGATCATCGACGCGTACGCCTCGCCCACGATCGTGCACGACACGAACTCGTACTCCGTGCAGAACGGCGAGCCCCAGCTCACGAGCGCGACCTTCCAGCAGCGCATCCCCGCGACGTCGCAGTTCACCGACCAGGTGCTCTGCCAGCAGCCGAGCGGGTGGCAGGGCGAGGAGACGCTCGACGTCCAGTCGGTGCACGCGGTCGCCCCGGCGGCGAAGATCCTCTACGTCGGCGGCACGAATTGCGGTGGCGGGCTCGACGTCGCGATGTCGAAGATCCTCGACCAGGGCCTCGCGAACCTCGTGAGCAACAGCTACGGCGACGTCGGCGAGAACGTCCCGCTCTCGAGCATCCGCGGACAGGAGAACCTGCACATCCAGGCTGCGGGCGAGGGCATCGGCCTGTACTTCTCGAGCGGTGACAACGGCGACGAGTCGGCGGCGCTCGGCAGCGCCCAGCCGGACTTCCCGGCGTCCAGCCCGTGGGTGACCTCGGTCGGCGGCACCAGCCTCGGCATCGGGAAGAACGGGAAGAAGACCTTCGAGACCGGGTGGGGCGACGTCCTCGACCAGATCGTCAGCAGTGACCGCGGCAACGTCTACTCGACCCCGCTGCCCGGCGGCATCGTCGGCGGCGGTGCCGGGGGCGGCCGGAGCACCCTGTTCGACCAGCCCGCCTACCAGAAGGGCGTCGTGCCCACGTCGCTCGCCGGTGGCAAGCGCGTCTCGCCGGACCTCGCGGCACTCGCCGACCCGTACACGGGGTTCGCGATCGGCATCCGTCCGATCACGGACGACTCGACCCTCGCGGTCGGACCGTTCGAGAACGAGACGTACGGCGGGACCTCGCTCGCGTCGCCGATCACGGCCGCGCTGTCCGCGATCGTGCAGCAGTCGACGAACGTCCGGCTCGGCTTCGCGAACCCGACGATCTACGCCACGTACCGTGCCGCGCCGTCCGCGTTCAGCGACGTCCGGCCGCCGTCGTCGCCGATCGCCCTGGCCTACACCAGTGCGTCGTCCGGCAAGGACTACCTCGTCACGCTCGACCACGACACGTCGCTCACCACCGCCAAGGGGTACGACGACGTGACCGGTCTCGGCGCGGTGTCGTTCACCGGCCTGACGCAGGTCGCGCGCCGGTAGGGACGCGACCGACCGACTGACGGGAGGCACGGTGCCAGCTGGCACCGTGCCTCCCGTCAGTCGCGAGTCGTCAGCGCCACCACGCGGGGAACGACAGCACGATCGTGTCGACGAGTGCCTTCCGGGAGCGCCGCGACCCTGCGAGCCACGCCTCGATCGCCCCGACGAACCCCTGCGCGACGAACCCCGCCGCGACGTCGTCGAGCAGTTCGGGCCGGTGCGCCGCCTCGAGCGAGGCGATGTGCTGCGCGCTCGACACGGTGAAGTGCTCGACGAGCAGCCGGTGCAGTGACGCGTCGTTCGGGTCCGGCAACGCCCGGCCGTAGATGTCCCGGTGGGCGACCACGTGCTCGACCACGGCGTTGATGCCGCGACGGGTGATCGTCGCGAGTTCGTCGGCGTCGGCCCCGCGATCGGCGGCAGCGCGACGAGCGTCGGCGTCGTCCTCGCGGATGCGGTCGAGCTCCGGCGTGAGGACGTCGGCGAGCAGCGATCCGGGGGAGACCGCGTGCGAGTAGAACGTCGCCCGGTTGATCCCGGCGGCGCGGGTCACGTCGGCGACGGTGATCTCGGAGACCGGGCGGTCGGCGGCGAGACGCAGGATCGCCTCGCGAAGGGCTGCGGTCGTGTGCAGGATCCGGGCATCCACCATGACGCCATCCCCCTTCTGATCCGGTTCCACCCGACACATCGTCCGCAGACGGTACCGAGCTACCCGACGGTACCGCATGCGCGGACCACGACACGGGACCCGTAGGATGGTTCCGCGGCCGAATCGATTCGATCGATCCCGCGATCACCTCCCTCCCCCCTCACCGTCGAAGGACTCCTGCTCGTGACCGCGCCCGCCACCACCGGTTCGCTCCGGGTCGTCCTGCACCCGGGAGACTCGCTCTCCCGACGGCAGCGACTCGTCTACGTCTTCGTCCTGGGCGCCCTCACCGCGCTCGGACCGTTCACCATCGACCTCTACCTGCCGGCGTTCCCGTCGCTCAAGGACGAGTTCGGCATCACCGACGGCGCGGTGCAGCTCACCCTCACGGCGACGACGCTCGGCTTCGCGGCCGGGCAGCTGCTCGTCGGCCCGTGGAGCGACAAGGTCGGCCGGCGCCTGCCGCTGATCATCGCGACGACCGTGCACGTGGGCGCCTCGATCGGCGCCGCGCTCGCGCCGAACGTCGAGGTCCTCGCGCTCTTCCGCGTGCTGCAGGGCATGGGTGCCTCGGCCGGTGGTGTCGTCGCGATGGCCACCGTCCGTGACCTGTTCGGCGGCAAGCCCCTCGTGCGGATGCTGTCCCGGCTGGCGATGGTGAACGGCCTCGCGCCGATCCTCGCCCCGCTCATCGGGTCGCAGATGCTCCGGTTCGTCAGTTGGCGCGGCGTGTTCGTGTTCCTCGCCTGCTACGGCGCCGCCGTGGTGATCGCGTCGATCCTGCTCATCGTGGAGACGCTGCCGCCGGCGCGACGGCACGAGGCCGGTCACTCCACGATCGGGCAGCGCTACCGTGCGCTCTTCTCGGACCGCATCTTCGTGGGGGTCGCGCTCATCGGGGCGATGGTCTTCAGCGGACTCTTCTCGTACCTCAGCGCCTCACCGTTCCTGTTCCAGGGTTTGTACGGGCTCGACGCCCAGCAGTACGGCCTGCTCTTCGCGGTGAACTCCGTGGGCGTCGTCGTCGGCGTGCAGGTGTCGGCTCGGTTGGCGCAACGGGTCGGACCGCAGTGGATCCTGGCGTGCTCGACCGCCACGCTGTTCCTGGCGGCGGTCGCGATCATGGTCCTCGACCAGCTCGGTGCCGGGCTCGTCGGCGTCCTGGTCCCGCTGTGGTTCTTCATCGCAGCGTGCGGGTTCTCGTTCCCGCTCGTCCAGGTGATCGGCCTCGCGGCGCACGGCAAGGAGGCGGGCACGGCAGCCTCCCTGCTCGGTGCCCTGAACTTCGGCGTCGCCGGGATCATCTCCCCGGTCGTCGGCTGGATCGGCATCACGACCGCGACACCGATGGGAGCAGTGATGGCGTGCACCTCCGTCACGGCCATCGTCCTGCTCTGGGCGGTCGTGCGGCCGCGGACGGTCCCCGCGCTCACGCACTGACGTCGGTCCGGCACCGATCCGGTCGCGCGGACGGGCCCGTCCATATGCTGTGGTCATGAGCGACGCGGTGGAGCAGGCCCAGGCAGCGGCAGCAGCGGCGAGGGCCGCGGCGGACGAGGCGAGACGCCTGGCCGACGAGGCCGCCGCACGCGCCGAGGAACTCGCCGCCGCGCTGCAGGCAGCCGCGGACGAGCCGGTGCTCGCCCCCGACGCGGAACCGACGGTCGCCGGGTCCCCGGCACCCACCGGCCTGGAGGCACCACTCGCGCCCGACGCGGAGCCGGCCCTGGACGCCACCACGTCGGCGCCGGGGGCGACCCCGGTGACCGGCACCGTGCCTCTCCCCACCGGCACGGCCGGCACGCCGCTGGCGCGTCGCACCGGTGCCGGCGGCGTGGGCCCAGACAGCCCGCTGGACGCGGCGGCGGTGGGCGCGATCCGGGACGGGTACCAGGTCGACGGCAGCGCGCTCCAGCTGGGCGCCCTCGTCAACGGCGAGGCGCAGCCCGACGTCCAGGTCCGGATCCCGCTCGGCATGCTCAACCGGCACGGACTCGTCGCCGGCGCGACCGGCACCGGCAAGACGCGAACGCTGCAGGTCCTGGCGGAGCAGATCGCCGCGAACGGCGTGCCGGTGTTCGCAGCCGACATCAAGGGCGACCTCTCGGGGCTCGCCGTCGCCGGGCAGGCGAACGACAAGCTCCTCGCGCGGACGGCCGGCATCGGCCAGGAGTGGCAGGGCGTCGCCAGCCAGGCCGAGTTCTACTCGCTCGGCGGGCAGGGGACCGGTGTGCCGATCCGGGCGACCGTGTCCGGGTTCGGACCGCTGCTGCTGTCGAAGGTCCTCGGGCTGAACGACACGCAGGAGTCCTCCCTCGGGCTGGTCTTCCACTACGCCGAGCGGGCCGGCCTGCCCCTCGTCGACCTGTCCGACCTCCGGAGCGTGCTGACGTACCTGGTGAGCGACGAGGGCAAGGGTGAGCTCGCCGAGCTCGGCGGCCTGTCGAAGCAGACCGCCGGCGTGATCCTCCGCGAGCTCATCACGTTCGCCGACAAGGGCGCCGACCAGTTCTTCGGCGAGCCCGAGATCGACACGCAGGTGTTCCTGCGGAACGCCGCCGACGGCCGCGGCATCGTGAGCCTGCTCGAGGTGCCGGGCGTGCAGGACCAGCCCGAGGTGTTCTCGACGTTCCTGATGTGGCTTCTCGCGGACCTCTTCAACGAGCTGCCCGAGGTCGGCGACCAGGACAAGCCGAAGCTCGTGTTCTTCTTCGACGAGGCGCACCTGCTGTTCAACGGGGCGTCGAAGGACTTCCTCGACCAGATCGTCCGCACCGTCCGGCTCATCCGGTCGAAGGGCGTCGGGATCTTCTTCGTCACGCAGACCCCGAAGGACGTGCCGAACGACGTGCTCGCGCAGCTCGGGTCCCGGGTGCAGCACCAGCTCCGTGCGCACACCCCCGACGACGCGAAGGCACTGCGGGCGACGGTCTCGACGTACCCGACGAGCGGCTACGACCTCGGTGAGGTGCTCACGTCCCTCGCCACCGGTGAGGCGATCGTCACCGTGATGAACGAGAAGGGTGCACCGACGCCCGTGGCCTGGACCCGGCTCCGTGCCCCCGAGGGGTCGATGGACCCGATGCCCGCGCCCGAGATGCAGGCGCGGGTGCAGGCCTCGCCGCTCCTGGCGACCTACGGCACCCGGCTCGACCCCGACTCGGCGTACGAGATGCTCGCACGCCGGATGGAGGCCGCCGCCGCGCAGGTCGCCGCCGCGGACGCGCAGAAGGAGGCGGCTGCCGCTGCCGCCGAGGCCGAGAAGGAGGCCGCCCGTGCCGCTGCAGCGGCGGCGAAGGAGGCCGCCGCGCAGGAGAAGCAGGAAGCACGTGAGCGAGCCGCGGCGCAGAAGGAGTACGAGCGGACGCAGCGGGAGTTCGAGAAGGCCGAGCGGGCGGCCGCTGCCCGACGGTCGGGTCGGACCTCGACGCGGACGACGACGTCCCGCAAGGCGAACGATCCGCTTTCGGACCTGCTCGGGTCGGGGCTGGGCGGCACGATCGCCAAGGAGGTCGTGCAGGGGATCTTCTCGACCCTGCGGCGTCGGCGCTGAGGAGTCGGCGGGGAGTCGCTCGTGCGTCAGGCGCCGAACAGCGTGACGGTCTCGATCGCGAGCAGGCCGCTGACCACCAGGACCGCGAGCACCCCGACGACGACGTAGGTGCCGCGCTGCTCGTACCAGCTGCGGCTCGTCGGGTAGCGGCGGGCGAACTCGCGCGCGGGCATCGGGCGCGGGTCCTCGGTCACCTGCACGCCGAGCGACTCGACGACCCGGTCGATCCCGGCGTCTCCCCAGACGTCGGAGCGCAGTCGGAACAGGTGTCCGCCGTCCGCGTCGAACGCGACGAGCTCGCGCGAGGTCCGTTCCACCGAGCTGCCGTGCGTCGTCGCGAGGACCAGGCTGTGCACGCGTTCGCGGGGGACCCGGCGGTTCGGGGTGACGACGCCGCGCACCGTGACGCCGACGGGGTCGATGCCGATGAAGGCGGTGGTGAGTCGGGTGAAGACGATCCCGACGACGACCGCGAGGGCGATGACCACGGTCGCGACGAACGTCCAGAGACGGAAGGGGAGCGACACCCACACCAGGGCGACCGCGAGGGGCACGGCGGAGAACACGACGCTGAGGATCGTCGAACGCACGAGGGAACGCCGTGGCCGGAGCACCAGGTCGTACGCCGTCGCGCGCATGTGCGCCGCCACCGGTGCCGTCAGGTCCCCCACGTGGACTCCTCGTCCCTCGGGTGCCCGGGCAGCACTGATCGTCCGCCCGGGGAGCGACGCCCCTGCCGCTCCGTGCACCGTGTCCGACCCGTCCCGGGGTCGTCCGTCCGGTGAGTCTAGGCGACCGACGGGTATCGGGGACAGCCCGTTCCACCCCTGAGCCTCGTTTCGCGGCCAGTCCATGGGGAACGGGGTGCAGCGCGGTCCGCCGGGTGGGGGACCGCCTGGCTCCGGCCGGTCCTCGAACGACGAAGGACCCGAGCCGCGGGGCTCGGGTCCTTCGGGTGGAACTGGCGGAGAATGGGGGATTCGAACCCCCGAGGGCTTGCACCCAACACGCTTTCCAAGCGTGCGCCATAGGCCACTAGGCGAATTCTCCTGGCGCCATCTCGCGATGACGACACCCCATGGTACAGGTCTTCGGGGGTGTGGATGACCACGTCCGTCCAAAGCTCCTGCCGCTCCCAGTTGTCACGACAAGGACGCGGCTAGCCTGGTCCCGTGTCGACCCGCATCTACATCACGTCAGCAGAAGGACACACGGGCAAGAGCACCGTCGCCCTCGGTGTCCTCGAGACCCTCGCGCGCTCGGTCGGACGGGTCGGCGTGTTCCGACCGGTCGCCCGGTCGGTGGACGAACCCGACTACGTGCTCGAGCTGTTGCTGCAGCACACCGCGGTCGGCATCTCGTACGACGACGCGGTCGGTGTGACCTACGACGACGTGCACGCGGACCCGGACGCCGCCCTCGCGACGATCGTCACCCGCTTCGCCCAGGTCGAGCGGCAGTGCGACGCCGTGGTGGTGCTCGGGTCGGACTACACCGACGTCGGCAGCCCCACCGAGCTGTCGTTCAACGCCAAGGTCGCGGCGAACCTCGGTGCGCCCGTGCTCCTCGTGCTCGGCGGACGCGACGCTGCCGAACGCGGTGCCCGCACGCCGGAGGACATGGCGCAGGTCGCCGACGTCACGACGAGCGAGCTGCGCGCGGCACACGCGCAGGTGTTCGGCGTGATCGTGAACCGTGCCGACCCCGACGCCCTCGGCACGATCGTGTCGAGCGTCGAGCGCGCGGTCCACGACGACCACCCCGACCTCCCCGTGTGGGCGATCCCCGAGGACAGCGTCCTCGTCGCCCCCACCGTGCGTGCCCTGCTCGCCGCGACCGACGCCACGCTCGTCCGTGGTGACGACGCCCTGCTCGACCGCGAGGCACTGGGCACCGTCGTCGCGGGCATGAGCATGGAGAACGTGCTGCCCCGCCTGATCGAGGGCGGCATCGTGGTCGTCCCGGGGGACCGCAGCGACGTCCTCATCGCGACGCTCCTGGCCAACCAGTCGGAGACCTTCCCGAGCCTCGCCGGCGTCATCCTCAACGGCGGGTTCGAGACGGCACCGCAGATCTCCCGGCTGCTCGAGGGGCTGTCGAGCTCACTGCCCATCGCGCAGAACGACCTCGGCACGTACGACACCGCCCTCCGCATCACCCAGACCCGCGGCCGGCTCGCGGCGGACTCCCCGCGGAAGGCCGACCTGGCCCTGGCCCTGTTCGAGCAGCACGTCGACGCCGACGCCCTGCGCGACCGGTTGCAGCTCACCCCGTCCGGTGTGGTCACGCCGCTGATGTTCGAGCACGGACTGCTCGACCGCGCCCGCGGGTACGGCAAGCGCATCGTCCTGCCCGAAGGCGAGGACGACCGGATCCTCCGCGCAGCGTCGACCCTGCTCGCCCGCCAGGTGTGCGAGCTGACGATCCTCGGTGACCCCGCCGCCATCCGCACCCGCGCGACCGAGCTCGGCCTCGACCTCGACGCCGCCCAGCTCGTGTCGCCGTTCGACCCCGAGCTGCGGGAGCGCTTCGCCGAGGAGTACACCCGGCTGCGTGCGCACAAGGGCATGTCGATCGAACTCGCCCGCGACACCGTGACCGACGTCTCGTACTTCGGCACGATGATGGTGCAGCTCGGACTCGCCGACGGCATGGTGTCCGGCGCGAAGCACACCACGGCGCACACCATCCGGCCCTCCTTCGAGATCATCAAGACCCGCCCGGACACGTCGATCGTGTCGAGCGTGTTCCTGATGGCGCTCGCCGACCGGGTGCTCGTCTACGGCGACT
This sequence comes from Curtobacterium pusillum, assembly GCF_007673235.1. Taxonomy (GTDB): domain Bacteria; phylum Actinomycetota; class Actinomycetes; order Actinomycetales; family Microbacteriaceae; genus Curtobacterium; species Curtobacterium pusillum_C. Next base: position 609,066 of record NZ_VDZH01000002.1, read on the forward strand.
GCGCGGTCATCCCGGACCCGACGAGCGAGCAGCTCGCCGACATCGCGATCTCGTCGGCCGAGACGGCGACGCAGTTCGGCATCGATCCCCGCGTCGCGATGCTCAGCTACTCCACCGGCGACAGCGGCTCCGGTGCCGACGTCGACAAGGTCCGGGCGGGCACCGCGTTCGTCCGCGAGCGCCGCCCCGACCTGCTCGTCGAGGGCCCGATCCAGTACGACGCCGCGGCCGATCCGACGGTCGCCAGCACCAAGATGCCGGACTCGCCGGTCGCCGGGAAGGCGACGGTCTTCATCTTCCCCGACCTCAACACGGGCAACAACACGTACAAGGCCGTGCAGCGCTCCGCCGGTGCCGTCGCGATCGGTCCGGTGCTGCAGGGTCTGCGCAAGCCGATCAACGACCTGTCCCGCGGCGCGCTCGTCGGCGACATCGTCAACACCGTCGCGATCACCGCGATCCAGGCCGGCACCGCGTCCGACGCGGCCTGACCGACCGACCCGCACCGCGCCTCCAGGCCCCAACAGAAAGCGACCGTCCCGTGACCGCAGCCCTCGTCGTCAACTCCGGATCGAGTTCGTTCAAGTACCAGCTCATCGAACTCGAGGGGGAGCGCACGCTCGCCTCCGGACTCGTCGAGCGCATCGGCGAGTCGACCGGCGCGTGGAAGCACACCAACGCGCTGACGGGGGAGTCCTCGTCGAACGACGCCAGCGCCGTACCGGACCACGCGGCCGGGTTCCAGGCGATGATCGACGCGTTCGCCAAGGTCGGGCCGTCCTTCGACGAGTACCCGCCCGCGGTCGTCGGGCACCGCGTCGTGCACGGCGGGACCACCTTCGACCGGGCCACCGTCGTGACCGACGAGGTCGAGCAGCAGATCGAGGACCTGAACAGCCTCGCGCCGCTGCACAACCCGGCGAACCTCGAGGGGATCCGCGCCGCGAAGCAGGTGTTCTCCGACGTGCCGCAGGTCGCCGTGTTCGACACCGCGTTCCACCAGACGATGCCGCCGCACGCGTACACCTACGCGATCCCGGCCGACCTCGCCGCGAAGTACTCGATCCGCCGGTACGGCATGCACGGCACGAGCCACAAGTACGTGTCCGAGCAGGCCGCAGAGTTCCTCGGCCGACCGCTCGCCGAGCTGAAGACGATCGTGCTGCACCTCGGCAACGGGGCCTCGGCCGCGGCGATCGACGGCGGGAAGTCCATCGAGACCTCGATGGGCCTCACCCCGCTCGAGGGCCTCGTGATGGGCACCCGCTCCGGTGACCTCGACCCGGCGGTCCTGATCCACCTGCACCGCGAGGCCGGGCTGTCGTTCGACGAGCTCGACACGATGCTCAACAAGGAGTCCGGGCTCCTCGGGCTCACCGGCAACGGCGACATGCGCGACGTGCAGGACGCCGCGCTCAACGGCGACGACGTGGCCGAGGCGGCGCTCGCCGTCTACCGCCACCGCATCCGTCGCTACGTCGGTGCGTACACGGCGCAGCTCGGCGGCCTCGACGCCGTCGTGTTCACCGCCGGTGTCGGCGAGAACAACGCGCTGCTCCGTCGTCGCGTGCTCGCGGGCCTGGAGCACCTCGGCATCGAGATCGACCCGGACCGGAACGAGCTCGCATCGCGCGAAGCCCGTCTCATCTCGACGGATGCATCGCGCGTCGCGGTGCTCGTCATCCCGACGAACGAGGAACTCGAGATCGCCCGCCAGTCGGCCGCGGTCGCGCTCAGCTGAGCGCCGACAGGGCCGCCGGGATCGGGGTGTCGCCGCTCGTGACCTCGAACTGGACGCCCACCGCGGTGTCGTCGAGGATCGCGTGCAGCACCACCGCGGCGACGTCCGCGCGGGGGATCGTGCCGCGCGGGAGCGTCCGGCCGACGTCGACGGTGCCCTGCGGGACGGTGTCGACCAGGCCGCCGGGTCGCACGATCGTCCACCGCAGGCTGCGCGCCCGGAGGTTCGCGTCCGCCTCGGCCTTCGCACGCAGGTAGACCTGGAACACGTCGGCCTCGGCACGGGCGGGCACGACCGCACGCTCCGGGTCGTACGAGTCCGCCGCCATCGCCGAGACCATCACGTACCGACGGATCCCGGCCCGTTCGGCGGCGTCGGCGAGCAGGATCGCGCCGTCCCGGTCGACGGTGAGCTTCCGCTCCGCGCCGCTGTTCGGGCCGGCGCCGGCCGCGAACACCACGGCATCGACACCGCGTAGGCGGAGCGCGAGCTCGTCGTCGTCCAGCTGCTCGAGGTCCGCGACGATCGCTGTGGCGCCCTGTTGCTCGACGTCGGTGACGTGTGCGGGGTTGCGGACGATGGCGACGGCGTCGTGGCCGGCGTCGGTGACGAGGCGGGCGAGGAGCAGGGCGATCTGGCCGTGTCCTCCGGCGATGGCGATCTTCATGTGTCCGAGTCTGCCCGTTCCGTCCGGTAGACTTCCGGAGGCTCCTCACGTGACGCCATCCAGGCCAACTCCCCCAGGGCGGAAACGCAGCAAGGGTAACCGGGCTCTGGCGGGTGCGTGGGGAGTCTTTTCGTGCGGGGTAACCGGGGCTGTGCCCATGCTCCCGTGCGGGTGCGTGGGGAGTCTTTTCGTCGTCTGGTGTCCGTTTCGTAACGGGTTGCGGACAGCAACCTGATCGTGTGCAAAGATCGGCCTCAGGAATCCCCAACCAGGATTCCTGAACCCTCCACCGCCTCACCAGCGGGGGAGTTTCCGGATCAGGTGGCAGGCGCGTCCTGCCAGGAAAAGAGACACGCATGCGCAGGCACGTGTCGCTTCGGGGTACCCGCGTACCCACGACAGCGGGCGACTGGACACGACGGATCATCGGTGCTGGCGACCGAGCTCGACGACGAGCATCGGACGATCGGCGTCTCCTCCTGCGTGGCGGCGTCATCGCCACGGTGACGGCGCTCATCGCCGCCACCGTGGCGTTCCAACCGGCGGCGGCCGCCCAGACCGACGTCTCCGAGGCCGAGGGCGTACTGCTCAGCGGGTCGGGCATCGTCGACGTCGACACGATCGCGCAGCTCGGCGGTGCCTACTCCGCCCGCGGAGCGACCACCGGTGGCGGCACCACGAACCAGCCGCTCAACCTCACCGCGCTGAACGCGGTCGGGGTGGACCTCGGGAACGACATCGACCTGATCGGGGCGAACGGCATCCTCACCCTCGGGGTCGACGGCCAGTACGCGACGACCTCGGCGAACGGCGCGACCGCGTCCTCCGGCCTCCTCACGAACGACGGCGGCATCGGTGTCGGCAACGGCTCGGGCACGGGTGCGGCGACGCTGGACCTCAATCCGCTGTTCTCGCGCGTCGGCGCCGACACGACGGTGCTGTCGAACGCCCGGCTGCAGGTCGGTGCCCTCGCGTCGACGCTCTCCGCGACGCGCGGGGCGACGGTGAGCACGTCGAGCGACTACCGGATCGCGAGCGCGAACCTCGCCCTGACCAGCCCGGCGGTCCAGGGCCTGACCACCTCGCTCCGGGACGAGCTCCGGACGGTGTCGAGTTCCGTCAACGGTGTCTTCGGCACCGGTGGCGCCCTGCAGGGGACCACCTCGGCCGTGACCGCGCAGATCCAGACGCTGCTGCGTCAGGCGCTGCTCGGGACGGTGAACGTGAGCGGCACGAACATCACCGCGAACGTGAACCTCAACCTCGACGACACGCTGACCCAGGTCCTTCGCCAGCCCCTGACCGACGGCGCCGTGACGATCACCCCGTCGACCGGGACGATCACGGTCGACCTCGACAAGCTCACGGCGCTCAACGGGCAGCCCGCGAACACCCCGGTGCTGACGACCGCGGCCGTGAACTCGATCAACCAGAGCATCACCACGATCCTCGGGACGCAGCTGCCGACGGCACTGCAGACCGCCGTCGTGAACACGATCAACTCGACCGCGGTCCGCGTGGACATCGCGACGAACGCCACCGTCCTCGGGCAGCCCGCCGCGGCGATCGGCCTGCAGGTCGACACGACGCTCGGTGCGCTCGCCGGTACGGCCACCGCGAACCCGACGATCACGGCGTCCGGCAGCCTCGCCGGACTCCCGCTGCCCCTCGGGACGGTGCTCGCCCCGGTCGTGACCGGGATCGTCGTGCCGGCCCTGCAGACGGCGCTCCGGCCGATCATCGGCGGTACCGCACTCACCCAGCTCGGCGCGACGCTGACGAACACCACCCGTGCGGTGGCGACGCTGCTCTCGCCCGTCGTGCTGCTCCTCCGTCAGGTGATCGACCTCACCGTGAACGCGCAGGACACGACGACCGGGTTCCGCGACGCCCGCGGGTACGACCTCGGCTCGCGGAGCGTGCACGCGCTGCGCCTGTCGATCCTGCCGGGCGCGAACGTCGCCACGGTCGACCTCGCGACCTCGACCGTCCGCGCCAGCGCGTTCGTCGCACCGACGATCACGGCACCGACGGCGAACCAGGTGTTCAGCGTGCCCACCGCTTCCTCGACCCGCACCGTCGCGGTGAGCGGCGCGGGGGAGCCAGGGGCGACGATCGCGGTCAGCCTCGGTGGCGGACGCACCGGCACCGCCACGGTCGCCGCGAACGGCACCTGGACGACGACCATCGCGAGCGTCCCGACCGGCGACTACACGGCCACCGCGACGCAGACCGTCGGCGGCACCGCGGCGGGCACCGTCACGCAGCCGTTCTCGGTCGTCGCGCAGCAGGCGCTGACGATCACGACCCCGACCGCCGGGCAGACCTTCACCACCACCGGCACCACGGCGCCCGTGACCCTGACGGGCACCGCGACCGCGAACGCCCGCATCGACATCGACCTCGGCGGTGGCCTGACGGCGACCGGCACGGCGAACGGGAGCGGCGCGTGGAGCATCTCGGTGCCGAACGTCCCGACGGGCGACCAGACCGCCAGCGTCACGCAGACCGTGGGCGACAGCACCTCGGCGCCGGTCACCCGCGCGTTCCGGGTCGTGGCCGCGGCGGGCCTGACGATCGCCTCGCCGACGGCGGGCCAGGACTTCCCGCTCGTCGGGGACACCCGTGACGTCCCGATCTCCGGGACCGCGCAGCCCGGGGCCCGCGTGGACGTCTCGGTGAACGGCGGCGACCGGACGGCGACCACCACGGCGAACGCCGGGGGCGCCTGGTCGACGACGATCACGGCCGTCCCCGCTGGGGGCTACTCGGCGAGTGTCACGCAGACCGTCGGCTCCTCGACGAGCACGCCGGTCACGCGTGACTTCACCGTGACGGCGGCCCCCGCGCTGACGATCGACGCACCGGAGGACGGCAGCACGATCACCGTCGCCGGCACGACCTCGACGACCCCCGTCACGGTGTCCGGCACCGCGGCGCCGAACGCGCAGGTGGTCGTGGGCATCGGTGGTTCCTTCACCGCCACGGTCCCCGCGGACGGCGACGGGGCCTGGGAGACCACGTTCCAGGGCGTCCCGGTCGGCGACCGCACGGTGACCGCACGGCAGACGGTCGACGGGACGACGTCCGGTCCGGTGACATCGGCCTTCACGGTCCGCGCGGGTGCGCCGATCGCGATCACCACGCCGGCCCCCGGCGCGACGGTGACCGTCCTCGACGCCGACACCACCACGGACCTCGACCTGGTCGGCACCGCCGAGCCCGGAGCGGACGTCGCGGTCTCCCTCGGCGGCGGTCTGACCGCCACGGCGACGGCGAACGGGGACGGCGACTGGACCGCGACGGTCCAGGACGTCCCGGTCGGCCGGTACACGATCGCGGCGAACCAGACCGTGAACGGCACGACCTCACCGGCCGTGCGCCAGGTCGTCACCGTCGCAGCCGGTGCGGGCCTCGCGGTCTCGACGCCGACGCAGGGGAGCACGACGGCGGTCGCCACGGACGACGCGACGATCGACGTCACCGTCACGGGCACCGCCCAGCCGGGTGCGACCGTCGACGTCGTCCTCGACGGCGCGGACGACCCGGTGTCGACGACCGCCGGTGACGACGGCACGTGGACCGTGACCCTGCCCGCGGTCGGCACGGGCGACCACACCGCGAGCGTCACGCAGACGGTCGGCGGGCAGACCTCGGCGCCGGTCGACCGCGACTTCACCGTCGCGGTCGGCGACGACCTCGTGATCGCGTCGCCGACGGACGCGCAGCAGGTCCCGGCCGGCGCCGGCGGCCAGGCGGCCGTCGTGGTGCGAGGCACCGCCGAGGCCGGAGCCTCGGTCGCCGTCACGGTCGACGACGGCGACCCCGTCGTGGTCGTCGCGGACGCCTCGGGCAACTGGACCACCGACCCGGTCCAGCTCGGCATCGGCGACCACACCGTCGCGGCCGTCCAGACCGTGAACGGCACCACCGGACCGACGGTCACGGCGGACTTCACGGTCGTGCCCGGCACCGCGATCACCATCGAGTCGCCGGCCGTGGGGTCGCGCTTCGTGGTGGTCGACGGGGACGCCACCGCGACCGTGCCGATCTCCGGCAGCTCCGAACCGAACGCCGACGTCACGGTGTCCCTCGGGCCGGACACGCAGTTCACCACCACGGCGAGCCCCACCGGAGCGTGGACGGTCGACGCCACGGGTCTCGCTCCCACGGGCACCTACACGGTGAACGCGAGCCAGAGCGTCGCGGACGTCGTGACGAGCGCCATCCCGACCACGTTCCAGGTCGTCACCGCGAACCCCCTCGCGATCACGGCACCGAGCACCGCCCCGATCACCGTCGCGGGTGACGACGTGCAGCGCGACGTGACGGTCACCGGCACCGGCCAGCCCGGTGCGTCCGTGAGCGCCAGCACCGCCGGCGAGGACGAGCAGCAGGCCACGGTCGGGGCGGACGGCACCTGGTCGGTGACGTTCCCGGACCTCGGCGTCGGCACCCACCCGGTGTCCGTCACGCAGACCCTGCCCGGCACGGTCTCGTCCCCGGCGACGTCCGACCCGGTGACCCGGACGGTCACGATCGAGGCGGCCGACGCGGTGACCATCACCGCCCCGGACGCCGACGCGGTCCTCCTGGTCCCCGACGCGGACGCCACGCGTGAGGTGACGGTCTCCGGCACGGCCGAGCCGAACGCACCGGTGACGGTGCGGCTCGGCGACGACGAGCGCACGACGACCGCGAACGGTGACGGCGACTGGACGGTGACGTTCGACGGTGTCGGTGTCGGTGCCCCGACGCTCACCGCGACCCAGACCGTGGACGGGACCACTGCCTCCACTCCGGAGCAGACCGTCACGGTGCGGGCCGCCACCGCGCTCACCCTGACGACCCCCGAGGACGGCGACGTCCTGACGGTCGCCGACGCGGCCGGCACGGCCGACGTCCGCGCAGCCGGACGGGCGCAAGGCGGCGCCGCCGTCACCGTCACGCTGTCGAACGGCGACTCCGAGCAGGTGACCGCCGAGACCGACGGCACCTGGGAGGCGACGTTCGAGGACGTCCCGGTCGGTGACTACACGGTCCGCGCGACGCAGCGTGTCGAGGGACAGACCTCGGCGCCGGTGAGCGCCGGGGTCTCCGTCCGGGCCGGTGCGCCGCTCGCGGTCACCACGCCGGCCGGGGCCACCTCGGTGACCGTCGCGGACGACGACGCCACCACCGACGTCGCGTTCGCCGGGACCGGCCAGCCGGGAGCGACCGTCCGGGTCGACCTCGGCGCGGGCGGCACGGCCACGGCACCCGTCGGTGACGACGGCCGCTGGTCCACCACGGTGCAGGACGTCCCGGTCGGGTCGTGGACGGCAGCGGTCACCCAGGCGATCAACGGCACCACGAGTGCCGCGGTCGAGCGTCCGGTGTCCGTCGTCGCGGCGGCCGACCTGACGATCCGCGAGCCCGGTGACGACCCGATCACGGTCGCGGACGGCACCGCCACGACCACCGTGACCGTCGCGGGTGACGCCGAGTCCGGCGCCACCGTGACCGTCACGGTCGACGACCGCGACCCGGTCGAGGTCACCGCCGGGGACGACGGCAGCTGGAGCGTCGACGTGCCGGACCTCGGGGTCGGGACGCACGACGTCAGCGTCACGCAGACCGTCGGCGGCTCCACCTCGAGCACCCCGGTCGAGACGTCGTTCGAGATCGAGGCGGGCGACCCCGTCCTGATCGACGAGCCGACGGCGGGTCAGCAGTACCTGGTCGCCGGTGAGGGCGCGACCACCACGGTCGACGTCAGCGGCACGGCCGAGCCCGGGGCGACCGTCGTGGTCGACCTCGGCGGCGGACGCAGCGAGTCCACCACGGCGGACGGCGACGGCGCGTGGAGCGTCTCGGTGCCCGACGTGCCGGCCGGGACCCCGACGGTCAGCGTGACCCAGCGGATCGGGGACACCGTCTCCGCCCCGGCCACGGTGGGCATCCGGGTGCTCGTGGCGGACCCGATCACGATCGCCACCCCGGCGGACGGGTCGACCGTGCGCGTCGCGCAGCAGGACTCCATCGCGACGATCACCGCCGGTGGCGCAGCGCAGTCCGGGGCCGAGGTCCGGGTCACGATCGACGGGGGAGACCCGGTCACCGTGACCGCGACGGACGCCGGGACCTGGACGGTCGACCTCGAGGACGTCGGCGTCGGGGAGCACTCCATCCGTGCCACCCAGACGGTCGACGGCTCGACCTCGGCGCCGGTCGCCAGCACCTTCACCGTCGCCCCGGGCACCGCGCTCGCGGTGACGACCCCGGCCGACGGCGCGACCGTCACCGTCCCCGCCGGCACGACCACCGCCACCGTGCCGGTCAGCGGCACCGGGCAGGCCGGCGGGACCGTCCGGGTCGTCGTCGACGACGAGGACCCGATCGTGGTCCCGGTCGGACCCGACGGCAGCTGGACGACGGACGTCACCGGGCTCGACGAGGGCGACCACACCGTCACGGTCACGCAGGAGGTGAACGGCACCACGTCGTCGCCGATCGTGCGCGACGTCACGGTCGAGGTGGCCGCGGCGGACGCGATCGTCGTCACGTCGCCGGTCGCCGGCACCACGTACCGGGTGGTCGACGGCACGACCGACGTCGAGGTCTCCGGTGTCTCGGCACCGAACGCCGCGATCTCGGTCCGCATCGACGGCGGCACACCGGTCACCACCACCGCGAACGGTGACGGCGACTGGACCGTGACCGTGCCGGACGTCGGCACGGGGCAGCACACCATCGCGGCCTCGCAGACCGTGGGCGGGACCACGACGGACGCACCCGGGGTCGGGTTCTCCGTCAGCGCCGTCGCACCGGTCCGCGTCACGACCCCGACCGACGGTCAGGTCATCCCGACCACGGGGCCGACGGCCTCCGTCCCGGTGAGCGGCACGGCCGAGCCGAACGCCACGATCCGGGTCGACGTGGACGGCCGGACCGCGACGACCACCGCGGGCGGGGACGGCTCGTGGACGGTCACCGTCGGTGCCGTGCCCGTCGGACCGCACACGGTGTCGGTCACCCAGACCGTGGGCGGTGTCACATCCACTCCGGTCACGAGCAGGGTGACGGTCGCCGCCGCCCAGCCGACCGACGTCACCATCACCAGTCCGGCACCGGGCCAGCTCATCCCCGCCACGGGGACCGGTGACACCGGGTCCTTCACGGTGACCGGGCACGCCACACCGGGCGCCCTGGTGACGGTGCGCCTGTCCAACGGTCAGGTCCGGACGGCGAGGGCCGACGCGAACGGGGACTGGAGCGTCACCTTCGACCGCGTGCCGGAGGGCCAGTGGACGATCACGGCGTCGCAGTCGGTGAACGGCACGACGACGGCCGCGCAGCCGGTGCCGATCGTGGTGGACGCGGTGCAGCCGCTCGCGGTCACCTCGCCCACGCCGGGTGCGCACCAGACGGCCTCGGCCGCCGGGACCGTCGACTGGCGCGTCGCCGGGACAGCCGAGCCGGGTGCGACCGTCACGGTCGTCGCCGACGACGGGACGCCGGTCACCACGACCGCGGACGACACCGGGGCCTGGTCCGTGGTGCTCCGTCTCGCGGTGGGGCAGCACACCATCCGGGTGACGCAGACCGTGGCGGGCGCCACGTCGGCCGCGCAGTCGATCGCCGTGGTGGTCGACGCAGCCGACCAGGGGACGCCGGGTGGGCCGGGCACGCCCGGCACGCCCGGGACCCCCGGCCTGCCCGGTTCCGGCGCGGACGGTTCCGGCGCGGACGGGTCCGGTGCCGGCTACGGCCCCGGTTCCGGTGGACTCGCCTTCACGGGTGCCGACGTCGCGCCGCTCGCGGGTGCGGCCGGTGGGCTGGTGGTCCTCGGGTTCCTCCTGCTGGGCCTGTCCCGACTCGCCCGCGGCATCCGCCGCCGGGGCCGCGCCTGACCCCACGGCACGACCCACACCGCGCCTCTCGTCCGTCGTCTGCACTGACGGGAGGCGCGGTGTGCGTCGTGCCTGCGCCCCACTTCCCACAGATGGTCCGTCCAGGCCACGGGGTGTCGGTCGTCCCGGCTACCCTTGGGGCGTGGTCACCGCCCTGTATCGCCGTTACCGGCCCGAGAACTTCGCCGAGCTGATCGGACAGTCGCAGGTCACCGATCCGCTCCGGACGGCCCTGCGCACGAACCGGGTGAACCACGCGTACCTGTTCAGCGGTCCGCGCGGCTGCGGCAAGACGACCTCCGCCCGCATCCTCGCGCGCTGCCTCAACTGCGCCGAGGGGCCAACCGACACCCCGTGCGGCGTCTGCCCGAGCTGCGTCGAGCTGGCCCGCGGGGGCGGCGGATCGCTCGACGTCATCGAGATCGACGCCGCCAGCCACAACGGTGTCGACGACGCCCGTGACCTCCGCGACCGCGCCGTGTTCGCCCCGGCCCGCGACCGCTACAAGATCTTCATCCTCGACGAAGCCCACATGGTGACGCCGCAGGGCTTCAACGCGCTCCTCAAGCTGGTCGAGGAACCGCCGGAGCACGTCAAGTTCATCTTCGCGACGACCGAGCCCGAGAAGGTCATCGGCACGATCCGGTCGCGCACCCACCACTACCCGTTCCGCCTGGTCCCGCCTGCCGCGATGCTCGAGTACGTCGAGCAGCTCTGCACGCAGGAGTCGGTGTCGGTCGCGCCGGGCGTGCTGCCGCTCGTGGTCCGTGCCGGCGGCGGCTCCGTGCGCGACACCCTGTCCCTGCTCGACCAGCTGATGGCGGGCAGCGAGGACGGGGCCATCGCGTACGAGCGTGCCGTCGCGCTCCTCGGCTACACCGACGCCGCGCTGCTCGACGACGTCGTGGACGCGCTCGCGGTGGCCGACCCGGCCTCGGCCTTCGCCGCGATCGACCGCGTGGTGCAGACCGGGCAGGACCCGCGTCGTTTCGTCGAGGACCTGCTCGAGCGCCTCCGCGACCTCATCGTCGTCGCGGCGACGAACGAGAGCGCGGCCGCGGTCCTGCGGGGCGTCTCGCCCGAAGAACTCGACACGATGAGTCGTCAGGCGGGTGTGTTCGGCGCGAACGGACTGTCGCGCGCCGCGGACATCGCGAACCGTGCACTGACGGAGATGACCGGCGCGACCTCGCCGCGGCTCCACCTCGAACTCATGACGGCGCGGATGCTCGTGCCCGAGGCAGACGACACCCAGCGTGGTGCGCTCGCGCGGGTCGAGCGGCTCGAGCGCCGCGTGGGCGTCGGGGACGCCGGTGGGCACCAGGCCGGTCCGGAGACCCTGCCCCCCGCGGCGCAGACGAGCGCGCCCAGCCCCGCTGCACCGCAGACGCCGTCGCGTTCCGTTCCGGTCGCCGGATCCGCACCGGCACCTGCGCCGACACCGGCACCGGCACCCGCGCCGACACCGCCTGCCGAGCCCGCCGCGCCGGTGGCCGAGTCCGCGCAGCAGCCGGTCGACCCGGGCACGGCCGCACGGGATGCCGCTGCGTCGTGGGCCGCTGCTGTGCCGAGCGCACCCGAGGCCCCGTCCGAACGACCGGCCGCCGCAGCGCCGACGTCCAACGCTCCGACGTCCGCGGCACCGGCCTCCGCACCGAGCCCCGTGGCCGGGAGCGCGAACGCCTCGTCGACCGGACAGGGAGCCGCCGCCGGCGACGAGCCCGCGGTCCGTCCGATCGCGGCCGTCGGGTTCCAGCAGCTCCGGGACTCCTGGCCCCAGATCGTGGAGCACGTGCAGCGGGCGAAGCGCTCGGCGTGGTCCGTGGTCGTCACCGCGCAGGTCACTGCCCTCCGTGAGGACGTCCTCACCCTGACGTTCCCGAGCCAGCAGGACGTGGCCTCCTTCAAGGAGATGTCCGACCCGTCGAACAGCGTCAGCGAGCTCCTGCGGCAGGCGATCGTCGACGTGCTCGGGCTCCGGGTGAAGTTCGTCGCTCGTGGCCCCGGCGGCCCCGGTCAGCAGCGTCCCGCCCAGCCGCAGCAGCCGACGGCGCCGCCGCAGGACCGGGCTCCGCAGCAGTCGGCCGCACCGCAGCGCCCGGCCGCCCCGGCGCAGGCACCCACCCCGGCGCAGGCACCCACCCCGGCGCAGACATCCGCCCCGGCACCGGAGCGGTCTCCCGAGCGCGCGCCCGAGACCGAGCGCGCGCCCGGTCTCGGGCGCACGGCCGCCCCCGAGCCCACGGCGGCTGCGACACCGACGCCCGCGGCCGCCCCCGCAGCGGCAGCGTCCGAGCCCACCGGCGCCCCGGTGACCGAGTGGGCAGTCGCGTCGATCCCGGCGAACGACCCCTCGGGCGCAGCCGCACCCGACCGCGGTGAGCCGTCCTGGTCCGCCCCGTTCGGCACCACGGACACCGGCGAACCGGTCGCGCCCACGCCGACCGTCTCGAACCCGGCGGTCGACGCGGCCCTCGCGGCCCAGCTGCGCCCCGCGTCGTCGCTGTCCGCCGGTGCCCCGCAGGCGGCATCGACGCCGGAGGTCGCACCTGCGGTCGCTCCCGATGCGCCGGACGTGCCCGTCGACGACTACCCGCTCGACGACGACCCCTACGGTGACGGCGAGCCCTACGCGGACGCACCCGCCGGTCCGGCGGCGCCGTCGCCGGCAGCCGCGCCCGCGCAACAGACACCGCAACAGACACCGCAACAGGCACCGCAACAGCAAACACCGCAGCAGCAGACCGCGCCGCGGCAACAGCCCGCCCCCCAGGTCCGCCGGACCCCGGTGGCCGGTCGCTACGGCGAGGCCGTGGTCCGTGAGATCCTGAACGCCCAGTTCATCGAGGAGACCTCGCTCCACGAGGAAGGCGCCTGATGTACGACGGCATCGTGCAGGACCTCATCGACGAGTTCGGTCGCCTCCCCGGCATCGGACCGAAGTCGGCGCAGCGCATCGCGTTCCACATCCTCCAGACCGAGTCGTTCGACCCGTCGCGGTTGGCCGAGCTGCTGGCGGACGTCAAGGAGAAGGTCCGCTTCTGCGAGATCTGCGGCAACGTCACCGAGAACGTGCAGTGCAGCATCTGCCGCGACCCACGCCGCTCGCCAGCGGTGATCTGCGTCGTGGAAGAGGCGAAGGACGTCGCCGCGATCGAACGCACCCGGGAGTTCCGCGGGCTGTACCACGTGCTCGGTGGCGCGATCAGTCCGATCGACGGCATCGGCCCGGACGACCTCCGCATCCAACAGCTCATGACGCGGCTGGCGGACGGCACGGTGGACGAGGTCATCATCGCGACCGACCCGAACCTCGAGGGCGAGGCCACCGCGACGTACCTCAGCCGTCTGCTCGTCCCGATGGGGATCCGGACGACACGCCTGGCCTCCGGGCTGCCCGTCGGCGGTGACCTCGAGTACGCCGACGAGGTCACGCTCGGGCGTGCCTTCGAGGGTCGCCGCGTCGTCGGCGGCTGACCCGGTCAGGCCAACCCGCCTCCACACCCCACGCAGGATCGTTGCGTCCGCGCCCGCTCAGACGCAACATCCGCGAAACACCGACTACCATTGTCAGACCGCGTCACCTCGCGGATCCGTCGTCTCCGGGAGTACCAGCCAGTGGCCTTGATCGTGCAGAAGTTCGGTGGATCGTCCGTCGCGGACGCCGAGAGCATCAAGCGCGTGGCGAAGCGGATCGTCCAGACGAAGAAGGCCGGCAACGACGTCGTCGTGGCCGTCTCGGCGATGGGCGACACCACCGACGAACTCGTCGACCTCGCGCACTCCGTGACCCCCATCCCCGCGGGTCGTGAACTCGACATGCTGCTGACCGCGGGGGAGCGCATCTCGATGGCGCTGCTCGCGATGGCGATCAAGAGCCTCGGGGTCGAAGCGTCCTCGTACACGGGCAGCCAGGCCGGCATGCTCACCGACGCCCAGCACGGCAAGGCCCGCATCGTCGACGTCACCCCGAAGCGCGTGCGTGAGGCGCTCGACGCCGGGCACGTCGCGATCGTCGCCGGCTTCCAGGGCTTCAACCGCACGACGGGCGAGATCACCACGCTCGGCCGCGGTGGCTCCGACACGACGGCCGTCGCCCTCGCCGCGGCGCTCGACGCCGACGTCTGCGAGATCTACACCGACGTCGACGGCATCTTCACCGCCGACCCGCGCGTGGTACCGAAGGCCAAGAAGGTCGACCGCATCACGAGCGAGGAGATGCTCGAGCTCGCAGCTTCGGGTGCGAAGGTCCTCTACATCCGTGCCGTCGAGTACGCCCGCCGGCACGGGGTCACCCTGCACGTCCGCTCCTCCTTCAGCAACGCCGAGGGAACCATCGTCTACAACCCTGCAGAGGGGGAAACCGTGGAAGAACCGATCATCACCGGCATCGCCGGAGACCTCTCCGAGGGCAAGATCACCGTCGTCGGCGTGCCCGACACCCCGGGCAAGGCGGCGGAGATCTTCACGATCGTCGCCCGGGCCGGCGCGAACATCGACATGATCGTGCAGAACGTGTCGGCGTCGAACGGCCGCACCGACATCTCCTTCACGCTGCCGAAGGACCAGGGGCAGAGCGTCCTGACCGCGCTGGGCGTCTCGCAGTCGGACATCGGCTTCGAGGGCATCCAGTACGACGACCAGATCGGCAAGCTCGCCCTGGTCGGTGCCGGCATGCGCACGAACGCCGGGGTCTCGGCGGCGCTCTTCCGCGCCCTGCACGAGGCGTCCATCAACATCGAGATGATCTCCACGTCGGAGATCCGCATCTCGGTCGTCACCCGTGCCGACACCCTCAACGAGGCGATGCGCGTGGTGCACAACGCGTTCGGTCTCGACGCCGACTCCGAGGCCGTCGTCTACGCCGGCACCGGCCGCTGACCCGTCAGGAGCACTGCATGAGCACCCTCACCGTCGCCGTCGTCGGCGCCACCGGCCAGGTCGGCGCCGTGATGCGCCGTCTCCTCGAGGAGCGCGCGTTCCCGGCGGACCGCGTCCGGTTCTTCGCGAGCGCCCGGTCCGCCGGCACGACCCTGCCGTTCCGCGGCGAGGAGATCGTCGTCGAGGACTCCGAGCTCGCCGACCCGTCCGGCATCGACATCGCGCTGTTCTCGGCCGGCGCCACCGCGTCGCGTGCCCTCGCGCCGAAGTTCGCGGCCGCCGGCGCCCTCGTCGTGGACAACTCCAGCGCCTGGCGCATGGACCCGGACGTCCCGCTCGTCGTGAGCGAGGTGAACCCGCACGCCATCGACCAGGCGCCGAAGGGCATCATCGCGAACCCGAACTGCACGACGATGGCGATCATGCCGGTGCTGAAGGTCCTCGACACCGAGGCCGGGCTCCGTCGTCTCGTCGCCACCACGTACCAGGCCGTCTCGGGCTCCGGGCTCGCCGGGGTCGAGGAACTGCTCGGCCAGGCGAAGGCGGCGCTCGAGCAGGACACCGCCGCCCTCACCCACGACGGTTCGGCCGTCACCTTCCCGGAGCCGGTCAAGTACGTCCGGCCGATCGCGTTCGACGTCGTCCCGCTCGCGGGCAGCATCGTCGACGACGGCCTCGGCGAGACCGACGAGGAGAAGAAGCTCCGCAACGAGAGCCGCAAGATCCTCGAGCTCCCGGACCTCCTGGTCGCCGGCACCTGCGTGCGGGTCCCGGTGTTCACCGGGCACTCGATCTCGGTGAACGCCGAGTTCGCCCGTCCGCTCTCCGCCGAGCGTGCTACGGAGATCCTGGCCGACGCCCCGGGCGTCGAGCTGGCCGACGTGCCCACCCCGCTGCAGGCAGCCGGTCAGGACCCGACCTTCGTCGGCCGCATCCGCGCCGACCAGTCCGCGCCCGAGGGGCACGGTCTGGCGCTGTTCGTCAGCAACGACAACCTGCGCAAGGGTGCCGCGCTCAACGCGGTGCAGATCGCTGAGACGATCGTCGCGCGCCGCACGGTCGCCGCATAGCGGCCAGTACTGCCAGGAGGCCCGTCCCGCGTCAGCGGGGCGGGCCTCCGCCGTGCGCGGCCCGGCCGGGGCGTGCGCCACGCATGGTGCGACGTTCCGGACAGGGTGCGAGCCTGCACGGCTCCCACGGTGTGCGGAAGCTCGCACGCTGCGGACCGCGGCCTGCGTGGAGGAGGTGGGCCGTGCCTCCAGTCCGTTGTTGGGCCGGTGCACGGCCATGCGCCGCTAGGATCGACGGGTGGCAGTGAAGCAGGTGGACCCCATCGACGTCGTCCTGGTCGGGGGAGGGATCATGAGCGCCACGCTCGGCGCGATCATCCACCGGCTGGAGCCCTCCTGGCGGATCCGCGTCTACGAGCGTCTGGGCACCGTCGCGCAGGAGAGCTCGAACCCGTGGAACAACGCCGGGACCGGGCACTCCGCACTCTGCGAGCTGAACTACACGCCCGAGCTCCCCGACGGCCGCGTCGACATCGCGAAGGCCGTGACGGTCAACGAGCAGTTCCAGGTGTCCCGACAGTTCTGGTCGTTCCTCGTCGAGACGGGTGCGCTGCCCGAGCCCTCGAACTTCATCAACCCGACCCCGCACATCTCGTTCGTGTGGGGTGCCGACAACGTCGAGTACATGCGCAAGCGGTACGAGGCGATGAAGGACCACCCGCTGTTCGCCGGCCTCGAGTTCTCCGACGACCCCGCACAGATCCGGAAGTGGGCGCCGGCGCTCATCCCGGGTCGCAAGAAGGACCAGCCGATCGCGGCGACGTACTCGGCGGCGGGCTCCGACGTCGACTTCGGTTCGCTGACCCGGCAGCTGTTCGACCAGCTCGAGATCGACGGTGTCGAGTTCGAACCGTCGCACCAGGTCACGAACCTGACCCGGTCGAAGGTCAGCGACGGCTGGGTCCTCGACGTCCGCAACGACGTGGGCCGTTCTACGCAGCGGATCGCCGCGAAGTTCGTCTTCGTCGGTGCCGGTGGCGGTGCCCTGCACCTGCTGCAGAAGTCCGGGATCCCCGAGATCCGCGGTTACGGCGGGTTCCCGGTGTCGGGGGAGTTCCTCCGCACCGACGACCCCGAGGTCGTGCAGAAGCACTCGGCGAAGGTCTACGGCAAGGCCAGTGTCGGTGCGCCGCCGATGTCGGTGCCACACCTCGACACCCGCATTGTCGACGGCAACGCCTCGCTGATGTTCGGCCCGTACGCCGGGTTCAGCCCGAAGTTCCTGAAGCAGGGTTCGCTGCTCGACCTGTTCAAGTCGATCCGGCCGCACAACCTCCGCCCGATGCTGAGCGTCGCGTTCTCGAACATCGACCTCGTCCGCTACCTCATCGGCCAGCTGCTCGCGTCGAAGCAGACGAAGTTCGACGCGCTGCGCGACTTCATGCCGAGCGCGGAGCCGGAGAACTGGCACCGCATCACGGCCGGGCAGCGTGTCCAGGTCATCAAGCCGGACAAGGAAAAGGGCGGCGTCCTGCAGTTCGGGACCGAGGTCATCACCGCGGCGGACGGTTCCGTGGCGGGGCTCCTCGGCGCCAGCCCGGGCGCGTCCACTGCCGTCCCGATCATGTTCGGCCTGCTGCGGAAGTGCTTCCCCGACCGCTGGGACCGCTGGGAGGAAGCCGTCCGCGTGATGGTGCCGACCTACGGGCAGGACCTGGGGAACGACGCGGAACTCGCCGACCAGACCCTGGAGCGCACCGCGAAGGTCCTCGGACTGCACCACTGACCCACCCCCGCTTGCAGGTCGTTCGAACATGTGTTCGAATGACTGCATGCGATGGAGTGGGCAGGCGCTCGACGCCTCGCGGAGCGATGCGCTCCCCGGGCTCGAGTCGAACAGCGGGTTCGTCCGCAGTGTGACGACCCCGGAGTTCGCCGGTGTGACCTTCCACGAGGTCCTGGCGAAGAGTGCGCTGAACCGAGTCCCGGCGGCGGACGGCAGCGGCACGTACGGGTGGACGATCAACCCGTACCGCGGGTGCAGCCACGCGTGCGTGTACTGCTTCGCTCGGCCGACGCACACCTACCTGGAGTTCGACGGCGGGGCGGACTTCGACCAGCAGATCGTCGTGAAGACGAACGTGGCCGACGTGCTCCACCGGGAGCTCACGAAGCCGACCTGGGATCGCCACCCGGTGGCGCTCGGCACGAACACCGACCCGTACCAGCGCGCCGAGGGCAAGTACCGGCTGATGCCGGGCGTCCTCCGCGCGCTGGCCGACTCCGGCACCCCGTTCAGCATCCTGACGAAGGGCACGCTGCTCCGCCGGGACATCCCGCTGCTGGTCGAGGCAGCGCGGTCCGTGCCGGTCGACCTGGCGATGTCGATCGCTGTGTACGACGACGAACTGCAGCAGCAGGTCGAGCCGGGCACCCCGACGACGGCTGCGCGGCTGGCGACGGTGCGGGCCATCCGGGACGCCGGCCTCGACTGCTCGGTGTTCCTGATGCCGGTGCTCCCGTACATCACGGACACCCGGGCGCACCTCGACGACGCGATCGGACGGGCCGCCGCGGCCGGGGCGACGAGCGTCATGTACTCCGCGCTGCACCTGCGGCCCGGGGTGAAGCCGTGGTGGTTCGAGTGGCTCGGGCGCACCCGACCGGACCTGGTGCAGCGGTACCGCTCGATGTACCTCGACAACACCTACGCCCCGAAGGACTACCGGCGGTGGCTGGCCGAACGGGTGCGGCCGATCCTCCGGGCCCACGGGCTCGGACTCGGCCGTGTCGACCCGGCGACGGGGTCGATGGGCTTCTCGAACCGCACGGGGGACCGACCCACGGCCGTGCGGCTGGACGACGGCACGGAGCAGTCGACTCCCGCGACCTCGCCGCTGAAGCGCGCCGATCCGGGGTACGACCGTCGACTCACCCCGCGCCGACCCGAGGACGCCGTGCCGACGCTGTTCTGAGATGCCTCGGCTCGGTGCGGTCCCTGAGTACCCGTCGGTCCGCGTTCGGGGGACACCACGGAACGCAGAAGTGCCGGTAACATCGAGCGGGTCGCCGAACGCCCCGTCGAACGGGGTACACGATCACGCTGACGGTGGTTGGATCGTGGGCGTCGTACCCGCTCGTCCGGAAGGACCCCACACCCGTGCTCGGCATCCCCACGCACCTCGCTCCGCGAGTCAACGCGTGGTCGACCGTGCGGGCCTTCCACGCGGCAGCCATCGGGTCGCTCGCGGCCGCCGCCGTCGCCCTGCTCCTCTTCCGACTGGCCGACCCCGACGTCCGCGTGGTCGGTGCCGTCCTGGCGCTGGTCCCGATGCTCGGCATGATCGCGGTGCACGTACAGTTCGGCACGTGGCGTTCGGCCGTCGCGTTCCTCGTCGTCGGTGGCGTCTGCGCGTGGTGGTTCGCCGTCGTGGTGCAGCGTGAGGTCCCGGCCGGCTGGGTCGTGTCCTACCTGCTGTCCCTGTCCGTCATCCCCTTGGTGCTCGTCGGTGGTGCGGGTGCCGTCGCGGGACGGGTCGCGATGTGGTCGATCGCGGGCTTCCTGGTCGGCCGTGTCGCGACGTCGATCGCCATCCTGCAGGCCGGCGGGTCGGCACACCCGCTCGTGCTCGCGTGGGTGACGTTGGCGTTCGTCATCGCCCTCGTCCTGTTCACGAGCCGCAACACCGCGCGGTCCGAGCGGGTCCAGCCCGAGCTGCTGCGTTCGGCGCGTGAGGAGCACGTCTCCGCCTACCGCGCCGGTGTCGAGGCCGAGGCGGCTGCGATCCTGCACGACACCGTCCTGAACCACCTCGGCGCGATCGCACTGGCGCCGGACGGCCCGATGGACACGCAGCTGGCCCGGACGGTCGAGGCCGACGTCGCGATGCTCACCGGCAAGGAGTGGCTCGCGCCTGCCGGTCGGCAGTCCGGTCCGGAGTCGGGAGCTGCGGTCCGGGCGTTCGAGCACATGGTCGACGACCACCGCGACCACGGGCTCGACGTGACGGTCACGGGCGACCCCGCGGCGCTGAGTCGACTCGACCAGGCGGCGATGACGGCGGTCCTCCGGGCCGTCGGGCAGTGCCTGGCGAACGTCCGGAAGCACGCGGACACCGATGCCGCCGAGGTCAGCGTGTTCGACGACGGCGCCGCCTGCACGGTCATGGTCGTCGACGACGGACGCGGGTTCGACGAGTCGGCGACGAGTCCGGACCGGATGGGCCTGCGCGGGTCCGTCCGGGAGCGCATCGGTCGTGTCGGCGGTGACGTGCAGGTCTGGTCGTCACCGGGGTCCGGCACGAGCGTGATGATGACGGTGCCGTACGGCACGGTGACGGGGACGATCCCCACCGTGGCCCCGGACGGATCGGGGGTGCACCGGTGAGGGACCGCACGGAGGGGCCGCGCACGGCGCAGCAGTACGACCCGCTCGGAGCGATGGGATCGCGCCCGCTCGCGATCGTGCTCGGCGCGTGTGGTGTCCTCTGGGCGCTGCTCGTGTCCGTCTTCGGCCGTGACGTCGCCGGCAGCCCGACGTTGAGCGCGCTCACCGTGCTGCTCGTCGCGGCCTCGGGCACGGTCGTCTTCGTCGCGTCGAGTCCGTTCCGTGCTCCGTTCCCGCGGTGGGCGTTCGTCCTGCACGTGGCGCTCCTCGCCACGGCCACCGTCACGAGTGTCGCGGCGCAGTGGGGACCCGACCGCAGCGCCCTGAACGACTTCATGTCCCTGCTGACGGCGACCGGCATCGTGATGACCGCCCCGTACCGGCCGTGGACGGACCTGACGGTGGGCGGCATCGTCCTGGCCGTCGTCGCCGGAGCGTCGTGGGGCATCGGCGCCGCCGCGTTCCCGCACCACGTCCCGATCGGCGTCGCCGGGTTCCTGGCGGCGGCACCGACGCTCGTGCTCACGGCGGCGTCCGCGGTGTTCGCCTGGACGTTCGCGGGGCTCGCCGAGCGGGTGCAGATCCGCGCCGGGTCGTACTCGGTCGAGCGTGCGGAGCGGGACGGCATCGCCGAGAGCGTGCAGCAGGACCGTTCGACGATCCTGGCGCGGGACGTCGCGCCGTTCCTCGCCGAGCTCCGGACGCGCGAGGTCATCACCGACGCCGATCGTGCCCGGGCACGGGAGATCGCGGACGGCATCCGCCGCTCGATGGTCGCCGACGCCGACCGGACCTGGTTCGAGCACGCGGTGACCGCGGACGGCGGGGGAGCAGCCGTCGTGGACGACCCGGACGGCCTCATCGCGACGCTCGACGCCGACCAGCGCACCGTCGTCCGGACGTTCCTGCGTGCAGCACTCCGTGCGACCACCGTCGACCCCGCCGGCTTCCGCGCGACGATCGGTCGTGCCCCGGACACGACCGACCGGGTGGCCGTCTCGATCGACCTCGCCGTCGCCGACTCCGACGTCGGCATCCACCGCACCTTCGACCCGTACTTCGCGGTCCTCCGCGTGACGTTCCCCGACCTGGACGTCGCGGTCCGACCCTCCGCCCTCGCACTAAGGTTCTCCTATGACCAGCACTGACCCGAGCCGGATCACGGATGGCATGCCCGCCATCCCGAACCCGGGGACACGACGCGTGCGGCTGGCGATCCTCGACGACCACGAGGTGCTGTTGGACAGCCTGTCGAGCTGGATCGCGGTGAACGCCTTCGACTTCGACCTGGCGCTGACGGCCCACACGTGGCTCGAGATGGTGCACAGCGAGAACTTCCCGACCGACCTGGTGTTCCTGGACTTCCAGCTCAAGGAACCCGTCTCGATCGAGGCCCGGGTGCGCACCTGCCGCGCGGCCGGAGCGAAGGTCATCGTGTTGTCGAGCGTCGACAGCCGGGAGTCCCGCGACCGCGCCCTGGCCGCCGGCGCCGCTGCCTTCCTGTCGAAGTCGCTGCCGATGCGCGAGGTCATGGACGTCGCGCGCGAGATCATGGGCGTCGCCCGGGACACCCCGCCGCAGCGCGACTGGCGTCCGCTGCCGACGGGGGCGAACGCGCACCAGCGGCCGAAGCTCAGCCACGGCGAGGAAGAGGCGCTGCGCCTGTACGTGTCGGGGTACTCGACGAACGAGGTCGCCGCGCAGATGAACGTGCAGTACGAGACCGCGAAGACCTACCTCCGGCGCGTCCGTGAGAAGTACAGCAAGGTCGGTCGTCCGGCGTCGAAGAAGTCCGACCTGATCCGTCGTGCGGCCGAGGACGGGTTCCTCGCGTAGTGGCGAAGCTCTACTTCCGCTACGGCGCGATGAACAGCGGCAAGAGCACCGGGCTGCTGCAGGCGGCCTACAACTACGAGGAGCGCGGTCACCGGGTCCTGCTCGCGAAGCCGTCGGTGGACACCAAGGGCGACCGTGAGATCGTCTCCCGGCTGGGTGTCACACGCGCCGTCGACATCGTGTTCACGCCCGGTGCCGACGTCCGGTCCGCCGTCACCGCGGCGGGTGCCGTCGACCCGGAGTCCGGCCGGCTCGACGGCATGGTCCGGCCCGTCAGCTGCGTGCTGGTGGACGAGGCGCAGTTCCTCACGCCGCGACAGGTCGACGACCTGCTCCGGATCGCCGTCCTCGACGAGGTCCCGGTGATCGCGTACGGCATCCGTACCGACTTCCGCACCGAGGCGTTCCCCGGCAGCGCCCGCCTGCTCGAGGTCGCGCACTCGCTCGAGGAGCTCAAGACCATCTGCCGCTGCGGCCGCAAGGCGGTCTTCAACGCGCGCAAGGTCGACGGCCGGTTCGTCTTCGACGGTTCGCAGGTGGCGATCGACGGCGTCGACGTCACCTACGAGTCGCTCTGCGCCAACTGCTACCTGACGGAGTCCGGCGGGCGCCTCGACGGCGACTGACGGGTCCGCCGGCCCGCGTCGTGCAGACGCGACCGTCTGACGGCCTGGAGGCACGGTGCCGGCCCGCCCCGCGCCTCCAGGCCGGTGGGTGGTGCGGAATGCACGTGCGTCGGGTGGCGTTGGTGACCACATGAGCGACGCTTCCGTGCACCTGTCCGTCCTCGATCTGGCCACACGCGAGTACGGCCAGTCCAACACCGAAGCCCTGCAGGGCTCCATCGACATGGCGGTGCACGCCGAGAAGCTCGGCTACGAGCGCTTCTGGGTCGCCGAGCACCACGGCATGCCGGGCATCACCTCGTCCGCGCCGGCGGTGCTCCTGAGCGCCGTGGGGGCCGCGACGTCCACGATCCGCATCGGCTCCGGCGGCGTGATGCTGCCGAACCACGCTCCGCTCGTCGTCGCGGAGCAGTTCGGCACCCTGCGCGCGCTGTACGGCGACCGGGTCGACCTCGGACTCGGGCGTGCGCCGGGGACCGACGGGGCGACCGCGATGGCGCTGCGCCGGACCGACCGTCTCGACGTCGATGACTTCCCGGACCGGCTCGCCGACCTCATCGGGTTCTTCACCGGGATGGACGAGTCGAACCCGCTCGCACGGATCCGTGCGGTGCCCGGGTACGGGGACGTGCCGGAGTTCTGGCTGCTCGGGTCCTCCGGGTACAGCGCGCAGGTCGCCGGAGCACTCGGTGTCTCGTTCGCCTTCGCGCACCACTTCGCGTCGGACAACACCGAGGCGGCGCTCGCGCTGTACCGCGACTCGTTCCGGCCGTCGCGCTTCCGGCAGACGCCGAACGCCCTGATCGGCGTGCAGGTCGTCACCGACGAGGACCCGGCCGTCGTCGACGAGCAGAGCGCTCCCGGCATGATCTCCTTCATCCGCATGCGGCAGGGTGCGAAGCCCGAGCCGGTGTCGATGGAGGAAGCACGGGCGTACGAGTTCAGCGACCTCGAGCGCCGCTTCATCGCGGCGCGCACGGAGCGGCAGGCCTACGGGAACGCCGAGCAGGTCGCGACGAAGATCAACGCCCTGGTCGAATCGACCGGCGCGGACGGCGTGATCGTCGCGCCGGGGGCGGCGCAGGCGCGGTACCGGCACCAGGCGCTGGACGTCGTGGCGGGCCTGCACGCCGAAGGGCGCCTCGTGCGTGCCGGGGCGGGCGCGTCGGTCTGACGCGTCGTGCTGTCGCGTCGTCGGCCCGTCGCGTCGTCGTCTTGTCCCGTCGTCGTCCTTCGAGTGAGCAGGAATCGTCGGGTCGCCGCACGGTACTCGACGATTTCTGCTCCCTCGACGCCAGTGCGGGCCGGCGTCCCGACCTAGGCGAGGAGGCCGAGCCGCGTCGCGGTGGCGATCGCGGCCACGCGGGACCCCACGTCGAGCTTCCGGAAGACGTTGTAGACGTGCCGCTTCACCGTGCCCACGGCGAGCCCCAGGTCCGCGGCGATCTCGGCGTTGGACCGAGCGGACGCGATGAGCCGCAGGACCTCGAGTTCGCGGTCGCTGAGGGGTGAGCCCGCGCGGGCCTCGGTGACGAGGTCGATCGGGAACGTGACCGGTGCCGCATCGGTGCTCGTCGCCCGGACGATCCGGTCGACGAGCTCCCGGCTCGGGGTGTCCTTCGTGACGAAGTCCACGGCGCCGGCGTCGAGGAGCGCCCGGCGCAGCACGGCGTCGCGGTGCATGGTCAGCACGACGACGGCGATGCCCGGGTGGTTCCGACGCACCGTGGCGATGGTCGTCCGCGCCGGGGGACCGTCGAGCTCCACGTCGAGCAGCAGGACGTCGATGGCCGGGGCCTCGGGGGAGCCGAGTACGTCGGCGGGCCGCTCACCGTGGGCCACGACGCGGATGGTCGGCACCGACGACAGGATCGTGGCGAGGCCCTCGCGGAAGAGCCGGTGGTCGTCGACGATCGCGACGTGCGTGATGCCGGTCACAGTGCTCCGATCGGGATGGTGAGCCGGACGGTGGTGCCGTGCCCCGGGGCGCTCTCGACGGCGAGCACCGCCCCGATGAGGCCGGCTCGCTCGCGCATCGTCAGCTGCCCGAGTCTGCCGTCGGCCGCTGCGGTGGTGTCGAAGCCGGGACCGTCGTCCGAGACGGTCACGGTGACCGTGCTGCCGACCCAGTCGAACCGCACCGTCGCCGTCGACCCGGACGCGTGCTTCCGCCAGTTCGTGAGTGCTTCGAGCAGGATCGTGAGGGCCTCTTCTGCCTTCCAGTTCGGCAGCCGCACCGGCGCGCCGGAGGAGGTGATCTCGACGGTGCGCTCGGCCGGGAAGAGGTCCTTGGCGTGCCGACCCAGTGCTGCGTCGAGCAAGTCGTCGCCGACTCGGGCGTGCAGGGCGACCGCGAGGTCCTGGACCTCGCCGAGAGCGCCCCGCAGCAGCCGTGCGGCGTCCTCGAGCTGCGCCGTCCGTTCGGGCGCCGGGGGATCGGTGAGCAGGGTGAGGTCGACCCGCTGGAGCCCCGCGAGGATGCCGTGCGCGACGCGGTCGTGCAGGTCACGGGCGATCTGCGTGCGGGAGTCCATGTGCGCTGTGGTGACGCGCTGCCGGAGCGCTTCCGTGTAGGCGATGGCCCCGGCGGGGAAGCGGCTCCAGATGCCCGCGTGGAGCGCTCTGGTGGCACGGAGGACGTCGGTCGTGCTCAACGCTCCGACCTGGTCGACGAACACCGGCAGGTAGGCGTCGAAGAGGACCTCTGCCGCGAGCATCGCGCCGGCCGGGTGCTGGGCGTGCTCGGCGTGCAGTGCTCCGGTCGCGAGGTGCGCGGGGTCGAGGTACGAGTCGCTCACGACACTCGACTCGGCGCCGGCGGCGTAGCGCTCGTGGGCCTCGGCGACCATCGACGTGACGTTCTCGAGCAGGCTCTGGGCCATCACGGGGTCGTCGGCGAGTTCGGGGAAGCGCGCACCGATCTGCGCGAGGACGGAGGCGAGCGGTGCGGGGATGTCCATGGCGGACCGAGCGTATCCCGATCGCCGCAGGTGCCATCGGGTGGCGACGCTGGATGGGCCTGCGGACACATGCGCCGCGACGGTAAAGCAGAAGGCCCCGGTTCCGGAGAACCAGGGCCTTCTTCTGTACTGTCTCAACACAGTGTCGGGGTGACAGGATTTGAACCTGCGACCTCCTCGTCCCGAACGAGGCGCGCTACCAAGCTGCGCCACACCCCGCGGTGTGATCGCTCCGTGGCCGGAGCAACCCCAGAAGTCTATCCGATGATCAGGTGTGCTGGTGACCATCGAGCGAACTCCCGGGCGCGTCGCCCCGTGGGGTCAGTCGGTGCGGGCGGTCAGCGTGACGACGACCGCTTCGGGACGGCACGAGAACCGCACCGGCGCGTAGATCGACGTGCCGATGCCCGCCGAGACCTCGAGCCACGACCAGTGCCCACGGTGCTGCCACTTGTGGAGACCACTGACGTAGCGGCGCGGCAGGTCGCTGTTCGTCACGAGCGCCCCGACGCCCGGCACCTGGACCTGGCCGCCGTGGGTGTGCCCGGCGAAGACGATGTCGGCACCCTGGGTCACGAAGGCGTCGAGCACACGGCGGTACGGCGCGTGGGCGACGCCGATGGCGACGGGGGAGGGGCCGTCCTCGTCCTCCGACCACGGCACTTCGCCGCGCATCTCGTCGACGTTCGTCGGCAGGAGGTCGAGGCGGTCCCAGCCGCGGTGGGCGTCGGACGTGCCGAAGAGCTCGAAGCGGGAGCCCTTGAGTTCGATCGCGTGCGCCTGGTCGTTGAGGTCGAGCCACCCGAGCGACTCGAAGAACGCCGTCTGCCGGTCGATGTCGAGCTCGACCGGTCGGCGCTCGGAGTGCATCTTGCTCGGGCCGGAGAAGTACTTGAACGGGTTGCGCGGCGACGGACCGTAGAAGTCGTTCGACCCGTGGGCGAACGCACCGGGCACACCGCGGAACGGTTCCAGTGCGTACTCGACCGCGGCGTTCGCGGTGGGGTGCCCGAGGTTGTCGCCGGTGTTCACGATGAAGTCCGGTTCGACCAGGCTGAGGTCGCGCAGCCACTGCTGCTTGTCGGCCTGCCACGGTGCCATGTGGATGTCCGACAGGTGCAGGACGACGACGTCACGCGACCCCGGCGGCAGCACCGGGACGGTCTCCCAGCGGATGCCGAACCGGCGCCGCTCGACGAGCGACCCCCACGCCGCCGTGGCGGCACCGACGGCCGCGCCCGCTGCGAGGACCCCGAGCGCGGCGCGACCGCGGGTCACTTGCAGTCCTTGGGCGCCTTGCCGTTCTTGTCGCCGTACAGCGTCAGCGTGATCGTCGTGTCCTTGCCGGCGTTCGTGTGGATTCCGGGGTCGACCGACGCGACGACGCACTCGCGATCACCGCCGCCCTTGACGTAGTTCTCACCGATGGCGACGTTCGCGAAGCCCACCTGCGACAGCTGTGCGCGGGCGTCGGCCAACGTCTTGTTCGTCACCTCGGGGACCTGCAGCTGCGAGCCGTCCGAGGTGTACACCGTGACGCTCGAACCGCTCG
Source organism: Curtobacterium pusillum (assembly GCF_007673235.1). GTDB lineage: Bacteria > Actinomycetota > Actinomycetes > Actinomycetales > Microbacteriaceae > Curtobacterium > Curtobacterium pusillum_C. The sequence goes on from NZ_VDZH01000002.1 coordinate 636,618, forward strand.
ACAGCAGCGAGTCCGCGGACGGCGAGGTCGAGGTGACCGTGCCGGCGGCCTGTGCACCGGGCTGTGCGCCACCGTCGACGTAGGTGAAGCCGGCAGCGGCGAGGGCGGCCTTGGCGTCGGCGGCGCTCTTGCCCGTGACGTCCGGGACGGCCTTGCTGTTGCCACGGAGTGCTGACGGCGACGGGTCCGTGAACGGGCCGGCCGGGTACAGGGCGTTCAGCGGGGCCTGCGCCTTCTGCCATGCGTAGGCACGGTATGCCGCGTACGTGCCGCTCACGCCGTTGCTGTAGTGGCGGAGGTTGGTCTTACCGCCGTCGGTGTTGCCCTGCCAGTACGCGGTCGCGACACGCGAGCTGCCGCCGACGAGCCAGATCTGGTCGGCGTCGTCGGTGGTGCCGGTCTTGCCGAACAGCTGCGTGCCGTCGGGCGTCTGGGCGCCGACCGCCGTACCGCCCGAGATGGTGCGCTTCATGGCGTAGACGGCCGACTGCGCCACGGACGGGTCGACGACCTGCTTGCAGCTCTTCGGCTGGCCGCCCAGGCTCTTGCCCTCGGCGTTGGTCACGTTGTCGATCGCGATCGGGGCGCAGTACGTGCCGTTGTTCGCGATGCCGGCGTACGCGGCGGCCATCGTCAGCGGCGCGATGTTGTTCGTGCCGAGGATGGAGGACGGGTACGAGTTCAGCTCGGTCTTGTCGTCACCCGAGTGCACGCCGAAGTCCTCGGCGGTCTGCTTGATGTCGCAGAGGTCGAGCTTCGCGCCCATGGAGGCGAACGCGGCGTTCACCGAGGCGGCCGTGGCGGCGATGACGGTGAAGTTGCCCTTCTCGCCAGCGGAGTCGTTCTTCGGCGCCCAGTTCGTGTACGTCGGCTCGCCGCAGTGCTGCCACACGGGGGTGTTGTGCGGCGTGCCGTTGACGACCTCGTTCAGACCGTGCCCGGCCTTGAGCCAGTCGAGCAGCGTGAAGACCTTGTACGTCGAGCCGACCTGGAAGCCGATGCCGCCGCCGTACTTCTTGTCGACGCTGTAGTTGATGGACGTGGACGTCGGCGGGGACTTCAGGGACTGGTCGTAGTCCTTGTTCTGCGCCATCGTCAGGATGCGGCCGGAGCCGACCTCGACCGAGTCGAGCGCCGCACCGAGCTTGAAGGCGGTCTCCGCCTTGTTGTCGTAGGTGTTGAGCACCTGCTTCTGCTGGGCGTTCGCGTCGATGTCGAGCGTGGTCTGGATCTTGTAGCCGCCGTTGCGCCAGGCGGTGTTGCGTTCCTTCGCCGTGGCGCCGAGCTGGGACATCTCCTTGACGACCTGCACCGCGTAGTCGCAGAAGAACTGCGAGCCGTCACCGACGGAGGCCTTGCAGCCCTGCGACGGCTCGGTCAGGTGGACGTAGTCCTTCGGGTTCGAGGCGACCGCCTGGTCGTACTCGGCCTTCGTCAGGTGCTTCTGCGCGTACATCGACTTGAGGATGACGTTCCGGCGAGCGACGTTGGCGTCGTAGTACTTCGGGTTCGACAGGTTGCGCGTGTTCGGCGACTGCACGATCGCGAGGATCGAGGCGGCCTCGGCCGGGGTGAGGTCGGTCGCGCTCTTGTTGTAGTAGTGCTGCGCGGCGGCCTGCACGCCGTAGGTCTGGTCACCGAAGTACGCGATGTTGAGGTACCCGGTGAGGATCTCCTTGTGGGTGTACTTCTTCGCGAGGCCGATCGCGAGCTTCATCTCCTCGAGCTTGCGGGGGATGGTCTGCTCGACCGCGTCGTTGTAGGCCTTGAGGCGCTCTTCCTGCGTGGGGAGCTCGAGCGCCTGGTTCATCTTGATGTTGCGGACGAGCTGCATCGTCAGCGTCGAGCCACCACCGGACTCACCGAGCCCACCGGCGAGCGACCCCACGCCTGCGCGGACGAGCGAGGTCATGTCGACGCCGCCGTGGTCGTAGAAGCGCTTGTCCTCGCCGTCGATCGCCGCGTTCTTCAGCTGGTCGCTGATCTGGTCGAACTTGAGCTCCTGGCGGTTCTGGTCGTAGACCGTCGCGAAGTGCACGCTCTTGCCGCCCTGGTACGCGTACAGCTCGTTGCGCTGCGGGAGGTCACCGATCTCGATGTACTCCGGCAGGGACTCGAACACGCCGATCGTGGACGTCGTCGTGACACCGGCCACCGCGATCGCGGGGGTGACGCCGATCGTGACGAGCAGACCGGCGAGCACACTGAAACCGACGAAACCGACGAAGGCGCCGACTGCAGAGACGGGCTTGGTCCGCGAGGCAGACGTCTTCTGGGCAGACATAGGATGCAGCCTAAACGACACCGCCGACTGAAAGGCTGGCAAGGATCTCCATGACTCGCTGGGAATACCTCACGACCCCGTTGATCATCCACAACACCACCGCCATCCTCAACAACTTCGGGGACGAGGGCTGGGAACTCGTCCAGGTCGTCACCGGCCCCGAGGGTGGCCTGGTGGCCTACCTGAAGCGCCCGAAGGCCGACGCGTGAGTATCGCAGAGCGGCTCGCCGAGCTCGGCCTGACGATCCCGGCGGTCGCCGCACCGGTCGCGGCGTACGTGCCGGCCGTGGTCACCGGGAAGTACGTCTACACGGCCGGCCAGCTGCCGTTCGTGGACGGCGCACTGCCCGTGACGGGCAAGGTCGGCGCGACCGTCGACGCCGAGACCGCGACGGCCGAGGCCCGGACCGCGGCACTGAACGCCCTCGCGGCCGTGCAGTCCGTGGCCGGTTCGCTCGACCGCGTCGCGCGGGTCGTCAAGGTGACGGTCTTCGTCGCGAGCGACCCGACGTTCACCGGTCAGCCGGGCGTCGCCAACGGCGCGTCCACCCTGGTCGGCGAGGTCTTCGGTGACGCCGGCATCCACGCGCGGAGCGCGGTGGGCGTCGCGGTGCTCCCGCTGGACGCGCCGGTCGAGGTCGAGCTGGTGGTGGAACTCGCCGACTGACGGACCGTCAGCAGCGCACGTCACGTGAGCCGCGCCTCCAGTCAGTCCGGACTGGAGGCGCGGCTCGCGTCGTTCCCGCTACATGAGTTCCGCGATGGTCGCCATGATCGTCGGGTCGGCCAGCGTCGTCGTGTCGCCGATGCGGCGGCCCTCGGCCGCGTCCCGGAGCAGCCGCCGCATGATCTTGCCGGAGCGCGTCTTGGGCAGTTCCGGGACGATCACGACCTGGCGAGGCTTCGCGATCGCACCGATCCGCTTGCCCACCCAGTTGCGGAGTTCCGTCGACGCCGACTCGCGGTCGACGTCGGCCGCCGCCTCGGCGGTCAGGATGACGTAGGCGACGACGGCCTGGCCGGTGGTCTCGTCCGCCGCGCCGACGACGGCGGCTTCGGCGACGCCCTCGTGGCCGACGAGTGCCGACTCGATCTCCGCCGTCGACAGGCGGTGTCCCGACACGTTCATGACGTCGTCGACGCGGCCCTGGATCCAGATGTCGCCCTGTCCGTCGAGCCGCGCGCCGTCGCCGGCGAAGTACCGTCCGGGGAAGCGTGACCAGTACGTCTCGACGAAGCGGTCCGGGTCGCCCCAGATGCCGCGTGCCATCGACGGCCACGGCTCGGTGATGGTGAGGTAGCCGCTCTCGCCGGGATCGGCGCGGTTGCCGTCGTCGTCGACGATCTCGGCGACGATGCCGGGCAGCGGCGTCTGGGCTGCGCCCGGCTTGAGCTTCGTGACGCCGGGCAGCGCGGAGATCATGATCGCGCCCGTCTCGGTCTGCCACCACGTGTCGACGATGGGCGTGCGGTCGTGGCCGATGACCTGGCGGTACCAGTTCCAGGCCTCGGGGTTGATCGGCTCGCCGACGCTGCCGAGCAGACGGAGGGTCTCGAGGCTGCGGGCCTCCGGGATCTCGCGGCCGGCCTTCATCGCTGCGCGGACCGCCGTCGGCGCGGTGTACAGGACGGTGACGCCGTAGGAGTCGACGATGTCCCACCAGCGACCGGGCTTCGGCTCGTCGGGTGTGCCTTCGTAGAGCACCTGCGTCACGCCGTTGGCCAGGGGGCCGTAAACGACGTACGAGTGCCCGGTGATCCAGCCGATGTCGGCGGTGCACCAGTAGACGTCCTTCTCCGGGTGCATGTCGAACACGTTCTTGTGCGTGTACGCCGCCTGCGTCAGGTACCCGCCGGAGGTGTGCACGATGCCCTTCGGCTTTCCCGTCGTGCCCGAGGTGTACAGGATGAAGAGGGGGTTCTCGGCCGGGAACGCCTGCGCCTCGTGGGTGGCGTCCGCCTTCGCCAGTTCGTCGTGCCACCAGAGGTCGCGGTCGTTCCACGCGATCTCGTTGCCGCCGCGTTTGACGACGAGCACGTGCTCGACGCTCTCGGTTCCACCGCCCTCGAGCGCCTCGTCGACCGCGGGCTTGAGTGCCGAAACCGCGCCTCGGCGCCAGCCGCCGTCGGCCGTGACCACGAGCTTCGCGCCGGCGTCCTCGATGCGGGCGCGGAGGCTCTCGGCGCTGAACCCGCCGAACACGACGGAGTGCACGGCGCCGATCCGGGCGACGGCGAGCATCGTCACGACGGCCTCGGGGATGAGCGGCAGGTAGACGACGACCCGGTCGCCGTGCCCGACGCCGAGGTCGGTGAGCATGTTCGCGGCGCGCTGGACCTCGGCGGTGAGCTCGGCGTAGGTGATCCGGCGGGTGTCGCCGGGCGCGCCTTCGAAGTGGATCGCGACCCGGTCGCCGTTGCCGGCCCGGACGTGGCGGTCGAGGCAGTTCTCCGCGACGTTGAGCGTGCCGTCCGCGAACCACTTCGCGAACGGGGCGTCGGACCAGTCGAGGGTCTGCGTGAACGGCGTGCGCCAGTCGAGCAGGGTGCGGGACTGCTCGGCCCAGAACACCTCCCGGTCGGACGCCGCCGCCTCGTGGAGGTCCTCGCCGGCCACCGCGTCGGCCACGAACTCGGGCGACGGCGGGAAGGTCGCGGGGTCCTCGCTGCCTCCGTCGTGGCGGGGGTCGGTCTGGGTCGGAGCGGACATCGATGTCCTTTCGCGTCGTTGCGGCAGGGGTGCAGTCGGAGAATACCCCTCGGGTCGGGGCCGGTGCGGTCGCGTGTCGCCCGCTTCGGAGACGAGCGGCACGCCCGGAAGTCGTGTCGGGGGTTGCCGAGCAGGGGTGATCGTGGGGTACAGTAGATCCCGCTGGACTCGTTTCCGGCGGCAACGGTTCGGATTCCCCCCAATCCACCGATGTCAAGGCGGCACCTGTTCCCCCCAACCGGTGCCGCCTCTTCTGTTTTCCGGACCCGGTCGTCGTGTCGCCGGTCGTTCTGCACCGCATCATCCGGCCTCGATCCGCACGGGTACGCCGAACGGTGGACAGACCTGTCCATGCTCTTGCATGCATCTGTCCGGTGTCGCGGTCCCGCTTTGTTGCGTTCGCCAACTGTGCCGACCCCCGTCGTTCCCCGCTTCGGCGCACGTGGACGGTCAGACACCGAGCGGGGTACGGGTTTGTGCTTCGGGGTACAAAACGGTCCGCTGCTGTGCGCTCGCGGACCTTCTCCACCGCTCGCGGTCGCATCCGGCGCGTTGCGGCGGCGGTCCCTACTGTCTCCTCCCATGCACCGACACCGGGCCCACACTCCGTTCCTGCCCGGCACCGCGTCGCCGGCGCGACGCCGCGACGTGTCCGCCGCCGACTTCGAGGAACTCGCCGCACTGGTCGGCGACGCGGCCGTCACCGACGTGCTCGTGGTCGGCGGGACGGGCACGTGGGTGGACCGGGGGAGCGGTCTCGAGCGGGCTGGACCCGAGCTCCCCGAATCCCGCGTCCGGGAGCTCGCGACGGAGCTCGTCGCACGCGGTGGTCGGCACGTCGACGAGACCACTCCGTGCGTCGACGTCCGCCACGGTGACGGCATCCGCGTCCACGTCGTGCTCGCACCGGTGTCGGTCGGCGGCACCGCCGTGTCCATCCGGCTGCCCCGCCCGGCGCCGCCCACCCTGTCGTCCCTCGAACGCTCCGGCACCTTCGCGCGCGTCCCGCGGTCGGTCGTCGAACGCGCCGTCGAGCGGCGCCGCAACGTGCTCGTCACGGGAGCGACCGGCAGCGGCAAGACCACGATGCTCGCGGCGATGCTCGGTGCCGTGCCGCACGACGAGCGCATCGTGACGGTCGAGGACGTCGCCGAACTCCGCATCGAGCACCCGCACGTCGTCCGGCTCGAGGCACGGCAGGCCAACGCCGAGGGCGCCGGCGCGCTCGGCCTCGACCGTCTCGTGCGGGAGGCCCTGCGCATGCGTCCGGACCGGATCGTGGTGGGGGAGTGCCGTGGTGCCGAGGTCCGGGAACTCCTGTCAGCGCTCAACACCGGGCACGACGGCGGCGCGGGCACCGTGCACGCGAACGGACTCGGCGACGTCGTCGCCCGGCTGGAGGCGCTCGGCGCCCTCGCCGGGCTCGGACCCGAGGCGCTCGCGCGACAGGCGGTGAGCGCGTTCGACCTGGTGCTGCACGTCGAGCGTCGGGGCGGGGGCCGCCGGCTCGGTGCCGTCGGCTCGCTCCGCGTCGGTGCGGACGGGAGGCTCGACGTGCGTCCGGTGGACCGGCTGCGGTGACCGGGCGTCCGGGTCCACCGCCGCGCGACGCCGCGGACGACGCCCGAACGTTGGACCGCGTCGCGACCCTCGTCGCGGCGGGCGTGCCTCCGCCGAGGGCCTGGGAACTCGTCGGCGGCCTCCCGCGGAGCGGTGCGCCCGCCTGGGACGACGTCCGGACGGTGCTGCGCGTCGCCGAGCACACAGGCGCGCCGGTGGCCACCACGCTCCGGGCACTCGCCCGTGCGCTGCGCCGCTCGGCCGGGTCGGACCGCGCCGTCCGCGTCGCGCTCGCCGGACCACGGGCGAGTGCCCGGGTCGTGCTGGCACTGCCCGTGTTCGGACTGGCACTCGGGTCGACGTGGGGTGCCGGAGCGGTGCAGGTCCTCGTCGGCACACCGATCGGCTGGACCTGTTGCGTGGTCGCCGCAGGACTCGTGCTGCTCGCACGGACCTGGACGGCGCGGCTCGTCCGGCGGGCGACCCCGGACGGACACGTCCCCGGCATCCTGCTCGACGCCTGGGCGGTCGCGGTGTCCGGCGGCGGGTCGTGGGCTGCCGGCGGACGGGCCGTCCACTCGGCGTTCGGCTCGTCGTCCCCGACCGTCCCACCGGAGTCACGACGAGCAGAAGAGGAGCGTCTCCGCGAGGTCCTCGGGCTGGCCCAGCGTGCCGGCGTCCCCGCGGCGGCCCTGCTCCGTGCCGCCGCCGAGGACGTCCGTGACGACGCGGCAGCCGCAGGGCTCGAAGCGGCCGAGCACCTGGCGGTCCGACTCGTCCTGCCGCTCGGCGTTTGCGTGCTGCCGGCGTTCGTGCTCGTCGGGGTCGTGCCGGTCGTCGTCGGGGTCCTCTCCTCCACCGTCGTCGGCACCGGGTGACCGTCCACAGATCCGGTCCGCCGGCCACGACGGGGACCCGCCCGACACGAAGCTGGACCCCTTGCACCAGGAAGGACGGAACACATGACCGACACATCCACCACCCACCGACCGGGGCTGGGCCCGCGGCTGCGGCACCGGCTGCAGGACGACCGCGGGTCGGCCACGGCGGAGTACGCCGTCGTCATCCTCGCCGCGGTCGCCTTCGCCGGTGTCCTCGTCGCCGTGATGCGCTCCGGCGAGGTCCAGGGCATCCTGACGGAACTCGTCCGCGGTGCCCTGTCCCTCTGACCGCCGCACGGACGCGCCGTCGGTCGGGGAGCGCGGATCCGTGAGCGTCGAGTTCGCGGTCGTGCTCCCCGTCGTCGCCCTCGTGCTGACCTCGCTCGCCGCCGCCGTGCTCGTCGTCGACGGACTCGGCCGGTTGCAGCTCGCCGCGGCGACCGCTGCCCGGGCCGTCGGGCGAGGCGACGAGGCCGCCGGCCGCGACGCCCTCGACCGGATCGCACCCGGAGCCGCGGTGACCGTCCGACGAACCGGGGACGTCGTCTGCGTCGCGGCGGCCCGCGGCGGGGTCGGGCCGTTCGCCGGGGTGTCGCTCCGGGCCGAGGGCTGTGCAGCGGACGGTGGACGGTGACGGCGGCAGGCCCTGCCGATCGGGGGTCGGCGACCGTCCTGGTGACGGCGCTCGTCGCGGTGGCGTTCCTCACCGCCTCAGCGGCGCTCGCCGCAGCCGGACTCCGGGTCGCGACGGTCCGCGCACAGACGGCGGCCGACGCGGCCGCCCTCGCCGCGGCCGCCGCGGTCGTGGGCCTCGTGCCGGGCGAGCCCTGCGCCGTCGCCGCTCGCGTCGTGACGGCGCACGGTGCCGTCGTCGACACCTGCCGGACCGCGGCGGCCACGGCACGGGTAGGGGTCGCGATCCGCCGCGGACCGTTCGCCGTCGGCGCAGTCGCGGTCGCCGGTCCGGCGGACGACCAGCCAGAACACTATGTGTATGGTGTGGCTGTCGGCCCCCGGTCACCGGTGCCCCGGTCGACCCGGACGCGCTCGTCGTCCAGGGCCGACGCGCACCATCGATCAAGGAGACACGTGCCAGGCACGAAGAAGCTCGTCATCGTCGAGAGCCCCGCGAAGGCCAAGACGATCGCGCAATACCTCGGTGACGGATACGAGGTCCAGGCGTCCGTCGGACACATCCGGGACCTCGTCGAGCCCAAGAACCTGCCCGCCGAGCTCAAGAAGGGCTCCCTCGGCAAGTTCTCGGTGGACGTCGACAACGGCTTCGAGCCCTACTACGTCGTGTCCGACGCCAAGAAGAAGACGGTCGCCGAGCTCAAGCGGGCACTGAAGGACGCCGACGAGCTCTACCTCGCGACTGATGAGGACCGCGAGGGCGAGGCCATCGCGTGGCACCTGCTCCAGGTCCTCAAGCCGAAGGTGCCCGTCAAGCGCATGGTCTTCCACGAGATCACGAAGGAGGCGATCCAGCGCGCGCAGGAAGCCACCCGCGAGCTCGACACCGCCCTCGTCGACGCGCAGGAGACCCGCCGCATCCTCGACCGTCTCTACGGGTACGAGGTCTCCCCGGTGCTCTGGCGCAAGATCGGCCCGGGCCTCTCCGCCGGCCGGGTGCAGTCCGCCGCGACCCGCCTCGTGGTCGAGCGGGAGCGCGAGCGCCTGGCGTTCGTGTCCGCCAACTACTGGGACCTCAGCGCCCGGTTCGAGAAGGAGGGCGACGCCGCCTTCACCGCCCGGCTCGCCCGCGTGCAGGGCACGCGTGTCGCCTCCGGTCGTGACTTCGACGACCGCGGTGCGATGAAGGGCGACGCCGTCCGGCTCGACGAGGCCGCCGCTGCCGCGTTGACCACGGTGCTCGAGCGCGCCGGCGACGCCACCGTCCGCAGTGTCGAGTCGAAGCCGTACACCCGGCGCCCGGCCGCGCCGTTCACGACGTCGACCATGCAGCAGGAGGCCGCCCGCAAGCTCCGCCTCTCACCGCGGCAGACGGCCCGTGCCGCGCAGACGCTGTACGAGAACGGGTACATCACCTACATCCGTACCGACTCGGTCAACCTCTCGAAGCAGGCGCTCGACGCCGCCCGGAAGCAGGCCGCCGACCTCTACGGCGCCGCGACCGTGCCGGACAAGCCGCGCGTCTACGCGAGCAAGAGCAAGAACGCCCAGGAAGCGCACGAGGCGATCCGTCCCGCGGGCGACACCTTCCGGACCCCGTCGCAGCTCGAGGGCACCCTCACCGGTGTCGAGTGGCGGCTCTACGACCTCATCTGGAAGCGCACGATCGCCTCCCAGATGGCCGACGCCAAGGGATCGACGGCGTCGATCGTGCTCGGCATCACGTCGGACGAGTCGGTCGAGGGCATCGCGTCGACCGCGAAGGGCACCGACGCCGAGTTCACCGCCTCGGGCACCGTGATCACGTTCCGCGGGTTCCTCAACGCCTACGAAGAGGGCAAGGACGAGGACCGCCACGAGTCCTCGGACCGCTCGGGCAACGACGTCGCGCTGCCGGACGTCAAGGAGGGCGAGCACCTCGGTGTCGACGACGTCGTCGCCAAGGGGCACGACACCACGCCGCCGCCGCGCTACACCGAGGCGAGCCTGATCAAGACGCTGGAGGACCTCGACATCGGGCGTCCGTCCACGTTCCCCACGATCAGCCCGACGATCATCGACCGCGGCTACGTCTCGCTGCGCGGCACCCAGCTCGTGCCGAACTGGATCGCGTTCAGCGTGGTCCGGCTGCTCGAGGACTACTTCGGTGACCTCGTGCAGTACCAGTTCACGGCCGACATGGAAGCCGACCTCGACAAGATCGCGAACGGCGACGCCGACCGGGTGGACTGGCTCAAGGAGTTCTACTTCGGGGGCGGCGACCAGCGGGGTCTCCGCACGGTCATCGACAACCTCGGTGAGATCGACGCGCGGGAGATCAACTCCGTCGAGCTCGCCCCGGGGCTGACGCTCCGCATCGGTCGGTACGGCCCGTACATCGAGGTCCCGAGCGACGACCCCGAGAAGCCCCGTCGCATCAACGTGCCGGAGGACCTCGCACCCGACGAGCTCACCGCGGAGAAGGCGCGCGAACTCGTGGACGCGCCGGTGCTCGGCGACCGTGTCGTCGGCATCAACCCGGAGTCCGGCAAGGAGGTCCTCGCGAAGGACGGCCGGTTCGGTCCGTACGTCACCGAGCGCACCCCGGAACCGGAGCCCGCCGTGGACCCGACCACGGGTGAGGTGATCGAGGTCGCCGCAGCCCCCGCAGCGGCCGAGGCCGAGACGACCACGGCGAAGACCGCCGGCACGAAGACGGCCGCCAAGAAGGCTCCGGCGAAGAAGACCACGAAGAAGGCCGCCGCGCCGAAGGAGCGCACCGCGTCGCTCTTCAAGTCGATGGACCCGCAGACGGTCGACCTCGAGACGGCACTCAAGCTGCTCGACCTGCCCCGCACGGTCGGCAAGGACCCCGAGTCCGGCGACGACATCACGGCGCAGAACGGGCGCTACGGTCCCTACCTCAAGAAGGGCACCGACACCCGGACCCTGCCGAGCGAGGACGCGATCTTCGACGTCGACCTGCCCGGCGCCCTCGAGCTCTTCGCGCAGCCGAAGTACGGCGGCCGCCGTGCCGCGAGCGCCGCGCTCAAGGAGTTCGACGCCGATCCGGTGTCCGGCAAGCCGATCAAGATGAAGGACGGCCGGTTCGGCCCCTACGTCACCGACGGCGAGACGAACGCGACGATCCCGCGCGGCGAGGACGTCGAAGCAGTCGACCACGCCCGTGCCGTGCAGCTCATCGCGGACAAGCGTGCCAAGGGTCCGGTGAAGAAGAAGGCCCCGGCTCGGAAGCCGGCGGCCAAGAAGAAGTGACCGGCCGGTTCATCACGCTCGAGGGTGGCGACGGTGCGGGGAAGACCACGCAGGCGGAACTCCTGACGGCGTGGCTCGAGGGGCACGGCAGCACCGTGGTCCGGACGCGCGAACCCGGCGGCACGGACCTCGGGGTGCGCATCCGCGAGATCGTGCTGCACGAACGCGGCCACGTCGCACCCCGAGCCGAAGCCCTGCTCTACGCCGCCGACCGCGCGCACCACGTCGAGACGCTCGTGCGCCCGGCGATCGCACGCGGGGACGTCGTCCTGCAGGACCGGTACATCGACTCCTCCGTGGCGTACCAGGGCGTCGCCCGTGGCCTCGGCGCCGAGCACATCCGCTCGGTGTCGGACTGGGCGTCGGACGGACTCACCCCGGACCTCACCATCCTGCTCGACCTGGACGTGACCGTCGGTCGCGCCCGGGTCGCCGCGGCGCGCGGGGACACCTTCGACCGGCTCGAGTCGGAGGCCGAGGCGTTCCACGAGACGGTCCGTCGGGCGTTCCTCGACATGGCGGCGGTGGAGCCCGAACGCTTCCTCGTCGTCGACGCGGCAGCGCCCGCAGCAGAGGTCCAGCGCACGATCCGCGCGGCGGTCGCCCCGCTGGTGGGGATCGTCGAGGGATGACGGTGGCGACTGGCAGGATGGCCCCGTGAGCGTGTGGGACGGCCTGACCGGCCAGGAAGAGGCGGTCGCCTCGCTGCGCAACGCGGCGGAGTCGCCCGACGGCACCGGCGGCATGACCCACTCGTGGTTGATCACCGGCCCGCCCGGGTCCGGACGGTCGAACGTCGCCTCGGCCTTCGCCGCGGCGCTCGTCGGCAACGGTCCCGACGACGACCGCACCCTGCAGCAGATCACCGCGAAGACGCACCCCGACGTCTCGGTGCTCACCACACAGCGCGTCATCATCACCATCGACGAGATCCGGCAGCTCGTCACGTCCTCGCACTACTCGCCGTCCGTCGGCCGGTACCGAGTGGTCATCATCGAGGACGCGGACCGCATGACGGAACGCACCTCGAACCTGCTGCTCAAGGCGCTCGAGGAGCCACCCGAGCGCACGGTGTGGATCCTGTGCGCCCCGAGCGAGGCCGACCTCCTGCCGACGATCCGTTCGCGGGTCCGCTCGGTGCGCCTCCGCGTCCCGGGCATCGAGTCGGTCGCCGACCTCCTCGTCGCGCGCACCGGTGTCGACCGCGCCCTCGCGATGGACGCCGCGCGCCAGGCCCAGAGCCACATCGGGATGGCGCAGCGCCTCGCCACGAGTGAGGACGCACGCGCCCGCCGCCGACGGACCCTCACGACGGTGCTCGGCGTCCGGACGGTCGGCGATGCCGTGATGGCCGCCGCCGACCTGCTCGCCGTCGCCGACGAGGACGCGAAGGCGATCACGCAGCAGCGCGACTCCGAGGAACGCGACGCCGCCCTCCGCTCCCTCGGCATCGAGCCGGGCGGTACGATCCCGCCGGCCCTCCGGTCGCAACTGCGTGGGCTCGAGGAGGACCAGAAGCGCCGGGCGACCCGGAGCCTCCGGGACGGTCTGGACCGCATCCTGGTGGACGTCTCCTCGCTGTACCGCGACCTGCTGCTGCTCGGACTCGGTGCACCTGCCGAGCCGGTGAACCTCGCGATGCGCGAGCACCTCGACCGCGCGCTGCCGTCGGTGCCGCCGGCCGCTGCGCTCGAGGTCCTCGACGCCATCGCGCTCGCGCGCCAGCGCATCGCGGCGAACGTCGCGGCGCTCCTCGCGCTCGAGGCGCTCCTCGTGACCATCTCCCGCGCGAGCCGCTGACCGCAGCTCGCAGCTCGCAGCGTGTACTCCGCAGTGTGCGAGGTCCGGGCGAGTGTGCGAGCCAGAACGCCTCGCACACTGCGCGGAACCTCGCACCCTCCGCCCACTGGCGCGACCATCCCGCGAACGGGAGACGCGAGGCGGACCCGCACCGTGCCTCCAGGCCGGTCTCGCCCCGTGACGCAGCCCGCCCCGACCCACGGCCGCGCGTGGGACAATCACCGCATGTCCGACGCAGAACCCGGCCTGCGCGAGCGGAAACGCCGCGCCACCCGACTCGCGATCCAGCAGGCCGCGCTCCGCATCGCGATCGAGGACGGCCTCGCGGCGGTGACGGTCGACGAGATCTCCCGCCGTGCCGACGTGTCGCCGCGGACGTTCTTCAACTACTTCCCGAACAAGGAGGGCGCGCTCCTGGGCGACGACCCGACGCTGCCGGACGACACCGTGCTCGCGGAGTTCGTCGCCGGCGGGCCGAAGGGTGACCTGCTGGCGGACCTCGGGGCGCTGCTCGTGCACTCGACCCGTGAGCTCATCGAGGAGCGGGGCCTCATCGAGGAACGGCAGCAGGTGCTCCGCGCCGCGCCCGAGCTGTTCAGCCGCCGCATGGAGTCGATGAAGGAGTTCCAGGCCGAGATCGAGCGTGCCGTGGTCGCACGGCTCGAGGGTGCCGGTGCCACCACGGAGCCCGTCGCGCTGCGTCGCCGGGCGCGCCTGGCATCGCTCGTCGCCCTCGCCGCGTTGCGGCACGCGTGGTGGGAGTGGTCCGACGCCGGTTCCGACACGCACCTCGTGGACGAGCTCGAGCGGTCGTTCGCCGACCTCGACGCGCTGGTTTCGCGTTCGCTCGTCTGAACCTGTATAGTTGTGACCCGTGCCGCTCCGGCAACGGAGCGTCCGCCGCCTTAGCTCAGTCGGCAGAGCGATTCACTCGTAATGAATAGGTCGTCGGTTCGATTCCGACAGGCGGCTCCACGAAAAGCCCCGGTCAGACTCCCTTTCGCAGGGAACTGACCGGGGCTTTTCCCGTACCCGGGCGCGCCCCGCGGGCGTACCCGCGGGGCCGCCGCTCAGGGCAGGTAGTACGTCGGGTTCGGCAGCTTCACACTGCGGTCCGCCGACCCGCCGAGCAGGTCGCTGTACTGGTCCCCGAAGTTGGCGACGACGTCGAACCGTCCGCCCGCGCGGGACTCGATGTGCGCCCGCGTCTGCGACTTGTACTCGACCGTCGTGCACTTCGCCGTGGCGCAGCTGATGTACGACGGCTGCTGCGAGGCACCGACGCCGGTCCACTTCGTGTAGTAGGTCTGCACATCGCGCTGGGTGGCGGCGAACTGCGCGTAGCCGACCTTCTGCAGGTTCTCGATCGTCGCCGTCTTCTGGTCGTCGTTCCGGCCGGTGAGTCCGATGATCGTGCAGCCCGAGCGCTGGGCGATCGACACGAGCGACGTCATCGACGGAGTGGCGGGGAAGCGTTCGTCCTGCACCCATTCGTCCTGGCGGGCGGGGTCGAAGACGAAGTGCATGTCCGCGACCTCCATGTCGTACGTCCACAGGGTGGTGTCGTCGGCGTCGAGCACGATCGCGGGGTTCCGGTGCAGCTTCCGGCCGACGGCGCACTGGGCGGCGACGACGGGGGCCTGGCGGGCGACGATGGTGCGCATCTCACGGATGTAGGGCGAGTCGGTGCGGTTCGCGAGGCCCGTACCGGGGTCGCCGTAGTACGTGGCGATCGTCTTCTTGACGGAGTCGATGTTCGGGATGCCCTCACCGCTCTGCGTCGCACCCGAGGACCCGTCCGCCGCCATGGTGAACTGCGTGCGGGGCGCCAGCCGTGGCTCGGACACGCCGGGCAGGTTCGCGGAGGGCAGGTAGTACGTGGGGTTCGGCAGCTTCACCGAGCGGTCGGCGTACCCGCCCTGCAGGTCGCTCCACTGGTCGCCGATGTTGAGGGCGATGTCGTAGCCGAGGTCCTGCTCGATGTGCTTGCGTGTGAGGGCCTTGTACTCGACGGTGGTGCAGCTCGCGGCCGCGCAGGTGATGTACGAGGGCTGCTGCGAGGTGCCCTTGCCGGTCCACTTCGTGAAGAAGCGGTCCTGCGTGAAGGCGGTGTACCCGACCTTGGACAGGTTCTGGACGGTGGCGGCCTTCTGGTCGTCGTTCCGCCCGGTCAGCCCGAAGACGGTGAAGCCCATGGCCGAGGCGCGGTTGACGAACCCGACCATCGACGGGGTGGCGGCGAAGCGCTCGTCCTGCACCCATTCGTCCTGCCGTGCGGGGTCGAACACGAAGTGCATGTCCGCGACCTCCATGTCGTACGTCCACAGGGTGGTGTCGTCGGCGTCGAGCACGATCGCCGGCTTCTCGCCGTGGCGCACGGCGGCGTCGTGGATGCGCTGCAGTCCGGCGCTCTGCTGCGCGACGATGGACCGCATCTCGCGGATGTACGGGGAGTCGGTGCGGTTCGCGAGGCCAGTGCCGGGGTCGCCGTAGTACGTGGCGATGGTCTTCTTGACGGAGTCGATGTTCGGGATGCCCTCGCCGCCCTGGGTTGCTCCGGAGGACGCGTCGGCGGCCATCGTGAAGTGCGTCCGTGGTGTCAGACCGGCGTCGGTCGAGTGGCCGGGCGAGTGTCCTGGCGACCCCCATCCGTGCGCGTTCGCCGGCGTGACGCCGACGAGGGTGGAGGTGAGGACGATCGCCGCGCTGGTGGCGACGACGGACAGGACGGATCGGCGCATGAAGACCTTCTCGGGGAGGGGACGCCCCCGTTCGAGGGGCGTGGCAGCACGCTAGCTGGCAGTCACCCGTGGAGTCCATACCAAAGTGCTGCAGGCGGACAGCGGCGTGGTGTGGGACCGCGCTGGTAGACAGGACGCATGACGGTTCGCTGGGGAGTCATCGGCACGGGCGGCATCGCACGCTCCTTCGTGGGCGACTGCACCGCCGCGGGCATCGAGTTCGTCGCGGTCGGCAGCCGGACGCAGGCGGGTGCCGAGTCGTTCGCCTCGGAGTTCGGCATCCCGCGCGCGCACGGTTCCTACGAGGACCTCGTCGCCGACGACGGGGTCGACGCCGTGTACGTCGCGACCCCGCACTCCCGGCACGCCGAGGACGCCCTGCTCGCGATCAAGGCCGGCAAGCACGTCCTCGTCGAGAAGGCGTTCACCATCACGGCGGACGAGGCCCGGCGCGTCGTCGACGCCGCCCGCCGTGCGGACGTCGCCGTGATGGAGGCGATGTGGACGCGCTTCCTCCCGCAGATGTCGATGATCCGCGAGCTCGTCAGCGAAGGACGCATCGGTCGTGTCCGGCTGGTCGAGGCGACGCACCACCAGGCGCTGCCGAGCGACCCCGCGCACCGGCTGAACGACCCCGCCCTCGGTGGCGGCGCGATGCTCGACCTCGGCATCTACCCGATCTCGTTCGCGGTGGACGTGCTCGGTGTCCCGACCGGCATCGCCGCTGCGGGCACGCTGAGCGAGCAGGGCGTCGACACACAGATGGGTCTGGTGCTCACGCACGAGGGCGGTACGCAGTCGATGCTGCACTTCGGGCTCGACCTCCGCAGTCCGAACAGCGCGTCGGTGATCGGCGAGGACGGTCGGATCGACCTCGACTCCACGTGGTTCACCCCCACGACCTGGCGGCTCCGTGACCGCGACGGCGTGGTCGTCGAGGAGTTCGACGGTCGCGAGGAGCTCACCGGCTACGCGCACGAGGTCCGCGCGTTCGAGACCATGGTCACCTCCGGCATCCACGAGGGTGGTCCGATGGACCCCGAGGAGACCATCGCGATCATGGCGCTCATGGACGAGGCGCGCCGGCAGGTCGGGGTCCGGTACGCCGTCGACGGCGACTGACTTCGGATCAGGCCTGGAGGCTCCTCCCGCAGTTCCGTAGGATCGTTCGCGATGTCCGACCAGCAGCCCTCACCGCGCTCCGTCCCGGATCGCCTCCGCGACGCGGTCGCCGCCGTCCGCGCCTCCGCCGCCCGCCGCCCGGTCCCGTGGATCGCCGGCGGCCTGGCAGCCGTCCTCGTGCTCGGTTCCGGGGGAGCGGTCGCCGTGGCCGCCGCGACGATGCCGACGCCCCGGGCGTCCGAGCGTGCGGTGGCGGACTCCTCGGCCACAGCCACCCCGTCCGCGACGACGACGCCGACGCCGTCGAGCACCCCGACGCCCGCCGGACGCGCGGTGCCGGAGAACGCCGCCGGCCCGTCCGCCCTCCGGACGTGCACGATCTCGAGCGCGGCATCGGCCGGTGGGCTCGGTGCGTTCGAGGGGTACGTGATGAACGCGAAGACCGGCGAGGTCCTGTTCTCGCGCAACGGGGACAAGGCCGCGCAGACCGGCAGCGTGATGAAGACCCTGACGACGGCGACCGCGCTCGCCGTGCTCGGCGGCGACCACCGGATCCCGACGACCGTGACGAAGGAGGCCGGCGGAGCGATCGCGCTCGTCGGCCACGGCGACGCGACCCTTTCGGCCGGTGGGGCGACCGTCTACCCGGGCGCCCCGACGCTCGGCCAACTCGCCCAGCAGGTGAAGGCGAAGCTCGGCGGTGCCCCGGTGACCACCATCGTCACGGACGACACGTACTGGAACGACGCCGACGCCTGGGACCCGACGTGGCCCGTCAGCGAGCGGACCATCGGGTACCAGCCGAACGTGACGGCGCTCATGGTCGACGGCGACCGCGCGAACCCCGGTGCGGCGACCTCGCCGCGCTCGACCGACCCGGTCGGCCGGGCCGGAGACCTGTTCCGCACGGCCCTCGCGAACGCCGGGGTCGCCGGAGCCGCCAACGCCCAGATCGTCAAGCGGGCGACGACGAGCTCCGACACGATCGCCACCGTGTCGTCGCAGCCCGTGTCGACGCTCATCGGGCAGATGATCCCGAACTCGGACAACACGCTCGCCGAGATGCTCGCGCGGGTGTCGTCGAAGGAGTCCGGCTCGAACGGGTCCGCGGCGTCGCTGACGTCCGTGTACCAGACAGCGCTGCAGTCGTACGGCGTCGACCCGTCCGGCATCGTCATCAAGGACGGTTCGGGCGAGAGCGCGGCGAACGCCGTCTCGCCGAACTTCGTCGCCCACCTCATGGTGCAGGTGCAGGCCGGCGCGAAGGGCCTGGGCACGCTCGCGAACGCCCTGCCGGTGTCCGGACAGTCCGGCACGCTCGCCAGCCGGTTCACCGGCGCGAACGCCGTCGCCCGCGGCAAGGTGCACGCCAAGACCGGCTGGATCGACAGCGCGAACACGCTCGGTGGGTACATCGACGCCGCCGACGGCACCCGTCTGACCTTCGCGTTCTACGCCATCGGGTCCTCCCGTGCCGCGGCGCTCCCGGCACTCGACGCGGTCACGGCTGCCACCTACTCGTGCGGGAGCAGGCTCACCGGTTCCTGAGCCGGCGGGTGTTGGATGGCCCCATGGCCAGGGCACTGCTCATCGTCGACGTCCAGAACGACTTCACCGAGGACGGCGCGCTCGCGGTCGCCGGCGGTGCGGAGCTCGCCGCCCGCATCTCGGCGTTCCTCCACCGGCACGCCGAGGACGAGTACGACCTCGTCGTGGGGTCCCGCGACTGGCACCACGGCGACGACGACAACGGCGGCCACTTCGCCGGTCCGGAGGGCCCGGACTTCGTGACCACGTGGCCCGTGCACTGCGTCGCGGGAACACCAGGGGCCGAGTACCACTCCGAGCTCGACACCGAGTACGTCGACGTCGACGTGTTCAAGGGACAGGGGACCCCGGACTACTCGGCGTTCCAGGCCCGGACCGAGAGCGGCGTCCTGCTGCCCGAAGTGCTCGCCGAGCACCACGTGACGACGGTCGACGTCATCGGCCTCGCCACCGACCACTGCGTCCGCGCGACCGCCCTCGACGCGCTGGCGGCCGGGTACGACGTCGCCGTGTTCGACGACCTGGTCGCCGGTGTGGACGCGGACCGGAGTGGCCGGGCGCTCGACGAGATCCGCACGGCCGGCGGGCACGTCGACCACAGCGACATGGACGAGGGGTTGGCGAACCCCGGAGGAGCAGTACTATGACGGACACCACGACCCCCACCACCGCGGTGACCACGACGGTCGCCGACGACAACGTCTCGGTCGAGGGAGTCCCGACCGGCCTGTTCATCGGTGGACGGTGGCGCTCGGCCTCCGGCGGTGCGACCTTCCCCGTCCGCGACCCCTCGACGGGCGAGGTGCTCGCGGAGGTCGCGGACGCCACCCCCGAGGACGGCATCGCCGCGCTCGACGCCGCCGTCGCCGCGCAGGAATCCTGGGCCGCCACGCCACCGCGGCAGCGGTCCGACCTGCTCCGGGCGGCGTTCGACCTGGTGCGGGAGCACGCCGAGGACCTGGCAGCGCTCATGACGCTCGAGATGGGGAAGCCCCTCGCCGAGGCCCGTGGCGAGGTCACCTACGGCGGCGAGTTCCTCCGCTGGTTCTCCGAGGAGGCCGTCCGCATCGGTGGCGACTACCGCACCAACCCGGAGGGCACCGGCCGTGCGATCGTGCTGAAGCGACCGGTCGGCCCGGTGTACGCGATCACCCCGTGGAACTTCCCGCTCGCGATGGCGACCCGGAAGATCGGCCCGGCGCTCGCAGCCGGGTGCACCGTGGTCGTGAAGCCGGCCGAGCTCACGCCGCTCACGACGCTGTTCCTCGTCGAGCTGTTCCGTCGTGCCGGGTTGCCGGACGGCGTCCTCAACGTGGTGCCGTCCCTCGACGCGAAGGGGCTGTCCGAGCCGATCATCGCCGACCGCCGGCTCCGGAAGCTGACCTTCACGGGATCGACGCCCGTCGGCTCGGCGCTCCTGAAGCAGGCCGCCGACAACGTCCTGAAGACGAGCATGGAGCTCGGCGGCAACGCGCCCCTGCTGGTGTTCGACGACGCCGACCTCGACACCGCCGTCACGGCCGCGATGCTCGCGAAGTTCCGCAACGTCGGCGAGGCCTGCACCGCCGCGAACCGCTTCTTCGTGCAGGAGGGCATCGCCGACGCCTTCACCGCGGCCCTCACCGCGAAGGTCGACGAGTTCCGGATCGGCCGGGGGAGCGAGGAGGGCACCACGATGGGGCCGCTCATCGACGACCGGGCCGTGGACAAGGCCGCCCGACTCGTCGACGACGCCGTCTCGCGCGGAGCCCGGCTCGTCACCGGCGGGCAGCGCGTCGACCGCCCGGGGACGTACTACGCGCCCACGGTCCTCGACGACGTGCAGCCCGGGTCGGACATCCTCACCACGGAGATCTTCGGGCCCGTGGTGTCGATCACGCGGTTCGCCACCGAGGAAGAGGGCATCCGGCTCGCGAACGACACCGAGTTCGGGCTGATCGCGTACGCGTACACGTCGGACTTCGCCCGCGGGCAACGGCTGGCAGAGCGCCTGGAGACGGGGATGCTCGGGCTGAACACCGGTGTCGTGTCGAACGCCGCGTTCCCGTTCGGTGGCGTGAAGTCCTCCGGCCTCGGCCGCGAGGGGTCCCACGAGGGGATCGAGGAGTACCTCGAGAGCGTCTACGTCCTGACCCCGGACCCGTTCGCCGCCTGAGCGGCAGCCGGAGTCGGCCCGGCGTCAGACCGAGCCGGCGCGGCGTCAGACCAGCAGCTGGTGCTTCGCCAGGTCGCGGTACAGCGGGGTGGACTCGACGAGCTCCGAGTGCGTGCCGACCCCGACGACCCGACCGTGCTCGAGCACGACGATCAAGTCCGAGTCGACCACGGTGGAGAGCCGGTGCGCGATGACGAGGAGCGTCCGGTCCTCGGCCACGGCGTCGATCGCGAGCCGCATCTTCTGCTCGTTCACCCCGTCGAGCGACGAGGTGGACTCGTCGAGCAGCAGGATCGGGGGAGCGGCGAGCAGCGCGCGGGCGATCGCGAGGCGCTGGCGCTCACCACCCGAGAGCATGACGCCGTCCTCGCCCACCTGGGCGTCGAGGCCGCGCGGGTCGCGGTGCAGGACCTCGCCGAGGTTGACCGCCTCGAGCACGCGGACGCAGTCGTCCTCGGTCGCGTTCGGTGACCCGAGCAGCAGGTTCGCCCGGATGGTGCCGGCAAGTACCGGGGCGTCCTGCTCCACGTAGCCGATCTGGGCCCGCAGCTCGGCACGGTCCAGCCCGCGGACGTCGACGCCGCCGAGCCGGATCACCCCGTCCGTCGGGTCGTAGAACCGCTCGATGAGTGCCAGCGTCGTCGACTTGCCCGCACCGGAGGGCCCCACCAGGGCGACCCGCGAGCCGCGCGGCACCCGGAAGGAGACGTCGTGCAGCACCGCCTGCTCGTCGTCGGCGGTCTCGGGGAGGCGATCCGCGCCTCCAGGCCCGTCGGCGGGAGCGCCGTACCGGAACGACACGTGCTCGAAGGTGATGGCGTCGTCGGTCTCGACCGCGGCGGCGACGCGCACCGCGCCGTCGTCCTGGGCCTCGGTCGGCAGGTGCAGGATCTCCTCGATGCGTCCGAGGGCACCGAGTGCCTGCGCGACGGCGACGACCGCGCCCATGGCCTGCCCGAGCGGCATGATCATCATGAACAGCAGCAGGATGAACGTGATGAGCGTGGCGATCGTGATCGTGCCCGCGGCGACCTGCGCGCCACCGACGCCGAGCACGGCGATGAACGCCACCTGCATGACGATGCTCGCGACCGGGACGACGAACGCCGACATCCGCGCGATGTCGAGGCCCCGCTTGTAGGCCTCGGTCGCGTGACCGTCGACCTCCTGCACCTCGCGCTCGGTCGCCCCCGCTGCGCGGATGGTGCGGACGGCGCCGATGCCGCGCTCGACGGCGGCGGTGAGGTCGCCGACCTTCTCCTGCGCCTTCTTCGACGCGATGCGGATACGGCGGCTCAGGCCACCGACGACGACGATGGCGACGAGCACGATGACGACCGTGATGCCGAGCAGCAGCGGGTCGATGATCGCCATCGCGATGACCGCGCCGATGAAGGTCAGCGCGCCGCCGATCGACTCGATGAGCCCCTGCGTGAGCACGGCGCGGAGCAGCGTGGTGTCGCTGCCGACCCGGGACACGAGGTCACCGGTGCGCCGCGTGTCGAACTCCGAGATCGGCAGGTTGAGGATGCGGGCGATGAGCTTCCGGCGGGTGGAGAGGACCACGCCCTCACCCGCGCGCTGGAGCAGGAAGTGCTGGACGCCGTTCAGGACGCCGGACACGAGCACCAGGGCGACGAGGGCCCACACGAGCATGCTCAGGGTGTTGCCGTGCTGCACCGCGGTGACCACCTGGTTCACGAGCAGCGGCTGGGCGAGGGACGCGCCGGCGCCGAGGATGCTCAGCACGATGATCACGACCATCGCCGGCTTGTTCTCGAACAGGTAGCCCAGCAGCCGGCCGAAGCTGGCGCGGGGGCCGTCGGTCTTCTTGGGTCGCGCGAAGGGGGAGCTCATCGTGTTCCTAGTTTCTGCCGTACTTCTTGTGCACTGCCTGTCGACTGACGCCGAGCAGCGTCGCGATCTCCTGCCACGAGGCGCCGGCGTTCCGGGCGCGGCGGGCGGCGAGTTCCTCGGTCCGGTCGAGTTCACGGCGGAGCTCGCGCACGCTGGCCAGGGCGGAGAACGGGTCGTCCCCGGCTGCCCCCGCGGCGAGGCTCGTGATGGTCGGTCGGTCCATGCCTGTCAACCTACATTGACGCACCGACAGATGTCAACCTGGGTTGACGTGTGGACTCGGAGCGACAAGTCCGACGTCGTACGACATCGACGTCGTCGTTGCGGCTCGGCAGGTCGGAACGGAACGTGCCCACAGACGGACTGGAGGCGCGGTGCCAGCTGGCACCGCGCCTCCAGTCCGAACAGGGGTCGCGTCAGGCGCGCGCCTCGGCAGGGGCCGCGTCCGTCGTGCCGGACCGGTCCGCCTCGTCGAGGCCGGCGCTCTTCGTCTCGCGGACGAACAGGAGCGCGACGAGGGTGACCACGGCCGCGATCGTCAGGTACAGACCGACCAGGAAGATGTTCCCGTCCGGCTTCCACAGCGCCAGCGCGATCGTCGGGGCGAGCGAGGCACCGAGGATCGAGGCGACGTTGTACGCGATCGCCGAACCCGTGTACCGGACGTTCGTGGGGAACAGCTCCGGCAGCAGGGCACCCATCGGGCCGAACGTCAGGCCCATCAGCGACAGGCCGACGATGAGGAAGGTGACGACCGTGATCGGACCGGTCGACGCCGCGAACCAGAACTGGAACGTCAGACCGAACAGCGCGATGCCGACGGTCGTCGGGATGAGGGTGCGACGACGCCCGAACTTGTCGGCGAGCATGCCGGCGACCGGGGTGAAGATGCCGAAGAACACGACGCCGATCATGAGGAGCGTCAGGAACTCGCCGCGGGTGTAGCCGAGACCGATCTTCGGGACGAGCGGCCCCGCCTCGGCGCCCGTCGTGCCGTACGACAGCGTGAACGTCGTCATGAAGTAGAAGAGCACGTACGTGGCGACCATGCCGAAGGTGCCGACGATGAGGGGCTTCCACGACGTGCGGAACACCCGGGCGAGCGGGATCTTCGCGACCGTGCCGGACTCCTGGACACCTCGGAACACCGGGGACTCGACGAGCTTGAACCGCACGTACAGGCCGACGAACACGAGGACCGCCGAGAGCAGGAACGGCAGACGCCAGCCCCAGGCCTGGAAGTCGGGGTTCGGGGTGCCGTCGGCGCCGGCCGGCATCGCCGCGTTGATCGCGATGAACAGGCCGTTGGCGAGCAGGAAGCCGATCGGGGCGCCGAGCTGCGGCATCGAACCGAAGACGCCGCGCTTGCCCTTCGGCGCGTTCTCCGTCGCGAGGAGGGCGGCGCCGGACCACTCGCCACCGAGGCCGACGCCCTGTGCGAAGCGCATCACGGCGAGCAGCACGGGGGCCCAGATCCCGATCGAGTCGAACGTCGGCAGGCAGCCGATCAGGAACGTGGCGGTGCCCATCACGAGCAGCGACGCGACGAGGGTCGCCTTGCGGCCGACACGGTCACCGAAGTGGCCGAAGAGGACCGATCCGACCGGACGCGCGAAGAACGCGAGGGCGAAGGTCACGAACGAGGACAGCTGCGACGCCGTCGGGTCCTCGTTCGGGAAGAACAGCGTCGGGAAGACGAGGACCGCGGCCGTCGCGTAGACGTAGAAGTCGTAGAACTCGATGGAGGTGCCGACGAGGCTGGCGATCACGACGCGGGAGCGCGGATTGCCGGCGGTCTTCGGGGCTGCGGGTGCCGGTGCGGCGGACATGGGGTGAGGGGACTCCGTGGGGGAGCGCTCGAGGGGAGCGCAGCGGTCAGCCGGACGGCGGACACCGGTCGGTTCGCGCGGGGTGGCGCGGACACCGATCGGGTGCGTTCGGCTGTGGTGGTGGACCGCTTGTGACGGAAGCCCCCATCCTACGACAGATGTCGTGCACCTGCGAATCAGCCCAGGTGGGCGGGGAGCTGGTGGCCCATCCGGTCGCGCTTCGTGTCGAGGTACCCGGCGTTCTGCGCGGAGACGCCGACGACGAGCGGCACGAGGCTCTCGACCGTGATGCCGTGCTCCTCGAGCTGACGGCGCTTCTCCGGGTTGTTCGAGAGCAGCCGGACGCTCGTGATGCCGAGGTCGGCGAGGATGCCGGCCGCGCCGCCGTACGCGCGTGAGTCGGCGGGGAGGCCGAGCGCGAGGTTCGCGTCGAGGGTGTCGAGGCCGTCTTCCTGCAGGCGGTAGGCCTTCAGCTTGTTGATGAGGCCGATGCCGCGGCCCTCTTGCCCGCGCAGGTAGATCACCACACCGCCCTCGGCAGCGATCGTGTCGAGCGCCGCGTCGAGCTGCGGACCGCACTCGCACTTGAGCGACCCGAACGCCTCGCCCGTCAGGCACTCCGAGTGCACACGGACGAGCGCGCCGTCGCGGGGAGCGGCACCGTCCGGGCCGGTTCCGATGATCGCGACGTGCTCGGCGCTCGTCACGAGGTCGCGGTAGGCGCGCATCTCGAACGTGCCGTGGGTCGTCGGGACGTTCGTGGACACCTCGAACTGGACCGGGCTCCCGGGGGTGGGGGAGGTGAGTGCGTCGGTCATGGGGTGCTCCGGTCGTTCTGGGGCCCCTCGTCTCCGAGCGCGTCCGCCACCGGCCGGGCCTGGCGGTGGGGTCGAGCTCGGACCAGCAGGTCGGGGCCGAGGCTGGTGGTCGATAGTACGTCCAACCTCCGACGCTCGCCGATGCTTCCCACACCGACGTCATCGAGGGCAACACGGGGGCCGCCGAGCAGGACGGGTGCGAGGTACACGAGGTACTCGTCGACGAGCCCCGCGGCGATGAGCGCCGACGCGACCGTGGGGCCGCCCTCGACGAACACCGAGTGCACACCGTGGCCGCGCAGGGCGCCGAGCGAGGCGGTGAGGTCGTGGCCCGGCAGTGTGACGAGCCCGCGGGGGTGCCGGCGCACGGCGGCGTCGTCGGGGACCGGGCGGTCGCCGAACACCACGGGCAACGGCTGGTCGGCGAGGAGTTCGCCGGCGTCGCCCCGCGCGGTGAGGGTCGGGTCGTCGGCGAGCACGGTCCCGGTGCCGACGAGGATCGCGTCGTGGGCGGCGCGCTGCTCGTGCACGTGCTGGCGCGCGGCGGCACCGGTGATCCACTGGCTCGTGCCGTCGGCGGCGGCGGCACGGCCGTCCAGGCTCGACGCCCACTTGACGGTGACCCACGGCCGACCCAGGCGGACGGAGAGGAGCCACCGCTCGAGGAACGCCTCGGCCTCGTCCGCGAGCACCCCGGAGACGACCTCGACGCCGGCGGCGCGGAGCCGGTCGCCGCCGCCGTGCACGTCCGAGCCCGGGTCGTCGATCGCGTAGACGACCCGGCCGATGCCGGCCTCGATGAGCGCGACGGCACAGGGGCCGGTGCGGCCGGTGTGGTTGCAGGGTTCGAGCGTGACGACCGCGGTGGCACCGCGGAGGACCTCGGCCGGGACCTTGGTCATCGCGTCGACCTCGGCGTGCGGGGTGCCGGCGCCCTTGTGCCAGCCCTCGGCGAGGACATCACCGGCGGGGGAGAGGATGACTGCCCCGACGCGGGCGTGGTCGCCGACCGCGGGGCCGAGCGCGGCGAGTTCGAGGCCACGGCGCATCGCGCGGACCTCGGCCGGGGTGGGGGTGCTGCTCACGACCCGAGACTACCGGCGTGGAACCGTCAGCCGACGTCGCCGGCGGCGAACGCCTCCGCCGGCCAGGCGAGGTCGGACGCCGGGGACCCGTCGGCGCGACGGAGGCCCTTCCACGCCGTCGTCGGCGCGCCGTCGCGTCCGGGGATCCGGGCCTCGCCCGTGCCGGTGTACGAGAAGCCGGCGGCCCGTGCGACGGACGCCGACGCCGTGTTGCCCGCGTAGCACTCCCAGTACACGTCGGGAGCGCCCTGCTCGAACGCCCAGTCGAGCACGAGTCCGACGGCGTCGTGCATGAGTCCGGCACCGCGGGCGGACGGCGCGAGCCAGAACCCGAGGTCGCGGTTCGCGGTCCGGTAGCCGACGATGCCCTCGAGCCAGGTCGACCCGGTTCGGCGGATCGCCCAGGTGTACTCGCGGTCGGATGCCCACCCCGGTCCCACGAGGGCGTCGACGAACGTGGTGGCGTCCCGTGCCGTGTACGGCGTCGGGATCGTCGTCCACCGCACGATCGCCGGGTCCTGGCAGGCTTCGGTGATCGCGGCGACGTCCGCCCGGGTGGGCACGTCGAGGTGCACCCGGGCGGACGTCAACGTGACGGGGATCATGTCGGTACCGGCGGTCAGCGCCGGGGACGCGGCACGAAGCCGATGCGCTCGTAGACCTTCGCGAGGGTCTCGGACGCGATCGACTCGGCACGCTCGGCACCGACCTCGAGGAGCCGGTCGAGCTCGGCGGGGTCGTCGAGGAGCTCGAGCGTGCGGGCGCGCACCGGCTCGAGCTCCGCCACGACGGCGTCCGCGACCTCGCCCTTCAGGTCGCCGTAGCCCTTGCCCTGGAACGACTCCTCGAGCGCGGCGACCGGGGTGCCGGTGAACGCCGACAGGATCGACAGCAGGTTCGTGATGCCCGGCTTGGCCTGTCGGTCCGCCCGGATCTCCCGCTCGGTGTCGGTGACCGCCGAACGGATCTTCTTCGCCGTGTGCTTCGGGTCGTCGAGCAGCCGGATGAGGCCGTTGTCGGACGCGGCCGACTTGCTCATCTTGCTCGTCGGGTCCTGCAGGTCGTAGATCCGGGCCGTGTCCGTGAGGATCCGGGCCTCCGGCACGACGAACGTGTCACCGAACCGCGAGTTGAAGCGGCCGGCGAGGTCGCGCGTGAGTTCGACGTGCTGCCGCTGGTCGTCGCCGACCGGCACCACCTTCGTGTCGTACAGCAGGATGTCCGCCGCCATCAGCACCGGGTACGTGAACAGCCCGACCGATGCGGCCTCGGCACCCTGCCGCGCCGACTTGTCCTTGAACTGGGTCATCCGGCTCGCCTCGCCGAAGCCGGTGAGGGTGTTGAGCACCCACGCGAGCTCGGCGTGCGCCGGCACGTGCGACTGCACGAACAGCGTCGCCTTGGTCGGGTCGATGCCCGAGGCGATGTACTGCGCGGCCGTGGCGCGGGTGTTCGCCCGGAGCTCGGCCGGGTCCTGCGGGGAGGTGATCGCGTGCATGTCGACGACGCAGTAGATCGCGTCGTAGTCGTCGAGCAGCGTCCTCCACTGCATGAGCGCGCCGATGTAGTTGCCGAGGTGGAGGGATCCGGCCGAGGGCTGGATGCCCGAGAAGATGCGCGTCTTGGTCATGGTGTTGCTGTCCTGTAGCTGCTGGAGGAGTGGGAGATCAGAGTTCGTAGTCGACGACCACGGGGGCGTGGTCGGACCATCGCTGGTCGTACGCCGCGGCCCGGTCGACCGTGTACTGCGTGACCTTCGCGGCGAGCTCCGGGGTCGCCATCTGGTAGTCGATGCGCCAGCCCGTGTCGTTGTCGAACGCCTGGCCGCGCCAGGACCACCAGGTGTACGGGCCCTCGACGTCGCCGGCCTGCTCGCGGCCGACGTCGACCCAGCCCAGGCCGGTACCGGTCGAGCCGTCCGCGCCCTCGACCTCGGTGCCGTCGGCGCCGAAGAAGCGCGAGAAGTAGGCGCGCTCGCGGGGCAGGAAGCCGGCGCGCTTCACGTTGCCCTTCCAGTTCTTGATGTCGCGCTGGTCGTGCCCGACGTTGAGGTCGCCGACGACGACGGCGAGCGGGTTGTGCTCGCGGAGCTTCGGCAGGCGCTCCGTCATCGCGTCGAGGAACTTCCACTTCTCGTCCTGCTTCGGGGTGTCGACCTCGCCCGAGTGGACGTAGGTGGACACCACGGTGACGGTGGTGCCGCCGATCTCGTAGTCGGCCTCGAGCCAGCGGCCGGCCGAGTCGAAGTCGTCGGCGCCGAGCGCGACGCGGTGCACGTGGGCGCTGTGGCGCGAAGCGATCGCGACGCCCGCGCGTCCCTTGGCGGTGGCCGGGTCGTGCACGATGTCCCACTCGTCGCCGAGCAGGCCGGCGAGGTCGTCGCTCGAGGCACGGACCTCCTGCAGGGCCAGCACGTCGACGTCGCGTGTGGCGAGCCAGTCGCCCATCCCCTTGCGGAAGGCGGCGCGGACGCCGTTCACGTTGACGGATGCGAGGCGCAGGCGTGTCATGCAGAACACCTTATCGGCGGGCGCCGACAGGCCGGACGCACCGGTCGCGGTGGTGGCGACACGACGACGGACTGGAGGCGCGGTGCCAGCTGGCACCGCGCCTCCAGTCCGTCGGGTGGTCGCGTCCAAGACGCGACCCGCGTGGTCAGGCCGCGTCGTGGTCCGTCTTGAGGAACTCGACCAGGCTGTCCGCGGTCGTCTCGGCGTCGTCGCCGTTGACGGTGAGCGTGACCTCGTCGCCGTTCTCGATGCCCAGTCCCAGGAGCGCGAGGATGCTGCCCGCGTTGCCGGACTTCTCGCCCTTCGCGATCGTGACCTGGTGGCCCGACGCCGTCACGGTCTGGACGAACAGTGAGGCGGGGCGGGCGTGCAGGCCGGACGCGCTGGCGACGGTGACGGTGCGGGTGGCTTCGGACATCGATTGACTCCTCGTCGATGGGTGGTGCGCTCATGGTAGCGAGCGCGGTGTGGGCGGGTGCTGGACGGGCGGTGGACGTGGTCAGTCGCGTCCGGGCCAGAAGACCTCGGTGCCGGCGGCCTCGACCTCACGCACGAGGTCGGCGTTCACGGCGGGGTCGGTGATGATCGTGTCGATCGCGGCGAGCGGGGCGACGCGGCCGAACTCCTCACGCCCGAACTTGGTGTGGTCGGCGAGCAGGATGCTCCGGCGCGCGGACTTGATCATCGCTGACTTCACGGCGGCCTCGGCCATGTTGTGCGTCGTCAGGCCGCGCTCCGGGGTGATCCCGTTGATGCTGATGAAGGCGACGTCGACGCTGACCATGCCGATGAGCTGGTGCGTCCACGTGCCGACCCCGGCGAGGGAGTCGCTGCGGATGTTGCCGCCGAGAAGGTGCAGGTCGATGCCCGGGCGGTTCGCGACGGCCATCGCGACGGGCAGCGAGTGCGTCACGACGGTGAGCCCGCGGTCGGTGGGGAGCATCTCGGCGAGGCAGATCGTCGACGTCCCGGCGTCGATCATGACCGAGCCGTTCTCGGGCAGCTCGCCGAGCGCCGCCTCGGCGATGACCATCTTCTCCGTCTGGTTGATGCCGCCGCGGTCGCCGACGCCGGGGTGGATGGTGATGCGCTCGACGGGGATGGCGCCGCCGTGGGCACGACGGACCAGGCCGCGGCGCTCGAGGCTCGTGAGGTCGCGCCGGATGGTCTCGGGGGTGACCTCGAGCAGCTCGGCGAGGTCCTTGACGTCGACCCGGCCCTGCGCACGCGCCTGTTCGACGATGCGCTGGTGGCGCTCTGGTGCGTACATCGTGGGCCTCGTCGTCTCGGGTCGGAACGGAACGGACACGCTCGGGCACGTCCTCGGCTGATCCGAGCGCTCCGGTTCAGCCGCCAGACGCAAACGGGCATCTGTTTCTGCATTTTTATCCCCGGATGTGTTTGTTTGTCAACGCGGATCGGGGTATGGTGCTGCTCAAGCCGCACGGGCGGGGTTCCCTCCGTGTCGCTGCGCACCGAACGAACCACCCCACCGCAAGCGCGTGTGAGATGAAGGAGTCTCGAATGTCCGAACTGCTCGGAACCGGCGTCGGCCGTGGCGTCGCCCAGGGCCCCGTGCTCCGGATGGCGGACCCGCTCGGCGAACCGTCGACCGCCGCGCTCGAGGGCTCGGCCGACGACGCGAAGCAGGCCGTGGCCTCGGCGATCGCCGCGGTGGCGGAGGACCTCAACAAGCGCGGGCAGCTCGCCGGTGGCGACGCCCAGGCCGTGCTCGAGGCGCAGGCGCTCATGGCGCAGGACCCGACGCTCCTCGACGACGTGCACGCACGCATCGACGGCGGCACCAACCCCGAGCGTGCCGTGCACGAGGCGTTCGCCCAGTTCCGCGACCTGCTCGTCGGCATGGGCGGCTACATGGGGGAGCGCGCGGCCGACCTCGACGACGTCGCCCAGCGCATCGTCGCCAAGCTCCGCGGCGTCGCAGCCCCGGGTGTGCCCGAGTCGGACACCCCCTTCGTGCTCGTCGCCCGCGACCTCGCGCCGGCGGACACCGCGCTCCTCGACCTCGACAAGGTCCTCGCGCTCGTCACCCGTGACGGCGGCCCGACCTCGCACACCGCGATCCTCGCCCGGGCGAAGGGCATCACCGCGATCGTCGGCGTGACCGGCGCGGACGACCTGTCCGACGGCACCGTCGTCGTCGTGGACGCGGCAGCCGGCACCGTCGTGACCGACCCGTCCGCCGAGCTCGTCGCCGACGTCGAGCAGCGCATCGCCGACCGCCTCGCCGCGGCCGCCGCCCCGCTCACCGCCGGCGCCCTCGCCGACGGACACACCGTCCCCCTGCTCGCGAACCTCGGCAGCCCGGCCGACGCCGCGGGCGCCGTTGCTCTCGGTGCGGAGGGCGTGGGGCTCTTCCGCACCGAGTTCCTCTTCCTCGACTCGCCGAAGGCGCCGACCGTCGACGAGCAGAAGGCCTCCTACAAGCAGCTCCTCGAGGCGTTCCCCGGCAAGAAGGTAGTCGTCCGCGCCCTCGACGCCGGTGCCGACAAGCCGCTGCCGTTCCTCACCGACAAAGACGAGGAGAACCCGGCCCTCGGTCGACGCGGCCTCCGCGCGCTCCGGAACCACCCCGAGGTCCTGCGCGACCAGCTCACCGCCCTCGCCCAGGCCGACGCCGAGACCGAGGCCGACCTCTGGGTGATGGCTCCGATGGTCGCCGACGCCGAGGAGACCGAGTACTTCGTCGACCTCGCCCGCGAGCTCGGCATCCGCACCGCCGGTGTGATGGCAGAGGTCCCCTCGCTCGCGCTGATGGCCGAGCAGGTCTTCACCTCCGCCGACTTCGTGTCCATCGGCACGAACGACCTGACCCAGTACACGATGGCCGCCGACCGCATGCTCGGCACCGTCGCGTCGTACCAGGACCCGTGGCACCCCGCAGTCCTCCGGCTCGTCGCGCAGCTCGGCTCCGCCGGGTCCGACGCCGGCAAGGCCGTGGGCATCTGCGGCGAGGCGGCAGCCGACCCGCTGCTCGCCGTCGTCCTCGTCGGTCTCGGCGCCACGACCCTCTCCATGACCCCCGCGGCCCTCGCCGACGTGCGCGCCGAACTCGGCAGGCACACGCTCGACCAGGCCCGCGAGATGGCACAGGCGGCACTCGCTGCGAGCACGGCGGCGGCCGCGAAGTCCGCCGCGGCCGCGGCGCACGCCGTCTGAGCCGACCAGCACCACACCCCTTCACCGCAGCAGCACCACCACACAGAAAGTCACCGCACATGACAACGTCGTCCGTTGCAGCGCCCGACGCTCCCGCGAAGTCGCGGGGCGGCGCACGCGTCGCCGTTCAGAAGTTCGGCACGTTCCTCTCCGGCATGGTCATGCCCAACATCGCGATCTTCATCGCGTGGGGCATCATCACCGCCTTCTTCATCGAGACCGGCTGGACGCCCGTGGGCATCCTCGGCGGCTTCGGTGAGACGGGCGGCGTCGCCAACGTCGGCCTCGTCGGGCCGATCCTGACCTACCTCATCCCGCTCGCGATCGCGATCCAGGGTGGCCGGATGATCTACGACACCCGCGGTGCGGTGGTCGGTTCGATCATGACCATGGGCGTCATCATCGGTGCGAACGGCACCACGATGATCCTCGGCGCGATGATCTGCGGTCCGCTCGGCGCGTACCTCATCAAGCAGATCGACAAGCTCTGGGACGGCAAGATCAAGCCGGGCTTCGAGATGCTCGTCAACAACTACGCGGCCGGCATCCTCGGCTTCGGGCTCGCCATGGCCGGGTTCTTCTGGCTCGCGCCGCTCTTCAAGCTCATCGCCGAAGGCCTCGGCGACGCGGTGAACTTCCTCGTCCAGCACTCGCTGCTCCCGCTCGCCAGCGTGATCATCGAGCCGGCCAAGGTGTTCTTCCTCAACAACGCCATCAACCACGGTGTGCTCGACCAGCTCGGCGCGCAGCAGGTGCAGGAGTCCGGCAAGTCGATCCTGTTCCTCCTCGAGGCGAACCCCGGCCCCGGCCTCGGCATCCTGCTCGCCTTCACGTTCTTCGGTGTCGGCATCGCCCGCTCCACCGCTCCCGGCGCGATCATCATCCAGTTCTTCGGCGGCATCCACGAGATCTACTTCCCGTACGTGCTGCAGAAGCCGGTCCTGTTCATCGCCGTCATCCTCGGTGGTGCCACGGGCGTCGCGACGAACGTCGCCTTCAAGTCCGGCCTCGTCGCCCCGGCGTCGCCTGGCTCGATCTTCGCCGTGCTCGGCGCGACGGAGCGGAACAGCTTCCTCGGCGTCATCCTGTCGGTCATCCTCTCCGCAGCGGTCTCGTTCGCCGTGGCGTCGTTCTTCCTCATCGCGACCCGCAAGCGTGACCTGGCGAACGGTGGTGGCGACATGAGCGCCGCGATGGCGAAGCTCCAGGCCAACAAGGGCCGCGACGTGAACGCCGCGACCTCGGGCCTGCTCGGCAACAACTCCCCGGCGAACGAGCAGGAGTCGGAGGCCACCCTCGGCGGTGTCGGCGCCGGCACGGCCACCGCGACGAAGGTCGAGAACGTCGTGTTCGCCTGCGACGCCGGCATGGGGTCCAGCGCGATGGGCGCCAGCGTCCTCCGCAACAAGGTGAAGAAGGCGGGCATCGAGGGCGTCACGGTCGTCAACAAGGCGATCGCGAACCTCGACGGCACCGAGGACCTCATCATCACGCAGGAGGAGCTGACCGACCGCGCGAAGCAGAAGAACCCGGGCGCGCAGCACGTCTCGGTCGGCAACTTCATGAACGCGCCGCAGTACGACGAGGTCGTCGAACAGCTCAAGAACCAGTAACGCAGTGCAGTATCGGAGGGGACGGCGAACGCCGTCCCCTCCACCACGTCCTCGAACAACAAGGAGAACCACCGATGCCCGTCCTGCAGGAGAGCCAGATCCGCATCCACACCGAGGACACCGCGCCGACCAAGTCGGAGGCGATGAAGGAGGCGGCCGAGATCCTCGAGGCTGCGGGCGCGGTCACGGCGGACTACTACCCGGCGATGCTCGAGCGTGAGAAGAGCGTGTCCACGTACATGGGCAACTTCCTCGCGATCCCGCACGGCACGAACGACGCGAAGGACGCCATCAAGTCGTCGGCGCTGTCGTTCATCCGCTACGCGAGCCCGATCGACTGGGACGGCAACCCGGTGCGCTTCGTCGTCGGCATCGCGGGCGTCAACAACGAGCACCTCGACATCCTG
This sequence comes from Curtobacterium pusillum, assembly GCF_007673235.1. GTDB lineage: Bacteria > Actinomycetota > Actinomycetes > Actinomycetales > Microbacteriaceae > Curtobacterium > Curtobacterium pusillum_C. The sequence continues at coordinate 670,606 of NZ_VDZH01000002.1, forward strand.
TCCAAGATCGCGATCGTGTTCTCCGACGAGGACGAGGTCCAGAAGCTCACCGACGCGCCCGACACCGCGGCGATCCTGTCGATCCTCGGCGAGGTCAACGAGTGAGCACCCCCACCGCCGTCCACTTCGGCGCGGGCAACATCGGCCGCGGCTTCGTCGGACTGCTCCTGCACGAGGCCGGCTACGAAGTCGTCTTCGCCGACGTCGCCGCACCACTCATCGATGCGCTGGCCGCCGCCGACTCGTACACCGTGCACGAGGTCGGCGCGAACGCCCGCGACCACGAGGTCACGAACTTCCGCGCCCTGAACAGTGCGCAGGACGAAGCGGCCGTCGTCGCCGAGATCGCCACCGCGTCGATCGTGACCTGCGCGGTCGGGCCGAACGTGCTGAAGTTCATCGCTCCGGTGATCGCCGCCGCGCTCCAGCAGCGCGACGCCGGTGCCCCGCCGATCGCCGTCATGGCGTGCGAGAACGCCCTCAACGCCACGGACCGCCTGCGCGAGTTCATCGTCGAGGCGCTCCCGACCGACGTCCGCGACCAGGCCCTCGCCAAGGCCGTCTTCGCGAACACCGCGGTGGACCGCATCGTCCCGGCGCAGCCCGAGGGCGGCGGCCTCGACGTCACGGTCGAGACGTACTTCGAGTGGGCCATCGACCGGACCCCGTTCGGTGGCACCGAGCCGGAGATCCCCGGCGCGCACTACGTCGACGGCCTCGCAGCGTCGATCGAACGGAAGCTCTTCACGGTCAACACGGGCCACGCCACGGTCGCGTACCACGGCTTCCTCGCGGGCGCGGACAAGATCTCCGACGCGATCGCGATCCCCGCGGTCCGCTCCGAACTCGAGTCGGTCCTCGCCGAGACGAGCGACCTGCTGGTCCGTCGGCACGAGCTCGACCCCGAGGTGCACCGCGCCTACGTGCAGGCGATCATCGGTCGTTTCGAGAACCCGCACCTGCCCGACACGGTGACGCGGGTCGGTCGGCAGCCGCTGCGGAAGCTCTCGCGGGACGAGCGTTTCGTGTCGCCCGCCGCAGCCCTCGCCGAGGACGGAACCGAGCCCACGGCGCTGCTCGACGCGATGGGTGCGGCCCTGCGCTTCGACGTCGCGGACGACGAGCAGAGCGTCGAGCTGCAGGCGTTGCTGCGCTCCGACCGGAGCGACGCGGCCGTCGTCACGGAGATCACCGGCCTCGACGAGCAGCACCCGCTGCACGCCGCGTTCGCGGATCGGGTGCGTTCCGCGCGCGCCTAGCGTTCCCACTCGAGGGACTGGAGGCGCGGTGCCAGCTGGCACCGCGCCTCCAGTCCGTCTTGGGTGAGGCTCACCAGCCGAGGGCCGCCAGGAGTTCCGACACCGTCGTGATCGTGGCGCGGCCGAGGTCGGCCACGGCGATGCGCCCCGGGCGGCTGAGCGCCGCATCGGCGCGGAGCACGACGACCCCGGCGACGCCGGCGTCCCGCACCACCCGCGTGTCCACCGCGGTCGGCTTCGCCGCGCGGTCGACGAGCACGACCACCGAACGGCCGAGCAGCGTCGGGTCGGGCTCGTGCGCGATCGACGTGAGCGCCTCGCGCACGTCGGCGGCACCGTCGACGGTCGCTCGGCCGACGACGACGAGGCAGTTCTCCGGCGTCGCCGCGAGCGCCGCGGCCGGCCCGACGTGCGCTCCCATGTCGTGCAGGGTCACCCGCGTGGTCGCCGGCTCGAGCGACGGCAGTCGGGCGGCGAGCTCACCGCCGGAGTGGTCCGTCGCCTGCACGACCACGCCGAGTCGGCCGCCGATCGCGTCCGCGAGGAGTGCCGCGACCGTGGTCGTGCCGGTGCCGCCGGCGACCCCCGTGACGATGACCGTCCGGGCTCGCTGCACGGCCGCACGCCGTGATCCGGGCATCGGGGGGAGCGGAGCCGAGGTCGGTGGGAGGTCGCTCACGAGCCGTCCTCCACGAGGACCTGGGCGCCGATCGCTGCGGCGAACGCGCGGGCGATCTCGACACCGACGTCACCGGCGGACCCCCACGGTGCCCACGCCTCGGTCCACCACACCGGACCGTCGACGTTCGCCCACGGTGCCAGACGCGTGACCTCGACGGTGTTCTCGACGTACTCGGGCACCTGGACGCTGAGCACCGCGGAGCCCCGGCGGTCGACGACCTCGGTCACCGCACCGCCCTCGAGGGTCCGGACGCGCAGGTCGGGCGCCACGTCGGCACCGGCGTCGACGAACGCCGCGAGCTCGGGCGCGCTCGCGGACAGGATGAGGACGTCACGGGGCATCGACGGCTCCCTTCGGGTCGAGGACGGTGGTCTGGCCCGCGGCGTCGGAGCGCGCCGGCTGCGTCGTCGGAGCCGCGGCGAAGTGGGCCACCTGCACGATCCGGGGCGCGGTGCCGCGGCGCACGAGACGGCCGCGTCCGGGCGGGAACTGCTCGGCGTAGACCTTCGGGAAGACCTGGCCCTCGGACCGCTCGCCGCTCAGTACGAGTCCGGTGGCCCCGGAGTCCCGGATGGACTGGATCACGGTGTCGTACATCGCACGCGCGGCACCGGCGACCGGTCGCGTCAGGACGACGTGCAGCCCGAGGTCGCGCGCGGACGGCAGGTACGGCATGAGCGGCGCGAGCGGGTCGGTGCCTGCCGAGGCGACGATGTCGTAGTCGTCGACGAGGACCACGATGCGCGGCCGAGGACCGGTCGAGGTGCCGGCGGCCCGCTGCTCGAGCTCGGCGGCGATGGCGGCCGCCAGCCCGCGGGCGTCCCGGCCGTTCGCAGCGTGCCCGCCGAGGAAGTCGTCCGGGGTGCCCGCCGCAGCACCGCCTCGGACGTCCATGAAGGCGAGGACGAGCTCGTCCGGGGTCGACCGTTCCATGAACCCGGCGGCGAGGCCCCGGAGGAGTGCGGTCTTGCCGCTGGCGGTGTCCCCGAACACGAGCAGGTGCTGGTCGACCGCGGGGTCGAACGCCACGAAGTCCATCGTGTCCTGCCGCAGCGCGAACGGCACGGTGTCCGGCGAGGCGAGCGGGTCCGGCAGCTCGGCGGGGTCGAACGACTCCGGGAGCAGCCGGATCGGCGCTGCCGCGGGGCCGCCCCAGCTGTCCGCGACGCGCTGGGCGAGTGCCGCCAGCTCGTCGCCGACCGCACCGTCCTCGACGTCGTCGAGCACCGGCAGCGCGACCTGGCCGAACAGCTCGTCGCCGGTCAGGACACGGCCCGGCTCACCGGACTTCAGGGTGGCCGCCGCCGCGCGGGCGATGGTCGAGTCGGCCGGGTCGTTCAGCCGCAGCTCGAAGCGCTGCCCGATGAGCGGCTGGTTCGCGAGCCGCAGCTCGTTCCAGCGGGTGAGCGCGACGACGACGTGGATGCCGAAGCTGCCTCCGCGCTGGAGCAGGTCGCCGAAGGCGTCCTCGAGCTCCTCGAACTCGGTGCGCATCACGCCGAAGCCGTCGATGAGCAGGACGACGTCGGCGGACCCCAGCTCGGGCACCCGTCCGGCGGCGTGCCGGCTCCGCAGCATGGCGAGCGAGTCGATGCCGTGGTCGCGGAACACCCGCTCGCGCAACCGGATCATCGCCTGGAGCTCCTCGACGAGGCGGAGCAGGCGGTTCCGGTCGGCCCGGGTCGCGACGCCACCGACGTGCGGGAAGCCCTCGATGCGGCCGAGGCCACCGCCGGCCAGGTCCATGCCGTACACGCTCACCTGGCGCGGCGTCGTGGTGAGCGCGATGGACGCGGCGACCGAACGCAGGAAGGTGGTTCGACCGGAACCGGGCGCGCCGATGACCGCGACGTGGCCGCCGCCCTGCGTGAGGTCGAGCATCCACGGGCGCTGCCGCTGGCGTGCCGGGTCGTCGAGCAGGCCGATCGGCACCGTGATGCCGGTCGGGTCCACATCGGCGTTCGGGTCGAGCACGGCACCGAGCGCCAGACGGGTGGGCAGCGGCGGCAGCCACACCGGTGTCGTCGCCCGGTCGCCGCGGCCGAGGCGTTCGACCGCCTCGTCGACGACGCTCCGGCCGACGTCGGGGGACTCGAGCGTCGCCTCGCCCGGTTCGTCGTCCTCGGTCGCGAGGGTGTTGTAGACCGGCAGCTCGAACGGTTCCGGCGCGGTGTCGGCGGACGTCGGTGCCGCGGCCGAGGCGGGGGTGGCGTCCTCGATCGGGCCGGACACGTAGCCGGACCGGAACCGGGTGTACACGCTGGTGTCGACCTTGAGGTAGCCGTAGCCCGGGACCGCGGGCAGGTGGAACGCGTCGCCGGTGTCCAGGACGACCTGGCTCTCGGCCTCCGAGAAGGTGCGGAGTCCGAGCCGGTACGACAGGTAGGTGTCGAGGCCACGGAGCTTGCCGGCTTCGATCCGCTGGCTGGAGAGCAGCAGGTGCACGCCGATGGAGCGCCCGATGCGCCCGATCATGAGCAGCAGGTCGACGAACTCGGGTTCCGCCGTGAGCAGTTCGCCGAACTCGTCGATCACGAGCACGAGGTGCGGCATCGGCGGCAGCTCGGGCCGGTGCGTGCGGAGCTCCCGGTAGTGCGTGATCGACGGCGCGGCCCCGGCGTCGCGGAGCATCTCCTGGCGACGGCGCACCTCGCCCGCGATGGACGCACGCGCACGGCGGGTGAGCTGCGGGTCGTCGGCGAGGTTGTCGATGAGGCCCGCGACGTGCGGCAACCGGGCGAACGGGGCGAACGCCGCACCGCCCTTGTAGTCGACGAGGATCATCGCGAGGTCCTCCGGCGGGTGCGAAACCGCGAGGCCGAGCACCAGCGTGCGGAGCATCTCGCTCTTGCCGGAACCGGTGGCGCCGATGCAGATGCCGTGCGGCCCCATGCCGAGCTGCGCCGACTCCTTCAGGTCGAGCAACAGCGGGGCGCCGAAGTCGTCGACGCCGATCGGCACGCGCAGGAAGTCACGCGGTGCACGGGGACGCCAGGTGCGGTCGGGGTCGATCGTCGTGACGTCCTCCACCCCGAGCAGGTCGGTGACGCCGATCGCGGCCGACGACTCGGCGCGTTCCTCGGCGTCGGCGGACAACCGCAGGGGAGCGAGCGCTCGGGCGACGGCGGTGACGAGGGTCGGGGCGACCGGGTCGCAGACGGCTGCCTGCACGGGGGCGGGCTCGCCCTCGGCCACGTCGCGCGCGTCGACGATCTCGAGCAGGGTGTGACCGGGCTGCTCCGACCGTGCCGTCACGCGCACCCGCACGTCCGAGGGTTCGTGCAGGCGGTCGGCGACGAGGTGCACCACCGTGATGCGGAGGTCCTCCGGGCGGGTCTCGCCCTCCGGCAGCGCGAGGGGGACGGCCACGCTGCCGTGCTCGTCCGCGAAGACCACGAGACGCGGTAGGTCGCTCCGCTTCCCGGAGTCGCCGGACCGCCGCCACATCGCCGCGGTCCGGGCGCGTTCGCCGAGTTCCCCCGCGAGGGTGCGGGCGAGTGTCGGCACGTCCTCGGCCACCCGCCGGGCGCGCAGCGGGCCGTCGAAGGTGCGGTCCATCCGGGCGTGCGGGAGCAGGTCGAACCAGTCCCAGTCGTCCGCGCGGTCGGCCGGGAACGCCGCCGCGAGGTGCAGGTCCTCCGGCGCGTGCATCGCCGCGAGCTGTGCGACGAGGGCTCGGGCGACGTCGAGCACGGCGGCTCGGTCGCCGACCACCGAGACGTCACCGGCGTCGTCGAGCCGGATCGCGATCGGCATCGCGTGCACGGTGCCGTAGTGCTCGGCGACCTGCTCGAGCTCGGCGAGCATCAGCGGGTCGAGGGGTTGCACGGGGTTCTGGTCCGGCGGCACCGTGAGGTCGAGCCAGGCGACGTCGCCCGAGCCGACCCGGACGCGCAGGAAGTCGGCGTGGGCTCGACGCCGCTCCCACAGCCGCGCCGGGTCCCCGACGAGCCGGGGGAGGGTGTCCGGCGCCGGGTCGACGTGTTCGGCGCGTTCGCGCACCGCCGTCGTCCGGGCACGGAGGTCGCCGCGGAGCTCCTCGAGGTAGTCGAGGTACCGCTCACGCTGGGTGCGACGGTTGCGCACGGCGTTGCCGCGCTGGGTGAACGCCATGCCGAGGCCACCGACGAGGGCGACCACGAAGACCAGCGCCGCGACGACCATGAGCACCGGGTTGTTGCCCCGCAGCACGACCATCATCACGACGGACGAGATCGCACCGACCACGGGCAGCAGGGACTGCAGGGGGATGCCGCCGCTCGGGCCCTCGGGGAGCTGGGGCGGCGGGGCGAGCTGCTCGGCGTCGGGGCGGACGAGCGGCGTGGAGACCCGTGCGGGTCGGTGCACGATGCGGTTCACCGGGACACCTCCGGTGCGTGACGGTCGACGCGGCGGTCGACGGCGGCGTCGACGAGCGCCGCGGTGAGCTGGATGAGGGCGATGCGTGAGGCCGTCGGACGGTCGCCGCCGCCGGTGACGCTCGGATCGCTCGGGATCGGGTGCACGGCGTGGTCGGGCCACTCCGCGGCCGTGCGAGCCGCGCGGAGCCCGGTGCCGGTGGTGTCGACGGGGACGACGAGCACGCGCGACCCGGGTGCGTGTCGACGGATCGCGTCGGCGTGCGCCACGCCCTCCTCGACCGACGGTCGGTCCGGTCCGGTGACGAGTGCGACGACGTGCGCGTCCGCGGCGACGGCACCGAGGTCGACGAAGGGACTGCGGGACCCCCAGTCGCCGACGACGACGTCGAAGAAGCGGGCGATCGGGTCGACGGCGTCGGTCCAGTCCGCGGGCGCCGCCTGACGGCTCGGGAGGCGCGGGTCGCCGATCCGGAGCACGTGCAGTCCCGAGCCGGTCACGGCCAGACCGTCGGTCGCGTCCCAAGAGGTCCGTGCGGCACTGCGGCGCTCGGACGGCGGCGTCGGTCCGGCGCGGTCGGCGCCGGCGTGCGTCGCGAACGAGCGCAGCCCGGCGGCGCCGTCCACCCCGAGGACGCGTCCGGCCCGGCGTCGTGCCAGTACCGTCGCGACGGCCGCCGCGGTCGCGGAACATCCCGTCCCGCCGCGCAGCGAGGCGAAGGCGATGCGTCGGCTCGTCGGCACGCCCTGCCGGATCGCCCGGTGCGCGTCGTCGAGTTCGCGCGCCCCGCCGGCCACACTGCCGAAGAACGCCCGTCCGAGTGCGGGGACCACGTCGTCGAAGAGCCGCATCGTCAGAACGTCTCCAGCAGTGCGGCGAACAGGCCGAACGTCCCGAGCAGCAGCGGCAGGGTCACGACCACCGAGACGGTCTCGAGCACGTTGCCGAGCGATCGCAGCCGTGCCCGCTGGTGCGCAGCGGGTCGGACGCCGGCGAGCAGTGCCCCGACGACACCGAGCCCGGCGAGCATCCCGAGCACCTGCACGGGGGCGGTGGCGGCGTGCCCGACGAGTCCGAGCACCGCGGCGAGGACGACCGCGGACCAGAGCAGGACGCCCTGCAGGGTGAGCGGGAACGCCCGGGTGCGGAGCGCGGCCACGACGACGACGGCGGTGCCGAGGCCGATCGCCCACGGGTCCTGGTCGGCGACGAGGGCGGCGCCGGCGATGGCGATCGGTGCCGCGACGGCCGCCGTGGTCCAGTCGAGTGCCCGGTACGCGTCGTCGAGGGCGGTCACCACGCGGTCGCGGGCGACGGGGTCGCCGCCGCTCACCCGGTCGTCGAGCCCGGTGAGCCCCGCGGACGACATCGCCGCGGACGGCAGGAGCCCGCACACCACGATCGCGGCGACGGCCACCACACCCCACCCGGCGGCCTCGGGAGCGGGGGTCAGCCAGGTGACCATGCCGAGCAGGGGCAGGACGACGCCGACGACGGCGGCGGTGCCGATGGTCCTGGTGCGCTGTCCGATGCCGAGCCCGACGCCGAGCGCGATCCACGCCCAGACGAGCACGAGCGCGGCGATCATGGCGGGCTGGTCGCCGTCGCGGCCGAGCACCGGGCCGACCGCCAGCCCGATCGGCAGTGCGAGTCCGGTGGCCGCCGCGGTGAGGGCGATGCCCGTCCACCGGGCTCCGGCGCGTCCGGCGACGAGGGCCGCGAGCGCGAGGACCACCCCGCTGCCGGCGAGCACCGACGGCAACAGGGCGGGGGAGACGTCGCCGCCGTCGAAGGCCGCCCGGACCGAGGCGACCGTGAACGCCGCGACCACCAGGGTCCCGACGACGGACGCGGTCGCGCCCACGGCACCCGCGGCGACGGCCTGTCGTGCGGCCGTTCCCCAACCGTCCGATCGACGACCGAGCGAGTCGGCGACGGCGTCGGTGACGTCGGAGACCTCCGGCGGCGGCGGCGCGTCGGCACGGCGGACGAGGTGCAGGACCTCGCCGTCGGAGATCTCCTGCGACGCTGCGTCGGCGGCGAGCGAGACCTCTTCCCCCGTGACGCGCACGAGGGCGACCGGGTGCGCGCTGTCCGCGATCGGCTCGTCGAGGATGTCCACCAGCCGCGGCAGCAGTCCGGCGAACGGTTCGTCGGACGCGACGACGACGTCGGCGCGACGGCCGGCGCCGACCACGGTCACGCGGGTGAAGTCGGTCACTTGGTCTCCTGTTGCTGTTGCTGCTGGGCCGCCTGCTGGGCGAGCGCGTTCGTGACGAACGAGTAGCCGAGGCACCCGACGCCCACGACCGCGGCGAGGACGACGCTGCCGATGAACCGCTTCACGTTGTCGTTGACGATCCGACGGTCGGCGAGCCGGCCGAGCACGAACGCCTGCCGGAGCCGTCGTCGGTGCGTCGAGACGCTCTCCAGCAGGATCGAGTCACTGTTCCGTGGCACGCTGCACCTGTTCCCTCGTCGCCTCGTCCATCCCCACCGCGTCGGCCACCCGGTCTCGACCGATGTGGGCGAGCACGGCCGCGAGCTCCTCGACCGGGTCGCGGTCCGGGTGCCGTCCGAACGGCAGGACGAGCGCCGGGATCCGCGGTCGCCCGGCGACGATCGCACCGAACCGGTCGTGCACCGCCCCGGGGTCGAGCCCGAGCTGTCGCACCGACGGCGCACCGAGCAGCATCGCGACCGGGACCGGCGGGAGCGCCATCCGGGGCGCCTGCGCGAGGTCGGCCCGACCCGGGCGGCGGAGGACGAGCGCGAAGAGCGGCAGTTGGGTGGCGGCGAGCCGCCCGAGCACCTGCGGCACGGCTGCGACCCGCACCGACGCCGCTGCATCGCCGGGTGCGCCGACCGACAGCAGGCCGGTCGTGAGCTCCTCGACGCCGTGCTCGGTCCGCTGCGCCGTGATCGTCATCGCGAGCGGTGCGGCCGGTGATCCCACCGCGAGCAACCGGGTCGGGTCGGGCATGCGCTCGCGGGCGGCCTCGGTGAACGCTCGGCGGTCCCAGGCGCGGGTCGCCGGCTCGTGCGTACCCCACCCGGTCGGGGCGGCACCGGCGAGCTCGACGGCGAGCAGTTCGGTCGTCGTGCCCAGGACGGTCTCGGCGCTCGCACGGTGCCGGACGGACGCGGAGACGACGAGCTGGTCCGCGGTCGCGGGCTCCGGACGGAGGTGTCCCACGGCGACGTCCTCGACCGCGGTCGGCGGACCGAGCAGCACCGCGTCGGTGAACTCCTCGAGCCGTCGCCCGTCGAGTCCGTTGCGCAGGCCGTCGTCGCCGCGGACCACCCACGCTCCACCCGCGTCGACCAGCGACTGCCGGAACGCCTCGGTCACGACGGACAGTCCGTCGGTGACGAGGATCGGGCGGGCGCCCTCGGCCGACGCGGTCCGGAGCACGTCGACCTGGGCCCGGCCGAGGCGCACGATGCCCGCGCGGCTCTCGATGCGGATGGTGCCGCCGCCCGCCGAGTCGACGAGCGGGTGCTTCGCGGTCGGGCGGTCGTCGTGCGCCCGCGCTGCACGGAAGGGGTTCACGCGGCGGCCCCGACCCGGTCGACGACGAACGCGTGGTCGCCGATGCGGACGGTGGAGCCGGCCGTGACGGTCAGGTCCACGCCGGGGACGAGGGACTCGAACGACGCGTCCGAACGGATCACCGACGTCCCGTTCGTCGAGCCGAGGTCCCGCAGCACCACGGCGCCGTCCGTCTGCACGAGTGCGACGTGGGTCTTCGACAGCGTGCGGGAGAGGTCGGGCACGGCGACGGTGGCGACGCCCGGTTCGGCCTCCGGGTTGCGGCCGACGACGCAGGTGCCGTGGAACCAGTGCAGCGCGCCGGAGTCGAAGCGCAGCACGACGGCGTCCGCCGGGACGGACTCGTCGGCGACGGGCGCGGTGGGCGGCGGCACGGCCGCGAAGCCGCCGTCGGGTACGGAACCAACGGGTGCGGAACCGACCCCGGACCGACGTGTGGCGTCGAGACCGACGGGATCCGTGCCTCCAGGCAGAGGAGCAGACCCGGGACGGACACCCGCCGACGCGGCCGCACCGAAGGCGGTGCCGAGCGCCGGGGCAGCGGGGGAGAGCGGTTCACGACCGGCGCGCAACGACGCGGTCAGGGTGCCGGTCGCAGCGGCCCACGGACCGGCGCCGGCGGGACGGGGGTGCTGTCCGCGCAGGCGCGACAGCTGACGCACCGGCCCGGCGGGAAGGGCGTCCTCGACGTCGACGACGCGGGTCCCGGTGACGAGACCCCCCGGTCCACGGCCCGTCCTGGAGGCGCGGATCGCCACGATCACGGCCGTCACGACCAAGCCGGTCACCGCTCCGGCGATCGCCGTGCCGAGCGGGTCGGACGAGGGCACGGCCGTGTGGGCGAGGAAGAGGAGGCCGGCACCGGCGGCGGCGCCGAGCAGGCAGACGACCACGTCGACGAGTCGCGCCAGCGCGACCGCGCCGGCGCCCGCCACCGCGACGTCGCGCAGGGCGTCGTACTCCGACGAGGCGACGGTGCGACCGAGGAGCGCACCGCAGTCGGTGCAGAACCGTTGCCCCTGCGTGGACGCAGCACCGCAGCGTCCGCAGGTCATGACCGGAACGACGGTCTCGACCACGATCGACGACATGCCCCACCTCCCATCGGCACGTCCGATCATGTCAGAAGCGGGGCGTGACGCGTGTCGCCCTCGTGGTCTAGGCTGCTGTCGTTCGCTGTCACCCGTACTGGGGTGGGGGGAAGAGACAGAGAGGATGAGCGATGAAGTTCGCAATGGGGGCACAGGTCCTCACCAACCTGACCAAGCAGACGTCCGGCGCTTCCGGTGACCTGGGGACCCTGGTCCGGAAGCTCGCCGACTCGGCCGAGCCGCTGCAGGGCCGCTTCAACGGTGCCGGCCGCGCGGCGTTCGACCGCTTCAAGTCCGAGACGGACACCATCGCCAACGAGCTGAACGGTGCGCTCGCGAGCGTCCTCCAGGGCATCTCGGGCATGGACCGCTCGTTCCAGGAAGGCGACCAGGACATGGCGCAGTCCACGAGCTCGCTCGAGGGCAGCTCCAACTTCGACGCGGCCCGCTTCAGCGGCCGCGCCTGACGGATCTTCGGGGAGAGGGAGAGAACACCATGAGCGGTGGCAACCAGGCAGACCGTCGCGACTACGACGTCGCGGCCTCGCAGAACGCGCAGGACAACTTCAACGCCGTCGCGGCCCAGCTCGAGGCGCTCATCGCGCAGCGTGACTCGGACGTGAAGGCCGCGATGGCCGACTACCAGGCCGACGGCGTCTCGGACGACTACCACGCCAAGGAGCAGCGGTGGAACACCGTCGCGGGCGAGGTCAAGCAGATCATCGCCACGCTGCGTGCGTCGCTGCAGTCGAACGACGAGTCGGCGCAGTCCGCGATCAGCAAGGCGAAGTCGGCCGTCGGCAACATCGGCTGACGTGGTCGACGGCTGGCGGGTCGACCCCGCGGGTGTGCAGAACGTCCTGACGGCGGTCTCGGACCGGACGATCACCATGTCCACCGCCCTCGGTGGGTCCGAGGACGGCTCGGTCCAGGGCGTGGACGCGATCGTCCAGGACGCTGCGACCGCGGCGCAGTCGCAGGTCATCGGTGAGGCGATCGCCGGGTTCTTCGAGCACCGCAAGGACACCCTGACGGGCATCCAGAACCGGGTGCGCGCGTCGCTCCTCGGTGCGTCCGGGGCGACCCAGGCCGTCATCGACGGTGACGACGAGATGGCCGCGACCACGCAGGCCAACGCGGTCTCAGCGGCGTCGAACGGGAACTTCTCGGCGTTCGACGGTGCGCCGGGCGCGAACTAGCAGCAGGCAGCAGGGGGAGTGCAGCAGCGATGAGTGGGCTCGTCAACGTCGGGGAGATCCCGTACACCGACGTCGACACGTCCGGGATCACCGCGGGGGCCGGGAAGCTCCGGACGGTGGCGTCGGCGGTCCGTGACGGGACGGCGGACATCCACAGTGCGTGGGCGCCGATCTCGCACTCGTACGAGGGGCCGGGCGACCAGGACCTGTACGACGCGATGACGCCGATCGTGCCGCAGGGCACGGCGTTCGGCGACGATCTGGACACGGTGGCGAAGGCACTCGACGACTTCGTGACCGAGGTCACCCCGATCGTCGCGAAGCTCAAGACCTACGTCACCCGCGGCAACACCCTGCACGCCGACGTCAAGAAGCACGACGGCGCGTGGGACGAGGACGAGACCCTCAACGGCGAGAACAACGACATCATCAACGGTGTCGCCAACCAGGTTGTCGCCTACCAGGCCGCCGAACGGAAGTGCGCGAACACGATCCGCGGGCTCTCCGGCCTCGCCGCGCTGCACGCGATGACCGGCGACGACCCGGATGACAAGCTCGGCTACGGGTACAAGGAACTCCCGATGGGCACGGAACTGCCTTGGGGCACCGCCGAGGCCCGCAAGGAGAGCTGCGGCGAGAAGACGCTGTACTTCGTGCCGAACCTGCTCAAGGGCGTCGTCGTCGACGGCATCTGGGGCACGGTGCAGGGGCTCGGCATGCTCGTCGGGATCGACGGCACCGGATGGCACCTCGACACCCTCACGGACTCGTGGAAGGGCATGGGGTCGCTCATCGGCTACAACGCCGCGGACGACTCCTGGAGCTGGGGCAACGCGGGCGAGGCCTGGAAGGGCCTCGGCAAGGCGACCGTGGGTTGGGACGAGTGGGCGAAGGACCCGGGTACCGCCGCCGGTCAGGCGATCTGGGGCGTCGGCTCGCTGCTCATCCCGGTCGCCGGCGAGGTCGGCAAGGTCGGGGCGCTCGGCAAGGTGGGCGAGGTCGCGGGGACCGTCGGCAAGGCGGGCAAGTTCCTCGACCTGGTCGACGCGGGTGCCTGGGCCTCGAAGGGTCTGACGTCGGTGCTGCCGAAGCTCGGTGACCTCAAGGGCATCGTCTCCGCCGGGCTCGGCGACTCGCTGCACGGGTTCACGGGCGAGATCGCCGACTTCAAGACCGGGCTCGGGGACCTGCACGGCCACCACGGCGGCGACGTCGAGGTCCCGCCGGCGCGGTCGGAGTCCGGCGCCGATGCGAACGCGAACGCGCACGCCGGTGGTTCGACGGTCGAGGCGCCGCCGGTGCGTGAGCCTGAGCTCGTCGGTGCCGGTGGGCACGGCGGCCACGGGGAGAGCACGACCACGACGCACGGTGGTGGTTCGGAGTCGGGGGCGACCGGACACGGTGGGTCTGGCGACGGGGGACCCGAGCACGGTGGTTCCGGGCACGGCACGGATGCCGGCCCCAGCGTCGGCGGCGACGACACACCGGGTGGTGACGGGCACCCCGGAGCGGACGGCGCGGGCAGCCCCGACGGCGAGGGCCTGACCGACGGGAGCCCGACCGACGGCGCCAGCGACCACGGTACGACCCCCACGGAGTCCCCGGCCTACGCGCACGTCTCCGTCGACTCCGCCGGCAACGACATCAGTCACCTGGTGACCGAGAGCGGTCTCACTCCGACGCAGCTGCACGACTACCTCGCGAACAGCTGGGGTGGTGAGGCCCGTGCTGCGGCCTTCGAGCAGACCGGCGTCTGGCCCCACGACGTGCAGATCCCGAAGGACGCGTCCGTCCTCAAGGCCGACGGCACCATCAACTGGGACGAGGTCCCGCAGGGCGGCTACACCCTCGACGACGCCGGTCAGCCGATCAAGGAACCACTCGTGCCCCAGGTCGGGGACGTCTTCGACCGGTACGGCCCGTCCGATGGTCGGTACACATCGCCGGTGCCCGAGACCGGCCCGTACACCTACGACCAGCGGTCACTGCCGTACCTCGAAGACCCAGCGCAGTACCACCAGTACCGTGTGGTCGGCGACTTCTCGGACATCCAGCGCTACTACGACGCCGCGCCCCAGTCGGTGCAGGCCGACGTCGACCGGATCATGCGACGCTTCAACTCGTCGTTCGAGGATCTCGGTCGAGCGTCCCAGGGTGACATCGCCGCCGGGTTCGGCGCCCACGGCGGCGGGCGTCAGGTCGAGATGCCGATGACGGTCGAGCTACTCAAACGCCTCGGGCTCATCGAGGAGATCTGACGACGGTGTCGTCCCACAAGGAGGAGAACATGGATCGCGCAACTGCCAAGGAGATCATCGCTGCCGAGGGCCTCGAGCGTGCGGTGTGGTTCCAGCAGCCCACCGGGAAGCCGGATGCGGTGGCGATCTACGAGCTTGACGGCGGCTACCGCGTGGTGTCGACGGACGAGCGCGCGGTCGAGATCGGTCCGCGGGACTACCAAGACGAGTCCGACGCGCTCGAGATGTACATCACGCTGCTCCGTGACTTGAAGGAACTGATCGCGAGCGGCGTCGTCCGCTGATCGGGACCGCACGAACGGGGGGTTGTACGCGATGAGTGGGCTCGTCAACGTCGGGGAGATCCCGTACCCGAACTGGCTTCGCCGGGAGACCGTGCTCGGAACTGCGGAGTGGGATTGTCGCGGCGAGAGCGCGTTGGACGTGTCGATCCGACTTCTTGACCACCTTCGTCGCGCGGATGAGCTCCTTGGTGTCGGTCCGTGGACGGTGAATGCTCCGCATGGGAACCTTCCGGTGGATCCCGAGGGTGGCGAACTGCTCACGCACGTGGAGCGGGCGGTCTTCCGTGACGATGACGGCGTCGACCATCCATCGGCGGGGTACTCCATCCAATTGTCGAAGGACGGCGAAGGCGGATTCCACTCGATTCTGGCCTCGGTAGGTTCGTCCGAGCCTGGGCGGGTGCTTCCCTCGAACTACGTAACGTTCACGCTCGGTGCTCCCAGGCGGGATGGTCGACGCGTGGCGATCAACTCCGAGTACGCGGCCATGGCGTTCAGCGCCATGATCCGAGTCTGGGCGCCGGACTCGGCCGCGCTCCGCAACAAGGAGGCGCTGGCCATCGCCAATCGCGAAGAGCGAGGGGACTTCCCACCGCTCGTGGGGCAATGGGCATGGGTATCCGAGCGCGTCGGTGTCATCGCGTCGACGGATGTGGGAATTTCCACTGTCCGCGGTGATGGTGGAACATACGTCTACGCTGATGACGAACTCGACGCGGCGGCAGCTGTGCGGAACATGCGGACGACATTCGAGACGAATTCGATGCTGGAGCTACCGTTCAAAGCCCCGATGTGGTGACGTGATGTGGCTCGGGTTTCGTCGGGCGAGCGACCTCGGACTTACGGCCGACGACATTTCCGTCATCTATACGCCGATGGAGCCGTGAATGAATGTCCTTTCCTCAGTGGTTGCGAACTTCTCAGGCAACGGCGACGGGCGTGTGGGACTCCCGAGCAGAGTCCGAGGAATTGCTCGCGAGTCGGTCGGCAATGCAGCTGCAAGCCTATGACCGGCTTCTCGGAGGTTCCGAGCAGTGGCGCATACGGTTCGAGCAGTCCTCGGAGACAATCGCGTCCACACCGGACGCGCTCGCTCCAGTCCTCACCGAGCACGTGTTCCGGGACGCGGAAGGTGCGCCTTTTCCCGCACGCGGTTACGAGCTGACCCTCGTCAAAGAGGGCGTTGCAGGTCACATTGCGATCGACCTTCGGGTTGGAGTGTCTCGCCCCGGCCGTCGAGCTCCGGCCAATCGGTGTGTCGTCACGATCCTCGGGCCGAAGCGGGAGGACGGTGAACGCCTGTCGATCGACTCCACTCTCGCGGAAGGTGTGCTCCAGGGGATGGTGGCCGCCTGGGATCCGGATTCGGCTGCTGTCCGTGACCGCGACGGTGCGCAGGCTTCCGCTGGGCGAGGGCACTTCGCTCCGCTTGCGGGCCAGCGTTCCTGAGTGTCGAGTCGCGTGGGAGAGATCGCGGGGAGCACTTCCCGAGTGACCGTGACTGCTGCCGAGGGAGGGGCTTACCTCTTCGCTGACGACGATCTCGACTCCGCCTCCGCGATCCAAGAGATGCTGGCTACGTTCGATGCGAACGATGCGCAGTCGATCCCTGCCGGATGAGCCTCGCTGTGCCGAGTTCGGGCTCGCGCTGATCCAAATCGAATGGTCGACCTGAACGTAGATGCCGCCCTCATCTGACGTTACATCGGCAAGGATCTTGCCGATCCCACCTCGATCTCCGGTGTCCGTCGGCCCGACGGCTCGGTCCTCGAGTTCGGCGACATCGCGAAGATGATCGACCAAGCAAACCGTCAGTCGGACGGGCTCCCAGACGGAGCGGCACTCGGGTGGCACGTGTCCGATCTGCGGTCCGCGAGTAGCTGCGGGATGCTGATGTTCAGCCGAGTGACCTCGCGGTGATCTCCACGCCGCGTGCCTGATGAACGAACTGGAACGAGGACGATGAACTACCCGAACTGGGTCCGTGGCCGGGTGCTCGTGCGGGCGGAGTGGGACGGACGCCCAGCGGAGGTGACCGACCTCGCGGATTCCCTGCTCGTGCTGTTACAGGACATCGACGCAGCGCTCGGTGACCGTCGGCCGTGGAACTTCGACGGCGTCGGCCTGGTCGACGAGTACGAATCGACGACCTTGACGGCACTGGTTCGCGGTGGTGTCGAACGGGGTGACGACGGCACGGAATGGCCCGCCCACGGGTACAACGTGCTCGCGAACCGCACGGGCGAGTGGGGATTCGTCTCTCTCAGTCTACGAGTCGGCGCATCGGTCCCGGGGCGCCGACGACCCGCGAACTCCGTGATGGCCACCGTGACTGGTCCAACCGTCGACGGTGCATCGCGAGCACCGAGTGTCGAACTCGTCGGAGCCGTGCTGCGAGCGATCGTGCGAGCGTGGGACCCGGACACGGCTGCGGCGTACGACGGCGGCGCGGCGCGAGCCACGGAGGGCCTCGGGCGGTTCACTCCGGTCATCGGGCAGCGAGCGTGGGTCTCCCGGCGGATCGGCACCATCGAGACTGTCAGTCCGGGTGTCGCCGCGAGGGCTGACGTGCAGGGCACCTACCTCGATGCGGACGACGCTCTGGACTCGTGGTCTGCCGCGCTTGCGGTTCGAGCGTCCTTGCAAGCGAACGGCATCGAGACCATCGCACGCGCCGCATGAACGGCGTGACGTCGTCCCCACGGAGCGGGGACGGATGGCCGGCGTGGTGCCGGACGAGCCGGCTCACTGCGCGCGCCGCCTGGGACGCTCGTGGTGAAGAAGTCAGCGCTCTCGCAAGCCGGCTCGCTCGGCAACTCCGGGCGTACGACGAGATCCTCGGCCGTGCCGATGCGTGGACGCTCGTCGATGATGACAGCACCGTGTCCGCTGATGCCACCCTCCTCGGTCCGGTGGTGGCCGTCAGGGTGCACCGAGACGCCGAGCACATCGCTTTCCCAGCGCACGGGTACGTCCTCAGTGTCGCCCGCGAAGCGGCAGCAGGGTTCCTGGCGGTACGACTCCGGGTCGGATCGTCGCGGGTCGTCAAGCGGATGCCGGCCAACTCCGTGCAGGTGACGATCGCCGGTCCGTTCCGGAACGGGGAGCGGCGGTCCATCGATCCCCATCTGGTGGAGGGAGTCCTCCGCGGGCTCGTGATCGCGTGGGAACCGGATTCGGCGGCGGTGTTCGACGACGACGGGGCGAGCGCAGCCGAGGGACGTGGCAAGTTCGCCCCGGTGATCGGGCAGCGCACCTGGGTGTCCGATCGCATCGGCGAGGTCGAGACCGCGACGTCCGGAGTCCGCACGCACCACGCGGACGACGGCTGCTACCTGTTCGCGGACGATGCACTGGACTCGAAGTCGGCCGTGCACGAAGTGTGGTCCACCCTGCAGGCCAACGGCATCACGGCGATCGCTCGGGCGACACCCACGGATCCGTCGTGACGGCCCGCACGGGCCGGCCCGATGAGCGCGCGTACAGCGATCGGACTCTCGCGGTGCTGCGCCACGTCCTCGCACGCGCGGGGTTCGACGACGCGACGACGCGGTCCGACCGGGTGGAGTTCGGTGACCTCGAAACGCGCTTCCGGTAGGCTCGCTCGCCCGGGAGCCGCGTTCGGCCGGCCGCTGGATCGACCTGCAGCGGTGCGGCTCGCCGGCGCGGCCCGCTCAGACGGCTTCGGCTGACCGGGGTACCGTCCACACCATGGCGAAACACTGGGTGGTCCCGCGGTTCGGTGGCAGCGAAGTCCTCGAGTACGTCGACGCCGAGGTCCCCGCGCCCGGCCCCGGCGAGGTCACGATCGACGTCCGCGCCGCCGGCATGAACCCCGCCGACACGAAGCACACCCGGCAGGGCGACCCGTCCGACCTGCCGATCGCCGTCGGCTACGAGGTCGCCGGGGTCCTCAGCGCGATCGCCCCGGACACCGAGATCGCCTCCGGCGGGGGAGCCGTCGGCGACGAGGTCCTCGCCTTCCGCGTCGCCGGCGGATGGGCGGAACGGATCACGGTCCCCGCTGTGGACGTCTTCGCGAAGCCGGCCACGCTCGGCTTCCCCGAGGCGGCGAACCTCCTGCTCGCCGCCGCCACGGCGGCCGACATGATCCGCGTCACGCGCGCCGAGGGGCGCGACACCATCGTCGTCCACGGCGCGTCCGGCGCGGTCGGCGTCAGCCTCCTCCAGCTGCTCCGCCCGCTCGGCGCGAGGGTCATCGGGACCGCGTCCGAGCGCAACGCCGACACCGTCCGACGCTTCGGTGGCGAGTGGGTCGCGTACGGCGAGGGCCTGGAGGCGCGGATCCGGGAACTCGCACCGTCCGGTGTCGACGTGGCACTGGACTGCGTCGGCACCGACGAGGCCGTCGACGTCTCGCTCGCGTTGGTCGCGGATCGCGGCCGCATCGTGACGATCGCCGCGCAGGGTCGGGCGGCACGCGACGGCTTCCCTGCGGTTGGCGGCGGGCAGCCGGAGAGCAAGGCGTTCCGGGACTCGGTCCGGCAGCGGCTGATCGACCTCGCGGGAGCGGGCCAGCTCGAGGTGCCCGTCGCACGCACCTTCCCCCTGGCCGAGGCCAAGGCAGCCGCGGGGCTGCTGGAGTCGCAGCACCCCGGCGGGAAGCTCGCGCTCCTTCCCTGACCGGTCCGGGTCCTCCGCTGGGGTGACGCGCTCGCCCGCCTGGACGTGCTTGACTCTGTGTGCATCGACAGCGTGTGCATCAAGAGCGTGGGCGCCGACAGGCAGCCGGAAGGATCGAACTCGTGAGCAACCAGTACCCGCCGCCGTACGGTCAGAACCAGAACCCGTACGGGCAGCAGCCCTACGGCGCGCAGAACCCGTACGGCGCTCCGACGTCGAACGGGCAGCAGCAGGGCCAGCCGCCCCTCTGGGCGCCCTGGTACGGGATCCCGTTCCCGCAGGCGTTCCTGCGCTTCTGGAAGAAGTACGTCCGGTTCGACGGCCGCGCCAGCAAGAGCGAGTACTGGTTCTGGGCGCTCTGGTACGTGATCGGCAACGTCGCTGCGGGCATCGTCGGATCGGTCTTCAACGTCCTGCCGTTCATCTCGAACGGCGACGACGGCGTCGTCCGGCTGTGGGCGCTCGCGACGTTCATCGGGTTCATCGCCCTGACCGTGCGACGGCTCCACGACGTGAACCTCAGCGGGTACTTCGCGCTGTTCTTCATCTTCCCGCCGATCGGGGTGCTGTTCTCGCTCATCGTCGGGCTGATCGGCACCGTTCCGCAGGGCCAGCAGTACGATCGGCCCGATCGCGGCTGACCAGCCGTTCCGTGGTCCCGACACCCCCGTCACGAACTGACGGGGGTGACGGCGTTCTGGTTGACTCTGAGCCGACACCGTCAGCCGACACACAGGGGGACCCCGTGAGTGACCAGTACCCGAACCAGAACCCGTACGGCCAGCAGCCGGCACCGACCGGACCCGGGGGCGAGCCGCCGCTCTGGGCGCCGTACTACGGCATCTCGTTCGGCAAGGCGTTCTCGCGCTTCTTCAAGAAGTACGCGAAGTTCTCCGGTCGCGCGAGCCGGAGCGAGTACTGGTGGTGGTACCTCTGGAGCGCCATCATCGGCACGGTCGGGTCGATCATCTCGGGCATCCTGACCGCCGCCACGGGTACCACGACCACCACGACGACCTCGAACTACACGGGCTTCTCGACCATGTCGACGAACCCGCTGGTGGGCACGCCGTTCTGGATCATCGGCCTCGCGCTCATCATCCCGACGCTGGCGCTGATCGTGCGGCGCCTGCACGACGCGAACCTCAGCGGGCTCCTCGCGCTGCTGCTCATCATCCCGTTCTTCGGCGCGATCGCGGTCTTCATCATGATGTTCCTGCCGTCGAATCCCGATGGTGCGCGCTTCGACCGCCCGGAGGGTGCCCGATGACGAACGACGGCACGCCGCAGTGGGGCCAACCGGAAGGCGGCCAGCCCCAGCAGCCGTCCGGTCAGCAGCAGCCGTACGCGCAGCAGCCGTACGCGCAGCAGCCGTACGCCCAGCCGTACCCGCAGTACGCGCAGCCGATCCCGGTCGGCCCCGACGGTGCCCCGCCACTGTGGGCCCCCTGGTACGGCATCGGGTTCCTCGACGCCTTCACGCGGTTCTTCAAGAAGTACGCCCGGTTCGACGGGCGCGCCAGTCGCAGTGAGTACTGGTTCTGGGTGCTGGGCAACGCCATCGTGACCATCGTCCTCCTCGGGGGGTACCTGGTGTCCCTCTTCAGCTGGCTCGGGGCGAACACGACCACGGACGCGTACGGCAACACGCAGACGACGACGACCGGTGCACCCGTGCTCGCCCTCGTCTTCATCGGCCTCCTCGGGCTCTGGTGGCTGGCGACGCTCGTGCCGAACATCGCGCTCGGGTGGCGCCGCGTGCACGACGCCAACCTCGCCGGCCCGTTCTGGATCATCGCGCTGTTCGTCGGCATCGCCGCCGTCGTGTTCGGATGCCTCGGCCCGAACCCGGCCGGCGCGCAGTACGACCGCCCCGACCTGGGCTGACCCACGCACGACGAAGCGGCCCTCCCCGTCAGGGGAGGGCCGCTTCGTCGTACTGGGCGTGTCGCGGAGCGACTCGGTGTCAGACCACCCGGAGGCGGGAGAGCGAGCCGTCCACGACGAGGTCCCGCACCGTGACGGACGGATCCGCCGTCTGGAACCGGAGCGCGCCTCCTGGCTGGTCGAACCAGGGCTGCACGAACCGGACCGTCACCAGGAACGGCCGCTCCACCAGGTATCGGTGCGTCTCCGGCGCCTGGGCGACGTGCGGCGGCAGCGACCGCTGCGGCGCCGGGGTGTCCAGCGGGTGGAGCAGGTAGCCGTCGGGGCCGCCGATGCGGTCCACCGGGACACCCGCCGGGATCTGGATGGTGAGCCCCTGCTCGCCGGCCTGCGCGACCTGCTGCGCGAGCTGCGGGTACGTGGACGCCGCGCGGTCGCGGATCCCGTCGAGCTCGTAGCGGGGGATGTCGCGCGGCGCCGGGAACGGACGGTTGAGGAACCGCCGGAGCATCTCGACCGCGTCCTCTTCGCCCCGCGCGGTCGCGAGACGACGGGCGGTGCCGTAGTCGACGACCTCGAGCGCGAACTCGTCGTGCTGCGCCGGCACGATGCGGAGCGCACCCTCGACGGGCGGCTCGTGCAGGGTCTCGCCGGGGAGCTGCACGTAGCGGATCGTGTAGCCGAGCTGGTCGAGGATGGGGCGGGTGTCCGCGAACGTCATGGAGCGGAGCCTATCGGTGGTGTCTTTGCCGAGCCTTGGACGATGCCGAGCGTCGGCCGGTGTCAGGCCTTGCCCCGCATCAGTGCTTGCTTGACCTCCGAGATGGCCTTGGTGACCTGGATGCCGCGCGGGCAGGCGTCGGTGCAGTTGAAGGTCGTGCGGCAGCGCCAGACGCCTTCCTTGTCGTTGAGGATGTCGAGGCGCACGTCAGCGGCGTCGTCGCGCGAGTCGAAGATGAAGCGGTGCGCGTTCACGATCGCGGCCGGGCCGAAGTACTGGCCGTCGGTCCAGAACACCGGGCAGGACGACGTGCACGCGGCGCAGAGGATGCACTTCGTGGTGTCGTCGAAGCGGGCGCGGTCGGCGACGGACTGCACACGCTCCTTGCCCTTCTCCGGAGCGGAGCTGGCCTGCAGGAACGGCTGGACCTCGCGGAAGGACTTGAAGAAGGGCTCCATGTCGACGACGAGGTCCTTCTCGAGCGGCAGGCCCTTGATCGCCTCGACGTAGATCGGCTTGGACACGTCGAGGTCCTTGATGAGGGTCTTGCACGCGAGCCGGTTGCGGCCGTTGATGCGCATCGCGTCGGACCCGCACACGCCGTGCGCACAGGAGCGTCGGAAGGTCAGCGACCCGTCCTGGTCCCACTTGATCTTGTGCAGCGCGTCGAGGATGCGGTCGGTCGGCAGCATCATGACGTCGAAGTCCTGCCAGCGCGGCTCGTCGTCGACGTCCGGGTCGAAGCGCCGGATGATCAGGGTGACGGGGAACGAACCGGGAGGGGCGTCCTGCACCGTGTCGGTACGGGGTGCGTCGGAGACCAGGGTGTCGGTCATCTCAGTACTTCCTCTCCATCGGCTGGTACCGCGTCACGACGACTGGTTTCCAGTCGAGGCTGATGTGGTCGTCGGCGAGTGACGAGTGCGGGTCGCCCGTCAGGTACGCCATGGTGTGCTGCATGTAGTTCTCGTCGTCGCGCTTCGGGTAGTCGTCGCGCATGTGGCCGCCGCGGCTCTCCTTGCGGTTCCGGGCCGAGTACACGACGACCTCGGCGAGGTCGAGGAGGAACCCGAGCTCGACGGCCTCGAGCAGGTCGGTGTTGAACCGCTTGCCCTTGTCCTGCACCGAGACCTGCATGAAGCGGTTCCGGAGCGTGTGGATGGTCTCGGTGACGCGCGCGAGGGACTCGTCGGTGCGGAACACCTGCGCGTTCTTGTCCATCTCGTCCTGCAGCTCCTTGCGCAGGGCGGCGACGCGCTCGGTGCCGGTCGAGGCACGGAGCTGCGCGAGCATGTCGCGGACACCGGCGGCAGGGTCCTCGGGGAGGGGCAGGAACTCGGCGGTCTTGACCCACTCGGCGGCGTTGTTGCCGGAGCGCTTGCCGAACACGTTGATGTCGAGCAGCGAGTTCGTGCCGAGGCGGTTCGAGCCGTGCACGGAGACGCAGGCGCACTCGCCGGCGGCGTACAGGCCGGGCACGACGGTGGTGTTGTCGTACAGGACCTCGGCGTCGGTGTTCGTCGGGATGCCGCCCATCGCGTAGTGCGCCGTCGGCATGACGGGGACGGGCTCGACGACGGGGTCGACACCGAGGTACGTGCGGGCGAACTCGGTGATGTCGGGGAGCTTCGTCTCGAGTACCTCGGCACCGAGGTGCGTGCAGTCGAGGAGCACGTAGTCCTTGTTCGGGCCGGCGCCGCGGCCCTCCGCGACCTCCTGCACCATGCAGCGCGCGACGATGTCACGTGGCGCGAGGTCCTTGATGGTCGGGGCGTAGCGCTCCATGAACCGCTCGCCCGAGGCGTTGCGGAGGATCGCGCCCTCGCCGCGGGCACCCTCGGTGAGGAGGATGCCGAGGCCGGCGAGCCCGGTCGGGTGGAACTGGAAGAACTCCATGTCCTCGAGCGGCAGCCCGGTGCGCCACACGATGCCGACACCGTCGCCGGTCAGGGTGTGCGCGTTCGAGGTCGTCTTGTACATCTTGCCGAAGCCGCCGGTCGCGAAGATCATCGCCTTGGCGTGGAAGACGTGCAGCTCACCGGTCGCGAGCTCGAATGCGACGACGCCGGCCGGCTGCTTGCGGGTGACGCCGTCCTCGCCGACGACGTCGACCATGATGAGGTCGAGCGCGTAGAACTCGTTGAAGAAGTTCACGCCGAGCTTCACGCAGTTCTGGAACAGCGTCTGCAGGATCATGTGGCCGGTGCGGTCGGCGGCGTAGCAGGCCCGGCGGACGGGGGACTTGCCGTGGTCTCGGGTGTGGCCGCCGAAGCGCCGCTGGTCGATCTTGCCCTCGGGCGTGCGGTTGAACGGCAGACCCATGTTCTCGAGGTCGATGACCGCGTCGATCGCCTCCTTCGCCAGGATCTCGGCTGCGTCCTGGTCGACCAGGTAGTCGCCGCCCTTGATCGTGTCGAAGGTGTGCCACTCCCACGAGTCCTCTTCGACGTTCGCCAGCGCCGCCGCCATGCCGCCCTGCGCCGCACCGGTGTGCGAGCGCGTCGGGTACAGCTTCGAGATGACGGCCGTCTTCGCCTTCGGGCCGGCTTCGATGGCGGCACGCATGCCGGCACCACCCGCCCCGATGATGACGATGTCGAACTGGTGGTGGTGCACGGTGGTCTCGGTCACAGGGGTCTTTCCGTAGACGGTGGGAAGGCGGTCGGCAGCGGGGGTGGTGCTACTGCGCCGGGCAGAAGGAGGGCAGGTCCGCGGCGGCTGCGCCCGCGGGGCACGGGTCGAACGTCCAGCACACGAGCAGGCCGAGGACGATGAGCACGACGCACGCGATGAGGATGGCGACGAGCAGCGTCTTCCGGATGCCCGGCTTCGACACGTAGTCGTTGACGATCGTCCGCATGCCGTTCGAGCCGTGGATGAGCGCGAGGACGAGCATGAGCGAGTCCCACACCTGCCAGAAGGGCGACGCCCACTTGCCGGCGACGAACGCGAAGTCGATCTGCTTGACGCCCTCGCCCGCCACCATGTTGACGAAGAGGTGCCCGAAGATCAGCACGACGAGCAGGACGCCCGAGCCGCGCATGTAGATCCAGCCCCACTTCTCCCAGTTGGTGGTGCGGCGGGCTGCTGCTGCCGAGCGCGGGGGCTCGATGGTCTGCGTGGTCATCGGTGTGCCCCCTTAGTTGAAGTCGGCGACGAGGTTCATGAGCTGGCGCGGCAGGAAGCCCGCGATGGCGATCGCCCAGAGGACGATCACGATCCAGAACATGGCCCGCTGGTACTTGGGGCCCTTCGACCAGAAGTCGATGAGGATGATCCGGAGCCCGTTGAACGCGTGGAACACGATGGCCATGACGAGGGCGATCTCGCCGAGGTTCATGATCGGCGTCTTGTAGGTGCCGATCACCGCGTTGTAGGCCTCCGGTGAGAGCCGCACGAGTGCCGTGTCGAGGATGTGCACGAGCAGGAAGAAGTAGATCGCGACGCCGGTGATCCGGTGCAGGACCCAGGACCACATGCCGGTGGACCCGCGGTAGAGCGTTCCCTGCGGTGTCCGAGAAGCGCGCGGCGCCTCGATCGTCACCTGGGGTGCGGCGGTCGCCGTACCCCCTCCGGTCTGCTCGGCCATGAGCTCGTCCTCCCATAGGACGGGCTCGCCCGATCGGCGAGCCCTTGCCGTTCGTGTTCGTGTTCGGAACACGACCATCCTATGCGCGTGCGCTGACCTTCTCGTGCCACCCGGCCCGTGCACCCCGCGTCGTGGCTGGCGGCGCGCCGATCGTGCGGGCCGTG
This sequence comes from Curtobacterium pusillum, assembly GCF_007673235.1. GTDB lineage: Bacteria > Actinomycetota > Actinomycetes > Actinomycetales > Microbacteriaceae > Curtobacterium > Curtobacterium pusillum_C. The sequence continues at coordinate 696,296 of NZ_VDZH01000002.1, forward strand.
TCGTGGTGGTCGAGCAGCTGGTCGCCGACCGCCTCCCACGTCGTGCCCTCGACGCGGAGTCGTCCCGCGGACCCCATCCGGTCCGCGAGCGCACGGTCGTGGTGCAGGCGCAGGACCGCCCGGCGGAGCGCCTGCGGTGCGTCCGGGTCGTACAGCTCGCCGTCGAGTCCGGGCGCGACGAGGTCCAACGGGCCGCCCGACGCCGGTGCGATGACCGGCAGGCCGCTGGCGTGCGCCTCCTGCAGGGTCTGGCCGAAGGTCTCCGCGGGGCCGGTGTGCACGAACAGGTCGAGGGCCGCGTACGCGTCCGCCAGCGCGTCGCCGCGCAGCGGGCCGGTGAAGGTCACGTCCAGGTGACGGAGCCGTCGTTCGAGGACGGGCCTGGAGGGACCGCCTCCTGCGACCACGATCCGGATGCCCGGGATGCCGCCGAGCTCCGCGAGCCGCTCGACCTCCTTCTCCGGTGCCAGCCGCCCCACGTACCCGACGATCGTCTCGCCGCCCGGCGCGATGCGCCGACGCAGCGCACGGACGTGGCCCGAGTGGCGACGTGACGGGTGGAACAGCTCCGTGTCGACGCCGCGTCCCCATCGCGCGACGCGCGGGACGCCGTCCTCCGCCAGCATCGCGGCGGTGGCGCTCGACGGCGCGAGCGTCAGCGAGGCGCCGGAGTGGATGCGCCCCAGGATCTTCCTGACCAACGGGACGGTCGCGGTCAGGCCGTTGCGGCGGGCGAACCCGGCCACGTCGGTCTGGAAGACGGCGACGGAGGGGATGCCGAGCCTCCCGGCTGCCGTGATCGCGCGCCCACCCAACAGGAACGGACTCGCGGCGTGGAGGACGTCGGCGCCGGAGGCGGCGAGGATCGTGTCGAGTACCGGATGGGGGAGTGCTACCGGGAACTGCCGGTACGCGACGGCGGGCACGCGGTGGACGTCGAAGGAGCGGTAGCGCTCGACCTCGGTCCGGGATCGGAACTGGGCGAGGCCCGGGGTGTCCGGCGCGATCACGACCGCGCGGTGGCCACGGCGTTCCAGGTGGTCGAGGACCGCCAGGACGCTGGTGGTCACGCCGTTGAGGGTGGGCAGGAAGCTCTCGGTCACGACGGCGACGGTCCGTTGGGACGTGCCGCGCTCCACGCTGCGTGCGTTCATGGCACGGCCCATGGTCCGCGCGCCGTGTGTCCCGGTGGGGCCGTCGACGTGAACGGGGCGCGCGCACGGGGTGAACAGGCCGTGCGGGTGACCGCATGCGGGAAGCGTGCGGGAAGCACCCAGGTCGTACCCGTCGGCACCGGTACGGTGGCCACGTGGCAGACGCACTCGAGGACTTCTACGCGATCATCCCCGCCGGGGGCATCGGATCGCGGCTGTGGCCGTTGTCGCGGGCGGACGCGCCCAAGTTCCTGCACGACCTGACCGGCTCGGGCACCTCGCTGCTCCGGCAGACGTGGGACCGGCTCGCGCCGCTCGCCGGTGACCAGCGGATCATGGTCGTGACCGGCCGTGCGCACCGTGTCGCCGTCGAGTCGCAGCTGCCGGGCGTCGCGGACCACAACGTCGTGCTCGAGAGCGAGCCGAAGGACTCCACGGCGGCCATCGGTCTGGCCGCGGCGATCCTCCGTCGTCGTGAGCCCGACGTCGTCATCGGGTCGTTCGCGGCGGACCACGTCATCGGCGACGAGCGCGGCTTCCGACGCTCCGTCCGCGAGGCCGTCGTCGCCGCGCGTGCCGGCTACGTGACGACGATCGGCATCACGCCGACCGAACCCGCGATCGGTTTCGGCTACATCCACGCGCACGGGGACCCCCTCGGCATCGAGGGCGCCCCGACCGCGCACGCCGTCCGGTCCTTCGTCGAGAAGCCGGACCTCGAGACCGCCCGCTCGTACGTCGAGCAGGGCACGTACCTCTGGAACGCCGGCATGTTCATCGCCCGCGCCGACGTCCTGCTCGCCGAGATCGGCCGGACGAAGCCCGAGCTGCTCGCCGGGCTCGAGGAGCTGGCCGACGCGTGGGACACCTCGTCCCGCGGGGCCGTCGTCGACGCGGTGTGGCCGGAGCTCGAGAAGATCGCCATCGACTACACCGTCGCCGAACCCGCTGCGGCCGCCGGTCGCATGGCCGTCATCCCGGGCGACTTCGACTGGGACGACGTCGGGGACTTCGCGTCCCTGGCGAAGCTGCAGTCCGGCGGCCGGGCGAACAACCTCGCCGTGCTGGGCGACGGCGCCCGCATCCTGGCGGACTCGTCGAGCGGGATCGTCGTCTCGCACAGTCAGCGGCTCATCTCGCTCATCGGGGTCGAGGACATCGTCGTCGTGGACACCCCCGACGCCCTGCTCGTGACCACCAGTGCGAACGCGCAGCGGGTCAAGGGTGTGGTGGATGCACTGAAGATCAGCGGCCGCGGCGACGTCCTGTAGCGCTCCATCACGAAAAGCGCTTGACGCCCCCAGAACTGGGGGCGGAACGGTGACTCCGCGTTACGGGCGCGTTTCGGCGCGGTCGCGATCCCGTAACTGATCCACAGACCCCTCCGAGGTCGTTCTGTACCGGCCGGGCGGTCGTGTACTGTCGCCACGATCGCCCGGAACGCACGTGGTCCGGGCACGCTCCCCGGAGGAACCCACCCGTGACATCTCGTACCCGTCAGGTCCTGCTGAGCACGCTCGCGCTCGCCGGCACCGTTGCCGTCCTCGCCGGTTGCTCGGCGGCCCCGTCCGACACCGCGACGGCCAAGAAGACCGACTTCCGCCCCTGCATGGTCTCCGACGCCGGTGGCTTCGACGACAAGTCGTTCAACCAGCTCGGTTACGAGGGCATGGTCGACGCCGCGGACGACCTCGGCGCCACCTACAAGAAGGCCGAGTCGAAGGACGCGACCGTCTACGACTCGAACATCCAGCAGCTCGTCGGTCAGAACTGCAACCTCATCGTCACCGTCGGGTTCAACCTCGCCGACGCCACGAAGAAGCAGGCTGCGGAGAACCCGGACACGAACTTCGCGATCATCGACGACAACTCGATCGACGCGAAGAACGTCAAGCCGATCACCTTCGACACCTCGCAGGCGGCGTTCCTCGCCGGCTACGCGGCGGCGTCCTACTCGAAGTCCGGCGTCGTCGGGACCTTCGGTGGCATGCAGATCCCGACCGTCACCATCTTCATGGACGGCTTCGCGGACGGCGTGAAGTACTACAACGAGCAGAAGTCGAAGGACGTCAAGGTCGTCGGCTGGAACGTCGACACCGGCAAGGGCTCGTTCACGGGTGGCTTCGAGGCCGGCACGCAGGCCAAGGCCGTCGCGCAGACCCTCATCGACCAGGACGCCGACGTGATCCTGCCCGTCGGTGGCCCGATCTACCAGTCCGCTGCCGAGGCCATCAAGGACGCGAACAACGGTTCGGTCCTGATCGGCGCGGACAGCGACCTCTACGAGGCCGACCCGCGCTACAAGGACATCGCCTTCACCTCGGTCGAGAAGGGCATGCGACCCGCCACGAAGGACGTCGTCGAGCAGGCTGCCGACGGCAAGTTCTCCAACACGCCGTACGTCGGCACGCTGAAGAACGACGGCGTCGGCATCGCGCCGTTCCACGACTTCGCCGACAAGGTCGACAAGGGCCTCGAGAAGGAGCTCGACACGATCAAGGCGGGCATCATCGACGGCTCGATCACGGTCAAGACGCAGTCCTAACCCGACGAACGCGGGCGGGGGAGCCTCCCTCGCCCGCGTTCTCGTGCGCCCGTGTGGCGCGCGTGAGACAGAAATAGACTCCCGAACATGAAGCTCGAACTCCGCGGCATCACGAAGCGGTTCGGCCCCCTCGTCGCCAACGACCACATCTCGCTCACCGTCGAGCCGGGTGAGGTCCACTGCCTCCTCGGCGAGAACGGCGCCGGCAAGTCGACCCTGATGAACGTCCTCTACGGCCTGTACCAGGCGGAGGAGGGCGAGATCCTCCTCGACGACGTCGTCCAGGACTTCGACGGCCCCGGCGACGCCATGCGCGCCGGCATCGGCATGGTGCACCAGCACTTCATGCTCGTCCCCGTGTTCACCGTCGCCGAGAACGTCATGCTCGGTCAGGAGCAGACCACGTTCGGCGGTCGGCTCGACCTCGCCGGTGCGCGCAAGCGCGTGCGGGAGATCTCCGAGCGCTTCGGGTTCGACGTCGACCCGGACGCCAAGGTCGAGGACCTGCCCGTCGGCGTGCAGCAGCGCGTCGAGATCATCAAGGCGCTGTCCCGCGACGCGAAGGTCCTGGTGTTCGACGAGCCGACGGCCGTCCTCACCCCGCAGGAGACCGACGAGCTGATGGGCATCATGCGGCAGCTCCGCGAGGCGGGCACCGCGATCGTCTTCATCACCCACAAGCTCCGCGAGGTCCGCGCAGTCGCCGACCGCATCACCGTGATCCGGCTCGGCAAGGTCGTCGGCGAGGCATCGCCCACCGCGACGAACAACGAGCTCGCAGCGCTGATGGTCGGCCGCGCGGTCTCGCTCGTCGTCGACAAGACGCCTGCCACCGGGGGCGAGGACGCCCTCGTCGTCGACGGCTTGACCGTCACCGACCCGAACGGCATCGTGCTCGTCGACGACGTCTCGTTCAGCGTCCGCCGGGGCGAGATCCTCGCGATCGCCGGGGTCCAGGGCAACGGCCAGACCGAGCTCACCGAGGCGATCCTCGGCCTCGAGTCAGTGCACGGCGGGCGGGTCACGCTCGACGGTCGGGAACTCACCGGCCGCAGCGTCAAGCAGATCCTCGACGCGGGCGTGGGCTTCGTGCCCGAGGACCGCAAGGAGGACGGGCTCGTCGGCGAGTTCACCATCGCCGAGAACCTCATGCTCGACCGTGCCGACCACGCCGAGTTCGTCCGCGCCGGCACCATCCGCTCGGCGGAGCGCGACGCCTTCGCCGACGAGAAGATCGCCGAGTTCGACATCCGCACGCCCGGTCGCACCACCGCCGCGGGGCGCCTTTCCGGCGGCAACCAGCAGAAGATCGTCCTCGCCCGCGAACTCAGCCGCGACCTGCGGCTCTTCGTGGCGGCGCAGCCCACGCGCGGCATCGACGTCGGGTCGATCGAGTTCGTGCACAAGCGCATCGTCGCGACCCGCGACACCGGCGTCCCGGTCATCGTCGTCTCCACGGAGCTCGACGAGGTCGTGGCGCTCGCCGACCGGATCGCCGTGATGTACCGCGGCGGGATCGTCGGCATCGTCCCCGCGGACACCCCGCGCGACGTCCTCGGTCTCATGATGGCGGGCGAACTGCCCGAAGGAACGGAGCTGGCAGCGTGAGCACCCCCACGCCAGACAACACGCAGCCGGAGACGCAGCCCGAGTCCGGCGCCCCGCTGACGGACGACCGCCTGCAGGACGTCGAGTCCACCCCGCACCTCATGACGGACTCCGCCGAGGACACCGAGCGCCGCAACGGCGAGGACCGCTGGCACGCCGCCCTCCAGGGCATCCTGAACGGCTCCGCCCTCGTCACGGTGCTCGCCGTCGTCCTCGCGCTCGTCGCGTGCGGCATCCTCATCGCGATCACCGACGAGAACGTCCGCGCGGCCGCGGGCTACTTCTTCGCCCGCCCCGTCGACACGCTCCGGGCGATCGGCACCGCGGTCGGCGGCTCCTACGCCTCGCTGTTCGAGGGGTCCGTGGTCAACTTCGGCGCCTCGAGCTTCCAGCAGGCCATCGTGCCGCTCACCCGCTCGGTCGACTACGCGGTGCCGCTCGTCGCCGCGGGCCTCGGCGTCGCCCTGGCGTTCCGCGCCGGACTGTTCAACATCGGCGGCCAGGGGCAGATCCTGATGGGCGCCGCAGCCGCCGGCTGGGTCGGGTTCTCCTTCGACCTGCCCGCCGCGATCCACATCCCCCTCACCATCGTCGCCGGCATCGTCGGTGGCGCGGTCTGGGGCGGCATCGTCGGTGTGCTCAAGGCCCGCACCGGTGCGCACGAGGTGATCGTCACGATCATGCTCAACTACGTGGCGCTGTACCTGGTGAGCTACCTGCTGCGCACCCCGAAGCTGCTGCAGGCGCCGGGCAGCACGAACCCGATCTCACCCGCGACGAAGGACAGCGCGGTGCTCCCGTCGCTCTTCGGCGCGCGGTACGGCATCGACCTCGGATTCATCGTGGCGATCCTCGCGGTCGTCGTCGTGTGGTGGCTCGTCAACAAGTCGTCGCTCGGCTTCCGGTTCCGCACGATCGGTGAGAACCCCCGTGCGGCCCGGGTCGCCGGCATGAGCGTGCCCGCCCTCACCATCTGGGTGCTCGTCATCTCCGGTGCCCTCGTCGGCATCGCCGGTGCGTACCAGGTGCAGGGCGCGGTCACGACCGGGTTCACCTCGGGCATCGACGCCGGCATCGGCTTCGACGCGATCACCGTCGCACTCCTCGGACGCTCGAAGCCGTGGGGCGTGTTCTGGGCGGCGATCCTGTTCGGCGTGCTGAAGAACGGTGGCTACGCCATGCAGGCCGCGAACGGCATCCCGATCGACATCGTGGGCGTCATCCAGGCCCTCATCGTCCTCTTCATCGCGGCCCCGCCGCTCGTCCGCGCGATCTTCCGGATCCCGCAGCCGGGTGCACGTCGTCGCGTCACCACGAAGAACAGCAAGAAGGCGGTCGCCGCGTGAGCACCCTCAGCCCCACGGCGGCACCGGCGTCGCCCCTCGCCGACCGTCCGGTCGAGACCACCCGCAGCTGGAAGCTCCCGATCGGGTACGCCGTCTTCACGGCGCTCGCGCTCGTGTTCTTCGTCCTGCTCCACCGCACCGGCACGACGACGTTCCGCCTCGCCAACAGCGGCGACTTCTTCGCCCTGCCGGACGTCCCGCTGGCCGCCGGTGCGACCGGGTACGTGGTCGTCGTCCTCCTGGCGATCGCCACCGTGTACGCGTTCGTCGAGGTCCGGGCCTTCCGACGCGTCCCGCTCTGGGTCACGTCGGTCTTCGCGGTCGTGTTCGTCGTCGGCTTCCTGACCTGGGCAGCCGCCGGAGCCACCGTCCCGCTGCCCGGCCTGCTCGTCGGCGCCCTGGGCCTCAGCGTCCCGCTCGTGTTCGGTGCCCTCGGCGGCGTCATCTCGGAGCGCGTCGGTGTCGTGAACATCGCGATCGAGGGCCAGTTCCTCGCCGGCGCGTTCACCTCGGCGCTCATCGCGTCGCTGACCGGTTCGCCGTGGGTGGGACTCGTCGGTGCGCTCGTCGCCGGTGTCCTGGTGTCGTTCATCCTCGCGGCGTTCAGCATCAAGTACCTCGTCGACCAGGTCATCGTCGGTGTCGTCATCAACGCGTTCATCTCCGGCCTGACCGGCTTCCTGTACTCGCAGGTGCTCTCGCCGAACGAGACCACGCTCAACGTCGGCGTGCGCTTCCCGAAGATCGACATCCCGCTGCTCCACCAGATCCCGGTCATCGGTCCGGTGTTCTTCGAGCAGACGGTCGTCGTCTACCTGGCCTACATCGCCGTCGCGGTCGTCACGTTCGCGCTGTTCAAGACCCGCTGGGGCCTTCGCCTCCGCGCGGTCGGTGAGCACCCGCAGGCGGCCGACACGGTCGGCATCAACGTCACGAGCACGCGGTTCTGGAACGTCTCCCTCGCGGGGGCGATCGCGGGCCTCGGTGGCGCGTACTTCACCCTCGACGCGGTCGGACCGTTCACGAAGGACATGACCGCGGGCGCCGGCTACATCGCGCTGGCCGCCGTCATCTTCGGCCGGTGGGACCCGATCAAGGCCACGCTCGCGGCGCTGCTGTTCGGCTTCGCGTCGAACCTGCAGAACACGCTCGGCGCGATCAACTCGCCCGTCCCGAGCGAGTTCCTGCTGATGCTCCCGTACGTGGTGACGATCTTCGCGGTGGCCGGCCTGGTCGGGCAGTCGCGCGGTCCTGCCGCGTCCGGCAAGCCGTACATCAAGAGCTAGCCGGGAGGCGCGGCACATGACCCACACGAACGCCCAGGGTGACCAGGCGGTCACCGCCACCGCCCCTGCGGACGCCGCCCCGCGCCTCCAGTCTGACGTGGACTGGACCGCCCTGCGGACCGCAGCGACGGCCGCGATGCGGCACGCCTACGCGCCCTACTCGTCGTTCCCGGTGGGCGCCGCGGCGCTCACCGACGACGGCCGGATCGTCTCCGGCTGCAACGTCGAGAACGCGTCCTACGGCGTCACGCTCTGCGCGGAGTGCTCGCTCGTGTCGCAGCTGCACATGACCGGTGGCGGCAAGCTCGTCGCGTTCACGTGCGTCGACGGCGACGGCGCCACCCTGATGCCGTGCGGCCGCTGCCGTCAGCTGCTGTTCGAGCACTCGACCGAGGGCATGCTCCTCGAGACCGTGTCCGGCATCCGCACCATCGACGAGGTCCTGCCCGACGCGTTCGGACCCCGGACCCTCGCCACCTACCAGCAGGAGCACTGATCCCCATGGCCGTCGAGCCCTTCGACACCGTCGACCTCATCCGCACGAAGCGCTCCGGCGGGGCGATGAGCACCGCCGAGATCGACTGGCTGGTCGACGCGTACACGCGCGGCTACGTCGAGGACCCGCAGATGGCGGCCATGGCGATGGCGATCTTCCTGAACGGGATGGAACGCCGGGAGATCAAGGACCTCACGCTCGCGATGATCGCGTCGGGGGAGCGGATGTCGTTCGGGTCGCTCGGCAAGACGCCGGTGGACAAGCACTCCACCGGCGGGGTCGGCGACAAGATCACGCTGCCGCTGGCGCCGCTCGTGGCGTCGTTCGGCGTCGCGGTGCCGCAGCTGTCCGGCCGCGGGCTCGGCCACACGGGTGGCACGCTCGACAAGCTCGAGTCGATCCCCGGGTGGCAGGCTGCGCTGTCGAACTCGCGTCTCCTCGAGATCCTGTCGGACGTCGGTGCCGTGATCTGTGCCGCTGGCACGGGCCTGGCGCCCGCGGACAAGAAGCTGTACGCCCTGCGGGACATCACCGGCACCGTCGAGTGCATCCCGCTCATCGCGTCGAGCATCATGTCGAAGAAGATCGCCGAGGGCACCGGTGCGCTCGTGCTCGACGTGAAGTTCGGGTCCGGTGCGTTCATGCCGACGTACGAGGCGTCGCGCGAGCTGGCTCAGACGATGGTCGACCTCGGGAACGACGCCGGGGTGAAGACCTCGGCACTGCTGACCGACATGGAGGTCCCGCTCGGCCTGACGATCGGCAACGCGCTCGAGGTGCGGGAGTCGGTCGAGGTGCTGGAGGGCGGCGGACCCGCCGACGTCGTCGCGCTGACCGTGGCACTGGCCTCGGAGATGCTGACGCTCGCCGGGTTGCCGGACGCCGACCCGGCCGCGGCGTTGGCCGACGGCCGGGCGATGGACACCTGGCGTCGGATGATCTCGGCGCAGGGCGGCGATCCCTCGGCCGCGTTGCCGGTCGCTCGCGAGCAGCACGTCGTCACCGCGCCGTCGTCGGGCGTGCTCACGCAGCAGGACGCGCTGCCGTTCGGCGTCTCGGCCTGGCGCCTCGGTGCCGGTCGTGCGCGCGCGCAGGACCCGGTGCAGGCCGGCGCGGGCATCGAACTGCACGTCAAGCCGGGGGACACCGTGACCGAGGGACAGCCGCTCTGGACGCTGCACAGCGACGACGAGTCGCGGATCCCGCGGGCGCTGGAGTCGCTCGAGGGGGCGTGGGCGATCGGTACGTCGGCGGAGCCGCGCGGTCCGATCGTGCGGGAGCGCATCGCGGGCTGAAGCCCGTCGGCTGACCTGTGGGGAGCCTCCAGTCCGTTCGTCCGTCTGTTGTGCACAGGTGCCTGCGCTCGGTCGGTGACCACCGATAGCCTGGGGGCATGAGCGCCGACGCCCCGACCTACCGCCTGCCCGACGCCGGAGCGGTCATCAACGACCTGCCGAAGGTCTCGCTGCACGACCACCTCGACGGTGGTCTGCGTCCGGCGACGATCGTCGAGCTGGCGGAGTCGTCTGGTGTGTCGCTGCCGACCACCGACGCGGCCGAGCTGGGGCAGTGGTTCGCCGACCAGTCGAACTCCGGCTCGCTCGTCGAGTACCTCAAGACCTTCGACGTCACCACGTCGGTGATGCAGACCGCTCCGCAGCTGCACCGCGTCGCGAAGGAGTTCGTCGAGGACCTGGTCGCCGACGGCGTCGTCTACGGCGAGGTCCGCTGGGCACCCGAGCAGCACCTGCAGGGCGGCCTGACCCTCGACGAGACGGTCGACGCCGTCCAGGCCGGCATCGAGGAAGCGGTCGAGGCCGCTGGTGGCGGCATCCGCGTCGGTCAGCTCGTCACGGCGATGCGCCACGCCGATCGCTCGCTCGAGATCGCCGAGCTCGCCGTCCGGCACCGGGACGCCGGTGTCGTCGGCTTCGACATCGCCGGAGCCGAGGCCGGCTTCCCGCCGGCGAACCACCGCGCCGCGTTCGACTACCTCGCCTCCGAGCTCTTCCCCGTCACGGTGCACGCGGGCGAGGCGGACGGCCTCGCCTCGATCCGGTCCGCCCTCGTCGACGGCCGGGCCCTGCGCCTCGGCCACGGCGTCCGGATCTTCGAGGACGTCACGCTGTCCGACGCCGGTGACGGCTCGACGCTGGCCTCCCTCGGCGAGGTCGCGTCGTGGGTCCGCGACCGCGAGATCCCGCTCGAGGTCTCCCCGTCGTCGAACCTGCAGACCGGCGCGATCGCCGCGTGGGGCGACGACCTCGCCGACCACCCGTTCGACGTGCTCTACCAGCTGGGGTTCCGGGTGACGGTGAACACCGACAACCGCCTGATGAGCGGGACTTCGCTGTCGAAGGAGCTCGCGCTCCTGGCCGGCACGTTCGGCTACGACCTCGACGACCTCGCGGCGTTCCAGATCAACGCGGCCCTCGGCTCGTTCCTGCCACTCGAGGACCGCGAGGAGATCATCGCCACCATCACGGCCGGTCACCAGGAGGCCTGACGCATGCCACTGCCGCCGCTGCCTGACGAAGCCGTCGTGCTCGGGGCGACCGCGTCCTCGTGGCGCGACGCGCTCCGGCTGGCCGGCGGTGCGCTCGTGGCCTCGGGCGCCGCCACCGATCCGTACACCGACGCGATGATCGGGCTGGTCGAGGAACACGGCCCCTACATCGTGATCTCGCCCGGCCTGGCCTTCGCACACGCCCGTCCGGGGCCCGCCGTGCTCCGTGACGGGCTCTCGGTCGTGACGCTCGAGTCTCCGGTGACCTTCGGGCACCCGCACAACGACCCGGTCCGGGTCGTGCTCGGCCTCGCGGTCGCCGGGGTCGGGGCGCACCTCGAGTCCATCGGCGAGATCGCGAACCTGTTCAACGACGCCACCGTCACCGGGCGGCTCGCCGCGGCGGCCACGGCGGACGAGGTCCGTACGATCATGGGGGTCTCCGCGTGAAGATCGTGACCATCTGCGGCGCCGGGATCGGCTCGAGCGGGATCCTCAAGGTGAACGCCGAGAAGGCCCTCAGCGCGCTCGGCCTGCAGGCGTCCGTCGTCGCGGCGGACGTCGCTTCGGTGCGTGAAGTCTCGGACGACGCGAACGTCATCCTGACGAGCGCCGAGTTCGTCGAAGCGATCGGTGACACCTACGCCGAGGTCATCGTCATCCGGAACCACTTCGACCAGGGCGAGATCACGGCGGCCGTGGACCGGGCGCTCGGCGAGCACTGACCCGGGTTCCGACCCGTTCGCCGGGCTGTGTTCTGTCCCTTTAGAGTTGGGGCATGAGCACGGAGAACCCGCTGAACGACCCCGCCGCCGACCCGTTCGAGGTCGCGCGCGACGCCGCCGCAGTCATCGCTGCGAAGTCCGGGATCGAGCGGCACGACATCGCCCTGACCCTCGGTTCCGGTTGGGGCAAGGCCGCCGACCTCATCGGTGAGACCGTGTCGTCGATCGATGCCGCCGACGTCCCCGGTTTCAGCGCGTCCGCAGTGCCCGGGCACTCCGGCACCGTTCGCTCGATCCGCCTCGCCGACGGTCGGCACGCGCTCGTCATCGGTGCCCGCACGCACTACTACGAGGGCCACGGGGTCCGTCGCGTCGTGCACAGCGTCCGCACCGCCGCGGCCACGGGCGCCTCGATCATGGTGCTCACCAACGGTGCCGGCGGCATCAAGGAGCACTGGACGCCCGGCACGCCCGTGCTCATCAGCGACCACATCAACCTCACCGCGGACAGCCCGCTCGAGGGCGCGACGTTCGTCGACCTGACCGACCTCTACTCGGCGCGGCTGCGGGCGATCGCCCACACGATCGACCCGACGCTCGACGAGGGCGTCTACACGCAGTTCCGCGGGCCGCACTACGAGACCCCGGCCGAGGTGCAGATGGCGAAGACCATCGGCGGGCACATCGTCGGCATGTCGACGGCGCTCGAGGCCATCGCGGCACGGCAGGCGGGCATGGAGGTCCTCGGCTTCTCGCTCATCACGAACCTCGCCGCCGGCATCCAGAAGACGCCGCTGTCCCACGCCGAGGTGCTCGAAGCCGGCAAGCAGGCCGAGCCCGTCATCGCCGACCTGCTCGCCCGCGTGGTGGGCGCACTGTGAAGCTGGACCTGGCGGGGGTGCTCGCGGTCGCTCGCGCCTGGGCGTCACAGGATCCGGACGTCGCGACACAGCGCGAACTCGCCACTGCGATCGACGCGGCCGCGACTGGTGACGGGGCAGCCGTGCGCGAGCTCGCCGCCCGGTTCGACGGACGGCTGCAGTTCGGTACCGCCGGACTCCGCGCCGAGCTCGGGTACGGTCCGCTCCGGATGAACCGCGTCGTCGTCACCCAGGCTGCCGCCGGGCTCGCCCGGTTCCTCATCGACACCGGTCGTCGCCGCAGCGTGGTCATCGGCTACGACGGCCGGGTGAACTCCGACGTCTTCGCCCGCGACTCCGCCGAGGTGATGCGCGGACTCGGGCTCGACGTCACCCTGCTGCCGTCGGCGCTCCCCACCCCCGTCCTGGCGTTCGCCGTCCGGCACCTCGACGTCGGTGCCGGGGTCATGGTCACCGCGAGCCACAACCCGCCGCGGGACAACGGCTACAAGGTGTACCTCGGCGAGGCCGACGACGGTTCGCAGATCGTCCCACCGGTCGACGGCGCGATCGCCGCGGCGATCGACGACGTCGCCGCAGGCGACGTGCGCGATCTCGTTCGGGCGACCGACTACGCGGTGGCGGGTGACGCCCTGGTGCAGGCGTACGTCGACGCGACGGCCGCGACGGTGCCGGCACCGCGCCTCCCGGTCGACGCCCAGCCGAAGGTCGTCTACACGGCCATGCACGGCGTCGGGTGGGAGACCGCCCGTGCGGTGTTCGAGACTGCCGGGTTCGCCGTGCCGTCGACGGTGCCGGAGCAGATCGAGCCCGACGGGGCGTTCCCCACGGTGTCGTTCCCGAACCCCGAGGAACCGGGGGCGATGGACCTGTCGATCGCGCGCGGCGTCGCTGTCGGGGCGGACCTCGTGATCGCGAACGACCCGGACGCCGATCGTCTGGCGCTCGCCGTCCCGGACGGTTCCGGTTCCTTCCGCCGGCTCTCGGGCAACGAGGTCGGGTGGCTCCTCGGGTGGCGTGCTGCCGTCCAGGCGTCCGCCGCCGGTCGTTCGGGGACGCTCGCGGCGTCGATCGTGTCCTCGCCGGCGCTCGCACGCGTCGCGGCGCGGCACGGGCTGGAGTACCGCGACACCCTGACCGGGTTCAAGTGGGTCTCCCGTGTGCCCGAGCTGCTGTTCGGGTACGAGGAAGCGCTCGGCTACCTGGTCGACCCGGACGTGGTGCGCGACAAGGACGGCATCTCGGCGGCCTTGTCACTGCTGTCGCTCGCGTCCGACCTCGCTGCATCGGGTTCGACGATCGCCGACCACCTCGAGGCGTTCGCGGCGGAGTTCGGTGCGTTCGCCTCCGGCCAGGTCGCGACCCGCGTGGACGACCTCTCGCGCATCGGGACGATCATGCAGTCCCTCCGGTCGTCGCCGCCGGCGTCCCTCGGTGGTGTCGACGTCCTGACGACGACGGACTACCTCGACGGTGTGGAGGGCTTCCCGCCGTCCGACATCCTGCGCTACGACCTCGCCGGTGACGCCCGGGTGATCGTCCGCCCGAGCGGGACCGAGCCCAAGGTCAAGGTCTACATCGACACCGTGGCCTCCACCCCCACCGAGGCCCAGTCCCTCGTCGACACCTTGGCCGCCGCAGTCCGCCCCCTGGTCTCGTAGCCGCCGGTTCCTCTGCCGGCCGCTGCCGCTGCCGCTGCCGCTGCCGCTGCCGCCAAAACACCGGTGTTCGTCCAACGCACCCCAGCATGACGCGGTGCCACGCACGAACACCGGTGTTTTGCATGCCCGCGCCGCGCCAGGTCGGGTGCCGGGCGTCAGGAATCGGGGGACGACTCCTCCACAGCCGCTGATCGAGACCGAATCATCCACTCGCCTCCGCGACTGTTCCCAGCCGGAACAGGAGACTGCCATCGTGCAGTCATGGGACGTCTCGAGGTGTTCGGCGTCGCCGCCGGCGATCCAGATCCACGCGCGCAGCGTCGCTTGATCGACGCAGCTCGACGCGGTGAACTGTTGCGACTGACGCCGGGTCGGTACGTCGTGCGCGCAGTCTTCGCGACCGCGACGGAACACGAGCGGCACCGCGCCAGGATCGATGCGGTGATGCCCTGGACCAGCGGTGACCTCATCGTCTCGCACCACTCTGCCGTCGTGCTCCACGACCTGCCCTGGCTGGGGGAGACACCGGAACTCGTCGCTGTCCTCGACCCCAAGCGACGCAACGGACAGCGCCGTGCCCACCTGCAGAAGGTCGGCGCGGCGGAGCGCATCGTCGAGCCGGTACACATCGGCGGCTACGCCGTGACGCCCCTGACGGTCACAGCGGTCGACGTCGCACTCCGGGAACCGTTCCGTACTGCGATCGTCGTGTTGGACGCCGTCCTCGCACGAGGCGTGTCGAAGGACGAGCTCCTGGCCGAGCTCGCACGCCGCACGCCGCGGCCTCGCGCATCCAGCCGGGCACGGCGTGCGATCGAGTTCGCCGACGGACTCGCGGGTTCGCCGGGGGAGTCCGTCGCTCGCCTTCGATGGGCTGAGGAGGGTTTCCCGCCGCCTGCCCTGCAGCGCGAGTTCCGCGACGCCGAAGGACTCATCGGGCGGGTCGACTTCTGGTTCGCGGAGGCCGGAGTGGTGGTCGAGTTCGACGGCCTCGTGAAGTACCGCGACCGAGAAATGCGTGGTGGACGGACTCCGGAGCGCGTGGTCATGGACGAGAAGCTCCGGGAAGATCGACTCCGTGCGGTCCCCGAGATCCGAACGGTCGTCCGGGTCACCTGGCGCGACGTCGAACCGGGCGGCAGCGCGCCGGCTCGCCTCGAACGCGCCGGCATCGCTCGCCTGTCGTGACGCAAGACACCGGTGCTCGTACGCCGAACCCCGTCATACGGGGGTTCCTTGTACGAACACCGGTGTTTTGCGAACCCGCGGCGGGCCGCGGGCGCCGCGAGCGCCGCGCGCCCTACGCGAGCTCGAGCAGCACGTGGCCGGACGAGATCGTCTGGCCGACGGGGGCGTTCAGCCCGGTGACGACGCCGTCGCGCGGGGCAGCGACGGGCTGCTCCATCTTCATGGCCTCGAGCACGACGAGCAGGTCGCCCTTCACCACGGTGTCACCCTCGGCGACCGCGAGCTTCACCACGGTGGCCTGCATCGGGGACGTCACGGAGCCGGAGGACGCCAGCCCTCCGCGGACGCCGGAGGAACGACGCTTCGGCGGAGCGGACGGCCCGGCCGGACGACGACCGGCAGCACCGGCGCCACCGCCGACGATCGAGGGCATGGTGACCTCGATGCGCTTGCCCTGCACCTCGACCACGACGCTCTCGCGGGCGGCCGGCGCCGGGAGCTCCTCGGGGGAGCCGCTCCAGGCGGGGATGTCGTTTTGGAAGTCGGTCTCGATCCACTGCGTGTACACGCTGAACGGCGTCGAGTCGTCCGTGGCGAACGCCGGGTCGGACACGACCGCACGGTGGAACGGCAGCACGGTCGGCAGACCGGTCACCTCGAACTCGGCCAGCGCACGACGCGAACGTTCCAACGCCTCGGAGCGCGTCGCACCGGTCACGATGAGCTTCGCGAGCATCGAGTCGAACGAGCCGGACACCACGTCACCGGACACGACGCCCGAGTCGACGCGCACACCGGGGCCGGACGGCGCGTTGAACGCGTGCACGGGGCCGGGTGCCGGGAAGAAGTTGCGGCCCGGGTCCTCGCCGTTGATGCGGAACTCGAACGAGTGGCCCTTCGGCGACGGGTCGGAGTAGTCGAGCACGCCGCCCTCGGCGATGCGGAACTGCTCGCGGACGAGGTCGATGCCCGTCACCTCTTCGGAGACGCAGTGTTCGACCTGCAGGCGGGTGTTGACCTCGAGGAAGGAGACCGTGCCGTCGGCACCGATGAGGAACTCGCAGGTGCCGGCGCCGACGTAGCCGACCTCGCGGAGGATGGCCTTCGACGACTCGTACAGGCGCTCCGTCTGGTCAGCGGTCAGGTAGGGCGCAGGCGCCTCTTCCACGAGCTTCTGGTGGCGACGCTGCAGCGAGCAGTCGCGCGTGGAGACGACGACGACGTTGCCGTGCTCGTCGGCGAGGCACTGCGTCTCGACGTGGCGCGGCTTGTCGAGGTACTTCTCGACGAAGCACTCGCCGCGACCGAACGCCGCGATGGCTTCACGCGTGGCGGAATCGAACAGCTCCTCCACCGAGGAGCGGTCCCGCACGACCTTCAGCCCGCGGCCACCGCCGCCGAACGCTGCCTTGATGGCGACCGGCAGCCCGACCTGGTCGACGAAGTCGAAGACCTCGGACACGTCCTGCACGGGCTCGATCGTCCCCGGGGCGAGCGGTGCGCCGACCTTCTCGGCCACGTGCCGCGCGGACACCTTGTCGCCGAGCTGCTCGATCGACTCCGGCGACGGCCCGATCCAGGTCAGTCCGGCGTCGATGACGGCGCGGGCGAAGTCGGCGTTCTCGGCGAGGAACCCGTAGCCCGGGTGCACGGCGTCCGCGCCGGAGCGGCGGGCGACCGAGATGATCTTGTCGATGACGAGGTAGGTGTCGGCGCTCGTGGTGCCGTTCAGCGCGTAGGCCTCGTCTGCGAGGCGGGCGTGGAGGGCGTCACGGTCCTGGTCGGCGTAGACCGCGACCGATGCCTTGCCTGCGTCGCGGGCCGCGCGGATGATGCGGACGGCGATCTCGCCGCGGTTCGCGATGAGGACCTTGCTGATACGGGGCATGGTAAGCCAGCGTATTCGTGCGACGGGGGCACGAATTGACTGGCACCCACAAAGAACCTCGCCGAAGCAGTGTGGGTTCCTACAGAGCCCAGAGATCGTGCCAGGCGACGCCGAAGCCCCGCAGGAGCATCGAGCGCAGCACCGGCAGCGACAGCCCGACCACGGCGGAGGGTGCGCCGTCGATCCGGGTGATGTACGCGGCCGCTCGCCCGTCGATCGTGAACGCACCGGCGACCTCGAGCGGCTCGCCCGTCGCGACGTACGCGTCGATCTCCTCGGGGGACATGTCGTCCGCGAAGGTGAGCACCGCGCTGTCGACCGCGACGACACGGTCGCCGGAGGCGACGAGCCCCGACCCGCCGGGCGCGACGTCGGCGAACGACGCGGCCAGGCCCAGCGGCCCACCGCCCGACGCGTCCACGGTGCGGACGGGAGGCACGGTGCCGGCCCGCCCCGCGCCTCCAGGCTGCGAACCGGGCGCGTCCACTGCCCGCCGCCGGTCGATGACGCAGTGCCCGCTCCACAGCGTGCCGCCCCCGGCGGCGAGCATCTGCCGCCACCGCTCGCGCGCGACGGCCGGGTCGTGCGGCTTGCCGTACAGCGCGCCCTCGACCTCGAACGCGGAGTCGCCGCCGAACACGAAGCCGTCGACGGGGGAGCCGGCCACCGGGGCGTCCGCGACGGCCGACGCCTTGGCGACGGCGAGCAGCGCGACGAGCTCCGGACCGGTGAGTTCCCGACCGAGCGACGCGGCGGCCGAGGCGACCGCGGCGTCCTCGTCGACCCCCGGCGCGACGAGCACCGGCTCGATCCCGGTCTGGGCGAGCAGGGCGCGACGGGCGGGGGAGGTACTCGCGAGGTACAGACGCATGGGAACATCGAACCATGGGTGAATCCGTCGGAACGCTGCTCGACCTCGACGTCACCGGGATCGCCCACGGCGGCATCTCGGTGGCACGGCACGAGGGGCGGGTGGTGTTCGTGTCGGACGCGATCCCGGGCGAACGCGTCGTCGCCCGCGTCACCGAGGACCGGAAGAAGTCGTTCTGGCGCGCCGACACCGTGTCGGTCGAGACCCCGAGCGAGCACCGCGTCGACCACGTCTGGCCCGAGGCCGCGCTCGACCGCGATCCGGCCGTCCGCGCCGGCGGTGCCGAGTTCGGGCACATCGCGCTGGCGCACCAGCGCACGCTGAAGCACGACGTCCTCGTCGACTCGTTCGCACGCTTCGCCCACACGGACCTCGCCGAGGTGCTCGGCCACGACGTCGTCGTCGAGGCCGCACCCGGCGACGACGAGTCGAACGGCACCGGCTGGCGCACCCGCGTCCGCCTGCACGTCGACGAGGACGGCACCGCCGGTCCCTTCGCCGCCCGGTCGCACACCGTCGTGCCGGTCACGTCGCTCCCGCTCGCGAGCCGCGTCGTGCAGGAGAACGCACCGCTCGGTCGTGGCGCGATGCCCGGAGCGTCCGTCGTCGACGTCCTCGCGCCGAGCGGCTCCGAGGGTGCGCGACTCGTGATCGACGAGCAGAAGCCGACCGTCGTCACCGAGGTCGTGGGGGAGCGCTCGTTCGCCGTCGACGACAACGGGTTCTGGCAGGTGCACCGCGCGGCCCCGGCCGTGTTGACCGCCGCGGTGCAGGACCTCGTCGACCGGGACCGGCTCGACCCCGAGGGGCAGCACCTCGACCTGTACGGCGGTGTGGGGCTGCTCGGCGCCGCGCTCGGGGACCTCGTCGGACCGCGCGCCAAGCTCATCAGCGTGGAGAGCTCGGAGCGTGCCACCGAGCACGCGCAGGAGAACCTCGCCGAGTGGATCGGCGCCCGTGCCGAGACCGGCCGTGTCGACCGCTGGCTGCAGCGCACCGTGTCGAGCCTGTCGGCCGGCGAGCGGCAGCGTCACCGTGCGGGGACGATCGTGCTCGACCCGCCGCGCTCGGGCGCCGGGCGTGAGGTCGTCGTGCAGATCGCCGCGCTCCAGCCCGCACAGGTCGTCTACGTGGCCTGCGACCCGGTCGCGTTGGCGCGCGACGTCGCGACGTTCGCGGACCTCGGGTACCGCCTGGAGGCACTGCGCGCCTTCGACCTCTTCCCGCACACGCACCACCTGGAGGCCGTGGCGCGCCTGGTGCCCGTCGGCTGACGTCGAGCGCGTTACCGCCGGGCGCGGCGCGCTGCCGTCGTGGGCGACGCGCCGCCTCTGGCCGATTTGCGCGGCGTGTGTCGGAGTGCAACACGCGTCGCCGTGTCACGCCCGCGTCGAGCCGTTGCCTGAGTCCGACCTGGGTATCCTGGGTCGGTGATGGCTCCCCGGTTTCAGGGGCCGGGGGTGCGCATCGACGAGAGAGGCCACCGTGGCAACAGACACGACCACATCCGGAACGACCGAACTGGCGACCAAGCCCGTCCGTGTCGCCATCGTCGACGACCACGAGTCCGTGCGACTCGGGATCCAGGCAGCGTGCCAGAACGAGGGGTTCGAGGTGGTCCTCACCGCCGCGAGCGTTCCCGAGTACATCGAGCACCTCGACGGGCGTGAGGTCGACGTCGTCGTCCTCGACCTGTCGCTCGGCGACGGCTCCACCGTGACCGCGAACGTGAAGGGTGTGCAGGGCACCGGTTCCGCGGTCCTGGTGCACTCGATCGCCGACCGGGTCGCGAACGTCCGGGAAGCACTGGCAGCAGGGGCCGCCGGCGTCATCCCGAAGTCCTCCGCGACGAAGACCGTGATGGCCGCCGTCGCGACCGTCGCCCGCGGGGACGTCCTCAACAACCTCGAGTGGGCGAGCGCGATCGACGCCGACCGGGACTTCGCGAAGGCGCAGCTCGGCCGTCGCGAGCGCGAGATCCTGCACCTCTACGCCTCGGGTCTGCCGCTCAAGCTGGCGGCCCAACAGCTCGGCATCGGGTACTCGACGGCGCGTGAGTACCTCGACCGCATCCGCGTGAAGTACGTCGAGGTCGGTCGTCCCGCGCCGACGAAGGTCGACCTGCTCCGCCGTGCGGTCGAGGACGGCATCCTGCCGGGCCTCGACTCCGGCATCGACCCCGACGGCGACGGCCGCTGAGACGGATGGCTGCGGCTGACGCGGTGCCGGCGGGCGGCTCGGCTCGGGCTGCCGGTCCGGCGCGGACCGCTGGCGTGCTGCCCGCGACCGGCACGGTCCCGCCCGGTGGGCAGGGTCCGTTCGGCGCCGATCCCGCACGGAGCGTCCGTGCGTCCATCACCCAGGCGTCGGTCGAGCGCGCCTTCGCGATCCTCATCGCCGTGGCCGCGCTCGGCTTCGGCGCCACCACGGTGCCGGCCGTGCTCGACCAGCTGCCCTACCTCGACCCGGTGTGGGGGCCGGTCGTGGCCTGCGGGCTCGCGGCGTCGTTCCTGTTCGTCGGAGCGTCCGTCTTCGCTCGGCGGCTCGCCCAGGTCGCGCAGATCGTCTGCGCGCTGCTGTTCCTCGTCGCGCTCGTGACCTGGCCGCTGACCGTCCGCGAACCCATCCCGGCGGACCAGGTGCCGTGGCCGTGGTGGCTCTGCACGGTCGGGTCGACCGCTGCCGCGATGGGCTTCGCGCCGTGGCGCGCGACGGTCTACACCGCGCTCGTACCCGCCGTGTACGTCGTCATCCGGCTCACCCCGGTCGGCGGCGACGCGGGCGTGCGTGCGCTCCTCGACGGCGTCTACACGGCGATCCTCAGCGGGGCCGTCCTCGTCATCGCCGTCGTGCTCCGGCGGGCGGCCACCGCGGTCGATGCCGCGCAGGCCACGGCGGTCCGGCGCTACTCGCACGCGATCCGGGAGCACGCCACCGAGGTCGAGCGGGTGCAGGTCGACGCGATCGTGCACGACAGCGTCCTCACGACGCTGCTCTCGGCGGCGCGGGCCGAGACCGCCGACGCGGAGATGCTCGCGGCGCGGATGGCCCGGAACGCGATCGACCATCTCGAGGCCGCCGCTTCGGACGGGCCCGGGGACGCACCGCCGGTGTCGCTCGTCGACCTGCGCGCCCGGATCACCGATGCCGTCGGTGCGCTGGCCGCTCCGGTCTGCGTTCAGCCGGGCCAGCTCGGCAGCATGCGGATCCCCGCGACCGTCGCCGACGCCCTGGCCTCCGCGGCCCTGCAGGCGGCGGTGAACAGCGTGCAACATGCCGGCGGACCGACCGTCGACCGGTGGATCCGGGTCGAGCAGCGTGGCGCCGGCGTGCACGTCGAGGTCGGTGACGACGGCGCCGGGTTCGACATCGAGGCGATCCCAGCGGAACGGCTCGGCGTCCGTCGGTCCATCGTCGAACGGGTCGTGGCCGTCGGCGGCTCGGCCGAGATCCTCACCGCCCCCGGCTCGGGTACCAGGGTGCTGCTCGGTTGGGCGCCGCACCAGGAGGCCCAGCGATGAAGGTGTCGATCCCCGCCGGCGTCGCCATCGGCCTCGCCGCACTGTTCTCCGTTTACCACCTGCTGCTCGCTGCGACGACGCTGCCCCGCGTGCTCGACGTCGGACCGGTCATCGCCTGCATGGTCCTCTACGCGGCCGCGACGGGCCTCGCGGTGTTCCTGCCGGGGCGGACCCTGCCGGTCTGGGCGACGTGCTTCTCGCTCGGGACTGCCATCGTGATGCCGATCGTCGCCTCGCCGGTGGTCGAGCTGCGGTCCGGCCCCAACTACACGACGTGGTGGATCGCCGCCGTGGGCACCCTCATGGTCGTGCTGGTGGTGCGTGGCCGTGGTCCCTTCGCCTGGATCGGTGTCGGGTTCCTGGCCGTGCACACGGTCGCGTGGGCGGGCCTCGGAGCGCTCGGCTCCCTCGGCGTGCTCGGCAGCGTCTCGTGGGTCGCGATCGCCACCGGCTTCGCCGCGGCCATGAACCGGGCCACCCGCGTCACCCGTGACTTCGTCCGCGCCGAGCAGGAGACCGTCGACTGGCAGGCGGCGCAGGACGCCCACGTCTTCGAGCGGCAGTTCCGCCTCAGCCAGACCACGCGGATGGCGCTGCCGATGCTGCAGCGGATCATCGACACCGGGGGAGACCTCGACGCCGCCGAGCGTGCCGAGTGCCTGCACCTCGAGCAGGCGATCCGCGACGAGATCCGCGGCCGCTCCCTGCTCTCCGACGACGTCCGCGACGAGGTGATGCGCCTGCGTCGACGGGGTGCGACCGTGCAGCTGCACGACGACGGCGGCCTCGACGACCTCGAGATCGAGGACCTCCGACGGGTGCACGCCCGGATCGCCGAGGCGCTGCGCCAGGCCCGCGAGGCCGACAACGTCATCGTCCGCACCGTCTCCGAGGGCTCCGACTCCGCGGTGACGATCGTCGGGCTGCGGCTGGACCTGGCTGCGAGCGAGTCCGCTGCGCTCGGCGCGGGCATGGACGACGAGGACGGCGACGAGGACGACTCCGTGGTCCTGTGGCTGGAGATCCCGCGACACGTGGCCGCGTAGCGGCCGCGTCCGTCACGGCGGCGCGTGGCAGCGGACTGGAGGCGCGGGGCGGGCCCGCACCGTGCCTCCCGTCCGCCTGATGCGCACGCATCCTGCGACAGGACACGCGTCGTTCCTGTGGTGCGGTGTCGAAACGGAGGTGCGACCAGGGCATGGTGCACTCGACGTCCCCGGAAACGGGGAACGGGCCGGTCGGAATCCGACCGGCCCGTTCACGACCCGAGTCTGAGCGACAACCCGAATATCGCCCTGACTCGTAGCTGGTGGTGGCTTCGTACCCTAGTCGGCCACCGCCTGCGATGTTCTTCGTTGAAGGACACCGAACACGAACTACTATGCCCTCCGCCAAGCCCCGTGTCAGTCGTCATTATGGGGGACAAATCCTGCGTTTTCCGACGCCGTGGACCCTCCGTGTCCCCCGAGTGAGGGGAGACCGACCGGGAAGTGCACGGTGCAACGCGCGGCCCCGTCCGGACCCCAGGGGTACATGGTCGCCCGTTCCCCCGGCGCCCCGCAAGGCCCCGACGGATCAGCGGAGCGAGCGGGGCCAGACGCCGACGCCGTGCTCGAGCGGACGACGGAGCCCCCGCGCGGAGGCCTCCCAGCCGGAGCGCGGCGACACGGTGACCTCGGGACGGCCGTTCGCTGCTGCCTCGTCCGCCTGTCGCTGCAGGACGGCGATGACGGCCGCGAGTTCCTCCGGGGAGGGCTCGCCGGACACCACCCGGACGTCGGCCGCGGCCGAGAGGGCCGCGTCGACGGGCACGGGTGGGACGACTGCTGCGTGGCGGCCCATCAGAGCGGGATGTTCCCGTGCTTCTTGGGCGGCAGCGTGGCGCGCTTGCCCCGGAGCGCACGGAGCGCCTTGATGACCGAGACGCGGGTGGCGTGCGGCTGGATGATGCCGTCGAGCTCACCGCGCTCGGCCGCCAGGTACGGCGACGCCACGTTGTAGGTGTACTCGTTCGCGAGCTTCGCGCGGACGGCCGCGACGTCCTCGCCGGACTCCTCGGCGCGCTTGATCTCGGCGCGGTACAGGATGTTGACGGCGCCCTGGCCGCCCATGACGGCGATCTCGGCGGTCGGCCACGCGAGGTTGATGTCGGCCCCGAGCTGCTTCGAACCCATCACGATGTACGCGCCGCCGTACGCCTTGCGCGTGATGACGGTGACGAGCGGGACGGTGGCCTCGGCGTAGGCGTACAGGAGCTTCGCGCCGCGGCGGATCACACCGGTCCACTCCTGGTCGGTGCCGGGCAGGTAGCCGGGCACGTCGACCAGGGTCAGGATCGGGATGCCGAACGCGTCGCAGAACCGCACGAAGCGGGCGGCCTTCTCGCCGGCGTCGATGTTCAGCGTCCCAGCCATGGCCTGCGGCTGGTTCGCGATGATGCCGACCGTGCGACCCTCGACCCGGCCGAAGCCGATCAGGATGTTCGGCGCGAACAGCGGCTGGACCTCGAGGAACTCGCCGTCGTCGACGATGTGCTCGATGATCGTCGTCACGTCGTACGGCTGGTTCGTCGAGTCCGGGATGACGACGTCGAGCTCGTGGTCGGCGTCGGTGGTCTCGAGCTCGGGTGCGACGTCGTACGCGGGGGCGTCGGAGAGGTTGTTGTCCGGCAGGAAGCCGATGAGCGACCGGGCGTAGTCGAGCGCGTCGGACTCGTCCTCGGCGAGGTAGTGCGCGACGCCGGAGACCGCGTTGTGCGTCTGGGCGCCACCGAGTTCCTCGAAACCGACGTCCTCGCCGGTGACGGTCTTGATGACGTCGGGGCCGGTGACGAACATGTGGCTGGTCTTGTCGACCATGATCACGAAGTCGGTCAGCGCGGGGGAGTAGACCGCCCCGCCGGCCGCCGGGCCCATCACGATCGAGATCTGCGGGATGACGCCGGACGCCTGGGTGTTCAGGCGGAAGATCTCGCCGTACTTGCCGAGGGCGACGACGCCCTCCTGGATCCGGGCGCCGCCGGAGTCGAGGATGCCGATGATCGGCACGCCGGTCTTGAGGGCGTGCTCCATCACCTTGATGATCTTCTCGCCCGCGACCTCGCCGAGGGAGCCGCCGAAGACGGTGAAGTCCTGCGCGTACACGGCGACGTTGCGGCCGTGGATGGTGCCGAAGCCGGTGACGACCGCGTCGCCGTACGGTCGCTTCGACTCCATGCCGAAGGCGTGGGTGCGGTGTCGGACGAACTCGTCGAGTTCCACGAAGGAGTTCTCGTCGAGCAGCTGCTCGATGCGTTCACGCGCCGTGGTCTTGCCCTTGGCGTGCTGCTTGGCGATCGCGGCCTCGCCCGCGGCGGTCACTGCTTCGTGGTACCGCTCGCGGAGGTCGGCGAGCCGGCCGGCCGTCGTCGAGAGATCGGGGGTGTCTCCTGAAGTCACCCGCTCACCCTACCGGCGGTGACCACGGGGTCGGTTGGAGGACCCCCACGGTTCCTGCCCGTAGATTTGCGTGCATGTCCACACCCGCGTCCCCGTCGTCGTCCCTGCGGTTCACGAGCAGTCGCGCAGCCGTGGAGGCCGTGGGTGCCGTGTTCACGGCACCGGAGACGACCGGGTCGACGAACGCCGACCTGCTCGCCGCCGCGGCCGACCAGCCGCACGGCAGTGTCCTCGCGACCCTGCACCAGACCGCGGGACGCGGCCGCCTCGACCGCACGTGGTCGGCGCCGGCGGGCGAGACCCTGGCCGTCAGCGTGCTCGTCCGCGCCGACCTCGTCGAGCGCGACCGCGGCTGGCTGCCGCTCGTCGCGGGCACCGCGATGCGGGACGCGATCGGACGGGTGCTCGCGTTCCGTGGCCCGTCCGTCTGCGGCGACGGACCGGCAGCCGACGAGCGCGCGCTGCTGGTGAAGTGGCCGAACGACGTCCAGATCGGTGGACGGAAGGTCTGCGGCATCCTCTGCCAGGTCGCCGCCGACGGCAGCGTCGTCGTCGGTGCGGGCGTGAACCTCACGATCCCCGCGGACCGGCTCCCGACACCGACGTCCACGTCGCTGGCGGTCGCCGGCGCGCACGGCGACGCCGCCGACCTGGCCGACGAGGTGCTGGTCGCCTTCCACGGAGCCGTCCTGGAGGCAGTGGCCGCCCTGGTCGCGGGCGGTGACGCCGCCGAGACGGTCCGGTCCCGCGTCCGGTCGGCCTGCGGCACGATCGGCCAGCATGTCCGCCTCGAGCTCCCGGACGGCACGGCCGAGGAAGCCGAGGCGACCGGCATCGACGACGACGGCCGCATCACGATCCGGGATCGACAGGGCATCACCAGGGGCGTCGCAGTGGGGGACGTCACCCACCTGCGGTATGCATGACGGCATGACCGACGAGCCGCCGCCCGAACGCGTGGTCGCGCGCCTGCGGCCGCACGCGCGCCGGCTCGTGCGCCCGGCGGTGTTCGTCGTGCTCGTGACCCTCGCGGGCGGGTTCGGGTTCGGCGTGTTCCAGGCGCAGCTCGCGTGGCTGAACGCCGTGGTCGCCGCGCTCGTGGTCGTCCTGGTGTTCCTCGGCGGTGCGATGCCGTTGTTCCGGTGGATGTCCGAGCGCTACGTCGTCACCACCCGGCGGCTCGTCGTCGTGCACGGCCTCGGGACGCGGACGCGCCGGGAGCTCCTGCACTCGCGCGGCTACGACGTGACCGTCCGACGGCGCGGGCTCCAAGGGGTGTTCCGGTCGGGCGACGTGATCGTCTTCCCCGGGGACGAGCCCGCCGTGGTGCTCGGGGACGTGCCGCACGCCGACCTGGTCGTCGCCGTCCTCCACGACATGGTGGAGGCGTACGAGGCGCGGCGACGGCACCGCGAACCCGACTGGGACGAGATCGTCGGGGGCGGTCCCGAGCGGCCGCAGTGGGGCGACGTCCGGCCCTGACCGACACGGTGCCATCGCACTCGGTGGAAGTTCGACGAGAACCCGGTAGTTTCTTCGGGTGCGTATCTCTGTCATCGGCTGCGGTTACCTCGGTGCCGTGCACGCCGCCTCCATGGCCAAGCTCGGACACGACGTCGTCGCGGTCGACGTCGACCCGGTCAAGATCGAGCGGCTCGCCGCGGGTGAAGCCCCGTTCTTCGAACCCGGGCTCCCCGAGATCCTGACCGAGGCAGTCGAGTCCGGCCGCATCCGCTTCACGACCGACATGGCCGAGGTCGCCGGCGCCCGCGTGCACTTCCTCGCCGTCGGCACCCCGCAGGGCCCGACCGGCGCCGCGGACCTCACCTACGTCGACGCCGCCGTCGCCGCGCTGACGCCGCACCTCGGTGCGGGCGAGTTCGTCATCGGCAAGTCCACCGTCCCGGTCGGCACCGCTGCTCGTCTCGCGGCCGAGGTCGAAGCAGCCGTCCCCGGCGCCTCGCTCGTCTGGAACCCCGAGTTCCTGCGCGAGGGCTTCGCCGTGCAGGACACCATCTCCCCGGACCGCCTCGTCTACGGCGTCCCCGCCGGCGAGACCGGTGAGCGCGCGGTCGCCCTCCTCGACGAGGTCTACGCGACGACCCTCGCCGAGGGCACCCCGCGCCTCGTCGTCGACCTGCCCACCGCCGAGCTCGTCAAGGTCAGCGCGAACGCGTTCCTCGCGACGAAGATCTCCTTCATCAACGCGATGGCCGAGATCGCCGAGGTCGTCGGCGCCGACGTGACAGCGCTCGCCGACGCCATCGGCCACGACGCCCGCATCGGCCGCAAGTTCCTCAACGCCGGCCTCGGCTTCGGCGGCGGCTGCCTGCCGAAAGACATCCGGGCGTTCCAGGCGCGCGCGAACGAGCTCGGCGTGCCCGACTCGCTCGCGTTCCTCGCCGACGTCGACGCCATCAACCTGCGTCGGCGTGACCACGTGGTGGAGCTGGCGCAGGAGGTCCTCGGCGGTGCCGTCACGGGCAAGCGGATCGCGGTGCTCGGTCTCGCGTTCAAGCCGAACTCCGACGACGTCCGCGACTCCCCGGCCCTCGACATCGCGGCACGGCTGCTCGGCCACGGTGCCGCGGTCGCCGCGTACGACCCCGAGGCCGTGGTCACCGCCCGTCGCCTGCACCCGGAGCTCGAGTACGTCGAGAGCGCCACGGACGCGCTCCGCGACGCCGACCTCGTGCTGGTCCTCACCGAGTGGAACGAGTTCCGCGAGCTGGACCCCACGGTCGCCGCCTCGCTCGTGTCGAACCCGGTCGTCATCGACGGCCGCAACTGCCTCGACCGCGACGCCTGGACGGCCGCGGGCTTCACCTACCGGGGGATGGGCCGCTAGCGACCCGGTTGCTCCACCCACTCGTCGGCGTCGGCGTCGTGCTCCTGCACGGTGTCGGCGCCGATCTGCGTCCGGCGGGGCACCTGGACCAGGGCGACGAGGAGCCCGACGGCGGTCGCGACGACGAGGACGGCGACCGACCACACCGGGCCCGGACCGAACGTGGCGAAGCGGGTGAGTCCCTCGGCCGTCACCGGACCGCGGGCGGCGTTCCAGAACCACGACGCCACCACGGCGAGGCCGTACCACCCGATGACGACGGAGCCGACCGCGAGCACCGTGGCGAGCACCCGTCGACCGCCGGCGGTGCGCGGGATCCGACGCCACGCGACCGCGCTGATCGCGATGAGGCAGACGATCGCGGGGAAGTAGTAGCGGCCCTGGGTGGCCGACACGAACGTCGTCGTCAGGTAGGCGTTCGCGCTCGTCCAGGTCTGCCCGGCGACGAGCAGGGCGGGGAACACCGCCAGGCACACCACTGCGCGTCGTTCCGGACCGCGTCGGAAGCCCCACACCAGGACCACGCCGAGCGCCACGATCGTGAGGACGGCCGTGAGCACCGCACCGATCGTCACCTGGGCGCTCCCGCCCGGGCTGCCCCAGAACGTCCGCGTGATCGTGCCCCAGCTGACGTCGAGGAACCGCAGCAGGCTCGGGCCCTCGCCCGGCGGGAACGGCATCGGCGGGTGGTACTGCTCGTAGCCGTTCGGCTGCAGCTGGTGGTACGTGACGAGGTTGTGCAGCCACCACCAGGCACCGACGAGCGCGGCGATCCCGAGCGTCACCACCGTCCGGCCCGCGCGACGGAGGAACGGCACCGCTCCCGATCCGGCGACGAGCACCACGACGGCGACGAAGGGGATCGCCGGCAGCCCGGTGCCCTTCATCCAGATCAGGGCGCCGAGTGCGACGCCAAGGCCGAGGAGGGTGCGCCGCCGCAGGTCGCCGGTGAGCATCCGCGTCGCCAGCCAGGTGACGACGGCCCCGAACAGCATCACGGGGGCGTCGTTCGAGACCGACGACGCGATGGACGCGAGCTGCGGTGTCGCGAACAGCGCGAGGGCGCCGACGAGGGCCGCGCGCGGGGAACGCGTCAGGCGGCGGACGGTCGCCCACGCCAGCAGGGGCAGCGCCGTCGCCCAGAGGACGTCGACCAGCCGCAGGACCTCGACCGCACGGTCCCAACGCAGGTCGCCGTAGTGCGCCAGCCGGAGGGCGGCGGCCCCGACGAGGTACGCCGTCGGCGGGTGCTGCGTCATCTGGTCGACGGTCTCCGACGTCCCCGGTGCCTTCTCGAGCAGTTCGGAGACGGTGGACCGCGAGGCCGCGGGCTGCGTGGCCTCCTGCTGCTGGGCGACCATCACGGCGTTCAGGATCCGCAGGTCGCCGGGCGGCGCCCAGGCGTTGCCGAGGGCCACCTGCACGGTCGCGTCGACGTGGGCACGCTCGTCCGGAGCCTGGAACACGGGGACGACGAGCGCCCACACGACGAGCCAGAGGGCGAAGGCGGCGGTGACGATCGCGATCGTCACCCGCTCCCACACTGCGACCCGGGGATGGACGTCGACGGGCTCGGTGTGCATGCGTGGTGCTCCTGGGTCGGGGGACGCGACCCGACGATCCTACGGGGCGGTGACCCGTTCGCCGTCGGCGCTCGTCGCGCCGGAGTCCGCTGTGCCGGCGCCGGAGTCCGCTGCGTCGGCGCGCGTCGGGTCCGCCGGCCGACGGCCGCCCCGCTCGGGGTGGTAGACCCACACCTTGTACAGCCAGAACCGGAAGGCCGTCCCGAGCACCAGGCCGATCACGTTGCCCGAGATGTTGTCCGCCAGCGCCGACGTGAGTCCGAGCACGTAGTGCGAGATGCCGAGGCAGCCGAGCGAGATGACCATGCCGCCCAGGGACACGATCACGAACTCGACGCCCTCGCGGGTCGCGACGCTCCGGCGCTGGTCGCGGAACGTCCAGTAGCGGTTGCCCATCCAGTTGACGAAGATCGCGACGACGGTCGACGCCACCTTCGCCCAGAACGGTCCGGAGTGGACCTCGTCCGGGCTCAGCACCGTCGCGCGCAGGATGTTGAAGATCGTCGTGTCCACGACGAAGCCGACGGCGCCGACGACACCGAAGCGAGCCAGCTGGGCAATCAGTCGCCGCACGGTGTCTCCATGGTCCGTAGAGTTGTCGCTGGTCGTGCTCCGTTCGCCGACCGGCGGTCGCACACTGGCGACCCGAACAGCGATTGTAGACAGCGCGTTCTCACCGGGCGGTGTGAACGACGGAAGGAACACACAGCATGGCGTTGCGCGTCGGGGTCATCGGTGGAGGACAGCTGGCACGGATGATGGTGCCCGCAGCGGTCGAGCTCGGACTCGACATCCGGGTGCTCGCCGAGGGGCCGGGCATGTCGGCGGCGATCGCGGCCACCGCGGAGGGCGACTACCACGACGTCGACTCCGTGCTCGCGTTCGCGCGGGACGTCGACGTCGTCACCTTCGACCACGAGCACGTCCCGCAGGACGTCCTCCGCGCCCTCGTCGACGCCGGTGTCGCCGTGCGTCCCGGCCCGGACGCACTCGCCGTCGCGCAGGACAAGATCACGATGCGCACGCGCCTGTCCGAGCTCGGGCTGCCGGTGCCGGACTGGGCCGCGGTGCAGGACCCCGACGAGCTGCAGGCGTTCCTCGACGACCACGGCGGCCGAGCCGTCGTGAAGACCGCGCGCGGCGGGTACGACGGCAAGGGGGTCCGCGTGGTGTCCGACCCCGCCGACGTCTCCGACTGGTTCATCGCGGTCGCCGAGGCCGGCGGCGGGCAGGCACTGCTCGTCGAGGAACTCGTGCCCTTCACCCGGGAGCTCGCCCAGTCCGTCGCCCGTCGCCCCTCCGGCGAGGTCGTCGCCTGGCCGCTCGTCGAGACCGTGCAGCGCGACGGCGTCTGCGCCGAGGTGTTCGCCCCGGCGCCGGACAGCGCCGGACGGATCGCCGACGTGGCCGAGGACATCGCGGTGCGCATCGCGACCGAACTCGGTGTCACGGGGGTGCTCGCGGTCGAGCTGTTCCAGACCGACGACGAGCGGATCCTCATCAACGAGCTCGCCATGCGCCCGCACAACACCGGCCACTGGACGATCGACGGTGCCACGACGAGCCAGTTCGAGCAGCACCTCCGCGCCGTCCTCGACCTGCCGCTCGGCGCGACCGGAGCGCACGCGCCCGTCGCCGTGATGATCAACGTCCTCGGCGGCCCGGCGGACGGCGACCTCGCGGCGCGGTACCCGGGCGCGCTCGAGGCCTTCCCCGAGGCGAAGTACCACTTCTACGGCAAGGCCCCGCGACCCGGCCGGAAGATCGGGCACGTGACGGTGATCGGCGAGGACGTCGACGACGTCACGTACCGGGCACGCTCCGCCGCGGCGCACTTCGACGACTGACGCCGCCCGGCGTCGGTCCGCCGAAGCGCGGACACCTGATCGGGTGGCACCCGATCTGGCGTGTGGACGCCGTCGTGACCGGCGTGCTCCCATGGACGGGTCAGAGGTCGACCAGTCCCGGGAGTTCGTCATGCGCCGCACCACCCTGCTCGGCACGACCGGGGCGCTCAGCGCACTCCTCGCGCTCACCGCAGCGGCGCTGACGCCCACCACCGCGTCCGCGGCGGTCAGCGCCGCGACGATCCGGTCCGCGTCGGCCGCCACCCTCTACGGCGCCGGCCCGTACCGCTCGGACACCAGCGAAGCCGCGAGGCAGGCCACCGCCCTCGCCACGAGCGACCCGGCCGGAGCCGCCGCGGCGCGCACCATCGCCCAGTACCCGGTGGCCACCTGGCTCGGCGACTGGACCCAGGGCGCCACGCTCACGAAGACGATCGACGCCGCCGTCGCCGGTGCCGAACGCACCGGGACGACCCCGGTCTTCGTCACCTACGCGATCCCGCAGCGTGACTGCGGCGGGTACTCCGCCGGCGGGTTCGACGAGGCCACCTACGACGCCTGGGTCGACCAGATCGCGGCGCGGCTGACCGGACACCGGGCCGCCGTCGTCGTCGAACCGGACTCCCTCGCGATGCTCAGCAACGCCGCGTGCAGCGCGACGCTCGACCAGCAGCGTTACCGGATCCTCTCGCGCGAGGTCGACGCCTTCACGGCCGCCGGGGTCCCCGCCTACCTCGACGCCGGCAACTCGAACTGGGTGCCGCCCGCGGTCATGGCGGCGCGGCTCGACAGTGCCGGCGTGCGCCGGGCGCGGGGCTTCTTCACGAACGTCGCGAACTACTACCCGACGGCACAGGAGCAGGCGTACGCCGAGAAGGTCTCCGCTGCGACCGGGGGTTCGCACTACGTCGTCGACACCTCGCGGAACGGCCGCGGGTGGCGCGGGACCTGGTGCAACGGTCCGGGCTCCGGCCTCGGGACCTCGCCGCGCGTCGTCGCGGACGGCACCGGGCTCGACGCGCTGCTGTGGGTGAAGACGCCCGGCGCGAGCGACGGGACTTGCAACGGCGGGCCGGCCGCGGGGAAGTGGTGGTCCACGTTCGCGCAGGCGCTCGTCGCGAACGCGCAGCTCGGCACCCAGGCGACGGCACCGGCGGCGACTCCGGCCGTCCCAGCGCCGGCGGTCGCCCCGACCGCGCACCGCGACCGCATCGCCTCGGGAGCGTCCCGTCGCGTCACCGTCTCGGGCTGGGCGTTCGACCGCGACGACCTCAGCAAGGCGGTGACGATGCGCGTCGTCGTCGCCGGTAAGGTGGTCGGCACGACGGCGGCGAGGACGTCGCGACCGGACGTCGACCGTGTGTACGGGGTCGGCCCGTCGCACGGTTTCACCGTGACGGTCGCCGTCCCGAGCGGACGCCGGAGTGTCTGCCTGACCGCCGTCGGGATCGGGCGCGGGGGAGACACGTCGATCGGCTGCGCGACCGTCATCGTGCGCTGACCGGCCGGCGGCGCCAGTCGTCCCGAGCGGGCCGTTTTCGTCCCGTTCGGCGCGCGCGACCGGCGGCTTCTGCCCGCTCTGCGCGCGGCGGGCGGCGTGTCCTGCCCGTTCGGTGGCCGGGGCCGGGGCGGGTCTGACTGGAGGCGCGTGGCGGCCCCGCACCGTGCCTCCCGTCCGATCCCGCTCACCCGAGCGGGCGGTTCTCGTCTCGTTCGGCGCGTGGGACCGGCCGCTTCTGCCCGCTCGGCGTGCGGCGTGCATGCCGTGCACCCCGGTACGGAAGAATGGCCGCATGCCGCGTGATCTCGCCCGCCGCGCCGTCAGGCGTCTCCGCCGTGTCCTCGGCGGCACCCCGCCGACGCCGCCCGCGGTCCCGGCTGCGCCGGTCCCCGTGGTCGGCTACGTCGTCGCCGGAGGCGGCGGCGCCCATCCGGCGTCCGCGCACGTCCGGGTCGTCCGGCGGACCGAACACCTCGCCGGCAGCGGGCGGGCCTCGGTCCGGCAGGTCGACCCGGTGACGTTCGTCGACGGGAGCGACGCGACGGACTACCGAGCCGTACTGGTGCAGCGGGACGCCCTGCCCGTCGTGCTGGTCGCTCCGTTCCTGGCCGCCGCTGAGGCCCGCGGGATCCGCGTGGTGGCCGAGGTCGACGACGACTTCTTCACCGAGTCCGGGCGGGCACGCCTCGCGCGCGCCGAGTACGACCCGAGCCGGCTCGCGTCCATCGATGCGCTCGTCCGGGGCGCGGACGTCGTCGTCGTCAGCACGGCAGAGCTCGCCTCGGTGGTCCGGCCGCTCGCGAGCCGGGTCGAGGTGGTCCCGAACGCGCTGGACCCCGGCATCTGGACGCCGGGCGACCCCGTCGTCGACGACGACCTGCGCACCGACGAACACCGCGTCCTCTACATGGGCACGATGACCCACACGGCTGACCTCGCGCTGCTCCGCGACGTGTTCACCGACCTGGTCGCGTCGGACGGCCGTCCGGTCCGGCTCGAGGTGATCGGCGTCACCGACGACGCACCCGCCGACTGGTACCGACGGGTGGAGGTGCCGGACGGGCACTACCCGGCGTTCGCGCGCTGGCTCGTCGACCACCGCACCCGGTGGCGTGCGGGGGTGGCTCCGCTGCGGGACGAGGAGTTCAACCGGGCGAAGAGTGACCTCAAGGCCATCGAGTACACCGCGCTCGGCCTGCCCGCCGTGGTCTCGGACCGACCGTCCTACCGGATCGCACGGGACCACGGGATCACGGCCGTGCCGGACGACGTCACCGCGTGGCGGACCGCGGTGCGCGCCGCCGTGGATGCCGGTGTCGCCGACGACGCCACCGTGCGCTGGGTCCGCACCGACCGGACGATCGGCACCGACGGGGACACCTGGCGGGCCGTGCTGCTCGACTAGGCTCGTGCCGTGACCGACTCCGCCGCGCCCGTCCAGCCGCTCGTCTCGATCATCATGGGGTCCGACTCCGACTGGCCCACCATGCGTGCCGCCGCGGAGACCCTCGACGAACTCGGGATCCCCTACGAGGCCGACGTCGTCTCGGCGCACCGGACGCCCGACAAGATGGTCCGTTTCGCCCGCGCCGCTGCCGGACGGGGGATCCGCGTGGTGATCGCGGGGGCCGGGGGAGCGGCACACCTGCCGGGCATGGTCGCCTCGATGACGACGCTCCCGGTGATCGGTGTGCCGGTGCAGCTCGCGCGCCTGGACGGCCTCGACTCGCTGCTGTCGATCGTGCAGATGCCGGCGGGCATCCCGGTCGCGACGGTGGCGATCAACGGAGCGGCGAACGCCGGGCTGCTCGCGGCGCGGATCATCGGCTCGGCGGACGCCACCGTGGCGGAGCGGCTCGCGGCCCACGCCGCCGCGCTCGAGCAGGTCGTCGAGGAGAAGGCGGCGCGCCTGCGCGACGCGCTCTGACGGCCGTCCGCGCGGTCGCGCGGGGTCAGAGGTCGGCGTGCAGCTGCCAGGTCTCGTTGGCCGAGTCGGTCCAGTCGAACATCCGCGCGCGGTCCGGTCCGGCGACGGCGAGCTGCCCAGCGAGCAGCGGGTCGTTGACGACCTGGTAGACGGCCTGCGCCAGACGCTCCGGGTAGGAGTCCCGCGGCTCGCGCGCCACCGTGACCCCGGCGTCGGACGCGACCTCGCGCACGGCGGCGTCGTCGGAGTGGATCACAGGCGTGCCGAAGCTCATCGCCTCGATCACCGGGAGCCCGAAACCCTCGGCGAAGCTCGGGAAGACGAACACCGTCGCCCGGTCGTACGCCACGGCGAGGTCGGCGTCGTCGACCCGCCCGAGGACCTTGACGCGGTCGCGGGAGAGCCCCGCGCGTTCGGCGGTGTCGTACACGTCGACGTCGCCCCATCCGTCGGGTCCGGCGACCACGAGCGGGACGTTAGCGGGCGCGTCCGGGTGCGCCATCGCCTCGATGAGCGCCCCGAGGCCCTTGCGCGGCTCGAGGGTCCCCACTGCGAGGACGTACCGGTCCGGCAGCCCGAGGCGGTCAGCACGCAGGTCGGCGTCCACCGGGGTGCGGAGCCGGCCGCTCGGCGCACCGCCGATGACCCGGAGCCGGTCGTCGAAGCGGTGGATCTCGTTGAGGGCCCCGGCGACCGCGTGGGTCGGGACGACGACGGCGTCCGCGTGCTTCCAGGCGCGTTTGACCATCGCACGGTGGAACTGCACCCCGCGGGGGGTCAGGGTCTCCGGGTTCGTCCACGGCACCACGTCGTGCACCGTGACGACCGTCTGCCGCCCCGGTTCGCTGAACCGGTTGTGCTTGACGAGGGGCGCGAGCACGCTCGGGGCGTGCACCATGCCGTGCGAGAGACCGCCGACGAAGCCGCCCTGCCACGCGAGCGAGAGCTCCCGCCGCGGAAGTGCCGTCTTCTCGAGATCGGCGAGGCCGGGGAGGAGAGTACGGACGTGGTCGAGTTCGTCCTTGCCGACCGCGGAGACGACGCCGACGACGTCGCAACCGGACGGCGCGGTCTCGACGAGGTGCCTGGCGAGTTCCTCCGCGTAGCGGCCGATGCCACCAGGGACGGGGGCGACCACCTGGTCCACGATCACGCGGAGCGTCGTCATTGCGAGGCGGTCCTTCCGTCGGTCGCGGACGGTGGGGCGGTCCGCGGAGGACCCGACCATACCAGGGCAGACCGGGAGCCCAGCGTGCGCACCGCGCCCCGGTAGGCTGGTCCGATGCCTCGCTCTCTCCGCATCGTCATCGTCGGACCGACGCACCCCTACTCCGGCGGGATCGCCGCACACACCACCACCGTGGCGCACCGGTTGCGGGCGGCCGGCCACCAGGTGCACCTGATGTCGTGGAAGGCGCAGTACCCGTCCTTCCTCCGCGGTGGCACCACCCGGGTGCCCGGTTCCGAGCCCGAGGTCGAACCCTTCGCGTCGACCACGGAACGGTTGACCTGGTACAACCCGCTCACCTGGCTCCGGGCCGGCTTCGCGATGCGGAAGGCCGACGTCGTGCTGGTGACCGGCGTCACGCCGTACCACGCGGTGCCCTACGCGGCGATGCACGTCGCCGCCGGTCGTCGTCCCCGTGGCGTCGTCCTCGCGCACAACGTCCTGCCGCACGAGCCGGGTCGGTTCGACGAACGCCTCGTCGGCGCCATGTACCGCCAGTACGGTGCCGTCCTCGTGCACAGCGACGACCAGGCGGCACTCGCACGCCAGGTCGTCGGCGACGGTGCCGACGTGGACGTCCGCGTGGCGCGGCTCCCACTGCCGGACTTCGTGGCCGGCGACGACGCACCGGCCACGCCGGGCGACCGCACCGACGCGGACCTGGTGACAGTCGGGTTCTTCGGGATGGTCCGGCACTACAAGGGCGTCGACCAGCTGATCGAGGCCGCCGCTCGCGTCCCCGGCGTCCGCGTGGTCGTGCGCGGCGAGTTCTGGCAGCCGGTGGAGGAGTACCGCGAGCAGGTCCGCTCGCTCGGCATCGAGGACCGCGTCGAGATCGTCGACGAGTACGTCGCGATGGCGGAGATGGGGGCGATGATCCGCGGGTTCGACGTCGTCGCGCTGCCGTACCGCACCGGGTCGTCGTCGTTCAACGTCGCGCTCGCCAACCGCTTCGGCACCCCGGTACTGGCGTCCGACGCCGGCACGCTGGCGCTCGACGTCCACGACGGCGTGGACGGTCTGGTGGTCCCCGCGGACGACGTGGACGCCCTCGCGGCGGCGCTCGAACGCATCGTCCGCCCCGGCGAGCTGGAGCGTCTGCGCGCGGGGGTCGACCAGCACGCGTCGGACCGGATGTGGACGGACTACACGGACACGGTCGCTGGTTTCAGCGAGCGCTGACCGCGCGCGGTCACTGCCCTGGCCTGGAGGCACGGATCGCGTGAGCCGATCGGCGCACGTGATCCGTGCCTCCAGGCCGACGGCACGTGGCTGATCGCGAAGGTGAGCTGACGCGCCCTCGTGTGCGCGCTACGCGCGCCGGCGGATCGCGGCGGCGACGCCCGCGACGGCGAAGTCCGCGATCGCGTAGAGCAGTCGCGACAGGATCGCCGCGGTGACCGCGACGCCCGCCCCGGTGACGGACGCGAGCACCGCGGTGAGCACGAACTCGCGGACGCCGATGCCGGCCGGGAACGGGATGAGCAGCACGCCGAGGGCGAAGGCCAGCGCCATCGCGGCGATCGACGGCACGAAGCTGCGAGCCGGGTCGACGCCGAGGCCGATCAGGACCAGCCAGAGCTGCACGCCGGCGAACAGCCAGTTCGCGGCCTGCAGGCCGGAACTCTGCCCGGCCACGCGCCAGCCGTAGGTGAACTGCGCGTCCGGTCGCCGGAGGATCCGGAGCGCGAGCCGTACGCCGAAGCGCATCACCGGCGGCGTGAGGCAGACGAGGAACGCGACGCCGACGATCGGCAGCCACCAGTAGTCCTCGAGCAGGTGGACGTCGATGAAGGGGACGAGGACCGCACCGAGCCCGAGGCCCGTCGCGATCGAGACGAGCATCGAGATCAGCGAGAGCACGATGGACGACGACTTGGCGAGTCCGACCTCACCGGCCATCTGGGCCTGCGCAGCGATCGGCCACACCGAACCCGGCAGGTACTTGCCGAGCTGACTGACGAAGAACACCCGGCCGCCGCGGAGCACGGGCAGCCGGATGCCGAACGCGGGCCAGACGACGATCCACGACAGCATCGAGAGGACGAGCGCGACGATCACCGCGAGGAACGCGAGCACGAGCCACACCGGGTTCATCGACGCGACCGCGTCGGAGACCTCGGTCCACTTGCCGGCGACGTACAGGACGCCCGCGACGACCACCGCGACCAGGAACGCGATCTTGATGCCGTTGACGGCCCAGCGTCGCCACCCGCGGGTGGCGACGGCCGGTTCGTCGTCGGTGGTGAGCGTGGTCGGTCGGTCCTGCGGGTCGGTCACGCTGTGAGCGCCCCCGCCTGCACCGCGGCGGCCAGGGCGTCACGCCAGTCGCGCATCGGTGCGAGCCCGGCGCGCGACCAGCCGTCGTGCCCGAGCACGCTGTACGCCGGTCGGGGAGCGGGGCGGACGAAGGCGGCGCTGTCCGTCGGCAGGACGCGCTCCGGGTCGAGCCCCATCTCGGCGTAGATCGCGCGGGTGAAGTCGTACCAGGACGCCTGCCCCGAGTTCGTGCCGTGGTAGGTGCCCGCCGGGGCGTCCGACTCGACCAGCTCGACGATGCGCGCGGCGAGGTCACCCGTCCACGTCGGCTGTCCGACCTGGTCGGTGACGACGCTCACGGTCTCGTGCGATCCGGCCAGACGGAGCATCGTGGCTGCGAAGTTCGGGCCGTGTGCGCCGTAGATCCACGCGGTGCGGACGACGTAGGACGAGTCCGGGGCGATCTCGCGCACGAGCGCCTCGCCCGCGGCCTTCGTCCGCCCGTAGGCGTTGATCGGGTCCGTCGGGGCGTCCTCGGCGTACGGCGCGGTGCCGTGTCCGTCGAAGACGTAGTCCGTCGAGACCGTGACGAGCTTGGCGCCGTGCCGGACCGCGGCCCGGGCGAGCAGCTCCGGCCCCGTGGCGTTCACGGCGTGGGCTTCGGCCTCGTGGGTCTCGGCGTCGTCGACCTTCGTGTACGCGGCCGAGTTGATGACCACGTCGTGTCCCGCGACCGCCGCGTCGACGGCCTCCGGGTCGGTGATGTCGAGGTCGGCCCGCCCGAGCGCCGTCACCTCGGCGTCACGGAGTGCGTGCTGGAGGTCCTGGCCGAGCATGCCGCTCGCGCCGGTGATGAGGTAGCGGGTCATGCGAGGGCCGCGCGCTCCTTGAGCGGCTCCCACCACGCACGGTTGTCGCGGTACCACTGCACGACGTCGGCGAGACCCTGGGCGAACGGCACCTGGGGCTCGTAGCCGAGCTCGGCCTGGATCTTCGAGATGTCGACCGAGTACCGCAGGTCGTGGCCGAGGCGGTCGGCGACGCGGTCGACGTACGACCAGTCCTTGCCGGTGGCCTCGAGCAGCATCTCGGTGAGCTCCTTGTTCGTGAGCTCGGTGCCGCCGCCGATGTTGTAGATCTCGCCCGCGCGGCCCTTGGTGAGGACCATCGCGATGCCGCGGGTGTGGTCGTCGACGTGCAGCCAGTCACGGATGTTGTTGCCCTCGCCGTACAGCGGGACGTGCTCGTCGTCGATGAGGTTCGTGACGAACAGCGGGATGACCTTCTCGGGGAAGTGGTACGGCCCGTAGTTGTTCGAGCAGCGCGTGATCGAGAGGTTCAGCCCGTGGGTGCGGTGGTAGCTGCGGGCGAGCAGGTCGCTGCCGGCCTTCGACGCCGAGTACGGCGAGTTCGGCTCGAGCGGGCGGTCCTCGGCCCAGGAGCCCTCGCTGATCGACCCGTACACCTCGTCGGTCGAGACGTGCACGAAGCGCTCGGTGCCGTGGCGGAGTGCGGCGTCGAGGAGACGCTGGGTGCCCACGACGTTGGTCTCGACGAAGATGCCGGAGTCACGGACGGACCGGTCGACGTGCGACTCGGCGGCGAAGTGCACGATCGCGTCGACGCCCGGGACGACCTCGTCGAGCTTCGCGGCGTCGGTGATGTCGCCCTGCACGAACGAGTACCGCGGCGAGTCCGCGACCGGCGCCAGGTTCTCGAGGTTGCCCGAGTAGGTCAGCGCGTCGTAGACCACGACGTCGGCGCCCTCGAGGCCGGGGTAGGCGTCCTGCAGGGTGCGGCGGACGAAGTTGGAACCGATGAAGCCGGCTCCTCCGGTGACGAGGATCTTCACGGGGTCTCCCTTGTGGAGTCGGTTGACGGAACGAGTGACGATTGTAGGGGACGGCGTCCTGGACGGACACCGGACGGTTCAGCGGAGTCGACGCCGGCGACGACGAACCAGCACGAACGCGCAGACGACCGCGGCCGTGAACCCGGAGGCTGCGCTGAGCGCGATGCCCTCCCGGAGCCCAGGCGTGTGGTACCGGAGCTCGACGGTGTGCTTCCCCGCCGGGACCCAGACCGCCGCGCCGACGCTGTCCGCGCGGACCATGTCTGTGGTCGCGCCGTCGACGGTGGCGGTCCACCCCTTGCGCTGCAACGAGTCCGCGACCACGACCCACCCGCCGCCGGTCGCGTCGACCTTCGCGACCGTCGAGTTGACGTCGCTCGGCTGCAGCGACACGGTCGCCGTGCCGTCCGGGTCGGCCCGGTGGTCCGGGTCCGCGCTGAGGACGACGGTGTCGTCCGGCAGGGACTGGTCGGCGAGCTTCCGGACCAGGCCGGTCGTCGTCTTCTCCACCACCGTGCTCGAGGCCCAGCGGACGCGCGGGAGCGCGTTGCTCCGCTCGTAGATCGTGGCGTCGCCGGTGTGCACGACCGAGACGCCGTCGCCGGCGACCGGGCGGGTGACGCTGATGACCGCGTGGCCGTCGTCGTCGGTCCCGATCGGGACGACCGAGTTCTGGCCGGTGACCGTGATCGTGAGGTGCCAGGCGGTGTCCGCCGGGATCTCCGAGCCCTCGAGGGCGACGTTCCGCGGACCGCCGAGACCGGGCACCCAGCTCTTCGTGGACGCGAGGGTCTCACCCGAGCCGTCGGCGATCGCCGAGACCGTCAGCTCCATGCCGCCCGGCGCGAGGGTGGTGGCCGGGGGACCGGTGAACGTGATGCCGTTGACCGGCCCCGTCTCCGAGCCGGACTCGACCGTCGACCGATCGGCGGTCAGGTCGGTCCAGGTCGTCCGGGTCGGTGCGGCCTCGGTCGTGCCGGCGATGACCGCGGACGGGTCCGCGATCATGTACTTCGTCGCGAGCCGGTCGAGGATGCCGGAGTCGGCGAGCTCGGGCATCAGGTTCGGGCTCAGCGTGAGGTACGTCGCCGTCGGGTAGGTGTCCGGGTCGACGGCGCCCATGAGCTGCTTCCACTCGGCCGTCTGGAACGTGTGACCGGTGACGGACCGCATCTGGAAGTACGAGGCCGCCCCGAGGATGGTCGCGTTGCCCGTGGTGGTGTAGCGGTCCTGGTCGGAGACGTGGTCCTTGAGGTAGTCGATCGCCGGGGCGTCCGGGTAGAACGTGGAGGCCGGTGCGATCGGCCACCACGGCTTCGTCGCGACGACCGCCGGGGCGGCGACCATGGCGGCGACCGCGCAGGCCGCGACGACCATGACGACGCGGGAGCGGAACAGCCAGACGAGGCCGACGGCGATCACGGTGCCGATCCCGACGAGCCCGATCGCGAGGATCTCGAGCTTCACCTGGTGGACGTAGCCCTTCGGCACGTGTCCGAGGGCGTTGAAGGTGAACGCGCTCGCGCCCACCGCGGCGAACAGCACGACGGCGATCGCAGCGATGCGGCCCGTGCGGCGGAGCGGCGAGGCCGTCCGGAAGCGTGCGAGCTCGGCGCGCAGGTCGTCCCCGTCGACGAGCCGACCGAAGCCGACGCCGGCGAGGGCGGCTGCGATGAAGAGCACCACGCAGCGCGCACGGCCGATCGGGTTGCTGTTGAAGACCGGGAGCTCACGGACGGCCGAGAGCACCGGACCGCCGAGGTAGACGACGACGATCGCGAACGCGAGGAGCGCCGTGGCGATGGCGACGATCCCGACCGTGCGTCGGGCGACCAACGGGGAGGGGACACGATCGGTGAGGGGCCGCACCGCGGGCCGGATGAGCACGGCCGCGGCGACGAGGACGACCGCGGCGATGCCGATGTACGAGTACTCCTCGACCGGGTTGCGCACGCCCCACGACGCGCCCGACGCCTGTGCGAACGAGATGTCCTGCACCCAGGCGGTCACGAGCGGGAACGCACCGAGGCCGTTCGGGCCGCGCTGTGCGCGACCCGAGAAGTCCACGACGCTCAGGGCGTTGAGCGCGAACGGGACGAGCTGCCACGCGGAGAACAGCACCCCGACGACGATGCCGCCGACCGCGATCCCTGCGCTGCCCAGCACGCCCCGCCAGTTCCGGTGCGCGACGATCGTGCGGGCGACGAAGAACGCGCCCGCGAAGAACAGCGTGTACCCGACGACCGCCGGGAACCCGCCGAGCAGCATCGCGGCGAGCGTGCCGCCGACGCTCAGGAGGTCGCGCTTGCGGAGTTCGACCGCCGCGCGGTCCACCGCCCAGAAGACGAGCGGGATGAACGCGGCGACACGGGTCTGCGGCCAGTTCGACCACGCGACCATGAAGCCGGACGACGCGTACACGAGCGAGGCGATCGGCCAGCCGGCACGGGTGACGCCCCAGCGGCGGAGCAGGAGCGACATGCCCACCGTGACGGCGACGATCTCGAGGAACTTGACCGCACCGGGTGCGTACGACAGCGGCAGGATCC
This sequence comes from Curtobacterium pusillum, assembly GCF_007673235.1. Taxonomy (GTDB): domain Bacteria; phylum Actinomycetota; class Actinomycetes; order Actinomycetales; family Microbacteriaceae; genus Curtobacterium; species Curtobacterium pusillum_C. Next base: position 739,003 of record NZ_VDZH01000002.1, read on the forward strand.
ACCACGGCAGCGACAGGGGCGAGAACTGCCCGGAGTCGGGCACGCCCCCGAGGGCGGTGCCGCCGGCGACGTAGGGGTCCCACGCCGCGAAGACGCCCTGGTGCGCGAGGGTCGCGAGCAGCGACGTCTGCGGGGCGTTCGAGTCGAGCGGGTCGCTCGTGTAGATGTTCGTCGACGTGACGCTGTCGCCGAGGGTCTGCGCCCACGGGGTGTACCGGCTGAGCAGCCCGGTGTTGAGGAAGGTCCCGTGCCCGGTGAGTGCCGGTCCGATCGTGAAGACCACGAAGGCGGCGAGGGCTGCCCACGCCGCGATCTCGATCCAGGACCGCGGCCGGCGGATCCACAGGGCGAACCGGGTCCCCGGCGCCAGTCGGTCCGTGTGTGCGGTGCGCTCAGTCGCCATAGCGCTGGAGCTTCTGCAGGTCGAGCTGTTCCTCGGCGAGCGTGCGGTTGAGCCTGGTGAGGTCGGCGACGACGCCGATCACGACCGAGAGCACCGCGGTGATGAGGAGGACGACGCCGAGGATGATCGACTGCAGGTGGTTCCCACCGGTGTCCGTCGCGAGGAGCACCAGGTAGCGGATCAGCGGCCAGAGACCGAGCGCTCCGAGCACGGCGGCGACCCAGAGGAAGAGCGCCATCGGGCGGTACATCAGGTAGACGCGGGCGATCGCCGACCCGGACTGGAACATGTGCTGCCAGATGTTGCTGAACAGGCGGGACTCGCGGGTCTTCGGGTTCGTGGTGATCGGCACGGACGCGATCGCGAGGCGCTTGTACCCGGCCTGCACGATCGTCTCCATGCAGTAGCTGAAGCGGGTGACGATGTTCAGCCGGATGAGCGAGTACTTCGAGTACGCGCGGAACCCGCTCGCCGCATCGGGCAGGTCGAGGCCGGCGGCACGCGACGCGACCCAGGAGCCGAAGCGCTGCATGAGCTTCTTGAAGCCGGAGAAGTGCTCGATCGTCCGGGTCTGGCGGTCACCGATGACGATCTCGGCCTCCTTCCGGAGGATCGGCTGGACCAGCTCCGCGATCTGCGCCTGCGGGTACTGGTTGTCGCCGTCGGTGTTCACGACGATGTCGGCGCCGTGCAGGAGCGCGTAGTCGACGCCGTCACGGAACGATCGCGCGAGGCCCATGTTCGTGGTGTGGTGCACGAAGTGCCGGACACCGTGCTCCTTGGCGACCTCGACCGTGCGGTCGGTGCTGCCGTCGTTGATGACCAGGATCTCGATCTCGTCGATGCCGTCGATCTGCTTCGGGATCGAGTCGAGGACGCTGGCGAGGGTGTTCTCCTCGTTGAGGCAGGGGATCTGGACGAATAGCTTCACAGGCTCGCTTGGTCTCGTTTCGGGCGGTCGCGGGGCGCAGAACCAGAACAGCCTATGCGACGGGGGCAAACGGCGCGTGACGACCATGAGGGTGAGTCGGTTCCCCGGAGTGTGGTGTACCAGTCGGCTTGCTAGGCTGCCCCGGTGCAGATCCGCGAACTGAAGATCCCCGGCGCGTGGGAGTTCACGCCCGTCCAGCACGGCGACGCACGAGGAGCATTCCTCGAGGCGTACCGCGCCGACGTCCTCGAAGAGACGATCGGCCACCCGCTGGACCTCCGACAGGTGAACATGTCGATCTCGTCGGCCGGTGTGGCCCGCGGGATCCACTACGCCCTCGTCGCGCCGAGCCAGGCCAAGTACGTGACCGCCGTCCGCGGCGCGTTCATCGACTACATCGTCGACATCCGCGTCGGCTCCCCGACCTTCGGGCAGTGGGACTCCGTCCGGATCGACGACGTCGACCGCAAGGCCGTCTACCTGTCCGAGGGCCTCGGCCACGCGATCGTCGCGCTCGAGGACCAGTCGACCGTGAACTACCTGGTCAGCGCCCACTACGACCCCGAGCGCGAGAAGGGGATCACGATCCTCGACCCGACGGTCGGGTTGGAACTGCCCGAGGGGCTCGGTGAGCCGGTGCTCTCCGAGAAGGACACCAGCGCTCCGACGCTCGAGGAAGCCGCGGCCGCCGGGCTGCTCCCGACGTACGAGGAATGCGTCGCCTACACCGAGTCCCTGCGGACGAAGAAGTAACAGGAGAGAACGTTGAAGGGCATCATCCTCGCCGGGGGTTCCGGCACCCGTCTCTGGCCGATCACCAAGGGCATCAGCAAGCAGCTCATGCCGATCTACGACAAGCCGATGGTCTACTACCCGCTGTCGACGCTCATGATGGCCGGCATCCGCGAGGTCCTGGTCATCACGACGCCCGAGTACAACGACCAGTTCCGCGCCCTGCTCGGCGACGGCTCCTCGCTCGGCATGGACATCCAGTACGCCGTGCAGCCCAGCCCGGACGGCCTCGCGCAGGCCTTCGTCATCGGTGAGGACTTCATCGGCGACGACAGCGTGGCGCTCGTCCTCGGCGACAACATCTTCCACGGCACCGGCCTCGGCACGAACCTCCGGAAGAACACCGAGGTCGACGGCGCGACGATCTTCGCGTACCACGTGGCCGACCCGAAGGCGTACGGCGTCGTCGAGTTCGACGACGCCTTCACCGCGGTCTCGATCGAGGAGAAGCCGGCGGAGCCGAAGTCGAACTACGCCGTCCCCGGTCTGTACTTCTACGACAACAAGGTCATCGAGATCGCGAAGACGATCGAGCCGAGCGCGCGTGGCGAGCTCGAGATCTCGACCGTCAACGAGCGCTACCTCGAGGCGGGGGAGCTCGGCGTGCAGGTCCTCGACCGCGGCACCGCCTGGCTCGACACCGGGACGTTCGAGTCGATGATGCAGGCCTCGGAGTACGTGAAGGTCATCGAGGACCGTCAGGGCTTCAAGATTGGCTGCATCGAGGAGATCGCCTGGCGCAACGGCTGGATCGACGACGCGCAGCTCGCCGAGCTCGCCGCGCCGCTGGTCAAGGGCGGCTACGGCGTCTACCTGCAGCGGCTCCTCTCCGCGTAGTCGCTCTCGTGGCGATCTTCAGACGCCGCCGTCGCGACGCGACGCCCTCCGGCTCCTGCCTGGAGGCGCGACCCGCGTCCGAGACGGCGGCGTCGCCCGTTCTCGTGGCCGGGTTCGACGGCACCCTGCCGCACCTGGACCGCGCGGTCACCGTGGTCCTGGTGAGCCGGTCGGACCGGTACGAGCGACTGCCCGCGATGGTGGCGGCGGCCCGTCGGGCCTTCGGCCCCGAGGCCGACGTCCGTGCCGTCGGGTACGTGGCCGACGCCTCGCCACGGGACGCCCCGCAGCGCGGCCTGCCGTGGGTACGCACCGACCCGGTGGACGGCATCGGGTCCGCGATCAACGCCGGGGTGTCCGGTGGGGTCGGTCGCGTCCTGCTCGTCGTCGACTCCACCGTCGGCGTCACCGACCAGGACCTGCAGGTGCTCGCCACGGCGGGCCACGACCGTGTCGCCCAGGCGCGCGTGTGGTTGGCCGACGGCAGTCGTCGGCACGGATCTCGATTGCTCCGACCGGGGGCGCTCCCCGGGACGGACGACGATCCGGGTTCCCCGCCGTCGCCGGACGTCGCCGCAGCCGTCTCGGACGCGCGCCTCGCCGACGGGATCCGGACGGCACGGGTGTTCGCGGCTGACCAACCGGTGGTCGCGGTGCCGGGTGCAGCGCTGGTGCCGGCGCCGTGCCTCCCGGACGAACGCATGACGGTCACGGCCTGGACCCGAGCGGTCGCGGACCGGACCGGGCAGGACCCCGTCGTGACGTGGGCAGTCGAACGGTCGGCCGAGGCAGGTCGCACGATCGACCGCACCGTCGTCGACGCGTTCGCCGCCTGGCGCGACCGCGAGCCGGAGCCCGGCGGCCCGGGTGTCGTCGCAGGTCCGCCGCTGCCACCATGGGGTGCCCGTCCGGTCGCGCCCGCGCCGCAGCGGACAGTGTCGACCGACCAGCTCGCGTGGTCGCTCAAGATCGCCGCCCCCGCAGGGCCCGAGGGCGACGGCTGGGGCGACGTCCACTTCGCCGCCGAGCTCGCCGGGGCCCTCGAACGGCTCGGACAGCGGGTCCGCGTCGACCGGCGGGACGCCCACGTCCGTGACGACGACGGCACGGACGACGTCACGCTGGTGGTGCGCGGCCTCGACCGGGTGCCGCCGAACCCGGCGTCCGTGAACCTGCTCTGGGTCATCAGCCACCCCGACGACGTCGTCGACACCGAACTCCGTTCCTTCGACGCGGTGTTCGCGGCGGGGCCCGTCTGGGCGGCAGCGGCGGCGGAGCGATCGGGTGTCCCGGTCACCACGCTGCTGCAGGCGACCGACCCGGCGGTCTTCCGTCCGTCCCCGCCGACCGGACCCGATGCCGGCCGGGTGGTCTTCGTCGGGTCGACCCGGGGTGCCTCACGCCCGGTGGTGTCCGACGCGGTCGCGCTCGGTGCCGATCTGCGCGTGCACGGACCCGGGTGGGAGTCCGTCGTGCCGGAGCCGATGCGCGGGGCGCCGGGGTTGACCCGGGCCGAGGTCGCCGCGTCCTACGCCTCCGCGCGGGTGGTGCTCAACGACCACTGGCCGGACATGGCTGCCGGGGGCTTCGTGTCGAACCGGGTGTTCGACGTGCTGGCCTCCGGAGGAGTCGTCGTCACCGATCCGGTCGAGGGTCTCGACGACGTGCTCGACGTCCCGACGCTCGCGGTGGCTCGGTCGCAGGACGACCTCGCCGCCCTGCTCGACCCGGTGCGCCCCTGGCCGACACCCGACGAGCGCGCCGAGGTCGCCGCCCGCATCGCCTCCGAGCACTCCTTCGACGCCCGAGCCCGGGTCCTGCTGGACGCCGCCCGCGCCGAGCGGGCCCGCCTGCGGCGCTGACCAGCAGGGGCACCGGCCGCCCCTCCAGGACGAATCGCGCCCCCGAACGAACATCGCGCCCCGTTGTGACGGGGCGCGATGTTCGTTCCGGGGCGCGAAGCACCGACTCGGTGCGCGTGGACGACGTCGCCGTGCTACTTGCGGGTGACCCAGCGCGCACGCACGGCGAGACCGACGCGCAGCACGAGCCGCAGCGGCCACAGCCACCACGCCCGGTACTTCCGCGACAGGAACCGGTAGGCGCTGCGGTGGTGCTCGATCTCCATGCGGCGCCGGTTCGACGACGTCGAGTGCGCGCCGGTGTGGGTGACGACGGCGGTGGGCACGTAGACGTTCGCCCGTCCGGACAACCCGACCCGCTGTCCGAGGTCGACGTCCTCGAAGTACATGAAGTACGACTCGTCGAAGCCCCCGAGCTGCCGGAACAGGTCGGTGCGGATGAGGAAGCACGCGCCGGACAACCAGCCGGCCTCGCGCTCGACGACCTGCGTGGTGGACCAGTACCGCTGGCTCCACGGGTTCGCGGGCCAGAAGCGCGAGAACGCCGCGTGGCCGAGGCCGGTGCGGAGCGAGGGGAGCCGCCGGGCGGACGGGTAGGTCTCGCCCTGGTCGTCGAGGATCTGCGGCCCGAACGACCCGCCGTCGGGCAGCCGGTCGGCCGCGGCGACGAGTTCGTCGATCGACCCCGGCTCGAGCACGACGTCGGGGTTCGTGACGAGCAGGAAGTCCGGCCGCACGTCGGGCAGGACGTCGTCGAGCGCGGCGAGGGCGGCGTCGATCCCGCCGCCGTAGCCGCGGTTCCCACCCGAGGACACCACGACGGCGCCGTACGACTCGCCGATCGCCCGGAGCGCGTCGAGGTCGGCTGACCCGTTGTCGGCGATGACGACGGCGACCGGCGACGTCGAGGCGGCTTCGATGCTCGCGAGGAAGGGCCGGATCGTCTCACCGGTGTTGTACGTGACCGTCAGGACGGCGACGCGGATCATCGTGCACCTCCGACGGCCTCGTAGGCACCGACGTGGACGGCGGCCGTGGCGTCCCAGGTGAAGTCGTCGGCCCGTCGGAGCGCGGCGGCCCGGTGCGACGCGACGAGCGTGGGGTCGTCGAGCAGCGACGCCATCGCGGCTCCCAGCGCCGAGGCGTCGGGCTCGGTGTACACCGCGGCGTCGCCCCCGACCTCGGGCAGCGAGAGTCGGCGGGTGGTGAGCACGCACGCCCCGGTGGCCATCGCCTCGACCACCGGCAGGCCGAAGCCCTCGCCGAGCGACGGGTACACCACGAACTCCGCGCCGCCGAGGAAGCCGGCGAGGTCCTCGAGCGGGAGGTACCCGGCCTCGACGACGTGGTCGGCGTCCTGCAGCGCGTCGAGCCGCTCGATCGCGGCGTCGTCCCATCCGCGCGCGCCGGAGAGCACGAGCCACGGTGTCGGCGACCCGGTCGAGTCCCGCGCACCCCGCACGGCGGCGTACGCGTCGAGCAGCGCCGTGACGTTCTTGCGCGGCTCGATCGTGCCGAGGAACGCGATCCACGGGGCGTCGTCGGGGAGTCCGGCGGCGATCCGGGCGTCCTCGACCTCGGCCGTGGTCGGCTCGTGGAAGCGGGTGCGGTCGACCCCGAGCGGCGCGACCCGGACGTCGGCGCGGATGCCCGTGACGACGCGCGCGGCCTCGGTCGCGGTGGCGGCGCTCGGCACGATCACGACCGGACGGGTCCGCAGCGAGCGGCGGCTCCACCACGTGAAGAACGTGCGCTTCAGGCGCGAGTGCCACTCCGGGTTGGAGAAGAACGTCGCGTCGTGCAGCGTCACCACCGACCCGCGTCGCCACGAGAACGGGAACGTGTAGTGCGGTGAGTGCAGCACGGTCGCACCGAGTCGGCGGCCGAGTGCGGGCAGGCCGATCTGCTCCCAGAGGAAGCGCAGGGGCACCGAGTCGGTCCACGCCGGCGCCCGGTGCACCGTGACGTGCGGGGCGATCTCGGCGAAGTGCGACGCGTGCACCGGCCGGACGACCAGGTGGACGTCGAGGTCGGGATCCGTGAGGTGCGAGACGACCCCCTCGACGTAGCGTCCGACGCCGCCGAGGTTCCGCGGTACCGCCGTCCCGTCGATCAGGACGGTGAGCTGCGGCACGCGTGGTTCCTTCCGTGCGGGAACGCCGCGGCCGGTGCCGTCGACGGGGGAGTTCCCAGGATAGCCCGCCGCGCTCATGCGCTCGGGTCCACGGCGCTCCGCGGGACGGACGCGACCCGCGTCTGACGGAGCCGGTGCGCGAGGTGCGCGGGGAGGTGTCCCGTGACGTCGGCCAGTGCTGCCAGGACGAGTCGCGCCTCCCGTCGGGTGCTGCCGGCGGCCAGTCCGCGCAGGCCGCGGACGAGGGTCCGGGCACTCGCACGGAGCACCGTCGACCACGGCGCGTGCCAGAGGGCGACGACCACCCGGTTGCGTGCGTTGCGGAACACGAACAGGTCGCTCTGCACGCCCGACGACGCGGAGTGGTCGTGCTCGACGACCGCGTCGCCGGCGTACTCGACGCGCCATCCACGGCGTCGGAGCCGCCACGCGAGCTCGGTGTCCTCGTAGTACATGAACAGCGACTCGTCCAGGAGTCCGACGTCGTCCAACGCGGCCCGTCGGAGCGCTGACGCGCCGCCGGAGAACCCGAAGACGTCGCGGTCGGCGGGCCGGTCGACGGCAGCGAACCAGTCGCGGTCCATGCCGTTGCCGTCGCGGTCGACGCGCACGCCGGTCGAGTTGAGACGGACTTCGCCGTCCGGCGACGGCACCCACAGGTGGCCGTCGTGGTCCCGCAGCGCGCGTCCGGTGGGGGATGGTGAACCGGACTGGAGGCGCGACCAGCGTCCGGCGAGCACGATGCGGCCCGTCACGGCCGCGACCGCCGCGGGGGCGGCGTCCAGGTGGTCGCGGAGGGCCGCGACGAAGCCCGGAGCGGGCTCGGCGTCGTTGTTGAGGAGGACCACGATCTCGGCGTCCGTGTGCCGGATGCCGGTGTTCGCACCCGCCGCGAACCCGCCGTTGGTGTCACGGACGAACACCGTCGCCTCCGGCAGCTCGCGTCGGAGCACGGCGACGGAGTCGTCGGTCGAGCCGTTGTCGACGACGACGACCTCATCGGCCGCGCCGTCGTCGAGGACGGCACGCACCGCCCGCGTGGTGAGGTCGGCGCGGTTCCAGTTGACGACGACGACCGCGGTGCGGCTGGCGCCGTCGGTCGGGGTCAGCCGAGCTCCTCGATCGAGGGCTTCGCGTAGACGGTGCCGACGGCGTCGCCGAACGACGGGACCTCGAACGAGTCGCACTCGGGCAGGTCGTGCAGGTGTCGTCCGGCGGAGTCCATCATCGACACGTTGATGAAGTACTTGCCGGTGCCGAAGTTCGTGTCCGCGATGCGGAGGCGGAGCTTCCGGCGACCGTGCAGCGGCTCGAGGTGGATGCCCATGATGCCCGTGGTGGTGCCGTAGACGACCTGACCGGCGGTGTTGTTGATCTGCACCGCGGCCTCCCAGTCCTCGACGCGGTCCAGGTGCTCGAACTCCATGTCGACGATGAGGTCGTCACCGGGGACGACCGGAGCGCGGTGCTCCTTGCCCTCGACCGTGACGGTGGCGCCGAGGACGGTGCCGCGACCGACCGCCACGTCCGCGCTGAGCTCGTCGGAACGGCGCTCCTCGAGGACGTCGCGGAACTTGCTGACCGCCTGGATCGCGTCGCCGTCGTGCAGGACCTTGCCCTTGTTGAGCAGCACGACGCGGTCGCACATCTCCTGCACCTGGCTGAGCGAGTGCGTGACGATGATGATCGTCTTGCCCTGCTCCTGGAACGACCGGATGCGGTCGAGGCACTTGCGCTGGAACGCCTCGTCGCCGACCGCCAGGACCTCGTCGACCAGCAGGACGTCGGGGTCGGTGTGCACGGCCACCGCGAAGGCGAGTCGCACGTACATGCCGGATGAGTAGAACTTCACCTGGGTGTCGATGAAGTCGCCGATCCCGGAGAACGCGAGGATGTCGTCGAAGCGCTCCTCGGTCTCCTTGCGGCTCAGGCCGAGCAGGCTCGCGTTGAGGAAGACGTTCTCGCGGCCGGACAGGTCCGGGTGGAACCCGGCGCCGAGCTCGAGCAGCGCCGCCAGACGCCCGCGGCGCGCGACCGTGCCGGACGTCGGCTGGATGATGCCGCCGATGGCCTTGAGCAGCGTGGACTTGCCGGAGCCGTTCTGGCCGATGAGCCCGACGGTGGTGCCGGCCTGGATCGACACGGTGACGTCGTCGAGGGCCCAGAAGTCCTGGCGGTGCTTCCGGCCGGCGCGACCGAGCGTGACGATGCGCTCGCGGATGGTGTTGTCCTTGCGGACGACGAACCGCTTGCGGACGTGGTCGATGACGATGACGTCGGGGCGCTCGGCGGTGTCCTGGCGCGTTGTCGGGGAGACAGGTGTGCTGATGGCCATGGTCTAGAGCTCCTGCGCGAAGTTGCCCTGCAGGCGGGAGAACACCCGCTGCGCTCCGAGCAGGCAGAAGAGCCCGATCACGAAGGCGATGCCGAGTCGCAGCATGAGGTGGTCGGGGTACGTGACCTTCGCCGGGTCGTGCAGCCAGATGGCGTTCTGCATGCCGAGGACCGACAGGGTGAGGGGGTTGTTCGTGTAGATGGCGAGGACCCAGTCGACCTTCAGCCGCTCGATGACCATCGAGTACGAGTACACGATCGGCGAGGCCCAGAGCAGGACCATCAGGCCGACGTCGATGACGAACTGCACGTCGCGCAGGTAGACGTTCAGGGCCGAGAGCACGAGCCCGATCGCGGCGCCGTACACGAGGATGACGAGCAACGAGGGGATCAGGTAGACGAGTCCGCCGTGCCAGGGGAACAGACCGAGCACGATCGTCGCGGCGATGAGGATGGCGAACTGGATGACGTAGTTCACCAGGGCGGCGCCGACGCTCGCGAGCGGGAAGACCTCGCGCGGGACGTAGACCTTCTTGATCAGGCCGGAGTTGCCGACGATAGATCCGGTGGACCCCGCGACGATCTCGCTGAACAGCGTGTACGCGCTCAGGCCGGTGAAGACGTAGATCGCGAAGTTGTCGATGCCCTTGGCCGCGCCGAGGATCTGTCCCATCACGAAGTAGTAGATGAGGAGCTGGGTCAGCGGGCGCACCAGCGTCCACACGAACCCGAGCGCCGAGTCCTTGTACCGCGCCTTGAGGTCGCGGCGGATGAGCATCCCGAGCATCTCGCGCTGCCGGAAGACGTCGCGGAGTTCTCGCCAGGTGCCTCGGATCGCGCTCGTCGGGGCGCCGACGACGACGAGGGGTTCCTTCGCGAGCGCCGCCATGCGGGCTTGATCGACCATTCGTCTCTTCGTTCGTGGGGGCAGGACCGGAACAGCATACTCACCACAGCGATGGGGAACCGGAGTACGCCGGCGCCGAGCGACACGTGTCGTTCGCCCCCGTGCGGGGGTGAATGTGCGCAGGAGCAACCCTCAACCTTCACTTTGGGGTTACCGTTGACGCAACCCGGACCCTTGTCAACATCCACAGGACGGCCCGTCAGCATGCAGCTTGCTCCACGGCCGATCGCTGCGCTCGCGGTGGTCGGTGCTCTCAGTCTCCTCGCGGCGGGTTGTTCCGCCGGCGGAGACACCGATCCGACGCCGAGCGCCACGCGGTCGGCCTCCGCCACGACGACGCCGTCGCCGACCCCCACGACGACGGACGGGGTCGGCGAGCCGTCGTCCGGTGCCACCGCGGGCGACGACGACGTCCCGACGGCCTTCCCCGGCTCCGGTCAGACGACCCAGCCCGACGTCGACCCGTCGGACTTCCCGGCCACCGCCGTCCTGACCTTCTCCGGCTGGGACACCGGCAGCAAGACCCTCCAGGCCGGCGGCCTGGTCTCCGGCACCACCGACACGTCCGGCACCTGCACCTTCACGGCGAAGAAGGGCACGGTGTCGCGGACCGCCACGAGCAAGGCCGAGGCGAGTGCCTCGTCCGTGAACTGCGCCCAGGTGTCCTTCCCCGCGAACCAGGTGTCGACCGGCACGTGGTCGATCACCCTGAAGTACACGGTCGGGTCGAAGTCGACCACGTCCGACCCGATGACGGCGGAGGTGCCGTGATGCGATCCATCCGAACGAAGGACGGGCGACGCCGCCCGCTCCGCGCGACCCTGGCGCTCGTCGCCTCCCTGGCGGTCGCCGCCGGCGGCCTGACGATCGGCACGATCGCGGCGGGGAACGACGGCTCCGAGTCGGCCTCGGCCGCCGTCGCCGCGAACTTCGACCCCGGCTACATCATCAGCGACGCGAACTTCTACAACGGGTCCGCGATGAGCGCCACCAGCGTGCAGTCGTTCCTCAACAGCGTCGCCCCGAACTGCAAGCAGCAGTCCGGCGGCCCGGTGTGCCTGAAGAACTTCGTGCAGAGCATGAGCGCGATCCCGGCGGTCTCCGGACGGTGCGCGGCGATCGCCGCCGGGTCGAAGTCGGCGGCGACGATGATCGCCCAGGTCGGTGCGGCCTGCGGGATCAGCCAGAAGGTGCTCCTCGTGCTCCTGCAGAAGGAGCAGGGCATCGTCACGACGAACGCCCCGACGAACTACATGTACCTGCACGCCACGGGCTTCGCCTGCCCGGACACGGCACCGTGCGACCCGAAGTACTTCGGGTTCGGCCAGCAGGTCTACGCCGCGGCGCTGCAGTTCAAGCGCTACCAGGCGTCGCCGACCTCGTGGGCGTACCAGGCCGGCCGGAACAACTCGATCCTGTACAACCCGAACGCCGCGTGCGGCCGGAAGACCGTGTACATCCAGAACGCGGCCACCGCCGGGCTGTACATCTACACGCCGTACACGCCGAACACCGCCGCGATGGCGAACCTCTACGGCACGGGCGACAGCTGCTCGGCCTACGGCAACCGCAACTTCTGGCGGATGTACACCGACTGGTTCGGCTCGCCCACGGGCGGCTCGTCCCCGATCGGGTTCGTCGACGCCCAGAGCGGCGCAGCGGGCGGCACGATCTCGGTGCGCGGGTGGACGGCGGATCCGGACACCACCGCCCCGATCAAGGCGCAGTTCTACGTCGACGGTGTCGGCAAGGCCTCGGTGCTGGCGGACGCGACGCGAGCCGACCTCGCCGGCCAGCTCGGTGCGAACAACACGGCGCACGGGTTCCAGACCACGCTGACGGGCATCGCACCCGGGAGTCACAACGTCTGCGTGTTCGGCATCAACGTCGGGCCGGGGGCCAACACGCTGTTGAACTGCGGCGACGTCACCGTGCCGTCCTCGGCGCCGGTCGGCAGTCTCGACACGGTCACGGGCGGCCAGGGGACCATCGCCGTGAGCGGATGGGCGCTCGACCGTGACTCGTCGGCTGCGACCGCCTACAAGGTGCAGGTCGACGGTGTCGGCGCGATCGCTGCGACCGCCGACGTCCAGCGCGCGGACATCGCGGCGAAGTACCCGGGCGCGAGCTCCACGGTCGGGTTCTCGAAGACCGTCCAGAACGTCGCAGCGGGGACCAGGACGGTCTCGCTCTGGACGCAGGACCGACCGGGCTCCGTCTGGGTCAAGGTCGCGCAGAAGGCGACCACGGTCACCGCCAAGACCGGCGCGACCGGCGCCCCGAGGGGCTCCTTCGAGTCGGCGACCGGCGGCGCCGGGACCGTCGCGCTGAAGGGCTGGGCGATCGACCCCGACACGTACGCCTCCGTGCTGTACAAGATCCACGTCGACGGGGTCGGTGCCGCGGCCGGGACCGCGAACGCCGCGCGCAGCGACGTCGCGACCGCCTACCCGAAGTGGGGCTCGGCGCACGGGCTCGCCACGACGCTGACCGGGATCGCTCCCGGGAAGCACACCGTCACGGTCTGGTGGCAGGATCTGCCGAGCGGAACCTACGTCAGCGCCGGCACGAAGACCGTGACCGTCGGGACCCCGCCGTCGAGCGGCGCCACCGGGGGGAGCGGCCCCGTCACCGGCGCGTTCGAGCAGGCCACCGGCGGCGCCGGGACGGTCGCGATCACGGGCTGGGCGATCGATCCGGACCGGTACGACCCGGTGCTGTACAAGATCCACGTCGACGGGGTCGGCGCCGCGGCGGGCACCGCGAACGCCGCCCGGTCGGACATCGCGTCGTCGCACCCGGGCTGGGGTTCGGACGTCGGTCTCGCCACGACGCTGACCGGGATCGCACCGGGCACGCACACCGTCACGGTCTGGTACCAGGACCTCCCCAGCGGCACCTACGTCAGCTTCGGCACGAAGTCCGTGACGGTCACGGCGACGAGCAGCACGAGCACCGGCAAGACCGGTGCGGTCTACGGCGCGTACGACGGCGTGACCGGGGGCAAGGGGACCGCACGGGTCACCGGCTGGGCCATCGACCCCGACACGTTCGCTCCGGTCAAGTACAAGATCCACGTCGACGGCGTCGGGGCGACTGCCGGCAGTGCCGACGCCGTGCGCACCGACGTCGAGAAGGTCCACCCCGGCTGGGGCTCCGACGTCGGGCTGGACGTCTCGCTCACCGGCCTGACGGCCGGCAAGCACACCGTGCGGGTCTGGTACCAGGAACTCCCGGGCGGGGTCTACAAGGACTTCGGTACGAAGACGGTGACCGTCTCGTAGGTGGTGACGGACAGACGGACGGGAGGCACGGTGCCAGCTGGCACCGTGCCTCCCGTCCGTCTGTCCGGTCCGTACCGTCAGCCGCGCTGCCGGAGCCGGCGCGCCACGCGACCGAGGCGGTCCAGCACCCGGTACTCGGCGGAGCGCGTCAGGGCCTCGTAGCGAAGCGCGATGGCATCACGTTCCGACTCGGCCGCCTGGCGGGCCGCGTCCGCGTCGCGTCGGCCACGGTCGAGGACGGCGACCGCCTCCTCCGAGACGATCAGCCGTTCGTTGATCTGGTGGACCCCGGAGCGGTGCACGTCGCGCTCGTGGGCGGTCTCGCGGAGTTCTTCGCGCTGCAGCGTCGCCCAGCGCAGGAGCGGCGCACGATCGCCGGTGCGGCCGTTCGCCCGCTCGACCGCCGCGTCGAGGGACGACCGGACCTGTTCGGCGCGGGCGGCGTAGGAGTGCCGCTCGACGACCACGGCGTGCAGCCGCTCGACGAGGGCGTCGCGATCCGCGGTCGGCATCGCGATCGCACGCTCGAGCGAGGCCGCGTCGGTGAACACCGGCACGTCGCCCAGCCCGAGCTCGTCGAGTCCGAGCGCGCAGTCCGTGACCGGGAGGGCACCGCAGGCGAGCGACTCGTACAGCCGGGAGTTGAGCGTGCCGAACTCGGCGGCCGGCGCGATCACGTCGTCCACCACGAACGCGGCCGCGCGGTAGACCTCCGGCAGGGCGAAGTACGGCACCGCGGCGCGCAGTTCGACACCGGGGGACGGCTCGACGTGCTCGACGTTCGCAGCGAACCACACGACGGGCTCGGCGGGCGCAATCTCGAGCAGGACGTCCTGGACCCGGCGGCGGGCACCCCAGAAGTTGACGGTCGTGACGGTCCGGTCGCTGCGCGGTGTCGGGGTGCCGGCGGTGTCGGTCGGTTCGGTCGGTTCGGTCGTGAAGAGGTCGAGGTCGACGCCGATCGGCACCACCTCGACCGGGCCGTCGTACACGGCGGCGAGGGCGTCCCGCGCGATCGAGGACGACGCCCACACGGCGTCGTACTCGGTGAGGTAGGGGAGCGAGGCCCACTGCGCCGTCCAGTTGCGCACCCACGCCACCGTCGCGGTGCCGGCCGGCACGAGACCCGGGACGAACGACTCGATCATGCTCACGAGCACCGTCGTGTCCGCCGGGACCTCCTCGGTCCAGCGGCCGATCGGCCAGAAGTCGACGCCCCAGCCCGCGGACCGGAGCGCCCGGGCCAGCCCGAGCGCGACGAACAGGTCGCCCTTGCCCTCGGTCGGGTCGTCCGTCGAGACCGCGAAGCGGATCGTGCCCCTCGGGCCCGTCGCGTGGTCGCCGCGTGCGATCGCGGCGTACTCTTCGGCGAGCGGGGACGATGCGGGGGAGGACGGGATCGAGTGGTGCGACACGAGTGCCATTGTGCACGACCCGGACCCGACCTCAGCCGAGCGCCGTGCTGCGCCTTGTAGGGTGATGTCGGCCGACGGGCATCCCCGACGGTCGCATCACCGATCCCTGCCGCTGGCGCGGCAGCCGCTGGAGGAACCCGCCGTGACAGAGCGCAAGCCGGGAGTCGTGTCCGTCGTCCTCGTGAACTACAAGGGCACGGACGACACCCTGACGAGCATCGCCGAGCTCCGCAAGCAGGACTGGCCGCAGGACAAGCTCGAGGTCATCGTCGTCGACAACGGCTCCGGTCCGGAGCACGTCGGACGGCTGAAGGCCTCCGACCTCGACTTCACCTTCGTCGACTCCGGCGCGAACCTCGGGTTCACGGGGGGCTGCAACCTCGGTGTCGAGCACTCCTCCGGCGAGATCGTCGCGTTCCTCAACAACGACGCCCGTCCCGACACCGGCTGGGTGCGCGAGGCGATGGCCACGTTCGCCTCCGGCGCGGACATCGGTGCGGTGGCCTCGAAGGTCCTCGACTGGGAAGGCGTCAACGTCGACTTCACCGAGGCCGCGATGACCTGGTACGGCATGGGCTACAAGCCCTTCGCCGGCTCCCCGGACACCGGCCGCTGGGAGTCCGAGACCGACGTGCTGTTCGGCACCGGCGCGGCGATGTTCATCCGCGCGGAGCTGTTCGAGCAGCTCGGCGGGTTCGACGACCGCTACTTCATGTTCTACGAGGACGTCGACCTCGGGTGGCGCCTCAACCTGCTCGGCTGGCGCTTCCGGTACCAGCCGAAGTCCGTCGCGTTCCACAAGCACCACGCGTCGATGAACAAGTTCGGCGACTTCCGCGAGACGTACCTGCTCGAGCGGAACGCCCTCTTCACGCTCTACAAGAACCTCGGCGACGAGCAGCTCGCTGCGGCCCTCCCCGGCTCCCTCGCGCTCGTCGTCCGCCGCGCGATCGGCCGCGGCGAGCTCGACTCGACCGAGCTCGACCTCCGCAACCCGGGCGACGACAGCGTCCCGACGATCCCCGTGCCGAAGACGAGCATGGCCGGCATCTACGGCGTCGACCAGTTCGTCGAGCAGCTGCCGTCGATGACCGAGTCGCGCCGCGAGATCCAGGCGAGCCGCGTCCGCAGCGACCGCGAACTCCTCCGGCTGTTCGGCAACCGCGACGAGCCGGCGTACCCGATCGAGAACTACCTCGCCGGCTACGACAAGATCGTGCACTCGCTCGGCGTGCTCGAGGTCGGCACCCGCCGCCGCGTGCTCATCATCACGGGCGACTCCATCGGCGAGAAGATGGCCGGCCCGGCGATCCGGGCCACCCAGATGGCGAAGCAGCTCGCGACCGAGCACGACGTCCGCGTGATCAGCCTGACCCGTTCGTCGCCGATCGACCCCTCGTACGAGGTCGTCACGGTGCCGCACCGCCACCCGCGCCAGATGGTCGAGCACGAGGCGTGGGCCGACGTCATCATCGTGCAGGGCCACGCGCTCCGCCTGTTCCCGGTGCTCGAGTCGACGCGCAAGATCCTCGTGGTCGACGTGTACGACCCGCTGCACCTCGAGCAGCTCGAGCAGGGCCGCAGCGACGACGTCGACCAGTGGAACCGCCAGATCCTCGACGCCTCGGACACCCTGAACCACCAGCTCGAACTCGGCGACTACTTCATCTGCGCCTCCGAGCGTCAGCGCATGTTCTGGCTCGGCCAGCTCGCTGGCTCCGGCCGGGTGAACGCCCGCACGTACTCGCGCGACGCCGACCTCCGCTCGCTCATCGGTGTCGTGCCGTTCGGCCTGTCCTCGACCCCGCCCGTGCACGACCAGGCGCGGGTCAAGGGCGTCGTTCCGGGCATCGGCAAGAACGACAAGCTCGTCGTCTGGGGCGGTGGGATCTACGACTGGTTCGACCCCATCACGCTCGTCCGCTCGATCGCCCGGCTCGCCGAGCGCCGCCCGACCGTGAAGCTCTTCTTCATGGGCGTGCAGCACCCGAACCCGGACGTCCCGGAGATGGACATCGTCGCCAAGGTCCGTGCCGAGGCCGACGAGCTGGGCCTCACGGGCAAGCACGTGTTCTTCAACGACACGTGGATCCCGTACGAGGAGCGCGGCGCCTACCTGCTCGAGGCCGACGCCGGCGTCTCGACGCACTACGAGCACCTCGAGACGACGTTCTCGTTCCGCACCCGCATCCTCGACTACCTGTGGGCGCGCCTGCCGATCGTGACGACCGCGGGCGACTCCTTCGGCGACCTCGTCGCGGAGCAGAAGCTCGGCATCGCCGTGCACGAGCAGGACATCGACGGCCTGGCCGCAGCGCTCGAGACGGCGATCTACGACAAGAAGGCCCGCACCGAGTTCATCGGGAACGTCGACCGCGTCCGTGAGCAGTTCACGTGGGAGAACGTCCTCGCGCCGCTCGTGGAGTTCTGCCGGAACCCCGTCCGTGCCGCCGACAAGTCCGTGCGGGAGACGGCGGCGCAGGTCGAGGCGCACCAGATGCGCGTCCGCGTGCCGGACCGCAAGAAGCTCTACGGCATCCGTCACGACGTCGGCCGTGCGGTGCACTACTTCCGCACCGAGGGCCCGCGCAGTGTCGCGGGCAAGATCAAGCGGCGCCTGCAGAACCGGTGACCGGAGCAGCTCCCACGGCCCTCGTCGTCGTCCCGACGTACGACGAGGCCGAGAACATCCAGAGCGCCGTCCGAGCGATCCTCGAGGCGGTCCCGACGACGCACGTGCTCGTCGTCGACGACGGCAGTCCCGACGGGACGGCCGACCTCGTCCGGGCGATGGCGGGTGACGACGATCGCGTGCACCTCATCGAGCGCAGCGGCAAGCTCGGCCTCGGGACGGCGTACGTCGCCGGGTTCCGCTGGGGGCTCGAACGGGGCTACCCGGTGCTGGTCGAGATGGACGCCGACGGGTCGCACCCGGCCGACCGGCTCGCCGCGCTGATCGGCGCCGTGCAGGACGACGAGACCGTCGCGCTCGCCATCGGGTCCCGCTGGGTCCCCGGGGGCTCCGTGGTCGACTGGCCGCTCCGGCGCGAGGTCCTCAGCCGTGGCGCGAACACCTACGCCCGGATCGCGCTCGGCGTCGGCGTGCGTGACGTCACGGCGGGGTTCCGGGCCTACCGTGCGGACACCGTCGCGCGCATGGACCTGGCGTCGGTCGACTCGAAGGGCTACTGCTTCCAGGTCGACATGACCCTGCGTGTCGACGACCTCGGTGGACGCATCGTCGAGGTGCCGATCCGGTTCCGGGACCGCGTGCACGGCGTCTCGAAGATGAGCGGTTCGGTCGTCGGCGAGGCCATGCTGCGCGTCACGCAGTGGGGACTCCAGCGGCGCTTCGGCCGCCGGCGGCACACCGCGCGCTGACGGCCGCGCGCGGCGCGGCGCGGCGCGCGCGTCGCGCTGCGCCCACCGGCTGGTCCGCAGTGTGCGAGGTTCCGCGCACGGTGGGACCGTCCGAGCCTCGCACCCCGCGCGGAACCTCGCACCGTACGTCGCCGTCGCACCGTGCGAGCCACGGGCGGACTGGAGGCGCGTGGCGGCGCCGCCACGCGCCTCCAGTCCGCAGCGTGCGAGGTCTCGTGCACGGTGCGAGCCGCGTGGGCCCGCACCGTGCGCGGAACCGCGCACCGTACGTCGCCCTCGCACCGTGCGAGGGCGCACCGTGCGAGAGCGCGACGTGACGCAGCTCCGGCGCGCAGCGCTCGTCAGGTGCGCGGCAGGTGCCGCCGCCAGGACCGCCGTCGGGCCGCGATCACCAGCACGGCGACGAACACCATCAGACCGGCGCCGTGCAGCAGGTAGCTCTCGGCTGCGCTCGTCACCCCGAGGAGCACGAGCACCGCGGCCGGCCACACGTACGCCACGCCCGGGAACGTCGTCGCGGTGACCCAGGCCCGGGCGAACGCGAGCAGTGCCGTGACGCCGAGGATGATCGTGCCGGCGAGGCCGATCTGCAGCCAGGCGTCGACGAACGCGTTCAGACCTGAGGTGAACCGGGCACCGGCGGGGTCGATGAAGGTGACGTAGGGGACGACGGCCTCGTGCGGCCAGGTGCCGACCCACCCCCAGCCCTGGATGGGGTACTGCCCCACGAAGACCCGGATCTGCGACCACAGGTCGACGCGGGTCGCGGTGCCGCCGGCCGCGCCGATCTCGGCGAGGACCCGGTGCCGGGCGAGCACGCCGACGACGAGCATGAGCAGCACGAACCCGCCGAGCACGCCGTTCACGACCGGGCGGGTGGTCGGTCGGGCGTGCCGCAGGGACCAGAGCGCGAGGGCGGTCACGGCGAGGGCGATCATGGCGAGGCCGGTGATGGGGGACTGCACGAGCATCAGCGCGATGACGGCGAGTGCGGTGGAACCGATCGCGCGCCACATCGTCACCGAGCGGGTGAGGAACTCGACGACGAAGGTCACGAGCGCCATCGCGGCGATGAACCCCATGAAGTTCCGGGTCCCGCCGACGCCCTGGATCGGCCCGCCGTAGGCGATGTTCCCCTGGATGCCGAACGCGGGGATCGGGGTGTCCAGGACGAGGCCGGACAGGACCTCGAGTCCGAGGGCGACGACGAGCAGGATCCGGAACGCGTCGCCGGAGGCCCGGATCACCTGCACGAGGTCGCGCCCGAGGGCGAGGTACAGTCCGAGCCCGATGAAGCACACCGTGCCGACGAGTCCGCGGAGCGCCACCCAGGAGTACTCGCTCCAGAGCACGCTCAGCGCGCAGTATCCGACGAAGGCCATCAGCGACAGCGGGAGCACGCCGTGCCACTCGATCCGGTACCGCTGGCCGAGCAGGCTCAGCCCGGCGAGGACGAACAGGGAGACGAGCACCGCCCAGACGCCGGCGCGGCCGACGAGGGCCTGGACGGTGGGCTGTCCGAAGGCGAACAGGACGATGACGGTGGCGAGTGCCTGGCTGAACCGGCCGCCGGCGGAGAACCCGATCCAGGCGGAGAGGTAGCGCCTGGCGAGCACGCGCTTCGTCAGCCGTCCGTCCGTCACCCGTCCATCTTGGCGTACGCGCCTCCGTGCTGGGCCATCGCGGAGCGTCGATATCGCCGATGCGTGATGACTCGGCTACGGTCGGCGGACGATGGACGACGAACAGATCCCGAGGCCACGGCCGGTCATCGCCGTCGTCGGGGCGCTCGTCGGGGTGCTCGGCCCGGTCCTCGTCGGTGCCGGTGTCGTCGCGCTCACGTGGTGGCGACTCGGCCCGGTCACGCGCACCACGGTCTGGGCGGAGGACGGCGGCATCTTCCTGCGCGAGCGTGTGGCGCTCGGACCCGTCGACTCGCTCCTGCACCCCTACGCCGGGTACCTGCACCTCGTCCCGCGGCTGCTCGTGGACCTCGGGTGGGCGATGCCGATCGAGGACTACGCCCGCGTGCTGTCACTGGGGGCGTGCACCGTGGTCGGTGTCGTCGCAGCAGCGGTCTTCGTCCTGGCGCGCGACGTCGTGCCGTCGTGGCCGTTCCGGCTCGTGCTCGCGGCGGTCCCCGCGATCCTGCCGCTCGCGCCGTACGAGATCGCCGGCAACGCCGCCAACCTGCACTGGTTCCTGCTCTTCGCTGCGCCGTGGTGCTTCGCGTACCGTGCCCGGACCTGGTGGGGGAGTGCCGCCGTGGCGGTCCTGGCCGGGTTCGTGGTGCTCTCCGAGTTGCAGACGGTGTTCTTCCTGCCGCTCCTGCTGCTCGCGTGGTTCCCGCTGCGTGACGCATCGGGCGCACGAGCCTGGCCGCGCGCGCTCCCGGTGACCGTGGTCGCGCTCCTCGGCGCCGTCGCGCAGGTGACCACTGCCCTGACCGACCACCGGGAGTCGCGTCCGGGGTCGCCCGCGTTCGCGGACGTCGTCGCCGGGTGGGTCCTCCAGCCGTTCGCCGGCGCGTGGGACGCCGACGTGCGGGCCGCGGTCCGGTTCGTCGTCGCGCACGGCTGGGCCGGTGTCCTGGTGCCGTTGGCGCTGCTCGTGCTCGTGGTCGCCGCGGCGGTCCTGGTCGGACGGTGGCGGGCCCGGTGGACGATCGTCGCGCTGGCGCTCGGGTCGGGCGGTGTCTGGTGGGCCGCGCTCCTCGCGAACGGCGGAGCCACCCTGGACTGGTCGCACCCGGTCGCGGCGCTCGAGGCCGTGCCGCCGCTGCGCTACGCGGCGGCGTCCGGTCTGCTGCTCGTCGCGGCGGCGGTCGTCTCGGCGGGCGTCCTCGTCGGCTGGCGGACGCCCGTTGCGCCCGCGACGGGGCGGCGGGGACGGACTGGAGGCGCGGCTCGCCTCGTCGGGGCGGTGGCCGGTTGGTGCGTGGTCGCCCTGGTGGTCGCCGCGGCGGTGGGCAACGCGGCGCCCGGTGACACACGACGGAGCGGCGGGCCGGTCTGGGCGGGGGAGATCCCGGCGGCCGTGACGGCGTGCGACGGCGATCCCGCGAAGGTCGTCCCGGTGCGGACCGCCCTGTGGGCCGCGGACGTGCCGTGCAGCAGGCTCCTCAGCAACGGATTCTTCAGCGGCTGACGGCCCGGCGGAACTCGCGCTTGGCGGGCGGGGTGCGCGGGCCGTCACCGGTGGAGCGGGGTTCCTCGCCGACGAGCACGATGCGGGTCTTGATCGCGATGAGCGCGAAGAGCACCCAGTTGCCCTGGTAGAGCAGGCGGGACTCGGCGACGGACTGCACGAGCAGTGCCACGACGACGAGGAGCGGCAGCAGCGACACCGGGTCGAACGGCCGCGGCGACAGGGTCTGGTCGTACCCGATCCGCGTCGCGGACGACCACGAGCGGTTCAGGGTCGTGACGACGTACAGCGCGAAGAGGAGCAGGCCGATGATCCCGGTCTGCATCCACACGTCGAGGTACGCGTCGTGCGCCTGCAGGTAGGTCACGCCCTTGCGGTGCGCGAGGTCGGCGAGGGTCGGGATGTCCGGCCACCAGTACCCGATCCAGCCCCACCCGACGACGGGGTGCTGGTCGACCAGGCCGAGGACCCGCTGCCAGATCTCGCCGCGACCGGTCGCGTCCGCGCCCTTGCCGAGCAGCTCCGACACGGTGCCCCGGGCCAGGAACCCGACCACGGCGACGACCACGGCGGCCACGAGCACGACGAGGTACCGCGGTGTCCGACGTTCGGTCGGCACCCGGCGGATCCAGAGCGCGACGACCAGGGCCACCACGACCACGAGCGCGGCGGCGAGCACGGTCGACGAGCGGGTCAGCAGCAGCACGGCGACGGCCACGACGAGCCACCCGATGGTCCGGTTCCGACCCATCCGTCCCTCGGCGAACTGCACGGCGACGGCGATCGCTGCGAGCAACGCCACCATCGCGAGGAGGTTGGCGTTGCCGGGCAGCCCCTGGATGCGCCCGCCGGTGAAGAGCTCGGCGCGGGAGAAGTAGAACGCGTCGGGGATCTTCGCGTCGCCGTAGTGGGTCCAGATCGGGGCGATCGGGTGTCGGACCACCACGGCGACGAACGCCTCGAACACGAGCGACAGCATGAGGACCCAGCGCATCGCGAGGCTGACGGCGTCGAGGATGCGGCGCCACGTCAACGTCGAGGCGATGGCGAACGCGATCGCGGCGCAGATGACCTGGACGGTGATGCTCGCGATCGTGGCCGGCCGCCAGTGCGACCAGACGACTGACAGCAGGCACCACGCGAGGAAGAACCACAGCGAGCGGGGCGTCCGCACGATCGGCGGACGGGCGCGCACGAGCACCGAGATGCCCCAGGCCGCGACCGCGGCCCAGAGGATGCCGGCACCGACCCAGGTGAGCGTGTTCGGCACGGCGTCGCCGGCGAACAGGACGAACAGCACGGTCGCCCCGAGTGCGAACGCCTCGCGCTCGGGAACGGTCCCGCGTGCCAGCGGCCAGGAGTTCGTCACGGAGTCAGGGTACGTGTTCACCGGCACGACCTACTTCCCGAACGCGCGGAGGGCCCCCGCGATCTCGTCGCCGAGGTAGGGCGAGAGGGTCTTCGCGAACGTGTTCGTCAGGTGCGTCGGATCCCGGTGCACGAGGACACCGCCGATCACGGCCGGACAGACCGTGGCGGTGCAGTAGTAGTCCGTGAGGTCGATCGTCCGGACCTTGCCCGGCAGACGGGCGGCTGCCTGCTCGGAGCCGTCGAACAGCCGCAGCGCGTTCGCCCGACTCGAGTCGCATCCGCTCGTCGTCGCACCGGACATCTGCCCGACGCACGCGACGACGTCCGGCCGTGCCGTCGGGTTGTCGCGGAGCGCGATGATCGGGATGCCCACGTCGGCCGCCGATCGCCAGGCATCCACGAGCCCGTCGACGACGGTGTCGTCGTTCGACTTGCCGGCGGGCGGGATCACCGCGCCGTTCCCGGTGGAGTGCGTCACGACGACGCCGTCGAGGTCGGAGTGCGACCGCAGGTACGCCATCGCGTTCTGCTTCCAGCCGTTGCAGTCCGCGACCTGCTCCGCCGACCCTGCCTTCTGGACGGCGGTGGTCAGGTAGCAGCTCTGGTGTCCGGCGACGTCGATCCGCCAGTTCTCCGCCTCGGCGATCCGTTCGTAGGTGTCGACGAGCACGTTGTTGTGCGAGTCCCCGATCGCGATCAGGTGCTTCGTGTACCCGGTCTTCGGGCCGAGTGCGCACACGTTGAACGCGTCGGAGTCGTTCGACCAGCACGCGGCCCGGTTCGCGTCGTCGTCGAGCGCGTTCGCGGCGGACGGCACGCGGACGTCGGTCAGGGCCGGGTTGACGCACGGGTCGCTCGAGGAGATCAGTGCCGCCGCGCCGAAGCACCGCACGTCGCCGCGGCCGAGCTGCTTCGCGAACTCCGCCGCCTGGACCTGCTGCACGTGCAGCGCGGTGAGCGAGGCGACCCCGAGTGCCACGACGACGACGGTACTCAGCGCGCCGTAGAGCGCCACACGGCGCGGTCGGAGCGCCTTGACCCAGCGGGAGAACCGGAGCGGCTCCTCGATGCACAGCGTCGTGATCGAGGCGACGACGACGGCGCCGACGAGGATCGCGACCTTGTCCTTCGTCGTGAGCTCGTGCCGCAGGACGATGGGCACGATCACGACGGCGGGCCAGTGCCAGAGGTACACCGCGTAGGAGATGCGACCGAGGAAGCCGATCGGTGCGAACCTCCCGATCCGCTGGAGCCCGGACCGTCCACCGAACAGGACGACCAAGGTCGCGGAGACGACCGGGAGCGCGGCGGCGCTGCCGGGGAACGGCGTCGCCGCGGTGATCACGACCAGCGAGAGCACGAGTCCCGCTGCCCCGACCCAGGCACCCACCACCCGCACGACGCGGGCCGGCAGGGTCCGGGGGGCCGCCAGCGGGACGGTCGCCGCCAGACCGCCGAGCGCGAACTCCCACGCCCGGGTGGCCGTCGAGAAGTAGGCGATGCCGGAGGCCGTCTGCGTCTGGACGATGCTCCACGCGAACGAGAGCACGACGACGGCCCCGAGCACGATCCGCACGACGGTGACGGCGGACGTCCCGCGGCGGAGGGACCGTCGGACGAGCCAGAGGGCGGCGAGCAACAGCAGCGGCAGCGCGATGTAGAACTGCTCCTCGACCGACAACGACCAGAAGTGCTGGAACGGCGACGCCTGGTTGCCCTGGGCGAGGTAGTCCACCGAGTCGGCGGCGAGCTGCCAGTTCTGCACGTACACGGTCGACGCGATGAGCTCCCGGCCGTACTGCCCCCAGAGGGCGCTCGGGACCCAGAGGAGCACGGCGGTGCCCGTCGCGACGATCGTCAGGAAGGCGCCGGGGAGCAGCCGCTTCGCCCGGCGTGCCCAGAACCCGGCCAGACCGATCCGGCCGGTGGTCACGAGCTCCCGGAGGAGGTGGCCGGTGATGAGGAAGCCCGAGATGACGAAGAAGACGTCGACGCCGACGAACCCGCCGGGCAGTCGGCCCGGCCACAGGTGGTAGAGGACGACCGCGAGGACCGCGAACGCGCGGAGCCCCTGGATGTCCCACCGGGTCGCGTCGGTCGTCCCGGTGGCGGTTGTCCGGAGCGCCCGTCGGGTGGGTGCCTCCGCTGTGCTTGCTGGCATCGCGGGAGAGTCTAATGTGACCGCCGATAGGCTCTGTCCCATGTTCCTCGGCATCACGAACACGCCCCGCGACTACGCCTGGGGGTCCGTCACCGCGATCCCCGAGCTCCTCGGCCGGACCGTCACCGGGGCCCCGCAGGCCGAACTCTGGCTCGGTGCCCACCCCGGCAGCCCGAGCGTGGTCGTGAACCCCGCGATGGTGGGCGGTGCCGACACACTGCTCGACTGGATCGCCGCCGAGCCGCAGGACGCGCTCGGGGCCGACCGCTCCGGGCTGCCCTTCCTGCTCAAGGTCCTCGCGGCTGCGGCGCCGCTGTCCCTGCAGGCGCACCCGACGCCGGAGCAGGCGCGCGAGGGCTTCGAGCGCGAACAGGCGGCCGGGGTCCCGATCGACGACCCGGCCCGCAACTACAAGGACCCGTTCCCGAAGCCCGAGCTCGTCGTCGCGCTGAGCGAGCGGTTCGAGGCGCTGAGCGGCTTCCGTCCGCTCGCCGAGACCCTCGCCGAGGTCGAGGCGCTCGACGCCGGGTCCGGTCGCCTCGGACCCCTCGCGGTGCACCTGCAGCACGGACTCGAGGACACCGTCCGCTGGCTCGAGACCGCGGACTCGTCGGCCCGGGCGATCGTGCAGGCCGTCAGCGACCTCGCCGCGGCGCTGCCCGACGACGCCCTGACGCCGAACACGGCGACCGTGCGAGACCTCACGTCGAGCTACCCGGGCGACCCGGGCATCGTGGTCTCGCTGCTCATGCACCGCGTCACGCTCGCCGCCGGTCAGGCCATGTACCTGCCCGCGGGGAACATCCACGCCTACCTCGACGGACTCGGCATCGAGCTGATGGCCCCGTCGGACAACGTGCTGCGGGGTGGCCTCACGCCGAAGCACGTCGACGTGGCAGAACTCCTGCACGTCCTCGACTTCACCGCGTACCCGGCCCCGCTGCTCGCGCCCGAACCGGTCGACGCCGGTGTCGAGCGGTTCGCGCCGGACGGCGTGGGCTTCGCGCTCCTCCGTGTCACCGGCGACGGACGCCCGGTCGGTCTCGGCACCGGTGGGGTGGCACCGCTCGTCGGGCCGTCGATCGCGATCTGCACCGCGGGTGCCGTCACGCTCGTCGGCGCGACGTCGGCGACACTGCTCCGCCAGGGGGAGTCCTGCTACATCACGCCCGACGAGGGCGACGTCACGGTCGAGGCCGACGGTGGCAGTGGACTGGCCTCGACGGTCTTCATCGCCACCGGAGCGTGAACGCGAGGTCGGGCAACACCGTCCGCTAGCGTGGCCAGCATGAGTTGGCTGGTCACCGGCGGTGCCGGGTACATCGGGTCCCACGTCGTCCGAGCGCTCCGTGCAGCGGGGATCGACACCGTCGCGTTCGACGACCTGTCGAGCGGTTTCCGGGCGTTCGTGCCCGACGACGTGCCGTTCGTGCAGGGCACGATCCTCGACGGCGAGCTGCTGGCCCGGACGCTGCGCGACCACGCGGCGACGGGCGTCGTGCACGTCGCCGGCTTCAAGTACGCCGGCGTCTCGGTGGAGCGGCCGCTGCACACCTACGAGCAGAACGTCACGGGCATGGCGACGCTGCTCCGTGCGATGGCGGAGAACGACGTGCGGAAGGCCGTGTTCTCGTCGAGCGCCGCGGTGTACGGCACGCCGGACGTCGAGACGGTCGTGGAGTCCACCCCGAAGGCCCCGGAGTCGCCGTACGGCGAGTCGAAGCTCATCGGCGAGTGGCTGCTCCGCGACATGGAGGTCGCCGCCGGGTTCACCACGACGTCGCTGCGCTACTTCAACGTCGTCGGCTCGGGGGAGCCGGACCTCTACGACGCCAGCCCGCACAACCTCTTCCCGCTCGTCTTCGACGCCCTGCTCGCCGGACGGACCCCGCGGATCAACGGCGACGACTACGACACGCCGGACGGCACGTGCGTCCGCGACTACGTGCACGTCGCCGACCTCGCCCACTCGCACGCGATCGCCGCGCAGAAGCTCGAGGCCGGCGAGACCCTCGAGCGCGCGTACAACCTCGGCAGTGGCGACGGTGTGAGCGTCCGGCAGATCATGGACGCCATGGCCGCCGCCACCGGGATCGCGTTCGAGCCGGAGATCGCACCGCGACGCGCCGGGGACCCCGCACGGATCGTGGCGACCGGCGAGGCCGCGGCACGAGACCTCGAGTGGTCGATGCGCCACACGCTCGACGAGATGGTCACCAGCGCGTGGGAGGCCCGCCGCAACGTCTCCTGAGTGCTCGAGGGGCGGTCGGTTGTCCCCCGAAGCCCGGACAGACCGGCCGCGACACGCCCGTACGGGGGACATGACACGCCGGAACGGTCAGAGCCTTCTATGATCCGCGACTTGACTCTCGCGAATGACACCGCTGTAATTACAGGCAACGACAGCGATCGTTGTGGTCCCGTTATCGAGACGTCAGGGGTGATCAGGGTGAACGGTTCCGACTTCCACGCCGGAGTACCGGAGGACTGGCACGTCGACCCCGTGTCGCTCGGCGTCCCGGGTGTCCGGCGTCCGGAGACCGACGACGAGGAGAACCCTCTCGCGTGGCAGGTCGACTCGCTCTGCGCGCAGACGGACCCCGAGGCGTTCTTCCCCGAGAAGGGCGGATCGACGCGCGAGGCGAAGAAGATCTGCACCTCGTGCGAGGTCCGGGCGCAGTGCCTCGAGTACGCGCTCGAGAACGACGAGCGCTTCGGCATCTGGGGCGGCCTGTCCGAGCGCGAGCGCCGCAAGCTGAGAAAGCGCGCGTAACCGCGCACCCCGTCTGCCGGGAGGCACGGTGCGCGTCCGACGCACACCGTGCAGTGATCGTCTCCACAGGTTCACGGCGCGCCGCCGTCCGCAGGCCGAGCCGCCCCTCCAGACCGTAGAGTGACGCCCGTCATGCAGCCCAGAGTCACCGCGATCCTCGTCGCCGCCAACGGGGCGGACCACCTCGACCGGACCCTGGACGCGCTCGCCGCCCAGACCCGCCACCCCGAGAACCTCGTCGTCGTCGACCTCGGGTCGACCGACGGTTCCACCAAGGACCTGTCCTTCGGCGGCTCCGCCGAACTGCTGCGGCTGCCCGCCGGTCGGCCGTTCGGCGAGGCGGTCGCGCGAGGCGAGCGCGAAGCGCCGCCCGCCGTCGCCGACGAGCCCGTCGACGAGTGGCTCTGGCTGCTCGGGCACGACAACGCGCCGTCGCCCTCGGCGCTCGCCGACCTGCTCTCCGCGGTCGAGATCGCACCGTCCGTCGTCGTCGCCGGCCCGAAGTCGGTGTCGGTCGAGGACCCGGCGGTGATCCGTGCGTTCGGCGAGAGCATGACCCGCTTCGGCCGCTCCCTCGTCCTCGTGCAGGACGAGCTCGACCAGGGGCAGCACGACCGGAACACCGACGTGATGGCCGTGGCCGCCGGCGGCATGCTCGTCCGGCGTTCGATCTGGAACGAGCTCGGGGGCTTCGACCCGGCGCTGCCCGACGTCGACGCCGCGCTCGACTTCTGCGTGCGGGTCCGCCTCGCCGGTCACCGCGTCGCCGTCGTCCCCGAGGCCCGGGTCACGAGCGCCGGCCCGATCGAGGAGTTCGGGCGCAAGCGCGTCTCGGAGCGTCGTCGCGTCCGGATGCACCGCCAGGCGCAGCTCCACCGACGGATGACCTACGCCTCCGCCGGGGTCCTCTGGATCCACTGGCTGACGCTCGTGCCGTTCGCGATCGGACGTGCGATCGGTCACCTCGTCGCGAAGCACCCCGCAGCCGTCAGCGCCGAGCTCTCCGCCGCCTTCGCCGTGGCCTTCGGGGGCGGTGTCGGGCGCTCCCGTCGGACCCTGGCCCGCAACAAGAAGCTCGGCTGGGCCGCCGTCGAGCCGCTCCGCGTGAGCTGGCGTCGGGTGCACGAGCGGCGCACGACCTCCCGGGACGTCGAACTCGCCCGCGTCGAGGACGCCCCCATCGCCCGGGCGTCGTTCCTCGGCGACGGCGGCATCTGGGTCGTCCTCGCCGCGGCCGTCCTCAGCGTCGTCACGCTGTACCCGCTCCTCGGCTCGCCGGCGCTGACCGGGGGTGGCCTCCTGCCGCTCAGCACCGACGTCGCCCGGCTGTGGCAGAACGTCGGGTACGGCTGGCACTCGATCGGCACCGGGTTCACGGGCCCGTCCGACCCGTTCGCGGCCGTCGTCGCGGTCCTCGGGTCGATCACCTTCTGGTCGCCGTCGACCTCGGTCGTGCTCGTGATGCTCGTCGCGTTCCCGGTCGCCGCGCTCGGCGCCTGGTTCGCCGTCCGCAAGGTCACGACCCGGACCTGGGTCCCCGTCGTCGGCGCGGCGCTCTACACGATCGCCCCGACCCTCGTCGGCGCCGTCACCAGCGGACACCTCGGCGCCGTCATCGCGCACGTCCTGCTGCCGTGGCTGTTCCTCGCCGTGCTCGAGGCGCACCGGTCGTGGGCCTGGGCGTCCGGCGCCTCGCTGCTGTTCGCGGTGGTCGCCGCCTCGGCCCCGTCGCTGCTGCCCGTCCTGCTCGTCGCGTGGCTCGTGTCGCTCGTCGTCGGTTGGCGCCGTGCGCACCGCCGGGTGTTCATCCCGGTGCCGGCCGCCGTCCTCTTCCTGCCGCTGGTGCTCGCGCAGGTCTCCCGCGGCAACGTGCTCGCGGTGTTCGCCGACCCCGGCGTCCCCTCTGCGACGCGTGCCCCGTCGGCGTTCCAGCTCGCCATCGGCCAGCCCGTGCCGGACTGGAGCGGCTGGCTGCCCACGACGTCCGGGCTCGCGCTCGCCGCGTGGATCCTCCCCGTCCTGATGGCCGTCCTCGCGCTGCCGGTCGCCGTCGCCGCGATCGGCGCGATGCTCGGGCACCGGTGGGCCGTCGCCGGGGGAGCCCTCGTCGTCGCCCTGCTCGGGTTCGCGACCGCGTACGCGGCGACCCAGGTCACCGTCACGGGTGTGGGCTCGACCACCACGATCGTCTGGCCCGGCAGTGGCCTGTCCGTGTACTGGCTCGGGATCGTCGCCGCCGCGTGCATCGGCATCGACGTCCTGCCGCGGCTCGCCCCCGTCGCCGGGCTCGTCACGACCGTCCTCGCCGCCGTCACCGTGGCCCCGGCGTTCGGTGCGTTCTACCTCGGCAACGCCGTCATCCAGCCGACCACCGGCCGCGTCCTCAGCGCGTACGTCAACGCCGAGGCACAGGCGAACCCGGACGTCGGGACGCTCGTCGTCCAGCCGCAGACCGACGGCTCGCTCGCGGTGTCGCTCGAACGCGGTCAGGGCTCGACGCTCGACGACCAGTCGACGCTCGACTCCACCGCCCTGACGTTGAGCCGCTCGGGCTCGCAGCTCGCGACCCTGGCGGGCAACCTCGCCAGCCGGAGCGGCTACGACCCCGAGCCGGCGCTCCGGCAGCTCGGCATCAGCTTCGTCCTGCTCGACGACGCCTCGGACGACCAGGCCGCGCGCGACGTCCACGACCGTGCCGCCGGCGCGATCGGCCAGAACGCGCTGTTCACGAGCATCGGTGAGACGACCAGCGGCCAGCTGTTCCACTACGAGGGCGACGTCGACCGGCCCTCCACCGGATCGGCCGGTGCCCACGCCACCCACGTGCTCTACCTGATCGTGCTCGGCGTGGTCTTCGGCGCCGCGGCCCTGCTCGCCGTGCCGACGGCACCCCGGCGCCGCCGTGCCACCTCGAACGTCATCGAGGCCGAGGAACCCGCCACCACCTTCGACGAGGAGCGCGACGAATGAGCACCGACACCGCCTCCGTCCGTCGCTGGATCGTCCGCGGCACCGCCACCGCGATCGCTGTGGTCGTGGCCGCCGGTGCCGTCACCGCGGCGCACGCCCTCGGCACCGAGTCCGATCCCGGACGTCCGGCCGGCAAGACCGTCACCCCGGTGCCGGCCGACGCCGAGCGCGTCTGCGCGGGCAGCGCCCTCCGCCTGTCCGACGATGCCGGCAACGACGCGACGAAGGCCAGCACGGTCGGGTCCGCCACCGTGGCGACCGCGACCACGGGGTCGACGGTCGAGCGCTCCTCGCTCGACCCGTCGACGACGGGCGGCAGCGACCCGCGGCTCCTCGCCGCCCCGGCGGGGAAGTCCACGCCCCAGGTCGCCGGCAGCAGCTACCAGAGCGTCTCGAGCGGCGACCTGGTCGGCGTCGGCGCAGCGTCCTGCGACGACCCGAGCCAGTCCACGTGGCTCGTCGGCGGCTCCACCGAGACCGGACGCACCAGCCTCGTCACGCTCTCGAACCCGACCGACGTGAACGCCACCGTCGACCTGTCGATCTACGACGGCACCGGCACCGTGAGCGCCCCCGGCACGACCGGCATCGTCGTCGCGCCGAACACGCAGAAGGTCGTCCCGCTGTCGGGCTTCGTGTCCGACCAGGGCTCCACCGTCGTCCACGTCGAGTCCTCCGGCGGCCAGATCGTCGCCCACATGCAGGAGTCGATCGTCCGCACGCTGACCCCGGGTGGCTTCGACATCGTCTCCGGGGGAGCGGCACCCTCGACGACGCAGATCATCCCCGGCGTCGTGCTGAAGGGCGCCCAGGAGGCACAGCGCGGCGACGACACCGCCGACGCCGCACCGATCGTCCGGCTGTTCGTGCCCGGCACCCAGGCGGCTCGCGTCACCCTCGGCATCACCACCTCGGACGGCGGCGGCTCCACCGTGAACGCCACCGCCGAGCCCGGTGTCGTGACGGACGTCGCCCTCGACGACTTCCCGGACGGTCGCTACTCGTTCACGGTCACCTCCACGGTGCCGATCGTCGCCGGCGCCCGGACCACGACCCCGACCGACGACGACCGCACGGACCTCGGGTGGTTCGCGTCCGCCGAACCGCTCGGCGGGACGACGATCACCGCGCTCGCGCCCGGGAACAACCAGCGCCTGACGTTCGTGAACCCGACCCGCACCGACGCCCGGGTCACGATCCGGACGGGCGACGAGGAGCAGCAGGTCGACGTCGTCGCGGGCGCGACCCAGACGGTGATCGTGCCCGTGTCGAAGCAGCTCACGCTCACGGGGACGAAGGGTCTCGTCGCGGGGGTCACGTTCCAGAGCGGTGACGGCATCGCCGGGTTCCCGGTGCGCGCGGCGACCGAGGTGTCGACGCCGGTGCGCGTCTACCCCTGACCCGGGTCGCGCGTGGACCGCGCGCCGCGGGTCACCAGTGGCGGTAGCGGTCCGGTGCCAGGTCCCACGGATCCTTGTCGATCAGTTCGCCGACGGCACGGAACACCGCGGTCTCGATGATGACCCGCTTGTCGGTGTCGTCCTTCTCCGGGCTGCGGGTGACGCGCTCGACGGGGATCCGGAACACGGTCACGCGACGCTGCTCGCGGTCGACGCGCCACCGCGGCATGTGGTCGGGGAGCGTCGCGTCGGTCGGCATGTCCGCGACCTGGAACACGACGCCCTGGAGTTCGTCCGGCCACAGTCCGAGCAGGTAGTGCGCGGTGTCGCCGACGATCCGGTCGAAGGTCTCGGCGCGGGTGATGATCGGCGCGAGGTCCGGACCGGTCACGCTGGACCGTCCGCCGCGACCGTGCCGGGAGCGGCCGCGGCCTCGGTCGACCGGTGTGACGAGACGGGTCCTGCGACGCATCCCCACATCGTACGCGCGACTCCGGTCCCAGCAGCGCTCCGCTAGGGTCGTGGACGGTATGGACGTACGGATCTGCAGCAAGGTGGCCTGTGGCGCGAGCGCCGCGGCGACGCTGACGTACGACTACGGCGACTCGATGGTGGTCGTCGGACCGCTCTCCACGCGTGTCGAACCCCACGGGTACGACCTCTGCCAGCGCCACGCAGCGCAGCTGCGCGTGCCACGCGGTTGGCAGGTGGTGCGGCGTGAGCCGCTCCGCCGCGACGCCGACTGAGCGCGCTCTGCTCAGTCCTCCACAGGGGGCGGACTGGAGGCACGGATCACCTGACCGACGTCGCCTGACGACCCGCGCCTCCCGGCATGGAAGACTGATGGGCATGCCCACCGAAGCCCGTACCGCAGCACCGTTCCGCGTCGCCGACCTCGCCCTCGCCGAGGCGGGCCGTCACCAGATCCGCCTCGCCGAGAACGAGATGCCGGGCCTGATGTCCCTGCGCGAGGAGTTCGGCGCATCGCAGCCGCTCGCCGGCGCGCGCATCGCGGGTTCCCTGCACATGACCGTGCAGACCGCCGTGCTCATCGAGACCCTCGTCGCGCTCGGCGCGCAGGTCCGCTGGGCGAGCTGCAACATCTTCTCGACGCAGGACGAAGCCGCCGCGGCGATCGCGGTCGGGCCGACGGGTACCCCCGAGTCCCCGGCCGGTGTGCCGGTCTTCGCGTGGAAGGGCGAGACGCTCGAGGAGTACTGGTGGTGCACCAGCCGCATCTTCGACTGGTCTGCCGAGGCCGAGGCAGTCGGCGCCGAGTGGATCGGCCCGAACCTGATCCTCGACGACGGCGGTGACGCGACGATGCTCGTGCACACCGGTGCCGACGCCGAGGCGGCGGGCCGAGTCCCCGATGCCGGTGCCGACGCGAGCGCCGAGTGGAAGATCGTCCTGGACACCGTCGCCGCCTCGCTGCAGGAGTCGACCGACCGCTGGACCCGCATCGCGGCCGACATCGAGGGCGTCACGGAGGAGACGACCACGGGCGTGCACCGCCTGTACGAGCTGTCCCGCTCCGGTGAGCTGAAGTTCCCGGCGATCAACGTCAACGACTCCGTCACGAAGTCGAAGTTCGACAACAAGTACGGCATCCGTCACTCGCTGCCCGACGGCCTGAACCGTGCGACCGACGTCCTGATGGGCGGCAAGGTGGCGTTCGTCGTCGGCTACGGCGACGTCGGCAAGGGTGCGGCCGAGGCACTGCGCGGCCAGGGCGCACGGGTGATCGTGTCCGAGGTCGATCCGATCTGCGCACTCCAGGCGGCGATGGACGGCTACCAGGTCGCTCGCTTGGCGGACGTCGTCGGCGAGGTCGACATGGTCATCACCTGCACGGGCAACCTCGGCGTCGTCGGCGTGGACGAGATGCTCGGGCTGAAGCACCTCGCGATCGTCGCGAACGTGGGGCACTTCGACAACGAGATCGACATGGCCGGCCTCGAGTCCCTGCCAGGTGTCGAGAAGGTCGAGATCAAGCCGCAGGTGCACGAGTGGCGCCTGCCGACCGGCCGCTCGATCCTGGTGCTGAGCGAGGGGCGGCTCATGAACCTCGGCAACGCGACCGGGCACCCGTCGTTCGTGATGAGCAACTCGTTCACGAACCAGGTGCTCGCCCAGATCGAGCTGCACACCCGGCGCGCGGAGTACCCGACCGGCGTGTACGTCCTGCCGAAGCACCTCGACGAGAAGGTGGCGCGCCTGCACCTCGACGCCCTCGGGGTCGCGCTCACCGAACTCCGTCCGGAGCAGGCGGCGTACATCGGCGTCCCGGTCGAGGGCCCGTACAAGCCGGAGCACTACCGCTACTGACGCGGCGCGCGTCCGCGGTGGTCGGACGATCGCGCCCCGTTGCGAACATCGCGCCCCGACACAACGGGGCGCGACGTTCGCAACGGGGCGCGAAGACGGACCGGCAGCCGGGCGGCGCGCC
>NZ_VDZH01000030.1 GCF_007673235.1 Curtobacterium pusillum
GTAGGGGACGATCCGCAGGGTGAGGATGAGGTTGTGGAACAGGATCGTGATGAGGAGGAGGGGGAGGGGGGGGAGGAGGTGGGGGAGGTGATGTGGGGGGGGAGGGTGGGGGGGGGGGTGGTCGTGGTGGGGGGGGGGGTACTGCGTGGGGGTGATGGGGAGGAGGAAGGAGGGGAAGAGGATGATGAGGATGATCAGGGAGAGGGGGACGACCACGAGGAGGTAGAGCGGGAGGAGGTCGGGGAG
>NZ_VDZH01000031.1 GCF_007673235.1 Curtobacterium pusillum
GGGGTTTGCGATCCCTTTTTATTAGTCCGTCATTAGGGAGAACGACTCCTGTTTTATTCGTCGTTCCAGGACTCACGACACTCTTTATTCTAAATATATTATAAATTATTTCCGGAACTGTAACCACTATTATTTTTAGTTACCTAAATTACTTGCATTTAGGTAACTAAAAACGTTATAATATAGGTAACTTAATTAATAGGAGGATTACATATGTTTGTATTGCGTGGTTCAAATGGTCAAAT
>NZ_VDZH01000032.1 GCF_007673235.1 Curtobacterium pusillum
AGTTTTGTTTTTCGCCAGTTTGACTGACTACCTATGAAATATCATAGGATTTTTTATAAAAACTCGAATTAACAGGTACGTTTTGTCTTGTTTAGTTTTCAAAGATCATATTCGTTATCGCTCGTAAGCGACTTTAATATCTTAACATTTCGTATCGGTTAAAGTCAAGAAGTTTTTTCAATTTCTTTTTTTAACCTCGCTGCTGTTTTGCGGCAACGAATAATAATATACCACCTTGATTCT
>NZ_VDZH01000033.1 GCF_007673235.1 Curtobacterium pusillum
AGGACTTAACCTTTATTCTAATGTGAAGTTTGAACATTGTTATCTAGTTTTGAGAGAACATTCTCTCCATCAGGTTTGGTGGCGATAGCGAAGAGGTCACACCCGTTCCCATACCGAACACGGAAGTTAAGCTCTTCAGCGCCGATGGTAGTTGGGGGTCTCCCCCTGTGAGAGTAGGACGCCGCCAAGCTTGTCTAAGGATCAGTTCCGTATGGAACTGGTCTTTTTTGTGTTTTTGAGAGG
>NZ_VDZH01000034.1 GCF_007673235.1 Curtobacterium pusillum
CCACCCCAACCCTCTCCCCACCACCCCCCCCCAACCCACCCGTGTCCCCCCTCCCCCTCACCCCTCCCCTCCCCCCACCCATCACCACCCCCCCCATCCCTTCCCCCTCCACCTCCCCCCCCACCCCCACTCCCCTCATCCCCTTCACCTCCCCCAACCCCCAACCCCGTCCGCTCACCAACCCCACCCCCCCCTCCTCCGCCACCCTCCCTACCACCAGGACCAGTCCCCCACCCT
>NZ_VDZH01000035.1 GCF_007673235.1 Curtobacterium pusillum
AGTGGGCGATCTTTATAATCCTCAGTAATGATAGCTCCCATCTCTTTACAAATATTTTGAATGTCTTCTTCCGATAACAAAACATTCTTTAAATCCTTATGCATTATAATTCATGTCCATTATTCGAAATCAAAATAAATTCTTTAAAATTTTCTTTAACATATAAATCCGCAATAGCTAACACTGCATTTTCTTGATTAATAATGAGTGGGATGCGCTGACGTTCAGCAAGAGT
>NZ_VDZH01000036.1 GCF_007673235.1 Curtobacterium pusillum
AATTTTTAATTTGCTCTTTGAAAACTGAACAAGACAACCAGTATGTTAAGATAAAAGAAACTCGTTTTCTTTTAAAATAGAAGGTAACACTTCTAAAAGCTAAGAGATAGAATTAATGATGTTAATTCTAAACAAACTTTTTTGGAGAGTTTGATCTTGGCTCAGGACGAACGCTGGCGGCGTGCCTAATACATGCAAGTCGAGCGGGCAGATGGGAGCTTGCTCCCTGATGTT
>NZ_VDZH01000037.1 GCF_007673235.1 Curtobacterium pusillum
AAGAGTCAAAAATGGTAAGATTAAAGAAATATTTGTGCGGCTGTTTTGTTTGGCGAAGGTGCGCAGCGGAAGACGACGACAGTCGTCGAGTGGCAACGAAAAGCGAAGCACCGAGAGCCAAACGAGAACCCCCCCATTCTAACAGGGGGGGTTCTACGGAAGAAAAAAGCAAATTGAAGCTAGTCATAGCAATGGATTGACTCGTTTTGAGTTTGTGGCAAAGATTTATTTGA
>NZ_VDZH01000038.1 GCF_007673235.1 Curtobacterium pusillum
GAGACGGGGATGGGGGGTCGGGGGAAGGAGGGTGCGGAGGGGGGGGAGGGGGGGGGGGGGGTGGGGGGGGGGGGGGGGGGGGGGGGGGGGGAGGGGAGGGGGGGGGGGGGGGGGGGGGGGGGGGGGGGGAGGAGGGGGGGGGGGGGGGGGGGGGAGGGGGGGGGGGGGGGGGGAGGGGGGGGGGGGGGGGGGGGTGGGGCGGGGGGGGGGGCCGGGGGGAGGGGGGGGGGTC
>NZ_VDZH01000039.1 GCF_007673235.1 Curtobacterium pusillum
GGTCATCCTCTCTGATGCCTATATTGACTGCAGAGGAAACAGCACTATGAAAATGATTGCCAAACGTTTGCTCAACCCCTTTTGGGCGTCCTGTTGTACCAGATGTATACATGATCGGCGCTGTTTCATTTAAATCAAATTCGCTTTCGATTTTAGTTACATTCTCTTGCCCTTCTTCAGGTAAAGTCTCCATTGTATAAACGGGTAGTTCACCCTTATGATCACTGGCAT